>DASZZP010000097.1:0-179883 GCA_035544875.1 Thermoanaerobaculia bacterium | reverse complement strand
GTTTCGGCACTCGTCGGGGCAATCGAGGACTATGTGGCTCAGTCGAACCAGAAGCCGCACGTCTTCGTGTGGACCGCTGCCACCGACACCATCTTGGCGAAGATCGCCAAATGTCAAGAAGCGTTGGACGCACTACACTAGAGAGCACGTGAGCGGGCGGCAGCTGGCCGGGCATCCTAGCGGCTTGTCCGGTGCCACGGAGGCAGGGCCGGCGCAACCGTGCTGGCATGACCTGGGACTCACCGCCATCGAGAAAAGGGCGAGGCCACCTCGGTCCTAGGCCTAACGAGGCTTCGCCTCAGACCGTCAAGCGGTGTTAAGGCAGGTGGATAGGAGATAGGCTCCGGCCGAGCCTAGCGGGAGACGAGGGACCTCGCTCCCGACCATCGGTCGCATCAAGCGGCAGGGGGTCCGTTGGACCGTGGCCGACCGGAGCCGACGATGAGCGTAGCACGCACCGTGTCTGAGATTCTGGGTGGGCATGTGACCTTCGAGCTGGAGTCGATGGACCGCCTTTACCTGAACCTGTACGTACCGATTCTTCAGCGCCCGGAAGGGGCGGCCTATTTCTGGATCCACCACCGTGGGCACCGGTTTGCCTCTTCGGCCCTGTTGGCGCCGATGACGCGGGCCTTCGTGGCGAGTATCGAGCAGTTCGCCCGGGAGCGGGGCCTCGACGTGATTCAGTTCCGCAAGGGCCAGCGCAAGGAAGAGGTGGCTCAGACCTACCTGAAGAAGTTCCCCGGCGCCGAGGGGGTCCTGTTCATCGGCAAGGCGCAGGAAAAGGTCTTGCTTGTGCGCACGCAGAGCCGGCGCAATCCCAAGACGGGGCAACGCTATCCGTGGCTGGTCAAGACCACGGCGCTGGTCAACCAGTACTACTTCTACTGTGTGGACCGGGACTTCGGACCGTTCTTCCTCAAGCTGTGCTCGTACTTCCCCTATAACGGCAAGGTCTGCCTCAACGGCCACGAGTATCTCAAGCGGCAGCTCGCCCACGAGGGCGTCGGCTTCGAGGCGCTGGACAACGGCTTGCTGCGCTGCGACGACCCCGCGCGGGCACAGCGCCTGGCTGACGGGCTGACTGCGGAGAAGATCGAGGCGCTGGTGCGCAAATGGCTCCGCCTCCTTCCCCATCCCTTCACCGCCGAGGACCGCCGTGCCGGCTACCGCTACGAGATCTCAATCCTGCAGGCCGAGTTCTCCCTGACCCAGGTGCTCGACCGGCCCGTGTTGGGCCGCCTATTCTTTGAGCAGATCATCCGCGACAACCTCGATCTCGGACGGCCCGATCGCGTCCAGCTCGTCTTCGGCCGCCGCATCACACGCCAGACACCCGGTCGCTTCCGCACCCGCGTGATCACCGATGGAGTCATCCCCACTCTTTACATCGACTACAAACACACTTCTCTCAAGCAATACCACAAAGAGGGCCGAGCCCTGCGCACCGAGACCACCGTCAACGACACCCGCGACTTCGATCTGGGCAAGCGGCTGAAGAACCTCTCCGCCTTGCGGAAGGTCGGCTTTACGGCCAACCGACGTCTGCTCGACGTCCAACGGATCAGCCACGACTGCGCCCTCGGCGAAGATCTCTTCGGACAGCTCCACCACCCCCTCACCGTCGGCAACCAGCGCGCTCCGGCCCTGCGCTTTGGCGACCAGCGCGTCCTGGCACTGCTGAGCGCCCTCGTCGCCTTCCGGCTACTTCCCCATGGCTTCGCCCACCGCCACCTACGCCAACAGGTGGGAGCTCTGCTCGGCCGCGAGATCCGGCCTGGGCAGATGACCTACGACCTCCGGCGGTTGCGTCTCCACGGCTTGATCGAGCGCCTGCCCAAAAGCCACCGCTACCACGTCACCCCGCTCGGCTTCCGGGCCGCCCTGTTTCTCAGCCGCTCCTATGCCCGGCTTCTGCGACCTGGCCTTGCCACACTCGGACCTCAGCAGCCACCGGCGGCCATCCCGATACGCCAAGCCTTGGACAGACTCGATGACCTCATCGAGGAGGCGTGGCACGCCCAGCAGATCGCCGCATGAAACGAAACTTGACTCGTTTCGGAGGATTCCTACCGGCCTAGCGGACCTAGCCCGCCTCCTTGGGCGCAGACCAGCCGGTACTCGAATTGTGAGGAGAACCGAACCGGCTTGAAGAATGGCAACTTAGTTGGATCTTTAATGTTCATCTGCGCCGTATCGTTGGTGCGGTAGTACTCAACAGGCCCCGCCAGCAGGCCGACTTTCGCGAGTGTCGGAGAGCGGCGGACTGCGGCTCGTACCCGTGCCACAAATCCCGAGACATCGAAGATTTCGACACAAGCGTCGCACCCGAATTCCGACAGCAGTTCGGGCGCCAGCCGAGTTGATAGACAGAAGGCAAAGACCCGCTCTTGGTTGACTTCGCTGTGAAAGGCAAAGGCTCCTTGGATGTTCACCCGGCCGTCCTGACTCTCAACTGTTACGGGGTTATCAGGCTTGTCGATGTGCATGCCCTCCGTGAGATCCCCGCGGGCCGTATCCTCGACCTGTTGAAAATACGCGAGGTTCCGGAACAAGATGCGCCCCCGGAGAACATCCGCCAAGAACTTGGTCGGCAAGTATTTGAAAAGCACTCGCGGTTGATCGTCGGCGCTCGCCATGGGCTGCCCTCTCGACACCGATGCAGGCTGTCGTCCCCTCTAATGAACTTACCATGGCAGCTGGCAGCCGTGCACCGGTTGTCGAGTCTCGATTGCATGACCGAGGCTTCGCGCGACCGCACCAGCGCGATCCAACAGCTCCGCGCGTTGGTTCCGGCCAAAAGCGTGGAGAGCGCGACCGCGCTGTGGGGCCACCTGCGGGATGCCGCGAGGCTGCGGGGCGTACTTCGGGCGGCTATACGACGCAGACCTTGCGCGAGCATCTGCGCAGGCAGTTGGTCGCCCTCCTGGCGCCGCGGTCCTTTGCGAGCGACTTCCATCGGTTGAGCGGCCACACAGAGCTTGTATTGGACTCGATCCAGGACTCGATCGAGGGTCTGGTGCTCGATCGGAAGGGCCTTGTCGACGCGGCATTGGAGCGGCTCTACGACGGGCAGACGGTCTTCCTGACCGGTCGAGGGGGTGCGTGCCTGGCGCGCGCGGCAAACGGCCCGCGGGCGCTTCGCCACTCGAAACTTCTGCCCCTCCGGCCACGCACCGTTCCACCGCGGCCGCCCGTGCCCGCCCGGCCGCGCCCTCGCCGAGCCCTTAGCCCGTCTGCCGCGCGCGCCAAGCACCTACCAGGCCCTTCGCCTCGAGTCCGTGCGGTCGCCGCAACGCCTCCCGGCATACTGGCGCACGCGTTTTGCTCTTAGCAATTCGCTCCGCGAATTGCTAACACCGCACGCCGCTGAGCGGCTGCAGTCCACCGTTTTTCAATGACTTGCGACGTTGGAGGCGCCGGACTCGCGCTCATTCTCGTTCCCCTGAGCCGCAGTTCACGAGGACGCTACCTTGGAACCCGTCCACGCAACCCAAGAAGAAGCCCTGCACCGGGAAATCAACTAGGCGAATCGGTTTTCGGCCCCTGGCCAAGTAGATGCTTGAGAAGAATCTCCCCTGTATTCTTATCGAAGATCCATATTTCCGCGTGGTCTACGAAGATGTAGCGAAAAACGAGGGTGCGTTCAAGGGGTGTCGCGATCTCCGGCTCGATGTGGACGGTCACTGTCTTGGTGATTCCTGTGTCTCGGGCTATGGGCTGGCAGACGTAGAGGAAGGCCAGTGCGGCCTTATCGCGCCGCGCTTTCTCTGGTGACATTCGCACGGAAAGATCGTTGGGTTGCGACGTAAGATCGCCGGGCACGACGATTGCCAAGTTTGTCTCCGTGTCCATCCTCACGCGGACCTTTGCACCCATAGCGTTTGAGCCAAGATAGTGGCCCGTTACAACGTCGCTGTCGCGAATGAGGAGAGCGGAGTCCGAACTTGAGCGAGAATAAAGCGTCTCTCCGGTGTAAACCCCCGTGATATAAGGATGAACTATAAACGCCTGCCTATCTGCGTCATACTTCAGGCCGGCGGCAAACCTGAACGCATACAGGTCGCCGCCGAGTGATGAAGCACGCTGCTGGAACTGCTTGCTAGTCTCAAACTCGCCCTTCGTCGCCGCCGTTTTTGCCCTGAAGACTGCCATGAAATCATTCCCTGCATAGTTGGGCGGCAGGATCTCGACGGTTGGATCAAAGGGCTTCAATCGTTGCTGCGGTCCGGAAGAAGTGGATGAAGAGGGCAGTAGTCCTCCGAGCACCACCCAAGCCAGTGTGCCATAGCGCCTAAGACTCTTCGTTCTCATGTCGTGCCCACCCGCCCAAAGGAACGCCAAACCGCTACCCGGTCAGTCAAGCAATAAATCCATCCCCCGTGCGACAATCCTCCGCAGGGCCGAGGTTTTAGGGAAATGAGACCTTGCTCGCAGGCTTACATTACAAAGCCAGGTAGATCTCTCAGCTGTTCAATTACTTTCGCAGGCTCAAGCACTCTGGTAGTGCGGCCGCTCCTCAGCACAAGATTCACTCTTTCCAGCGTTCGGGATGTCGGCTCGTTGTCAAAGACACACTGGCAGTGTACGACCTCCTCCTTGGAAACGCTCTCCTTGTTCCCGTTGGAATCGATACATGGGATCAAAGGGGTCATGGGGCCGTCCTTTCTTAGTTCCCCATTCATTCTACTCTTCTTCTCGAAGGGAGACGGCAACCTCACGTGCTCGTCGTGCTCGGTGTTGATCTTCCCTGGGGGGCGGGCGGCGGGGAAGGATTTGGCCTATGGACCTCTGCTACGGGACGACGATGCCACCTCCCTACTCTCCTCGTCTACGGTGCCCTCCGGAGACCTCTTCCGGCTGCTGCCCACGTGCTGCCCAGCTCTCCGTTCGACATTGGAAGCTGGCGCAGAGTGTATCTGTAAGTCATTGAAAGTATTTGACTTATCTGGTGCCCAGGGACGGAATTGAACCGCCGACACCGTGATTTTCAGACAAGTGCTCAGAAAACCCAAGCTTGACCAACAGGGGCCAAGGTGACGTAGAATCAAGAGTTAGCAGGAAGGCTCTTCGTCAGTTGGGGCCATGAAAGTCCAGTTTGAGCTGTGTTGTGGAACCCCAGTGGAACCCCGGAAAGGGACGGTAGCACCATGCCGCAGATCCTCCTCACCGACCGCAACGTCATGTCCCTGACCCCCAAGGTCGGCGAGTCGAGGGCCGAGTTCTGGGACCTCGCCCTGCCCTCCTTTGGTTTGCGCGTCACCAGGCCAACGGCGAAAACGAAGCGCGGGACCCGCTCGTTCTTCGTGATGTACCGGACACCGACCGGGCGCCGGCGGCGACTGACGATCGGGACCTATCCGACCTTCAGCCTGGCCCAGGCTCGCGAGCAGGCGAGAGAGAAGCTCCGTTTCATCTCCGAGAGCGTCGACCCGCAGGAGCTGCCGGCCGAGGATGCGGGCACGACCTTCGGCGAGCTCGCCGCCGAGTACCTCGAGCGCCACGCCAAGCGGAAGAAGGCGACCTGGCGCGATGATGAGCGGCGCCTCCGGGTCGAGCTCCTCCCGCAGTGGGGACGGCGGCCAGCGCGCGAGATCTCCCGCCGCGACGTGATCCTCATCCTGGACCGAGTCGCCGACCGCGGCGCGCCCATCTCGGCCAACCGCTTGCGGGCCTTGATCTCGACGGTCTTCAACTTCGGCATTGGCCGCGATCTCGTCGAGCACAATCCTGCCCTCAAGGTGCCCCGCCCCGGCATCGAGAAGGCCGGTGACCGCGCCCTCTCCGATGACGAGATCCGAAAACTCTGGCTGATGCTGAACCGCAGCGACAACCATCTCATGGCAGGCATCCTCAAGGTTCGAATCCTGACCGGCCAGAGGACCCGCGAGGTCGCTCGCATGCGCTGGGAGGATCTTGGCGGAGACCTTTGGCGACTGCCCGGGAGCTTCACCAAGAACGGCCGAGCGCATGATGTCCCGCTCGGGCCGCTCGCTCTTGAGCTTCTGGAAGAGCTGCGACCGTTGACCGGCACCGAAAGCTGGGTGTTCGCGAGCCCGCGCAAGAGAGGCGAGCCCATCGCGCAGATCCGGCGATTCGTTCGCGAGGCGGCGCAGGAATCGGGGGTCGCTTTCGTAACCCGCGATCTTAGGCGAACGGTCGCAACCGGGCTGGCGCGGATCGGGATCTCGCAGCTCACGGTGGCAAAGCTCTTGAACCACTCGATCCCTGGCGTGACCGATCGGCACTACGACCGACACACCTACGAAGCCGAGAAACGGCGCGCCGTCCTCGCCTGGGACGCCCATCTCCGAACGCTCGTCAAGGAGGAGAAGGTCGCCTCGAACCTGGTCGCCTTCGCTCCGGCGAGCCCATAGCTCGGTTCACCGTGGCAGACCGTGGAGCGGTTAGGCACCGGAACTATCCGCACCTCGCCTCCGACGCCCAGGGTGCGCCGGTGCTCGCCGGAACCACGATGAAGGTCGTAGAGCTTGTGATGGCCCAGCGGGCTCAGGGGTGGAGCCCCGAGGAAATGCATTTCCAGTATCCGAGCCTGCCTCTCAGGCAGATCCAGGCTGTTCTCGCCTACTACCGGGACCACAAGGACGAGCTCGACGCCGAGATCGAGCGCCGATCCCGCTACGCCGAGCAGGCGCGGCAGGACGCTAGCCCATGTTTGACACTTTTCCCGGGGGTCGCGGTCGTAACTGATTGAAAATACGAGGGGGGACGGGGCCAAAGGCCAGTTTTCTCCCCAGCTGTTGTGACAATAAATTCCGCGTGGTAGCTCGTAGACCCCTTGCATAACGGAAGTTCTGTGCTATCCTCTGCTGTGACAGGAATCGGCATGTACCTCCGCACCGTCAAAGTCCGTGGCCGCGAGGGCAACTCCCTCGAGTACCTCCGCCTAGTCGAGGGCTACCGGCAGGGTGGCAAGACCAAGCAGCGGGTGGTCTGTAACCTCGGCCGCAAGGACCTCCTCGCTCCCCATGTGGACGCTCTGGTGCGCCTTCTGACGGGCCGCCCGGTGCAGCCCGCGCCCCTACCGGCGCAACGCGTCGAACCGCTCCAGGCTTGGGGATGGGGCCCCATGCTGGTGGCGCGCACGCTGTGGACGCAGCTCGGCCTCGACACCATTCTCGACCGCCTGGACGGCCGCGCTTCGCGCGACGCCGTGCCGCTGGCCGACCGCTGCCTAGCCCTGGTCGCCAACCGGCTCTGCACGCCCAGTAGCGAGCACGGCCTGGCGCGCTGGCTCGAGACCGACTACGTCTGTGATCGCCAGGGACGCCGCTGGGTCCCCCGCTGGCGCAACGACGAGCAACGGTTGGCCAGCCTCTCGCCACGCGTCCGCGTCGAAGCCCGGCAGTTGCAACAGTGGTATCGGACTCTCGATCAGCTCCACGCGCGCAAGCGTCAGATCGAGCAGGAGTTGTATCTGCGCCTGCGGGACCTGTTTTCGCTGCAGGTCGACTTGGTCTTGTACGATCTGACGTCGACCTTCTTCGAGGGGCTTGGCCCTCCACAGCTCGGAGCGCACGGTCACAGCCGCGACGGCAAACCGCGCAATCGCCAAGTGCTGGTGGGCATGGTGATGGTGGACGGTTGGCCCTTGGCCCAGCATGTCTTTGCCGGCAACCGCAGAGACGCCACGACGGTGCCCGCGATCCTCGACGACCTGCAACAACGCTTCGGGCTGCGGCGGGTGGTCTTCGTCGGCGACCGGGGGATGGTAACCAGCGAGAACCTCGAGCTGTTGCGCTCGTTGGAGCAGGGCTACGTGGTCGGGTTGAATCGGCGGCGCAGCGCGACGATCTACCGCTACCTTCAGCGTGCTACCGGTCACTGGCTGGAGTGTCCGGTCGGCATCACGGCGTCCGAGAAGGCACGGCCGCCGCGCACCCGGGTGCAAGAGGTGCCGTCGGACCGCCCCGGCGTCCGGGTGTTCGTGGTCGAAAGCGAAGAGCGGCTCGCCTACGAACAGGCCGAGCGGCTCAAGTCCATGGAGCGCACACGTCAAGACCTCGAGGCTCTGCAGCGTCGCGTCGCGCAAGGCAAGATCCGGGCTGCCGACAAAGTCGGCGCCGCGGCGGCGCGCCTTCTCGGGCGCAACCACGGCCAGCGCTACTACGCCTGGGAGTATCGCGACGGCGTCTTCGACTACCGCGAGCATCCGGTGAACTTGGCACGGGAGAAGGCCTGCGAAGGCAAGTACCTCATCCAGACCGAAGAGCCACGCCTCTCCGCGCTCGAAGCGGTCCAGATCTACAAGAGCCTCTACGAGGTGGAGCAGGCCTTTCGCCATCTCAAAGACATCATCGCGATGCGCCCCATCTACCACCAGACCGACACCCGGGTCGAGGCGCATCTGTTCGTGGCCAGTCTGGCCTTTCTGCTGCAGCGACTTCTTGAGCGGCGGCTCCAGGATGCCGGCCTCGACCTGTCGGCCGCCGAAGCCCTCCAGGCCCTCCACACCGTGTGCGTAGTGGATCTGGACCTCGGTAACGACCAGACGAAGCGCTCAGTGACCCGCGGATCAGCCCGTGCTGCCGCCATCCTGCGGGCCGTCGGTATCACGGACCTGCAGCCTCCGGGCGACCCCTCTGAGCGGGAGGTGGAGCTCGTGTTGTGACAATCCAAAAAACTGGTCCAATGTTCTCAGTGAGTTAGCTCGCCAAGTGTCAAACATGGGCTAGCCCCTCTCCCCTCGCTGAAAAGCCTCGCCGCGTCTCGAGTTAAGCGTCGCGCTCTACCTGGACGAAAACGTCGGACGCGCCATAGCCGCGACCGGTCCTCCAGAGGCGTGAGCACGTCGAACCTCGCAGGCGCAGTCCGGCCGCCAGAACCTCAACGTCGCCAAGCTCGTGAACGACTCCGCCACTGCCGTCACCGATCGGCACTCCGACCGGCACACCTCGACCGAGAGAAGGGGCGTGTGGTCGTCGCCGAAAAGCCCGCGGTCGCCTCGAACCTCCTGGCCTTTGCGCCAGCGACCCTGTAGAGGGCGGCCTGCTGTCGACCCAGGCCCCGAATTCCTCGTGGCGCAAGCCGACTCGCCAGGCGGTCTCTTCCTCCAAGCCTCAGACTAGGTTAGAATCCCTTCGGCTAGAAGAGGCTTATGCTTCGCTACGCTGATCCGGAGAGATCCGTGTGCTCGCCAAACCGGATGAAACTATGAAACACGAGGACGCCCCAAGACCCAAAGAGCAGACCTCTCTCCTCGAGCCCAACGCGAATCTCGAACCGCGGGCCTCGCTTACCTGGGACGAGTACTTCATTTTAATAGCTCTTTTCACCTCTCTTCGGTCCAAGGATCCTCGCAGCAAAGTCGGCGCCGTTCTTGTGAACGGCCGAAAGCATATTGTTGGAACGGGCTATAACGGCTTCGTCCGAGAGGCAGACGAAACCCGCTTTACTTGGCGCAGCGACGGAGATTGGCTCGACACAAAGTATCCGTACGTTGTTCATGCTGAACAGAATGCCATTCTCAACGCCACTACAAGCAATCTCGATGATTGCGTCATATATACGACACTTTTCCCTTGTAACGAGTGCGCCCGCATAATCGCCCAAAAAAAAATCCGCACTGTTATCTATCTCTCTGGAAAGCATATGGACCTAGATTCCAGAAAGGCAACGCGAATAATCTTTGAAGCCTCTGGTGTGACATGGCGGCAGATGCCCTTACCACCCTTCGAAATCCTTGCGCAGTCCGTCGTAGAGAAGCTATTTCCCTAGGCCCTGCCGGGCCATGCATTTACTCATAGTCAGCCCCAGTCCTCCGCTTTCCTCCATTAGTCTAACCATGAAGTCCCGATTCATGTCCGTTCTCCAATCCCAGGCCTCCTCTCCGATTCTTCGAGCGAGCGCCTTCCTAAAGAACTGATCTCTCTTCTCTCTTGTCGTCGCAAACGTCGCAAATACTCTCCCTTTCTGCGTCACCTTAAACGCCAATAGATAAGAGGAGTCGTCAGGAAAAGAAACCGTCGGTCTCAACTCCCTAGTTTTAGTCGGGAACTCATCGAGAGCCGACGTCAGGTCATAGCTTCCACTCACAACGTGCAGATGGAAATGTTCAATGCACGCTTCTATGTTCTGACATCCCGCATGTTCGAACACAAATAAGCTATCACACTCAAAGAGGGAAGAGGCAAGAAGGCATCTAAGGCTAGCGAGAATTTCGTCTCGCTCTTCCGGACTAGTCTGCGCGAGTGACGTGATATGTCTCCTTGTTACGACCAGCAGATATGGATAGACCTGAGGACCGTATCCAGGAATAAGGAAGATCTTCTCTGTCGCGAACAGAATTCGCCCTTCATAGGGCCACTTTGGCCCAAGAAAAAGATTCGCATAGGTCGGTTCAAGCGACTCCCGACAGAAAACGCAAGATTCAGATGCCGAGGATCCGTCTATCATCAGCGGTGTCCCAATCAATTATAGAGAGTTCGGATCCTACTATTTTGTACTCCAGGCTAACACTTTCGATCATCATTCCCTCTATCATATCCAAGAATCTCTCAAGCGACTTGCGTTTCCTCTCAATAGTCAGGAGCGATCGCAAGAACTCTCCCTCTTGTGCGACAGATGCGATTGCATAGAGACTTCCACCGCGATGCCAGCATTCAATATCGTAATGTCGACCCCAGCTAACCCGGGACGCTCGGGCGTAAGGGTAGGGAAAGTTACTGCCAAAGGTTTCAATCAAGCGCGGACTACATCGCCATACTTGTTCGATCAAATGGGCGCGTGGAAGATTCCGGTAACAGATCGAAATTCTTCCGGCGACGCTGAACACTCCTGGATCGATCCTGGTCCGGCAGTACCAAACTTCATGTACACTACTCAGTTGCTTGACGAAGGCCTCGAACTCATCAAGGTCTTCCTCAGACGTAACTCTTAGATTCGGCAATCTTCCAACCTGATTGAGACGTACCAACTTGAGCACATATAAATTGCGCGCTCCCCGTTTCTGATCTTCCCTGAGTGCACGTCGCAACTCCTCGCGCACGTAATGCACGCGGCCGACTGGATAACGAAAGACATCGCGCTTCAACTCATCGACAGAAATCAAATCATACTCAACAAGCTTGAGATACTTTAGCCACTTAGCTGGCTGGAGGTCCACCCCTTTCATTTCTCTATTGCAGGTAGCGCAATAAAACAACGCAAGACGGGTATCATGTTCGCAATAAAGTCAAATTGCTCAAGCTCAGAAACTCTCACCCACCGCGCTTCACCGAGCCAGTCATCGTCCACTCTGTGACGATCATCTAGGTGAAGTGAGAGGGGTCTGCACAAGCGGGCGACGGCTACAATTTGGATTCTCGTTTCTTGGCCATCAACGGTACGCTCAAGCTGCCATTGCCAGAGATAGAACGGTTTGCCAGGTTCGACCTCAATCCCTACTTCTTCCCTGACTTCGCGCTTGAGATGGCTGTCAACGTCTTCGCCAAATTGCATACGTCCCCCCGGAACCTCCCATTTGCCAGGGTTATGGGGGTCGTCCAGCGACTTCTGAACTAAGAGCAGTCGATCACCGTCGAGAATGAAGGCTTTTTGGGCGAAATAGAACTGGTTCATGATTCTCCCCTCTAGCGAAGGTCCTCAAGGAATTTGCGCAACGCCACTTTCAAACCGCGAAGCTTGGTTGGCGTCGCGCCTCCGTATTCAAAGGAGCGAATTGCCGCAAGGTCAAAGGGAATATCCGCCCGATTCTGAGCGCAAATGAATACAGATTTACCAATCGTGTGCGCGATTCCGAGTTCATAGAACACGTTTGGATTACGCCCTGTGCAATCGGCGACAATAAAACGAGCCCTATTAATCTCTTCCCAAATACTTTGCATAATCTTGTCATCTTGAAAACGTAAATCGCTTCGCCAATAGCGATAAGTTGTCTCTCCTATCTTCTTGACTTCCGAGATCGCCTTATACACGTCATTAGACCAGTCGGTGCTAAGGGGCATGAGCACGACCGCAAGCTTATCGTCGATCAGAAAGGTGCGCGGCTCGAAGTGCCTGGGGCTGATCCACATGTATGCGAGCTCCGATGCGACTGACTTTGCCTCCATAAGCCTACAGAAGTCGCCGAGTAGACTCATGGCTTGGTAGTGTTCCCAAAAGCGCGGTTGGGCGTCCTGGGCAGGGGTGCGGTAGCGTCCGTTTTGGCCTATATTTTCGGCTATCGAGGCAACGATTGGTATCGCAAAGCGTAGATAACTCTCGTCGAGCAGATCGAGTTGATAAAGATCAACAGTCGCTCGTGCACCCAACAGGTTAACATTAAAATGATAGAAGTCGCTATCTCCCTTAACCGTTGGGAAGTATTCAACAACGAGTGCATCGTCTAGCGTGTCAATCAGGGGAAGAATTTCCCGGCTCAGCCGTACTACTTGTGAAGGAGGTGGCTCACCAAGTTTCAAAGAAATCTCAACCAAGGTCCAGAGAAGGACGATTTTCCACTTAGCGGTAATGTCCGACTGAAGGGTGTTAAGCAAGAAAGAATAACCTGAGCGTAATGTCTCCTGGACTGCCCGCTGGTCGCTGACGGCGAGAGCCAACAGACCTTCGCAAGTAGCGGAGTAGCGGGGCATTTCGGTGCCCAGCGTGGCGGACCAAAGACCGCTGCCTTGGTGACCGATCTGAATGAGCATCTGGCGTGCACGATCATACAATTCCTTACGGCGAATTGTATCTGGAAGCGCTGCGGACGCCTGAACAAACTTCGCGAGCTTCATCGTGGTACCTAGACATCGTTTGCGAACGTGCTGCTTGTCGGCGTCGACTTCAAGAGATTCGTCCAGGAATGGGCATAGGTGGTGACCATAAACGCGTGAAACTACCTCTGTCACCGCGGCACTGACGTCGCCGGCTGGTGTCTTGGAGGATAGCAGGAGTAGCCCGTCGCAGGATGCGTAGAATCCCGCGAAGGACGCTTCCTCCCAATGCTCCTGCCATCCGCAGCCCAAGTTGTCCCAAGCGGACGGTAGGGTCGAGGCCAAGAGGTGACGGATGCCATGCTCAAAGGCAGCCCGTGCATCGCGGCTGAGGTTGGAGAGTGCGATGGTCACAGTGTTGGGTTGAAATGGCTATCGGGTGGCGACCTGGAGCGACTGTATCGTAGTTGTGCGCATTCGTGAAATAGCTGGATGGCGAAATGGCGATATGCGCAAAGGAGCATTCGGCCAAGACACCTTCTCGTTCCCGTCCACAGTTGAGGCAAAATCGTATGGGGAGTGCATAGTGGCCTTTCAACATAGGTGGAGCTTGAGCGCAGAGCGAGATGAACTCGGCCTTCCGAAGGCGTAAAGCAAGCGTGATATCGACGTCCCTTGGCTCCGATCCCGGAGCTCGGAGTCCTTCAGCCGCCTCTACACCCATGTGCCTTTGAGCATGCTCCCGATCTCCAGGCCCAAGCTCTTGAAGAATGCCCACATCCGCACCCCTGCCTTGATGGCCCGCAGGCTCAGTCTCAAGGCAAACCCCGACCTCGAAGGCCATCGGCCGTGGTGGCCGAGTCAGGCAGATCTTGTGACCGTAGGGAGCATTAGGTCCGTCCTGATGATGTCGTGTGCTCTTCGGAAGATCGAGCCGATCCTCTCTGCCGCACCGCACGCTCTCGTTCTGCGCCACTTGGCTAAGGGTCTGATCCATCCCCGTTGCGCGAGCGGGAGGTGGTGGTCGAGAGCGTCTGCAATGCTTTCCACTCGGAGCCCGTCCGACAGCGAGCGTCTCCTCCGCCGCACAACGGGTCGCGGACCCCAATCCAGAACAGAACGCAACGAGCCGACGAATGAACCCGGCGAGCTGCTCTAGAGTAGATTAGGAGGTGGGAAATTATGAGAGAAAAGCTGATCCGCGACAGGATTCCCCAGATGGCCTCAATTCCGCACCAAAGGCTACGGCGGGCCGGCGATGACGGCGAGTTCATACGCTTTCTTGAGACTAAGTTGGGCGAGGAACTTGAAGAATTCAAAACGTCGCGTTCTCTCGAGGAACTGGCAGACATTCTCGAGGTTGTCGAGACACTGTGTCAGGCCCTGGGCAGCGAGATCCTCACGCTTACGCAAATGCAAGACACTAAGAGGAGTCGGAACGGTGGGTTTCACGAGCGCTACATCTTGCGTCTAGACTAGACTAGTCATTCTTCGTTTCACACGAAGTGTCCCAGTTAAGAGGCGAGCTGTAACGACCGTTGAAGGCAAGGCGGATCTTATTACGCTCGCTGTGGCTCAAGAGAACATCACGACCGCATGAATTCATAGATCAAGTCCTTGACTTCGGAATCGGCCGCAACCTAGTCGAGGACAGCCCTGTCGGCAAGGTCCCGCACCTCGGAACCGATCGGACCAGCGATCGAGCTCTCTCCGATGAGGGAATTGGGAAGCCGCGGTTGGTGCCTGACCGCGAGCCCGCGTAAAGAGTGGCTCACCGATCAGTCAAAGCCGGCAATTCGTACAAGAGGCAGTCCGGGGCCGGGTGTTGCCTTCTCGAAGCTCCTGAAGCACTCGATTCCGGGTGTAACCGACAGGCACTACGTCAGGCATACCTACGAGACCGGCAAGCGGCGCGCGCGATTCTCTCCTGGGACGCCCACGTCCGAAGACTCATCAAAGGCGAGGGGAGCGCCTCGAACCTCGTGGCTTTCGCGCCTCTGAGCCCGTAGCCGGCACTCTGCTTGCGACCCAGGCCGCGACCTCGTCGTAGCGAAAACCGACTCGCCCCCGAGTCAGCTTGCGCGGTTGTGGAAACTCACCGTCGCGGATGGCGCGCTTGAGCGTAGACCGAGACATCCCGGTCAGCGCGATCACCTCACGCCAGGGGAGATAGCGAGGGAGCCCTGCGACAGTTCCAGGTTGATCGGCCTGAGCTTTCACGGTCATTGATAAATCACCGCGCCTTCCATCAAGTCCAGCAAGAGCAGGCTACGCCTATCTGAGAGGCGACAGCAACTTTAAGAAGAACTCGAGTGCGTCCGAAGCCTCAACGCATCTTCTGGAAGGAAGGGCTTGTGCCGGACAACTACGATTGTATGCGTCGCAAGTGGTTGGAAAACTCAAAAAACGGCGGATCTGGCGCGGCCTCGCGGCGTGCGGTGTTAGCACTTCGCGGAGCGAAGTGCGAAAAACAAAACGCGCGCGCCAGCGCGCCGGCGGGCGTTGCGGCGACCGCGCGGACTCGAGGCGAAAAGGGCATCGACGGTGCTTGGCGCGCGCGGCAAACGGGCTCAGGGTTCGGCGAGGGCGCGACCGGGCGGGCACTGGCAGTTGCGGCGGAACGACGTTTTGCCGGAGGTGACGGAAGGCTCGGACAGCGAAGCGCCCGCGGGCCGTTTGCCGCGCGCGCCAGGCACGGACCGTGGTTGGCCGGCGCCCGAAGCGAGATCCCAGGTCCATCGAGTCTCGCCGGAACGCTCACCTGGACCTGCCGGTACGGACCGCAGCGCGCCGGCCGCAGGGCTCCGGCTATGCTGGCTGGCAGCCGCAGCCCGCCGGCGACGCTACAGGTGCACGCGCCCGTCGGCGCACGGACGCAGCGGTGGCCTGAAGGGCCCTGGGACGGCCAGCCCCTTGGCACAGAAGGTCATCATCTACGCGCCCGCAGCGGAGCGGAGGGCGCGAGTAGATGGTCTCCGCGCCGGTGCGGAGCACCGCCGCGGAGACCGACCATTCAAGAGAGCGCGCCGAGCTCGCGGAGCGAGCGAGAGGCGGAACCTGGCAGGGCAAAGACGAGCCCGGGGAGCTCTTTTCCGGAGGGGCGCAGCTCCCCCCCGTCGCATACTCTTTCGCCACCACGCCCGAGGCCGGGGGTCAAGGGCGGCGAAGCCGCCGAGCGCAGCGAGGGCCACCCTTGACGCCCGGCCTCGTGGCGTCGGTACGCTATCTGTGCGACGGGGGACGCGTCGAGTGCGAGGGAGCGGGAGGGGGAAGCTCAGCGCAACGCCCACCGGTCGACGGGTTTCGCGAACTCCGGCGGGCGGCGCTACCACCGCGCGTCCGCCGAAAACAAACTCTGCAAACCGGCGGCGTCTGCGTGCCGCTCTCAATCAGGCTGGCAAGGCACCAACTCCACAGTTCACAAGCGACGGCTTCAACGTTCGATGCATCGAACGTTGAAGCGGCACCTAATATTCTCCGAGCACCGCGTTCCGCGGTGCGAGTCAGGCGGGGTTCGGGGGCGCAGCCCCCGACCAGCGTTTCGCGCTAGCGCGAAACATTGCTGGCTCCTCACCCGATTCCCTGGGTTGGGTGCGGGATAGGCCGGCATCACACCGCGTTCAGCTGGAAGGTCCTACGGCCGGGATGGCGCCAGGGCGGAGCTTCTCGATTGCGCACGAGCGGCGGCGGGACTAGCGGTTCGACGAGCGGCGAAGTCCTGACACCAGCGCGCCCGGCGAAGCATCGGACGCTGCGACCAGCAACGCGCGATAGCGCAACCTCTTCAACGTTCGATACATCGAACGTTGAAGGACTCGATGCGTCGCGAATCAAACGATATAGCTGAAGAGCCGAAACGTTCGATACCTCGAACGTTGTAGCGCTTGCAACTCTACGGCTATCGGGGCTGGTTCTCTCGTACCCATCACGAGAGCCGGCGGCGCCGAGCCGCCGGGTGCCGAGGCCGTGGCATCGGGACCCGCGGCTATCGCCGCCAGGATCTGCCGTGGCCAGGATCCATCCACCATTCACCGCCGCTCGGATCGCCCTGCCTCGACTGTGCCCTCTCCTCTTCTCCCCTCGATCTGGCGGGCGGGAGAACTCCTCGCCCCCCGCGACCGGCTCTGGACTCTTCGCCCTCCTCCCCAGCCACCGCCGACGTGGGCCGCGCTCCTCGGCCAGCTCTTCCAGCCCTACGACACCGACGGGGCACCCGAGGTAGCGCGCGACCGGCGCCCAAGGCCGGGGCCCGATCCTGGCTGGCCCGGACGGTGAACGTGTTTACCTTCAAGCCTTGTTACCAAACTGCCTTCTCACGCAGGGAAACCCAGCGCCCGGCCGTGCCGAGCACCAGGTGGTCGATCAGATCGACCCCGATCACGGCCGCCGCGTCAGCCATGCGCCGGGTGAAGTCCAGATCCTCGCCGCTCGGAGAAGGATCGCCGCTCGGGTGGGTGTGGAAGAGCACGACTCCCGCCGCGCCGCGTAGCAGGCACTGCTTGAGGATCTCGCGCGGCTCGACGGCGGCCCGCGACAGGGTGCCGCGGAAGATCTCGCGCTCTCCGAGCATGCGGTGTCGGAGGTCCAGGAAGACGGCGCCCATGACCTCTTGGTCGCGCTGCTGGTAGCGCAGCGACAGGTAGAGCGCCACCTCTGCCGGTCGGCGCAGCGGCTTACGCTCGGGTATCTGCTCGCGGGCCAGGCGGCAGGCCAGCTCGCAAGCTACCAGCAAGGCCGATGCCTGGGTCTCACTCAGGCCCAAGTAGAGCAACGTGTCCCGAGACGCTACCGGAAGAGCGGACAGGCCGCCCGACTCGGCCAAGAGGGCGCGTGCTCGCTTGAGCGACGATTCTCGAACCTTACCTCCGGAGAGAAGAGTCGCGACCAGCTCGCAATCCGAGAGCGCCCGCGCCGTCAGCGGCACTCGCGGCGTCTCCGCTGCTGCTCGCTGAAGTTTCGTTCCAAGTCGTGCGCGGTGAGGCACGCGGCTCCCTGGAGTGACTCGATCACCTGGCGCAGCTCGTCTTCCGCGATGCACTCGACGCGGCCCGAGAGTTCGGTTGCCAGATCGGGCGCGATGCGGCCTTCCAGCATGGCTTCCTGGTTGGGCGGCACCGGCAGACCGCGGTCGATGCTCTCGAGTCGCTCCTGGAGCGCCAGAAGCTCAAAGGCGGCTTCCCGGAGTGCGGCTTGCGCCCTGGCAACGGTCCAGGCGGGGGGCGGCGAGGGGGGCGGGATAGACTCCGGGCAGCTCGGCATGAGGCGAGACCTCCTGCTGGGTCAGGTCCGGCGGACGTGTGTCAGCACCCCGCCGGGCCGCTTCACTTGAGCGGGGGGCGAATCCCTCACCGCAGATCTACGATAATGTCATCCTGGTACGCTTGTCAACAATGTCAACGTGCGCATTAGGGTACAATCCAGGGCCATGAGCAAGCCGAAAGAAGGCCCACGGGGAGGAAAGACGACCGTAACAAAGGGGGGCCTGTTTCGCACCGTCATCTTTCTGTCGCCAGAGGAAAGGCGGGCGCTGAAGCAGGCGGCCCTTGATCGCGAGATGCCCGCTTCTGAGGTAGTGCGCGAGGCGCTGCGCGCCTTCCTGAAGATCAAGGAGTAGGCCAGTTCAGCGCGGGAGAACGTCCAAGAGCCAGCGACGAGATGCGGGAGGGGTTGCGGATTCCGACGAAGCCGGCCACCCAACCCGATCGAAGCCGGCCACCCTGTCGGAGCGTAGCGACGAGCAGGGCTCATGGTTGATCGAAGTGGCCGGCTTCGTCGGAATCCGCAGTTGGCCTATCGCCTCGCGCCCGCACTGCCGCGCAGCCTCAGGTTCGCGCCGGACGCGAGGTATAACCAAGAGTTGTGGATGGGCAGGTAGGAAGTGGGTGGCGTATCCTCCCGCGTGGAATCAACACGCAACCCCCGGGTGGGACCGGGAGAGAGTAGACGTCACCCGTGTTGACGCTACACGAGAAGGCACAGGTAGGGAAAGAGGGAGCGATGGCTTCGACGCTGGATGAGCTGGTTCGGGAGGGAGCGCGGCGGATGCTAGCATCGGCGCTGGAGGCCGAAGTGGCGGGCTACATCGAGGAGCACCTCCAGGAGCGCGACGAGCAGGGCCATCGGCTGGTGGTGCGCAACGGCAAGGCCCAGGCGAGGACGGTGGTGTTGGGGTCGGGGGCGGTGGAGATCCAGGCGCTGCGGGTCGACGACCGGCGGGTCGATGAGCAGGGTCAGCGGCAGCGCTTCACCAGCGAGATCCTGCCGCCGTACATGCGGCGCTCGCCGAAGGTCGCCGAAGTGCTGCCGATCCTCTACCTGTGGGGCCTGTCTACCGGGGACTTCCGGGAGGCCCTGCCGGTGCTGTTGGGCGAACAAGCCTCGGGGCTGTCGCCGACGACGATCACGCGACTGACGGCCGCGTGGGAGACCGAGTACCGGGCCTTCTGCGAGACCTCACGATTGCGGGAACCGGTCATTCCATAGTGTCGTAGTATGGCGTCTTGACTTGGAGGGCCTACGATGTCCAATCGAGATGACACGCGGCGATACCTCTTTGCAACCCTGCTCACCTGTTCTCTTGTCTCCAGCACCGCCGCCAGTCCACCTTCGTCGCCGCCTCCCACTGCGTCCTTAGCCCGGGACGCCAGTCCGGTCGACTCAGCCGCGCCCTTAGCAACCTTGGAGCCTGTGGCCACACCCGCCTGTACACCAGACAAACCCTCTTGTCTGGCCTATGACGCCATCGTTTTCGTCCACGGCATCTACGGCGGCGCCAAGACGTTCACAAACAGCGCCACCGGCTTCGATTGGCCCAGCAATTTTCCGCCCCGCGGTCAGCTATACCCCTTCTCGAACACAGTCGATCTCTTCAGGCTCAACTACCGCACCGCACTGCTTAGCTGGGCAAAGGCCGACAACCCTGACTTCGCTGAGGTCGCACGGCATGTCTTTAAGGCCCTTTACCCGCTCCGACAGCGCCGCTACGCCACGATCGGGTTCATTGCGCACAGCCTCGGCGGGAATATCGTTTTCACCTATCTAACTATGGTTGTTGACCGCTTGGGTCACAGTTATCTTGCGCAGAACGCCTTCGTGATCACGCTGGCAACACCCGTAGTCGGCGCAGAGATCGCCGATATCGCACACCTCCTAAAGGGTCTACTCGGCATTAACGACAAGCTTCTAACGTCACTAGAAAACAACAATCTCTACTTACGCATGCTTCAAATCTTCGTTCAAGAAGCGCGGGGCAAGGGGGGCGCCTTTGGATGCCGCCCACTAGACCTCCATGCTGCCATTGAGACCAAGCACATCGGCCCCTTGCTTGTTGTAAGTCCGACCAGCGCCGCATTGCCCATTGCAGACGCGGTCAATTCTCCGATCATCGGGTTCGACCGCAACCATATGGAAATGGCTACTCCGAGCGGAACAGACGATGAGCTCTATAAGTGGGTACTCGCGCGCGTCACATCCGAATACGCACGACTTCACGACTGGGGGCTAGCCCATCTGGATAAGACAGGTGTACCTCAGCGGTGTCGCTCCGATGAAGGATGGCCATCGGAACCAAATGGAGGCGCCAACCCATTCTAGTGTCCTGTCTCTGAAAAAACTGGAATAAGTGGTAGGGGCCGGTTGTTGCTCTATTCTAAGGCCAGCTCTCCACCTACGACCAGCAGCGGGTCCGCTCGGTCCTCCAGCTCAACCTGTGCCCTCCTCGTCTTCGACCTCGCCGCCAGCCCCCTCGCCGCCGGCTGCTGGCTCGGCAGGAGATGGCGCTTCCATCCCGCCCTCGGCCGGCCCTGGATCGTCTTGCCCGCCTCCGGATCCTGCTATCGCCTCGCCGCAGCGCCGCGGGGGCCACCGCCGGCCACGGAATCGCTCCCACCCCATACCCCCCACCACCTCCTGCTCCGGTGTCCCATTCCACGCTCGCCGCTGGTCTTTGGAGTTGGGCATGAACCAGCCAGCGACTCAACGTTTCCTCGACCTCGTCGAGAGAGTGGCCTCCGGCGAGACCGCCCAGAGCGAAAATGATCTCTCGCGGCAAATTCCCGAAGTGTTTTCCGATCTCGGCCTCTATCCCGTGTTCGAAAGCGCCGGACGCACAGGATCGAGGAAGCGACCCGACATCCGAGCCTACTCCAGGGAGCTCGATGCGGACCTCGGTCTTCCCGCAGAGGTGCCTGAACATCCAGCACTACACGCAAGGTGTGATTCCTAATGAGTAGCTTTGCGTTTCTCGATACCTGGGCGCTGGTGAGATACACGAAACCCGATGCCTACGACCACCTCTCTGGGTGGGTGCACCGGACGGGTCTGACCGTGCTGGTCAATTCCCTCTCCCTGATTGAGCTCTACAACCCGCGCGGTTCGCAGGACGATCGGTGCGCGCGGGTGGCGCGATTCCTCGGAAGGCATTCGTGTGCGATCGTCAAATCCACCCGTGTCTTCGACACCGAGCTGAAGGCCTTCCCTCAATCGCTTTCGGGGCTCCCGATCGAGCTGGACCTAAACGACATACCAGCAGAGCATCGAGTTCAGGCACTCGAGCTCTTTCTAAGGCGGGATCGCCTTTACTTGCAGCAAGGAAAGGACATCAAAGAGTGGGCAGCAGAGTACGAGAAGACGAAATCCGAATGGTCTGCCGATGTTTCCAAAATTCTTGAACATGCCTGTAAGGAGGGCGTGCTCCATCGCGATAGGCGGGGACGATTACGAGATCTCGCGGCCTCGAAAGAGGCGTTTCTCCAATCGCTCGATCTCCGCCATCTCACAGGCTTGACCAGGGTGGAGCTCGAAGGCCTCGGCCCGGCGCTGGTGGACCTAGTCACCGGCGGAGGGACCGCGAAGTTGCCCGCCATTCGGACGAGCTCGCTGTGCTTCTGGTATGCCTATGTGGACACCGATCCGGCCTTCCCGATGAAGCGGAAAGGCTCCGACCTGGGGGACTTCCTGCAGATGAGCCTGCTCCCCTACTGTACGATCTTCACGGCGGACACGACCATGGACCGGATGCTGAAGAGAATACTAAGCGAGCTGCCCACCTCGTGTACTGTGCTCAATCGATCGGAAGTTGAGGTGCTGCTCCAGTCTGGGAAACTGCCGTAGCCCGCTCGGCGCCCCTTGGTCTCAGCCGTACCCATGCGGTCCGGCCCGTAGAAGGCCGCGCCTACCTGCACGGGAATCGTATAGAGTGCAAATAGTTGCGAAAATACCAACAACGGTTCCGAGTTGGAACCGGCTCGAGCCGTGGCTAATCGAGTTAAACCTCCTCCACAGAGAGCTTTAGCCGCCTGAGAGGGTCGAGGGTGTGGCGAAAACGCCACGGCGCAAGTTTCTTTCGGTAGCACGGCCAGCCTGAGCCTACCGCGCTGCCGCACCGAGCGCGGTCAACATCGCACCTCAAGCGCGCCGTGGATCAACAGTCCGGGCACTCCGTTCTTATCCCGGTTGCGACTCGAACTGGCGGCGCTACGGCCAGCAGGTCCGGGCCGGCCCTGCGCAGGTGACACAAGCCTCCACCACCGATTCTCTTCGAACTTCGGGAGCGGCTCCGCCTCCGAAGCGCCACGGCAAACGAGAGGGCGCCCTGGCTCCGCGAGCGCCCTCTTCCGTGTCTCCCTCGCCTCAGTGGGCGGTTGAAGCCGCAGCTGCCGCACACGAGCCGTGCGCGGCGCGGGCGGTCCCGCCCAGATCCAGGCCACCCTTCGCGCCACTGCTGCGTCATGGGCTGACAGCGGGTCGAGCTTTGGCTGAGAAGATCACGGACGGCGAAGTCCCCGATGGCATGCCTCTGCTGGACATTTACAAGCGATGCGGGAGGTCCCTCATCGACGGCACTAAGTGAGCCTCGGCCAAGCGCTGACCCGTGCGGCTGAAGCGGCATCGGCTGCAACACGTCGCTGGTCGCCTCGTCCCCCGGTAGTAGTGGGCAGCATGTCCCTATTAGGAAGCGTCGATATCGTTGACAGCCGCGCATGGTTCTCGTATGGTCCCCCAGAGGACTCCGTCACCTCATCGGCTGGCGGGCAACGTCGAGCGGTTCGAGTTGTGGACGATATGCACCTCCCCTACCGGATAGCAGCCTGCGCGGGGTTCATCGTGATCGTTGGTTTCTCCTGTGTCGTCCTATGGAGAGTCCTCACGGGCGAAGTCTCTTTGAAGGGGCTCCTGAACTCGAAGGCCCCGGGCGATCGCCGGTCGCTCTCTCCTGCCCGCCTACAACTGCTGATTATTTCCACGGTCATAGCGGTCGGCTACCTGCATGCTGTCATCGTGAGCCCCCGCTGGAATGCGCTGCCAAGGCCCCCTGGCGGCGTCATTGCCGTGCTCGGCGGGAGCCAGGCTGTCTATCTTGCAGCCAAGGCGCTCTCCTTCTTTATTCAACCGCTGTTGAAGAACCTCAGGCAAGGAGATCTCCGGTGAACGCATCGCAACCCCTGCCGGCACAGCCAACACGCACCACCGACTGGTACACGCTGGTCAGCCTCGCCGCAATCCTGATTGCTGTCGTCACCTTCTCCATAATGGATCCCAAGGATTCGCTCAGCCATCTCAAGGTCATCTTTGGCTATGCGCTGCTCTTTCTAATGTTCTCATTCGGCCTGAAGATACTGATCGATATGATCCGAGGCCAGATCGACCTCTCGCAGTTGATCAGCGACCAGGGCACGGCGAGCATCTCGCGCTTCCAATTTCTGATTTTTACGTTCGTCATAGCGTTCAGCTTCTTCCTCGTCGCGGTGTCAACCGATAGTTTGCCCCCCGTCCCCGGCGAGGTCCTTACCTTGCTAGGAATTAGCGCGACCACCTTTGCGGTGAGCAAGGGTATCGAAGTCAGCCACCGAAAGGTTCCGCCAGGAGCAGGAGACAACCACGGGACGTCTGCTGAGGACGAATGACCGTGGTACCGAAGAGATCAAGAAGCCTCGGGGCCGCCGGCCGCCGGGTCGCGCCTTTCGCCCCCTTGGCGCTCGCGCTGTTCGCACAGAGCGGCGTCCTTTCCGGACGGAGCGCCGCCGGACCACCCGGCCCAAGCGCATCGTTGGCTGCTCCCGAACTGTCGCAGCTCGTGAAGAGCGCCTTGCTTCCTGGAAGACAAGATGCCCCGCGACTCGGCCCTGAGGTCGCACGGTGCGCGCTCAAAGTCGGCGACTACAAGGAATGTCACAGCCATTACCCCGTGGGCTGCAGCCGGGCGGAGGCCCCAAGGTTCGATGCCTACCTCAATCTGCTAAAGAACCAACTCGTTCGGCCCGAACTGGAGCCGTTGCGCTTCCTGGAAAAAGAGGACTTCGAGGATCTCGATCAGCAGACGCCGAAGGAGTTGAAAAAGAGCAACCACAAGCAGCTGAAGGACAGGCTGACAGCGCTCGGCGAGGGCAGGGTCCACGGATTGTTCGGCTATCTTTATTACGCGCACTCGTCACCCGGCGAAAGCTCCAACTGCCAGGCTTCACGGCAGGTCGATAGCGACTTCCACATTGGAATCGGCTTCGACCCCGAGTTGGCGGGCGAGCTGGCGGACAAGCTGGCGGAGCACCAAGAGCCTACGGACGAGGAAAAGGACGAGGTTAAGAGGACCAGTGTGATCGTCGAGATGACGCCTCACCAACGGGCGCTGTTTAGGTCCAACTGGACACTTCGCATCGTGAAAGCCGCCATCGGCCGTCAGGTGCGCGTGGTCGGGCAACTGCTCATCGACAGCGAGCACAACAACAGGAGGGACAATTGCGCTCTCGGGAACCAGGACGACTGCTGGCGCGCAAGCGTCTGGGAGCTTCACCCGGTGACGCGATTCCAAGTCTGCAAGAGCGCTTCTTGCACCACCACGAGCGGCGACTGGGTTGATGTCGCGGACTTAGACAAGGCCGACCTGGAAGTGGCGGCCACCGGCACCCAAATTCTTCAGAACGAGATACACAAATGACTTTGCCACAGCCTACAGGCCACCCCCAAGAGATGGACGCGAGGAGGTCGGCTAATGAACCCAGCCATTCTGATTGCTGCCGTTGTTCTTTCTTGTCTGACCCTTACTCCCGCCCCGGAGTCAGCGCCTGCCCCCGCCGATGAGGATCTCGTAGCCTCCTTCAAGAAGCTCGTCGACCAAGTCCAAGAGGCGGCCCACCTCGCACCATATGTGGCGCGCTTTGCAAACCTCTCGTCGCCAGATAAGGTCGGGCGGGCGACGTTGGCGCAGCTCGAGCGCTGGCGGGCGCGACTTCGCTCGGAATACGCAAATCACTCCCGGAGGGGATGACGACAATGCCTAACGAGTTTCGCACAGCGCGCTCCCAGCGCACCATCGACGCGATCGTCGAGTATCAGCGGAAGATTGCGGAGATCCTGCGCGAGTTCTGGGCCGAGATCGCTGCGATCCTGAAGACTATACGACTTCGCAACTTTCGAAAGCGAATTCACAGTAGCCGCAGCAGTGAGCCGCTCAAGATGAGATACAACGAGCAGCGCGTAGTGCTCGCCCGTTCAACCAGCGGCCGCGCGGCGTGGCTATACATTCTGCGAGGACAACCGCACGATGAGGAGAGTACGAAGGAGAGGCAGGCCGCCGAGCCGGAGTAGGTCGAGGCCATTGGGAGCTCTTGGAGGCGAAACCGTCGACGGCAGTAGCGCTGAGAATGGATTTAGACAGCATGCTCGTATTCAAATCGCCGACTGAGGAACGCGCTGTGCTTGGAGCGATCGAGCGTCTGCGCAAGCTAGGTTTGTCGCCAGCCGATTATTCGGACGACGTAGCGAACCATCTCGCCGCTGCTCAGGATTTACCTGACGAGGGTGGTCAACCGGAGCGGCACAATAAAATCGCGATTAGATTCCCGTTTTGCTTTGACGAGCGCACCCTGACGTTCGTCGAATTCGTGCAGTTCGTAGACGATCTAGAAAGTGCGACCATCATAGATAATATCGAGTGCCGCTCCAAGCGTTCCTTGCTTCTGCGTGTCGAAGCGTCTAACCCGGTTCAAACGTTAGCACTCCTGCAGGCCGTCGAGAAGAGTCCGTGGGGTATCTTTGCTGCCGGGAGCCATTTCGACGACCTGGAGATTTCGCTTGCGCTCTCGGGAGGCGTCACGCTTTTCGGCGCCTGCGTGGTGCTGTCAGGAGACTACGACGAGTGGTTCCCGCCGGTCTTGCCAGAAGACCTTTTTGTCACGGCGATGGCATCCGTCAAACCTGATCAGGAGGTGCTGAGGCAGGCGGTCAACGCTTACGTTTTCGAGCTAAGTTCGTCCGCAAAGGTTGACCTAGTCCGGGCCCCCCGGCGCTACATCCGAGCAGATGTCGACGTTGGATTCAAGGCTCTGCCGAGATTGCGGCCGCTATTGTCTGGAACCCAGACTGCCAGGGTGCTCGCTCTGTATGTGGAAGCAATGGAAACTGCAGACAACGTCCTTAAGGTACTTCGGTTCACGCGGTTGTTCGAGTACGCCGCATTAACGATGCTGAGACAGGAATTAAACGAACGCGTGAAGGCAAAACTCGAAAGCGCAAGGGTTCTACAGCCGGATTCTGATTATGTGGATGAGCTGCGGTTGCTTTTCCGTGAATTCGGCGGCGGCCGGCGACAGCGCGAGGCCGTTGAACTCGTTGTCGCGCGCTGCTGTGATCCGGACGAACTGGCACGCGTGGCCCCAAAGGCGTTGAAAGTATTGCGCCAAAGAACTGCGCGTGTTCGGAGGCTGCATGACTTCGCGGCTATGCTAATTGCCACGCGCAACAAGGCGGCGCACGGAGGCAACGACGCCTCGGAGAATCGTCGCGCCTGCCCTTCGAATGAGCTGGCGACCTTCGCCGCTTGCGTACAGATGGCCGCCCAGCAGGTCATCCGATGGTACGGACGAGAATGACCTGGCATCAGTGATCTGAGCTGCGGGCCGGCGAGTGGCACGCGCTGGGATCTCGTTTCCGGAACGGGCCTCCAGACCCTCGAAGGACATTCGGCTTTTGTCCGCGCGGTGGCGCCGTTACCCAACGGCCGTGTCGTCTCCGCCTCCGCGAACTGCCACGCTTCGGGGGTCTTGTCCGCATTCGGCCACAAGACGGCCCTGAGGGCCATAACAGCCGAGAGAACTTCTCGGAACGAGGCAGCTGGCCGGACGGGATGCGGAAAGAGGGCTTGACAGTGGGCGGCGAGTGATCTTCGGTACCCGGGGCACCTCAAGATCTTCGCACACCTTTCGCACATCGGTCAACCGGAAGAGCGCCGCAAAAAGCGGCAGAGTTCCGCCATGGTAATCGGTTGCAAGACACTGTGGCACAGTCATTTATTGGCGCTTCACGGTCTTGTGTGGGTAGTTCCTGAGATGCCGGCTGGGTAAAGGTCGAGGCCGCCGAGATGGAAGTAGATCGCGTTGCGGAAGCGCTCGCGGTTGCGGAACCCTCTGGCGGTGTACTTCATCCACTGGATCTTGGCGTTGATGCCCTCGGCACGGGCATTGGTGATGCCCTTGATGACGGCCGTCAGAATCCCGTCCAGATGCGATTTCACCATCCGCGCCACCTGCTTGACTGGCTCGAGGCGCGAGCGGATCGCCCAGCTGTACCAGCGCGTCCAGGCCCGCAGCGCCCAAGCGCGCCGACGGTAGGTCCAGAGCGTCATGGCAAATTCCTTGATCGCCCAAGCGCGAGCCGTCTTCAGGCTACTGTGGCGCAGAGGCTCGAAGCGCTCCCAGGCTTGGGCGGTGAAGTTGTCCGGGTTGCGCAGCCAGAGGTACTTCGTCTTGTTGAGCTGCTCGTCGCCTTCCCCGTGCAGGGCACGGTGCTCTTGGCGTCGCACCTTGTCCACAGCGTTGCCAAGATGCTGGGCAACATGGAACTTGTCGAAGGCGATCTTGGTGTCGGCATCGGGAATGTGGTCGCGCGTCGATTCGATGTAGGGAGCCCACATGTCCATCGTCACCGAGGTCACTGCCTCTTCAACCTGATGCCCGGCGTAGTAGTCGTCGAGGACTTCGCGCCCACGCCCGTCGGCGACATGGCTGACGACCTTGGCCTCGCGGTCGATGATGACGGTGACGTACTCGTGGCGGCGCTGGAAGGAGGTCTCATCGACGCCGATCTCCCTGGGCAGCCTGGGCGTACGGCGAGCCAGACCGCGCCGCACCGCGCGGCGCTGCACGCCATCGACCTCATGCCAGCTCAGTCCCAGCAGACGCGCCACGGCGGTCACGCTGGCCACCTCCTTGAGCCAATCGATGATCAACGCCTCGAACAAGGCCGTGAAGCGCGAGCCGGGCTCGCCCCAGGGGACCCGGACCTGCTTGACACCGTGGTCGGGACACTGCACCCGGGGCACCTGCGCGAGCAGGATGGTGGGGTACTGGCAGGTGTCGAGATGCCGCCAGCGACGCGGCAGATGGTCGTAGCCAGGACAGAGGCGGCCGCACTCGGGGCACGGCCACTGCTCGGCCGCGCCGGCGACGTGGACGCGGACCTCGCCGTGGCGGCGGTCCTTGAGGTTGAGCTCGACCTCGGTGACGGCCCACGGGGCCTCGATGCCGAGGATTCTCTGGTAGAGGTCTTTGTCTCTCATGCCCAGGGAGAACGTGCGCCACGACAGGGTTCCTTCCCGCGGCGCGGTGCCGAGAAGCCCCCCTGTTCCTTTCGGAGCGGCGCTGTTCCCCCCGTCGCTACAGCATCGCTCCACCGCGCCCGAAGCCGAGGGTCAAGGCCGGCGGAGCCGCCGAGCGTAGCGAGGGTAGCCTTGAGGCTCGGCTCGCGGGCGTCGGTAGGCTATCCAGCGACGGGGCGCCACAACCCCCAGAGACGCCCACACAAAAGCGGGGAGACCATCCTCTTAAGGATATGAAAATGCCGAGGCGAAAAGTAGGTCTCGGAGCCCCTCAAATGGGAATTCCTACCCAGACTTCAGACACCGAGCCTAGAGACCAGGCAGCTGGTGCCCCGACGCCATCACGCCGACCAAGCCGAGACCCCCTGAGGCGGCGGACGCAGGTCACTCCGGGCTCGTGACGAAGGCACCATCGCCGAAGACGATGTCGTTGTCGTAGGTCAGGCGCGGAAAACGTGCAAATGTGTAATCCCTGAGGTCGCTCTGTTCGAAACGGCCGTCGGCTCCGGCACTGGCGATCCGGTAGTGATCGCATCCGCGGGCGCCGGCGTTCTCCTGCCAGCAGGCATAGCGGTAGGGATGCTGCCAGGGATCGAGCCGCGAGATCGCGGCGCCGGCCACCGTGCCGAGCGCCTCCGCCATGCCGTTCACGTCGGTCGCGGCCGGCGCATAGCCGTGCTCCGTCTTGTAGAGCTCGATCGCCGTACCCATCCTGAGGAGCTCCGCGATCGCGCGCTGCTGCTTTGCCTTGTGCAGCGTGTCGAGGTGTCTAGGGATGAAAATGGCGGCGGTGATCCCGGTCAGCGCGACGCCGACGAACAGGAAGACGCTGAGCAAAACAGACAGGATGGCGCAGCCCACGAGCCCGATCACCGCCGCCGAGGTCTTCTTCCTCGGCCTGCCGCAGCTCGGGCAGTTACCCGCCCCGGGTGGCAACTGGCTTCCGCACTGCGTGCATTGGCTCATGACCTGCTCGCCTCAGAGGCGGTATGGCGGAAGCCTATCCCAAGTCTACGACCGACGGATCTTGTGCGCCGCCGCGGTGCGGATCTTTCTTTCGCGCGTCGGAACCTCGCTCGCGCGGCGCTCTGGTAGACATCGTGCTCAGCACCTTCTGCCCGAGCTTCGTCAGCTGGCCGCCAGCTCATGGCCGCCTCCTTGTGCGTGTGCTGGTAGACCCCGCGGGACATGCGGAGGTGAGGTTCCGACCGCATTGCGCGGGGCCTCCGCCCCGGTCAGTTTGACGCGGGCTGCAGCGGGCCTGGAGCCTCAGCCATAAGAGCAGAGCCGATCCCGTCGCGGCGGGCGTGGCGAGGCTCAGCGAACGGTCACGAGCTGGCCGCACGGGACCGATGCCGGGTTGTTCTTCTCGTCGCCGCTGTAGGTCACGAGCCATTTGTACGTGCCGGGGGCGAGCGGGCCGTAGAGCTGCGACGTGTAGCGGCCATCGCCGCTGACGGATTTGAACGAGGTGAAGAGGGGCGGACCGTCGCAGTCGCCGGCGTCGGCGCGAAAGAGAGAGTAGGTCAGAAACCCGGTTGGGTTCGCACCGCTCGCAATCATGGCGGTGTCGGTGATGGTGCCGCCAACGATCACCGGCGATGATGGCCTGGCCGTGAGCGTCGGACTTTCGAGGCGAGCCGACGCCATCCGCGACTGCTTATCGAGGAAAAAGGCGCCAATCACCATTCCCACACCCACCGTAAGCGCCGCGAGAGAGAGCAGCAAATGCTTGACAGGCGTCCTGCAGACCTCCCAGTTCTGGGCGATGAAGCCGATCGTCGCGAACGGACCGAGCAGCCAGGCCACTAGTCCCCAGCCGATGCTCTTCTTGAATGCAATGATCAGAATCTGAATCCAAAAGACAAAGAGACCGATGAAGCCGCCGGCTTCAAGAGCGCCCCCCAGGAGCACTAGTGCCAGCTCGACGACCTTCCCCACGACACACCTCCCTGAGCCCCGGCAGCCACCCTGCCCGCGATTCCCGACAGGAGGCTGACGTCCAGTCCGCGCTGTCGCCCATCAGGGCGCCGCAGGCGTCGCGGTACCAGTATTCCAAGATGCGCAAACCGCGCTCCTGGAAGGACATCATCAGGCCAGGACCGGAACGATACCTGGAAAGGCGCCTTCGTCGAGAGATGGAGAATCGAGGGCTTGCATGGAGGCAGCGGCGCCGGTCGAGCTTGTGAGAAGATCGGTCACAATCGTTGGCGCTCATCTCCTGCCTGTCCCGCGCCGTTGCCGGTGCCGGGCCTGTCCCTTCCGGCGGGCTGCTCGCGCATCTCATCATGGAGGAGACGGACATGAACCTGAAATTGACGGCGCAGCGCCTGCAGACCGGCGGTGCGCTGGCGGCGGCGCTGCTCTGCGGCGCCTGTGCGGCGACGACCCCGCCGGCGCGGCAGGCGCCGGTGGCGGAGACGGTCGCCGCCTGCTCGCAAGCGACTCTCGGCGTCGAGACGGTGGACGCCTCGCGCGTCCTGCGGCGCCAGCGTGGCATCCCGGAGGACGTCCATGGGGCGATGATCGTCGAGGTGCTGGCGGGCGGTCCGGCGGCGCGGGCGGGCCTGCTCGCCGGCGACGTCGTCGAACGGCTCGCTCTCGCCGGCGCCGATCGGGCCGGCATTCATGAGGTCAACGGGTACTTCGACTTCGACGATGCGCTCAACGCCGCCCGCTGCGACACCGACGTCGAGGTGACGCTACGGCGCGGTGCCGACCGGCTGACCCGGAGCGCGCGGCCGGTCGAATCGATCCCCTTCTATGCCGGGGCGTGCCGCCAGGGGGTGGCGACCGGCTGCTTCAGGCAGGGCTGGATGATCGCGGTCCGCGCCGGCGCTATCAAGGTCGAGGGCGGGGTCGAGGAGCTGTACGACCAGGCGTGCAAGCTCGGCTCGGGCGCCGGCTGCCGCGAGCTGGCGCAGCTCCGGAGCGACCCGCAGCGAGCGGCGGACCGGCGGCGTTTGCTCGAGCGCTCCTGCACGCTCCACAATGCCACCGGCTGCCTCGATCTGGCAGTCCTCTACCTCGACGGCGAGGGTGTGCCGAAAGACGTGGCGCGCGCGAAGTCTCTCTTCGTCGAGGCCTGCAACGGCGGCGAGCCCGCCGGCTGCTTCAACGCCGGGCTGATGTACTACCAGGGGAGCGGCGTCGCCAAGGACTTCGCGGTGGCGGTCGCGGATTTCGAGGACGCGTGCCTGGGAGGCAGCTCCGAGGCGTGCGCCAACCTGGGCGGCCTCCATGAGGAGGGAGGGATCGTGGGGGCGGCTTCGCCGGAGAAGGCGGCGGCGTATTTCCGCCGCGCTTGCCACGGCAGCTCGTGGAGCGCCTCGAACGCCGGCTCCTGCATCAGCCTCGGCCTGCTCTACCGCGACGGTCGAGGGGTGCCGCCGGACCCTGGCCGCGCCGTGGAGCTGTTCAGCGAAGTCTGCCACCGCATCCCCGCCCATCCCGACGACCACGACACCGCGCCCGCCGCCGCTCGCGCCTGCTCGCTGCTCGGCGCGCAGTTCGCCCATGGCAGCGGCGTGGTGGCGGACTGGGGCCGCGCGATCGAGCTGTCGAAGCAGGGGTGTGACGGCGGCGACGGCTTCGGCTGCTTCAACCTGGGCGCCGTCTACTTGAACGGCGACGGCGCCGCCGCCGACCCCGCCGCTGCCGTCACCTACTTCCGGCGCGCCTGCGAGGTCGGCGCCGCCAAGGGCTGCTTCGAGGCCGGCGCGCTGTACTCCGAGGGCAAGGGAGCCCGCCGCAGCGACAAGCAGGCCGCCACCTTCTACCAGAAAGCCTGCGATGCCGATCTGGGCAAGGCATGCGCCGCCCTCGGCTGCCTCTATGCCGGCGGCGCCGGCGTGCGGCGCGACCTGTCCCATGCGGTCGCTCTCTTCGCCCGCGGCTGCGAGCTGGACGATCCGGTCGCCTGCTTCAATCAGGGCAACCACTACGCCGACGGCACCGGCGTCAAGCGCGACCGGGCGCGCGCCGCCGCTCTCTGGGCGAAAGCCTGCGGGGGCGGCCTCGAGGTGGCCTGCGCCAAGACCGCGCCCCAGAGATCGCAGTGAACCCTCAGGCGCTGAGCTTGGCAAGGGCCGCCGAGGTTGTCACATGTTGTCGGTCCACCGCCGATGCGGACTCAGGAAGGAGGCCGGCGGTGGCCGCCCGAGGGCATCCCGCCGCCCGTGCGCTGCGCGGGCTGCGGCGTTGGCGGCCGACAGCCCCCCGGGGACGCCCACACAAGAGCGGGAAGACCCCATTTATTGACCGTCGGCGAGAACATTGAGGCCGGGCGTTCCCCAGCGCTGCCTCCCGCTCGCCGGCGGCCCGCCCTTCGCCCCATCCATGAGCTGTCGAGCGAGCCACAAGCTGTCGGCGAGGCGGCCGGGTGATGGTCGCAGCATGGTGCCCATCAGCTACAATCGAAAGGGCTGACGACAGAGTACGAGGCTCCACGGTCACGCGGACCTCAAGCCCAGGATGACGTCTTCACTGACAACCGCGAACTCGGAGACCGCAACGTGAGAAACGTGGCGACGGACGTGATTTCGTCGAAGGAGGTCAGTTCTCGTTGGCACGAATCTTTATTTTGTGTCTGTTTTGTGCCAAGCGACTGTCCGCCTCGCTCTATCGCCATAAGTCATTTAGAATAAATAGTATCCCCAACGGGATTCGAACCCGTGTTGCCGCCTTGAAAGGGCCAGTAACTGAATTAGCGGGCAGCTTGATGAGCCGGAATGCCGCCGAGCAGTCCCGCCACGCTGAGGTCTTCGTCGATCTCGCTCCAGTGAATACCCACTCCCTCGCCAAGCAGCTCCCACTGGTTGCGCTGGGCTGCAGAGGCATGGAGTAGGCGCGGGAACCAGGCTAAGGGGACTGCGATCTTCCGACCATCGGTCAGGGACACGACGAGCTCGTCCTGAGTGACTTGGACGTCCAACGCCCGAGCACTAGCTTCCACCGCCAAAGAACTCATTCCATGCCTCCACGAACTGGTTGCGATGTTCCTCTACAAGACTCGTCAAGGTCCGGAGTTCCGTGGCCGAGAATCCTCCCGCCGCAGCGAGAGCAACGGGACTGAGCCAGAACTTTGCGACCTTCGATTCTTGCTGTACGTGAACGTGAGGCGGCTCCGTTCCTTCATTGCTGTAGAAGAAGAAGCGGAAGGGTCCGATTCTGGCGACGGTGGGCAAGGGCCGCTTCCCCTCTGGCAGCACCTCGACTTTAGCAGACCCACGAGAGCACGCCCGACCGCGGCCGGCGTCGTCTGGCCGCCGGCGCCAACCCAAGCCTATGGCGTAGGGCCGGGCGAGACGGTTCGCCCGTGCCGGGCGAGACTCAGAGTCCGCGAGGAGATCTGGTATGCAGGTTCGCCGGCCCGCGCTCGCGCCGCAGGAACGCCACCGGATCTGCCCGTCTGGGCCACTAACCAATCGCCAAGCTCGGGTCTGCCACCAGCTCGAAGAATTGGAACCCCAGTGGAACCCCGGATGAAATTGGCGTAAGCAGAGTCACTAGCGGCACTCCACTCAAGTCATTTATTTTCAGTGGTTTAACTTGGTGCCCAGGGACGGAATTGAACCGCCGACACCGTGATTTTCAGTCACGTGCTCTACCAACTGAGCTACCTGGGCGGGAGATGAGGACACCTCCGAGGGGGCTAGTTTGTAGCAGGAGGGGGGATGGCAGTCAAGGACGGGAGGCGGCGCCCTGGCGAGGTTTGTCTCTCAGAGGCTGGCGGGGTCGAGGGAGCGCTGGGGCTTGGGCGGGCCCTTTCGCAGGAGGGAGCGGACTTGGCCCTGGATCTGGGCGATTTCGAGGAGGTGGTGGCCGGCGCGCTCGCACCAGACGGGCATGTCTTCGAGGATCGCCGGGTCGTCGCCGATGACCTCCAGGAGATCGCCCGCCGCGAGGCGTTTCATCTCGCGGGCGGCGAGCAGGATCGGCAGCGGGCAGCGGGTGCCGGTGACGTCGAGGCGGCGCGCGTCGGCTGGGAGAGTGGGTTCGTTCACTGGGCGGCGGCCTCGACTCTGAAGCCAGCTCAGCTGGCCCTGGGGGAGACAGCCGGCACGGAGAACCGGGCCAACTTCGGCACCGGAACCTCCGAGCTCGACTGCCGCAGGCCGGCCCGGGCGGTCGACGGGCAGGTCTCACTCACGGCGGCGGTTTTCCGCGCCGTTTGCCCCTATATCTGTACAATAGTGCGGGAATGGCTGACAGAGCGCACAGACGCTTGCCGGCGGCGGCCGCGCTGGGAGCACTGGTCTGGCTCTTTGCCGGCGCCGGGCCGATGGCGGCTTGGACGCCGGCCACCCAGCAGACGATCGCCTGGGAGGCGGCGCATCTGGCGCCGCCGGACCTCGAGCGGCAGATCCTGCGCCGCAAGGCGGCATTCATGGCGGGGGTGCTGGCGCCGTTCGACGAGACGGACCCGGGGCGTCATCGCAAGAACGCTGACGGGTCGGGCAGGCTGGACAAAGCGCTCCTCGAGGCGGTCGCCGAGGCGGTCGCCGCGATCCACGCCCTACGTCCTTTCGACGAGATCGTGCAGCGCCTGGGCACGGTGTCGCACTTCATGGCTGATGCCAACAACCCGCTCGCCACCTCGGCGGACGATCCCGAGGAGGGGCGTTATTTCGTCGACTTCCTGCGCTACGCCGAGAGCGCCGAACCGCGTTTCCCGCTGGTCTTCTATGGCGTGCGCCCACGCCTCGAGCGGCCAGCCGATGTCTCGTCGTTGCTCGGCGAGACGCTGCGGCGCGGGCGCGCCCTCTCTTCGCTGGTGGGACTCGAATACCGCAACCTCGACTTCGCCTCGGGCATCGGCCGCTTCGACGACCGCTCGACCGCCTTCGGCGTGGCGTCGGTTGCCTTCAGCCACGCGGTGACGGACGTAGCACTGCTGTTGCGCTACATCTGGCTCGAGGGCGGCGGTGCCGACGAGCGAAATGACCTGCCCGCAAGCGGGACGCGGCTCCTCCTGCTGCCGCGCGCCGTCCAGCTCGCGCCCGCGAGCTCGGCGGGCGGACACTGAACGAAGCGCCCCTGCAAGCCGGCGCGAGGCAGGCTCGGGTTCCATCCCCTGGCCTCAACCCGTAAGATTGCACGCTCAGGCCCCCGGGGATCGACGCCCCGCGGGCACTCTCGCAGAGGAGCTCTCGCACGATGCTGCCGGCACGACGCGCCCTCGTCTCGGTGTCGGACAAACGCGGCCTCGAGGGGCTGAGCCGCGGCCTCGACAGGCTAGGAATCGAGATCCTCTCGACCGGGGGGACTCTCGGCTTTCTGCACCAGCATGGCATTCGGGCGCTCGCGGTCTCCGACGTCACCGGCTTCCCCGAGATCCTCGACGGCCGCGTCAAGACTCTCCACCCGCACATCCACGGCGGCATCCTGGCCAGCCGCTCGGCGCCGGCGCACGCCGACCAGCTCGCCGCGCATGGCATCGAGCGTATCGACCTCGTGGTCGTCAATCTCTATCCCTTCCGCGAGACCGCCACGGACCCCGGCGCCTCGTTCGAGGAGGTGATCGAGCAGATCGACGTCGGCGGGCCCGCGATGGTGCGGGCCGCCGCCAAGAACTTCGCCGGAGTGGCCGTGGTCGTCGACCCCGACGACTACCCGCGCCTGCTCGGCGCCCTCGCGAGCGGAAACGGCGTGGTTTCGGAGCCGCTCCGCCGCGAGCTGGCATGGAAGGCATTCCGCCATACGCAGAGCTACGATTCGGCCGTGGCAGATTGGTTCGCCCGCCATCAGGACGCGCCAGCGATCGCAGGCTCCGGCCGCGAGGGCGGCGAGAGTGCCGCGGCCTCAAATGATGGCCCGTTCCCCGCCCGTCTCACCCTCGAGCTGAGGCGCGCGGCTGGCCTCCGCTATGGCGAGAACCCGCACCAGCCCGCGGCGGTCTATGCCGTCCATGATGCCGACCCGGGCAGCGGCGACCCCTCTCCCGGCCGCTACTCGGTCGCCGGCGGCGGCGCGCTTGGCGGTTTCCGCCAGCTCGGCGGCAAGGAGATCTCCTGGAACAACCTGCTCGACGCGGACGCGGCCCGCAAGATGGCGGCGCTGTTCGACGAACCGGCCGCCGTGATCGTCAAACACAACAACCCCTGCGGCATCGGCCGCGGCGCCGACCTCGCCGAGGCCTACCAGCGCGCCGTGGCGACCGACCCGGTCTCGGCCTTCGGCTCGGTGATCGCCCTCAACCGCCCGGCCGGCGGCGCCCTGGCCGCCGCCATGGCTGACCTTTTCGTCGAGGTCGTGCTCGCCCCCGCCTTCGATGAGGAGGCCCGCCGCGCCTTCGCCAGGAAGCCGAGCTTGCGCCTGATCGAGTGCCCAATCTACCGCCCGCGGCCCGGCGAGATCGAGCTGCGCGCGATCGTCGGCGGCTTCCTGGCGCAGCCGCCGGACGCCTTCGCCGACGATCCCGCCGCCTGGACCGTCGCCACCCGGCGCGCGCCCACGCCGGATGAGCGGCGCGCCCTCGAGTTCGCCTGGCGGGTGGCGCGTTACGTCAAGTCGAACGCGATCGTGATCGCCAACGGCGACCAGACCGTGGGTATCGGCGCCGGCCAGATGAGCCGCGTCGACTCCTGTCGGCTGGCCATCCAGAAAGCCCAGCTGCCGCTGGCCGGTACGGTCGCCGCCTCGGACGCTTTCTTCCCCTTCCGCGACGGCCTCGAAGTGCTGGCTGGCGCCGGCGTCCGGGCGGTAGTCCAGCCCGGCGGCAGCAAGCGTGACGGCGAGCTGATCGCCGCCGCCGACGAGCACGGCATGGCAATGCTCCTCACCGGCACCCGTCACTTCCGCCACTGACCCAAGCGCGACGCTATGCTCTCGCCGCACTTCCTGCCCGCATCGGAGAATGATCGATGACTCGCCTGCGGGGACTCCTTCACCTGGTCATGGCCGCGAGCCTCTGGCCCCTGCCAGCGCTCGGCGGAACAGCAGGATCGGCCGCCGCGCGCGCCGCCACCTCCGCACCCGCGCACGCCCTCTCGATGACCTCCGCCCTCGCGCCTCCCTCAACAACCGCGGCCACTGCCGCGCCCGTGCCCACGCCTGCCGCAGCACCGGCGCCCGCGGCCCCGGCTGCTTCTTCACTCCCCACCTCGACCGCCTCCTCGCCCGCCGCCACTTCCGACCCCTGGTCCGTCTTGAGCCGGGTGCGCCGCAGCCTGGTCGAGGCCGGTCCGACCGGCGCCGCCTTCACCCAGACCTACATCCCGGCCGGCTTCGCGTCCGGCGAGAAGGAGACCGGCCGCCTCGCGCTCGCCCTCCCCGACTGCTTGCGCTGGGACTACAGCAATCCCTACCCCAAGGGGTTCCTGCTTTGCGGCGAAGTCGTTCATGCCTGGAATCCAGAAGACCGCACCGGCCGCCGCTACCGCGTCGACCGCAAGAACGAGCCGGGGCTCGACCTCCTGCTGCTCGGCGTCGACGACCTGAAGAGCCGTTACACCGCCACCGCTCGCACCGCCCCCGGCGGCGCGGTCGAGATCGCGCTGTCTCCGCGCGGCAAGGTCGCGGAGCTGGCCGACGCCCAGTTCGCCGTCGACCCGGCGACGCAACGGCTGGTCGAGGTCTCCTACCACGACCGCGAAGGAAACCTCACCCGCTTTCAGATCAGCGACTATCAGGCCTTGCCGCACCAGGGTCAGTTCTCCCCGCCCGCCGACATCCGCTGGGAAGACCAGCGGTAGCGCGCCGCGCACGCCGCCGAACGCCGTCGCCGCCCAGCACAGGCGCGGGGTGTCGATCTGATCGTTTGATCGTTTGAGCCACCGCTCGCTGAGTCCGTCCGTCTCTGCGGCATGCTGAGAGGCAACGGCATGCAGTGCTATCGTGCCGCACCGTTCGCACTCGGCGCACCCAGCACGCCAGCGGCGCCGGCCGCGCCGCCCACCGGTCCGGTCTCGAAAAAACTCATGTGGACGGTGCGGCTGGGCGCCTGCCGCTGCCAACGGCCCACGACCCGGCTGGCGAGCCCGATCTTGCCCAGCGCCGCCGCCGCCGCGGCCTCGGCGTCCGCCCGCTCCGAGAGCAGGGCGATCTTCATCCCGGGGACGATCGGAGCCCCATCGCAGGTCGTTCCCGGCAACTCGGGGAACCTCTCGCTGAGCAGACCCGGGCAGACAGCCATGGTCGAAGCGAAGACGTCATAGAAAGGACCCGAGCCCTCTTTGCCGTCATACCAGAGGCGCACGTCGCGCATTCTCGGGTCGAAGCCGCGCAGCGCCGTGAACGCGCTCTCCACGGCGAGGAAGAGCCCCCGTCGATCGGCCTCCCAGCGCCCGCGCCCTTTCCCGCTGCCGGGAGAGTCGCCGGTCGGAAGCTGGGCCAGCGCCAGGCCCAAGATCACCCCGACCGCCGCCGCCATACCCGCGGGCCTCCGCACCAGCAGCGCCGCGGCGATCAGCCCCGCGCCGAGGGCGAAGAGCATCCGCGCCGGCGGCGCGACGAAGGGCATCGCGATCCACCGCGGGAGGCCCAACACAGCGGCCTGGGCGAGGACGAAGCCGCCTCCTGCAACCGCCAGCACGCGCGCCGGCAGCCGCTCCACCCACTCGGCGAGCAGCCCGGCAAAACCCAAGTACACGATCGGCAGCATCAGGCTGGCATAGAAGGGGTACTCAAGGGTCGGGCTGTGTGCTTCGAGCAGCTGCAGGAGAAGCATCGCGAGGCAGAAGACCACCACCTGGAGCTGCACGAAGAGGTCGAGCCCGCCCTCCCGCCACTTCTTGCCGAGCGCGCGCCGCTCGCGCCAGAGCCAGCCGGCGCTCGCCGCCACCATCAGAGCCGGAAAGACCAGCCAGCGGGCACCGCCGATCCAGACCGCCATCGGATGCACGAAGATGCTCGGCGTCTGGACGAAACGCTCCAGGAAGGAGAGCGAGCTGCGCACGTAGAGGTAGTGGCCGCCCCAGGCCTTGCTGAGCAGAGCGAACGCGGCCGCCATCGCCACCGCGCCGCCCCCCGCCAGCCAGGCGCTCGCCAGCAGCGGCAACGGAGCGTCGGCAGGGACCCGCGCTCCCGACCAGGCGGGCCGGCCGCCCGACTCTCTCTCGACCGCCGCCCCCGAGCCTTGCTCCACGACCGGCGCTTCCTGGCCGCCCTCCTTCCCCGCTCGTGCACCGAGCCGCCGGTTGACCACGGTGTAGTAGGCCGCGAGAAAGGGGAGGAGGATGACGTAGAACAGATTGGCGGAGACCATCGCACATCCGAGCGCCCCGGCCAGCGCCAACCGCCACCGCCATCCCCGCCGCCCCGGCCGCCCCCGCCAGGTGGTCGCCGTGGTCAGCAGCCGAAGCGCCAGCAGGAAGTAGGCGATCCCGAAGCCGTCGACATAGTCGCGTCCCACGGCCAGCAGGAAGTAGGGGCTCCAGCCCAACGCGATCGCCGCCAGCGCGGCAGCACGCCTGCCGAAGACGAGCCTCGCGACGGTGTAAAACGAGCCCAGGGCGGCACCGTAGAGGGCGAGGTGAAGCGCCCATTTCGCCGCGGTCGGTGGGAGCAGCTGGCAGGCGATCCACCCGGGCGCGATCACCGACAGTCGAGACGCGTAATAGAGGTCGCGAAGCCGCGCCACGAGATCGGGAGCTGCACGGAACAACCCGTAATAGATCCACGGGTCGCGGCCCCTCCCGGAGTATGGCCAAAGCGGCTGGAGGACCAGGAGAGCCGCCGACAGCAGGCCGACCAGGAGCAGACCGCCAGCCGCCGCAGCCGCGGCGCCTGGGCGAGCCAGAGCCTCGAACATCGCCGGCCAGTCGCCCCAGCCGCCGCCGCGGCCGGCCGCCTCTCGCCGGCCGGCTCCAGCCGGCTGGACCGCCTCGCGCCGCTCGGTTCGCGCCATGCCGCGCAGCATATCGCCTGACTCCACGCGCCCGCCGTGCCCCGACGCCTCGACGCCCCGACGCCGCCGGCGCCCGTCCCTCACCCGCGCCGGCACCGCCCACGGCCCAGTCGCATCATCTGCAGCCGAAGGCTGCCGCCACCGCCGCCGGCACGCCGGCACGGGGTAGTGGGGTACGCCACTACCCGGCACGGCGCCCGATGGCCGCCCGCGGCGCCTTTCCGTATAATGGCGGCCGTGTGGCGGAGCGCCTCCGTGCGTAAGCCGCCCGCGACCGCCGGCGATCCCCGGCATCTCAGAAAGGCCCTGAAGACGCGGAACATCGATCCCCGCGGAGGCGCGGCACGACGGGACAGTATCGACGACACGCCGTAGACCGCCGCCGTTCCCTAGCCCCCATCGCACCCGAAGCCATGGCCGCCGAGAACTCCTTCGACATCGAATCGACCGTCGACGTGCAAGAGGTCCGCAACGCCGTCGCGCAGGCCGGAAAAGAGATCGTCACGCGCTACGACCTCAAGAAGGCAGCCGCCGACCTGCGCCTCGAAGGTGAGGAGATCGTCCTGGGCTCCGCCGACGAGTTCTCGCTCGGCCAGGCGCTCGAGGTCCTCAAGACCAAGCTGGTGCGCCGCGGCGTGCACTTGAAGTCGCTGCGCTACGGCAAGGTCGAGCCGGCGAGCGGCGGCCGCGTCCGCCAGCGGATCACCCTGCAGCAGGGCATCCCCCAGGAAACCGCCAGGAAGCTCGTCGCCGAGATCAAGACGCGCAAGCTCAAGGTCCAGGCGGCAATTCAGGGCGACACAGTGCGCGTCTCGGGCAAGAACCGCGACGACCTCCAGACGGTCATCGCGGCGCTCAAGGCGCTCGATCTCGACGTCCCACTCAACTTCACCAACTACCGCTCCGCGTGAGACGCCCAGCACGTAGGTCGCCACTCCGCCGGTCCGCTCCGGCCCCGCGCCGGCTAAGCCGGCGGCCGGTCCTGGCCCTCGCCCTGGCGCTCGGTCTCGCCGTCCTCGCCGCCGCGCCGGCGCCGCTCGCGGCCGCCCCCTACGAGAACGGCGCCCGCGTTCAGTTCACCGGCCTGGTCACCGACCGCGAGGGCAAGCCGCTCTCCGGGGTCAACGTGGTGCTCGAGGCCTCGCGCAGCTACTTCAGCCTGCGCCAGCTGCGCCGCGCCGAGAAAGACGCCCGCCGCGTCAGCGGCACCACCAACGCCCAGGGCGAGTATGCTCTGGCGTGGACCTGGGACAACTACTACAACCGCTTCGAGCTGATGACCGGCGTGCCCGTGCGCCGCGGCAAGGAGGAGAGCCTGCAGGTCCTGGAGCGCGAGGACGTCACCGAGCGCACGCTCGCCGGCACGCCGGTGGTCTCGGCCATCGTGGTGCGCGACCGCGCCTTCGTCGACCGCCTGCGCCAGTTCGTCGCCTCGATCCAGAGCGCCGACCAGCGGCGGGTCTACGATGAGATGGGCACCCCGGACGACGTCAAGCAGGTCAACTACACCGGCACCCGCACCACGCCATCCACGGTCGAGGTCTCCTGGTGGTATTTCGACACCGGCAAGGTCTACCGCTTCCGCAACGGCCATCTCGAGCAGGTGTCCCACTTCGATCCGGTCCACCCGTTCTGAATGCCCGCTCTTCGCCGAGGACCGACCGGGTGACCAACCCACCGCTCGTCGACTCCCAGGCCGGGGATCACTCCGCCCCGGCCAGCCGCTTCCTGGAGCTGGTGGGAGCCAAGCTGCTGGCGACCGAGGCGCTCTGCCGCCGCCAGCTCGGCTCCGACGTCCCCTTCATCCACCAGGCCGGCGCCTACATATGGCAAGGCGGCGGCAAGCGCCTCCGTCCGGCCCTGCTGCTGCTCGCCTCGCGCCTGCTCGGACACGACTCCGAGGAGGAGGTTACCTACGCCGCGGTGGTCGAGTTCATCCACAACGCCACCCTGATCCACGACGACATCATCGATCACGCCCACCTGCGCCGCGGCCAGCCCACTCTCAACCACCTGTGGGGCAACAACCTGACCGTCCTGCTGGGCGACTGGATCTACACCAAGGCCATGCAGCTCGCCCTCTCGCACGGCCAGCTCGAGGTCGTCCAGCGCCTCTGCGCCGCCACCCTCAAGATGACCGAAGGCGAGCTGCTCGCCCTGGAGCGCCTGGGCGCCCTCGACGTCACCGTCCCCGAGTACTTCGAGATCATCGACCGCAAGACCGCCCATCTGTTCGCCGCCGCCTGCTCGATTCCAAGCCTCATCCCCCCCTGCCGTCCCGAGGCCGGGCAGGTTCTCGCCCGCTATGGCCGCGCCCTGGGCACCTGCTTCCAGCTGGTCGACGACCTGCTCGACTTCACGGCCCGCGAGAGCGAGCTCGGCAAGCCGGTGCTCTCGGACCTCAAGGAGGGCAAGCTCACCCTGCCGCTGATCATCCTGCTTCCACGCCTGCAGGCAGCCGAGCGCCTGCTGGTCGAGACCGTCCTCGCCGAGCGCGGCTTCGGCCGCGTCGCCCCGCAGCAGATCCTCGATCTGGTGCGCCGCGAAGGGACTCTCGACGAAGCGCGCGAGATGGCGCGCGGCTACGCCCTCTCGGCCCAGCAGGAGCTCCAGTTCTTCCCGCCGGGCGATGCCCGCGAGGCGCTCGAGTTCGCGCCCGACTTCGTCCTCCACCGCAGCTCGTAGCACCGCGGGTCAAGGTTTGTCCGGTTGGCGGTTCGGGACGGTGGCCGCCGGCGTTGGCGGCCCTGGCGGTCCTGGCGGCCGTGGCGACCGCGACGGCTGCGTAGACGGGCCTCGGTGAAGCGGCGGCCGGCGCTGCTCGAGCCGGCGTTGCTCGAGCCTGTGCCTGATCTCGTCTTCGAGCGGCGTCTGCCGCGGCGGCGGCTCGATCCCGTAGACCCCGCGCGGCGGCCGATCGTCTGCCGCCACTACCCCGCTGCTTGCCGGCGCCACCTCGTAGACCCGCGCCGCGAGCGGCGGCTCGATCCCGATCACCAGCGCGTAGCGGAAGCGCCGCGGCCGCGCGTCCAGCCACTCGCGCCCGCTGGCGATCAGGAGCACCGCGCCGCTCGGCGCCCCTGCGGACAGCGCGGGGAGCGCGGGCGGCGCCGGCGGCTCGATCCAGGTGTAGAGGAGCGCGGTCCGCAGCCGCTCGGCCGGCGCGGTCCGCGACTCCGCCTCCCCCCCGGCAAGCCAGCCCGGCTCGAATGCCAGGTAGCCCTCGACCTCCCGCCCCCAGTCGAAGAGCATCATCGCTTCGTCCGGCGCCAGCCCGCTGGCGGCCGGCGGGACGTAGGGCGCCGCAACCATCGCCGGCACCGGCGCCCTGCCCCCGGTCAGCTCGGCAAAGACCGGCCGCGGCGCCGCATGCCGCGGCATCTCCGGCGATCCCCAGCGGCCGAGCGGCGGCGGTCCCCAGCAGAAGGCCGGCGCCCCCTCTCCCGGTCCCGCCGGCGCGCCCGGCCCGGCAACCGGCAGCCATCCCCGCATCAGCCCCAGCCGGTGGCGCCCGAAGGTGCGCCAGCTGCCGTCGGTGACCACCAGCCGCGCCCCGCTCGCCTCGTCCTCCAGACTGGCCAGGAACCCTCCCGCTCCCCGGCCGCTGCGCAGCTCGGCCAGCAGACGGTTGCCGCCATGCCGCAAGAGGGGGCCGACTTCGTAGACATCGAGCGGCGCACCCACCAGGTAACGGCCGGCGCCCACGCGCTTGCCGTTGAGATAGAGCACGTACTCCTCGTCGGCGACCGCCAGAAGCCGCGCCCGCCGGGGCGCCGCCGCCAGCATGAAGTCGCGCACCGCGTAGAAGGCGGCCGGCGCCGGATCTCGCCGCTCGTGTGCCACCCAGATCCACTGCGCCACCTCTCCCGGCGCCCCCGCCCGCGCCGCCAGCCGCGCCGCCACCCTCCCGACCAGCGTCAGCCCGACCGCCAGGGCGAACGCCACCGCCATCGCGGCCAGCCACCGCCGCCAACCCCGCCCGCGCCCGGGAGGCCACCAGCGAGACGAAGTCTTCACGCCCCGCAATCTAGCAGCGACCCACGCCGCGCGGAAATCGGCCCACGGGCTCGCGGCCTCGCGGCCGCGCGCAGCCTGGCAAGAGCCACGGGTCCGCTCACACCCCCGGCGAGAGCTCCCTGGGGTCGGTGTGGATCAGGCGGAGGGCGCGCCAGCGGGCCGGCGGGCCCTCGCCGCGGGCGAGAAGCCGGACCCGCAGCCGGCCCTGCACGCCGCGCAGCGGCAGCTCGACGCGGCGTTCGCCGCGCAGCAGGTTCCAGAAGCTCGGCGACCAGTAGAAGCGGCGGATGGGGGTGCCGTCGGCCCGCTCCGCCGTGAGCTCGAAGCGCTGGCCGGGGCGCGGTGCGGCCGGCGGCACGAAGGTGCCGACCAGCGTCTCGGAACCGCCCAGCGCGCGGCCGAGATAGACCAGCGAATTGCCGCTCTGGAGCACGTCGGCGCCGGCGATGCGGACCGCGCCGGCAGGCAGGACCGGCTCGATCATGGCGCCCGCGACCGCCGGAGTGCCGCGCTGCCAGGGCTCGAACCAGAAGTCGACTGGCACCCGGCCGATCGGGAAATCGTCGGGCAGGCGGACGCGCAACGCAGGAGTGCCGGCCAGCGGCAGGCGCGCCAGGTCGCGCTCGCCGGTGCGCACCCGCACCCGGGAGCCCGGCGGCAGCTCCCCCGGCGCCAGCGCGAGAGTCAGGGTGCGCTGGACCTCCTCGCCCAGGTGCACCACCTCCAGCCGCGCGAACGGGGCCGCCGGCGCCGCCAGCGGCTCGCCCCGCTCCTGCCGCAGCTGCCAGCCCTCCCCGAAGCGGTTGCCACCGTTCGCCGCCGCGCTCGCAGGTGGCAGCGCCAGCCGGCCGTTTTCGACCAGCACCTCGGCGCCATGCCGCCCGTCGAGCAGCGGCGTGGCCGGCACCGACTTGCCGCATCCCCAGAGCGCTGCCCCGGCCAGCCCGGCGGCCACCGCCAGCGCGCCTCGCGCCCACGCCCGACCCCGCTGCCTTCGAACCATCCTTCATCCCTCGGTGTTGCCAGCCGACCGGGCACCCTGCCCCGACAGCCAGTAGGTGCAAGATTTGCCCGGAGCGCTCCAGGGCCCGCGGTGGGCGGAGGGTTTTTCCATCAGCTGCCCCCTGCCAATGGCGGCGGCACCGCAGGTGCTTCCGTCAACCTCGTACGCGCCTCAGTCAAAGCGACGCCGGCGATCGTATCCCAGGCCACGCCTTCCGCAGGCACAGGCGACCCGTTTGCGTCGCGGCGCCCTCGAAACCAGGAAGCGGAGCAGGGAGCGGGTAGTCTGAGTCTAGATCGCGAACCTGGGACGGTACGCCGCGTAGAAGGAGGGAGCGGGTCGAGCGGGCACTGGTGGAGGCAGCGGGGCTCTGCGGCCGAAATGGGAGGCAGGATGGCGAGTACTCTACCGGTCAGGCGACCGCTTGACTACAGATGTCGGCACGGGTATCATGACTACAGATGTAGACAGAAGGGGCTCGGAGGAGAGATGAGATGAAACCCAGATCGATCGGCGACCAGGAGCTGGCGCTGCTCCGCTACGTGGCAGAGCAGGGCGTCGACGGGGTGACCGTAGGGCAGGCGGCCGAGGGGTTCGGCGAGGCGCGGGGGCTGGCCCGCTCGACCGTGCTGACGATGATGGAGCGGCTGCGCGGCAAGCGGCATCTCCGGCGGCGGCGGATCGGCGGAGTTTTCCAGTACAGCCCGACGGCGGGCACCGGCGAGGTGCTGCGCGGCGTCGTGCACAGCTTCGTCGAGAAGACGCTGGGCGGCTCGGTCTCGCCGTTCGTCAACTACCTGGCCGAGGAGGCCACGGTCTCCGACGAGGAGCTCGCCGAGCTCGAGCAGCTGGTCGCCAGGCTGCAGTCCCAGCGCCAGGAGCCGCCGGAATGAAAGCCACGACCGCGCTGCATCAGCTGCCGTGGGTCGGCAGTCATTTCCCCGCGACACCAGCCGGTTGCCGCGGCTGTGGCGACTGGGCCGGAGCGCTCGCCGAGCCGCTCGTCCACCGGCTGGCTTGGGCCTCCCTGCAGGGCGCTCTGCTGATCGCCGCGGTCTGGGCCCTCTGCCGGCTGGCGCCGCGCCTGCCCGCGCGCCTGCGCTGCACCCTTTGGTGGCTCGCCTCGCTGCGGCTCGTCGCCGGCCTGCTGTGGCCGGCGAGCCTCACCCTGCCGCTGCCGCTCCTGGCGCCCGCTACCGCGGCTTCTCTTGCGGCGGCGCCGGCTACCGTGGCATCGGCCCCCGTCGTGTCGCCGAGCTCTCCGGCTGCGAGCTCGGCGATGATCGCCTCGGGCGCCCCGGGCGCCCCGCACCCACCCATGCGAAGTCTGCCGGGGGGCCGTGCGGCGATCTTGCAGGAGGCGGTCTCGTCCTCAGCCAACGCGGCCGGCCCCCGCTTCGGGTCCGAGCCAGTCCGGTCGCCGCTGGCGCGCGCCTGGCCGTGGGTCGCCGGACTATGGGCGGCCGGCCTGCTGCTGCAGGCGGTGAACATGGCGCGCGAGCTGCTGCGGGTCCAGGCCCTGGTGCGGCGCGCCCGGCTGGTCGAGGCGGGTGGCGCCGGCGCGACCGTGCACGCAACCGCTGCCGATCTGTGCCGCCGCCTGGGGCTGCCGGCGGTAGAGCTGCGCAGCTCGCCGGAGGTGCGCGCCCCGCTGACCGCCGGATTGCTGAGGCCGGTCGTGCTCTTGCCGGCCACCCCCGCCGCGGACGCCGCCGCGGAGCCGCCCCTCTCCGGCGCGGCGCTAGAGATGGCGCTTGCCCACGAGCTGCTGCACGTGCGCCGCAAGGACCTCGCCTGGAGCTGGCTTCCCGCTCTCGCCGAGCGCCTCTTCTTCTTCCATCCCCTCGCGGCGCTCGCCGCCCGCGAGTACTCGCTGGCGCGCGAAGCGGCCTGCGACGCCGCGGTGCTGCGGCTCGTCGGGGCGCCGGCCGCGGCCTACGGCCGGCTGCTGCTCCGCTTCGGCATCCGGCGCAGCCCCCCGCCCCATCGCTCCGCCAAGCTCGCCGCCCTGCTGGGCCGCCTGTCGGGGCGCGGCGCGGAAACCGCTTCTCCCCTCGGCGTGATCGGCGCCGGCGCTTCGGCGCAGGACCTCAAAAGGAGACTCGTGATGCTGCAACCCTCACGCGACAACACACCTCAACGGTGGCTCGCGCCCGGCCTGCTCGGCCTCGCTGCGCTGGCCTGTCTGCTGCCGCTGCGCATGGTGGCTCAATCTTCCGCCTCGCCGATCCAGGCGCCCGCCCGCACCGCCAGCGCTGGCGACGCCGCGCCGGCGGGTGTTGCCGGCGGCGTTGCCGTTGGAATCTCGGGCGGGGTGGCGGAGGAGACCGCATCGGGCAGCTCGGAAGGACCGTCAGGAGGAATCGCGGGCGGCGTCACCGGCGGCGTCGCAGGCGGCGTCACCGGCGGGCCGTCCGGAGGGATCGGTGACGCTGTCTCCGGCGGTGTCTCCGGCGGTGTCTCCGGCGGCGTCTCGGAAGGCCCATCAGGCGGTATCGGCCGCGGCGTCTCGGGCGGCAGCCTGCTCTTCCAGATCGCCGCGCTCGCGGCGCCTGCCGATCGTCCGGGCAAGCACAGCTCGAGCGCTTACTGGAGCTATCACGGCCGTTCCGAGGAGGCATTCGTCCTCCTGACCGGTACGGACCGCACCACGATGAACGGCAACACGGACGACATCGAGCGCGCCCGGGAGCTGCGGCGGAAGCTGGGCGTCGCCGACCTGCTCTGGTTCCGGCACGGCGGCAAGGAGTACGTGATCCGCGACCAGGCGACCCTCGACACCGCCCGCGCTCTGTTCAAACCCCAGGAGGAGCTCGGGCGCAAGCAGAGCGCTCTCGGCGAGAAACAGGCCGCGCTCGGCGGGCAGCAAGCGGCGCTGGGAGAAAAGGAGGCCGCGCTCGGCCGCCAGCAGGCAGAGCTGGGGGCGCAGCAGGGCAAGCTCGGCGCCCAGCAGGGCCGGCTCGGCGCCGATCAGGCCCGCCTGTCCTCGGAGCAGATCGATAGCGAGCGCGAAGACAAGAAGTCCGCCGAGCTCGAAGCCCGCGAGCGGGAGCTCGAGCGGCAGGAAGAAGAGCTCGGCCGCAAGCAGGACGAGCTCGGAAGGCAGCAGGACGCCCTCGGGCGCAAGCAAGACGAGCTCGGCCACGAGCAGGACGCCCTGGGCCGCAAGCAAGACGAGCTAGGCCGCCAGCAAGACGAGCTGGGCCGCCAGCAAGACCGACTCGGCGAGGAGGCCGAGCGCCAGCTCCGCGCCCTCTTCGAAGGCGCCCTCACGAGCGGCCTCGCCCAGCCCGCTCAGGACTGATCCGCCACCTCCCCCTTCCCCACTCAAGCATCGCCAACGACCGGCTCCCTCCCCTGCCGAGGGAGCCGGCCCAGCCACACATCGTCGTTCCGAGAATCTCACCGCCCGGAACTGCAGGCCATCCTGCTCGCCTCCCGCTGTCGTTGACACCTCGGGTGGCATGGCTTACATTAGGTCGTGCGCCCCAAATCGACCCCCAACCGTCCGCCGGGGTCCGGCGGCTCGGGTATCGTGGGCGCAATTCCCGCTCGCTACGCCTCGACGCGCCTCCCCGGCAAGCCGCTGCTGCCGATCGCCGGACGGCCAATGATCGAGCACGTCTATGCCCGCGTGGCGCGGGCTCGCGGCCTCTCCCGGGTGGTCGTGCTGACCGACGACGAGCGGATCGCCCGCGCCGTCGAGCGGTTCGGGGGCGACTGGGAGATGACCCCTGCCGAGTGCGCCAGCGGCACCGACCGCATAGCCTATGCCCTGCGCCGCTGGCGCTCGGCCTCGGCGGTGGTCAACGTCCAGGGCGACGAGCCGTTGATCGACCCGGAAGCGGTGTCGGCGGTGGCCGCCCACCTCGCGGCCCATCCGCGCGATCCGCTGGTGACCCTGGCGGTCAGGGCGACCCCCGACGAGGTCGGCAACCCCAACGCGGTCAAGGTGGTGGTCAGCCGCGGCGGGCAGGCGCTCTACTTCAGCCGCGCCGCGATCCCGTACCGCCGGCAGGAGGGGGGCGCTGCACCGCTCAAGCATCTGGGCATCTACGGCTATCAGCGCGCCGCCCTGCTGCGCCTCTCCAATCTGCCGCCCACACCGCTGGAGCGCAGCGAGGCGCTCGAGCAGCTGCGGGCGCTCGAGCACGGGATTCCGGTGCGCGTCCTCGAGACCGACCGCGGCTCGCCGGGGGTCGACACCCGCGAGGATCTGGAGCGCGTCGAGCAGCTGCTGGGACTGGGTCAGGGAGAGGAAGAGGGGCAGGGGCAAGGGCCGGGGAAGGGCGGGGAGGCGAGGCCGGGCGGCGGGGATGGGCCGGCGAAGGGCAGGGCGGCGAGGCGGAGCGGCGGCGGGGGCGGCGGCGGGGAGCGGTAACCGAGACCAAGGAGACCGGACCCATGGCGACCAAGTACATCTTCATCACCGGCGGCGTCGTTTCCTCGCTCGGCAAGGGCGTGGCCGCCGCCTCGGTCGGCGCGATCCTCGAGGCCCGGGGCTTCCGCGTCACGCTGATGAAGTTCGACCCCTATGTCAACGTCGACCCCGGCACCATGTCGCCCTACCAGCACGGCGAGGTCTTCGTCACCGACGACGGCGCCGAGACCGACCTCGACCTCGGCCACTACGAGCGCTTCACCCACACCCGCACCAGCAAGCGCCACAACTACACCACCGGCAAGATCTACGAGACGGTGATCAACAAGGAGCGGCGCGGCGACTATCTCGGCGAGACCGTGCAGGTGATCCCGCACGTCACCGACGAGATCAAGGAGGCGATGCGGCGGGTGGCCGAGGGCCATGACGTGGTGATCGTCGAGATCGGCGGCACCGCCGGCGACATCGAGTCGCTCCCCTTCCTCGAGGCGATCCGCCAGTTCCGCCAGGAGCTGGGGCGCGGCAACGCGGTCAACATCCACCTCACCCTGGTGCCCTACATCGCGGCCGCCGACGAGCTCAAGACCAAGCCCACCCAGCACTCGGTGCGCGAGCTGCGCGAGATCGGCATCTCGGCCGACGTGCTGCTCTGCCGCGTCGACCGGCCGCTGCCCGCGGAGATGAAGAAGAAGATCGCGCTGTTCTGCAACGTCGATCCGCGCCAGGTCATCGAGGCGCGCGACGTGCCGACGATCTACGAGGTGCCGCTGATCTTCTGCGCCGAGGGGCTCGACGACCTGCTGCTCGAGCAGCTCAACCTGCCGCACTACGAGCGCGACCTCTCGGCGTGGGAGAGCCTGGTGTCGCGCATCAAGCACCCGCGCCATTGCGTGCGCGTCGGCATGGTCGGCAAGTACGTCGAGTTCCCCGACGCCTACAAGAGCCTCAACGAGGCGCTGATGCATGGCGGCGTCGCCAACGACGCCCGGGTCGAGATCGTCTACATCAACGCCGAGGAGCTCGAATCCGAGAGCTGGCCGCGCGCCATCTTCGAGGTCGACGCCCTGCTGGTGCCGATCGGTTTCGGACACCGCGGCAGCGAGGGGAAGATCCGCGCCATCCGCTATGCCCGCGAGCACAAGGTGCCGTTCTTCGGCATCTGCCTCGGCCTGCAGTGCATGGTCATCGAGTTCGCGCGCAACGTCTGCGGCATCCGCGGCGCCACCTCTTCGGAGTTCGATCCCGAGACCGAGCAGGCGGTGATCTACAAGCTGCGCGACCTGCTGGGCGTCGAGGCGCTGGGCGGCACCATGCGGCTGGGCGCCTATCCCTGCCGGCTGCGCGAAGGCACCCTGGCGCGCCGGATCTATGGCGCGGCCGAGAACGGCGAGATCAGCGAGCGCCACCGCCACCGCTACGAGGTCAACCAGCGCTACCTGCAGGCGCTCACCGACCACGGCCTGGTGGTCTCGGGCCTGTCGCCGGACGGCAAGTTCGTCGAGATGGTGGAGCTCCCCGACCATCCCTGGTACCTCGGCTGCCAGTTCCATCCCGAGTACAAGTCGCGTCCGACCGAGCCCCACCCGCTGTTCGTCTCCTACATCGGAGCGGCCCTCGCCGAGCAGGCCCGGCGCGAGAAGCGCCCAGGGCGCGAGCTCCACGAGCCGCGCGAGGCGCGCGGGCTGCACGAGGTCCACGAGCGCCGCGAGGTGCACGAGCACGCCGAGCTGGTCGAAAAAGGCGAGGTGGCCGCGCGCAGGCGTCTGGAGGGGTTGGAGGGGCACGAGGAACGGGAGGGGCTGGAAGGCGCCGCCGCCGCCAGCTTGTCGCGCGAGCTGGCGGAGGGCGGGCCTTCCGGCCGCCGCCGGCTGGAAGGGTAGCCGAGGGATGCCGGTCGAGCCCGTCGAGCTGGCGCCAGGAGTCGTTGTCGGAGGGTCGCCCCTGCCAATCATCGCCGGCCCCTGCGTCCTCGAGAGCCAGGAGCTCGCGCTCCAGACCGCGCACTTGCTGGCCGCGATCGGTCGCCGCCTCGGTCTCGCGCTGATCTTCAAGTCGTCGTTCGACAAGGCCAACCGCAGCTCGCTCGGCAGCTTCCGCGGCCCCGGCCTGGCCCGCGGCCTGACGATGCTGGCGGCGGTCAAGGAGGCGACCGGGCTGCCGCTGCTGACCGACGTACACGAGCCCGCGCAATGCGCGCCGGCGGCCGAGGTGTGCGACGTCCTGCAAGTCCCGGCGTTTCTCTGCCGCCAGACCGACCTGGTGGTGGCGGCGGCGGCGACCGGCCGCGCGATCAACATCAAGAAGGGGCAGTTCATGGCTCCGGACGACATGCGCAGGGTGGTGGACAAGGCGCGCAGCACCGGCAACCGGCGGGTGACGGTGACCGAGCGCGGCAGCTCGTTCGGCTACCATGACCTGGTGGTCGACATGCGCGCCTTCACCCAGCTGCACGAAGCCGGCATCGCGGTGATCTACGACGTTACCCACTCGCTGCAGCTCCCGGGCGGCGGCGCCGAGAGCGGCGGCGAGCGCCGCTTCGCCGAGCCGCTCGCTCTCGCGGCGCTGGCGGCGGGCGCCGACGGCCTCTTCCTCGAGGTCCACCCCGATCCGCCCCGCGCGCTCTCCGACCGCGCGGTACAGCTCGATCCGGGCCAGGCCGAAGCGCTGCTCGCCGCCGCGGCGGCTCTGCGGGCGGCGGTCGCCCGTCCCGCCCTTCTCCGCGACCCGCGCGAGGTCCCGGCATGAGCCCGCCGACGGCGCCGCCTTCGAAGGCCGGCGCGGCCACGGTGGGCTCGCGCGGCTCGCAGGAATCGCGGGAGACGCCGGGGGCTCTGGCTGCGCCGGCGGCGCTGGCTGCGAGCGTCGAGCCGCGCCAGTCCCACCCGGCGCGCCAGCCCCGGGCACCCCGCGCGGTGGCGGCCGAGGTGCTGGCGACCGAGGCGGCGGCCATCCAGGGCCTGCTGCCGCAGCTCGACGAGCGCTTCGACCGCGCGGTCGCCTTGCTGCAGGCGACGGCCGGCCGGGTGGTGTGCACCGGCATGGGCAAGAGCGGCCTGATCATGAAGAAGGTCGCCGCGACCCTGTCGTCGACCGGCACGCCGGCGCTCTTCCTCCACCCCGCCGAGGCGGTGCACGGCGACCTCGGCATGATCGTCAACGGCGACGTGGTGCTCGCGGCTTCCTATTCCGGCACCACCCAGGAGCTGCTCCGATTGGTAGAGACGCTCAAGCGTCTCGGAGTGCCGCTGCTCGCCATGACCGGCAGCCCCTCCTCGCCGCTGGCCCGCCACGCCGACCTGCACCTGCCGGTGGCGATCGACCGCGAGGCCTGCCCGCTCAACCTGGCCCCCACCGCCTCGACCACCGCCATCCTGGCGCTCGGCGACGCCCTGGCCATGGCGCTGCTCGAGGCGCGCGGCTTCACCAGCGACGACTTCGCTCTCCTCCACCCGGCCGGCCAGCTCGGCAAGCGGCTGCTCCGGGTCGAGCAGCTGATGCATTACGGCCCGGCGCTGCCGCGCGTCGCCGTCGACACGCCGATGCGCGAGGCCATCTACGAGATGTCGAAGAAAGGGCTCGGCATCACGGCGGTCACCCGCGGCGACGACGACCACCGGCTGGAGGGTTGCATCTCCGACGGCGACCTGCGCCGGCTGCTGGCCGCCGACGAGCGGCTGCTGCGCCGCACCGCCGGCGAGTGCATGAACGCCCACCCGCGCACCATCCCGGGCGGCGAGCTCGCCGCCGCCGCCCTGAAGATCATGGAGGACCACCGCATCACCTCGCTCTTCATCTGCGACACCGCCGGCTTGCTGCTCGGGGTCGTGCACCTGCACGACCTGTGGGGGCTGGAGCTGTTTTGAGCGCCGCCGCCCCGGCTCCCGACCCGCTGGCTGAGCGCGCCCGGGGCCTCGAATGGCTGCTGTTCGACGTCGACGGGGTGCTGACCGACGGGCGGCTGCTCTATGGCGCCGACGGCGAGCAGTGGAAGGTCTTCGACGTCCGCGACGGGCTGGCCTGGAAGCTGGCGCAGCGGGCGGGCCTCAAGATCGGCATCCTGTCGGGGCGCGAGTCGCGGGCGCTGGAGAACCGGGCGCAAGAGCTCGGCGTCGACGCGCTGGTGATGAACCGCGTCGACAAGGGCGCGGCCTTTGCGGAGTTCCTGGCCGCCCACGCGACCGAGCCCGGCCGGGTGGCCTACCTCGGCGACGACCTCGTCGACCTGCCGGTGCTGCTGCGCTGCGCTCTCTCCTTCGCGCCTGCCGACGCGGCCGCCGACGTGCGGCAGCGGGTCGACCGGGTGCTCGAGCAGCCCGGCGGCCGGGCGGCGGCGCGAGAGATGGTCGAGCTGGTGCTGCGGGCGCGCGGCGACTGGGAGGCGCAGCTCGCCAGGTTTCTCCCCACCGAGATCGACTAGATCGATTGAGACCGATTGAGGCTGATGGAGATCGACCGCCCGCCCAGTGGCATGCGTGATCGCGCGCGGGCCTGGCTGGTGACCGTAGTGCTCACCCTGCTGCAGGCGGCGCTCCGCCCTTTCGGCTGGGGGGCGGCGCAGCGAGCGGGGCGCTGGGTGGGCACCGCGATCTGGCTGTACAGCCGGCGCGACCGCCAGCGCGCCTTGGAGCACCTGGCGATGGCTTTTCCCAACCTCGCCGCGGCCGAGCGCCGCCAGCTCGCCCGCGCCTGCTTTCGCCATCACGGCATCAACTTGACCGAATGCCTGCACCTGCTCGACCACGACTGCGCCTACATCGCCTCGCTGATCGAGGTAGAGGGCTGGCAGGAGATCGACAAGGTCCGCGCCGCGGGCCGACCGCTGCTGCTGGTCACCGGCCACTGCGGCAACTGGGAGCTGCTGGGGGCGGTCTACAGCTGTCGCGGCGCCAACATGGCGGTGGTGGCGCGCCCGCTCGACGAGCCCAACCTGCAGCGCACGCTGGCCGGCTTCCGTGCCCACTTCGGTACTCCGACCATCGAGCGCGGCAGCGTGGGGGCGGTGCGCAAGCTGCTCGTCACCCTGCGCGGCGGCGGCGCCCTGGGGATGCTGATCGACCAGGACACCAGGGTGGACGGCGTCTGGGTCCCGTTCTTCGGCCGCCCCGCCTTCACCCCGGTCGGCGCCGCCAAGTTCGCCCTTCGCCGGCGGGCCGCCGTCATCCCGACCTTCATCGAGCGCGACGAGAGCGGGCGCCACCGCATCCGCGTGCTGCCGCCGCTCGAGCTGCCGCCGGACCTGCAGCAAGCCACGGCACTGCTCACGCTGGTGATCGAGGAGCAGGTCCGCCGGCGCCCCGAGCAGTGGGTCTGGATGCACCGCCGCTGGCGCCGCCAGCCGCCGGGTCCCGCGCCGGCCCACCCGGCCCCGGCTTCTGCTTCCCAGGCGGCTGCCTGTACCGCCGCCCCGGCCGCGGGTGCACCGGCGGCCGGCCGCGCGCGATGATTGGCGGGACGCCGGGGCGGCGGGGCGCAGGGTGGCGAGGCACCGAGGCGCCGCGGGCCGGGGGGCGGGATGCCGGGATGGGGGGACGGCAGGCTGGCGGGGCCGGGTTACCGGGACGGCGGGAGGGCGGGGCGGCTTGGCCCCCGGGCGTGGTATTTTTCGGAGTTCGAACCGTTTGCTCGGGTGAGGCGCCAGGCAGCCGCCAGCCGCCAACACCGCCGGAGCTCCTTCACGAATCGACGCGATCTGAGAAGGGATCTATGCGAAGACAACTCGTAAGCATCCGCGCCGTCGTCTGTTGCGCGCTGTCGCTGGCGCTGCTCGCCTCCCTGGCCGGCTGCCGCAAACACACCACCGGCAAACCCTGGGTGCAGCTCGACCTGACGCGCGAGACCCCCTATGTCGAGGCGACCCCGCCTGGCATGCCGCCGGACCAGACCTTCAAGCAACGGGTGGCGCCGCTCGGCGCCCAGGAGGTGCGCGATCTGGCCAAGGTGCCCAAGGAGCAGCAGCAACAGTTCCCGGGCAAGCCGGGCGAGATCCGGGTGGTCGAGCAGGTGCCCGGCTCGCGCCTGCGCTGGCGGACCCACCTCGGCGACGGGGCCTATATCTCCTTCATCCCGCTAGGCAGCGAGAACGGCTGCGCCTGCAAGTTCCGCTTCGGCATCCGCGACGACCAGATGCAGATACACGTGCTCTTCGACTCCACCGCCGCCGCGATCCCGGCCACCGCGCCGGCGGTGCAGGAGGTCAGCCTCGCCGACTGGGCCGACCACGATGCCGACCTGCTGTTCCAGGTCGACGGCAACCTGGGCTCGCCGGCCGCCTCGGTGCTCTGGGGAAGCCCGGCGCTCTACAGCCGCGGCGAGCGGGCAGCGGCTTTCCGGCCTTCTCATCCCAACATCCTGCTGCTAGGCATCGACACCCTGCGCGCCGACCGCCTTGGCCCCTGGGGGCGGCGCCCCAGTCTGACGCCGTCGATCGACGCTCTGGCCGCCGAAAGCGACGTCTGGACGCAGGCCTACTCGACCTTCAACTCCACCAACCCCAGCTTCGTCTCGATCATGACCGGGCTCTATGGCAAGAACCACGGTGTCTACGACCTCAGGACGCGGCTGCCGGCGAGCTACACCACGCTCGCCAGCCACCTCCGGCGCGCCGGCTACCAGACCATGGCAATCATCTCGGCCCGCCATCTCGGCGACCACAACTCGGGGCTCGGTCAGGGTTTCGCCGAGGTGAGCCGCTCCGACGAGCGCTTCGCCGGCGAGCTGGCGGTCGACCTGGCGTTCTCCTGGGTCGCCCTCCACGCCGCCGAGCCGCGCCCTTTCTTCGCCTGGGTGCACCTCTTCGACCCGCACACGCCGCACACGCCGCCCCAGCCCTACGCCAAAGGCCTGCGCCCCGCCGCCGCCATGGGATTGGGGCCGGTGCGGGCCTGGGTCCCCTTCCGCCCCCTGGGGCCGCGCGGCTTCGAGGAGCCGGTGCTGGGCGGCAACCGCGACCTCTACGACGGCCAGGTGGCCTACCTCGACCGCCAGGTGGGGCGTCTGCTCGACGGCGTCGGCAGCCGCGGCCTGCTCGAGTCGACCCTGGTGGCGCTGGTCGCCGATCACGGCGAGAGCCTGGGCGAGCACGGCGTGTTCTTCCGCCACGTCGGCCTGCACGACACCACCACCCATGTACCGCTGATGATCCGCTGGCCGGCGCCGGCCGGCGAGGGGCGGGGACGGCGCTTCGACGGGCTGGTGCAGACGCTCGACCTCTTTCCCACCCTGCTCGCCGCGGCCGGCGTCGACCTGCCGGCGCAGGACGGCGTCGACCTTCGCCGCCTGACCGGCACCCCGGAGCGTCCCGCCCCAGGCCGCCGGGCGGTCTTCGCCGAGCATGCGGGACGGCTCGGCTCGATGGTGCGCACCCGCGACTATCACTACATCGTGAGCAAGGGCAATCCGCTCACCTTCCTCGACGGCGCCTCGCTCTACGACCTCCGGGCAGATCCGATGGAGACCCGCAATCTGGCCGGCGGCGGCCGCCCCGCCGAGGGCCAGCTCGCCGGCCTGCTCGACAGCTGGCAGGCCGACCGCCGGCCCCGCCCCGGCGAAGCGCAGCCGGCGCCGCTCTCCAAGGAGGAGGTGGACCGCCTCCGCTCCCTGGGCTACATCCGCGAATCGGCGGCCTCGCCGTAGCGTTCATTTCCCACACCCCCTGGCCTGTGGTGGCGGAAAACGGCTTACCTCCAACCACACGAAATGGCATTGACATACGGGTCAACCCATAGCATTATGCCAGGATGAAATCCCAACTCACTCTTGATAAGGCAGGCCGCGTCGTCATTCCCAAGCCGTTGCGGGAAGAACTGAACCTTGAACCCGGGGACGCCCTGGAACTGGAGAGGGCGGGCGAACTGATCACCTTGCGCCCGGTCCGGGGAACCGGGCCGCTGACGAAAGAGCAGGGAGTCTGGGTATTTCGCACCGGGCAGCCGCTGCCTGCTTCAGCTACGGACGAGGTCCTGCAGCAGGTTCGGAAGGACCGCGACCGTGCCAACCTCGGCAACGACAAATGAAGGCATTCTTCGACACGTCGTTGCTGGTTCCGGTCTTCTATGGTGACCACGCCCACCATCAGGCGAGCTTGGAGCTGTTCATTCTGTTTGGTAGAGAAAACGGCTGCTGTGGAGCGCACAGCCTGGCGGAAGTCTTCGCGACCCTGACCCGGATGCCGGGCCGGCACCGCATCAGCGGCGAGCAGGCCATGCTGTTCGTCGGCAGCATACGCGAGCGGCTTTCGATCATCGCGCTGGATGGCGATGAATACGCCAGCTCACTGGAAGCGTCGGCGGCGCGCGGCATTATCGGCGGCGCCATCTATGACGCACTGCTTGCGAGCTGCGCCATCAAAGCCCAAGCCGAGGCCATCTATACCTGGAACACCCGCCAATACGCGCAGTGCGGGCCGGAGGTGACCCGCCGTCTGCGCACGCCTTGAGGGCACCAAGCCGAGCTCTTGGACAAACCTTCACCTGCCTGAGTCTCGCTGGCCTGCCGATCCGGACCACCTGATGTTAGGCTTGCAATCGAGATGAGGGCCATCCTTCTCGACAAGCCGGCGCCGATCGAGAGCCAGCCGTTGCGGCTGGCGGAGGTCGAGACGCCGAAGCCCGGAACCGGAGAGATCCTGGTGAAGGTCGCCGCGTGCGGCGTCTGCCGCTCGAACCTCCACATGATCGAAGGCGACTGGGTGGCGATGGGGGTGCCCGCGAAATCGCCGATCATCCCCGGACACGAGATCGCCGGCAGGGTCGCGGCCGTGGGCGCGGGAGTCACGCAGTGGAAGCCAGGCGATCGGGTCGGCGTCCAGCCGCTGTGGTGGTCCTGCGGCCACTGTGAGTACTGCTTGACCGGCCGCGAGCAGCTCTGCCTGCGCAAGCAAATCACTGGCGAAACGGTTGACGGCGGCTACGCCGAGTACGTGGTGGCAATGGCAGAGCACGCCTATCCGGTGCCGGACGTGCTCGACGATGCCGAGGCGGCGCCGCTGTTCTGCCCGGGAATCACCGCCTACCACGCCATCAAGAAGGCGCACCTGGCACCGGAGAAGAGCGTGGCGATTTTCGGCATCGGCGGAGTCGGCCACATGGCGTTGCAATTCGCGAAGCTCTACTCCGGCGAAGTGATCGCGGTCGACCGCAATCAACGCCATCTGCGGCTCGCGGCGGAGGACCTTGGCGTCGAGCGGACGCTCGATCTTGCCAGCGGCGACGCGGGCGCAACGCTCAGGGCCGGCGGCGGCGTGGATGCGGCGATCGTATTTGCCCCTTCCAGTGCCGTCCTGCGCCAGGCCGCGCGGGCGGTCAAGCCCGGCGGCATTCTCGTCTACGGCGTCCACGCCGAGGTAGGCGAAGTCCCCTTCACCGAGGAGAAGGCCCTCGTCGGCTCGCTGCTCGGCAACCGCCAGGAGATGCTCGAGGTTCTACAGCTGGCGGCGGCGGGCAAGATCAAGGCCATCTGCGAGTCGTTCCCGCTCGAAAAAGCCGGCGAAGCCCTGCGCCTTTTGAAACAAGGCCAGATCCCCGCCCGCGCAGTGCTCGTGCTATAGCCCACAAGCCGGCTTGGCCGCCTTTTGCGGGCCTGCAAAAAAAAGCCCCGGCTCGAGGCCGGGGCAAGTCGACCGGCGGGACCTCGGCTTGCGCCGAGGCCCCGAACCGGAACGTTCCTACTGGACGTTGAGGGCGAAGTCGTCAACGACGAACGACGTCTGCAGCGAAGAGTTCTCGACGCCGACCAGGAAGACCTGGATGGTCTGCCCCTTGAAGGACGAGATGTCGAAGCTCTTCTGCGAGTAGCCGGCGGCGGCGTTGAGGTTGGAGTAGGTCGCGAGCGTCGCCAGCACCGTGCCCCCGGAGTTGCGGATCTGCACCTGCAGGGTGTCGTGGGCCAGGGTGGTGGTGGTCTCCGCGGTGTCGATGTGCAGCCAGAAGGAGAGCGTCGCGGTCGTGATGCTGGCCGGGATCGTCACCTGCTGCAGGATGCTGTCGGTGTGCGAGCTGCCGTAGCCGTCCATCCAGGCATCGAACGTCCCGGAGTGCGCCGGCTCCTGCGGGCCGTTCTGGGCGATGACCGCCGGGGTCGCCGTCCAGTTCGCCGCGCCGCTCTCGAAGCCCGGATTGAGCAGCAGTTGCTGCGGCGGGGTGGTGTTGTTGACGGTCACCGTCACCGTGGCCGAGGTGCCGACGTTATTCGCCGCATCGTAGGCCTTGGAGAAGATGGTGTGCGAGCCGTTGGCGACCGCCGTGGTGTTCCACGAGAAGGAGTAGGGCGAGGTGGTGGTCGTGGAGCTGAGCGTCGAGTCGATGTAGAACTCGACCTTGACCACGCCCACGTTGTCCGAGGCCGAAGCCGTCACGTTGACCGTCCCCGAAACGGTGGCGCCGTTGGCCGGAGAGGTGATCGAGGTGGTCGGCGGGGTGGTATCCGGCGGTCCCGAGGTCACCACGACGTCGTCGTACCAGGTGTAGGTCGGATCGGCGCCGAAGTTGTCGTCGTGGCTGGTGAGGGTCAAGGTCACGCTGTGCCCGGCGTTGGCGGCGGCGTTGTAGTTGACCTGTTTCCAGACCCCGCCGGGGTTGTCACAGGTCTTGGCGAGCAGCGTCGTCGTGGTGTTGGTGACGTTGTCCTTGAGGGTTGCCGTCGCCCAGTCATAGGTGAGGGTGTCGGGACAGTGGTCGTTGTACCAGAACGACAGCGCCGGGCTGCTCGCCGGCATGGTGAAGGTCTGCGCGATCGAGCTGTCGCCGTTGGTCGGGCTGGTGCTGCCGAGCTGGGCGCCGAAGCTGCCGCTGTGCGCCGCGGCGGCGATCACCGAGGTCGCCGCGCCGGAGGTGGTCCAGCCGGTGAAGTTGCCGGTCTCGAAACCGCCGTTGACGACCGGGTTGGTGACCGGAGCGGTCACCGTCAGGCCGACCGTGGCGGTGTGGGTCTTGCCGCCGCCGGTGCCGGTGACCGTGATGGTGGAGGTGCCGGTGGCGGCGGAAGCGGCCACGGTGATGGTCATCGTCGAGCTGCCCGAGCCGGGCGCCGCGATCGAGGTCGGGTTGAAGGCCACAGTGACGCCGGTGGGCTGACCCGACGCCCCGAGCGCGACGGCGGAGTTGAAGCCTCCCGCAACCGTCGTCGAGATGGTCACGTTGCCGGAGCTGCCCTGGGAGATCGTGGTCGAGGTCGGCGAGGCCGAGATGGTGAAATCAGGCGCGGTCACGGTCAGGCTGACCGTGGCGGTGTGGGTGGTGCTGCCGCCGGTGCCGGTCACGGTGATGGTCGAGGTTCCGGCGGCGGCCGAAGAGGCCACGGTGATGGTCATCGTCGAGCTGCCCGAGCCGGGCGCCGGAATCGAGGTCGGGTTGAAGGCCACCGTGACGCCGGCGGGCTGACCCGAGGCCGAGAGCGCGATCGCCGAGTTGAAGGTCCCCTGGATGGTCGTCGAGATGGTGACGTTGCCGGAGCCGCCCTGGGCGACCGAGATCGCGGTCGGCGACGCCGCGATGGTGAAGCCGGAGCCGGTCACGGTCAGGGTGACGGTGGCGGTGTGGGTCTTGCCGCCGCCGGTGCCGGTGACGGTGATCGGGTAGCTGCCGGTGGCGACCGCGGAGCCGACGGTGATGGTCATCGTCGAGCTGCCCGAGCCGGGCGCCGCGATCGAGGTCGGGTTGAAGGCCACGGTCACGCCTGACGGCTGGCCGGAGGCCGAGAGCGCGACGGCGCTGTTGAAGCCGCCCGACACGGTGGTCGAGATGGTCACGTTGCCGTTGCCGCCCTGGGCGATCGAGGTCGAAGTCGGCGAGGCCGAGATGGCGAAGTCTGGGGCGGTCACCGTCAGGGTGACGGTGGCGGTGTGGGTCTTGCCGCCGCCGGTGCCGGTGACGGTGATCGGGTAGCTGCCGGCGGCGACCGCGGAGCCGACGGTGATGGTCATCGTCGAGCTGCCCGAGCCGGGCGCCGCGATCGAGGTCGGGTTGAAGGCCACGGTCACGCCGGAGGGCTGGCCGGAGGCCGAGAGCGCGACGGCGTTGTTGAAGCCTCCCGAGACCGTGGTCGAGATGGTCACGTTGCCGTTGCCGCCCTGGGCGATCGAAGTCGAGGTCGGCGAGGCCGAAATCGCGAAGTCGGCGGAAGAGGTGCTGTCCGAGATCGCCGCGGTCCAGATCTCCTCATGGCCGCCGCTGCGGCGGTCGGTCCACGACGGGAAGAAGAGGCCGTTGATGCCGTCGAGGCCGGTGTAGTCGCCGTACTGGTTGCCGGTGTCGGCGCCGGAAGTCGTCTCGTTGGTCGAGGCGGTCGTCACCTTGAACGGCGCGCTCCAGGTCTGGCCGTCGTCGACCGAGGACTGGTAGTAGACGTTGGTCGAGAGGCGGGTCGAGTCGCCGACCGTATCGTAGTAGGTGACCGAGATCTTGCCGGTCGCATCGTCCACCACCAGCCAGGGGAAGAACTGGTCGTTGAGGCCGGACTGGTTGTTGAGCTTGACCGGCGCCGACCAGGTCGAGCCGCCGTCGGTCGAGCGCGAGAAGAAGATGCGGCTCTTGCAGGTCGACGAGGCGTTCGAGCCGGGGCCCGAGCCGCTGGTGCAGCCGGGGTCGCCGGACAGGTCATCCCAGGCGACGTAGACGTTGTTCTTGCTCCCGGTGCGGTAGGCGCCGCCGGTGGTGTAGATGAGGAGCAGCCGGAGGTTGTCCGCCGGCACGCCGAACTGGAACGAGCCAAAGCTCGTGGCGATCTGGGTCGGGCTGCTCCAGGAGGCGCCGCCGTTGGTCGACTTGACGACGTAGAGACCCTGGCTGCCGGTGTCCGGGTAGAAGCCGAAGACGTCGCCGTTGGCGTTGGTCTTGATGTCCGCGCCGATGGCGGTGCCGGTGGTCTCGGCGCCGCTGACCTGGATCGGCGCCTGCCAGGAGCCGTTCGGGCCGGTGCGGACCGCCACCACGGCCGGAAGGCCGGGATGCCAGATGACGTAGATGTTGTCCTTGAACGGCGAGGTGGCGCTGTGGTCGACCCACTGCTGCTGCTTGTCGTTGTTGGTCAGGCCGCCCGAGAAGGTGGCGTCGAAGGTCCAGCTCTGACCGCCGTTGGTGGATTTGTAGGAGCGCATGGTTAGGACGGTCTGCGAGCCGTCGATGCCGATGGTCGACGACCACGCCGTGCCGTCGGAGGTCCAGTCGACGGTCGGGTCCGACATGAAGGCGTCGCCGGTGACCAGGGGGAGGAACGACTGGCCCCAGGTCGCGCCGCCGTTGGAGGAGAAGAACTGCGCCTGCTGGCCGCTGGCGCTGATGTTGTTCGAGGCGCCGATGATCTGCTGCGTGTTGTTGCGGTTGACCCGGATGGCCGACTCGCTGCGCGCCGAGCTCTGGGCGCCAGAGATGCGCTCCTCGCCGGTCTCGCTGACCTGATGGCCGGCCACGCGGCCCGATTGGCCCGCGCCGCGCTTGAGGTCCTGGTGGGTGAGCATCCACTCGTAGACCTCGTTGAGGACGAGCGGGTAGCCGCCCGTGCGGTCCTGGGCCGAGAAGCGGTCGTTGGGATGGTGCTTGCGGTAGAGCACCCGCAGCCATGGCGGGACCCTGAGCGAGTCGTTGGCCTCCGCGGCCCGCAGCTTGGTGAAGTCCTGGTTGTCGGCGATCAGCCTTGCCAGGGCGCTGCCCGGGATGACGTGATCCCTGTTCATCTGGTCGGACAGGGTCGGGAAGCCGCCGGCCGCCTCGGCGGTTGCGGCGGCCGCGCCGGGCTTCGCCAGGGCGAGGCCGCAGCCGAGAACGAGGCCGCAGACCGCGGCGAGATGAAGCGCCTTTCTCGCGAAAGCAGAGTCAAACATTCAAATCTCCTCTCCTCAGTAATGGAACCATGAGAACGGGACGGTACACGATACTCTGTGTCGCTTTGTGTTAATTGCGTGACACGCGAGCCCCAGACCCATTGAGCTCCCGGCTCCGCGACGGCCTGGGAGACGACCCCCCTGCCGCCGGTCGAACCCGGCTCTTCCGAGATCGGGCTGGGAGCTCTCTCCCGTGCCCTCTCTCCTGAAGCTCGTATCGTGCAACCGGCGCCCGAACCGCGCGCCGCAGACGATCCTAATGGTCTAGCAGGCGCAGCCGCGCGCCGCCTTGAAGCCTGTTTCCGAGTTCGCTGTCGAGTCCTTTGTTGGAGGTGCCATGCAGAAGTTGGCGCGACTCTAATCAGACCTCGAGTCGATTGTCAAGTCCTTTCGAAAAACATTTCCAAACCATGCACATAAGGTTGGTTACTTATGCGCACTAAACCGGATCAGCCGGCGAAAGCGCCCGCATAAAAACCCGCGACCCAATACAAGCCACGTCGTGCCGGCGCTTCGATCGCCGCGGCGAGTCGCCGGAGCCATGCAGTTCTCTGCTGCAGTTCTCTGCCGGCGGCAGACTCGATCGCTGCGGGCGAGCCCGCGGCCTGTGCGAGCTTCCCGGATTCGACCCGCCAAACCCGGACGCGAGAAGACACACGCTTGCGTTTCGCTGTCCTGGGTGTAGATTTGCCAGTGATGAGTGTCGCAGACGCAAAGAGGCAGCGATCCACCGGCTCTACCGCCGCGGTCGTTGGCAACTCTCGAGGTCCCCGCCTTCGCCGGCGACCTCGGCAAACAGAAAGGTGGAAGAAATGAACAGATCATATTTTGCGGTGGCTCTGGCCGTGGCTCTCGCACTTCCTGCCGTCGCGTTCGCCCGCGGCGCGGCCGGAGGCTCCGACAGCGCAGGCGCGAGCCTGGCGGCCGCAGGGGAGGCGGCGGGAAACTGCACGCCGACGGCGACCACGATGTGCCTGCAGAACGGCAGCTTCGAGGTGAGTGCGACGTTCATGACCGCCAACGGCCTCTCGGGCCAGGCGCAAGCCGTTGCGCTCACCGACGACACCGGCTACTTCTGGTTCTTCAGCAGCGCCAACGTCGAGGTGGTTCTCAAGGTGCTCGACGGCTGCGGCCTGAACGGGCACTTCTGGGTGTTCGCCGGCGGCTTGACAAACGTGCAAGTGGACGTGACGGTGAGGCGATTGGTCACCGGCATCATGAAGCACTACGTCAATACGCTCAATATCCCCTATCAGCCGGTGCAGGACACCTCGGCGTTTGCCTGCACCATCATCTCGACGGCGCGCGCCAAGAAGGACGTCCGCGACATGGGCGACGCGAGCGACCCGCTGATGAAAATGCGCCCGGTGACTTTCTATTACCGGCCGGAGTTCGACGACGGCTCCCATCTCCTGCAATACGGCCTCATTGCCGAGGAGGTGGCCAAGCTCTATCCCGGGATGGTGCAATTCGACAGGGAGGGCAAGCCGCAGGCGTTGCGCTACCATCTGCTCAACTCGATGCTCCTCAACGAAGTGCAGAAACAACGCCGCGAGGCCGAGCGGCAGCAGCAGGAGATCGCGGCGCTGCGGCTGCAGGTCGATAGTTTGAGGCAGCAGATCGAGGCGCTGGCGACGGCGCGGACGCCGCAGTAGATCAAACACGGCGATCCGCCGGCTCCGGAGCTGCGCGGCGGCGGCAGCCGCGGCGGCGAAGGTCAGATGTCAGTGATGGCGGCGCGAGGCCATCGGCCTTGCTCCGAGTAATGCTGAGTATCGCTGAGAGCCGCTGAGTCGCTGAGTAAGGGTTTTCAGGATCGAGTGGCCGCCTCGGCGGCCACTCGCCGGGCCCGGCGCTGCCGCGACACCGCCGCGGCGCCCACACCGAGCAGGTAGAGCGCCAGCGTGGGAGTGGCGAACACGCACATGTTGAAGATGTCCGGCGTCGGCGTGAGGATAGCGGCGATGATGAAGATGATCACCACGGCGTAGCGGAAGTGGCGGATCAGAAAGCCCGGCGTAACCAGCCCGATCTCGCACACGGTGAAGATGACGATCGGCAGCTCGAACATCAGGCCGAGCCCCAGGATGATCCCCATCTCGAAACCGAAGTAGCGTTCGATGGTGAGCACCGGCTCGAACTGGGCGCCCACGCCGAGCAGGTAGCGGGCGGCATAGGGGAAGGCGATCTTGTAGGCGAAGGCGCCGCCGCTCAGGAAGAACAGTGTGCCAAAGAAGACGAAGGGCAGCACGTAGTGGCGCTCGCGGCGGTAGAGGCCAGGCGAGATGAAGCGCCACAGCTGGTAGAGAACGAACGGCGAGGAGAGGAACAGCGCCGCCAGCCCCGCCACCTTGAAGTAGAGGATGAAGGGATCGGTGATCCCCATGAAGGCGAGCTTCTTACCCGGCGGCAAGAGCGCCTTGATCGGCCGCTGCAGGAACTCGAAGATCACCTCGACCTTGGCCCAGCAGGGAAAGAACATGAGCGCCGTGAAGGCGAGCGACCAGAGGATGCGCTTGCGCAGCTCGTGCAGGTGCTCGATCAGCGACATCCGCTGCAGCTCCTCCTGCGGGGCATCCGCGGCAGCGGGGAGAGACTCGGGGCTCATCGGGGCAAAGAACGCTGCTAAGGTGCTCCGGAGGGGGGCGCGGCGCCAGCGACCGCTGACGAGACCGGCTCGTGAGAATCACCGACAGCCGGCTCGCACCCCGGCGCCGCGGCGCGCGGCTCGGTGTTGAGTGGAGCCGCCGGCGGGGCTGCCGAGGAGGGCGGCGAGGGAAGCGGGGCCGCCGGCGCCGCCGGCTCTGCGGCCACCGCCGGGTCCGAAGCCGGCGGTAGCGCGGCATCCAGGGTCAGTTGAGTCGGTTGAGCCGGCGAGGCCGCGGGCTCCGGCCCTGGGGGGACATCGGCGTCAGCGGCGTGGTTGGATGATGGGGATGATGGGGATGATGAGGATAATGGGAAGACCGGGTCGGGCGGCTCGCCGGCGCCATAGGGGGTGAGCAAGGAGGGTTCTTGGGCCTCGGGCAGGCCGAGGCCCTCGGCCGGCGCAGCCGCCGGAGCAGCCGCGCTCTCCGCAGCGGCCGCCGCGGCCCTGGCGCGCTCGGCCTGCTCCTGCTCGCTCGCCGCCAGCTCGAGGTTAATCGTCCGTTTGAGCTCGTTGGATGCCTTGCGCAGCTCCGCCATGCCCTTGGCCAGGGCGCGGCTGATCTCCGGCAGTTTCTCGGGCCCGAAGATCAGCACCGCCAGGAACAGGATGAACGCGATCTCGCTCAGGCCGCCGCCGAACATTCGACCTCCAGGCCCCGGATCATCCGACCTCGGCCCCACCAAGTCAAGCTAGCCGGCGAGCGGTGAGGCCGAGGAGAAAAGACTTTCCGTTCAGAACCTGGCTACTAGCCCCGACCGCCTGCAGGCCCCCGAGGGATGAGACGGCGCTGCGATGTGGCGGTAGAGGCCTACTCGAAGCATCAATCGGATCGCCCCCCGCAACCCCTCGATCCCCTTCCCTCCCCTCCGGGGGGGAAGGGGACGCCCCCTCCCTCTTGCTCCGGGGAGTTTCCTCTCAGCGTGACCCGGCGCGGAGCCGCTCCAACAGCCAGAGGCAGCCGGCACCGCCGAGGAAGAGCGCGTAAAACGGCAGGCGCGGCCACGGGCGCGGGGCCACGGCCGCCGGCGGCCGGCCCGCGGCGGGCGCGGCGGCGCGAGTGCTGGTGGCCGCGATCCGCGCCGCCCTGCGCCAGGTGTCCCAGCTCCGGCCGCCGCTGGCATGGATCCAGGCGGTGGCGCCGCCGCTCGCGCCGCTCGCCGTCAGGCGCAGCCAGCCCTCGTGGCGCGGCCAGAGCCGGGCGGCGAAACGGCCGGGGCCGGTGGCGTAGACCGGCAGCGGGGAGACGCGCGGGCCGTCGGCGACTTCCGCGCTCGGCGCCCGTTCGCCCAGCGCGACGAGCTCCAGATCGAGCGGCCGGTCGACGAGAGCAGGGCCCGCCGGCAGCACGAAGCGCGGGGAGGCCTCGGGGCGCGCCACCGCCCCCAGCAGCCGGCCCCAGAGAGCGTCATAGGCGTGCGCGCCCGAGTCGAACCGCAGATGGAAGCTGTCGTCGATCAGCGAGCGCGCGATCCAGCCGCGCCCGCGGGAGGTGCGGGCCGCGAGGACATGGCGGTCGCCGTCCCACACCAGCGGCTCCACTTCGGGCTGCGGCACGATCTCCCGGCTCGGCACGGTGAGCGCCGGCAGCGGCTCTTGGCCGGGCCAGCGCAGGCGTGCGGCGCGCGCCGTCCCGGGGAGGGGGCGCGATCGCAGGTCGAACCCCGCCTCCTCGCCGCGCGCCGGATCGGCGTCGAACAGCAAGATGCCGAGACCGGCGTCGAGCGCCGCCCCGAGCGCCGCCCGCTCGCGCGGCGAGATCGCCTGCAAGCTGCGGCCGTCGATCACCAGCGCGTCGAAGCGCGCCAGGCTTGCCGCCTCGAGCGGCGCCGCGGGCGGCTGCCCGCCGAGGTCCGGCGACCAGAGCGCCGCGACGCGCGCCCGGCCCCGGGTCAGCTCCTGGCGCGCCACGAACGGGACGCCGGCGCCGGTCAGCCAGCGCAGCAGGGCCTGGCTGTCGAAGCTCGGGGCGCCGAGCAGCGCCAGAACCGCCGGCGGCCGCGGCGGCTCGATGGTCACGTCGAGCGGCTCGCTGGCAAGCTCGCGGCGCCGGGAGTCGCGCACCACCAGGTGATAGAGCAAGTGTCCGGGCGCCCTGGGCACGGTGCTCAGCGTCACCCCGCGCCGCGCCGCCGCGGCATCGGCGTCCGCCTCCACGCCGCCCGGTCCGCGCAGCTCCAGGCGTCCCGTGGTGGCGGGCGCGACGCGCGCTTCGACCAGCAGCGGTTCCCCGAGGCGCAGGCGCCGCGGCCAGAGAGCCGCCATCACCCCCGGCGGCAGGGCCGGCGGATCGAAGCGCTCGATCGCGCCCGCGAAGCCGTCGAGGTCCCCGGGTTCGAGCCCATACCCGCGCACCTCGAGCCGCCGCAGCCAGGGCTCGCGGCGCCACAGAGTCCGCGCGTCGGGAAGCGCTTGCCAGCGCCCGCCGCCGCCTGGTTCCCGCAGGCGCAGGTCCTGCGCATCCGCCGCGTCGACCGCATCGATCGGATCGAGCGCACCGAGCGCATCGAGCGCATCGAGCGCAACGGCCGCATCGATCGCATTGACCTCATCGACTGCACGATGGGCGCCCGCCGTGATCAAGACGGCACGGCCGCTGGCGGCGGGGGTCGCGCGCCAGGGGCTCAGTACCAGGCCGAGCAGACCGAGGAGCGCCGCGGCCAGAGCGGCGAGGCGCCAGCCGCGCCAGCCGGCACCGCCGCGCCAGATCCCGAGCGCGCCGAGGAGCGCGACCGCACCGGCCAACACCAGCGCCCCGGCGATCGTGACGGGAGACGCCGCCAGGCCGTTCATCGCTTCCCCGCGGCGCCGCCCTGGCCGCTCATCTCTCTCCCGCGGCGCGCGCGATCGGCGGCGGCGGCGGCGGCAGCAGGCGCCAGAGCGCCGCGCCGACCGCCTGCGCCTCGCGGCAGCCGGGATGGACGGCCGCCCGCCACGCGGCGAGGGCGCGGAGGGCCTCGTCGTCGCCGGCGAGCGCCGCCCGCTCGAGCGCCTGCTCCGCGGCGCCGCGGACGCCGGGCGCGAGCAGCGGCGCGGATGTCGCGCCGCAGGCGCTCTCGGCCCAGGCGAAGGCCATGCGCAGCGGGTCCGACCCCGGCGCGGCCAGGGCCGCTCGCTGCCCGCGGACGGCGGCGAGGTCTCCGGTCAGGCGGCGCGCCGGGTCGACTTCCGGCGCCTCGGAGCCGACCTTGGCCACATAGACGCGCGAGCGCTGCTGCACGTCCTTGAGCTGGCGCAGGGCGCGCTCCTCGAACGGCAGCGCGCCGCGAGGATCGACACCGCGGAGGCGTCCCTCGGCATCCCACATCGCAGCCAGGATCTCGCGCATCTCGCGGCGCAGCGCCTCGGGCAAGAAGGTCGCGCTCTCCGCCGAGTCGTGCATGTGGACCATGCCGGCGGGCAGCCGCGCGGCGAGATCGGCAGCGGAGCCGCCGCCGCCGGCTCCGGGGTGCGCGTTGGCGGACGGCGCCGCCGCGGAGCCGGGCGCCGGTGTGGAGGCGGCCGCGCCGCCCGCCGAGTCGCGCGCGGCACGCGCCGCCGCCACCTCGGCTTCCGCCGCCTCGACGGCAAGCCCCGACTCCACCTCCTCGCCCAGCAGGGCACCGTAGCGCAGGCGCAAGGCGTGCTGGTCGAAGCCGATGTCCTGCGCCCGGCGCTGCAGCTCGGCCGCGCCGAGATGAGGCTGATCGCGCAGCAGCCGCTCGGTGTCGAGGATGATCTGGCGCTCGCTGCGGAACATGGCGAGGGCGGCGGGGAGCGCGATCCCCGCCGCGAGCGCCGCGCTCGGCCGCTCCTCGGCGGTCGGCATGCGGATGCGCAGCGTGGCGCTGCGCGTGCGCCCGGGCTCGGGCTCACGGTTGTCGCGCGCCTCGAAGCGCAGGAAGATCTCGACGTCGGCGGCGAGCCCGAGCGCTGCGAGATCGAGCCGCGCCGCGAAGCGCCCACCCGGACGCGGGAGGAGGGAGCGCTTCAGCTCGCGAAACCTGACCTGTTCGCCGCGGCCGCGGGCGAGCACCAGCTGCGCCTCGACCCCGGCGACAGCGTAGTCGTCATGCGCAGCGACCTCGAGGTCGAGGGTGCCCGGCGCCGCGGACGAGACCAGGGTGAGCGGGGCGGGATGCAGCACCTCGAGCACCGGCGGCTGATCGCGCACCACTTCGAGACGCGCCAGCGGTCCGCGCAGCACCTCGCGGCCGCGTGCGAAGACGCGCAGGGCGTAGAGCTCGCTCTGGCGCCCCCGGCGCTCCGTTCGCCAGGCGCCGTCGGCGCCGCGCGCGAGCGCCTGGTCTTCCTCGCCGAAGCGCAGCACAGCTCGGTCGGCGGCCCCCGCCAGCTCGATCCGGAACGCCACCCGCGCTCCCTCCTCGGCGCGCACCCGCCAGCCGTCGACGAAATGCGGGGGAAGGCCGGTGTAGCGCGGCGGATCGACCTCCACCCGCACCGCCTTGATCGCCGCCGATGCGATCGGTGCGATCGGTGCGGCCGCCGGCACCGCCGCGGTCGGGCGCCCACCCACCGCGCCCGGCCGCAAGACGGCCAGCCAGACGGCCGCGAGCGCCGCCGCCGCCAGCGCGCGCAGCAGCGGGCCGCTCCAGGTGCGGCGCGGCAGAGCCGGCTCTCCCCACTCGGCGACCAGGCGCACGATCCGCTCGCGCTGCAGGCGCGCCAGCAGGGGCAGGGTCTCGGGCCTCGCGACCAGCAGCTCGGCGCTCCACTCGGCCGCCGCCACTCCGGCATCGAGGTGGCGGGCGAGGTCCACTACCCTGGGCCAGCGCCAGCCGACGGCCCAGCGCGCGCCGGCTCCGGCGAGCGCGCCGCACACGGCTGCCACCGCCACTCCACCGGCTCCCGGATGCGCCAGCGCCGCCCCGGCGGCGCCGGTCACCAGCGCCCCGGCGAGCGCGTCGAGGAGGCCGCCGAGGAGGTGGCGCCGGCGGGCGCGCGAGAGCAGGCGCTCGAGCCACTCCCGGCCGGGATCGCTCATCCCCTTCTCCGCGCCGCCAACCGTAGCGCGAGCCAGCGCTCCACGGCAAAGCAGCCCCCGGCGAGCGCCCAGGCCAAGCCGGCGAACGACTCCCCCGCCGCCGCCGGCGACCCCGCCGCCGGCCGGCGCCGCGGCAGCGCTTGCGCGATGCTGGTCTCCGCGTCCGCCGCGAGGGGAGCGCCAAACGAGTCGCGCAACAGGGCAGCGAAGACGCCGCCGCTCCAGTCGGCCGCTGCAGGCGCGAAACGGCCGGCGAAGCGCAAGATCGCCCCCGCACCGCGCGGGCTGCGGGCCAGCGCCGAGCGGCCGGCGCCATCGCGCCAGAGGGCCTCTCCGGGCGCCTCGCCGCCGCATTGCCAGCGCGTGAATCCGCCGCAGCAGCGGGTCGCCACCTGGCTGGCGCAGGCGTGCAGCTCGCCCGCCGCGTCGCGCAGCAGAGTCGCGCCGCGCTCGACCCGTGCCACCCAGTCCGCTGGCGGCTCGCGGCCGAGGCTGGCGAGGAGGTCGGCACCCACGGCTCCAGTCGCGCCGGCGGCTTCTTCGATCGTCCATCCGAGCGCCCGTGCTCCGCGCGCCAGACCGGCGCGCAGGGCCACGGCGTCCGCGGCGCGCTCGGGGGCGGCGTCAACCAGCAGACGCAACCGGATCGGCCCCACCGCAGGCGGTTCGGGTCGTGCGCCCGGCGCGAGTGAGGCGGGCGGCGCGGCCGGCGCCCGCCGCGCCTCGACCGGCGCCGAGGCTCGCAGCCGGGGCGCGACCCAGTCGATCTGGTGACCGAGGCTCGGGCGCGTTCCGCGTAGCGCCGCCAGGCGCGGCCGGGCGACGACCTTGAAGGTCAGACCCGGCGGGAAGAGCGCATCCGCCTCGGCCAGCAGCGACCAGAGGTCGGGCACATCCCCTGCCACCGGCGCCGAGGTGGGCAGCCGCGGCGCCAGATACCGCACCTCGCCGATGTTCGAGCCGGGAGAGCTCCCCTTCTTGCCCTTCTTGCCGACGTTGCGAGCATTGCCAGCGTTACCGGCGGAGCCACGGCCGCCAGCAGGGGAGCCAGCGAATCCAGCGCCGGCGGCGCCCGTGCCGTCAGCCGCCACGCCGGGCTCGACCAGCCAGAGGACGCCGGCGCGGCGCCCCGGCTGGATGAGCGGCTCGGCGAGCGCCAGCGCCACCGCGCCGAGCAGCGAGCAGCGCCAGAAAAGGAGCCAGGGCTCGGATGGCCGCCAGCGGGCGCCGGAGGACAGCCCGGTCTCGCGCAGCAGCCGGACGCTCGGCCAGAGGCGGCGCACGCCGCGGCCGTGCCCCAGGAGATGGATCAGGATCGGCAGCGCCAGCGCCAGGCCCGACCACAGCCACGCCACGGCGGCGAAGCTCAAGGTCTCACCTCGCCGCCCCGGCCGCCCTCGCCGTCTTAGCCGTCCTCGCCGCCCTCGGCGCTCCCAGCACGCTCGCAACGCCGACGCCGCGGCAGCAGGGGTGTGACCAGACCGCCAAGCGATACCCCAAGGGATGCCGCAGCTTTCGCCTGTTGCGGCACTTCCGGCAGGTCGGAAACGGCGCTGCGCTGTAGCCGTAGAGGCCTACTCGAAGCATCGATCGGATTGCCCCCCGCATCCCCGCAGTCCCCTTCCCGGTTGTCGGAAGCCGCCGGGTCCCGACCTGCAGGGAGTGCCGGCAATGATAGATCTGCCGGCCTTCCCGGCGGCGCCGGGGGGGAAGGGGACGCCCCCTCCCCCTCACAGCGGGGAGTCTCGTGTTAAGGCAGCAAGCGCCGCCGCAGAAGGAAGCTGCGCAGCGCTGCCGCGAGCGGCTCGTCGGTGCGCAGCTCGGCGAAAGCCACGCCGAGCGCCAGCAGGTCTCGGCGCAGGGCCTCGCGGTGCGCGGCGAAGCGGGCGGCGTAGGCCTCGCGCGAGGCGCCGCCACCGAACGCCACCCGTTCGCCCGTCTCGGCGTCCTCAAACAGCGCCTCCCCACCCGGCGGCAGCTCGATCTCCTGCGGCGCCAGCACGCGCAGCACCAGCACCTCGTGCCGCAGGGCGCGCAGCGCGCCGAACGCGGCGCGCATCTCCGCACCGCGCTCCCAGCAGTCGGACAGCACCAGCACCAGCTCGCGGCCGCGCCGCGCCAGCAGGCGCGGCAGGAGCTCCGCCGGCTCGGGCCAGGCCCCACCCGGCTGCAGGCGTTCGAGATCGTGGAGCATGCCGGTGATCCCATCCCCGGAGCGCGGCGACGGCATCCGGGCGCCGGCGCCTCCCACCACCTCGAGCGCCACGGCGTCACCCTGGAGGTGGGCGAGGTAGGCGAGCGCCGCGGCCGCGATGCGGGCGGTGTCGAACTTACCGGCGGCGGCTGCGGTGGCAGCGGCGGGCACCGCCATCGAGGCGCTGGCGTCGAGGACGACGCGCACCAGGACGTCGCGCTCGCTCGCCCCCTCGCGCAGAAAGTAACGGTCGGTGCGGGCGTGCAGCCGCCAGTCGATGCCGCGCGGATCGTCGCCCTGGGCGTAGGTGCGGTACTGGCTGAACTCGACCCCCACCGCCAGGCGGCGGCTGGCGTGCTGGCCCGCCAGGAAGCCCTCGACGACCGCCCGCGCCACCAGGTGCAGGTCGCGGATCTCGGCAAAGGCCGCCGCGGCGAACAGCGGCGACGCAGGCTGCGCTCTCATGCCAGCGGCGAGCGCGGCGCCGGGACCTCGGCGAGCACCGCCGCCACCACCGAGTCGACGTCGCGGCGCTCCGCCTGGGCGCGGAAGTTGAGCAGGACGCGGTGACGCAACACCGGCGGCGCGAGCGCGCGCAAGTCGGCGAGGCCCGCGGCGAGGCGCCCGCCCAGCAAGGCCCGCGCCTTCGCGCCCACCACCAGGGCCTGACCGCCGCGCGGTCCGGCGCCCCATTCGACGGCGTCGCGGACGGCGGCGACCGGCGAGTCCGCCGGGCGCGTGGCGCGCACCAGCGCCGCGGCGTATTCGAGCAGGGCGCTGCTGACGTGGACCTGGTGGACGAGCTCTTGCAATGCCAGCAGGTCGCCGGCGCCGCACGCCGGCTCGATCGCCGGCTCCTGCCCGCTCGTCGTGGTGGCGAGGATGCGGACCTCCTCGTCGGCGCGCGGATAGCCGACCCGCACGTAGAGCAGGAAGCGGTCGAGCTGCGCCTCGGGAAGCGGGTAGGTGCCGGCCTGCTCGATCGGGTTCTGCGTCGCCAGCACGAAGAAAGGGCGCGGCAGCGGGCGTGTCACGCCGCCGTGCGAAACGGCGCGCTCCTGCATCGCTTCGAGGAGGGCCGACTGGGTCTTCGGCGGAGTGCGGTTGATCTCGTCGGCGAGCAGCAGGTTGGTGAAGACCGGGCCGGCCTGGAAGCGGAAGGAGCGGCGGCCTGTCGCATGGTCCTCCTCGAGGACCTCGGTGCCTACGATGTCGCTCGGCATGAGGTCGGGGGTGAACTGGATGCGCTTGCTGTCGAGGTCGAGGGCGCGTGCCAGGGTCCGCACCATGAGAGTCTTGGCGAGCCCGGGCACGCCCTCGAGCAGCGCATGCCCGCCGGCGAGCAGCGCCAGCAGCAGGTGCTCGAGCACCTCCTCCTGCCCCACCAGGACCTTGTGCACCTCGGCGCGCAGCCGCGGCAGGCAGGCGAGCAGGCGATCGACCTCCTGGCTGGCGGCGGCGGGCATCATGCGAGCAACGCGTGCATCACCACGTTGACGCCGAACCTGGTGTTGTCCTCGGCGAGCCAACGCTTGTTGCGCCAATCGTAATCCCACTCGCAGCCGTAGTCCTTGTTGCTGTAGAGCACCCCGATGCGGCCGTCGATCTCGATCGCGCGCAGGTAGTCGTGCACGAGATCGTCGCCCCAGCCGTTGAGCTCGAAGCTGGTGGCCGGCGGCCCGTCCGCGAAGTGGAAGAAGCTGTGGTAGAGCGGATGGCCGTTGGGGATCTTGCGCAGCGCCCGGGGGCCGAATAGCTCGGCCATCTGGGCTTCGAAGCTGCGCGCGAACAGCCCGTCGACGTCGTGGTTGCAGTCGTCGACGAAGACGAACGCCCCCTGCTCGACGAGGCGCGCGAAGTGGCGCTTCTCGTCGCGGCCGAGCTCTACCAGGCGGCGCCCGGCGAGATAGGCGAACGGCGCCTGGAGCACCCGCGGGTCGGCGAGCGCCACCACGCGCTCGCGCGGCTCCACGCGCAGAGTCGTGTACTGCACCAGGGAGTCGAGCAGGTTCGCCGGCATGCGCTGGTCGACGTCCCAGTCGCCGGAGTCGTAGCGCAGCCTGACGAACTCGAAATCGCTCAAGCTTACCCCGCGCCGCGCGCGATCAAACCGCGTCCGAAAGGCTCGAGAAGTTGAACTCCCTGATGCGCATCGGCGGGATCATCACGCTGTTGACGCCCTCCCCTTCGATGCGCACCGGCTTGCCCAAGGCTTCCAGGTTGTTGAGCATGATCACCGCGCTGTCGTTGAAGCGCATGTTCTTGATCGGAAAGCTGATCTTGCCGTTCTCGATGAAGAACGTGCCATCGCGGGTCAAGCCGGTCACCAGCACGGTCTGCGGATCGACCTCGCGGATGTACCAGGCGCGGGTCACCAGCACGCCGCGCTTGGTGTCCTTGATCAGGTCCTCGGTCGTGCCGCTGCCCCCCATCATGATCACGTTGCCGGGGAACGGGATCGGCTTGCGCCCTTGCTTCTGGGCCCAGAAACGCCCCGTGGGCAGGTTCTTCACCACGCCGCGCTCGATCCAGCTGATCCTCTCCTGCCGCTGGCCGTCGCCGCTCCAGCCGGCCACCGGCACGTCGGGGTCGGTGGGATCGGAGTAGATGGTCACGCGCTCGTCGACGATCTTTTCGCCCAGCTTGGTGCCGCCCCCTTTCTTGGCCAGGAAGCTCCTGCCCTCGTCGGCGGGGCGGGCGTTCATGCTGAAGAACATGTCGGCAAGGATGTCGATCGACGCCGCCGGCTCGAGCACCACCGTGTACTTGCCGGGCTCGATCGCCTTCGCCTCGCGCGAGCGCAGGGCCTTGTCGAGCGCGATCCGCGACGCCGCCTTGGCGTCGAGCTTCGCCGCGTCGTTGAAGTCGCGCGCCGCCCAGCCCGATCCCAGGCCGTCCTCGGTGCGCATGGTGATGGTGAAGCTGACACCGGTCGCGGCATGGTAGGCGAAGAGGCCCTTGCTGTTCATCATCGACTGGAAGCCCGCGGTGTCCTGCAGGAATCCCGCCGCCACCACCTTGGCGTCGCGCGCCGGGCCGATGCTGTCGGCCGCCGCCTGCGCCCGGTAGGCCGGGTCGATCTTGGCCGTCGCCTCGAAGAAGCTCTTGCCGTTCTGGTAGGGGCCCTGCGGACCGAGGATCTCCATGAACTCCGGGTTCTCGGGCGCCAGGCGCGCCAGCTCTTGCGATCGCCGCACCACGCGCGCCAGCGCCGCGTCGTCGAATTCGTTGATGGTGGCCGTGCCGCTGCGCTTGCCGAAGTTGGACTGCACCACGAGGGTCAGGTCGTCGACCACGCCGCTGGTCGTGATCGCATTGCGCGCGTAGCGCACGTTGCCGATGCGGTTGCCCTGCAAGTTCGCCTCGCAGCCGTCCGACTTGGCCAGGGCGAGGACTCTCTTCAAGATCGCCTGGGCTTCAGCTTCCGTGAGTACGGGCATGATCTCGCTCTCTCCGATCAGAGCTTGCGCTCGGTATTGATCACGTTGACGCCGTTGAAGCGGGCGGTCGAGCTGCCGTGCGACACCGCGCTGATCTGCCCCGGCTGCCCCTTGCCGTCGAAGAAGGACCCGTTCATGCGGTAGTCGGATTCGTCGCACACCGCGACGCACGAGTTCCAGAATTCCTGGGTGTTGGACTGATAGGCGACGTCGCGCAGCATCCTGGTGATCTTGCCGCCCTTGATCTCGTAGAAGAGCTGGCCGCCGAACTGGAAGTTGTAGCGCTGCTGGTCGATCGAGAAGGAGCCGGGGCCGACGATGTAGATACCGTTGTCGACCCCCTTGATCATCTCGTCGACGGAAAGCTTGCCCGCCCCCGGCGCCAGCGAGACGTTGGGCATGCGCTGGAACTGGATCGACGACCAGTTGTCGGCGTAGCAGCAGCCATGCGAGGCGTTCTCGCCCAAGATGTGTACCTGGTCGCGGATCGCCTGGTAGTTGACCAGGATGCCGTCCTTGATCAGGTCCCAGCGCCGGGTCTTGACCCCCTCGTCGTCGAAGGCCACGGCGCCGAGCGAGCCGGGCTGCACCTTGTCGGCGAAGATGTTCACCGCCTTCGAGCCGTAGTTGAAGGACTTCGACCGCCACTTGTCGAGAGTCGCGAAGCTGGTGCCGGCATAGTTGGCTTCATAGCCGAGCACGCGGTCGAGCTCGGTGGCGTGGCCGACCGATTCGTGAATGGTCAGATAGGTGTGAGTAGGGTCGAGGACGAGGTCGTACTTGCCGGGTTTGACCGACTCGGCGCCGTGCATCTCCTTGGTCTGCTTGGCCGCGGCGATCGCGTCCTCCAGCATGTCGTAGCTGTGGGTGTAGCGCGTGGTGACGCCCGGGATCTTGTCCGCCGCCTTGGCGTCGAGGTACTCCCAGCCCATGCCCACCGGCGCCGACAGGGCGGCGCGGGTCTTGAACTTGCCCGATGCGGCGTCGATCACGGTGACGAAGAAGTTCGGCCACAGGCGGTGCACGTCCTGGTCGATGTAGGAGCCGTCGGTCGAGGCGAAGTACTTCTGCTCGTTGACCAGGAAGAGGAACGAGTTGATGAAGCTGGCGCCGTTCTTCTGCGCCGCGGCGTTGACCGCGAGCAAGAGGTCGGCCTTCTCCTTGATCGGCACGTCGAAGGCGTTCTTGACGATGGGGGTGCGCCAGGCGACCTCGCCGGCGGGGGTCACCGGCGCCAGCCGCACCGGCTCGCGCTGGAAGCGCGCATTCGACTTCGCGATGGCGACCGCCTGCTCGGCGGCGCGCGCGATGTCCTCGGCATTGACCCGCGACGCCGCGGCGAAGCCCCAGGTGCCGCCGGCGAGGACGCGCACGCCGAAGCCGTAGGACTCGGTGTTCACCACGTTCTGCACCTTGTCCTCCCGGGTCACCACGAACTGGTTCAGGTAGCGCCCGATGCGCACGTCGGCATAGGTGGCGCCCTTGGCGCGGGCGGCGTTGAGCGCCGTGTCGGCGAGCGCCTTCTTGTCGCCGCCGGGGATTGGCGTGGTGGCGCCGAACAGCCGGCGCGGCTCCCCCAGGACCGGCACCAAGAGCGTGCCCATACCCACCCCACTCAAGCGGAGAAACGTTCTTCGATCCACGGACCCTCCTCGCGGCCATCGGGCCGATCTAGCGCTTATACGTCCGAGCGGCGACAAGGTTCTCGCCGCGCGAGCCAAGCCCGCCGGAAGGAGGGGTGGCCCGCTCGCGCGTGCTAGACTTAACCGTCATGAAACGCTCCTGGCGCATCGCGGCGATCCTCCTCTTCACCCTCGCCCTGCTGGTCGGCGGATTGGTCGGCGACCGCCTCCTCGCCCTAACCGATCAGACCCGAGACACCCTCCGGCTGTTCACCGACCTGGTGAAGGTCGCCCACGAGCGCTACGGCGGCGAGGTGAGCTACCGCGACCTGGTCTATGCCTCGATCCACGGCGTGATCCGCACCCTCGACCCCCACACCAGCTTCCTGGTGGCCGAGGAGTACCAGGGGATGCGCGAAAAACAGCAGACCACCTATTACGGCCTGGGCATCCTGGTAGGCGTGCGCAACGGCATGCTGACCGTGATCGCGCCGCTCGAAGGGACCCCCGGCGCGCGCCTCGGCATCCAGCCGGGCGACGTCATTGCGACGATCGAGGGCGAGCCCACCGAGACCATGACGCTCGACGACGCGGTGAGCCGCTTGAAGGGCCCCAAGGGCACCCAGGTCCGGATCACCATCGTGCGCCGCGGCATGGAGAAGCCGATCGAGATGTCGGTCACCCGCGCCGAGATCCCGCAGACCACGGTGCGCCTGGCCTACATGCTGACCCCGACGACCGGCTACATCCAGGTCACCGAGTTCTCGCGCGGCACCGGCGCAGAGGTGGCGGAGGCCATCTACAAGCTCAGAGGCCAGGGCATGAAGCAGCTCCTGGTCGACCTGCGCAACAACGGCGGCGGCCTGCTCGACCCGGCGATCGAGATGTCAGAAGAGATCCTCCCCGAAGGATCGGTGATCGTCGAGACCCGCGGCCGCACCCGCGATTCGTTCCAGACCTACAAGGCGGGCGGCCGCCATCTCCATCTCGACCTGCCGGTCGTGGTGCTGGTCAACGAGGGCACCGCCTCGGCCTCCGAGATCGTCTCCGGCGCCATCCAGGACCACGACCGCGGCCTGATCGTCGGCGTTCCGAGCTGGGGCAAGGGGCTGGTGCAGACGGTCTACAACCTCTCCTATGGCACCGGCCTGGCGCTCACCACCGCCAAGTACTACACCCCTTCGGGACGGCTCATCCAGCGCGACTACAGCTCTTACTATGACTACTACACCCACGCCGACGCCGGCTCCCCCGAGATCTCCGGCAAGAAGTCCGACAACGTCCAGGTCTACCACACCGACCTCGGACGCAAGGTTTACGGCGGCGGCGGCATCACCCCGGACGTGGTGATCGAGGACGACAAGCTCACCGCCTCGGAGCAGTTCCTGCTCGCCCGCAACGCCTTCTTCAACTTCGCCGTCGACTACAGCCACAAGAGCCCGGCCAGATCGCCCGACTGGAAGCCCAGCCCGGACGTGCTCAACGAATTCCGCTCCTGGCTGGCGCAGGAGAAGATCGCCTCGCCGGAGGAGGTCAAGGACGCGCTGGCCAAGCCCGAGACGCGCGACTACGCGCTGCTCGAGATCCGCGCCGAGGTCCTCGGCATCCCCTTCGGCCAGGAGGCGAAGCATCGCGTCCTGGCGGGGGCCGATAAGCAGATCGAGACCGCGTTGGGCCAGTTCGACAAGGCCGCCGCGCTCCTCAACCAGCGCCGCGAGCTCGACCGCCTCGCCTCCGGCCACGCCGCCGGCGCTCGCTGAGGGCGCCTCCCGCGAACGCGAAACCGCTACGGACAGGTCGAGAAGGCGCTGGTGTCCTGGATGGGGGCGAAGGGGGTGCCCTGTTGGTTTCTGTAGACGCGCTGGGCGCCGGTTTCGGTGTCGATGACGGTGATGACCACGTTGACGTCGGTCAAGCCGCCGGCGAAGAACCAGAAGTGGCCGCCGAGCGCACAGCCGTCGAGCACCTTGACCACCGCCTCGACGTTGGGGGCGCTGAAGAACCAGAGGTAGCCGGTGTCGGCGGTGAGCGGCACCGCCTGGGCGGGTCCCGAGCCGCCGCCTGCGGTGCGCCAGGTGGCGCGCACCTGGAAGCGGCCGCCGGCGAGGCAGAGTGTCGTGCCATCGGCGGTGCAGCTCGCTGGGGGGTTGGGCTCGTAAGCCCATAGCCTGGAAACCTGGTCGGTGACGTAGAGCCGTCCGTTGACCACGATCGGGCTCTCCCAGTGGATGAAAGCGGGGCTGGCGTCCCGCCACAACAGGACGCCGCTCGTCGCGTCGAGGGCGCTCACCCCGGAAGGTCCGACGTAGAAGACCATGCCGTTGGCGACGATCGGCGAAGTTCCGGCTGCCGAATCCTTCCAGCGCACCGCGAGCTTCGGCGCGCCGCCCCCGCCAATGACCAGCTGCAAGCCCGAAATCCCGTTGCCGTTGGCGACGAACGTCCAGGTGCTGCCGTCGGCCGGATTGACCCAGACCGCCGGCTGGGTCAGCACCTGACCGTCCTGCGGCACTGCCAGCAGCTGCAGCTCGCCGGCGAGGTGGCCGGGCCCTCCCTGGCCCGAGAGGTCGTCGAGATCGAGCAGCCGGAGCAGCGCGTCCTTGCCGCCCTGCACGGCGAGGCGCGGGACCGAGCTGCCCGACGGCGCCGGCAGAACGGCCGGCGCAGTGCTCCCCAGGTCGGCATCGTGGTCCTGGAGCTGCTGGAATGTGGTGGGAGTGTAGCTGTCGAGCGGCAGGGGGCCGTTGCCCGAGCCGTCGGGGCGCAGCGCGAACACGCTGTCGCCCCAGTCGTGACCGCCGGCGTTGGCGTTGAAATTGCCGTTGCCGGTGGCCGCGAAGAGCCGGTCGTTCTCGCCGTCGTAGATCGCGCCGGCCCGCGCCCAGATGGCGCTCTGCACGGCCGGGCAGTCCGGCGAGCCGCCGGCGGTGAAATGCACCGCCTGGTCGCTGCAGGCGGCATTCCAGACCCGCTGGGCGCCGCTCCCAAGATCGATCGTGGTGAGGTGCCCCTGGTAGTCGCCGGCGTCGCCGGGATAGCCGCCGTTGGCGACATAGAGGTAGCTGCGGCCGCTGCCCGCCGTGGCGACGGCGAGCGCCGAAGAGCCCTTCTCGACCGCCGGCTTCAGGGTGACGAGCTGCGGCCAGCCGCCGCCGGTGATCTCGGTGCCGTCGCCCACCTGGTACTTGTGGACTCGCCCCTCGAGCCCGTAGGAGTAGACGAACTGCCGGTTCGGATCGATGGCGGGCGACGAGGTGGTGTAGTTGGGTCCGGTGGCCGGCTGGCGCGCCCAGACGGTGGCGCCGGTCGCCGCGTCGAGCGCCAGCAGCCGGCCATTCCTGGTGGTGAGGAAGAGGAGGTCGCGGACGCCGCCCGAGGTCTGAACGCCAGCCAGGAATGCCGGAGCGCCATCGGCGACCGCCGGCAGGAAGACGCTGTAGCGCACGTGCAGCGAACCGACGTTGGCGGGCTGGATCGTCGACTCCTGCGGGTTGAAGCCGCTGTGGCGGGCGTCGAAGTCGAACTGGCTCCAGTCGCCGGCCACCGCCGCCGACCCCACGAGACCGCCCACGCCGACGAACGCGACAGCACACCACAAACACCGGCGCCACACGCCAGCGATTCTAACCTAGCTGCCACAGGCGATGCTGATCCCGAGGTATGAAACGGTGCTGCGATGTGGCGGTGGAGGCCTTCTCGAAGCATCAATCGGATCGCCCCCCGCAATCCCCGCGAGCCCCCAGCATGCTATTATAGCATAGACGGCGAGTACCTTCAGCTGAGAGGAGAGCGAGCATGAAACCCACCAGGTTCGCAGTCTTGTTGAGCGCCATGCTGCCGGCCGCGCTGGCGGCCGCCCCGTTTCCGGGGTCCGACCTGCGCCCGCTGCTCCAGTTCCATGGCAGCTTCTTGCGCGGCGCCGGTCCTTTGCCCCCGGTCTTCCTGGACCGTGACGATCTGTTCGTCACCCGGGACGGCTCTTTCATCTACAGCCAGGCGGCCGGCAACACCCAGACCGGCCCCTATACGACCGACCTGGCCCAGGGAGTCGCAGCGCCGCAGCTCTTCGCCACCCTCACCCAGGCTCTGCTCCAGGCCGGCATCGGCGCCCTGGGCGGCAAGTGTCATGTTTCCTTCCCGTCCCCGATCTGGATACCCGGCAACGGCTATGAGATCACTTGGTATGGCAGGCAGCAGCGGTGGATCTCACTCACGATGAGCGACCAGAACGACGTGCCCGACTGTACTCCCGACGAGGTCGCTCTGCTGGAGGCCCTGGTCAGCTTCCAGTCCCAGGTCCTGGCCGACCCTCGAACCACCCACTACCGCAGCCACTGACGCTTCCAGGCGGAGCGGCCGGGTAGTTCTCGGGGGGGCCTCTTAGTCCTCGGGCAGACCGGCGCCGGAATCCTCCCCGATCTCGGTGAAGTAGTCGGGCTTGACCAGGACCTCGCGCGGCTTGCTCCCCTGCGGCGGGCCGAGCAGGCCGTCGCGCTCCATGATGTCGATCAGGCGCGCGGCGCGCGAAAAGCCGATGCGCATGCGGCGCTGCAGGAAGCTGGCCGAGGCCTGCCGCTCGGCGACCACCAGGCGGGCCGCCTCGTCGTAGAGCTCGTCGTCGCTGTCGGCGCCGTCGCTCCCCCACCCCTCGCCCTCGGCCGGCGCCCGCAGCACCTCGGGATCGAGCTCGGGGCGTCCCTGCTTCTTGAGCCAGCGCACCAGCGAGGCGGTCTCCTGCTCGGAGACGTAGGCGCCGTGCAGGCGGATCACCCGCGAGGAGCCGGGAGGCATCATCAGCATGTCGCCCCGGCCGAGCAACTTCTCCGAGCCGATCTGGTCGAGGATGGTGCGCGAATCGTGGCGGCTGGCCGTCGCGTAGGCGATGCGGCAGGGGAAGTTGGCCTTGATGGTGCCGGTCAGCACGTCGACCGACGGCCGCTGGGTGGCCACGATGAGGTGGATGCCGACCGCGCGCGCCATCTGCGCCAGGCGCGCGATCGAGGTCTCCACGTCCGCGGAGGAGACCATCATCAGGTCGGCCAGCTCGTCGATGATCACTACATAGTAGGGGAGCGGCTTCCAGTCCTCGGCGGAAAAAGCGCTCTCCGTCTCGTCCGAAAGAGCCAGACGGCGGCGCGTTTCGGGGTCGCAGATCGCCCGGTTGTAGTACGCGATCGAGCGCACGTGGACCTCGGCCAGCAGGCGGTAGCGCCGCTCCATCTCGGCCACCGCCCAGCGCAGCGCGTTGGCCGCCTTCTTGGGGTCAACCACCACCTCGGCCTTGAGGTGCGGGATGTCGGCATAGACCCCGAGCTCGATCCGCTTGGGATCGATGAAGATGAACTGCACCTCCTCGCGGGTGGCCTTGTAGAGGATCGAGGTGATCATGCTCTGCAGGCCGACGCTCTTGCCGGAGCCGGTCGCTCCCGCCACCAGCAGATGCGGCATGGTGGTCAGGTCGGCATAGTAGGGCTCGCCATAGATGGTCGTGCCGAGCGCCACGGTGAGCACCGAGGGCGACTTGCGGAAACGCTCGTCGGCGATCAGGTTGCCGAGCCGGATCACGCTGCGGTCGCGGTTCGGCACCTCGAGACCGAGCGTCGAGCGGCCGGGCATCCGGTCGATGCGCACCGACTCCGCCTTGAGCGCCAGCGCCAGGTCGTCCTGCAGGTTGACGATGTGGCTGACCTTGACCCCGGGCGCGGGCTGGAACTCGAACACCGTGATCACCGGACCGGGGCTGATCGCCTCGATCGTCCCCTCGACTCCGAACTCCGCGCAGCGGCTGCGGATCACCTCGCCCAGCCGCACCAGCTCGGCCTCGTCGAGGGCCGTCCTGCCGTCGCTCAGCTGCAGCAGGTTGACCGGCGGCAGCGCCCCCGGCTTCACCTCGCCGACGAAGGGGAGCGGCTTCTGCGGCGCGACGGCGCCGGCAGCCCCCCGCACCGTCCCTCCCGCAGCGGAGAGGGTCTGCCGCCCCCTCTCCGGCCCCGGCTCGCGGGCGCGGGCAGGCAGGTCCAGGTCGAGCCGCTCAGGCGGCTCAGGAGGCTCCTCCATCTCGAAGGCGGCCGCCGGCCGCCGCAGCGCAAACGCCGCCGCCTCGCCGCGCTGCTCCGCGATCCGCGCCGGCCGCAGCGGGCGGGCGGACTGGAGCGGATGGACCGCGGTCGTGGGGTCGTGCGGCCACAGCGGCAGATCGATCGGTCCTGCCGCCTGCCCACCGATTGGGGAGGCGGGCGGCGGCGCACGGCGCGCCGGCTGGGCGGCGAGGAGCGGCCCTTGCTCCTCTTTCTTCTGCTTTTCCTGCTTTTCCTCGACCACCCGCTGCAAGTGCTTGGTGATCACCCGCCGGCGCGCCCGCTCCTTCTCCCGCCGCTCGCGCCGCCGGGCGCGGGCCAGCAGATGGTCCTGCCAAACCTGGCGCAGGCGCAGACGCCAGGAGAGCAGCAGCTGTCCGAGGGTCGACTGCACCACCAGCGCCAAGCCGATGGCCGTTGCCGCGGCCAGCACGACGAGCGCGCCGGCAAGGTTGAGGCGCTCTTCGAGCAGCTCCACGAGCGCGCCGCCGAAGGCGCCGCCGGCCGGGATCGTCTGGCCGCGCCAGGCAAGACCCCCTACCGCGGCCTGGCACAGCCCCGGCAGCGCCGCCAGCAGCAGCACGGCGCCGCAGCCGCGCCCGACCACGCGCGGCGCCCCATGCCGGCGCAGGCGGCGCCAGCCGGCGACCGCCAGGAAGAGCGGCAGCACGAAGCAGGTGACGCCGAAGAAACCGAAGGCGAGCGCCGCCGTCTGCGCGCCGGCCGCGCCGATCCAGTTGCGCGACCGCGCAGCCTGCTGCACGTGATGGAAGAGGCTGGGGTCGGAGGGGTGGAAGCTGGCAAAGCTGCAGGCCAGCAGGACCGCGATGCTGACCAGCAGCAGACCCACCAGCTCGGCGCCCTTTTCGGGCGACAGGGTAGGGCGGTCGGGACGCTTGCTGCTGCGGGTGATGGCAACTGACACGGATGTCCTCGCGGCGGCGCGCCTCACCCGATCGGCAGCCGGCGGCCGGGAGTGCCGCCGCGGGTCCCCCGGAACGGCGCACCGGCATCGTCCAGCGCTGAGAATCTGGATGAGAGATTCATAGCTAAGTAGCCGAGAAGTCTAGCACATCGACCCTCCTGGCGAGTCCCTGGAATGCGGCTTGGATTGGCCGAGTAGAGTTCCTGGCACCCTATATTGGGGTCTTGTCGCTCCACCGGGGGACCCACCGCGATATGTTGTGGTTCACACGGCGGGCCTCGCACCTCCGCCAGGAGATAGGAGAGCTTGCGCGAGGCGCGGGAGAAGGCGGGTCTCAGCCAGCGCGAGCAGGCGTCGAAACTCGGCTTGGATCCTGGCTCTCACCGCCGGCGCGACGAGCTATACTGGCCTCATGGCCGTCGACTTCCTGACCGAGGCGCCGCTCGCGCCGCCGGCAGACTTGGGACCTTACAGGCGCCAGGACTACGAGGCGCTGGGCGAGGACGAGCCGCGTTGCGAGCTCATCTTTGGAAGGTTCTACTTGAGCCCGAGCCCGATTCCGCTCCATCAGCTCATCTCACTGATCCTCGTGCGCCTGCTCGACCCGATTGCCCGGGCGAAAGGCGGTCTCGCGTTCGTGGCGCCGCTCGACGTCGAGCTTGCGGCGCACTCGGTGGTTCAACCGGACGTCATCTACATTTCGGCGCAGCGGCGCGGCATCATCCAGAAGAGGATCGAAGGCACCCCCGACCTGGTGGTCGAGGTGCTCTCCGCCGGCACTGCTCGGCGAGACCGCGGCGAGAAGCTGCGGCTTTATGCGGAGAGCGGCGTGGGCGAGTATTGGGTGGTGGACCCCCTGGAGCGGCAGATCGAGTTCCTGGTCAACGATGGCGGTCGATTCGTGGTGTCGGTGCCGAGCGGCGCCGAGTATCGCTCCCAGCTCCTGCCCGAGATCTCCCTCGATCTCGCCTCCTTCTGGCGCGAAGTCGCCGAACAGCTAGGTTAGAGTTAGACAGCCGGCGGGTGGACCGGCCCCCCGAGCGCTCAGGTTCTTTCCCTGCGCCGCGCGAGATCCTCGACGAAGAAACGGTTGAGCTCGGCCCCGGGCGCCGCCTCGCCGAGCGCCTTGAAAGTGCCGGCTTGCGCGATCTCCCTGGCGGCGCGAATGAAGCCGGCCCAGGCGGCGCGCGCCAGCGCCCCGCCGACGCTGATGCGGCGCACGCCGAGATCGGCTAGCTCGGCGACGGTCATGCCGGCAAACGCGAGGACGCTCACCGGCTTCGGCGCGACGGCGCCAACCACCGCCGCGATCTCCTGAGGGGTCCGCAAGCCGGGCGCGTAGAGGACGTCGGCACCGGCCTCCGCATAGGCTCGCAGCCGCCGGATCGCCTCGTCGAGCGGCTGCGGATGGCCGGTGAGAAAGCATTCCGCACGGCCGACGAGAAGCGCTCCGCCGCCGCTCTCGTCGATCGCCCCGCGGGCCGCCCGCAGGCGGTCGACCGCCTCGGAGAGCTCGAAGAGCGGCCTGGCGCTGTCGCCTGTCGAATCCTCGATCGAGAGCGCGGCGACGCCGGTCTCGAGACAGCGCCCGACGTGACGCGCCACCTCCTCGGCGTTAGCCGCGAAGCCGTCCTCGAAGTCGGCGTTGAGAGGCAGGTCGGTGGCCTCGGCCAGGGCGCGGATGTGGGCGATGGCCAAGTCGAGCGTGATGCCGTTGTCCGGCGCTCCCATGCTCCAGGCGGCGCCCGAGCTGGTCGAGGCGAGCGCCTTGAAGCCGAGACCCTGAAGATAGCGCGCGCTGCCGGCGTCCCACGGATTCGGGATGACGAAGCAGCCGCTCTCGTGCAAGCGGCGGAAAACAGCGCGTTTCTCGGCGGTCGTGGGCATGGTTTGACTATGTCAGGTCTCACGTCGTGGTCAAGGAGGGGGTCTCCTGGTGGAGGGCGAGGAGGGCGGCGAGGTCGAGCTGCTCGGCGCGGGTGGTTGGGGGGAGGCCGAGGGCGGCGAGGAGGGCGGCGGCGCGCTCCCTGCCCCAGCCGGCGGCGAGGGCGTTGCGCAGGGTCTTGCGGCGCTGCGCGAAGGCGAGGCGGAGGGTGGCGAGGAAGGCGGGCATCTCGGTCTCGGGAAGCGGCGGCGGGGCGAGCTCGAGGCCGACGAAGGCGCCTTCGACCTTGGGCGGCGGCCGGAAGCTGCCCGGGCGCACCCGGCCGAGCCGTCGGGGACGGGAGTAGGCGGCGACCAGGACGCTGAAGGAGCCGTAGGCGCGATCGCCGGGACGGGCGAGGAGGCGGTCGGCGACTTCGCGCTGCACCAGGAAGGCGGCGCGCGGCACGGTCCGGTGGTGCGGCAGGAGGCGTTCGAGGAGCGCGGTTGCGATTCCGTAAGGCAGGTTGCCGGCCACCAGGGTCGGCGGCGGCAGCCGTCCCCAGCGGATATCCATGGCGTCCCCCACCGCGAGCGCCAGGCGCCGGCCCCCGCCCCAGGGAGCGTCCCCCACACCGAGTGCCAGGCGCCGGCCGCCGCCCCCGGGAGGAAGCGATCCACTCAGGTGGCGCCGGCGCAGGACGGCCGCCCAGGCGGGGTCGAGCTCCCAGGCGAGGACCTTCGCGCCGGCGGCGAGCAGCTCGCCGGTCAGGACGCCACCGCCGGGGCCGATCTCGAGCACGCGCTCCCCGGCGGGGGCCAGGAAATCGACCAGCGGCCGGCAGAGCGCGCCGTCGACCAGGTGGTGCTGACCAAGAGCCTTCCTGAGCCGGACGCCATGCACGCCGAGACCGTATCAGAGCGCCGGCCCCGCCAAGGCCACGGCGGAGGGCCGCCGGCCGCCCGCCGCCAACATCGAGAGCGCGAGAGCGCCGCGACCGCTAGAGCGCGGGAGGCCCGATCGGCGCCACCGTCCGGGGCATACAACGTACTGAACCGGCATGGCCACCAGCGCCGCTCAAGTCGCCGCCCCTCGCCGGTCGAGGTCTCCTCCGGGCCACTTATTTGTTTTCATGAGCGCCAACTCGGAACCATGCCGTTTGTCATCAGTTTTTCGATACCCGTCGAGCAGCGGCCTCATGCGACCGAAATCGGCCTCCCACCGACATGATGGCAGCGGCTGAAGGGTGCCGAAATGGCGGGTACGCACGTCGGCGCGGCCCTGCGCCCTCCAGCCAGAGTCGGGTTATCCTTTGCCTATCGGCGTTTCCGCGGCGCCGCGCCGTCGGGCACCGCGGGGGGGTTGGTCCCGTCACCTCGCCTTCGGGGTCGTCGGGGGAGTGGCACCCCCCTTGCAGCCGGCCTTCGCTGAGGTGTCGATGGAGCCGACCCTAGCCACTGTCAACCATGACGTCGAGCGCGAGACCCTGGCCTTGAAACGGGTCGAGGCGGAGCTGCGCAAGGTGATCGTCGGCCAGGACTATCTGCTCGACCGCCTGCTGGTCGCCCTGCTGGCCCGCGGCCACGTGTTGATCGAGGGAGTCCCGGGCCTGGCCAAGACGCTGGCGGTCAAGACGGTGGCGCAGACGCTGGCGCTGCAGTTCCAGCGCATCCAGTTCACCCCCGACCTGCTGCCGGCCGATCTGATCGGCACCCTGATCTATGACCAGCGCAGCGGCGATTTCGTGCCGCGCCGGGGGCCGGTGTTCACCAACCTGCTGCTCGCCGACGAGATCAACCGCGCGCCGGCCAAGGTCCAGTCGGCGCTGCTCGAGGCGATGGAGGAGCGCCAGGTCACCTTGGGCGACGGCAGCCACCCGCTGCCCGATCCGTTCATGGTCCTCGCCACTCAGAACCCGATCGAGCAGGAGGGGACCTACCCGCTCGCCGAGGCGCAGGTGGACCGCTTCATGATGAAGCTGCGGGTCGGCTATCCCAGCCGGGCCGAGGAGCGTGAGATCCTGGATCGCATGCTGGTCGACCGCGACGTGCGGGCGAGCCAGGCGCTCGACCGCGAACGCCTTTACGCGCTGTGCGCCGCCACCGATGGCGTCTACCTCGACAACAAGATCCGCGGCTACATCCTCGACCTGGTGATCGCGACGCGCGAGCCGCGCGCGGCCGGCCTGGGCGACATCGCCGACCTGATCGCCTTCGGCGCTTCGCCGCGCGCTTCCATCTTCCTGGCGCGCGCCGCCAAGGCCATGGCCCTGGTGCGCGGCCGCGGTTACGTCATTCCGGAAGACGTCAAGGAAGTGGCTGCCGACGTGCTGCGCCACCGCATCGTCCCGACTTACGAGGCGGAGGCCGAGGAGGTCTCTTCGGAGATCCTGGTCGCCAAGCTGCTCGACCGCATCGAGGTCCCGTAGCGCGAGTCTTCCCGGGTGTTCGGCTTCCTGCGCCAGCGCACCACCCGCCCGGGCGCCCCGCCGCCGCCCCAAGGCGCCGCGGAACCGCGGCGCGCCCAAGACATTGCCGCGGAACCGCGGCGCCCAACGGACACCGCCCGCCCGCGCCTTCCCCAAGACCTGATGCGCAAGGTGCGGCGCATCGAGATTGCCACCAACCGGCTGGTCGACCAGGGGGTGGCCGGCGATTACCACTCGGTTTTCAAGGGGCGCGGTATGGAGTTCGAGGAGGTGCGCCCCTACCAGCCCGGTGACGACGTCCGCACCCTGGACTGGAACGTCACAGCGCGCATGGGCTCGCCGTTCGTCAAGAAGTACGTCGAGGAGCGCGACCTCACCGTCTTCGTGGTGGTCGACGTCTCGGGCAGCCTGAGCTTCGGCTCGCGCGCCATTCTCAAGCGGGAGCTGGCGGCGGAGATCGCCGCCCTGCTCGCTTTTGCCGCGGTGCGCAACCAGGACCGCGTCGGCGCCGCCCTGGTCAGCGACCGGCTCGAGCTTTTCCTGCCGCCGCGGCGGCGGCGCAATCAGGTGCTGCGCCTGGTGCGCGAGCTGCTGGAGCGGCCGGCCCGCGGCGCGACCGACCTCGACCGCGGTCTCGGCGCGGTGCTGGCCAACCTCAAGCGGCGCGCCGTCCTGTTCGTGATCTCGGACTTCATCGGCGGCTCCGGCTCGCGGGCCCTCAAGGCGGCGGCCGCCCGCCACGATCTCATCCTGATCGAGATCGCCGATCCGCGGGACCAGGAGCTGCCGGCCGTGGGGCCCGTGGTGCTGCGCGACGCCGAGACCGGGCGCACGGCCCTGGTCGACGGCCGCCGCCTCGGCCGCGACCACCGCGAGCGCCGCCGCCGCGAGCGCGATAGCCTGGCGCGGCTCACCCGCCGGCTCGGCGTCGACCGGCTGGAGCTGCGCACCGACCGTCCCTACCTCGCCGCCGTCCTCTCTTTCTTCGAGCAGCGCCGCCGGAGGCTGGCGCGATGAGCAGGCGCTGCAATCTCGCCGCCCACACGCCGACTACCGGGCCGGCGGTCGCGATCGCGCCTTCGGCTTCGATCGGGCGGGCCAGGCACGACGCCCCGCGGCTCGGCATGCTCGGGGTGGCGTTGCTGGCGTTGCTTCCTCTGCTCCTCTGCCTCCCGCTGCTGGGCCAGCCGCCGGCTGGCGTCCCCGCCGCCGCTCCCGCCGGACGCCCGCGAACGCCTGCGCCGCCGGCAACGCCCCTCGCGCTCACGGTCGACATCCCGCAAAGAGGGCTCACGGTCGGCGATCAGGTCGAGGCGGTGCTGAGCTTGCGCCTGCCGCGCACGGCGGCGCTGGCCGGCGAGCCGCGCTTTCCCTCCTGGGGGGAGACCTGGGGCGATGCCGAGATCCTGCGCCGCGACGAGCCGCGGCGCACGGCCGGGGCGGATGGCGGGGCGACCTACACCCAGCGGCTGCTGCTGGCGGCCTTCCGGCCGGGCCGGATCGAGCTGCCGCCGGCGACGGTTGCGGTGCCGCTGCGGGGGGCCACCGTGCCGGCCGCGACGCCGTCCGGCCTGGCCCTGACGATCCGCTCAGTGCTGCCGGGGCAGCCGCCGCAGCCGGGGCAGCCGCCGCCAGACATCGCCGCCGCCAAGAAGCTCGAGCCCAAGCCGCCGGCGCCGCTGGCGCCGCTGCCGATCGGGGCGCCGTTCTGGTGGACGCTGAGCGCCCTGGCCGCCACGGCCGCCGCCGCCGGCTGGCTGCTCTGGCGCCGCCACCGCGCGGCGCTGGCGGCCGCAGCGGCGGTGCCGGTGCCGCTGCTCGAGCCGCTCCCTGAGCTGCTGGCCGCCCTCGACCAGCTCGACGGCGAGCCCTCATCGCTCGCCCTCCACACCCGCCTGAGCCTGGCGCTGCGCCGCTACCTCGGGCGGGTGCTCTCCTTCGCGGCGCCGGAGAGCACGAACAGCGAGATCCAGCGCCTGCTGGTGGCTCGGGGCGTCCCCGCGGCGCTGGTGCGCCCGGCGATCGAGCTGCTGCGCGCCTGCGACCTGGTCAAGTTCGCGCGCCACGAGGTGGAAGAGGCGCGCGGGCGCGAGCGGCTCGACGCGGCGCGGCGGCTGGCCCGGCTGTGGGATGCCGAGCTGCAGCCGGCGCCGGCCGCGGCAGCCGGGGGCGCCGGGACGCCGCGGCGGCTGCCGCCGCTCGAGGCCGCCTCATGACCCAGGTCTTCCCCCATCTCGCGACCCCCGCCTGGCTGCTGCTGCTGCTCGTGCTGCCGTTGCTCGCCTGGTCGCATCATCGCCGCGGCCAGCTGGGAGCGCTCACCTACAGCCGGCTGCCGATCGCCGGCGGGCGCGGCGATCGCGGGCCGGGCCCCCGGGCGGGTGAGGTGCGTGAGGCGCGCGAGGGGCGCGAGGGGCGCGAACTCGGCGGCGCCTGGCGGCTGCACCTGCCCTTCTACCTGCGCCTGGCCGCTCTCGCCTGCCTGGTGCTGGCGCTCGCCCGGCCGCAGCTCGGCTATGCCTGGGAGGAAAGCCTGACCGAGGGGATCGATATCGAGCTGGTGCTCGACATCTCGGGCAGCATGGCGGCCGAAGACTTCCTGCCCAAGAACCGCCTCACCGTCGCCAAGCAGGTGGTCAGGCAGTTCGTGGCCGGCCGCACCGGCGACCGCATCGGGCTCGAGGTCTTCTCGGGCACCGCCATGACCCGCGCCCCGTTGACCACCGACCACCAGATGCTGGATCTGCTGATCCAGTCGGTCGAGCTCAACAGCTTGCCCGACGGTACTGCCATAGGAGTGGCGCTCGCCAACGCCGCGGCGCGCCTGCGCAGCAGCCCGGCCAAGACCCGCATCATGGTCCTGGTCACCGATGGCGGCAACAACGCCGGCGAGATCGACCCGCTTTCCGCCGCCGCGCTGTGCAAGGGGCTCGGCATCCGGGTCTACACGATCGGCGTCGGCACCGCCGACCGCGTGCCGGTCCCGGTTCCGGTCTGGAACCCCGAGACCGGACGGCGCGAGACCCAGCGCGTGCTGATGAACGTCGCGGTCGACGAGCGCCTGCTGCGCCAGATCGCCCAGCGCACCAACGGCCAGTACTACAAGGCCTCCGACCAGGCCAGCCTGCGCCAGATCTTCGCGGCCATCGACCAGCTGGAGAAGACGCCGCTCAAGGTCAAGCGCTACGTGCGCTATCGCGAGGCCTTCCCGCCGCTGGTCTGGACCGGCCTCGCGCTGCTCTTCGTGCCGTTTGCCGCCGCTCTGACCCGGGTCACCGCCGAGCCATGAACGTTCCGAGGCAGCGACCGTGAGCTTCGCCGAGCCGCGGCTCCTCTGGCTCGTCCTGCTGGCGCCGCTCGCCGCCGCCGCGGCCGCCGCGCTCTGGCGGCGGCGCCTGGCCGCCGACGCCGCCTGGGCCTCGCGCGGCCTCTGGCACCGGCTCTTCCCCGCCTACCGGCCGGGGCGGCTGGCGCTCTCGGTGGCCTGCCTGGCGCTCGCGGTGCTGGGCGCCGCCGGCGCGCTGGCCCGCCCGCGGTGGGGCGGCGGCGAGGAAAAGGTCGAGCGCCGCGGCGTCGACGTGGTCTTCGTGCTCGACTCCTCGCTGTCGATGTCGGCGCCCGACGTCTCGCCCTCGCGCCTGTTCGTGGCCAAGGCGATGATCCGCCGCATGACCCAGGCGATGCCGGGCGACCGGGTCGGCCTGGTCCAGACCGAAGGCGAGGGGCTGATGCTGTCGCCGCTCACCCTGGACGGCGCGGTGCTCGACCTGCTGCTCGATACGGTCGAGGCGGGCTCGCTGCCGCAACCGGGCACGGAGCTCGCGGCGGGGCTGGAGACCGCCTTGCGCCTGTTCGGCCGCGAGAGCGAGAAGCACCGCGCCCTGGTGATCCTCTCCGACGGCGAGGACCACGGCGGCGGCATCGAGGCGGCGATCGCCCGGCTGAAGGAGAACGGGGTGGTGGTATACGCCCTGGGAATCGGCACCCCTCAGGGATCGCCGCTGCCGCTCCCGGACGGCACCTACAAGCGCGACGGGCGCGGCAAGGTGGTGATCAGCCGCCTGCACGAGGAGGTGCTCGAGCCGCTGGCCCGCGGCACCGGCGGCGCCTACCTGCGGGTGCGCAGCGCCGCGACCGACCCGGCGCCCATCCTCGCCCAGCTCGACCGCCTGGAGAAGCGCACCCTGGAAAACGAGATCTCGACCACCCGCGAGGAGCGTTTCCAGCTGCCGCTCCTGCTCGCCGCGGCGGCGCTGCTGCTCCATCTCGCTTGCGGGCCTTTCGCCGCTGAGCGGGAGGCGCGGCCATGACGGCGCGGCTGCCGGCGGCGCTCCTCCTGCTGCCGCTCGGCTGGGCCGGTTGGGGCGGCGGCGGCCACCGGGGTGGGACGGGAGGAGGAGGCAGCCCGCTTGGCGCGCCGGCGGCCCAGCCGCCCAGCCCAGCCGCCGCTGTGCGGCAACTGGCCGGCTGGGCGGCCGTGCTTCCCATGCTGCAAACACCGCCGGGGCTGCCCGGATGGCTCTCCTGGCGGCCGCACCTGCCGGTGGGCCTCGAGCGCTGGCTCTACAACCCGCGCCAGCGCACCGCGGAGGCAATCGCCGCGGCCCAGCGCGGCGACCCCAAGGCCGCGATGGAACACGCCGACGCGGCGTTGCGGCTGGTCGGCGCGGGTGGCGGCGGCGCTGCGGCAGGACCGGCGGCCGCGCCGGCGCTCGCGCCGCTGACGCACTACAACGCCGGCACCGCCCACCTGCTCGCCGGCGACGCCCGCGGCGCCGCGGCGTTGCTCGACCGGGCCGTCGAATCGGCGGGCGCCAAGCTCGCCCCAACCGCCAGCTATAACCTGGGCAACGCCCGATTCGCCGCCGGCGACGCCGCCGGGGCGGTGGAGGCCTACAAGCGGGCGTTGCGCGCCGCGCCCGGCAACGCCGACGCCAAGTGGAACCTCGAGCTCGCCCTGCACCAGCGCGAGCGCGACCGGCTGCGCGCCAAGACACCGCGCGAAGGGCAGCGCGGCGACCGCCAGGGGGGCAAGGAGAGCTCGAGCGGCGGCGGCGGCGCCGACAACCCCGCCGATCGCGAACCGCGGCGCTCCGACGCCCATGACCCCGGCCCGGCGCCGCAGACCGGTCAGAGCTCCCCCCTCGGCCGGCCGCAAGGGGCGCCGCGCGACCGCCCCAACCAGGCCGACGCGCGGCAAGCGGGCCAGCCGCTGCCCGGCTTCCGCGACCAGCCGGAGATGAGCGCCCGCGAAGCGGCCGCAGTCCTGCAGGCGGTCGAGAACCTGGAACGGCAGCACCGGCGCGAGGCGGCGGCGCGCCTGGCCCGCCAGCGCGCGGCGAACGGGGAGGACTGGTGAGGCGAGCCGCCGCCCCCGCCGCCCTCTGGGTCGTGCTCGGGCTTGCCGCCGCGACCGTGGCGGCGGCCGGCCCGGCGGTGCAGATTCGCGCCACCCTCGAGCCGGCGGTGATCGGGGTCGACGAGACCGCCACCCTGACCCTCGAAGCGCAAGCCGGCGGGCTCGAGAGCTTGCGCTTCCGGCCGCTGTTCGAGCTCGACAACCTGGAGGTCGTCGACGGTCCGGCGCAGTTCGAGGACTTCAGTCTCATCAACGGCAGCCTGTCGCGCACCTTTCGCCTGACCTGGCACCTGCGCCCGCGGGCGCCGGGTGCGGCGCGGGTGCGCGCGCTTACCATCCGCCTGCCCTCGGCGCTCGCCCGCCTGCCCAACCAGGAGATCCGCGTCCAGGAGCAGCCGACCGGCGCGCCGCGGGCGCGCGGCGGCCCGGGGAGCCAGGCGCCGGAGGACCTCTGGGAGCGCTTCTTCGGCCGCGCCCCGTTCGATGCGGCGCCGGCCCCGGCCCGCGGACCCGCCGCCCTGCTGCGCGCCGAGGTCCAGCCGCCGCGGCCGGTGGTGGGCGAGCAGGTGCTCTACACCGTCTACCTCTACACACATCAGGACATCGCCGCCATCAACACCAGCGACGTGCCGACTTTCCGCGGCTTCTGGGCGCGCACCATCCCGCAGCCCGAGCACCTGGTCGCCGAGCCGGCGGCCATCGACGGCACCAGCTACGAGCGCGTAGCGGTGCTGCGCAAGGCGCTCTTCCCGCTGCGCCCCGGCCGGCAGCTGCTGGAACCGACCGCCATGGACGTCGTGGTCGAGCCGGCGCGCAGCCTCTTCGGCACTCCGCTCGCCCGCCCCGAGCAGCTGCACCTGCGCACCCCGGAGCTGGCGGTCGACGTGCAGCCGCTGCCGCCGCCGCCGCCCGGCTTCGGCGGCGCGGTGGGGCGGCTCGCCCTCGCCGCCGCCGTGCAGCCGGCGTCGCTGCGGCTCGGGGAGGCTGCCACCCTGACCCTCACCCTGGCGGGCGCCGGCAACCTGCAGGGGGTGCCGGCTCCCGAGCTGCTGCTGCCGGCCGGCCTCACCACTTATCCGCCGCAGCAGCAGGCCGAGGACCGGCTGGCCGGCACCGCCGTCGAGGGACGCAGGACGTGGACCTATGTCGTGATCCCACAGCGCGCCGGGCGCTACGCGCTGCAGCCGCAAGGGATCGTCTTCTTCGATCCCGCCCGCCGCGAATACCGGCTGGCCGCCGCGCTGCCGCTGGCGCTCAATGCCCTGCCCATGGCACCCGCCGCCGCCGGCAACGGCGCGCCCCACTCCATCCGCAGCGCCGCGCTGCACGAGGTCGGCCCGCCGGTTTTCCGGCACTGGCCGCCGCTGCTCGCCTGGTTCGCCCTCCCCTGGGGCCTCGCCCTGGTCGCGCTGCTCGTCCGCCGCGGCGGCTGGCCGGGCGCCAGTGCCGGCGCCGGCAGCGGTTCCCGTGCGGCGGCAGGCGGCAGGCCGGGCGACTCTCTCGACCGGCGGCTGCGCGAGGCTGCGGCGGAGCCGCGCCCCGGTCAGGCCGCGGCACGCATCGAAGAGGTCTGGCGCGACTACCTGAGCACACGCTGGGGCGTGCCGCCGACCACGCCGGCCGCGCGCTGGAGCGCCGCGCTCGGCGAGCGCGGGGCCGACGCCGGCGCCGCCGGCGAGCTGGCCGGGCTGACCGAGGACCTCCACTTCCTGCGCTACGCGCCTCAGCTCTCGGCCACCGAAACGCTGCGCGGCGAGCTGCTCTCCCGCAGCCGGCTGCTGCTGCGCCGCCTGCGATGAGCCGCACCGCCTGCCTGCTCACCACCCTCGCAGTGGCCGTCCTGCCGGCAGCGACCGTTCCGCTCCTCGCCGCCACGCCGGCACCGCCGGCGGACGCCGCCGCCGCCCTGACCAGCGGCAACCGGCTGTTCCGCGCCGGCGACCTCGAAGAGGCGCTGCGCGTCTACGCCGCCGGCTTCCGGCTGGAGCGCGGCGGCCATCTCGAGGGCTTGCTGGCCTACAACCTGGGGACGACGGCCCATCAGCTGGGGCGCCTCCCGGAAGCCGTGCTCTGGTATCGCCGGGCGGCCCTCGCCCTGGGCGACGGCGATCCCTGGCTGCGCGACAACCTCACCCTCGCGCGGCAGGCGGTCGGCGCCCAGGAACCCGCCGCCGAGCCCGGCCTCTGGGTGCGCCAGCGCCGCCGCCTGCGGGTCGCTGGCGCGCTGCTCGCCTGGGCGGCGCTCCCAATGCTCCTCCTGCCGGCCCGGCTGCGGCTCTGGCTGGCGCTGCCGGTCGCCCTGCTCGCCGCCGCCGCCTTCGCCGCCGGCACCGCGCTGATCGACCGCGGGCCGCGCCCCGCCGTGCTGCTCGCCGCCTGCCCTGCGGCGCCGCCGCCGCCGCCGGCGACAGCGCTCGTGACGGCGCCGGCGACGGTGCCGCGGGCGCCTGCACGAGAAACCGCCGCCGAGCCGCTGCTGCTGCCCCTCCCACCTGGCAGCGAGGTCTGGGTGACCCCTGCCGGTGCCGGCGGCTGGCATCTCCTCGGCGAGCCTGCCAGCCAGCGCTGTCCGCCCGCCGCCATCGGACTGGTCGAGGGCTAGCCAGGCGGCTGCTTTCGGCGCGGGGGTAGTTCTGCTATCGTCGATCAGCCGGCCACCTACGCGAGCTCGCCGTGTCGTGACGGGCGTTCCGCCCCTGGCGCGGCGTCTTTCGGCTCGTGCACGCATCCCTGGGCACCCGCTGCCCGGGCAGCGGGTTCGGCTGAGGGCCCCTTGACGGCCGATTTTCACTGCCTCGACCCTCTTCGCCTGGAGCGCTTCCTCGAGCGGCGGCGAGCCAATCCCAACTTCCCGCCGGAGCTGAGCCTCGCCGACAACCTGGTCGAGGTGCTGCGGCGGGCCAACAGCTTCGTTCCCTCCGCGGCAGGCTCGATCCTGCTCGACGACCCCGCCGAGAAACGCGCCGAGCGGCACCGCAACACGCTCATCTTCATTGCCGCCTTCGGCGACAAGGCGTCCGGCCTGGTGGGCCATACCATCCCTGCCGACCGCGGCATCGCCGGCCGCGTCTACCTGACCGGCGAGGCCTACGTCACCGCCGAGGCGCGGGCCGACAGCTTCTTCTACAGCGCCGTCGACGAGCAGACCGACTACCAGACCCAGTCGCTGATCGCGATCCCGATCCGCATCGAGCACGACGTCTGCGGCGTGCTCGAGCTGATCAACCGCGAGAACGCCCCCAACTACAGCCGCGCGGACCGCAACCTGCTCGAGATCTTTGCGGGCTACATCTCGATCTCGATCCAGAACGTGCTCGACGCCCGCCAGGCCCAGGAGATCGCCAAGCGCGACAACCTGACCGGCCTTTACAACGACCGCTATTTGCACGTCGCGCTCGCCGAGGAGATCCGCCGCTGCCGCGACGACGACAGCGATCTGTCGCTGCTCTTTCTCGATCTCGACTATTTCAAGCGGGTCAACGATACCCACGGACATCTGGCGGGCAGCCAGGTGCTGCGCGAGGTCGGACACATCCTGCGCCGCCGGGTGGCGAGCTCCAAGGCCATTCCGGCGCGCTACGGCGGCGACGAGTTCGTGCTCCTGCTGCCCGGCTGCGATCTCGAGCGCGCCATCGACCTCGCCGAAGAGATCCGTTCGACCCTGGTCGAGACGACCTTCTCGTCGAAACCCGGCGAGATCCAGCCGGAGCCGCTCCACCTCAAAGGCGTGACCTGCTCGATCGGCATCGCAACGCTCAAGCGCCACCTGACCGAAGACCTGTCGCTCAACGAGTCCAAGAGCACCCTGCTGCGGCTCGCCGACGCCGCCATGTACGTGGCCAAGGAAACCGGCCGCAACCGCACCGCCATGGCCGGCCAGCTGGTCCGGCGCCGCGTCAACAGCCAGACGGCCACATCCGAGAGGCTTTCCCGCCTCGTCACCCCGGAGAGCTGATGCTGTCGCCGGCGGCGGGTCGATCGAGGATGGTTGGCGCCGCGGCGGCGGCGGCTCTGGCCGCGCTGGCGCTGGCGCTCGGAGCGCCTGGGCTGCGGGCCGGCCAGGGCATCACCGGCAGCCCGCCGCCAAACCCCGAGCCCGCTGGCACGGCGCCGCGGGGCAGTGCCGCCGCCAGCGCGCGCCCCTTCGTGATCCGCGGAGTGCGGGTCTTCGACGGCAAGGGCACCATCGCGGCGGCGGACGTCCTGGTGGCAGACGGCAAGATCGCGGCGGTCGCGCCGCGCGGCGGAGGGGGCAAAGAGCTCGCCGCACCGGCCGGCGCCGAGACGATCGACGGCCGCGGCAAGACGCTGCTGCCAGGGCTCATCGACGCGCACACCCATGTCTGGGGTGACGCCTTGAAGACGGCGCTCGCCTTCGGCGTCACGACCGAGCTCGACATGTTCTCCTCCGCCACGATGGGCGCCGCGATCAAGGCCGATCAGGCTGCCGGGCGGCGGTTGGACCAGGCCGACCTGCGCTCGGCCGGCACCCTCGCGACCGCGCCGGGAGGCCACGGCACCGAGTACGGATTCCCCATCCCCACGCTCAGCAAGCCCGAGGAGGCGCAGGCCTGGGTCGACGCGCGCCTCGCCGAGGGCTCGGACTACATCAAGATCATCTACGACGACGGCAAGCCCTACGGCCTGGCCTTTCCGACCCTCAGCAAGGAGACCATGGCGGCGGTGGTCGCCGCCGCCCACCAGCGGGGCAAGCTGGCCGTCGTCCACATCGGCGCGCTGGCCGGCGCCCGCGACGCCATCGAGGTCGGCGCCGACGGACTGGCGCACCTGTTCACCGACCGCGAACCCGATCCGGAGCTCGGCCGCTTCGCCGCCGCCCATCACGCCTTCGTCGTTCCTACCCTGACGGTGCTCGAGAGCTCCTCCGGCAAGCCGAGCGGCGCCTCGCTGCTCGCCGACTCCCGCCTCGCCCCCTTCATCGGGCCGGGCGACGCCGACAACCTCGGAACCGCCTTCCCGCGCCGCCCGGACGCCCCGGCGCGGCACTATGAAGCGGCCGAGGCCGCGGTCCGCCAGCTCAAGGCGGCGGGAGTGCCCATCCTCGCCGGCACCGACGCGCCCAACCCCGGCACGGCCCACGGCGCGAGCATCCATCGCGAGCTCGAGCTGCTGGTTGCTGCCGGCCTCACCCCGGCCGAGGCGCTGACCGCCGCGACCGCCGCCCCTGCCGCTGCGTTTCGCCTCCCCGACCGCGGCCGGATCGCCCCCGGGCTGCGCGCCGATCTGCTGCTGGTCGAGGGCGATCCCACGCGCGACATCCTCTCGACCCGCGCCATCGCGCACGTCTGGAAGCTGGGAGTGGCGGCCGACCGCGACACCTTCCGGACGAAGGTCGCGGCCGACCAGGCGGTCCGCACCGCCTTTGGCCCGGGCTGGTCGGTCACCACCGACCAGATCATGAACGGCACCTCGGCCGCCACCCTGGCCGTCGCGCCGGCCCCGGGCGCCGGCGCCGCCAGCACCGCCAGCGCCGCCAGCGCCGCCCGCGTCGCGGGGAGCCAGGGCGGACCCGGCGGCGCGCCGGCAGGCAGCGTGCTCGCCGTCTCAGGCACCGTGGCCCCCGGCAGTCCCTTCCCCTGGGCGGGCGCCTCCTACTCACCCGGACCGCTGCCGTTCGCCCCGACCGACCTTGCCGCCAAGAAGGCCATTCACTTCTGGGCGCAAGGAGATGGCAGGACCTACCAGATCATGGTCTTCGCCAAGAGCCACGGGATGATGCCGCTGATCCAGACTTTCGCCGCCGGCCCGGAGTGGAAGGAGTACGTGCTGCCTTTCGCCTCCTTTGCCGGCTTCGATGGCCATGACCTCCAAGCCGTCGCCTTCACCGCCGGCGCGCCGCCCGGCGTCTTTGCCTTCCGCCTCGCCGGCGTGAGCTTTCAGTAATCGGGAGGGCGCCGGCCCTAGGACAACGGCAGGCTGTAGTACACTTCGTACTACACCGAAGGAGGTGGACCGTGCCCACCAGTGTTCGACTCGACCCCGAAACGAAACGTGCCCTGGAGCAGCTGGCTCGAAGCAGGTCGGTGTCCAAGTCCGAGGTCGTGCGGCAGGCGATCGAGCTTCTGGCGTCTCAGGAGCGGCAGGCTCCTTTTGACCGCGTCGCCGATCTGATCGGCTGTGTACGAGAAGGTCCGCCAGACCTCTCGGAAGAGACCGGGAAGCGCTTCCAGCAACTGCTGGCGGACCGGAAGGCATGATCCTTCTGGATGCCGGCCCGATGGTGGCGCTCCTCCACGCGGACGACCGCCATCACCAGCAATGAAAGGAGACACTGCGGTCCCTCGCCGAGCCTCTGGGCTCCGTCTGGCCGGTCGTCACCGAGGCCATGTACCTGCTCGGCTTCTCCTGGCGAGCCCAGGATGCGCCGTGGGAGTTCCTGGAGCGCGGAGGAGTCACGATCCTCTCCTTGGAGCTGCGTGATTTTGCGAGGATGCGAGAGCTGATGAAGAAATACCAAGACCTGCCGATGGATCTTGCCGACGCCGCGCTCGTCCGAGTCGCGGAACGGGAGAGAAGTCACCGGATCTTCACTCTCGACCGCCGCGATTTCTCGCTTTACCGACCAGAAGGAGTGGAGCGTTTCCAGATCTTGCCCGAGGCTTGAGCGACCCCGGCGGGCGCGATGTTGTGATATAGAACAGCGTAAGGCAGTGCGCTTCGGATCTTGGGGCTGCGCGAGATCCCGGCCCCGGCACCCCAGCGCGGGCATCGCCCGCGCGTCTAATTGAATTGCGCGGGCACAGACCACGCTCCATTAAATCAGGTTCCCTTTGGCGCAGCAGCGGAGGAATTCATGAGCACCACTGTGCTTGAGCCCGTGAAGACCGGTCCCACGGCCACCGACTACGTCGCCCTCGAAGACCGCTTTGGCGCCCACAACTATCATCCGCTCGACGTCGTCGTCGCCCGCGCCCAGGGCGTCTGGATCTGGGACGTCGAAGGCAACCGATACCTGGACTTCCTGGCCGCCTACTCGGCGGTCAACCAGGGGCACTGCCACCCGGTCATCCAGCAGGCGATGATCGATCAGATCCATCGCGTCACTTTGACCTCCCGCGCCTTCCGCAGCGACCAGCTCGGCCCCTTCTACCAGCAGCTGTGCGAGCTGTCCGGGTTCGCCAAGTTCCTGCCCATGAACAGCGGCGCCGAGGCGGTCGAGACCGCGATCAAGACCGCCCGCAAGTGGGCCTACTCGGTCAAGGGGGTGCCGGCCGACCAGGCCGAGATCGTGGTCTTTGCCGGCAACTTCCACGGCCGCACCACCACCATCATCGGCTTCTCGACCGAGGAGGCGTACAGGGACGGCTTCGGCCCCTTCACCCCGGGCTTCCGCATCCTGCCCTACGGCGATGCCGGCGCTGTCGAAGCGGCCCTCGAGACTCATGGGCACAACGTCGCCGCGGTCCTGGTCGAGCCGATCCAGGGCGAGGCCGGGATCGTCGTGCCGCCCGCGGGCTTCCTCGCGCGGCTGCGCGCCGCGACCACCCGCCACAATGTCTTGCTCATCGCAGACGAGATCCAGTCAGGCCTCGGCCGCACCGGCAAGCTCTTTGCCTACGAGCACGAAGGCATCCGTCCCGACGTGGTGATCGTGGGCAAGGCGCTGTCGGGCGGCTTCTACCCGCTCTCCGGCATCCTCGCCGACGACCCGATCATGGGGGTCTGGAAGCCCGGCCAGCACGGCTCGACCTACGGCGGCAACCCGCTCGCCGCCGCCGTCGGCCGCGCTGCCCTCGCGGTCCTGGTCGAAGAAAAGATGGTCGAGAGCTCGGCCGCCCTCGGCCCCTACTTCATGGAACGCCTGCGCCGCATCGACTCCCGGCACGTCAAGGAAGTGCGCGGCAAGGGCCTCTGGATCGGGATCGAGCTCCACCGCTCGGCCGGCGGCGCCCGCCGCTTCTGCGAAGCGCTCAAGACCGAAGGGCTGCTGTGCAAGGAGACCCACGATCACGTCATCCGCATCGCGCCGCCCCTGGTGATCAAGAAAGAAGAGATCGACTGGGCCGTGGAGCGCCTGGAGAAAGTCCTCACCACGCTCTAGAAAGCGGGCGGGGCGGTCAGGCGGCGGGCGAGGATCAGGGCGGGACCGATCGAGGACTGCCAGACCACGACGATCTGGCCGTTGGCGCCGGCGGCGACGGAGGTGGCGATCTGGTCGCCGGCGGTCGTCAGGTTGACGTGGAAGTCGCCGGTCAGCGGCGTGCCGTCGGCGGCGAAGGCGCGGCCGAAGACCCCGTCGCCGCTGCCGTCGCGTCCCCGGAAGTCGGTGAATACGGTAATGAAGGCACCGCCGGAGAGAGCAACCGTCTGCGGGAAGGCTTCGAAGCTGCCCCTGCGGTTGACCTGGAAGGAGGCGGATTCCAGCGGCGTGCCATCGGCGGCGAAGCGGCGCGCCGAGACCGCGGAATCGAAGAGGAAAAAAGCGGCGTCGTCGATCCTGCCATTCGCCCAGGCCACGACGAAGCTGCCGTCCGGGGCAATGTTCACGCTGGGGCCGATGGCACCATCGGGCGGCAGCAGGCGATCGAAATCGCCCACCGGCTGATCGGCGGCATCGAAGCGCGCCAGCTCGATGCTGTGGCCGTCGGCGAAGATCTCGTAGCCGACGAAGAGCGTTCCATCCGGGCCGACGCCGACCGCGCTGGCCAGCGCGTCCGAGCCATCGTTGCCGTCAGTCCCCTGCGCGACCACGAGCTCCGCCCCAGCCGGCAAGCCCTGGTGGCTGAAGCGGCGCGCATAAGTGTTGTAGTGGTCACCGACGCCGGCCGACCAGGCGACCGCGAAGCCGCCGCGGGGATCGACGGCCAGCTTGCCGTTATATGCTTGAAGAGTAGGTCCGCAAGTTGTGCAGACTCCGCAGCCTGCGCATACTCGGACCGGCGTGTCTGCCGCACTTCCCTCTCGGCTGAAGCGCTGCACGAAGAGGCTCGTCCGCCCTGTGTAGCTGATGTGGTCCCACGCCACGAGGAAGGTGCCGTCGCGGTCCGCGGCCACCGCCTCGACCGCCTGCGAGCCCGGCTGGCGGACCAGCAGGAACTGGCCGCTCCTCGGGTTGCCGGCGGCGTCGAAGAGCCGGGCATGGAGAACGGTCCGGCCGGGACCGCTGGGACCGACGGTCCACACCACGACGAAGCCGCCGTCAGGAAAAACCGCGACCTGGGGATTGAGATAGCTCCCAACCTCGCCGGCATTCACCCGGATCTCGGGCCCGACCGGCAACGGCGGCGGCGCGGCGACGGCCAGGCACGGCGCCAGAGCCAAGAAGAGGACCATCAGAGCTCGCTGCATGAACAGACTCTATATGCCATCTCGCCATATTGTCAATCCCTTGTGCTACTCTTTTTTCCCCTCGCGAGAGCGGCAGGGACGGGAGGAAATCGATGAACCGCACAATCGTCCTGATGATCCTGGCTTTTCTGGTGGGCGCCGCCTGCTTCGCTGCCGCCCGCAAGACGACGGCAGCCGAGACCAAGGGTGCCGCCGCCTCTGCCGGCTTCGAGCAGGAGCGGGTGCAGGAGCAGCAGCACCTGCAGCGGATGGCAGCCGAGCACCGGCACGACTCTCCGGCCGCCTCGCCCGCCGCCACCACCGAGCCCGCGCAGCCGGTCAGCGGCTCCGAAGTCACCTACGGCACTCAGGGGGGAAAGCCGCTGCGCGGCTATCTCGCTCACCCGAATTCAGCCAAGAACGAGATGCCGGCGATCGTGGTCATCCACGAGTGGTGGGGCCTCAACGACAACATCCGCGCCATGGCCCGCCGGCTGGCCGGCGAAGGCTACGCCGCGCTCGCCGTCGAGCTCTATGGCGGCGCCACCGCAGACAACCCCGACGCCGCGATGAAGCTCATGAACACCGCCATGCAGAACAAGGCGGCGGCCGAGGAGAACCTGCGGCTCGCGGTCCAGCACCTCAAGCAGCACGGCGCCACCCGGATCGGGGTGATTGGCTGGTGCTTCGGCGGCGGCTGGTCGCTCGCGACCGCCCTCGCGTTCCCCGACGACATCGCCGCCGCGGTCATGTACTACGGCCGGCCGATCGCCGACCGCGACCAGCTCGGCCGCCTGCGCGCCCCGCTCCTTGGTTTCTTCGGCGCCGACGACAAGAGCATCCCGGTCGCCGGCGTGCACGAGATGGAGAGCGCCCTCAAGCAGCTCGGCAAGAACGTCGAGATCCAGGTCTACGAGGGCGCCGGCCACGCCTTCGCCAACCCCTCGGGCACCAACTACCGCGCCGCCGCCGCCGACGATGCCTGGAAGCGCACCGTGGCTTTCTTCAAGGAGAAACTGCAGCGGCCGGCTTGACAGGGTTCAATAATCATTGACGGAGAGGTATGACCTGGTCATACTATGGGCATGAAGGTCGCCATCTCACTGCCTGATCCTACGTTCAAGGCTGCCGAGCGCGTCTCGAAGCGACTGGGGATGTCGCGCAGCCAGCTCTACGCCCAAGCCGTCGAAGCGTTCGTCAAGAGCCATCGCGGTGTCGAGGTACGCGAGGCACTTGCGGCTGTGTACGGCTCCGAGACCGCGGCCGTCGACCCGCTGATCGAACAGCTCCAGGCTGAGGCGCTGCGCGAAGAGTGGTAGCTCGCCGCGGCGAGATCTGGTGGGCGGCCCTCGGCCGTCCCGAGGGCTCAGAGCCTGGCTACCGCCGTCCCGTGGTCATCCTTCAGATCGACGAATTCAACGAAAGTCCCATCCAGACCGTGGTGGTCGTAACCATCACTTCCAACACGCGCCTCGCCCAGGCCCCCGGGAACGTGCTGTGCCGCAAGCGGGAAATCGGTCTGACGAAGCCATCGGTGGTCAACGTATCGCAGGTGGCGACGATCGACAAGAGACGCCTCCTGGAGCGGATCGGTCACCTTCCGGGTCGTCTCCTGGCGGAAGTCGAGGATGGACTTCGCCTCGTCTTAGGGCTGTAAAACCTCCTCGAGAGGGCTGAGAGACGTTCCCTTATTCGCATCTAGCGATTCATCAATATTTGGTTATTGTCTTGACATTTCGTCGTCTGTCGGCTATTCTTTAGATAAGATAGTCCGACTCGGAATCAAACGCCGCTCCCGCGTTTCTCTGGAGGATTGTTCTCCCTCGAAGAAAGGAAGAACCATGTCGGCAGCAATCAGGGCGTCCGCATCGCTGCGCGTCATCTCACTCCTGCCCACGATTCTCTTCGCCGGCTGCATTCGGGTCGGCGACCTCTCACACAGCGCAATGCAGTACAACGAAGCGGTCGAGGAGGCGCAAAACAGGATGCTGCTGCTCAATGTCGTCAGGGCAAAGCTGTTCAGGCCGATGTATATCACTGATCTTTCCAAGGTGACCGGCAGCATCAAGCTCGATCTCAACTCTGGTGGGATCGAGACTGACTTCGGTCCCTACACCAGTTCGCTGACGACGGGAAAGAAGTTCTTGACCAACGGCAAGCTGATCCCGAGTGTCGACTACGTCCACAATCCGACGTTCGACGTCAACGTCCTTTCCGGCCAAGACTTTGAGAAGGGTTTTCTGTCGCCCGCCACGAAGGGCTTGCTCGCGTACTACTGGGAGCAAGGGTGGCCCCAGGAATTCCTTCTCTACCTCTTTGTCCATCACGTGCGCGTGAGAAACACTCAGGAGTTACTCCTCCACCTATTTGCCCATCCGGTGCTGGTAAAGACCTACAAGATTGACTACTACGAGAACTATCCCGAACCTGAACTCAAGAAGCTGGAGGCCTTCGGGCGGTGGGTCACGAGCTTCGTCAGTACCGCGCCCCAATTCGTACCCAAGGCGGTCAACATAGGGCCCTGTCTCGGCGCGAACAAAGTGAGCGGCCTCAAAGACCTCGTCACAGCCACCAAGGAGGGGTTGTCGATTGCCAAGTTTGACGATGGGAACTATCAGCTGCAGAAGCCTATGCCCGACCTGATCTTGATGAGCCATGCCCGGGCAGAAGAAAAGGCGGAGCAGAAGTCCTCCTCGTCCTGTGATCCTTCCGCCGCCGATCGAAAAGCAGGGTCCAAGCCCTCCCCTGAGGGTGCCTCTGGTCAGGCCACGGGTACCCCTGAAGCAGGCCGGGAGGTAGCCGTCGAGTCCGAAGCCGGGAACGCAACTCTCTATCTCAGATCGCCGGAAGAAATGCTCTTCTATCTCGGAGAGTTGATGCGCGTGATCGAGACGTCCACCAAAGTTCCGGCGGTGTGCATCGGCGGCAGGCTCTGGCCCTTGTTCGTCGCCTTTGACAGGCATGGCGACCAAAGCTGCAACTCGTTCGTCGACATCACCTATGAGCGAAAGGAGTTCATCATCCCCGATCGGCAGGAACTGCCCGCCGACTTGGCGGCTCCGTTCGAGTGTCCTGATATCGCGATCCGAACGACCACCTTCCCTCAGGAAAGCGCGAAGGAGGCGAGCGATTCAAAAGACACGAAGAACATGCCGAATGCCTTGACCACCCGGTGGCCGCGGATCCCCTCACCCGTCACACTGACCAGGTCCACCATCCGCTCCTGGCTGCGATTGCCGTGGAAGCCTCAAGAGGGTCAGCACAAGTACTTCGACCGCCTCGAGGAGCTGAAGTGCTGGGGCGGCATGTCCACGGAGAGCTTCAGCCTGCTGACCCAGCTCATCGCGTTGCAGAAGTCGGCCAAGGACGCGCCGACGACCAGCGTCATCCGGGCCATCGCCCAGTGAGCGGGGCCGCTGCGGCGCCGCCGCCTTCGCTGCCGGCGCCGGAGCGGCTACGCGGCGCCCGAGCGAGGCGAGGCTCGGAGTGCTCGCGGTCGACCGCCGCTCACCTGGAGTGAAAGAGGTCGCGGAGCCCTTCGCCGAGGAGATTGGCGAGATTGTTGACCACGTCGACCTCGCTGGCCGGGTCGACCCAGCCGTGCCTGCCGACCAGGGTGTAGGCGCCTGTGTGGAGCTTGCTCTCGCGCGCCGCCTCCTTCGCCTCCTCGAGCGCGCGCTGGCGGGCCTGCTCCTCGCCGCCGGCGCGGATCCAGGCTAGCACGCGCGCCAGCTCGTCGAGATCGAACCAGATGCCGTGCCGGGCGCAGGAGTCGATGATGACCGCCCTACCGCCGAAAAAAAATTGGGGCGCCGGCCTTAGCGGCCGGCTTTGTCGACAGCGCGCTGCATGAGAATGTCCTGGCTCGAGCGGGCCGCTTCGCCCTCGCCGGGAGTGCGCCGGCGGTAGCTGCCGTCCGAGCGCAGGTCCCACGCCTGGACGTTGTCGGAGAGTTGGAGGTCGAGGATCGCCTTGAGCTCCTCTTGCAAGCGCAAGTCCTCGACCGGCACGATCGCCTCTACCCGGTAGTCGAGGTTGCGCGACATCCAGTCCGCCGAGCCGATGAAGAACTCCGGGCGGTTGGCGTTGGCGAAGTAGAAGATCCGGGCGTGCTCCAGGAAGCGGCCGACGATCGAGATCACCCGGATGGTCTCGCTGTGCGCGGGCAGGCCCGGCCGCAAGCGGCAGATGCCGCGCACGATGAGGTCGATCTCGACCCCGGCGGCGGAGGCGGCGTAGAGCGCCTCGACGATCTCCTTGTCCTCGAGCGAGTTCATCTTGGCGATGATGTGCCCGCCGCGTCCCGCCTGGCAGTGCTCCACCTCGCGCGCGATCAGCTCGAGGAAGCGCTGGCGCATATTGATCGGCGCCACCAGCAGCTTCTTGAAGTGCGGCCGGTGGACGTAGCCGGTGAGCATGTTGAAGAGCTGCGCCACGTCCTCGGCGATCTCCTCGTTGCAGGTGAAGAGACCCAGGTCGGTATAGAGCTTTGCCGTCTCGGGGTTGTAGTTGCCGGTGGCGAGGTGCATGTAGGAGCGCAGCGCATCGCGCTCGCGGCGCACCACCAGGGCGATCTTGGCGTGGGTCTTGAGCCCCACCACGCCGTAGGCCACGTGCGCCCCGACGCCCTCCAGCGCCTCTGCCCACTCGATGTTTGCCGCCTCGTCGAAGCGCGCCTTGATCTCGACCGTCACCGCGATCTGCTTGCGCGCCTCGGCGGCGCGGATCAGCGCCCGCATGTTGGGCGAGTCGTTCGAGGTGCGGTACAGGGTCTGCTTGATGGCGAAGACCGCCGGATCGTCGGCCGCCGCCTCGATGAAGCGCCCGACGCTGGTCGAGAACGAGTCGAACGGGTGGTGCACCAGGAAGTCGCCGCCGGCGATGGTGTTGAAGATCTCCGCCGGCTCGCTCCCCTCGAGCGGCGCCAGGCGCGGGTGAGTGACCGGGGTCCAAGGGCGGTAGCGCAGCGACGGCAGCGGCACCGAGGTGAGCTGCATCAGGTCGCGCAAGCCGAGCGGCCCTTGGTCCTCGAAGACCTCCTGGGCGCCGATCTCCAGTTGCTCGCAGAGCAGCTCGCGCATCCACTCGGGGCACCCCTGGGCCAGCTCGAGCCGCACCACGGTCGCGAAGCGCCTCTCCCTGAGCTCCTCCTCGATCGCCTCGACGAGGTCGTCGGCGGCCTCTTCGTTGCGCTGCACGTCGGAGTTGCGGGTCACCCGGAAGGGATGCGACTCGACCACCTCCATGCCCTCGAACAGCCGCTCCAGGTTGTGCGCGATCACCTCCTCGAGCGGCACGAAGCGCAGCGTCTTCGGCACCTGCACCCAGCGCGGCAGGATGTGCGGCGCCTTGATGCGGGCGAAGCGCAACGAGCCGTTGCCGCCCGCCGCCGATGCGCTCTTGGCGTGGCTCGCGTGGCGCACCTGGCCGGGACGGCCCGGATGGCCGGGCAACGGGGCGCGGATCGAGACCGCGAGCGAGAGGCTGAGGTTGGAGATGAAAGGGAACGGATGCGCGGGATCGACAGCCAGCGGGGTCAGGATCGGATAGATCTTCTTGTCGAACTCCTCGACCAGGTGGCGGCGCTCGCCCGCCTTGAGTTCGTTCCAGCGCAGGATCTCCAGGCCGTGCTGGCGCAGCGCCGGCAGCAGCTCCTCGTTGAGCAGCCGCCGCTGCTCGGCCAGCATCGGGCGCACCACCGCGTTGATCTCGGCCAGCTGCTGGCGCGGCGTGCGGCTGTCCGGCGGCAGCTCGCGCACGTTGCTCGCCAGCTGCTGCTTGAGGCCGCCGACCCGCTTCATGAAGAACTCGTCGAGGTTGTTGTCGAAGATGGCAATGAACTTGAGCCGCTCGAGCAGCGGATTGGCCGGATCGGCGGCCTCGTAGAGCACGCGCCGGTTGAACTCCAGCCAGGAGAGCTCCCGGTTGAGGAAGAGCGAGGAGGGGTCGGTCGGGCCCTCCCTGGGCTCGAGCGGCGCGACGTGAAAGGTCTTCTTGGGTTCGGACAAGGGGGCTGCCTCGCTGCCTCGGCGGGTGGACCCAGAGAGCGGCGAAGACCCTTGATCTTGTCACATCGCTCCCGCCCCCGCCACTCCCGCCGTGTGACAAACCATAATGGCCGCAGGTCTTTCTGCGCTTCCACCCGGACCTCCCGCGTCCAGCCTCAGACGTCACCAGGCCGCAACGCGAACGTCACCTGCCGCAACGCCTATGTCACTGGGGGGCCCGCGAAGCTCCGTAGCATGGGCTTCCAGACCTCGCGGCCGCCTGCAGCAGCCGCAGGACTTGGGGAGGACCGACCGATGACGCCGACCGAGGCAGCAGGGCCGGCCGTTGCAGCCGGGCCGACCGCAGCGCGGGCCGACCTGCACGTTCACAGCAAGGCATCCAACCGTCCGACCGAGTGGATCCTGCGCCATTTCGGCGCGCCGGAAAGCTTCACCGAGCCCAAGGAGGTCTATCGCCTCTGCCGCGAGCGCGGGATGGACTTCGTGACCCTCTCCGACCACGACACGATCCTGGGCGCCCTCGAGATCGCGCACCTCCCCGGCACCTTCCTCTCCGAAGAGGTGACCGTCGAGTTCCCCGAGGACCGATGCCAGATCCACTGCCTGGTGTTCGGCATCAGCGAGGCGCAGCACGGCGCCATCCAGGAGCTGCGCGAGAACGTCTACGAGCTGCGCGACTATCTGGGCGCCGAGGGCATCGTGCACAGCGTCGCCCATCCGCTCTACCGGGTCAACAACCTGCTGACCCTGGAGCAGCTCGAGAAGCTGCTGGTGCTGTTCAACCGCTTCGAGGCCCGCAACGGCATCCACGACCGGCGCGGCAACGACCTGGTCGCGCGCCTCTTCGGCGCCCTGACCCGCGAGGTGATCGAGGACCTCGCCGTCCGCCACCGCCTGCAGCCGTGGGGACCGACTCCCTGGATCAAGTCATTCACCGGCGGCAGCGACGACCACGGCGGCTTCTACGTCGCCAGCACTCATACCGGGACCCCTCCGGCCGCGAACGTCGGGCAGTACCTGGCCCACCTGGCAGCCGGCAACCATCAACCGGGGGGCGAGGACGGCTCCAGCCTGCGTCTGACCCAGAGTCTCTATGCCATCGCCCACGAGTTCCACCGGCGCCAGTTCCCGCTCGGCCTGGGAAGCCGCAGCGATCCCTTCGCCGAGCTGCTGCGCTCGTTCGCCCTGGGGCAGCGCGGGCGGACCGGCGAGCGGGCGCGGGCGGGGGCGGGGCGCGGCGGGGCGCCTCCCCCACCGGCGGCCGAACGCGCCACCTTCGATGCCGCCAACCGCGCCAGCCAGGAGATCACGACCGCGCTGGTCGACGGTTTCCTGCGCCACGCCCGCCGCGGGCGGCTGTCGGAGGGGCTGGCCGCGGCCGCCGGCCAGCTCGCGCCGCTGGCCCTCACGGTCGCTCCCTACCTGGTCGCGCTGCAGGCCCAGCACAAGGACGCCGATCTCCTGGAGATGGTCGCCCGGCGCTTTTCGCGCCGCGCGGCGGCGGCCGACCTGGCCGAGGACCGCTCAGACCTCTCGCCGGCGGTGTCTGGAGCGAATGGAGGGAACGGAGGGAGTGGAGGGCGGGGAGGGCGGGGAGGGCTCGGAGCGGAAGCGGGGAGGCGCGTCCCGCGCCCGGCCGGGGCGAAGGCCTGGTTCACCGATACCCTGACCGATGTCAACGGCGTGGCCAAGACCATTCGCACCCTGGCCGGACTGGCGCGCCAGCGCGGCCGGCGTCTCGATGCGATCACCTGCGGCGAAGAGATGACGCCGCCCGACCTTCCGGTCCACGACTTCCGCCCCGTCCTGCGCTTCCCGCTCCCCGGCTACGAGACCCAGACCCTCACGGTGCCGCCGCTGCTCGAGCTGCTCGAGCACTGCGAGCGCGAGCGCTACGGCGAGATCCTGATCAGCACCCCCGGCCCGCTCGGGCTGGCTGGACTGGCTGCCGCCAAGCTGCTCGGCATCCCGGCGACCGGCATTTATCACACCGACTTCCCGCTCTACGTCCGGCACCTTTCGGGCAGCTCTGCTCTCGAGGAGATGACCTGGAGCTACATGCGCTGGTTCTTCGGCCAGATGGACGAGGTGCTGGTGGCCAGCCGCTGCTATCTCGAGCTGCTTGCCGAGCACGGCCTCGACCGCGCCCGGCTGTCGCTGCTGCCGCGCGGCGTCGACGCCCGCTTCTTTCACCCCGGTAAGCGCGACCTTGCCTTCTGGCACCGCTTCGGCATCGAGAGCGGGGGCCGTTACGGACGACTGGCCGATGACCTCCGGGGTTGCGGAGACCGCCGGGACCGCCACGACGGCCGGGACGAGGGCTCTTTCAAGTTTCTCTACGTCGGACGGGTGTCGCGAGAGAAGAACGTCGACGCCTTGCTCGCGGCGTTCCTCGAGGTCCTCGCCTCCGGCCGGCCGGCGCACCTCGCGGTGGTCGGCGACGGCCCTTACCTGAAGGAGCTCGTCCGGCGCTACCGCCAGCCCGAGATCCTGTTCACCGGCTTCCTGCACGGGGAAGAGCTGGCCAAGGCCTACGCCGGGGCCGACCTCTTCGTCTTCCCTTCGACCACCGACACTTTCGGCAACGTAGTGCTCGAGGCGCAGGCCGCCGGATTGGCGGCGATCGTCAGCGACCGCGGCGGGCCGCCGGAGATCGTCGGCGCGCACGACTCGGGCCTGATCGTCGATCCGGACCGCCCCGGCGACCTGGCCGCGGCCATGCGCCGGCTCTACGACGACCCCGCGCTGCGCGCCGCCATGGCGGCGCGCGGCCTCGCGCACGCCCGACGCCACGGCTGGGAGCAGCTGCTCGAGCGCCTCTTTGCGACCCGGAGCGGTGCCGGCGCCGCCCATGCCGCCCATGAACGCCCATGACGCCCATGACGCCAACACCGCCGACGCCGCCACAGCCTCCAACAGCGCCGGCGACGGTCCGCAGCGGCCCGCCGCCGAGACCGATCTCGCGGCGCAGTCTACAATCGCGGCGTGGGCACTCCCGCGGTCGTGATCCAGCCTCTTTCGTCCGGGGTCGTGCACGTGGCGTCCCCGGACGCCGGCAGCGCGCAACTCACCCTGCTCGCCCCGCCGCTCGGCCGGCTGGCGGCGATCGACATCGGCTCGAACTCCATTCACATGATCGTGATCGACCCCGAGCCCAACGGCGCCTACCGGGTGCTGGGGCGGGAGCGCGAGATGGTGCGCCTGGGCAAGAGCGCCCTGGGCGAGGGGGCGTTGTCCGAGACCGCCATTCGCGACGGCCTGGAGGCGCTGATCAAGATGACCACCCTGGCGGCGTTGAAAGGCGCCGATCGGGCGGTGGCGGTCGCCACCAGCGCGGTGCGCGAGGCCGCCAATGGCGACGATTTCCTCGCCCGCATCAAGGCGCAGACCGGCCTCGATGTGCAGCTGCTCACCGGCATCGACGAGGGACGCCTGATCTATCGCGCGGTGCGCGAGGTGGTCGACCTCGGTCCGGGCCGCGCCGCGATCGTCGACATCGGCGGCGGCAGCACCGAGTGGATCGAGGCCGACGCCGGCGAGCTGGCACGCGTCGTCAGCCTGCCGCTGGGCTCGCTGCGCTGCGCCGCCGCCTTCCGCGGCGACCCGCCGCGGGCGAGCTCGGTGCTGGCGCTGCGGCGGGCGATTCGCGAGCAGCTGGCCGCCGCCCTGCCGCGTCCGGCCGCCTTGAATGGACGAGAAGCCTCGACCCGGGCGATCCAGCCACCCAGTCGCCGCAGCAGGGGCAACGAGTTGCCGCACCAGTCGCCGCAGTTGCGGCACGAAAGTGCCGCACAGCGGCGGCTGGGCGGCTGGGCCGCGGCCTCGCCGCCGCGCCTGGTCGCCACCTCCGGCACGGCCGTCTGCTGCGCCGACCTCGTCGACCTCGCGGCCGGCCGCAAGGCGACCGCCGGCGGGCTGCGCGAGGTGCGGAGCAAGGAGCTGGCGCAGCTGGTGCTCCGCCTGCAGGGGTTGCGGCGCCAGCAGATCGCCGACCTGCCGCCGGTCGGCGGGCCGCGCTCCGAGAGCCTGCTGGCCGGCCTCATCCTGCTCCAGGAGATCGTCCACCACGCCGGCGTCGAGCGCTTCCAGGTCAGCGACCGCGCCCTGCGCGAGGGTCTGGTGCTGGCGGCGCTCGGCCAGCCCATCCCACCGGCGCGCGAGCCCGGCGAGCTGCGCCGCCGCCAGGTGCTGCGGCTCGCCGAGCGGGCCCCCACCGTGCTGCGCCACAACCTGCAGACGGCGCGGCTCGCGCTGCGCCTGTTCGACGTCACCGCCTCGCTGCACGGCTTTGGCAGCCGCGAGCGCGAGTGGCTCGAGTACGCCGCCCTGCTCCATGACGTCGGCTACTCGGTCCACTACCGCAACCACCACAAGCACACCTACTACCTGATCGCCAACGCCAGCCTGGACGGCTTCGACCAGCCGGAGATCGAGATCATCGCCCACGTGGCGCGCTATCACCGCGGCGCCCTGCCCCGCCGCCAGCACGCCACCCTTGCGGCGCTCAGACCCTGGCAGAAGCGGACCATCGGCAAGCTCGCGGCGCTGCTGCGCCTGGCCGATGCCCTGGACCGCACCCATGCCTCGCGCGTCGACGAGGTCTACGGCTCGATCCGCAAGGGCCGCCTCAAGCTCGAGGTGCTGTCGCGCTACCAAGTCGAGCTCGAGCTCGAGGCCGCGCGCGAGCACCGCGCCTTCTTCGAGCAGGTCTTCGGATCCAAGCTGGGCCTCCGCCAGGGGCTCGAGGAGGCAGGGGCTTGACTCCGCCGCGCCGCTATGGTTAGCCGCCTCCCGCGCGCGGCGGCGGGGCCTAAATCTCGCTGTCACATAGAGTTAACACAAACCTCACCCGGATTTAACCCGCTCCTCTGTGGAAATCTTGCCGAGCGGCCGGGCCAGCGCCCACAGCCGGGTCGTGCCAAAACTTACAATACCTTTGTTTGCAATGACTTGCGTCGTTTGCACAGAGCGTTGTTCAAAGAGTGGAAAGCGGCCAGAAAAGCTGGTTCCTGCCGCTTTTCAGGACCCTTTTCCGCAGCCTTTTCCACAAAATCTGTGGAAGACCGCGTGCTACCCTAGAACTATCATGGCACGCGAGAAGATCCTGGTGATCGAGGACGAGCCCGATATCGCCGAGGTTCTGCAGTACAACCTCGAGAAGGAGGGTTTCGAAGTCGAAACCGCGCGGCGCGGCGATACCGGCCTCGACGCGATCCGCCGCGACGGCCCCGACCTGATCCTGCTCGATCTGATGCTGCCCGGCATCGGCGGCCTGGAGCTCACCCGGGTGCTCAAGCGTGACCCCGCGACCTCCCGGCTGCCGATCGTCATGCTCACCGCCCGCGGCGAGGAGGTCGATCGCATCGTCGGCCTGGAGCTCGGCGCCGACGACTACATCAGCAAGCCGTTCAGTCCGCGCGAGGTGGTGCTGCGGGTCAAGGCGGTGCTGCGCCGCTTCCAGCAAGAGGAGAGCGCCTCCGAGCTGCTCGAGCTGGGCGGCATCGAGCTCGACGTCGCCGGGCACCGGCTGCGGGTACGCGGCAAGGAGGTCGCCTTGACCGCCACCGAGTTCCGCCTGCTGCGCCTGCTGCTCGAGCGCTGCGGCCGGGTACAGACCCGCGGCCAGCTGCTGTCCGACGTCTGGGGCTATGCCGAGGACATCGACAGCCGCACTGTCGACACCCACATCCGCCGCCTGCGCCGCAAGCTGGGGCCGGAAGCCGACCGCATCGAGACGGTGATCGGTGTCGGCTACCGCCTGCGGCCCTGACCCTTGCGCCCGCTCGGCCTGCCGCGCAAGCTGCGGCTCTCCCCAGTCTGGCCCGCGCTGGCCGCGGTGTCGACCGCCGGCATCCTGCTCTGGTTGCTGCTCCCCGGCCTCTTCGAGCAGGGCGCCGCGGTGCAGATCCTCGACGCGCTGCGCCTCTTCTCGCCGATCGTCCAGGAGCGGCTTGCCGCGCCTCCCGCGGATTCCCGGGCGCCCGGCGATCTCCGGGTGCTCGCCGATCTCGAACCATGGTTGCGCCAGCTGGCGTCGAGCTCCGCCGACCGCGGGCTGCGCATCACCCTGATCGCCGCCGACGGCAGCGTGCTGGCCGACAGCGCCCGCACGCCGGCGCAGCGGCGCGAGATGGAGAACCAGGCCAAGCGTCCCGAGGTCGTGGCCGCCCTGGCGCACGGGCAGGGGGTGGCGCTCGGCGAGAGCGACGCCGACACCACCGACGTCAGCTACGTCTACGGCGCCCGCGCGCTGCGCGACCGCCGCGGCCGGCTCTACATACTGCGCTTCGCCGAGCCGCTCGAGCAGCTGGGAATGCTGCGCGGCCGTCTCGCGACCGCCCTGGGGCTGGCCATCGTAGCGGCCGGGGTGGCGATCATGCTCAGCTCACTATGGCTCGACCGCCGCCTTTTCCGTCCGCTGGCGCGGCTGATCGACGGCGCCGCCGACCTGGCCGGCGGGCGGGCGCGCCGCGTCGAGGTTCCTGACGAGGATGAGCTCGGCGCTCTGGGGCGCGCCTTGAACCGGCTCGCCGAAACCGCGGAGACGCAGTTTGCGGCTGTGCGCCGCGAGCGCGATCATCTGCAAGCCATCCTGGCCAGCATGTCCGAAGGGGTGCTGGTGGTCTCGACCGACGGCCGCGTGGTGCTAGCCAACCCGGCCTTCTGCCGCCTCTTCGACCTCGCCGGCGACCTGCGGGGAACGGCGGCAATGGCGGGAGCGCCGGCCGACTTCCCGGGCGGCGTCACCGGCAGGCCGGTGGTCGAGCTCATCCGCCGTCCCGAGCTGGCACGGATCATCGACGACACGCTGCGCAGCGGCGAGGCGCAGAGCGGCCAGATCGAGCTCCAGCTCCCCGAGCGGCGCACCCTGCTGCTGGCCTCGGCCGCCCTTTCCGGCGGCGAGCGCGGCGCGGTGGTGGTGGCCCGCGACACCACCGAGCTGACGCGCGTCGCCGACATGCGTCGCGACTTCGTCGCCAATGTCTCGCATGAGCTCAAGACTCCGCTGGCGGCGATCCGCGGCTACGCCGAGACGCTGCGCGACGGGGCGCTCGACGACGTGGGGACGGCGCGCCGCTTCACCGACCGCCTGCTCTGGCAGTGCCGCCGCCTGCAGGCCCTGCTCGACGACCTGCTGACGCTGTCGCGGCTGGAGAGCGTGGCCCAGGCGGGCGAGCGCGAGGCGGTGGAGCTCGGGGCGCTGGCGCAGCGCGCCGTCGAGCTGCTCTCCGCGCCCGCCCGCGAAAAGCGGGTCCGGGTCGAGATTCGCGAGCAGCCGCTGCCTCCCCTGCCGGCGATCCAGGGCGACGCCGACGGGCTGGAACGCCTGCTCGTCAACCTGCTCGACAACGCGATCAAGTACAACCGCCCGGGCGGCGAGGTGACGCTGCGCCTCGAGCGCGCGGGCAACCAGGTGGTGATCGAGGTCGGCGACACAGGTATCGGCATCCCGCAGGAGTCGCTGGCGCGGATCTTCGAGCGCTTCTACCGCGTCGACAAGGGACGCTCGCGCGAAGAGGGCGGCACCGGGCTGGGCCTCGCCATCGTCAAGCACGTGGCGCAGTCCCACGGCGGCCAGGTCGAGGTCGAAAGCCGCATGGGCCGCGGCAGCACTTTCCGCGTCCGCCTGCCGATCGGCGGCGCCGAGCCCCAGGCCGTCCCCGCCGCCCAAGCGGCCGAAGGCCGCTTCTAGACCGATTGGCTGAAAACCGGTTCTAAATCGATTGGCTCGGGGCGCCACGGCCCTGTCGCATAGCCAGCGGGCGGATCGCCTTAGCGTTTCTGCCAGACGGCTAACTGCCCGTACGAGTTCTGCGTCATGAGCGTCGACCCGTCAAACCTGACCTGCGTCGGGATCGGTCCCGTGACCGCCGACGGATCGTTGGTTTGCATGGTCGTCGTCGTCCAATGAGACCCCTGACCCTCGAAGAAGCCGCGATACTGGAACACGGCGCCCGAAAGCTGGTGCGTCACCGATGTCTCGAACTGGAAACGTCCGTCGCCGATCGGCACCAGGCGCATTCCGCCGCTGAGGGGGATCACCATGCCTTGCATGGCGTAGGAGGTCAGCTCGTAGTCGCCGGCCAACTGCGGGGCGGCAGGCTCCTGTGGCATCGCCGCGGGCTTGTCTCCCGCCGGATTGGCGGCGTTCGAGGCACTGGGCGGTGTACCCGTATTCGTATTAGGGCCGGTGTTGACGTTGCTCGACCCTTTATTCGCCAGTACGATCAGCGCGATCAGGATCACCGCGACGGTTGCTGCTCCGATCGCGCCAAGGATGCCAAGGATGCCAAAGGCCGCCCAACGGCCAGGGCGTCCCTTCGAAGAGGAAGGTGGTAACTCTGGCTTGTAGGCCCGCGCCGACTGCTCCTGGACGAACCGGAGACGGGTCGCGGCCTCCGCGTTCGCCTTGTCCAGTGACAGCACGGCGAGTAAAGTCTGTGCGGCCGTGACCCAGTCGCCCCTGGCAATGCACGATTCGGCATTTGCCATCAGCCGGCGGATTTCGGACTGCTTCGCTTCGGCGGACTCGAGGTGCGGGTCGGTACCCTCGTCCTGCAACTGCCGCTCCAGAGCTCCGATCAGTCGCGACGAATCGTGATCGAAATCGTCGTCGTCGATTCGAAGCGCCTGCCAGTCGACAATCGGGGCCACATCCGTCGGCAGATCGTGAGATTCGGGGACGGCAGCGCCGGCGACGAGCAGCGGGATGACCTTGAGCTTGAGGCGGAGCGCGGTGGTGATCTCGGCTCGGAGCGAGTCTTCCTTATCGTCGATGCGGCGGGCGCCGGCGGGGTTTCGCTCGAGCCACCGCCTGCCGATCAGGATGACGGCCACCTCACACGAACCAAGTGTCTGCTCGACCACCTCGGCCCAGCGGGTGCCGACGCCGATTCCAGCCACGTCCATGAAGACGCGGCCGGGAAACCGTTGGTTCAGTCGATCGTAGAGCCGCCCGGCGTGACCCGCCGAGTCCTCACGACGGTAGCACACGAAGATCTTGCCTGCAGCCATCTCTTCACCAACCCTTACAACTCGAAGGACTGCTCGTGGAGCTCAGACGCCCTTATTTGCTGAATCATACCACGGAGTCGTGGGCAGTGCCTGAACGGTATCATTTACCGGGAGCGCTCAGCTCTCGGGTCAGCATCACGTTGACCAGCTTGGGGTTGGCCTTGCCGCCGCCCTGCGCCACCTGCTTCATCACCTGTGCGACGAGAAAGCCGAGGAGTCCGGTCTTGCCGTTGCGGTAGCGCTCCACTTCGGTGGGATGAGCGGCGAGCACGCCTTGGATGATGGGCAGGAGCCAGGAGCGCATCTGTTCGAGCAGCTCCAGCTCCTCCGCCGAGAGCGGATCGGGGACCTTCGCTTCCTGCACCTTCGGCGTCTTCGGTGCGAGCGCTTTCGACGCGGCGGCCGCGACCGGCGACTGCTTCTGAACCTCCTGCGCCCACGAGTCCCGGAGCGGCACGACGCGGTTGAACACGAGATGGCCGGGGCTCGAATCGATGGGATCGCGGAAGAAGTAGCCCTGCCGCTCGAACTGCAACCGTTCTCCCAGCGCCGGGTCCACCGCCGCCGGTTCGATGCGGCTGCCCGTGAGGGTTTCGAGGGACTGCGGGTTGAGGCAGGCCTCGAAGCCCCCTTCCTCCAGATCCGGCCGCTCGACCCGGAACAGGCGGTCGTAGATCCGCACCTCGACCGGCAGCGAGTGGGCCGCGGACACCCAGTGCAGGGTGCCCGGCACCTTGCGACCGTCCGGGGCCGAACCGCCGCGGGTGGCGGGGTCGTAGGTGCAGCGGACTTCGACGATCCCGCCGCTCGCGGGGTCCTTTACGACGCTCTCACAGCGCACGAGATAGGCGTAGCGCAGCCGCACCTCGCGGCCCGGGGCGAGACGATGGAAACCCTTTGGCGGCTCCTCCGCGAAGTCGTCGCGCTCGATGTAGAGGACACGGGAGAACGGCACCTTCCGCTCTCCCTCCTTCGGTACGTCGTGCGGGTAGAACGGCGCGTCCAGCTCCTCGACCCGGCCCTCCGGGTAGTTCTCGATCACCAGCTTCAACGGCCGCAGCACGCAGAGCACGCGGGGAACCTGGGGATTGAGATCCTCGCGCTGGCAGTGCTCCAGGAGAGTCACGTCCACCGTGCTGTTCGCCTTGGCGACGCCGATACGCTCGCAAAAGTCGCGCAGCGCCTCGGGAGTGAAACCGCGACGGCGCAGACCGGCGAGGGTTGGCAAGCGCGGATCGTCCCAGCCCGTCACGAGCTTGCGCTCGACGAGCTCCAAGAGCTTCCGCTTGCTCATCAGGGTATAGGTGAGGTTGAGACGGGCGAACTCGGTCTGCCGCGGAGGGTCCGGGAAGGGCAGGGAATCGACCAGCCAGTCGTAGATCTCCCGATTGTTCTCGAACTCGAGCGTGCAGAGCGAGTGGGTGATGCGTTCGATGGCGTCCGAGAGCGGGTGGGCGAAGTCGTACATCGGGTAGATGCACCAGGTATCGCCGCGGTGGTAGTGGGTGGCGCGCTTGATGCGGTAGAACAATGGGTCCCGCATCTTCATGTTGGGTGCGGACATGTCGATCTTGCCGCGCAGCACGCAGGCGCCATCCGCGAGCTCGCCGGCCCGCATCCGGCGGAAGAGATCGAGGTTCTCCTCGACGGTGCGATCGCGGTACGGGCTGTTCCGGCCGGGCTCGGTGACGGTGCCCCGGTACTCGCGGATCTCGTCTTCGTTCAGGTTGCAGACGTAAGCCTTGCCCCGGCGGATCAGCTCGACGGCGAAGTCGTAAAGCTGCTCGAAGTAGTCCGAGGTGTGGAAGAAACTCTCCCCCCAGTCGAAGCCCAGCCAGCGCACGCCCTGCTGGATGGCCTCGACGTACTCCTGAGCCTCGGTCTCGGGGTTGGTGTCGTCGAGACGGAGATGGCAGGTTCCGCCGTTCTCCAGCGCGAGCCCGAAGTTGAGGCAGATCGACTTGGCGTGACCGATGTGGAGGTAGCCGTTCGGCTCCGGGGGGAAACGGGTGACCACCCTTCCGCCGTGCTTGCCGGCGACACGGTCGCGGTCGACCATGTCGCGAATGAAGTCGCGTCCGGGAGTGGAGAGCGTCGTGTCCGACATCGGAGAGATCCTCGATGAATGGGGCTCAATGCGGTGCGGCCTTGAGCCGCGAGCCGCAGGTCGAGCAGACTATATAGTGCAGACGATGACTCCCGGGCCCCGGCCGGGCCCCTTCGCCGGCGCGAGGCCGAAGCCAGACGCGACAGCGGATCAGCTGCGCCTGCGTGGAGACCAACGATGCCCGTGACCCACGAAGTGAATCACGAGCGCCGCCGGACAACCACCACTGCCATAGGACCGATCACGATGGCAGACATCCGCGAGCATCTCAGCGCCGAGGGCAGGGATCGCGGTCTCGGCTATCCAGAAGTGATCGACGCCACTCGGGCCACTGCCGTTTTCGGTGCGCAGGACGTTCGCACAACAGTCGAGATCCTCAGGGAGCTCGGTCGCGAAGGAGCTCTTGGCCCCACCGCCATCGTGGTCGGGGATGAGGTGTCTTACGGGATGTTTCGAATGCTCGAGGCCCTAGTCGAGGACGTCTGCGACGTAAGACCTTTCCGCAGCCATCAAGAAGCCGAGAACTGGCTGGCGCACACCCCCATCCGGAAACCGGCGATGCCGCCAGTCGAGCGATGAAGCTCGAGCTCGTGCGACGACTCCGTGCGAACGCACAGGAGCATGAATTTCGTTGGCCGTTCAGGCGTCGCCAGGAGCGGCGCTGCCGTCGAGGAGGACGACCACCAGCCGTTTCGGGCCGTGGACGCCGTAGGCGAGGGTCTGCTCGATGTCGGCGGTCTTGCTCGGGCCCGAGATCACCAGGGCGTTGGGCGGCATGCCGGCGGCCCAGCCGAGCTCCCGCAATGCCTGCCAGAGGGTGTCCCAGATGCACGCCGGGTCGAGCAGCACGAGGTGGATCGGCGGCACCAGCGAGAGCAGCCGCGGCTCCGCGGGCGAGGGGGCCAGTACCAGGCCGCCGGTCTCGGCGATGCCGCCCAGGCAGGTGGTGATGGCGGCGTCGATACCCGTGAAGAGCGACCCCTTCCACTCCTCGACCGGCCGATCGTAGGGGACGAGGAGCGGGGAACCCTGCGCGGAGAGACCGGCGGGCCCCGCGAAGGCCCCCTCGAGATCCAGGGCAAGCGGGCTGCCGGGGCCGTAGAGCAGGTTGCGCGCCCCGGCGGCGCGGAGAAACTCCCACACCCGGGCCGGCCAGGCGGCGGGCGGCGCGGGGAGGAACTCGGCCTTGACCGCTGCCATCGCGCGCCGCAGGCGCGCCAGGCGCTCGGCCGTATCCCAGCTCTTCGCCGCCAGGACCGAAAAGTCGGAAGGCGGCGCCGGGCGCCCGCCCGGCGCGCGGCGCAGACGGCCGAGGATCCGTTCCCGCGCGGGCGCCCCGTTCTCAGCATCCTCAGGCATCGCGGACACCTCGCGCGCGGGCGAGCTCATGCAGCGTCCGCCGCGCCGGGCGCGGGGCGGTGCGCACGCTGGTCCAGGCACGCAGCGGCCCGATCCTGGGCGGCGGCAGCCAGGCGCAGCGGGCGAGCAGGCGGCTGACCAGGCGGTATGCGCGCGGCGAGCCATGGAGCCAGCGCCAGGCGGCCCACGCCAGATCCTCCCAGCGGTTGCGCGCTTGCCCGGCCTCCAGCACCGGCGACCCCGGCTCGCCGTGGGCGGCCTCGCTGCGCAGCCGGACCAGCAGCTCGGTGATCGGGATCTCGACCGGGCAGACCTCGACGCAGGCGCCGCACAGGCTCGAGGCATGCATCAGGTCGTGCCGCCGCTTCACCCCCTCGGTCTGCGGCGCCAGGATCTTGCCGATCGGCCCCGGGTAGGTCGTCTGGTAGGCGTGCCCGCCGACCCGGCCATAGACCGGGCAGTGGTTCATGCAGGCGCCGCAGCGGATGCAGCGCAGCGTCGCGCGCAGCTCGGGGTCGGCAAAGATCCGCGACCGCTCGTTGTCGAGGATGACCAGGTGGACCTCGCGCGGACCGTCCTTCTCGCCCTCGCCCCGCGGCCCGCTGATCATGTTGATGTAAGTGGTGATCGTCTGGCCGGTCGCCGAGCGGGTGAGCAACGCGAGCAGCGGCGGCACGTCCTCGAGCCGCTCGACGACCTTCTCGAGCCCCATGAGCGCGATGTGGAGCGGCGGCACGTGGGTCGACATCCGCCCGTTGCCCTCGTTCTCGATCAGCACCAGCGTGCCGGTCTCGGCGACCGCAACGTTGACTCCCGACAGCCCGGCCTCGGCCTGCTCGAACTTCTGCCGCAGGACGCGCCGGGCGATCGCGGTCAGCTCGTCGACGTCCTCGGTGTACTTGGCGTCGCGGATCTTCTGCCCGAGAAGACGGGCGATCTGCCCCACGTTCTTGTGGATGGCCGGCATGATGATGTGCGACGGGGCCTCGCCGTCGAGCTGCACGATGTACTCGCCGAGATCCGATTCGAGCGACTCGACGCCGTGCGCGGCGAGGAAGTCGTTCAAGTGCATCTCCTCGGAGACCATCGACTTGCCCTTGACCAGGCGGGTGGCGCCGTGCGCGCGCAGGATCGCGAGCACGGTCTCGTTCGCCGCCGCGGTGGTCTCGGCCCAGTGCACCGCGATGCCGTTTTGCCGGCAGCGCTCCTCGAGTCGCACGAGCAGCTCCGGCAGGCGGGCGAGACTGCGGGCGCGGATGGAGGCGCCGAGGGCGCGCAGCGCCTGCCATTCGGCCGGATCGGCGAAGAGCGCGGCGCGCTTGGCCATCAGGCCGTCCATGGCGCGGCGGAAGTTGGCCCGGATCTGGGGATCGCGCAGGGCTGCCGTAGAGCTGGCGCGGAAGTCGGGGGGCCCGCTGCCGCCGGTTTCAATCGCCACCGGTTCTCTCCAGCAGGAACTCGGCGATGTGGCGGGCGCGGACGGGGCTGCCCTGGCGCGCCAGATGGCCGGCGATGTTGAGCAGGCAGCCGCAGTCGCCGGAGAGCAGCTCGCTCGCCCCGGTCGCGGTCACGTCGGCCGCCTTGTCGGCCACCATTGCCGCCGAGATCTCCGGGAATCGGATCGAGAAGGTGCCGCCAAAGCCGCAGCACTCGCGCTCGCGCGCCAGGGGGGCGAGCTCCACGTTGGCGAGCTGGCCGAGCAGCGCCAGGGGCTCCTCGCGCACCCCCAGCTCGCGCAGGGCATGGCAGGAGGAGTGCCAGGTGACCCGCACCGGCTGCCCGCCCTGCCCTCGCTGCCCTCGCTGCTCGCGCTGTCCAAGCTGGCTCGCCTTGCTCCGCTGGCTCCGCTGGCTCTTATCATCGAGCTGGACGCCGAGCACCCCGACAAGGAACTGGGTCAGCTCATACACCCGCGCGGCGAATGCCTCGGCCGCGGGATGGTCGGGCTCGCCGGCAAAGAGCTCCGGGTAGTGGCGCTTCATCATCGCGGCGCAGGAGCCGGATGGGACGACCACCGGCCAGGGCTGCGGGAAGAGGGCGATCTGGGCGCGGGCGACGGCCAGGGCCGCCGCGGAGTGGCCGCAGTTGAAGGGCGGCTGGCCGCAGCAGGTCTGCCCCTGGGGGAAGACCACCTCGAGCCCTTCGCGCCGCAGCAGCTCGATACCGGCCATCCCGGCCGCGGGGAAGAAGAGGTCGACCAGGCAGGTACCGTAGAAGTAGACCGCCCGCGGGCGGCTCTCTTCTCGTCTCTCTGCCAACTGCTCCTCCCAAGTGGCCTGTAGCGGATGAATTGGTTCGGACCGGGGCGGCGGAGGCGGGGGGCCGGGCAGGGTCGCCCGGCACCCCGAGGGAATCCTGGAACCTCAGTTGTAGAAGGCCTGGAACGCGAACGTGAACTGGTTCGTCCCCTGGATGGGACTCTTGGGCGAGACGTGCAGGTACTGCGCGGAAAGCTTGAAGTTCTGGTTCGAGAGGTAGTAGTGCAAGCCGGCGCCCCAGCGCGTCTGGTCTTTCGGCTTGTCCACCGCCTTGCTGAACTTCTGGCTCTCGTACTTGGCGAACGGCGCCACCTTGGCAGCCGAGATGTAGTAGGACGCCTCGACCAGGAAGTCATTCTGCTTCGGCAGCGAGGGCAGAAACGTGCCGCCGTCGTAGTGGATGCCCTGGACCTGGCCGGCAAACTCGTCACCCGCGCCCACCGGGATGGTGGTGAAGACGTTGCCGCTGTTGGCATGGTACTTGTTCTGGGTATCGTAGCCGCTGCTGATGGCCAGGATCTTCTTCTTGCCCAGGTTCGTCCCGGCGTAGACATACCCCTTCTCGGTCTCGAAGACGTCGTACTGCAGGTAGAAGGTGTCGCGGAAGGAGTTGCGCGAGCCGGTCAACCGGACCCCCTGCATGAGCGCGGCGCGGTACTCCAGGTGGCCGTCGAGGGGGTACCCCTTGACCTGGAGGCCGGTGTCGCGCGTCGCGTTGGTTGCCGTCGGGACGGCGAAGACGGTCGACGTCGGGCTGATGTCGAGCGTCAGGAAGCTCACCGTCGATTGCAGCTCGTTGCGGGCGAGCGGCACAAGAAACTCCCCGGCGTCGATCATGAAGTAGTCATTGATCTTCCACTCCAGCCAGGCGTCCTGGAGCAAGAAGCCGGTGCCGAGCGACTTGGGCGCCTTGCCCACGTTCGGATTGTCGGTCTGGAAGAAGAAGGTCACGTTGGGGGCCACCTGGCCGGTGAGCAGGAAGCGGACCCTGCGGATGTACAGGTTCTGGGCGTAGCCGCGGGTGTTGGCGTCCTGGAGCCAGTCACCCCAGGTCTGCAACTGGAAGCCGATCCTGAAGAACACCGTGTCGTTCACCTTGACGATCGCCTGGGCGTGGGCCGTGGCGGGCAGAAAAGCCGTCGCCGCCGCCAGGACCACTGCCGCAACCAGGAATCGTCCGATCGAATGGCGCATCATTCTGGTCCCCCTTTCAATTCTGTGTCTTTGGCTCGAGGCCGGATGCATGAATGGCTCACTTCCCGACGACGGTCATCGCCGGGATCATTCCCGGGAACACGTATGCCTGCAGGAACACGAGGACACCGACGAGCGAAGCCAGCGCGATGCTATGCCAGAAGACGTAGCGCAGGATCTCGCCCTCGTTGCCCTTCTGGCCGGTCGCCACCCCCGCCACCACGATGCTCTGGGCGTCGATCATCTTGCCCATGACGCCGCCGGAGCTGTTCGCGGCGCAGGCCAGGATGGGACTGATGCCGAGCTTCTCGGCGCTGATCCGCTGCAGGCCGCCGAAGAGGACGTTCGAGGAGGTATCGCTGCCGGTGAGCGCCACTCCGAGCCAGCCCAGGAGCGGCGAGAAGAACGGGAACAGCACCCCGGTCGACGCGAAGGCAAGCCCCATGGTGGCGTCGAGGCCGGCATAGCGGGTCGAGTAGCCCAGGGCGAGCATCGCGGCGATGGTCAGCAACGATACCCTCACCCGCAGCAACGTGCGCCAGTAGGTCAGCAGCAGCTCGCTCAGGGAGAAGCCGAGAAGCAGGCCGCTCACGATCCCGGTCAGCAGCAGGCTGGTGCCGGTGGCGGAGAGCCAGTTGAAAACGTAGACCGCGGGTTCCGGCGTGTCCTTCTTGACCACCGGCGGCGTCCTGATGACCGCCTTGTCGAGCGCCGGGACCGTCACGTTGACGACCGAGACGCCGTTGAGGAAGTTCTCATTTCCCTTGGCGCCCCCGTTCAGGATGGTCTTGAAAGCCGGATAGCCCCAGGCGAAGACGAAGACGCAGAGCAGGATCCAGGGCGCAAAGGCCTTCCAGGCGGTGGCGGAGGTGTGCTCGGGCCGGGCCGCCGCCTCAGACGCGCGCTCGTCCGCCGACTCGTGCTCGAAGCTCCAGGTCGTCTTCGGCTGCCAGAACTTGAGCAGCACCAGCAGCGACAGGATCGAGACGATCGAGCCCCCGATGTCGACCAGCGTCGGACCGAAGTAGTTGCTGATCAGAAACTGGGTGATCGCGAAGGAGAGGCCGCAGGTGAGGCAGGCGGGCCACACCTCGCGCGTCGCCTTCCGCCCCGCCATGGCCCAGACCAGCCAGAAGGGGACGAGGACCGAAAAGAACGGCAGCTGCCGCCCAGCCATCGCGCTGAGCGAGAGCTCCGGCAGCCCGGTGATCTTCGCCAGTGTGATGATCGGGGTCCCGAGAGCGCCGTAGGCGACCGGCGCCGTGTTGCCAAGCAGCGCCAGGCCGGCGGCCTGCAGCGGCCGGAACCCGAGCCCGATCAGCATCGCGCCGCAGATGGCCACCGGCGTGCCGAAGCCGGCCGCGCCCTCGATGAAGGCGCCGAAGCTGAAGCCGATGAGGAGGAGCTGGATCCGGCGGTCGGCGGCGAGAGTCGCGATGCGGTGCTTGAGGTCCTCGAAACTGCCCGACTTCACCGCGATGTCGTAGACGAAGATGGCATTCAGGATGATCCAGCCGATCGGCAGCAGCCCGAAGGCGGCGCCGTTGGCGGCGGCGGCGAGCGCGAGCTTCGACGGCATCCCGTAGACCACGATCGCGATCGCCAGCGAGGTCGCGAGACCGAGGATGGCCGCCCAGTGGGCCCTCGTGTGGGCAAAGGCCAGAAGCCCCAGCAGCACGACCACGGGCAGCGCCGCCACCAGCGCCGACAACAGCAGATTTCCGGCTACAGGGGTGTAAACCTGCGACCAGGTCAGCATAGCTCCCTCCTCCCTCCTCCGCGGCTAGGTTCTGGATACCCCAGGTGGCGCCTGGCCCTCCGCCGCCACTTGCAAGGGGCGCAGTCGGCCGCGCGCCGCGAGGCAGCGACAGTCCGGCCCTCTTGGTTGGCTACACCGCTGCCAGGCGCCGCTCTCGGGGGACATGTTCCTTCAGCTGAAAGTGGCCGAACAATACCATAACCGGCGGCGACCCGCTCAGACTGTACCACCGCGACACCGGCGTGACACCGGCTCATCAAGCCGATCTGGCATACCCATCGGCAGACGGCGCAGACAGCGCAGCGAGCCGCCCGGCGCCCAGCGCGACGGCCCATGGACCTCCGAACCCAGCCCCAGCAACGGCCGACGCCGCAGGCCGGCCGGCGCTGGCCTCCGGGCCTGACGGTCCTGTCGGCCGGGCTGCCGGAGAGGCCCTCGGCCGGCCGCCGGCTGCTCTGCCGGGCGCTGATGCCGGGTCTCGGCCGGCTGCTGGCTCCCACGGGCTGAGGCTCGACCGGCTGTCGCCGTTACCGAGAAGTCACAGGTCCGCCCGGGGACTGTCACTCCGGGCGCCGATCGCCGCGCGGCAGCGCCTTCTCTACGGCGGCGCGGCGGGGTAGAATCTGGCCGCGACGGCAGAGAGCAGCATGTAAATGGAACGACGCCTCGACCAGGACCTCGACCGCATCCGGCAGAACCTGCTGCGCATGGCAGGCATGGTCGAGAGCATGGTCGCCAAGGCGACGCAGGCGTTGCTCGAGCGCAACATGGCGCTGTGCCGGGAAGTCATCGACACGGATCAGGCGGTCGATCAGCTCGAGATCGATATCGACGAGTTCTGTCATACCATCCTCGGCCGCAAGCAGCCCACCGCCGTCGATCTCCGCTTCCTGGTCGCGGTGATGAAGATCAACAGCGACCTCGAGCGCATCGGCGACTCGGCGGTCAACATCGCGCAATCGGTCGAGCAGCTGGTCGACCAGCCGCCGCTCAAGCCTTACATCGATCTGCCGCACCTCTCGCAGCTGGTGCAGGACATGGTGCGCCAGAGCCTCGACGCCTTCGTCAGCCGCGACGCCTCGCTCGCCACCTCGGTGCTGGAGCGCGACGACGAGGTCGACGGCCTCTACAAGCAGCTGTTCCGCGAGCTGCTGACCTACATGATCGAGGATCCCCGGACGGTGACGCGGGCGCTCCACCTGCTGCTCATCTCGCGCAACCTCGAGCGGATCGCCGATCACGCCACGAACATCGCCGAGGACGTCATCTATTACGTCGAAGGCCGCGACGTGCGCCACTCGGTGCACAAAGCCGGCGGGCATTAGGCCTTTCTAAACTCTCCTTTCTAGGCTTGCCGTCTCTTTTCTTGCCCGGCGGCGCCCTCAGTTGGCGACGCCGAGATAGGCCCGGCGGACATGGTCGCTCGCCTGCAGCTCGGCGCTCGGACCGGCGAGGACCACCCGCCCCGCTTCCATGACATAGGCATGGTCGGAGACCTCGAGCGCCTGGACGGCGTTCTGGGCGGCCAGCAGGATGGTGACGCCTTGCGCCGCGATCCGGCGGATGAGCGCGAAGACCTGCTCCACCAGGATGGGCGCGAGACCCAGGGAGGGCTCGTCGATCAGCAGCAACAGCGGCTCCGCCATCAGGCCGCGCCCGATGGCGCACATCTGCTGCTCGCCGCCGGAGAGCGTGCCGCAGGGCTGCCTGCGCCGCTCCGCGAGACGGGGGAACAGATCATAGACGCGAGCCAGGCTGGGTCGGGCGCGCGCCCGCAGCGGCGGCGAGAAGGCGCCCATCAGGAGGTTCTCCTCGACGGTCATCCGCGGCCACAGCTGGCGCCCCTCCGGGATCAGGCAGAGGTGGTGCCGAACGCGCTGGTGCGCCGGCTCGTCGGTCACGTCCCGTCCGGCAAAGACGATCCTCCCCTTGCGGACCGGCATGAGACCTGCCACGACGCGCAGCGTCGTCGTCTTGCCGGCGCCGTTGGGGCCGATGAGGCTCACCACCTGGCCGCGGTCCACCGCGAGGTTGACACCCCAGACCACCTGGATCGCGCCATAGGCGGCCTCGAGGTCCACGACCGCGAGCAACCGCCCGGCTTCGCCGCCGTCCGCCATCTAGTCCTCCGGCGCCCCTGGCAGCGGCCCCGCCGGCTCGGCCGGCCTTCCCGCCCGCTCGGCGGGCCGTCCAATATAAGCCTCGATCACCGCCGGGTCCCGTTGCACAGCCTCGGGCGGCCCCTCCGCCAGCTTCTCCCCGTGGTTCATCACGATGACGTGATCGCACACCGACATGATCGCCTTCAGATCGTGCTCGACGTAGAGCACCGTCGTGCCGGCTTCCCGGATCTTGCGCAGCAGCGCGAGCACCGCTTGCGCCTCGCCCGTGGTCAATCCGCTGCACACCTCGTCACAGAGCAGCAGCTCGGGGGCCGTGGCGAGGGCGCGGGCCAGCTCGAGACGCTTCTGGTCGCCGACCGACAGCGTACCCGCCGCCGCCCGGGCGAGCGGCGTCAGCCCCACCCAGTCGAGGATGCGCCGCACCTCGCGCCGCTCATCGGGGCCTCGCCGGGCGCGTCCGAAGCGGGCCCCGACCTCGACGTTCTCGAGCACCGAGAGGGCGCGAAAGGGGCGCGGTATCTGGTGGGTCCTGACGATCCCGGCGGCGACCGCCGAGAACGAGCTCGCGCCGGTCAGATCGCGGCCGAGAAAGCTGACCGCTCCCGAGGTCGGCCGCAGAGAGCCGGCGATGATGCTGAGCAGGGTCGTCTTGCCGGCGCCGTTGGGCCCGATGAGTCCATAGATCCGGCCCGGCTCGAGCTCGAAGCTCATCTCCCGGACCGCCGCCAGCCCGGCGAAATACCGCGTCAGGCGGTCGACCCTAAGGATGGGCGGCACCAGCTCTCCTCCGGCGCGCCACAGCGCGCGCCCCACGCTCGAGCAGGCCGATGATCCCCTTCGGCTCGAAGAGCACGATCAGGATCAACAGCGAGCCATAGATGAGCAGGTGCAGCTCGGGAAAGGAGGCCACGATCTCCTCATGCACCAGGCCGTACACGAAGGCGCCGACGACCGGTCCCCAGATCGTCGCGACGCCGCCGATGACCGGCATCAACAGGATGGCGATGCCGATGGCGAACGCGAAGTCGCCCTGGGGATGGATGAACGCGGCGTAGCGCGCGTGGACGCCGCCGGCGGCGCCGGTGAGCGCGGCGGCGAGCGCATGCGCCGCGAGCTTGGCGCGAAACGGATTGACTCCGAGGTCTGCCGCCGCATCCTCGTCCTCGCGGATCGCGGCCAGCGCCAGCCCCAGCCGCGAGCGCCGGACGAGGATGGAGACGGCCACCGCCAGGCCCGCCAGGGCAAGGGCCGTGTAGTAGTGCTGGCGCTGTTCGAAGGCCCCCTTCTCGACGATCCGGTAGCCGCTCGCGCCGCCGGTCACCGAGAGGTTGGTCATCACCACGCGCACCGCTTCGCTCACCCCGATGGTGGCGATCGCGAAATACGGGCCTTTGAGGCGAAATGTCGGCAGGCCCACCAGCAGCGAAGCGGCCACCGCCACGCCCGCGGCCAGCAAGAGCGAGAGGATCGGGTTGACTCCCGCATTGAGCGCCAGCGCCGCCGCGTAGGCGCCGAGCCCGTAGAAGACCGCGAAACCGAAGGAGACCTGCCCGCCGAAGCCGCCCAGGAGGTTCCAGGCGACGCTCGCCGTCACCCAGACCAGGGTCACGAAGAGCAGCCGGATGATATTGGGGCCGGCGCCGCACAGCGGCAAGGCGGCCAGGACCGCGGCCAGCGCGAGCGGCGCCGCGGCCCGTTTCACGCCCAGAGCCGCTTCCCTTTCCACAGGCCCGCCATCCCTTCCGGCAGCACGATCAGGGCGAGGACGAGCGCCGAAAAAGCGACCGCGGGCTGGTAGCTCGCCGGCAGCACCAGGATGCTCGCGGTCTCGAGCAGCGCCAGGATGATTGCGCCGGCCGCCACGCCGGCGAAGGACTCCAGGCCGCCCAGCACGATGATCACGAAAGCGCGGAGCAGGAAGGGGCCGCCGAAATCCGGGCTGAAAGAATAGAGCATCGCCAGCAGGCCGCCGGCGGCTCCCGCGAAGGCGATGCCGACGCCGAACGCCACTCGGGCCGTGGCCTCGACGTCGACGCCGACGATGCGCCCCGCCTCCCGGTTCTGGATGAGGGCGCGCACCGCTCTGCCGAACCAGGTCTTCTGCAGCACGAGCTCGAGCACGGCGAGCGACGCGACGGCGGTGCCGCAGACCACCAGGCGGACCGCGGGCAAGCTGATCGGGCCGAGCCGGACGACGGCGAGCGTGCGGGGCGTGAGGATCGCCCGATCGGCGTTGCCCCAGATCAGATAGCCGAGGTTCTGCAGCACCAGCCAGAGGCCGAAGAGCAGCAGCAAGGAGGCAAGCGTCGGCTGGTCGGAGCTGGGGAGCCGCCTGACGAGGAGCCAGTGCACGCCCATGCCGAGGAGGAAGAAGACTGGAAAAGCGGCCAGCACTCCGAGCAGCGGATCGAGCGCGAACCGCGTGTTGAGCTCGTAGACGAAGTAGGCCCCCAGCATGAGGAATCCGGCGTGGGCCAGATTCACGATCTTCATCACGCCGTAGATGATCGTCATGCCCACCGACATCGCGGCGTAGACGCCGGCCAGCAGCAGCCCGGCGATCAGCAGATTGAGCAGATCGACGGCGCTCATCAGTCGGGGCCTGAGTCAGCGGGCGCTGCGCGAGTAGCGGGCGCGCTCAGTGGGGCTGCGGCGCAATCGCCTCCCCGGTGGCCGCGTCCGGCGGATAGACGATGTCCACCTTGGCGCCCGGCTTGTTCTGCACGATCACGAAAGCGGTCGAGATCTGGCCGTTCTTGCCGAAGCGAAGGACCTGGCCCGGCAGCAGCGAGTCCTTGAGCTCGACCGTCCGCAGCTGATCGCGGATGGCGGTCTTGTTCAGGCTGCCGGCACGCTCGATCGCGGCCGCCAGGACGCGCACCGCGTCATAGGCGGTGGCGGGATACCACGAATCGGGGGGATGGCCGGTGAACGCCTGATAGGCCGCGACGAACTGCTTGACCTGGGGATAGGGGAGCTTGGCCGACCACCAGATGCCGGCAAAGACGTAGTTGGTCGCGTCTCCCAGCGCCTTCCTGGCGTCCGCTTCCGGCCCGCGCGCGCCGTAGCTGATCATCTGGTGGTACATCGCGGCCTGGACGTACTGCCGGTGCATGGTGATGTAGTCCTGGAGGTGTGCGTCGGCCAGGAAGATGTCGGCGTGGGCGTTCTTGACCTTCTGCAACAGACCCGAGAAATCGGGCGCGCCGAGATCGAACTTCTCGCTGAACACGACGCTGAAGCGGCCCGGGTGCTCCTGAATCCACTTGCCGATGCCTTTCTCATAGTCGATGCCGTGATCGGTGTTCTCGAGCGCGAGCGCGATCTTCAGCCCCTTCTTGAGCTTGCCGTGGTCGACCAGCGTGCCCAGGAACTCCGCCGTCGTGTAGCCCAGCAGGTCGGTCGGGCTGAGGGTGCCGAAGATCCATTGATAGCCGCGGCTGAAGATGGTGGAGGCGGCGGCGCCGGTGGTGATCCAGGGAGTCTGGTAGCGGTCCGGCATCACCGATTCGGCCTCGCCCAGGGCTGTGGAGTAACCGCCGAGGACCGCGACCACGTTATCCGAGGTGATGGCGCGCTCGACCAGCCCGGAGGACTTTGCCTGATCCGAGCCGTCGTCATAGAAGACCTCTTTGAGAGGCAGCTTCTTGCCCTGGTCCTTGACGAAGATGCCGCCGCGCTGATTGATCTCGTGAATCGCCAGCTCGACGCCTTCGCGTTGATACTGGCCTGGCTTCGCTTCGCGGCCGCTGATCGGCAGCACGACGCCAATGGCGATTTCGCTGGCGCCCGCAGCCGGGCTGGCCGCGGCAGCGAGCACCGGGGCGGGGTTGCCGAGCAGCGCTGCCGCGGCGGCGGCCGCGAGGATCGGACCATAGAGGCTGCAGCTTGGCTTTTTCATCGCATGTCTCCTTGTATGGGCGCGATCGGCATGGTCACCAGCTCGACGGAGCCGTCGCCGAGCGGCCTCATCGCCTCGCAGGCTGCGAGCGAACCCTCTCACGGCCGGTCTCCGTTCTCGTCTGCAGTGGTCGCTTAGTCTAGGGCCGATTCGCCCCCTCTGCAAGCGCGGGCGTCCTGCCTCTCGGGGGCGGCGTCGCCATCGCTTGCTCACCGCTCGGTCACGCGGAGTTCAGGCGATGTTCACACGCCTGTCACAGTGGGGCTAGATACTCCCGCAGGGGCTCGACAGTCTTGGGGGCGGACCGGCAGCGGTGGCTGGCCAGTCCTGGTTGGGGGTGTCTCGGCCTGGAAGATGCAGGCGGACAGCGATCGAGCCCGGTCGATAGGCGCCCGCGCGGGCGCCTCGGCCCTCGATTCTTCCATGCCAGCAATACGACTCACAACGGAGGTCAACGACTGCCATGAGATGCCTGAGAAGCGAGAAGACTGAGAAGGCGGCGGGGGGCCGGGCTCTGGCCGGCAGAGTGGGCCGAGTCGGCGGCCTGATCGGGCTGATCGGCCTGCTCGCCGCCGTGGCGGCGTCGCCGCTGGCGGCCGTCGATATCACGGGCGCGGGGGCCACATTCCCCAACCCGATCTATGCCAAGTGGGCCGAGGCCTATAATCAGAAGACCGGAGTGCGCATCAACTACAACTCGATCGGCTCGGGAGGCGGCATCCAGCAGATCAAGGCCAAGACGGTCGACTTCGGCGCCTCCGACATGCCGCTCAAGTCCGAGGACCTGGAGGCCTCCGGCCTGCTGCAGTTCCCGATGATCATGGGCGGCGTGGTGGCGGTGGTGAACGTCAAGGGGATCGGCACCGGGCATCTGAAGCTCGACGGCCCGACCCTGGCCGCCATCTTCCTCGGCAAGATCACCAAGTGGAACGACCCGGCGCTGGTCGGCCTCAATGCCGGCGTCAAGCTGCCGGATCAGGCGATCACCGTGGTGCACCGCTCCGACGGCTCCGGGACGAGCTTCATCTTCACCCACTACCTCTCCGAGGTGAGCCCGGAGTGGAAGGAGAAAGTGGGCGAGAACGCCTCCGTCTCCTGGCCGGCCGGGGTCGGCGGCAAGGGCAATGAAGGGGTGGCCGCACAGAGCACGACCATTCCCGGCTCGATCGGCTACGTCGAGTACGCCTACGCACTGCAGAACAAGCTGCCCTACGTCCTGCTCAAGAACCGTGACGGCCACTTCGTCAAGCCGAGCGCCGCGAGCTTCCAGTCCGCGGCGGCCAATGCCGACTGGGCCAAGGCGCCGGGCTTCTACCTGCTGCTGACCAACCAGGCGGGAGCCGAGAGCTGGCCGATCACCGGCGCCAGCTTCATCCTCGTCTACAAGGAACAGGAGAAGGGCGACAAGGTGCGCGAGGCGCTCAAGTTCTTCGACTGGGCCTACCACAACGGCCAGCAGATGGCCGCCAAGCTCGACTACGTGCCGATCCCCGACAAGGTCGTGAAGCTCGTCGAGCAGACCTGGGCGAGCACGATCAAGGCGGGCGGTAAGCCGGTCTGGACCAGTGCTCAGAAAGGCGGCAAGGCCGGCCCCGAGAAGGCCGGCAAGGCCGGCAGCAGCAAGACCGGCGGCAGCAAGACCCGCCCCGGCAGGGCCAGATGACCCCTGGGCTCCCCGGCCGGAGCGATCCTGCGGCCGGGGAGCCCGCGAACTCTCGATGAGCGCGATGTTCGGATCGTTCGGATCGTCCGGATCGTCGATCACCGGCGCCGCGGAAGGCCCCCCGGAGGCCCTTGCCGCCGCCCGCGGCGGCGGCAGCTACTACGCCCGCCGGGCGCGCCGGCAAAAGCTCGCCGACCGCCTCTTTCACGGCACGACCTTCAGCTTCGCTCTGCTCGTCCTCTGCATCCTGCTGGCGATCCTGGCCTCGCTCTTCTGGGGCAGCCTGCCGGCGCTACGCAAGTTCGGCTTCGGCTTCATCACCAGCCGGGAGTGGAATCCGGTCACCGAGAAGTTCGGCGCCCTGGTCAACATCTACGGCACGCTGGTGACCTCGGCGATCGCCATGCTGATCGGCATCCCGGTCTCATTCGGCATCGCGCTGTTCGTGACCGAGCTCTGCCCGCGCTGGCTCAAGCGGCCGCTGTCGACGGCGATCGAGCTGCTGGCGGCGATCCCGAGCATCATCTATGGCATGTGGGGGCTGTTCGTGCTCGCTCCCATCCTCGCCGAGCACGTCCAGCCCTGGATGACCGAGTATCTGGGCGGCTGGCCGCTGGTCGGGGGCCTTTTCCAGGGGCCGCCGATCGGCATCGGCATGCTCACCGCCGGCGTGATCCTCGCAGTCATGGTGATCCCCTTTATCTCGGCGGTGATGCGCGACGTCTTCGAGACGGTGCCCGCCTTTCTCAAGGAGTCGACCTACGCGCTCGGCGCCACCACCTGGGAGGTGGTGTGGAACATCGTCCTCCCCTACACCAAGGTCGGCGTCGCCGGCGGCATCATGCTCGGCCTGGGGCGCGCTCTCGGCGAGACGATGGCGGTAACCTTCGTCATCGGCAACGCCCACGAGCTCAGCCGCTCGCTCTTCATGCCCGGCAACACCATCTCCGCCAACCTGGCCAACGAGTTCGCCGAAGCGGTCGGCGGCCTCTACATCTCCTCGCTCATCGCGCTCGGCCTCATCCTCTTCTTGATCACCTTCACCGTGCTCGCCTTCTCCAAGCTGCTGCTGCTGCGGCTCGGGCTCCGCGAAGGGCGGCCGAGCTGATGGCCCTGGCCGCGCCCGCTACGGCCGCCACTCCACCGGCCCCGCCGCCTGTCGGCGCGGCGGTTCATCTGTCGCGCGGCCGCTATCGGCGCCGCCGGCTCGTCAACTACGTGGCGCTGACGCTGTCGGTCGTAACCACCGCGGTGGGGCTGTTTTTCCTGGTCTGGATCCTGTGGACGCTCGGCGCGCGCGGCGCCGCCGCCTTGCGGCTCACGGTCTTCACCCAGACGACGCCGGCGCCGGGGAGCGCCGGCGGGCTGGTCAACGCCATCGCCGGCAGCCTGATGATGACCGTGGTGGCGATCGCCGTGGGGGCGCCGATCGGCGTGCTCGCCGCCACCTACCTGGCCGAGTATGGCCACAGCGGCTGGTTCGCCAGCAGCGCGCGCTTCATCAGCGATATCCTGCTCTCCGCGCCGTCGATCATCATCGGCCTCTTCGTGTACGAGGTGATGGTGGTCCGCATGGGCCACTTCTCGGGCTGGGCGGGAGCGATGGCGCTGGCGATCATCGCGGTGCCGATCGTGGTGCGCACCACCGAGGACCTGCTGCGGCTGGTGCCGGTCACGCTGCGCGAGGCGGCGGCCGCCCTGGGGGCGCCGCGCTGGAAGGTGATCGTGCTGGTCGCCTTCCGCGCCGCCCGCTCGGGCATCCTGACCGGCATCTTGCTGGCGGTGGCGCGGGTGAGCGGCGAGACCGCGCCGCTGCTCTTCACCGCGCTCAACAACCAGTTCTGGAGCCCCAACATGAACGCTCCGCTCGCCAACCTGCCGGTGGTCATCTTCCAGTTCGCGATGAGTCCCTACGCCGACTGGAAGCACCTCGCCTGGGCGGGATCGCTGCTCATCACGCTCGCCGTGCTGCTGCTCAACATCGTGGCGCGGACCGCGTTCAGGCAGGTCAAGGCGAGCTAGGAGACCGGGAGTGCCAAGGCCATGACGAAGCTGTCCGATCCACCCGACACTGCGACGGCCGAGGCGCCGCCGGCCGAGCTGCCCTCGCCCGCCTCCCTCGCAATAGCGGCGGCCGGCGCCAGCCGTGCGGCGAAACCCGGCGAGGGCGCGCAGCTGCCGCCCCTGGGTGTCCCCGCGCCGCGCCTCGATCTCGCGGGCAGGTCCGGCTGGCCCAGCAACAAGATCGAGGTGCGCGACCTCAACTTCTACTACGGCAAGCACCAAGCCCTGAAGGCCATCAACATCGACATCCACTCGAAGCTGGTGACCGCCTTCATCGGCCCTTCCGGCTGCGGCAAGTCGACCCTGCTGCGCACCTTCAACCGGATGTACGAGCTCTATCCCAAGCAGCGCGCCGAGGGCGAGATCCGCCTCGACGGCGAGGACATCCTCGACCCGGGCCTCGACGTCAATCTGCTGCGCAAGAGGGTGGGGATGGTATTCCAGGCCCCCACCCCCTTTCCGATGACGATCCACGACAATATCGCCTTCGGTGTGCGCCTCTACGAGCGCCTGCGGCCGGCCGAGATGGACGAGCGGGTGGAGTGGGCGCTGCGCAAGGCGGCGCTCTGGTCCGAGGTCAAGGACAAGCTCAAGCAGACCGGGCGCAGCCTTTCCGGCGGCCAGCAGCAGCGGCTCTGCATCGCCCGCGCGATCGCGGTCAAGCCCGAGGTGCTGCTGCTCGACGAGCCGACCTCGGCGCTCGACCCGATCTCGACCGCCGCCATCGAGGAGCTGATCCAGGAGCTGGCCGAGGACTATACGGTGGCGATCGTCACCCACAACCTGCAGCAGGCGGCGCGGATCGCCGACTTCATCGCCTTCTTCTACCTCGGCGAGCTGGTCGAGTTCAACGACACCAACGCGATGATCACCAAGCCGGCAAAGAAGCAGACCGAGGACTACATCACCGGACGCTTCGGGTGACATGACGCAGGGCTCCCTTCGCGTCGCGTTCTTCCTCGGAGGGCTCTTCACCCTCCTCTCCTGGGAGCTGGTCAAGCCTCACCACCCGCCGGCGGCTCCGCGCTGGCGTCGCTGGCTGGCCAACCTGGGGCTCGCGCTGATCAACGGCAGCGTCGTCTCGGCGCTCTGCATCATGTGCATCACGCTCGCCGAGCGGCGGGCTGCGCCCTGGCGGTACGGGCTGTTTGAGCGGCTCTCCGTGCCCCGCGGGATTCGCCTCGGCCTCGAGATCCTGGTCCTGGACCTCCTGGTCTATCTTCTCCACCGCCTCTATCACCGAGCGCCGTTCTTCTGGCGCTTCCACCAGGTCCATCACACCGATCTCGATCTCGACGTCACGTCTGCCTCGCGCTTCCACCTCGGCGAAGTCTTCAGTTCGGCGGCGGCCAAGCTCGCGGCGGTGCAGTCCCTCGGGATCTCGCCCACCGGGCTCGTCGCGTTCGAGATCTCACTCCTCCTCGCCGCCCAGTTTCAACACGCGAACATCCTCCTTCCCCGGCTCTTGGAGCGCTCGCTCTGGTGGACGTTCGTACCACCCGCGATGCACAGGGTCCATCACCACCCGACCCCCGAAATGAATTCCAATTTCGGCACCCTGGTCACCGCCTGGGATCGCCTGCTGGGCACACTGCGGAGGTCCCCTGTCGAGCCGAGCGCCTTTGGCCTACCGGAGCTCCGCAACGAGGAAAAGCTTGGTCTGTGGACTCTTCTCCAGATGCCGTTTCGACGCGGTGATCGTTAGTTGATGGCGCGCGATTCAGCGAGCCGGAGTGGCGAGCGGGTCGCCGGTCTGGTGCTCCCGGATCTGGAAGCGCAGAAACTCGTGGATCGCCTGCAGGGCTTCGCCGTTCGTGGTGCGCAGCTCGACACGGCCGCCGCGCTCGGTGTCGGAGTAGGAATAAGTCACCGCGGCGCGCAGGCGCTCGAGAGTGGGGACCCCGGGCGGGATCTGGACATGGACGTCCATTGGAGTGTGGAAGTCGCCGGCCGTGAAGCTGCGCGCGATCTCGAACAGGTGGCGGCGGATCTGGTCGCGGCTCGCGGTGTCCTCCGGGGCGTTGGCCTCGACGCGGATCTCGCCACCGTCGGTATGGAGCAGGAAATGGTGCGTGGTGACGGTGTGCGAGAAGCCCATCGCCTGATCGCCGCGAGCGTTGACGCCAGCGAAGTGGTCGGGTACGTCCGGCGCTCCGGCGCCGGTGGCCTTGCCTGCCTTGGCCGCAGCCATGTGCTCGGCGTGCAAAGGGCAGTTGGCCGGCATGGCGCCGGCCTGCGGATCAGAAGGCGCGGCGGTGCCGTCGGCGATGGCCAGAGCAGGAGCCGCCGCGAGCAACACGGCGGCAAATAGCATGGTGAAGCTATTGCGATGATTCATGATTTCTCCTTGTGCGTCCGGCGAAGGCGCGGACGGCTTCTGGGTTGCGGGAAACCGGCGCGGTGGCCGAGGTGGGCTAGGAGGTGGACGGGCGTACCGGCAGGCTGATCCGCGAGGCGGGCGTCCCAGTCCTCGAGCAGGGCGGTCAAGGTGCGCCGCAGCTCGCGCAGCTCGCGCTCCTGGCGGACGACCTCGGTCAGCTTGCTCGCCGCCAATTCGCGCACCGCTCGGCACGGGGCGCCGCCACGCTCGCGCTCGCGCAGGACGCGCGACAGCTCCTCGACAGTGAAGCCGACCGCGAGAGCGGCGCGCACGACGCGCAGCCGCTCGAGGGTCACGTCGGGAAACTCGCGGTAGCCGTTGGCGGAGCGCGGGGCCCGCGGCAGCAAGCCGGCGCGCTCGTAGTGGCGCACCGTATCAGGACTGATGCCGGCCGCCGCGGCGAGCTCACCGATGCGCATGGCCGGACTCTCTGAGGCAGGAGCGGTGAGGCATACGAGCATCCTAAACCCTGGTATCGATTCCAATGTCAAGCCCCTTGACGGTTCGAGAGAGCGCAGGGCCGGCTTGGGCTAGAATCGATGGCCGTGCGCGCTCCAGCATTCGGCCTGGCTGTAGCCTTTCTCGGCATCGCGCCGGGCGCCGCTCAGCCGCCGTTGCCCGACGCGGCCCGGCCGCGCATCCTGGTCGGCCCGGACATTCTGGTCAGCCGCGACGGCGACTTTCAGCACGTCGAGCTGATGGTCGCCGCGAATCCGAGGCAGCCGCGTAACCTCGTCGGAGCGGCCATCACCCCCTTCGATGATGGCAACGGGACGACCAGCTATGCGTCGTTCGACGGCGGTCTCAGCTGGCGGGCCGCCGGGTTTCGCGAGGCTCTCGGCGACCCACAGGTGGCCTTCACTCAGAAGGGGACCGCGCTCTTCACGACCCTCGCCGAGGTCGCGAGGGATGGGCACACGGGATCCGCGCTCTACGTCTACCGCTCCGAGGACGGCGGCCTCACCTGGAGCAGGCCGGTCGATCTCGGCGCTTCCTATGACCACGAGCAGATCGTGGTCGATCGCACGATGGGCGCGCGCGCCGGCCGCGTCTACCTCGGCGCGCTCTGGGGATATCCCGTCTATCGCGTCGGAGTGTTCCGCTCGGATGACGACGGGCGCACCTGGACCGGACCGGTGGAGAGCGCCAACGGCGGCGGCGAGCTCGGCGTCAACGTCTGCCCGATGCAAGTGTTGAGCGACGGTGCGCTGTTCGTGCCATACATCGATTTCGAGTTCAAGCTCGAGCGGCACTGGGGCGACCGCGTCATGCACTTCTGGTCGGTAGTTTCGACCGACGGCGGCATCACCTTCTCCGGCCCGCGCCCGATCGTCACGGTGATCTATCCCGAGACGCCTCCGACCCACTTTCAGCCGTTTCCCATGTTCGCCGCGGATACGCTCGGTTCCACCTTTCGCAACCGGATCTACGCCGCCTGGAACGTGGTGCGCGACGGACGGCCCCAGATCGTCACTGCCTGGTCGGCCGACCGCGGCAAGAGCTGGAGTGATGCGCGGCCACTGCCGGCAGCGGCCTCCGGCGAGCAGTTCCAGCCGGCACTTGCGGTGAACGACCAGGGCGTGCTCGGCATCACCTGGTACGAGACGGTCGGGGAGGGGTCGGGCGAGGGTTGCGCCCACCCCGGATGCTTCAATGAATACTTCACGGCCTCGGTCGATGGCGGCCTCACCTTGCTGCCGCCGGTCCGCGTGTCGTCGGTGCCGTCGTACTCCAGGTGGCGGCTGTCCACCGAGAACAGTCATGGCAACGGCGGGGACTACATGGGACTGACCGCCGATCGGGAGGGCGCCTTCCACCCCTTCTGGGCGGACAGCCGCAGCGGCACCTTCCAGATTTACACCGCGGTCGTGAAAGTGGAGGTGCCCGCGGCCTCCACGGTACCTGCGGCCAAGAGCGCGGGCGAGCCCGTCCGGGCGAGGCAGCCGACACCGCCCGCGACCGAGAATCCCAAACGAAGAAAGGGGCAACCATGAACAGAAGTCGTGTCCTGTTGGCGGCGCTGGTCGCCGGCTCAGCACTGGCGGTGACGCCACGCCCACTCTGGTCCGCTGGCTGAGCTGCCTCCTCCGCGCTGGCCTCTGGTCTAGAGGCCGAGATGGTGAACCAATACCGGTCGACTGCCGATGCCGCGGCTCTGCTGGCCATGTCCGAGCTCTATCGCGGCGTCGCGATTCTGGAGCTCGTGGACATGACCAAGGTCACGGCCGCGGCCAGTGGATTGACCGTGGCAGACCAAGAGAGGCCCAAGATCTCGGAAGCCGCCACGCACTTCAGGGCGGCCACAGAAGCTCTGTCGCGCGCCACCGAGGTCTGCGCCAGTTTTCGGAGTAAGCTCGGCAATGAGGAGCGAGCGGCGTTGATGGACTGCGATAGTGAGGGTTTCAAGCGCCTGAGTGACATCGTCGCCCGCATCGCGGTCACGAAGGGTCCAACTCTCCCGGCCTTCGAGGACGTTCAGGCAGCGATGGGCGCGATCAACGACGCCACGGCCTTCTGGAGAAAGAGCGCCGAGACGCTCCGGGGCTCGCCCGGTCACTATCCGGGCCGTGCCTCCCGATCTCCGGAGAGACCGAAGATGCTTTGGTAGAGGAGGGAAGGTAGGCAGACACAAGGGTGGAAGGGCGCGCGAGAGCTGGGCTTTGGCCACTCACTGTGGCCTACGGGAGCGCATCGCACATGAAGCGAAAATCGTGGGGACGGCTCCTGGCGCTCTGGCTGGGTCTCGGCCTAGTCGTCAACTTCACTTGGGAAATGGCCCAGATGTCCCTCTATGGAAACGCCGACGTCGGTTGGCGGCACTGCTTCGTCGCGTCGCTCGAAGACGTGGCGCTCCTTGGCGCGCTCTACCTCGTGGCGGCGTGCGCCGCGCAGGAGTGGGCTTGGTTCGCTCGATTCGGCCCGTGGCGCTGGCTTGCGCTGGCCGCGAATGGCGCGCTCGTGGCGGTGCTCATCGAGCAGCGCGCGATGCTTGCGGGCACCTGGTCCTACGCCCCCGGAATGCCGCGCCTGCCCCTGCTGGGCGTCGGCTTGGTGCCGGTGTTGCAGATGACCATACTCCCCGTCGGGCTGGCAGCGCTGAGCTATCTCCTTTGGCGAGGGAAGCCCCATGAGTAACGTCTGGGGGAGGGTGTTCGGCTACGGCGTTCTCTCTATCGTCGGCGCCATTGGGCTTGTCGAGCTGGTGGGGCGACGGGATGTGCGGCGGGAGCGGGCGAAAGATGTCGCTGGTGGCTGCGCTCTTCGTCTTCAATCGCCCGCTCGCGCGGGCAGCGTAAACGCTCATGTGCGCCTCGCGACCGCTGCCGGCAGCCGCGGGGCCGCCGCGAGAGGCCAGCGAGAGAACATACACCCGTCCGCCGGCGTTCGAGCTTGGGGGGCGGCGGCGCTCTGAGCGACCGAGGAGGAGGGCTTCGCAATGAATGGAATGATGAACGGCATGATGGGTGGTATGTTGGTTTGGGGCTTGGCGGGAATCCTGGTCGTCGCCTTGCTGATCGTCGCCCTGGTGAAGCTGCTGTCCAAGAAGTAGGCGGCGGGAGGCGGCGGTGAAGCTGCGGACGCTGCGCGAGGAGCTCGCCGACTACACCCGTCTGGCGAAGCTCGGCGATCTCACCTCCTCGGGCCCGGCAGAGGCGCCGCTGGCGAGCGACGCCCCACCGACGGCCGCGGCGCGCGAGGCGACCGCTGAGGCAGCGCCCGGCGCAGCGGTTCCTGCTGCGATGCCGTCCGCGCCGCAGCCACCGCGCCGCTGTTCTTGCCCCCTTGCCGCACCGGTTATCTCTTCCGCATCAACGCCGCCGGGGCTCACTCTCCCGCTAAGCGGCCGTGCCCCGCGATCTCCGGAGAGAGCCAAAGAGGCGTTGGTAGAGGAGGGAAGGCAGGCAGATGTCCGTGGTGCTCACGAGAGCCGCCGAGCAGGTTAGCAAGCCTCCGAGGATGTAACCTGCCAGGAGGGCTCCGGATTGAAACGCCCACCCGGTGACCAGGAGCCAAACGGCTCCAATCCCACACGCGAAGCGGGTCGGCGCGCCGCGCCTGGGTAGCGGTCCGGTTCCGGTGAGATGACGCAAGCCGTAGTTGTAGAGGAGGTCGAACGGGTGGACTGGAGAGGCCGCGGCAAGCGCCGCGATGGCTGCCAACGCCCACAAGAAAGCCGGCGAGGCAAACACGGTGCCGATCCCCGCGAAAAGCGCACAGAGCGCAAAGGCAAGACGAAGCCACGGTCCGGTTCCAGCCAAGGTTTGATCATCCAGGCCAACGATCCCCTGGATCTCGAGCCGCCGGCGGGTTGTGGAAGAGACCGTAGCCATGGCTATCCTCCTGTTTCTTGACCAGCGGGCTTTGTTCGTCAAGGCAGCCTGACGTGCGGCGCCGAGCCCTATCGGCACGGCGCCGCACGCACGAGTCTAGTTCTTCTTGGCGTTGCGCGGGTCGTCGGCCGCATTGAGGTAGTTGATCTGCCACGGACCGATCCCGTGGAGCTGGATCACCGTCTCCTTGGTGGTGAAGGCGAAATGGTGCATCTGCGGCGCCAGGAACGCGAAGGTTCCGGCCGGGAGCTTGTTGCCCTTCGTCTTGTCGAAGGTGTCGCCGAGACCGACGCTGAAGGTTCCGGATACAACGGTTACGTGCTCGGGCGCCGGGTGCGAGTGCGGCGGGATCTTGTAGCCCGCGGGCATCCAGAGGCGCATGGTGAAGGGGCCGTCCTTGCCAGGGTCGCCCTCCAGCACCGCCAGCTTGGCGCCGGCCGGCAGCGCGGCGGGCGCCGCCGCCCAGTGGATGGCGTCCGGGGTGAAGATTCCGTGGTCGGCAGGCGCGACGTCGGCGGCGCCGGCGGGCGCGACGAGCATTGCCGTGGCGGCGAAGAACAGCAGAAGCTTCTCGAGTCTCATGGTTCCCCCTTTTCTTGTCATGGTGAGCGTTCCAATAGGGCGGTCGTCTCTATCTACGGCTCGTCGGTCGATGTGGATGACTCGGCGTGTGCCATGCGCTACACGATCCGCGGGCTGGTGCGGCTATGGCGCGCCGGGCAGCGGCACGCTGGTGTGGACGGGCGGCAGGCAGCGCTGCTCGTCGCAGGCCTGATAGGTGAGGCGCAATGCCCGCTCTCCCGGTCCCACCTCGCCGTGAATGGCGGCCTTGCCCGTGTAGACGGCGATCTCGTCTGGTGCGAACGGGAAGCGCAGGCGCTGGCCCGCGGGATATGCGACTCGGCGCAGCGTGCCTTCAACCTGCGTGGGGATGAGAAAGTCGAGTGAGGTGGGATTGGCATTGACGTGCCACCCGCCACGGATCTCGAGGTCGAGAACGAAGGGCCGCCAGCCCTCCTCGCCCGCCGCCTCGAGCCGCACGGCCGTCTTCACAACCTCCTTCGCCAACCCAACGCCAGGCGGCTCCGCCGCGGCCGGTGAAGCGCCCGCGCCCGACGGGCCAACGCTCCCGATAGCCACCTTCTGCGGCGCGGCGGACGCGGTCTGGCCACCGTGGAACACGAAGACCGCATCCGCGAGAGTGGCCATCGCAGCGGGAAAGGACTCGATCTCGTGGGCGAACCCTCTGAGCGAGGCCTCGGCGGGTGCGCGTCGGCCCAGCCGCACCAAGTCGAGCACAGCGATGGCGTTTCCTGAGGGGATGGCGCCGTCGGTCGCCGTGCGGCTTTGAATCAAGAGGTTCGGCTTCGCTTCGCTGTTGTAGTAGCCGCCGCGCGGGTCGCGCAGACGGGACTCCATTTCGTCGGCGAGGCGTTCTGCCTCCGCTCGCCAGCGCGCGTCGCGGGTTACCTCGTGGAGGGCCAGCAGACCGCGGATGAGGAAGGCGTAGTCGTCGAGGAAGGCCGGAATCTTGGCCTCGCCGCTGCGCCAAGCGTGCAACAGGGTCGGTGGGGCGGCGGAGCCTGCGGGTGAGCCGCCAACCCGCCGGGTCTCGCCGCTCGAGGAACCCTTGAGATGGGCGAGGATGAAGCGCGCCGACCTCATGGCCGCCTGGGTATAGCGCGGCTCTGCAAGGAGCTGGCCGGCACGTGCCATGGCCGCGATCATCATGCCGTTCCAGTCGGTGAGCACCTTGTCGTCGATCAGCGGCGACTTCCGCTGGGCGCGCGCGCGCCCCAGCTTCTCGAGCAAGGGCGCCAGACGCTGGAGCAGCTCGCTGCGCAAGATGCCGAGACGCCGCGCGTGATCGTCGAGCGGTCGGGTGAGGTAGAGAGTGTACCGGCCGCCCTCGAAGTTCGGAGCCGCGTCGAGACCGAAGATCGGTGCGAGCAGCTTGTAGCCGTCCTCGCCGAGCACAGATCGCGCTTCCTCCCGGGTCCATAGGTAGTACGCCCCCTCGACGCCGTCGGTCTCGGCGTCGATGGCCGATTTGAAGGCGCCCGCCGGCAGGGTCATCTGCGCCAGTATGAAATCGAGCGTGCCACGCGCCAGGCGTTCGAGATCGGCGTCGCCGGTCTCCTTCGCCGTCGCCGCCAGCAGCTCGCCGAGGAGGGCGTTGTCGTAGAGCATCTTCTCGAAATGTGGAGTGAGCCAGGCGGCGTCCAGGGTGTAGCGATGGAAGCCGCCCCCGACCTGGTCGTAGATGGCCCCCTCGCCCATGTGGCGGAGGGTCGCGAGCACCATGCGCCGCGCCCCGGCGTCGCCCGCCTCCCAGAGCAGGAAGAGAGTTCCCGGCGAGGGAAACTTCGGCGGGCCGCCGAAGCCGCCATGGACCGGATCGTAGGTCGCCTCGAGCTTCGCGACCGCCGCCTCCACGACCGAGGCCGCGGGCGCGGCGGCGGCCGGTTCCTGGCGCTGGGCGATCGCCTCGCGCAGAGCCGAGGCGACCTGGTCGGCCTTGGCGAGCACCTCGACACGGCGAGTCTCCCAGGCGCTGTGAATAGCCTCCAGGACGCGCGGAAAGCCGGGGAGGCCGTTGCGGTCCTCGGGCGGAAAGTAAGTGCCTGCAAAGAAGGGCTTGAGCTCCGGGGTGAGGAAGAGCGAGCTGGGCCAGCCCGCGCTCCGGTTGAGCAGCTCGGTGGCGATGATGTAGATCCCATCGAGATCGGGGCGCTCTTCGCGATCGACTTTGATGCTGACGAACCACCGGTTCATCTGCGCGGCGATGTCCGGATTCGAGAAGACCTCGCGCTCCATGACGTGGCACCAGTAGCAGGTCGAGTAACCGACCGAAAGAAAGATCGGCTTGCCCTCGCGCCGCGCCTTGTCGATCGCCTCCTCGCCCCAGGCGTACCAGTCGACCGGGTTGTGGGCGTGGAGCAGGAGGTAGGGGCTGGACTCCCGGATCAGCCGGTTGGCTTTGGAGGCGGGGGCGGCGGGGGCGGCGGCGGTCACCGCGGCGGGCGCGCCGGCGGGGAAAACCCCGCCGGCGGGCACCTGCTTCTGCGCCTGCGCGCCACAGGAGGAGTGGGCAAGGGCCAGGACGGCGCTGGCCAAGACCGAGAGGCCTGGCCTCAAGGCTTGGCTCTGGCGACGGCCTGTCCGTCGACCTTGTGCAGAAAGACGTCGCGCACCTGAAACTTCTCCTTCGCCCCGCCAACCACCACGTCGACATCATCGCACCTCCCTACTCTTCCAGAGCGCGAAGACGGCCGGGTAGACCGTCAGCTCCAGGAGGAAGGAGCTCACCAGGCCTCCGACCATCGGCGCCGCGATCCTCTTCATCAGATCGGCGCCGGTGCCGGAGCTCCAGAGGATCGGGACCAGGCCGACGATCATGGTGACGACGGTCATCAGCTTCGGCCGGATGCGGTGCGCCGCGCCCTCGACGATCGCCTCCCGCAGGTCTCCGGGCGAACGCAGGCGCCCTTCCGCCTGCCAGCGGCGATGCGAGAGGGTGAGGTACAGCAGCATCACGACCCCGGTCTCGGCGTCCAGGCCGGCGAGGGCGATCAGCCCTACCCAGACCGCCACGCTCATGTTGTAGTCCAGCACGAAGAGCAGCCAGACCGCGCCGATCAGCGAAAACGGCACCGCGAGCAAAACGATGCCGGTCTCGACGCCCGAGCGGGTGTTGAGGTAGAGCAGCAGCACGATCAGCAGCAGGGTGATCGGGATGACCAGCTTCAGCCGTTCCTTGGCGCGCTCGAAGTACTCGAACTGCCCCGCCCACTCTACCCGGACACCTGGCGGCAGGGGGACGTGGGCCTCGACCTGCCGCCGCCCCTCGTTGACGTAGTCGGCGATCGGCCGGTCGGCGACGTCGACGAAGACGAAGCCGACCAGGCGGCCGCCCTCGCTGCGGATCATCGGCGGCCCGGTGGTCGCCTCGACCCGGGCGACCGCCGACAGCGGCAGCTGTGCCCCGGCTGGCGTCGCGACCAGCACCTGGCTGAGCAGCGCCTGCGGGTCGGCGCGGTAGTCGCGGGCGAAGCGCACCGAGATCGGATAGCGCTCGCGCCCCTCGACGGTCTGGGAGACCTCCTCGCCGCCGATCGCCCCGGCCACGACGGCGTTGACGTCGGCCACGGTGAGCCCATAGCGGGCCGCCGCCTGGCGGTCGATGCGCACGTCGAGGTAGAAGCCGCCTTCGGCCCGGTCGGCATAGGCGCTCCGGGTCCCCCGCACGCCGGCGATGGCATGCTCGATCGCGATCGAGACCTTCTCGATGACCTGGAGGTCGTCGCCGAAGATCTTGATCCCCAGCGGGCTGCGGATGCCTGTCGCCAGCATCTCGGTGCGGGTCTGGATCGGCATCCACCACACGTTGGGCATACCGGGGTAGCGCAGCTTGGCGTCCATCTCCCGGATCAAGCCGTCCCAGGTCAGGCCATGCCGCCAGCGCTCGCGCGGCTTGAGGGTCACGACGGTCTCCACCATGCCGATCGGCGCCGGATCGGTCGGCGACTCCGCACGGCCCATCTTGCCGAACACCGTCACCACCTCCGGGAATGAGGCCAGCTGGCGGTCCATCGCTTGCAGCGTCTTGCTGGCGGTGGCGATCGACATCCCCGGCGGGCCGGTCGGCATGTAGAGGATCACCCCCTCGTTGAGCGGCGGCATGAACTCCTGCCCGAGCCGGAAGTAGGCCGGCAGAGAAATGATCAGCAGCGCGATCGCGGTGCCGATCACCGCCAGGCGGTGATCGACCACGAAGCGGACGACGGGGGCGTAGGCCCGGATCAACCAGCGGTTGAGCGGGTTCTCTTTCTCCCGCCGGATCTTGCCGCGGATGAAGAGCACCGCGAGCGCCGGCGCCAGGGTGACCGCGAGCAGGGCGGAGAAACCCATGGAGTAGGTCTTGGTGAAGGCGAGCGGCCGGAAGAGGCGGCCTTCGGTGCCTTCCAGGGTGAAGACCGGCAGGAAGGCGACGGTGATCACCAGCAGAGCGAAGAAGAGGCTGGGGCCGACCTCCTCCATGGCGGCGACGATCTGCCGCACCTGGCCGGGCCTCCCTTCCGGCTGGCCCGCCGTCTCCCAGTGCTCCAGGTGCTTGTGGACGTTCTCGATCAGGATGATCGAGGCATCGACCATGGCCCCCAGGGCGACGGCGATGCCGCCGAGCGACATGATGTTGACGGTCAGCCCCTGGTAGAAGACCGGGATGAAGGAGAGCAGCACCGCGACCGGCAGCGAGAGGATCGGCACCAGGGCGCTGCGCGCATGGAGCAGGAAGAGGAAGATGACCAGGGAGACCACGACCATCTCCTCGATCAGGGTATGCCGGAGGGTGGCGATCGACTCCTCGATGAGCCGCGACCGGTCGTAGGTGACGACCACCCGCACCCCCGCGGGGAGGCTGCGCTCGATCTCGGCCAGGCGCGCCTTGACCGCGTGGATCACGTCGAGCGCGTTCTCGCCGTAGCGCATGACGACGATGCCGCCCACCGCCTCGCCGCGCCCGCCGAGCTCGGCCAGGCCGCGCCGCTCCGCCGGACCGAGGCTGACGACGCCGACGTCGCGGAGCAGGACCGGCGTGCCGCCGGGTCCGACCTTGAGCGGCACCTGCTCGAGGTCGGCGAGACTGCGCACGTAGCCGCGGCCGCGGATCACGTACTCGTGCCCGGAGAGCTCGATGGCGCTGCCTCCGACCTCCTGGTTCGAGGCGCGCACCTTCTGCACGACGGTCTCGGTCGGGATGCCGTAGGCCCGCAGCCGCGCCGGGTCGAGCTGGACCTGGTACTGCTTGACGAAGCCGCCGACCGAGGCCACCTCGGCGACCCCGGGCACGCTCGCCAGCGCATAGCGCAGGTTCCAGTCCTGGAGAGCGCGCAGCTGCTGCAGATCGTGCTGGCCGCTGGCGTCGAGCAGGGCGTACTCGAAAACCCAGCCGACCCCCGTGGCGTCGGGGCCGAGGCGCGGCCGGACTCTGGCAGGGAGCGCGTCCTGCACCTGGCTCAAGTACTCGAGGACGCGCGAGCGCGCCCAGTAGATGTCGGTCCCGTCCTGGAAGATGGCATAGACGAAGGACATGCCGAACATCGACTGGCCGCGCACGAAGCGGACCCGGGGGGCGGCAAGGAGGGTGGCGGAGATCGGGTAGGTGATCTGGTCTTCGACCAGGTCCGGGCTCTGCCCCGGCCACTCGGTGAAGATGATGACCTGCACGTCCGAGAGGTCCGGGATGGCGTCGAGCGGCCCATGGCGCAGGGCGTACCAGCCCCAGGCTGAGAGCGCGGCGACGCAGAGCAGGGTGAACCAGCGGTTGCGGGCCGAGGCCGCGATGACCTTGGCGATCGCTCCCGCCGCGGTTGCCGTCCCCTGGCCGCCCGGCCCGTTCCGTCGACCGTCGTGGTCGCCGCCGTTTGGCTGGCTTCCCTGGACCGGCGCGCTCATGATCCTCCCTCCCCGGCCGAGGTCAGCCGGCTCTCGGCGTCGAGCAAGAAGTTGCCGGAGGTGACCACGCGGTCGCCTTCGCGCAGCCCCGCGACCACCTCATAGGCGCCGCCCGACTTCGCTCCGAGGTGCACCTCGCGTTGGCGGAATCGGCCGCCGCCCTCGTCGACGAAGACGATCGTCCGCGGGCCGGTGTAGAGCACCGCCGACTCCGGGACCAGGAGGGCCTGCCGGCCGCCGCCCAGGAGCTCGACGTCGGCGTACATGTCGGGCCGCAACTCGGGCCCCGCACCGCCCGACGGATCGCTCACCTCGATGCGCACCCGCGCCGTCCTGCTCGCGGCGGCCAGCGCCGGCTCGACCAGGGTCACCCGGCCGTGCAGCTGTCTCCCTGGCAGAGCGCGCAGCGTGACCGTCGCCGGCCCGCCCGGCCGCACCCGGCCGAGATCGGCCTCGTAGACCTCTGCCTCGACCCACACGCGGTCGAGGCCCGCGATGCGGAAGAGCTTCATGCCGGGCTGCACGCTGGCGCCCTGGACCACGTCCTTCTCGACCACCAGCCCGGCGGCTGGCGAGGGGATCGGGACCTCCTTCTCCGGCGCGCCACGCTCGGCGATCCGGCGGATCTCGCCGTCGCCGAGATCCCAGAGGCGCAGCTTCTGGCGCGCCGCCTCGACCAGGTAGTCCACCCGCTCGGGCACGGCGCTCGCCCGCGCCGCGCGCTGGCTTTCGAGCGACGCCAGGAGCTCCTGCTCCGCCCCGTAGAGCTCCGGGCTGTAGAGCGTGAACAGGATCTGCCCTTTCCGTACCCGCTGTCCCGTCTGGTCGACGTAGAGCTTGCCGATCCAGCCGGCGAACTTGACGCTCACGTCGTGCAGCCGGCTCTCGTCGTAGGCGACCCGCCCGACGGTCGTGATCCGGTCCGCGAGCGGCCCGCGCACGACGACACCGGTGCGCAGCCCGATCTCCTGCTGCCGGCCGTCATCCAGCGTCACGACGCCGCTCTGCGCCTCGTCGCGGCGCACCCGGATCAGCTTCATGTCGCAGATCGGGCAGGTGCCGGGCGCCTTCTGGCGGACCGCGGGGTGCATCGAGCAGGTGTAGTAGGCGATATCGCCGATATCGCCCCCTGGCGCCGCCGCCGCCGCCGGCGGCGAACCCTGCGGCGCAGACCCGGGGCCCGCGCCCGCCGGCGCAGCCCCGCCGCTGGCCTCTGCGTCGAGGGAGTTGAGGCCTTTGCTGCCAGTGGTCAGCGAGTAGTGAGCGGTCGCGGAGCCGCGCGCCGAGCGGATCGTCACCTCGGGGTTCCAGGTGCCGGCCATCGGCAGATCGAACTCGGCGCGGTAGCGGCCAGCGCCTTCGCGCCGGACCCTGGCGTCGCTGTGCATCGCCGGCATGCTGCCCATCGCCGCCATGCCGAAGGCGACCCTGATCTCGGCGTCGTCCACCGGCTTGCCGCCGGCGTCCTTGACCGTCAGCAGCAGTGCGTTGGCCCGCTCGTGGGGCGGATCGGGAGTGAGAGCCGCGTCGATCGTCAGAGCGCCGGCGCGCGCGGAGGCAGTGCGGGAGGTCCCGCCGCCAACCGGCTGGCCGGTGAACCAGGCGATGATCAGGCCGCGGAAGATGAAGAGGACGGCGAGCGCCGCCGCGGCGAGCGCGGCGCGGATGATGAGCGCGGAACGCCGCCGCGCGGGATCGCGAGGGGTCATCGTGAGCCTCCTTCGTTGCTGCGGTTCGGACGTGGCGGCGCGGCCGGCGGCGCGCCCTGCGCTGTGAGCTCCAGGAGGGTGGCCGGGAGCCCGGCCGGCAGCCGCCCCACCGCGCGATCGAGCTCGGCCTGCTTGCGATAGAGGTCGGCGACGGCCTGCTCCCGGCCGAGCTCGACGTCGCGCAGGCTCCGTTCCGCATCGATCACGCCCAGGAAGCTGGCGCGTCCGGTCTCGAAACCCGACCGCGCCGCCTTGACCTGGTCGCGCGCCGCGGGCAGCAGCCGGCTGGCGAAGATCGCGAGCAGATGGTGAGCCTCTTGCAGCTCGACCGCCGCGCGACGGACATCGGCGCGGATGCGGTCTTCGGCCGCCGCGAGCTCGGACTGCGCCCGCCCCAGGCGCGCCGCCGCCTCGGCCAGCTGGCTGGCCAGACGGTCGTGCCACACCGGCAGGTTGACGGCGACTCCCGCCATCCACCGGTAGCCCTTCTCATTCCACATCGAGTCGTAGGAGCCGCGCAGCGACAGGTCAGGCCTCCCCGCGAGCTCTGCCAGGGCGAGCGTGGCGCGCTGGGCCTCGACCTCGGCCGTTCGCGCTGCGAGGTCGGGCCGTTGCGCCAGCGCGGCGTCGAACAGCGCACCCAGCTCCAGCTCTGCAGGCTCGGGTAACGGCGTTTCTGGACCCGGAGGCGGCAGCGCGTGATCGGCGGGCAGGTGCAAGAGCGCATCGAGACGGCTGACGATCACCTCACGTTCGGCCTCCAGCTCGACCTGGCGATGGAGCATCTTCGCGCCCTCGAGCTCGGCCTGGATCGGGTCCTGCTGCGGCGTGAGCCCCGCGGCGTAGCGCCCCGCTGCGGCCCGTTGCAGCTCGGCGAGGAGGGCGCGGTGCTGCGCGACGATTCCGAGGCTGCGGCCTACCAGGTAGTCGTCGTCGTAGAGCAGCGACGCCGCAGTGATGAGGTCCAGGAGCGTTGCGCGGTAGTCCGCCGCGGCGCCGCGGGCCTCGGCTTCAGCCCGATTTCCGCGCAGCCGGCGCCGACCCGGAAGCACGAGCTCCTGGCTCAGATCGAGCTCCTGTCCGAAGCGCAGACCGCTTCCCGCGATGCTCAGCGGAGCGGCCCCATAGGACAGCATCGGGTCGGGCAGCGCCCTCTCCTGAAGAGGCCTGGCGGCGGCCGCCTGCCAGGCCAAGCGAGCCGCTTCGAGCGTGGGATTGCGCCGCGCCACCTCTTCGAGCAGCGCTCGGCGGTCCAGCTGCGCCGCGCCGGCAAACGGCTCCCCGGCTTCGGCGATACCAGGGCTCGGATTCGCTTCCTGTCGGGCCCTCGCGGAGGCGGCCAGGAAGATGACCAGAATCAACGAAACAAAGGGCTTAGTGAACATGAGTCCTCCAGAGGAAGAGTCAGGAACGGCCCCCGTGGGAACCGGCCGGGCACACTTTTCCTTGGGAGGGACGAGCTAGATACGGAAGACGGCGAGGAGCGTGAAGAGGCCCACGCCTTGGAGCACGGCAGGCGCGGCGCCAGGCAGAGAAGGGCTTGCTAGCGCTGACCCTTGGCCGTTGCCGCCAAGGGTCGGGGCGCTGCCGGGTGCGGTCGCCGGCGCGAGAACCGGGGCATGCAGGGAGGAATGGGAGACCGCTCCCCCTTTGGCCTGGCAGCAGTCCAGCCCCATCGCTCGGCAGGTCACGCGCTCCGACTTGCTCATCGGGCAGCTGTCGGAATCACAGACGGGGGCGCCGAGCAGCAGGAGCAGGCTGCTCACCAGGAGAACCGTCAACAGGCAACGGAAGGGCGCGGCCGATCGCCTCATGATAGCCATGATACGCGCAATACCGAATTTCGGCCTTGCCGGCGGCCGCCAGCGGCACAGGGCGGGTAGAGGGCCGATCCCAGTGGCATTGCCGGGCCGCGGTCAGCCGGCAGACCTTGCCGGTCTGCCAGGCGCCAGCAAAGAGGAGCCATGAGTGCTACGGTTGACCGAGCCCGAGGCTGCGCAGCTGGTCAAGTTCCAGCCCCCGCCCCTGGCAGCAGCTGGCGAGCTGGCCGTCGATGACCACCGCAGGAAGACTGCGCACGCCGTAGCCCAGCGCCGCTGCCGCTGCGGCGGGGTCCTGCATCGACCGCACTTCCACCTCGCACGACGGGCACGCCGCGGCCTGCACGCTCGCGACCGCCTGTTCGCAGACCGGGCAGCCGGCACTGAAGATTTCAATCTTTCGCTTCGTCATATCGAGTTCCTTTCTGTCCGATCTGTACCAGCGCCTGGCGCGGCTGACGCTGGCTCCAGAGGTTGAGCAGCGAGGCACTGGCCAGCAGCGCCATGCCGCCGTAGAGCGCCGGACCGATTCCAAAGAACCAGCCGGCGTAGAGGATCAGGGCAGCGCCTGAACCGAGGGCAAAGATCCACCAGCGCCGGTGGTGCCTTGCGGCAACGTAGAGGCCGGTGAGCCCGACGGCCAGCAGTGCGGCCAGAACCCACCGGATGACGCCATCGACCGCCAGGAAGCCGAGACCCACCGAGGAGAGCAATCCGCCCGCCGCCGCAACGCAGATCGGGCAGAGCCCCTTGGGCGCAAGCAGCGCCAGGAGACCGCCGCCGGAACCAAACCAGTGAGCCAGCCTCTGCAGCGCCATCCCTCACCTCGCGTGCTTGTAGAGCTGGTCGAGGATCTCGTCATAGATGCGGTCGGCTTCGGCTGGATCTGCCGTCCGCAGCGCCGAGGTGGCGCACGACTCCAGGTAGTTGCGCATCACCGCCCGGCTGAACCCGCGCAGCGCCTCCTGCGCGCTCGCCGCCTGATTGAGGATCTCGATGCAGTAGCGCCCGTCCTCGATCATCCGGCGAAGCCCCTCGATCTGGCCGCCGATGCGGCCGAGGCGCCGGAACAGCTCTTCCTTGCGTGTTTCCTGGATTGTCATGAGGCGTGGGCTCGCCTGCTTGGTCACGGTCTCGTCCTCCCTCCACAATAGGGTATCCCCCTATCCCTATCATGTCAACTCCCTCTTGGTTCACTTCAATCGGTCCGCGGCTTCGGTAGGCCGCCCCATCCAGGCATAGAAGCTCGGGAGGGCAAGACCCTCGGCGCACCTTATCGGCAAGGAAGACGACGAACAGTTGGATCGCGCTGCTCGAGCTGGTTAGCAGCAGTCGTCGGCGCATGACGAGCGTCCGCGCAGCCCTTCAACGCCCTCCCGCGCGATGATCGGCACCATGATCAGCGCCGCCAACGGATCCGCCCACCACCAGCCGAGGCCGGCGTTGAGCAGCAGGCCGCCGAGCAGAATGGCCGACAGATATGCGCAGAGCGCCGTCTGTTGGGCGTCGGCGGCCAGCGCTCCGCTCCGCATTCCTACGGCGACCCGCCGCTTGGCGCGAGCCAACACTGGCATCCCGATCAGCGACGCGATCGCGAGCACGATTCCGGGGACACTCGCCGCCGGGCGCTCGCGGGCGACCAGCGCGTGGGCGGCGTCGTAGGCGACAAAGGCGGCGAGCAAGAGAAAACAAGAGCCGATCAGGCGAAGGCTCCTCGCTTCGACTCGCTCTCGCCCGGCGCCGTGATCGGCGCGCAGCCGCCACAAGGCCGCGCATCCCGCCGTTAGCTCGATGCCGCTGTCCACGCCGAAGCCCAGGAGCGCCACGCTTCCCGCCGCGAGGCCGGCGATCAGGGCCACGACCATCTCCAGGCTATTGAAGCCCAGACTCACATACGTGAGCCCAACGCCGCGGCGGACAAGTCGTCCTCGTGCGAGGTCCACGAGAGGGAGTATAGGCCCAGGGACCGCGACCTCCGGCAGCCAGCAGGCCGCGGGTTGGCCCTGGGCGCCCAGCGGCTGTTTGGGCTCGGCAGCCGGCGCGACTCGCTCGATCGGTCGCCGCCTCGTCACGAGGACGCCGGAGCGTGCGAAAGAGGCGCGCAGCACTTGGGAGAGGCGGCCTTAGCGACCGCCTCTCTTTGGTGCGCATGGAAAAGGTCGGCCGCCGCGAGCCCAGGCCGCGCCGTCCCATCCCGGACGCTCAGCGGTAAGTCTTCCCTGGGTTGGCCAGAGCTCGCAGGCCGAGGCTCGCCCGCTCGCGGTACTTCGCTTGCAGGCCCGCTTGCTGGTCCTTCTCGTACTTCTCGCGGGTAATGGCCCGCATCATGGCAAACAACTTCTCGCCGAGCGCTCGCGCTTCTTTGGTTTCCAGGAAGCTCTGGCGCGCCTTCCACGACTCCGCGAGCCCCTGCGAGAACTGGTCCACCACCGGCGAGGGCGGACCCTGGCGCTCCACCGCGGTCAAGTAGTCCTTGACCCGGTCGCCGAGCGCGACCAGCGCCTTCAGGTTGACGCCGACCTCGCCGATCTCGCAGTCGGTGCGGAGATAGGTTTCCACGATCTCGCGGCTCTGCGCATCGAGAGCCCGAAAAGCGCGGTCGACCTCCGCGCGGTCCGCTTTCACCGGCTGCTGCTGGGTCTGCCCGTTCGACGTGGCGGCGGCGAGAGCCGCCGCGATCAACACTGCCCACATGGTCTTGCGCATGATCATACTCCTCTCTGGATCGATACAGCGCCAGGGTTAGTTGGGCGGCCAGGACGGACCATCCGCCCAGATGCGCTTCTGGACCGCGGGGCACGCCGGATCGTTGGTCGAGGTCGAGTTGGTGCAGTTGCGTTGCGGGCCGCCGCGGCCGCCGAGCGAGTTCACTACCGAGCCGCTGTTGACGACCGCCCGAAAGGTCTGCCCCTCGGTCAGGAACCGGCGGTCGTTGCTCGCGTTGTGCATCACGTTGGTGGTGTCGAAGAAGGTGGTCAGGCTGTTCACGTGCTCAAGGCTGAAAGAGTGGCCGATCTCGTGCGAGAACAGATGATCCAGCACACTCCAACCCATTGCCACGACCCTGTCGCCGCCGCACCAAACACCGTTGCTCGTAGCGGCCCCTTGGCCGAAGTCGACGGTGTTGACCCAGTAGACGTTGACGGCACCCGTGTCGAATCCGACATCAGTCTTCATTGCGGCCGCCTTGCTGCAGTCGAAGGCGGTGTAGTTCGCGGCGTTGGTACTGGCGGTCGCATCGCTGATGTCGAAGGCGCTGAAACCGGTCCCCTGCCTCTCGTCGTGCCAGATCTGCGAGGTGCGGATGCAAGCGTTGATGGCCTTGGTCTGGCCGTCGGCGAACGGTCCCTGCACCACCCAGATCTTGAACTTGACCCGGAACGTCGGGTCGTAGGCGAAGTTGATCGAGTCGCTGCCCGCCGTCCACGTCACCGGCGAGTTGATGGTCGGGGCATGGTCCTGGGTGTAGGCGATCACCTCGCCGGGGGGTGAATCGTAAGACCCTACCGTGATGGCGGAGCCGTCCGGCCCTGTGAAGCGGTCGTAGATGTGGGCGGTCCCCGACGCCGTGCCGTTGACCAGGACACCGTCCTCGGCGCCGCCGCCGCCGCTGACCGCTACCTTGTCGACTGCGCACCCCGCGAGCACCACGAGACCCGTGAGCGCGAGGCGCCTCATTCCGTTCGAGACCTTGCTTGAGGGCATGTCCAACCTCCTTTCGTGTTCCTTCAGCCACACAGGCGCCACAACGGCGAAAGCGTTACGCCTGTTGTATTGAGGACTTGAGCCCGCCCTGCGACGCCGGCTCAAGCGCGAAGCTCTGCTGGCGGCGGCCTCCCGGAGGTCGACTCGCGCTTCAGCCGCTGGAGCGAAACAGGTCCGTGCGCCAGGGGAGGGGGCGTCCCCTTTCCCCCCGGCGGGCAGGGACCCGGCGGCTTCCGACAACCGGGAAGGGGACTCGCGGGGGTTGCGGGGGGCGATCCGATCGATGCTTCGAGTAGGCCTCCTCCGCCACATCGCAGCGCCGTTTCATCCCTCGGGATCGGCACCGCCGGTGGGGGCTAGAATGAGAGGGGGTCAGTCTCGGCGCGGGCCTGCTGGCGCGCTTGCTGGGGCGCCGAGGAGAGGAAGAGCCCGCGCGCCCAGCTCGTCACGGCTCGCCAACACGGTAGTTCCCCAGCTGGCGAGAGGCGCGGGCACCGCTTCCCACCTCGCTTCCCGCGGGTAGAGGAAATAGGCGTCCCATTCGAAATCGGCGTCGGGGCGCCGCGTCACGTGGCGCGAGAACCAACGTCCCACGTCGCCGCTGGCATCCCAGTAGTTGACGACCCTGGGGTCGGCGAGAATAGCCGGGAGCCAACGCTCCCGCGCGTCGCCCGGCAGCACCGAGAACCACACCGCAAAAACACGCAGCTCGGCCTTTGGACTGCGGTCGAGAATCTCCGTCTGCACCCACCTGGCGCCGCCGACGCAGGCGGGTCACGTCGGTGAGAGAAGGAGAATGAGCCGCGGACGGCCGGCCTCGCGATTGAAGGCGGATTTCAGCTCCTCGATGCTGCCGAGATTCTGGAGCGGGCCGCCGCGCGACGGCGCTCTGCCGCCGACGGCACTCGTCACAAGGGGAGTCCACAATGGCGCCAGGAGCAATGCGGCGACCCCCAGGCTCACCAGCCAGAGTCTCCACCGACGGGCGTCGGGCGCCCCATCTCCGGCCGAGCTTGAGCGTCCACGATAGGACCGGAAGAACGCCGGCGCCAGGAGCAGAAGCGCCAGCCCGCCAAGGTAGAGTCTGTACGGCGCAAGAAATGCCCCGTTGGCGGCCAGCGCCACGCCCAGCGCGCCGGCGGCGAACGGCAGGCAGCAGAGGGTCGCCAGCGCATAGCCGGCGGCCGCTGCCATCGCGCCACCCCCCAGAATCCCAAGCCGGGGAGTCGCCGAGCCTCGCCGGGGGGTGGGTTTTGGGTCGTCCATCAACCGACTCCTTCCTGGCCGGGGGCCTCGAGCGGGCTCGCCGCCCGCCGCATCCACTCCCGCGCCGACTGCATCAGGATAAACCCAGTACCCGTGTGCCGAGTCAACCCGCGGCCGTTGGTCGTCCGAAGGCTTGAGCGACCGCGACCTCCGGACCACGACCCGGCAGCCTTGGACTCCGTACCCGAGTACAGGGATTAGACTCGTATTGATGAAGGTTGGGCAGATCGCCCGGCGCGCCGGGGTCAACATCGAGGTCAGGAACCCGGCGGGAGTTCGCCCACGGCGCCCACAGCCTCCAGAACGGCCGGCGCGAGAGCGAGAGCGCGGCGAGCAGGATGACGAGCGTGCCGCCCGCGACGTCGCTCACTTGCGGGGATCTCCGACGTGCTCGACGGCTTCATCGCCCGCTTCTTCAATCAGAGCTCGCCGCTCGGGAGCGCCGTGCTGCCGTACCCGAGCGCGAATGCGCTGGAGATGAGCCACAGGCCCAACGTCATGTTGGCAAAGTGCGCCCAGGGCGCGCCCTGAGCGTGCGCCATTGTCGGATCGCCGGGAGCCGCCGCCGCGGTCTTGTGCGGCTGCATCCCGGCGCCAGGCGGCATCAGGGCCCGATGGTGTGGGTGCGGCGGCGGCTGGCCGGCGTGGCGCGTGGGCTCGGGGCTCACGAGACTTGGCGCCCCGGGTGACTCGTGGACGTGCTCCGTTCGCGGCCCGGGGGGCCGCTCCCGCGGCGACCCCGCGGCCGGCGCCTCGGACTTCCCGACCGGCTTCTCGAGCTTGGACGGAGGTGCCATCTCGTTCTCGCGGTACCAGCCGACCGGATCGGTCTTCAGCGCCGCCACCATTTTTGGCAGCGTCTCGCGCAGCGAGCGCTTCGGCTCCCATCCGAGCAGGGTGCGGGCGCGGGTGATGTCGAGCGCATAGTGGTCGTTCGCGCGGTCGATCATCCACGGCTTGACGAAACCTTCCTGTCCGGGAACGTGGTCCAGCACCCAGGCGCCCAACTTTGCGAGGGGCGCCATCGCGGAGGGGATCGCGATGGTCTCCTTGCCGGCGCCGCGGATCAGGCGCGCGATGGTGTGCTGCAGCTCGTCGTAGCTGAGCGCCTCCGGCTCGCCGAGGAGGAGCGCGAGCTCCGGCGGAAGGGTGGCCCGGCGCTCCACCACGCGCTCGATGGCGTCGACCAGGTCATCCATGTGCATGAAGGCCTGGCCATGGGCAGTCGAGCCGGAGTAGAGCCGGCTGGTGAGGTCACGCTCGTTGATGCGCTGGATCTGGTGCGCCAGCGGGATCGAGTGGCACCGGTCGTCGTAGACGCCAGAGATGCGCAACAGCACGGCCGGGATGTCGCCGCGCTCGTCGTGGATGAGCTGTTCGGTCCGCACCTTCGACGCCGGATACGCCCAGGTCGGCTCGAGCGGCCAGTCTTCCGTGAGGAACTCGCCCGGCTCCCCCGGCCGATGCACGAGCATCGTGCTTGAGAAGACGAACTGCTCCACCCGGAAGCTGAGCTCCCGCAGCCCGTGCAGGAGGCGGCCCGTGCCGCGGACGGTGATCTCCTCGTACTGTGGGCTCGGCCTGCCGAAGAAGTCGTAGTACGCGGCGAGATGGATCACCGAGGCGACGTGCGCCCCGTGATGCTCGCGGATGGTGCCGAGCCCGTCCCGCACGCTCTCGTCGGAGGTGATGTCGACGGAGACATACACGCAGCCCGGCGGCGGCGGCTCGGGCGCCTTGGAGTCGAACCCGACGACGTCCTCGAAGCGCCCGGCGAACCGTCGCATCACGGCGTCGCCGATCCGTCCGTTGGAGCCGGTGACGATGATGATCCCGCGGTCCGGCCTCATGGCCTTCCCTCCCGTCCTCATGATGGAATGGTCGCGCTCACCACGCCGAGTCCCTCTTCGTTTCCGAGGTATTCTCCCATCCGGCAAGGCCTATTTGGCAGCCGCCTTATGCCGCACCTCCCCGTACCACCTCCACAGCGTGAAGATCACCGGGTAGATCAGGAGCTCGAGCGCGAAGGAGGTGACGACGCCACCGACCATCGGCGCGGCGATTCTCTTCATCACGTCCGATCCCGCACCGTGACTCCACATGATCGGCAAGAGGCCCAGGAGGATCGCCATCACCGTCATCATCTTTGGCCGAATTCGCTTGACGGCCCCGTCCTCGACGGCTTCCTGCAGATCTTCAAGACTGTTCATCCGGCCTGCCGCCTTGAATCGATCGTAGGCATTGTCGAGGTAGAGGAGCATCACCACTCCCGTTTCTGCGTCGACGCCAGCAAGCGCGATGATGCCGACCCAGACAGCCACGCTCAGGTTGTAGCCGAGCATCCAGATGAGCCAGAACGCTCCGACCAGCGAAAAGGGCACGGCCAAGAGCACGATCGCAATCTTGGCGACATTTCCTGTGCTGAAATAGAGCAGCACGACGACGAGCAGCAAGGTCACTGGGATCACGAGCTTGAGACGCTCCTTCGCCCGGAGCATGTACTCGTACTGACCGCTCCATTCCAGGGAGTACCCCTCGGGCAGCTTCACCATCTGGCTGACCACCCGCTTCGCCTCGTCGACGTAGCTCCCGATGTCGCGGTCCGCGACGTCCACGTAGACGTAACCGAGTAGCTGGGCCTGCTCGGTCCGAATGACGGTGGGGCCAGTGGTCAGCTCGATGTCGGCCACCTGCGCGATAGGGATCTGCGCACCTCCGGGCGTGGCGATGAGCGTCCGCTTGAGCGTGTTTACATCGGTCCGGTAGTAGCTTTGGTAGCGTACGTTTACCGGGTAGCGTTCCCGCCCTTCGATGGTCGTGGTGATGTTGGTGCCACCGATGGCCGACTCGATCACCATCTGCACGTCCTGAACGGTTAGGCCATACCTTGCGATGTCCTCTCGCCTGATCTTGAAGTCGATGTAGTACCCGCCCGTGACGCGCTCCGCGAAGACGTTGCGGGTGCCCCTTACGCCGCCGAGAGCGCCCTCGATTTGCGATCCGATGTCATTGATCTTCTCGAGCGTGGGCCCGAAGATCTTCACCCCGACTGGCGTCCGGATTCCTGTCGAGAGCATGTCCACTCGCGCCTTGATCGGCATCGTCCACGCGTTGGCGACGCCGGGGAGGCGGACGAGCCTGTCCAGCTCGGCCTCGAGTGTCGCGGCGGTCATGCCCGGCCGCCAATCCTTCTCGGGCTTCAGGTTGATGACCGTCTCGATCATCTCGGGAGGCGCCGGGTCCGTCGCTGAGAGTGCGCGGCCAGCCTTGCCGAAGACCGATGCGACCTCGGGCACCTGCTTGATGATCTTGTCCTGTGTGGTCAGGATCTGCTGGGCGGTCTGGATCGAGGCTCCCGGCAGGGTGATCGGCATGTAGAGCAGCGACCCCTCGTAGAGCGGCGGCATGAACTCCGATCCGAGTCTCAGAAACACTAGAACCGTGCTCGCCATGAGAAGGGCTCCGGCACAGAGCGTCAAGATCCGATGCCGGAGCACGAAACGCACGAAGGGGTGGTATGCCCAGATGAGAAACCGGTTGACCGGGTTCTTCTCCTCCGGAGCGATCCTTCCCCGGATGAAGAGGACCATGAGAAATGGGACCACCAGCACGGATGTGAGCGCCGCGAAGCCCATCGAAAAGGTCTTGGTGAAGGCCAGTGGCTTGAAAAGCCGGCCCTCCTGCGCTTCCAGCGTGAAGATGGGCAAGAACGACACCGTGATGATCAGCAGCGAGAAGAACAGCGGCCGGCCCACTTCCTGTGCGGCCTCGATCAGAACGTCGCGCCGCGGCCTCTCAGGCGCGGCGTGCTCAATGTGCTTATGCGCATTTTCGATCATGATGATCGCTGCATCGATCATGGCGCCAATGGCGATAGCTATTCCGCCCAAACTCATGATGTTCGAGCCCACGTTGAAATAACGCATGGCCATGAAGGACAGGAGGATCGAGAGGGGCAACGTGAGGATCGCCACAAGGGCGCTCCGGAAGTGCCAGAGAAACACGATGCACACCAGGGAAACGATGATCATTTCCTCGATCAGTTTCCCTTTGAGATTTGCGATGGACCGCCCGATGAGATCCGAGCGGTCGTAGGTCGTTACGAACTCGACGCCCTTGGGGAGGGCCGGTTGGATCTTCTCCTTGACGGCTTTCTTGATGTCCTGGATGACGCCGTAAGTGTCCACCCCGGAGCGGATCACCACGATCCCGCCGGCGACGTCCCCTTCGCCGTTCAGGTCGGCGACGCCCCGCCGCATGTCGGAACCGATATGGACGCGCGCGACGTTCTTGACCAAGATCGGTGTCCCGTCAGGCTTCGCACCGAGGCTGACGCTCTCGAGGTCGGCCACGCTCCCGATGTAGCCGCGGCCTCGGACCATGTACTCGCGCCCTGTCCACTCGACCACGCGGCCCCCGACGTCGTTGTTGCTCTTGCGGACGGCGTCCACCACGCGGTCCAGCGGAAGGTTGTAGGACAGCAGCGCGTTAGGGTCGATCTCGATCTGATACTGCTTCACATAGCCGCCAACCGGAGCGACTTCGGCTACGCCCTTGATACTGCGGACCCAGTACTGTACATACCAGTCATTGAGCGTCCGGAGACGCGCGAGATCGGACTTACCGCTCCGGTCGACGAGGGCGTACTCGAAGCCCCAGCCCACGCCCGAGGCGTCCGGGCCCAGAACTGGCTGAACACCGGCAGGCAGGCGCCCCTGCAGGCCGTTCAGGTATTCCAGCACCCGGGTCCTTGCCCAATAAGGATCAGTGCCATCCTCGAAAACCACGTAGACGAAGCCCACATCGAAGTAGGAGAAACCGCGGACAACCTTGACTTTCGGCGCCGAGATGAGGGCGGTCACGATCGGATACACGACCTGATCCTCGACCAGGTTGGGGCTACGACCCTCCCAGTCCGCCGAGACGATCACTTGAACGTCCGAGAGATCCGGGATGGCATCGATCGGAGTCAGCTTGATCGCCCATACCCCGCCTCCCACGATGCCGACGATCAGGAGAACGACGATGAAGGCGTTGCGGGCGCTGAAGGCGATCAGTCTCTCGATCACGTGTCCTCCGTCACCGTTCGGGGTTGGGCGTCGGCGGCGGCTGGGCGGGCATGTCCATCCCCTTCATATCTCCTCCAGCCGGTTTCACGTCCATCCCGGGCATGGCGGCCATCGATTGCATCGCAGCCTTTAGGTTGCTCTCGGAGTCCACGAGAAACTGGGATGATGTCACGATCCGGTCGCCTTCCTTGAGACCACCGATGAGCCGGTAGAATTCGTTGGACTGTTCGCCCACCTGGATCTCGCGCGGTTCGAAGTAGCCGCTCGGCAGGGCCAAGAGTGCGTACCGTTTCGCACCGGTGTCGATGACGGCTTCCTTCGGAATCGCCAACTCGTGGCCCCCGCCGGTGCGGATCAGGACGGTCACGTACGTCTCGGGCTTGAGCCTCAATTGAGGGTTCGGGAACTCCGCTCGGACCCGTGCGCGTCGCGTCTGCGGGTCGATGTCCGGGTAGATGAAGGTGATCTTTCCCCTGAGCGTCGAAGTCGCCTCGCCGTATGGGAACCTGATCTCTGCGTCCTGCCCCACCTTGACAAGGGGTAACTCGTACTCGAATACGCTGCCCAGGACCCAAATCCTCGAAAGGTCCGCGATCCTGAAGAGGGCCATTTCCGGAGTGACGTACTGACCCGGAAAGGCCTTCCGTTCCAGGACGACGCCGGCAAACGGAGAGTGGAGCATCAAGGCCCTTACAACCCGCCCCGTTTGTTCCAGCTCCTTGATGTGCTCCTCGGGAATGTCCCACAACCTCAGCCGATCGTGGGCGGCTGCGAGGAGCGACTCGGCAGCGGCTCGGGTCGCCGGCACGCTGCTCCCCTCGAGTTGGGTCTTGCTCTTCAAGGCGAGGAGGAATTCGTTCTCCGTCGACACCAGCTCGGGGCTGTATACCGTGAAGAGCGGCTCATTGCGACGGACCGGTTTCCCGACGGAGTCGACGTAGACCCGGTCAATCCACCCGGAAATCCTTGTATGGATTTCCGCGACACGTGTCTCGTCGTAGACGATCGTGCCGACCGTCCGGATCGTGGTGTCCAGCTGCCGTTGCCCGATCGCTGCCGTGCGGACACCGATGAGCTGCTGCCGCTGCGGAGAGATGTATACTGCTTTTGCGCCTCCGGCCGGCCGGCGCTTGCTCGCGGAGCTCTGCTCCATCTTGGGCCTGCTGGAAAGGCCACTGGCGGCGCCTTGTGCGGTCGGTGTGGATGGCTTCACTGATCGAAACCAGATGAATGCGATGGCGATGCCCACGCCGATCGACACTACCGCAGTCAGCGCGTATGGAATCAGACGTGACGCGCTTGATGAGGAGCTCGCGCCTGATCGGGACGGACGGTTATCGTGAGTCATCAGCGATTCCCCGTGGAGCCTGCTCCTCCCATCGAGGCGCCGCCTGCGGTTGCCCCGGTGGCCATGCCGGGCGCGCTAGCACCGACCGGTTGCATTCCCCCCGCCCCAACAGACGTCATCTGCGAGGTGCCCTCGAGGCTGCCTTCCTCGAGGCTCGCGCGGGTGCTCTCGTGGCTCGCCACAACGCGGAGATACCTCGCCCGATCGTTGTAGAGGGTGGTCACGGCCTCGAGAACGGCTATGAAGGGCACTTTTCCGGTCTGGTAGTTGGCCACAGCGGCCTCAACGGACATTTGATCCTGTGGGACGACCCCTTGCCCATAGAACTCTGCAATGCGCTCCTCTGCCTGGAGCTGCGCGAAACGCTCTTGCGTGCGGAATCTTAGCTGCAGCTTGACTGCCTCGGCTAGGCGCTCGCTGGCCCTGAGCTGCGCCTCCGCTTCGGCCAAGCCGCTCGCAAGCCTCCTGCGGTAGAGGGGAACCGACACACCGACCCCGGCCTGCCACATTGGATCGAGGCCTCCGCGATTCATATACCCTGCCTGCACGCTGAAGTCGGGCTTGAACTCCTTTCGTGCCAGGGCCACGCTGAGCCCTGCCTTGGCGATGCCCACTCCCGCACTCTTGGCCTCGGGACTGATGCCGCCCAGACGCCGAACCAGCTCGTCCAGTCTCTCCGTCACGGGCCTCAGGGTCAGGGATGCGGGCGCTTCCTGGGGCGTTGACACAGGTCGATTGAGTAGCCGGTTGAGCTCGGCAAGGCGGATCTCCACCTCCGCTTGCTGCTCGGCTCGGAGCTCCTCGATCCGGGTGACCTCGATCTGCACCCGCAGTACGTCCTGCTGCGCCCCTTGGCCGAGGGCGTACCGTCCCCGAGCGATGGCCTCGGTCTGCGTCCAGATCTCTGCCTGGTCTCGGGTCACGTCCAGGAGCTCGCGACCAAGGATGAGCCCGTAGTAGGCGCGTTTGATGTTCGCCGCAATGGCGAGCCTCACACGCTGCAGTTGCTGCTCCGACTGCTCGGCTTCACGGGACGCAATGTCACCGCGCAACTGTCGCTTCCCCGGATACGGAAGGTCCTGACTGCCCATGAAGGCCAGCGTCGTCATGCTTTGAGATCCAAGACTCGGTGACCAACCGTCATTCGTGTAGTTAAGAGATAACATGGGGTTGGCAAGCGAGCGCGCCTGATCGGGTCGAGATCGGGCCGCTGTCAGGCCTTCTCTCGCGGCAATCACCCCAGGGTTCTGCGCGAGACCCTCTTCGATGAGCGACGCCAGTAGTGGATCCTCCGCTGCCTGAACCGGTGATTCAGTCGCTCGAACTGGGACGGGCGCCACCGCTGTGGCAAGGACGACAACAACGAGAGCAGCCTTCGGGACGACCAGTTTCACGAGACCTCCTCCGAAATTTTGGGCAGGTTCCAGGACCGGAGCCATCGGCGGCTCCCTCGCGGCTCTGGGCAGTACGCGGGGATCACCCCGAACCGGGCCATCCGCTTCAGTGCATCCTCTTCAGTGCATCCTCCGGTCTCGAGCTTCGTAGGCCGCCGTTCGTACTCGCGGCGGTAATTGGCAATTTCGAGCTTTGGAGCCGCCAGCGGAGATCCGTGGCTTGAGCCTGGGCCTTCCGGGACGGCGCGATGTCGAAGACGAGCACGGTGATGTCCTACCGCCGGCGCCTCGTTCGCTTTCGCCCGTCGGGACAGCTTCGACATCCGCCGAAGGGGCGGCTCGTTTCACTTCGGCGCAAGATGCACTTCTTCCGCAGTCTTGTCCTTGCCGAGGTGGACCGCGACGCGAACATCAACCTTCACGTCAGCAGCCGTTGCAGGATCGTTGTGGCCTCTGAAGTACTTCGTGTCCTTGGTGATCGGCACCGAGACGACCTTGCCGTCGGCGGTCTTCACGTCGAAGTGGTCGGCCTGGACAGCCGTCACCGTGCCCATGACGTGGCCCCCCCCGTGGGCAAGAGCCAGCGCCGGAATGAGACTGAGCAGGACGAAGGCGGTCGCGGTCATTAGGCTTTTCACGGAATCTACCTCCTTGCTTGGTCAGTGATGACCTTCGTGTGGTTTCGAGGGCGCGCCCGCGCCCTCCAGAAAGCGCTTCTCCTCTTCCTGTTCTTTGAGCTCCTCGGGGCTCACGGGATTGAAGAGCTTCATCTCGTCGAGCTCCTGCTGGGTGATATGCGGTAGCCGTCGGATGAGGTGCACCAGCGCCCAGCTGCCGTAGCCGGAGTCGGCACTACCGTCGCCCCATCCCGGCATGCCGGTCAGGCGAATGCCGTTTTCGATCGCCGAGAAGAGCTCTCCGTCGGAGAGCTCTTGCGTCTCCGCGAGCGTCATGTCCGGCGCCCGCGGGTAGAGGTGCTGCCCGATCGCAGTCTTGCCCTTGCCGTCGTTGCCGTGGCAGGAGGCGCAGTGGTCAGCCCAGTGCGCCTGGGCGTCGGACAGCACGGCGGGCGTCAACCGAATTGGGTTCTTGGCCGCGCGCAGATCGGCAGGCACCGACCAGTGCCGGATACCGCGGGCGGCAAAGGCCTCCACCCTGGTCGGCTCGTCATGGGTGCTAAAACCATAGCGCAGAGTGCTCAGCAGAACCGCGGTCCCGGTCACCGCGACGATGCCGAGGGCGAGAGCGACCAACTTCACGGGTCGGTGCACAGCTCACCTCCCCGGCCGCGCGGCGCCGCACGCGGTGAGACGAACCGCATCGAAGATCCCCGCCGGACCGGCCGCCGCCAGGGCTGGCCCGCCCGCCGCCCTTCCGGTCACCATCGCTTGCCGTTGGCCGAGCGCAGTCGCCAACGTGCCCGGTGGGTGGTGGTACCAGCCGGGATCCTCGTCGTAGCTTCGCAGCCCCTCTCGAATCTTCAGAATGGTGAACATGCCGCCCATGAAGATTTGCCCGAATGGCCCGTCGCCACCGCCCATGAGCAATGTGTTGCGCGGCTTGCCCATGTCCGTCATGTCGCCCATGCCGGTCTGCCCCATGGTCATGCTGCCGGGCGCGAGCTGCTCGAGCTTCTGATCGATGCCACTGGTGTCGGTACCGAGAAGGATCGGCAGGTTGTGCCCCATCTGGTTCATCGTGTGATGGACCTTGTGACAGTGCACGGCCCAGTCCCCGGGATTGTCGGCGATGAACTCGATGTCGCGCGTGGTGCCAGGGGGCACGTTGATGCTGGTCTCGGGAATCCACGCCGTCTGTGGCAGCGGACCGGCGTCGGTGCCGGTCCAGCGGAAATGGTGGCCGTGGACGTGGATCGGGTGCGAGTCCATGCTGATGTTGGCGATACGCAGCCGCACTCGGTCACCGCGGCGGACGATCAGCGGCTCGGTCCCAGGGAAGACCCGGCTGTTGAAGGTAAAGACGTTGAAGTCGAGCATTACCGTCGGGTCGGGTGTCGAGGTGCCCGGCTTCACGAACCACTCGTTGAGGAAGATCGCGAAGTCGCGGTCGACGCGCCGTGGCGGGCGCCGGGGGTGGAAGATCAGGAAGCCCATCATGCCCAGCGACTGCTGCACCATCTCGTCGAAGTGCGGGTGGTACATGCTGGTGCCGTGCTGGCGCACGTCGTAGTCGTAGACGAAGGTCTGACCGGGCTCGATGCGCGCCTGGTTCAGACCCGCCACGCCGTCCATGCCGTTGGGGAGCAGCACCCCATGCCAGTGGACCGAGGTGGGCTCCGGGAGGCGGTTCTCGACGTAGATGCGGATGCGGTCGCCTTCGACGGCCTCGATCGTCGGTCCCGGCGTCTGGCCGTTGTAGCCCCAGGCGTTGACCTTCAAGCCGGGAGCGAACTCCCGCACTACCGGCTCCGCGACCAGGTGGAAGGTCTTGCGGCCGTCTTCCCACTTCCAGGGTAGCGTGCTGCCGTTCGGCGTCACGACGGGGACGTAGGCGCCGGCGCGCGAAGGCGCAGGCGGGGGCGTGGCCGCGCTCTCGCCGCCTCCCCCGACCGCCGCTCGGCGGCCGAGGGCCGCCCCCACGAGGGAAGCGATGCTGGTGAAGAGGACGTTGCGTCGGGTGATCATTCGTTCTCCTTGCTCTGCGGCTGGTCGCGCGGCTGGAAGAGGCGGCTCCGAGGTGGCGGCTCAGGGGCGAACGGAGAAGCCCCGCACTCCGGTCAGCGCGGCCTGCAGGTCCGTGCGCGCCACCCAGTAATCGCGCAGGGCGAGCACCTGCTCGCGCGTTGCGTCGTCGTAGTTCTGCCGCGCGCGGATCAGGTCGAAGATCCCGCGCAGCATGGCGTTGTTCTCGAGCTGCAGGAGGGAAAGGATGCGCTGGCGGCGAGGCACCACGGTGTCGTGTAGGTACTCGGCGCGAGCGCGGGCCTCGCGCAGCCGCTCGGCAGCGGTGCGCGCGGCGGAGCGCCCGGCGAGGTCCAGCGCGTACAGCCGCTGCTCGGCCTGCCGGATCAGCGCCAGCGCCCGTGCGCGCCGAGCGCGGCCGGTGTCGAAGATGGGAATTGGCAGCGCCACTCCTGGACCGGCGGTCCACTTGCCATCCGTCTCACGATCCTGGTGGACCCCCACCGCGAGGCCTGCAAACACGTCGCTGCGCGCCAGGGGCAGGTTGCGGCGCGCAGTCTCCAATTGGGCCCTTGCCAGCTTCAGATCGAGGCGCCCGGCCAGAGCTGGTTGGAGGTCTGTCGTGGCCGGATCTTCTTGTGCCATGGGCGGGAGCTCTGACGGGAGATCCAAGGGGGTGCGGGGATCAACCAAGCCGAGGTCAGCGATCAATCGCTCGCGCGCCTGCAGTTCGTCGAGCGCCATACGCGCCAGGTCTAGCTTCGCGGTTTCGTAGCGCGCCTGCTCGCTCTCGAGATCGAGGTCTGAGATGTTGCCTGCCTCGTGCTGCCGTTGCGCCAGCTCCGCCGCGGCGCGCGCGGTATCGGTGATCGTCGTCTGGCGCGCCAGGACCTGCCGCGCGGCTTGTTCCGTGTAGAAGTCCCTCCGCACGTCGCCGGCAAAGGCGAGCACCGCCCCTGTCACCTGCAGCTGCGTCACCTGGAACGCGGCCTCTCCGGCGGCCCGACGAGCACGGAGGCGCAGGAGATCGAAAAGCGGTTGCATCAGAGCAGATTCGATCGGCCGCGCTGGGACTCCTGGAAATCGCAGCTCGTCATCGAACACCGGGTTTCGTATCGTCCTCGATTGCAGCAGGTCGGCGCGGGCGATGCCGAGACTCTCGAGAGTGGCGAGCAGATCACGGTTGTTGCGCAGGCCGATCTCGACCGCGCGGTCCGCGCTGAGCGGCTCCGCCAGCAGGGGCTGGATCGAGGCGTCGGAGCTCGGGGCGCTGATCGCCCCCGCCGGGTCCCAGACCACCTGCTGACCGGTGCCGGCAACGACAGCGCGTTGCACGCCGGCAAGGCCCGCGTCGCGGGGGGCCGAGGCACAGGCGGACAACGCCAGGCCCGAGACCGCGACGAGGCAGCGCAACCATCCAGGCATCATTCCCGTTCCCTCCCGTGCCCCGGTTGCGCATTCGGGGTGTGGTGTGGTGGCGGCGGCCCCTGCGGCTGTTGAGGGCCGGCCGGGGCGGGCTCGCGGCCGACGTCGCGCTGCCGATAGCCGCCGCCGCCGTTCATTCCGGCCATTCCTCCCATGCTGCCCATCGCCGAGCCGATTTCCGCGGACCTCTGCGCTTCGGCAAGGGAGGTACGGGCCGGCGCGTCGGCCGGATCCGGTGCGAGGGCCGCCGCCGCCGCGCCTGGCTGCGCCGAGATCGCCGCCGGCGGCGGCGGCGCCGGTGGTTCGATCGTCGTGCCGTGTTGCCCCATGCCGGCCATGTTGTGGCCGGCCATCCCGCTCGCCTGGCCCGCCGCCGGCGCACCCTTCATGCCGGTCATGTCGTGGCCTGGCACGGAGGCCATGTCGTGCCCTTGCCTGGAGCCCGTGGCGTGGCCCGACATGGTGGCCATGTCGTGGCCGTGCGTACGGCCCACGTCGTGACCTTGCATCCCGCTCATGCCGTGACCCCGCATGGCGGGCATGGAGTGGGCGCTCGTGCCGGACATGTCGTGGCCGGTCATCGCCTTCATCTCCTGGCCGCCGCTCTGCCCGGCCATTCCGTGCCCCTGCATGGCGCTCATGTCGTGGCCTTCCATCTTCGGTGCAGCGGCCGCCGCGCCCTCACCGGAGGCTGCTTCGGCGCCCATGGCGCCGTGCCCGCCATGGGCGTGCCCCTGGCCGGCGAAGCTCTCGCCGCGGCGCTGAGCGTCGCGGAGCGCCTTCGCGCTCTTGCTGGCGACGGTCTCGTGCTCGCCGCAGCCGAGGAGCATGGCGAACGTAACGCTCAGCGCCACGATCGACGCGCTGCGCCCAACAGACGATGCGTGCTTCATTTGCCCACCCTCGGCGACAGGCGCCGCCCTTCAGAGTTGAGGCCTCGAGGAGAGAAAGGGAGGAGGGTGCGAACGCAGGCGGGCGCACCGAGCGCACGCAGCGGTCGCGCTCAGGCGGGTATCAAAGGCGGAGGGTGTCGACGAAGGCCAGCCGCGCCCCGACGTCGTCGTCGCAGCGGAAAGCGCCCACCGGCAGCGAGCGGCGGGGCGGCTGACCTGGCGACAGCGGCGGCAGAGTGCTGATGACCGCCAGCCGCGGCGTCAGCGATGCTCTCTCGGGGACGCGCCAATTGCGCTCGGCCGTGGGCTTTTGGTCAGGTCGCGAAGGAGCTGGGACTGCCGGGCGCTCTTCGTGATGGTGGTGGGCGAGCGCTTTCTCGGCGAGCTCGCACAGCGGCATGAACCGATGCACTACGCCGTGGAAGGGCAGGTGGCAGCAGCCGAAGATCGCTACCGCGGCCCCTACCGGCACGAACGTGCCGCCGACGAGCCATGCGATCGTGAGCAAGCGCCGACGCCTCATCGCGCTAATCTTATAGTCGTGTTCGCGACCGAGTCAAGGTCAGCACAGAGGTTCGGCTGGCGCAGCTCGCGCTGAGCCTCTCACCAAGCCGCGACAGGCAAGGGCTCTCGAAGGTCGGCCCCTACAAGGGCCGTGACGGCACAGAGATCTCCGTGCTCGTGTTCCACGTAAAATGCTCGTACACACCCGCCCAGTACCAGCCGAAACCGAAGCCGAATAGCAGCTCTTCGAGCGGAATTCCGCCGATCAGCACGCCGCTCAACGCCGGCAGATTCCACACCTGGGCGATGTAGCCGGGCGTCAGCCACACCAGACCCAGCATGAATAGCGAGTACAGACCAAGAAAGACTGCGCCGCCGACGAGGCCTCTCGCCTTCAAATCCGGGCGGCAGATTGCGGTGGCGATGCCACCTATGACCAGACAAAGAATTGCGGGATAGATGGGGTTCCAGGAAAAGAAATACAATGGCACAAACAGGACAAATGGCACCCACAGAGCCGCCAGGTGGAACCGATGCATCGGCCCGCGCCTTTCCCGCGCGCTCACCGGAACGAAGTACCGATTGGTGAGCGCGTTGTACAGAGCGGCCCCGATACCGCCGATGGCAAAGCAGAAAATGAAGCTCTCGATGTCGAAGCCGGTGCGCCGGGCGAGCTCGATCAGGCTCGGCGGATTCCAGTACACGGGCACCCAAATGGGCTCGGTCAGTGCGAACACGGCAGTAGCGAGGCTTACGCGCCACATCACCGGCCGGAGCCGCGGATTGGTCAAGTAAAGCGCCAGCCAGGGAAGGAGAAACCCGCTCGACCAGCCGAGCCACACATAGTGATATGTCATATCGTGCTGGCCCTACGGGCCTCTCCATTACGGTCGTGCTGCTGCCGACCCTCAGCTTTTCCCGGCTTCGCGTCTGGTTCGGTGTCGCTCACGCGCCCGGCCCGGAGACCCTGGGCTTGGGTCCCTGGTCCGATGCTCAGCTTTCGCGAACAACCTCGTCCTCTCGACGCCCCGGTCGTCGACGGTTTCGCCGCGCTTCCGTACCACAAGCTGGTTTGGCAGGCGGAGGCTCAGCAGGACCCCCGACACGGTCAGTACGGTCACGAGCAGGAACGAAGCGTGGGGCAGCGGGGCCACAGCGAACAAGACGCCACCGGCTGCCGACCCGGCGGCACCGCCCAGGCTAGACGCGGCGGTTTGCTTACCGAGTTCCGCTCCCCGCGCGTTACCGGCCTTGCTCGAGACCCAGTAGGTCAGAATCGGCGAAAGGATACCGGCACTCGCCGCCACCACCCCGACCACCGTCAACATCAGCGTGAAATTCGAAGCGCGAGGAACCAGGAACAATCCGGTCGCAAGCACGCTGAGGGCCGGTGCGATGAGCCAACGCGTCGTTTCGGGCTTGACCCAGGGCGAGAATACCATCACCTGCACGACAAACATGACCAGGCTGCATTCGGTGAACATCAGGGCAATCTGGTATTGCGTCAGCCCGAGTTCCTGCTTGCCGCGAAGCGCCAACCCGACCTCGAACACGCCGATCCCGGCGGAGACGATGAACGCCAAGATCAGTAGCTTCGGGACAAGCCACCTCATTCTTTCGGAAGGGCGAAGCTCGATCTGTCCGGCGGCGTCTCCCCGCTTCGTGCCGGGAACCGCCACCGCGGCGGCGACCGTCACGAAAAGAGCCAGGGCTCCCGTCGCGGCCAGGGGGATGGCCAGTGACCCGGCTGCACCGGGGATCGGGCGCATGTTTGACGCGCCGCGCGCAATGGCGACGCCCAGTCCGGGACCGAGCAAGAATCCGCTGATCCCCGCCAGGCTGACGAAGGTCAGGCGGCGCGCCCGCGCCTTTTCGGTCGCCGCGAGATCACCGATCGCGGCCAACGCGACCGGCGTGACAGCGGCGGCGAACAAGCCGCTCAGGAACCGTTCGGCGTACACCGCTGTCAGGCTTTCGACGAACGAGAAGATCAACATGATCGCGCCGAACCCGCCAAGCCCGATCAACAGGATGATGCGGCGCCCGTACCGGTCGGACAAGCGGCCCCAGGCCGGGGCGAACAAGAAAAGGGCGAGCATGTAGAGGGCAGTCAGCAGTCCGGTTGACCGGGACACTGCAACCGTGCCGCCGCCTGTTCCGAGTAGCCGCTCGATCAGATACGGCAGGAGGGGCAGCACAACGCCGTAACCCACCGACACCGTGAACACCGCCAGCATCAGCACGATCATCGTGCTCAGCGGTACCCCTGGGGGAGTCACGCGCTTCGTCATCACGGCGCGCCCTCCGCGGCGAACGCCGGCCGCAGAACGATCACGGCCTGCCCACGAAAACCGGCGAGCGTGGTCCACTTCAACATCAGTGCGTTGTTCGTGCTGCCTCACGCGGCGTTCTTCGCCGAATGCCCTTCGCGCCGTGCCGGCAGAGAGGCAAACACGTTGTACAGCGGTACCCAGATCAGGGCCAGATACCACCCGTACCCATAACTCTCCAGCAGGCCAAGGCAGAAGCTGCCCCAGCTAATCCACGTGAATCCCGGTAGCAGGCGTTGCCACGACTGATACATCGCGTGAGTGGGAGCCAGCAGGTCGAACCCCACGCACAGCGTGAATGTGATGGCCAGGAAAAGGCTCGTTGCATGACCCACCGCCCAGTGCGAGATCCCTCGGTTCATCGCACACCTCCCCTGAGGGCCAGATACCGCTCCGGGCTTGCTTCGAACTTGTCGAGGCACGCGCGCGAGCAGAAGCGATACTGCCGGCCCTGATGCATTTTCGTGTAGCCCTGATCCGCTATGACCGGCATGTGGCAGACCGGATCGATGGCGCTGCCGACCGCGCCGTCACCCCCATGTTCATGACCACCGTGCCCGTGCACCATGTGTGCGCCGCAGCCAAACCGCATCATGAAGTAGAAGAGCCCGGCAAACAGCAACAATGAAACCAAGCCTTCCATGTTCGCTATCCCTCGCTTTCCGGTCGGTCCCCTATCACCGTCATCGCGTCGCCCACCTACAAGGTGATACGCCGCAGCCGCAGCGCGTTGCCGACGACCGAGACCGAACTGAAGCTCATGGCCGCCGCGGCAATGATCGGGCTGAGGAGCAGGCCAAAGAACGGATAGAGCACACCGGCCGCGATCGGCACACCAAGGGCGTTGTAGACAAACGCGAAGAACAGGTTCTGTTTGATGTTTCGCATGGTGGCGCGACTGAGTCGTCTGGCCCGCACGATGCCGCGCAGATCACCCTTGACCAGCGTGACGCCCGCGCTTTCCATGGCGACGTCCGTGCCGGTGCCCATGGCGACGCCAACCTGCGCCTGTGCGAGCGCCGGCGCGTCATTGACGCCGTCGCCCGCCATGGCGACCACGCGGCCTTCCCGCTGGAGCTGTTTTACTTTCTCAGCCTTTTGATCCGGCAGCACCTCCGGCATAAGCTCGTCGATGCCCAGCAGCTTCGCGACCGCTTCGGCGGTCGTGCGGTTGTCGCCCGTCAGCATGACGATCCGCAGACCCTCCTCGTGAAGCTGCCGGATGGCCTCCGGCGTGGTCTCTTTAATCGGGTCGGCCACGCCGAGGAGACCGGCGGCCTTCCCGTCGATCGCGGCGAACATCACCGTCTGGCCTTCACGACGGAGTGCCTCAGCCTGCGCGGTCAGCGCTCCGGGATCGACGCCAAGATCGTCGAGGAGGCGGCGATTGCCGAGCGCGACGTTGCTCGCCTCGACACGACCCTTGACGCCCTTGCCAGTGATCGACTCGAAACTCTCCGCGTTGGTCAGGCGCAGACCACGCTCTTCCGCTCCACTCACGATCGCCGCGGCGAGCGGATGCTCGCTGCCGCGTTCGAGGCTGGCTGCCAGCCGCAGCACACGCCTGTCGTCCATGCCGTCCGCGGCCTTGACGGTCACCAGCTTCGGTTTGCCAACGGTGAGCGTGCCGGTCTTGTCAACGACCAGCGTGTCGACCTTGCGCAAGACCTCGATCGCCTCGGCATTCTTGAACAGGACGCCAGCCATTGCGCCTTTGCCGGTTGCGACCATGATCGACATCGGCGTCGCCAGCCCCAGTGCGCACGGACACGCGATGATGAGGACGGCCACGGCGTTGACAATGGCGTGGGCCATCCGTGGCTCCGGTCCCACCAGCGCCCAGACAATGAACGTGACGACGGCGATCACGACGATGGCCGGGACGAAATAGACTGCGACGACGTCGGCCAGCTTCTGGATCGGAGCGCGGCTGCGTTGAGCCTCCGCGACCATCTGCACGATCTGCGCAAGGAGTGTATTGGCGCCGACCCGTTCGGCGCGCATGACGAGCGACCCGGTGCCGTTGACAGTGGCGCCGATGACCCGATCCTGAGCTCGCTTTTCTACGGGAATCGACTCGCCGGTGACCATTGATTCGTCGACCGCACTCGTCCCTTCGAGGACGACGCCGTCCACCGGCACCTTCTCGCCGGGACGTACCCGCAAGCGGTCGCCCGGCTGCACCTGATCGAGCGCTACATCTTCCTCGACGCCGTCCTCGCGAATGCGGCGCGCCGTCTTCGGCGCGAGGCCGAGCAATGCCCGGATCGCCGCCCCGGTCTGACTGCGCGCCCTCAACTCGAGGACTTGCCCGAGCAGCACGAGCGTGACGATGACCGCCGCGGCTTCGAAGTAGGCGGCGACGTTGCCCGACTCATCGCGGAAGGACGCGGGGAAGATGCCCGGCAGCAGCGTGGCGATCATGCTGTAGGCATAGGCGACACCCACGCCCAGGCCAATGAGCGTGAACATGTTCAAACTGCGGTTGGTCACCGACTGCCAGCCCCGCACGAAGAAGGGCCATCCGCCCCACAGTACGACCGGCGTCGTCAGCAGCAGCGCAAGCCATCCGACCATACCCGGAGCGACGATCCCATCGAGCGGTCGGCCCGGTAGATAGTCACTCATCGCGATCACGAAAACCGGAATCGTCAGGGCTGTGCTCACCCAGAAGCGGCGGGTCATGTCGACAAGCTCCGCGCTCTCCTGCTCGCTCGCGCTCACGGTCATCGGCTCGAGCGCCATGCCGCAAATCGGACAGCCCCCCGGCTCGTCGCGCACGACTTCGGGGTGCATCGGACAGGTCCACTTCGTCGCCACCGGCTTCGCCGGCTGAGGCACCGGTTCCGGGGCCGTGCCGCGAGGCGGGGAGATGCCGGGCGCTGGCTGCCTCATGCCGGGATGCATCGGGCAGGCATACTTCACCTCTGGCTCCGGAACCTTTGGCTCTCGCTTCGGCCGTGCATCGCGCCCCTTGGATTCGCGAGGCATGAGCGCGACAGCCCTGGCCGGGCGCTCGCGATGGACCACTGCGCGTGGCTCAGTCATGGCTATCCTCGAGGTGGCGGTAGCCAACACGCTCGCTCTCGATGAGCGCCGGCGAGAGCGCGCCGCAGTTGACCACGAGATAGGGCTTGTTGACGCTTCGCACGGTCTCCCCCTTCAGCTCCTTACCGAGCACCCGCAATGGTATTGATCGCGACACCCTGTGGGAGGCTGCATGGCGCATGCCAGAGGTCATCACAACTCGCCCTCGCGCGCGCGTCCCCGGGCTCGGTTGCGCGACGTTCGCAGCAGCGCAGCAGCGAAAAATCCCGAGTCGCTGGCGCTGGCGCCGACAGAGCGCCGAGGCCAGCGATCTGATCCGCGCCGGCGGCACGCTCTGCATTCTTCGATGCAGAACTTGCGTCGGCGCCTGCGGCCGGAGGCGCACGCGCAGACCGCCACCGCTGGCGGCACCACCGTGGCAGCTGTGGCTCGGCAATTGCACCACTCCCCCTTCGCGAGGTCGTGCGCTGCTGGCCGGCTGCGCTGCATGCAGCCGAAGGCTGCCATCAGGCCAAACCCCAGGAGCGAAGGAGAGATGATCATGAACACCATCACAGCTGCGAAAGATCCCGTGTGCGGCATGGACGTAGAAACGGCTACCGCCGCTGGACAAACCGAGTACAGAGGGCAAGCGTATTTCTTCTGCGGCTCCAAGTGCAAAGAGAAGTTCGATCTTCATCCGGAGCAATACCTGGTCAAGTTGGTGGGAATGCCGAAAAGCGGTCATGGCTGCTGCGGTTAGATCCTATTCGCTCACGGGCGCCGACAGTGCGGAACCTGCCTCTTAACCGGCAACACAACTCCCGCCGCGGTGACCGAGCATCAAGGCCGGCGCGAACCTGCCTGCCGTGCCTAAGCGATCAGACTTCCGCCGGAGCGCCGAACGTGGGATTGCGACGACCAAACCAGCCGACCGGATGGCGGCCCCGGCTTCGACGCCTCTAGCCGCTGTGCGTCAAGCTTTCCCGGTTGCGCCCGCTGCCGTGCCCGCGCCCACCCCTTCCGCGGTCGACGGCCAGGAGGGCCGAGCAGTGCCGGGCACGCAGCCTTCAACACCCGTACCCCCTGTGCCAGAAGCTCCCCCGGCCGCCCAAGTCGCCGTGCCCGCGCCGGCCGCTCCGGCAGTCGACGGGCACCAGGGCCACGCGGCACCGGGCGCGCGGGCCGCGATGCCAGCGGATATGGCGTTTGAAATGGGCCATGGCGGCAAGGACCTGCCGGCCATGGTCCGCGACATGCGTAACCGCTTCTGGATCTGCCTGATCTTCACCGTGCCAATCTTTCTCTACGCACCGATGGGAAGCCTCTTCAAGCCGCCGGCTCCGCCGGGCGGGCTTGAGCTCAACCTGTGGCTGTTCTTCCTGGCAAGCGCCGCGATTCTCTATCCGAGCTGGCCGTTCTTCGTCTCCGCCTGGCGCGCGCTCAGCACGGGCGCCCTGAGCATGGCGGTATTGGTCGTGTTGAGCGTCGGCACTGGGTATCTCTTCAGTGTCGGCACCACTTTTTTCTTCAAGGGGCGCGGGCAGTTCTTCGAAGCCGCAGCCGTCCTGCTGGTTTTCATCCTGCTCGGCCACTGGCTGGAAATGCGCGCCCGTGCCGGTGCGTCGTCGGCCATCAAGGCGCTGATGAATCTCACCCCGGCGAAGGCCTCGGTCATCCGCAACGGCGCCGAGATTGAAGTACCGACAGCGGAGGTGTTAGCGGGCGAGATTGTCGTGATACGACCGGGCGGCAAGATTCCGGTCGACGGCACGGTGGAGACCGGCGAATCACTCGTCGACGAGTCCATGCTCACCGGCGAGTCGATGCCGGTCCAGAAGGGACCGGGCGCCACGGTGATCGGTGCGACCATCAACAAGAGCGGCAGTTTTCGCTACAAGGCGACGAAGGTCGGGGCCGACTCGGCGTTGGCGCAGATCGTAAAGCTGGTGCAGGAGGCGCAGAACTCAAAAGCGCCGGCGCAACTCCTGGCGGACC
>DASZZP010000096.1:0-5181 GCA_035544875.1 Thermoanaerobaculia bacterium | reverse complement strand
TCGCCGCGCTGCAGGCCGGCAACGGCGCCGCGCTTGCTGCCCGCGCCCAGGCCCAGCGCGAGGCCGCGGCTGCCGGCGACCTCGCCGCCGACCGCGCCCGCCGCGACGCCGCCCTGGTTGCCGCGGGCCTGCTGCCGGCGGCCGACGCCGAGCGCCTGCGCCTCGAGGCCGCCCAGCGCGCCGCCGCCGCGGCGGGCCGGCTCGCTGCCGCGCACCAGCAGGGGAGGGCAGGGGAGGTGGGCGAGGAGGACCGGCGCTCCCGTCTCGCCGAGCTCGAGCGCCAGCGTCTGCAACTCGTCGACGCCCTCGCCGCCGCCCAGGCCGAGATGGCGCGCCGGCTGCGCGCGCGCGAGCGCCGCCGCGTCCGCGCCCCGATCGCGGGCACTCTGGCCGAGCTCACCCCCCTCGCTCCGGGCGCCGCGGTCGCCGCCGGCACCCGCCTTGCCACCATCCTCCCGCGGCGCTCGCTCACCCCGCTCACGATCGTCGCCTGGTTCTCCGACGCCGCTCTCGGCCGCCTGCGGCCTGGCCAGCCGGCGCGCGTCCGGCTGCTCGGCTCGTCCCCTCCCGCCGCGATCTTCGCCGCGACCGTGTCGCGGGTCGGCGGCGAGACCCGCAACCGCACCTTCCGCATCGAGCTGCGGCCCGACCCGCCCGACCCGGGCCGGCCGCCGCTGGCCCATGCGCAGCCCGCGGCCGTTGAGGTCGAGGTCGGCCGCCAGACGCTGGCGGCTCTTCTGCTCGGCGACCTCGCCCGGTCGCCGCGCTCCGCCGCCCGTCCGCGCCAGGTCGCGGGCCGAGGCGCCGCCCCGTGACCGTGCCGCCGCTCTCGCGCCGCGCCTGGCTGGCGCCGCCGGTCGTGCAGGCGTCCTGGATGGATTGCGGGCCGGCGGTGCTCGGCTCGCTGCTCGCCGGCTGCGGCATCCCGACCGGCGACCGCCGGCTGCGCGAGGCCTGCGGCGCCGATGTCGACGGCACCTCCCTCGACACTCTCGAGGCGCTCGCCGTCGAGCACGGCCTCGATGCCGAGCAGGTGCTGGTCCCGCAGGACCACCTGCTGCTTCCGGCGGCGCGCTGTCTGCCCGCCATCCTGGTGGTGCGCGCCGCCGAGGACCTGCCGCACTTCGTCCTGCTCTGGCGCCGCCACGGCCCGCTCCTCCAGATCATGGACCCGGCGGCGGGCCGGCTCTGGCTCTCCGCCCGCCGCCTGCGGGCGCAGCTCTATCTGCATTCCGCGACCGTCCCGGCCGCCGCCTGGGTCTCCTGGGCGCGCTCGCCCGACTTTCTCGCCCCCCTCGCCGCCCGCTTCGCCGCGCTCGGCTTCCCGCGCCGCGCCAGCCAGCCGCTGCTCGCCGCCGCCTGCGCCGACCCGGGCTGGCTGGCGCTCGCCGCCTGCGATGCCAGCCTCCGCCTCGCCCGCCGGCTGGTCGCCGCCGGCGCCCTGCGCCGCGGTGTGGCGGCCCGCGCCGCTTTCAGCGCGCTCTTCGAGCGCTGCCTCGCCGCGCGCTCGCCTGCCGCGTCGCCGGTGCCGGCCGAGCTCTGGACGGTCGATCCCGTGGCTCCCGACCGGCTGCGCGTCCGCGGCGCTCTCCTGGTGCGCGCCCTCGGCGTCACCGCTGACGCCCGCGCGGCCCGCTCCCCGCGCGCCGCGGCCACCCCGCCTTCCGAGAACCGCCGCGCGCGCTCCGCCTTCCGCTCCCTGGTTGCCGGCTGCCGGCCGGAGGCTGCGCGGCGCGCCCGGCCGTGCCCGTGGCTCGTCGACCTCTGGCGCGCCTGCGGCCCGCTTTCCCTCTCCCGCCCCGCCCTGCTGCTCGCCGCCGCCGCCGCTGCCGCCGCCATCACCGTGGTCGAGCCGCTCTTCCTCGCGCGTCTCTTCTTCGCCTGGCAGGGCGCCGCGCCGCGCCTCGAGCGCACCGCGGCCGCCGCGGCTGTGCTCGCCCTCCTCGCCGCCGCTCTGCTCATCGAGCTCGCCCTGGCCTCCGGCGCCCGCGGCCTCGGCCGGCAGCTCGAGATCCGCTTCCGCATCCGCTTGCTGCGCAGCCTGCCGCGCGTCCCGGAGAGCTTCTTCCGCACCCGCCTCGCCGCCGACCTCGCCGACCGCGCCCACGGCTGCCACCGCCTGCGCCTGCTGCCCGAGCAGGCGGCGGCCGGCCTCCGCACCGCGCTCGAGCTGCTGCTGACCTGCCTCGGCATCGCCGCCCTCGACCGCGACAGCGCGCTCTGCGCCGCCGCCGCCCTCGCCGCCCTGCTCTCGGCGCCGCTGCCGCTGCTGCCGCTCCTGCAGGGCCGCGAGCTGCGTCACCGCTCCAGCGCCGCGGCCTGGAGCGCCCTCTTCCTCGACACCCTGCGCGGCCTCCCGCCCATCCGCGCGCACGCCTCGGCCGCCACCTTCGAGCGCCTGCACGACCGTCTGCTCGCCGCCGCCGCCCGCGCCCAGGCCTCCTTCCTGGCTGCCCAGCTCTGGCTCGAGGTGACCCTGTACGCCCTGGCCGCCCTCGCTGCCGCCGCCCTGCTGGGCGGTCACCTCGCCCGCCATGGCTTCGACGGCAGCGGGCTGGTGCTGGTTTACTGGGCGCTCAGCCTGTCGCTGCTGGCGCCGCGCTGGAGCGCCCTGTGGAGCGCCCAGCTTCCCGCCTGGCGCAATCTCGTGCGCCGGCTCCTCGAGCCGCTCGCGGCGGTGGAGGAGGAGGGCCTGCCCGCCGCCGGCCTCGGAGAGGCGGGCGCGGCCGGCGTCATGCCCGCCGCCAGCCCGCCGCCTTCCGGCATGATGCTCGCCTCCAGCCCGCCGCCCTCCACATCCGCCGCCGCGGCTGCGCCTTCTCTCCCGCCGCGAGGCGTTGCTCTCCGCTTCCGCGCGGTCGCGGTGCGCGCCGCCGGCACCCTGGTGCTCTCCGGCGTCGATCTCGCGATCGCCGCCGGCGAGCACCTCGCCGTCGTCGGCCCTTCCGGCGCCGGTAAGTCGACCCTCCTCGCCGTGCTGCTCGGCGCCAGGCGCCCCGCCGCCGGCGCCGTCCTGGTCGACGGCGAGCCGCTCGCCGGTCTCGCCGCCCTCGCCGCGCTGCGCGCCGCGACCGCCTGGGTCGACCCGCAGGTGCGCCTCTGGAATCGGCCACTCCTCGCGAATCTGCTCTTCGGTTCGCCCTCCTCGCGGCTCGCCGCCGCCGGCGCCGACCTCGGCGCCGCCCTGCGCGAGGCCGACCTGCTCCCGCTCCTGGATCGGCTCCCCGAGGGGCTGGCCGAGCCGCTCGGCGAAGGCGGCTCCCGCCTGGCCGGCGGGGAAGGGCAGCGGGTGCGCCTGGGCCGCGCCTTCGTGCGCCCCACCGTCCGCCTGGCGATCCTCGACGAGCCCTTCTGCGGCCTCGAGCCCCGCCGCCGCGAGCGCCTCCTGCGCCGCGCCCGCTCCCGCTGGCGCCATGCGACCCTGCTCTACGTCACCCACCAGGTCCGCGAGGCCGCCGGCTTCCCGCGCGTCCTGGTCGTCGAGCGCGGCGCGGTGGTCGAGGACGCGCCGCCGGCGGCGCTCGCCGCGCGCCCCGGCTCGCGCTTCGCCCAGCTCCTGGCCGCCGAGCAGGCCGGGCGCGCCCTCTGGACCGACCCTCTCTGGCGCCGTCTCCGCCTGCCGGGCGCCAACGGCTCCCGGCAGTTTCTGCCCGGCAGCCGGCGCGACCCGGCACATGAGCTCGCACAAGCTGAAGACGGCGCGGGCCGTCAGACCCCGCGGCGCCGCCGCTCTCCACCGGCCGACCGGACCGCTGCCCTCTTGGCGGGCTGCTTCGGCCCGCCAGAGTCGCCGCCTTGAGCCGCCGCCGCTGCCTGCCTGCGCTCACCGTGCTCGCCTGGCCCGCCGCGCGCGCCGCCGAGCTGCTCGAGCTCCTCGCCGCCCACGCCGGCAGCGAGCGCGCCGCACCGCCGCCGCCGCCGCCGGGCGCCCTCTCCTCGCTTTCCGCGGCGCCCTTTGCCGACTGGCTCGCCGCCGCCGCCGCAGCCGCCGGCTTCGTAGCGCTGGAGACCGAGCTTTCCGCCCGCCGGCTCGGGCGCCCGCTGCGCGGTCCGTTTCCACTGCTGGTCGGCCTGCCGGGCTCGCCGGCGCCCGCCATTCTCGCCATCCTCGGTGCCGGCCGCTCCGGCGTGCGCGTCCTGGCGAGCGACCGCTCGCGCGTCCGCGTGCCGCGGCGGAACGTGGCCATGGCTCTCAGCGCCGCCCTTGCCGCGCCGATCGAGGCCCAGATCGCCAGCCTCGCGGAGGCCGCCGCCGGTCCCCTCGGCATGCAGCGGCGCTTCAGCACCGCCCTCCGCCGCGAGCTGCTGGCCGCCGCCGCGATCCGCCCCTGCTGGACCCTCCGTCCGGTCCCTGCGACCCCGCTCCGCGGCCAGCTCGCCCGCTCCGGCCTGCCGGCCGCCCTCGTCCAGATCGCTCTCGCCCGCACCCTGCAGGGGCTGTTCGCGCTCGCCGCCTGGTGGCTGCTCGCCGAGAGCGTCCTCGAGCAGCGGCTCCAGCCGGCCCTGGCCGGCGCCTGGACGCTCGCCCTGCTGAGCGCGATTCCCTGCCGGATGGTCGAGCTGTCCTCGTCCATCACGGCCGCCGGGCGCTTCGGCATGGTCCTCAGGCGCTGGCTCACGAGCGCCGTCCTGCGCGCCGCGGCCGGCCCCGCCGGCGGCGCGACCGGCTCCCTGTTCGCCCGCGTCCTCGACCTCGACGCGCTCGCGGCCAGCGCCCTCGCCGGCGCGCACAAGGCGCTCGCCGCCCTGCTCGAGCTCGCCCTCGCCGTGCTCGTCTTCCGCTCCGCGGCCGGCGGCGCTGCCGCGCTCCTCGGGCTTGTCGGATTCCTGGCCCTGACCGCCGTTCTCTTCGCGCGTTACTACAGCGTCCGCCAGGCCTCCACCGCCGCCCGCGACACCCTCTCCGCCAGCCTGACCGAGAGTCTCTGCGGCCACCTCACCCGGCTCGTGCAGCTCTCCCCGGATCTCTGGCACCTCGACGAGGAGCCTCAGCTTCTCTCCTACCTCGCCCTCAGCCGGCGCACCGACCGGTGCGGCGTTTGGCTCGCGGCCGGGCTCTCCCGCGGCTGGCTCCTGCTCGGCCTGCTCGTCCTCTCGGCCGCGGCGGCCAAGACCGCCGGCGGCCCGTCGCCCGCGCGCCTGGCCGCCACCCTCGCCGGAGTCCTCCTCGCCGCCTCGGCA
>DASZZP010000095.1:0-3021 GCA_035544875.1 Thermoanaerobaculia bacterium | reverse complement strand
TAACCAAGTGGATCCGGGCATGGAGGGGAAGCCCAGAGCCTGTCGTGTCGACGGCGACATGATGAACACCACCAAGGCGACCGAGAATACCCCCTGCAACACACAGCAGATCCCTGCGAGCGCCCAAAAGACCGTTCCGAGTTCGCACCTGGTCATCGGCTCTCCGATCTGCAAGTAGCGGCTATTGTCAGCGCTCAGACCGTCGAGGCGATCCGCGCCGGCGGCGGGCGCGCCCAGTTCGTGGCGGCCGATCTCAGCGATCCCGCCAACGTCAAGCGCCTGGCCGAAGAGGCCGGCGAGATCGACATCCTCGTCAACAATGCCGGATTCTCGGCGTGGGGACCGACCGCAGACTTCGACATCGCCACCTTCGATGCCATGTTCGCCAGCAACGTCCGCGCACCGTTCATATGGAGGCTGGGCGAGACACCCTGCTGGATCACCCGGGTGCGAAAGCTCCCTGGCGCCGCGGTGGGAATGCGCTTTTCGAAGATCAGTTGCACGCGGTCCGGTCGGCCGAGGTCGAGATTGTCGCGGATCACCTCCTCGAAGAACTCCCGGCCCTGGACCGGGCGGGCAAAGACCTGGGTCAGGCTGACCTCCATCTGCCAGATCGAGAGCTTCCAGTCGTAGCCGGCCCGTCGATCCTCAGCGGTCAGCGGCATCGGCAGGCGCTCCAGCCAGCGGGCAAGGAACGCCTCGATCTGCTCCTCCCCCAGAGTGTTGCAGAGCTCCTTGAGCGCCGCGCCATTGGCGCAGGAGAGAAACCCGTTGTCGAGAGCCTCGTAGGCGATCCCGCGCTGGTCGAGCTGACACCCACTCGTGTCCGTTCAAGCAGACCTTCAACGCCCACGGCGCGTAGCTGCAGACCTTGATGAAGGCTCACCCCTGCCTAACTCAGTGTCAGGCGGCGGCTCCCGCTGCCCTGACCTGCTGTACGATCCATCCCTGAAAGGGGAGGACCGCTCCGGGCATCAAATCCAGGTCAGCCGGGCCACGAGACCGAAGAACAGCACCGCGAGAAAGGTGAATACGACCGCGTGCGTCCGCTGAAAATCATGGAGCCGGCGGGAAGTCATGGTGGCGATTCCAGAGAATCCTATCGACATCCAACAGAAGCCGACGGCCCAGCCCCGTGATCAGCGGGCACTGGCCAACTGGAACCGGAGAATCCCTTGCCCCCATATTGTCCAAAACCAAGAGCAACGTCAGGAATAGAACGGTAAGCCGCGACGGTCCAGATCAGGCCGCTTGCGGCCATGAACACGGCGGTCCATTCGTCGCCGCCGAGCTTGAGCATCCACAAGGAGTTTTTGCGCATTCGCTCCTCCTGCGAGGGTCGCCCGGAAGCATAGCATCCCTAACGCAAGGATCTCGGGCGGGTGGCGGGCTCCTGTCGGGTCAGGCCCTGGCGTCGGGATAGCCCCCTTTGCCGGGGCCGCTTCGTGTGCGGCGGAGAGGAGCGCTCCTTCCCTGACAGGGAGGAGCGTGCGCGGTTTTAGGCCGGCGGGACCAGCTATCCTCTAATACCCCACTACCGAGCGGCGGTACCACGACTTCGGGTCAGTAGCGCGCCCTGATCCTGCTGTCCGCCCTGGCGGTTTTCCGCCCCCAGAGTCTTCCCCGCTAGCTTTCTCGGCTAAACCGTCGATCGTGCAATCGTGTCACGCGCCCCCGCGCCGGGATTCTCTCGCGCCGTCCGCTTGCCCGGCCTGTGGAAATCCCACCCCATCAAGAGCCAGTTTCACGGTCTTTTCCGCACCCCCATCCGCCGCCGGCACGCGCGCAGCTCAAGCTTCCCCTCAGAGCGCGCCGGTCGTGCAATCGTGCCACGCGGACCCATGCTCCCGGCCGCCGCATCTCGCCTTGGCCCGCGGCTGCGGACGCGGCGCCGGTTTTCCTCGTGCAACGGTGCCACGCCGGAATCGTGCAACCGTGTCACGCCGTCCCGCTTTCTCTCTCTGATCAGAGAATATATTCAGGATAAGCAGCAGTAGAAGGCAGCCCCCTCCCTGCGGAAAACCCGCCGCACGCGGAGCGCCGCGGAAAACCCTTTCGACGCGGCCTCGCCTCCCGCACCCTCGGTCACTTCCGATCACATTTTTGACAGCTTGGCGATTGCCTTGATATGACCTGTCAAGAACGAGCCCTGAGGCGAGATGACGTGACACAGCCCGACAGCGACTCCGGACTCCCGTTGCTTCACATCGCATTTGCCGCCACGCTCCTGCCGTTTTTCAATCTCTTCTCGCCGGTCACCGGCAGGCTCTTGAGACCCTCGACCGATGCCCAAAAAAAGCTTCCAGCGAAGGAGTCGTCCTCGACCTGCGGAGTCCGGTGCCTCGGCCCTGCGCTGCAAAGCGCTCCGGGCCTCGAGCCGTGCTTCCGGCGCCGGCCAATCGCTCGTCCGTCAGCTCCGGCCATGAGCGCAGCAATGCTCGGCCGCGACGCCGTCTCGCCTCGCGACCCCCGCGAGGCTCGATTCCCGCCGTGCTTCCATCGAGGGATCCCATGACGCGCAAGATCGCCATCGCCAACCAGAAGGGTGGAGTAGGCAAGACCACCACCTGCCTCACCCTCGCGGCCTGTCTCGCCCGCCAGCAGCGCTCCGTCCTGGTGATCGATTGCGATCCCCAGGGTTCGGCCAGCCGCTGGCTCGGCTTCACCACCTCGCGGGCCTCGTTTCTCGAAGATGTCCTCGCCGGCCGCGCGGCGCTCTCCGCCGCCGTCCACCCGACCCGTCTTGCCAATCTCTCCGTCGTTCCCGCCTCCCAGGAGCTGGCGGTCCAGGACCGCTTCCTCGCTGCCCGCCGCGGCGGCGAAGGCGTGCTGCGGAAAAAGATCGCGGAGCAGCTCGGCACCGGCTACGACTACATCCTGTTCGACTGTCCGCCCCAGCTCGGCATGCTGTCGCTCAATGCGCTGGCCGCCGCGACCGAGGTCATCGTCCCGGTGGCGCCCGAGCCGATGGCGCTCGACGGTCTGGCGCGCCTCTTCGCCACCATCGGCCTGGTCCAGCAG
>DASZZP010000094.1:0-28842 GCA_035544875.1 Thermoanaerobaculia bacterium | reverse complement strand
CTAAGACGAAACTCCCCCGTGCGTCAGGGGAGGGGGCGTCCCCTTCCCCCCCGGAGGGGTGGGAAGGGGATCGAGGGGTTGCGGGGGGCGATCCGATCGATGCTTCGAGTAGGCCTCCTCCGCCACAGCGCAGCGCCGTTTCATCCCTCGGGGTCGCCGCAGGCGGTGGCAGCTAGAAAGAAACTGGTCTGTGCGCCAGGGGAGGGGGCGTCCCCTTCCCCCCCGGAGGGGTGGGAAGGGGATCGAGGGGATGCGGGGGGCGATCCGATCGATGCTTCGAGTAGTCCTCCACCGCCACAGCGCCGCGCCGTTTCCGACCTGCCGGAAGTGCCGCAACAGGCGAAAGCTGCGGCATCCCTCGGCATCGGCACCGCCGGTGGGGACTAGAAAGGCAGCGGCTGGCGAAAGAGAGCGCGCTCGACGCCTCCTGCTACAATGCCGGTTTCTGACCCCAAAGAACCAGGACAGAGGGAGACCGTCGTATGAGCGGGATCAGGGGACGCATCGTGGGGACCGGGAGGTCGGTGCCGGAGCGGGTGCTGACCAACGCCGAGCTGGAGACGATGGTCAGCACCTCGAACGAATGGATCATGAGCCGCACCGGGATCAGCGAGCGCCGCATCGCCAGCGCGCACGAATCGCTGTCGAGCTTCGCCGTCCCCGCCGCCACGGCCGCCCTGGAGATGGCGGGGATCTCCGGCGGAGAGGTCGACATGGTGCTCTGCGCCACGGTCTCGCCCGACATGCAGTTCCCCGCCACCGCCAACCTGATCCAGGACCGGGTCGGCGCCGCCGGCGCCGGCGCGTTCGACCTTGGTGCCGGATGCACGGGCTTCGTCTACGCGCTCTCGGTCGCCGAGCTGTTCATCGAGTGCGGCAAGGCGAAGAACGTCCTGGTGGTCGGAGGCGAGATCCTTTCGAAGGTCACCGACTGGCAGGATCGGACGACTTGCGTGCTGTTCGGAGATGGCGCCGGGGCGGTCGTCCTCCAGGCCGCGCGCGACGAGGGCCGAGGAGTCCTCGGCACGGCCTTGCACAGCGACGGCTCGCTCGCCGAGCTGATCTTCCTGCCCGGCGGCGGCAGCAAGCACCCGCCGTCGCGCGAGCTCTACGACAGCGGCATGCAGTTCCTCAAGATGCGAGGCAGCGAAACTTTCAAGATCGCCGTCCGCTCGCTCGCCGAGGTCAGTCTCGAAGTGCTCGCCAGCTGCGGCCTCACGCTTTCGGATCTCACCTGGTTCGTTCCGCATCAGGCCAACCGGCGGATCATCGAGGCGGTCGGCAAGAGGCTGGAGATCCCGCACGGCAAGACCTACATCAACGTCGACCGCTACGGCAACACCTCGTCGGCGTCGATTCCGATCGCCCTCGACGAGCTCAACCGAGCGGGCAAGCTGGCCGCCAACGACGTCGTGTTGCTCGCGGCCTTCGGCGCCGGCCTCACCTGGGGCGCCGCGGTCCTGCGCTGGTAGCTCTACCGGCAGGTCGCAGTCTACGTCATGCCGGCCGCTGTAGACCCGGCATGAATCCGGGCCTCCGCGCAGCCCCGCAACGCCGCGCGCAGTCCTCGGGCTCCTCCGGGCCAAAGAGCTCTCAAGCGCCTGACCGGAGAAAACAGGCAGACTACGGAAAAAGCGGATCGGGGCAGCGAAAAAAGGGCGCTGGGACGGCCCGCCGACGGTAGGGGCGAGGGGGCGTCCCAGACCGCCGGCGAACCGCTGCCAGCGCGACTCAATCCAGCCGGTTGCAGAGTCGAACACGACGTAGACGCACTATCGCGGCGCGGAGGGGGATCACGGAAGAGGGGAATTCCCTCAGCGGGTTGGGGGTGTTTCCCCCAGCCCGCGGAGGCTCACGGCGGCGGCGGGGTATTGAGGGCCTCGGCCCGCTTCTTCGCCTCGGCCAGTGGGGGGACATTCCATTTTGCTCTCTCGTCGTCGGTGATCGAGGGATCGACCGGGTAGAGAAACCAGGGTCCGCCCTGGTCGCGCTTGAACTGCGTGCCGTAGAGCTGTGGTTTGCCCAGAGTCATCAGGTAGCGGTCCTTGGCGGCGGCGGCCAGCCAGCGGGCCTGACGGTTGGTGGGATCGAGCTCGCTCGCCCTCACGCCCAGCCGGTGGGCGAGATCGAAATCCTCGGCGGCGCTCCCGTGCTGAAGAATCATCGCGGCGTGGTAGTAGTCGTCGGCCGCCTCTAGGCCGCCGGCGCGATGGATCTCGAGCACCCGCTGCCTGCGGGCACGGTCACGTTCGACGACCGCGGACCAGTCGACTTTCACATTGGGGTCGCTCGGCCGATCGGCCTGGTCTTCCTCGAACATCTGGTAGACCTCGCGATTGACGCCAGCGAGGTAGGCGGCTTCGCGGCGCCTGACCCGGTCGAGCCAGCTGCGCCAGCGCGGATCGGCCTGGAGGGCCTTGAGGTCGACGTCGGCGGCTGCCTGCCGGACGCCGCGAAAGCCGGCGTCCGCCGCGCTCGCGAGATCCTGGAAAGCAAGATCGCGGTCGCCGGCCTCGGCGGCGCAGGCGGCGGCCGAGTACCAGGCATCCGCCGCCGTCGCGGGCACGCCGGCGGCGGCCCGGCCCGAGCGGGCGAAGAGCTCCGCGCAATGCGTGAACTCCCGGCGCAGGTATGCGGCGTATCCCTCCTCCCGGAGCGCCGCCGCCTCGCTCTGCGACGCCGCCGCCGGCGAACGCGGCTCGGCGCCCACCGCCGGGGCGAGGAGGCAAAGCGCTCCAGCCAGCGCGACGACACCAGGCATCGTCCAACATTATAATGGCCGCTTTCGGAGGCTAGCGATGAAATCCAGGTCGGCGATCGTCTGCTGTCTGGCCCTGGTCCTGCTCGGCCGCTCGGCCGGCGCGCTGCAAAAGTACGCGCACCCGCAGAAAGAGATCCTCGACGTCCTCGACGCGCCGGCGCCGGCGGTGCCGCTGCCCAGCCCGACCGGCGATGCGCTGCTGCTCGGCTGGCAGCTCTACTACCCGCCGATCTCGGACCTGGCGGAGCCGCTGCTGCGGCTTGCCGGCGTACGTATCAACCCGCGCAACAACGGATCGCATGGCGCCGGCTACTTCGTGAAATACTCGCTCAAAAAGCTTCCGGACGGACCAGAAGTCACCGTCGCGCTGCCGGCAGGATCCCGCGCCGGAACGACGCGCTGGAACGCGACCGGCACGATGTTCGCGTTTTCCAACACGACCGCGACCGCCGTCGAGCTCTGGGTATGTGACGCCGCGACCGCCAAGGCGCACCGCGTGGACGGGATCCGGCTCAATCCGGTGCTCGGCTTCAGCATCGCGTGGCTGCCCGATCAGAAAACGCTGCTGGTGAAAACCGTCCCGGCCGGCCGCCCGGCGCCGCCGTCGGAGCCTCCCCTGCCGGAAGGTCCGCGGATCGAGGAAAGCGGCCCGGTAGCGGCGCCGAGCAGCACCTACGAGGCGCGCGACCTGCTCAAGACGCCGTATGACGCCGACCTGTTCGAATACTACGGGACCGCGCAGCTCGCCCGGGTGGACGTGGCGTCTGGCAGGGTAACGGAGCTCGGCGGCCCCGCTGTGCTCGCCAAGGTCCTGGCGGCGCCGGGCGGCCGCTACCTGCTCGTCGAACGCGTCCAGCGCCCATACACATTCCTGCGGCCGTTCAACCGCTTCCCGACCGAGGTCGAGATCTGGGACACGGCCGGTAAGAAGGTCGAAACACTCGCCAGCCAGCCGCTTGCGGAGCAGGTGCCGATTCACGGCGTTCGCACCGGCCCGCGCGAGCATTCCTGGCGCCCGACGGCGCCCGCGACGTTGGTGTGGGCCGAGGCGCTCGACGAGGGCGACACCTACAAGAAGGTGCCCCATCACGACCGCATCATGTTCAAGCAGGCGGGCGCCGCCGCGGTGGAATGGTTCAAGACCGAGCAGCGCTTTGACGGCGTCGAGTGGATCGAGCGCGGCGGCCTGGCGCTGGTCTCGGAGCTCGACGAGGACAAGCACTGGATCAAGACCAACCTGCTCGATGCGGACGACCGGGCGGCGGCGCCGCGCCTGGTCTGGAGCCTGAGCTCCGACGACCGCTATGGCGATCCCGGCAACCCGGTCTATCGCGTGCTGCCCAGTGGGACCCGCGCCGTGCGCGAGCATCAAGGGGCCATCTTCCTGGCGGGCGACGGCGCCTCGCCGGAGGGCAACCGGCCGTTCCTCGACCGCATCGACTTGCGCAGCTTGAAGACCGAACGCCTCTTCCGCTCCAGCCGCGAGAACCTGGAATCGTTCCTCGACTGGGTCGACCTCTCCGCGGCGATGACCTTCCTGACGCGGCGCGAATCGCCGAGCGATCCGCCGAATGTCTACCTGCGCACTCTCGGCGCCGCGCTCACCGCGCCGGCGGCGGCGGGCGAGGCCGCACTGGAGTCGACGAGCCGCCCGCTCACTCATTTCCAGGACCCGACGCCGCGGCTGCGCCAGATTTCGAAGCAGCTGGTGACCTATCAACGGCCCGACGGCGTGCAGCTGTCCTTCACGCTCTACCTGCCGCCGGGGTACAAGAAGGGCACGCGCCTGCCGACGGTCATCTGGGCCTACCCGCTCGACTACACCGATCCGAGCGCCGCCGGCCAGATCACCAGCTCGCCGCAGGAGTTCACGACCCTCATCGGCGCCTCGCCGGTGTTCCTGGCGCTCGCGGGCTACGCGGTGCTCGACGAGACCGCGATGCCGGTGGTCGGCCCCAGCGAGACCGCCTACGACACCTTCGTCGAGCAGATCGTCGCCAACGCCAAGGCAGCGATCGACAAGGCGGTCGAGCTGGGCGTCACCGATCCCAACCGGGTCGGCGTCATGGGTCACAGCCATGGCGCGCTGATGACCGCCAACCTGCTCGCCTGGTCCGACCTCTTCCGTGCCGGCATCGCGCGCAGCGGCGCCTACAACCACACGCTGCGGCCGTTCGGCTTCCAGAACGAGCGGCGGACGCTGTACCGGGCGACAGAAACCTATCTCAAGCTATCGCCTCTGCTGCACGTTGACCGGATCCACGACCCGCTGCTCATCATTCATGGCGAGCGCGACGCCAATCCGGGAACGGTGCCACTGCAGTCCGAGAAGCTATACGAAGCCATCCGGGGCGTCGGCGGCGTCACCCGGCTTGTCGTGCTGCCTCTCGAGTCGCACGGCTACGCCGCGCGCGAGTCGGTCGAGCACACGCTCTACGAGATGGTGAGCTGGTTCGACCGCTACGTGAAGAACGCCGAGCCGCGGGCCAGGCGGGCGGCCTCGGCCTCGACGACGGGAATGGAGGGGCCGCTGCCGTATTTCTCAGTCAGGCACGCGGGCAACTTGCCCTGCCCTGATCGTGGACAGCGCCTGGCGGAGCTGCGGGAGAAGCGCGGCAAGCGACGTAAAGCCATTGGAGCGGGAGTGAATGACGATCACGCCGAGGTTGCGGCCGCCGATCTGCTGCCCTTCTGGAAGGCCGCGATCGATCGTGATCAGCGCGTCGAAATAGGTGCAGGCCAGGTCCAGCAAGACGCCGTCCTTCTTGCCCGCCAGGCCGGCTTCGCGGGCGGTGGCGACCTGATGGTCGGGGAGCTCCTGCCGCAGACGCTCCGGCAGGCATTCGTCAAGCAGGACGCGCATGAGCGAGCACCGCCTGCTTGGCCTCCTCCAGCGCTTCGATCGCCTGCTCCCGAGTCACGGTCGGAAAGTCCGCGAGGAACTCGGCCAGCGTCTGTCCCTCCTCCAGGTAGTCGATGAGGGTCTGGAACGGCACGCGCGTGCCGGCGAAGGCGGGTGTCCCGCCAAGGATCTCCGGGTCACTGCGGACAGGTTGCGCCATCGTTGACTCCCATGCTCGGCCCATCGCCCCCGGCAATCATATCGCTCGTCAGTCCACCTGGGCACGCGTTACTGCCCTTCTTCTCTATCGATGAGATAATAGAGGGAGCAGCCGCAACTCCCGGGGAAGAGGTAGAGGTCATGCCCGCGCCCTACAAGATCCTGACCCTCGGCGACTCCGTCATGTGGGGCCAGGGGCTCCTCCAGCAGCACAAGTTCAGCCAGCTCGCCGCCGACTTCATCCGCGCCTCCGGCAGGGACGTGACGCTCGCCGCCCTCCCCCATCCGGGGGCCGTGGTCTGCGACGGACCGACACTGCCCGGACCTCACATGCCGTTCCTCTTCGGCGAGATGCCGCGCTCCTTCCCGAGCATCTCGAGCCAGCTCGCGGTGGCGGCGGGACAGGCGGGCTATGCTCCCTTCCTGCGGCCGGAGACTTGGGATCTCTCGGACTGGCAGGCCTACAAGCGGTTCTTGCAGCAGCAGATCGCCGGCTACTCTGCGCCCGGGGGCAGCCCGCCCGACCTGATCCTCCTGGATGGCGGCATCAACGACCTGGGCGCGCTCCAGCTCGTCGTCCCGTGGTTCCTGGACATGCCGGACCCCTGCGCCGCGGCGCCGGGCGCCGCCCCGCCCACCGTCGCGCCGGGCGGCACCGTGCAAACGGTGCTCGACGCGACCGCGGCCGCCGGCGGCAACCTCGCGGCCGTCGACCTCAGCACCATCGCCTGGATCACCGACGACCAGCTCCGCCAGCTCGTCGACCGCTTCGTCTACGACCGCATTCGCCGGCTGGTCGGCGCGGTCGCCAACGCCTTCGGCTCGAGCCGGGTGGTGGTGACGGGCTATTTCCCGATCTTCACCCAAGGCTCGGCGGAACAGCTGGCGCTGAATCCCGCTGCGGCCCTGCTCTTCACCCTGAGCAAGGGGCGGGAGCACCAGCTCGCGGCGCTCAACCTTGCTCTCCACCCTCACCTCGACCGGCCGGCCTTTGCCAACCAGATCGTCCATCAGTCGGCGCTCTGGTACAGCTACAGCACCCAGCGCCTGCGGGAAATCGTCGCTGAGGCGAACAACCTCTTCGGCAGGCGCTTCGCCCTCGCCTCTCCGGCCTTCGGGCCGCAGAACGGCGCGCTGGCCGCCGACTCCTACCTGTGGAGCTTCGTCGGGCTGGTCGACGATATCATCCAGAAGATCCTCCAGCTCTTCGGCGGCGGCACGGCGGCACCGCCGCCGGCCGGGGCGCTGTCGCCAGCCGCGGCGCCATCGCTGCTCCCTTCCTTTGGCCTGGACCTCGGCGGACTGGCACCCGCTGTCGAATTCGTTACCGCGATGGCGGCAGGGGCGGTCATCGCCACCGACGAGGTCGGCCTGGCGCGGGTAGCCGCCGCCACCGCCTATGTCTTCTCGGGCGCCGGGCGAACCGACCCCGGGACCACCGCCGTCGCAGGTTTCACTACCGGCGCCGCTTCGGTCGGCCACCCCAACCCGAAGGGCGCACAAGCCTATTTCGAGGCGATCAAGGCGGTCATCTGAGAGAAGGCGCCAAGGAGAAACCATGAAGAGACTGCTCTCGCCGCCCATCCAGCGGCTGCTCGCACCGCTCGCTCTGATCTCGATCGGGGGCTTCGCTCTTGGCTGCGGAGTGATCGATCGCATGAGCGGCGTCGCGGACGCCAAGGACCTGCAAGGCGCGGGGATTCCGGCCGAAGCGGAGATCCTGTCCCACTGGGACACCGGCATCACGGTCAACGGCGATCCGGTCATCGGCCTCAAGCTGCAGGTGCGGCCGAAGGACGGGGCGCCCTACGAGGCACTCATCAAGAAGAGCCTCGTCTCCCGTCTCGACCTCTCACAGTTTCAGCCCGGCAGCGTCATCCCCGTCCGCATCGACCCCAAGGACCCCTCGCGCGTCGCGATCGACGTCTACAAGTACCGCTAGAGAGGGGGTCGCTCGGTGAGGCGCTGCCTCGGCCGCGGCCAGAAGGTCACCGCGCGAGCCGTGTCCGAGGACCAGAGCAGCTCGCGGCGCCGGTAGAGGCGCGGATGCGTGCCGACCGACTCCCGCGCGCCGAGGAGGTAGGGGCCATTCCATGTGTAGCTGACCAGATCCTCTCGGTGTAGGGCCAGTGCGGCGGCGTCACCAGACCGCGCCCTGCTTCTGATCGGCCGAGAGCGCGATCCTTCCTCCGCGGCAGTCACCTTGGAACGTCGAAATCGCAAGGCGCTGCTGCGAGACCGCATCGTACTTGGCCCACACGCACGTCGCGCCGCGCGGCTCGAGCAGTGACAGCGTGGAGCCGGTCGCCGGGAAGTCCTCCCGTGAGGCGCCTGCTGAAGCCCGCGGTGGCCTCGCCGGCTCCTGCTTGAAGGCCGCGAGCGCGAGCAAAGCGATGCCCCACGCGGCGCCTCGTAGGCTCGAAGTCATCGATCTCTCTTCTTCTCCATCTTTGGTCAACGCGCCGCCCGACGGCAACAGGCGAGAAGCTAGCGCAGGAGCCCTCGCGCCAGCACCGGGCGCTGAGGCTCCTCGGCCAGCCAGAACCGCGATCAGCCGACGCCGTCTCCGCACGCTGTGGCGACGAGCAATGCCCGGCACACCGCCGTCATCTTTCCGGGCCCGACCGTGCCAACGAAATGGTGAAGCTTCTCCTGGCTCACGGTCTGGACCTGATCCAGGTTGACCACCGACTCGTGTTTGAGACCCTCTTCGGTACCCACCTGCACTTCGCTGGGAGCGCCGTGGGCCGCCGAAGTGATCGGCGCGACGAGCACGGTGCGCAGGAGTCCGATCGCCATCTGTCGCGAGAGAATAAGCACCGGGCGCCGCTTGTCGGCTGACCCGAGGGTATAGAGCCAGATCTCGCCCCGCTTTATTCGGGTGGCCATACACCCTCCTCCTCCCACCCTTCAAAGTCCTTTCCGAGCGGATCTTGGACTCCCCCATAGGCCCGCGCGTACTGAGCGTCAATACCCTGCTCGCGACGCCGGCGAAGAAAGTCGCTGGTGAGCTGCCGCAGCACTGCCGAGCGCCCCTTTTCGCGGACGTCGGCCGTTCGGTCGAGCTCAGCGAGGAGAGCTTCGTCAAACATCACCTGTACGGCTTTCATGTTGCCATTTTATGTGGATTATCTCGATGGGTCAAGACTGAGGAACCGCGGCATACAGCACCCCACCAGCCTCCAGCCGGCGATCCGCTATACTCCGGCCCGCGTGGGCCGTTAGCTCAGCTGGTAGAGCAGCGGACTTTTAATCCGAAGGTCCCGAGTTCGATCCTCGGACGGCCCACCAATAGAATCAATGAATTAGCCCATAATCCTTGACCTCGCCTCCTTCGCTATGACAATTATGACAACGAGGACGGGGGCTCGAGCTCGACGTCCTGCCAGCGCAGTCGCATGAGCTCGCTCTCGCGAGCGCCGCTCGCCAGGGCGCAGTGGAGGAGCGGGAGGAGCCGCGGGTCGCGGCTTTCCTCGCAAATCGCGCAAGCTCCTGAATTAACAGGAGATCATCAAGTCCCATCGGGATCTTTGGAAACTGACCCTCGACGCGCCGGACAAAGTGGCAGTCCCGGCACTACTACAACAGAGACTTCGTGCGCCTGGTCGAGGGCCGGCGAATGAACCTGGCGTGCCTGTGGGCGCGGCTCGGCCTCGCGCGGGCAGTCACTCCGCCGGGAAGTCGGCGGTGGAACATCCTCCTCCTGACCAGCTTTCCAGAGTGGAGGCCATTGTCCGACGCTTCGGCGACCAGGTGATAGCGGTGTCGGAGTCTCGGTTTGAGGTCACGCCCGCGTTCATGCGACGGAGCCGGATCGACCTCATCATCTGTTTTGGCTACGAACGAATTCTCCGTCGGGAGGTGCTGCGGCGGGTGGTCGGGATCAATGTTCACCCCGGCTATTTGCCCTACAATCGTGGTCCGAATCCCAACCTGTGGGCCATCTTGGACGGTACTCCGAGGGGCGTCACGGTCCACTATATCGACCGCGGCGTCGATACGGGCGACATCATCGCGCAGCGGCCTGTGCCTCTCCCCGAGGAAGGAGTCGTCACCCTCCAGTCCGCGTTTGACCAGCTCATGGAGGAGGGGGCTGCCCTCTTTGCGAAGACCTGGCCGGAGATCCGCGCGGGCCGCAACCAACGCATCCGGCAGCCAGAGGGAGGAACCGCGCATATCTTCGCGACAGAAGCGCCTCTCGCTGCCTTGTTCGGGGCAGAGGGACTTGCGCTACCCATTGAAGAGTTCCGACGCCGGGCGTTGGGCCTCCTCACGTTGGGGAGGTGCTCAGCCGCCGAGAAAAGGTGACGGGCTTCCCGTATGACTTGGCGAACTTCTCAAGCTCGGTCGGGTCGATCCGGCGCTCGCCGGTCTCTACCTCGGAGACGAAGGACCAGCGGGGCACGGCGGAGCAGTGGATCAAGGAGGGAAAGAACGCGCTCAACTGGACTCGGCTGTCCTGCCACGATTTCGTCGCCAACGAGGTACGGCTGCAGCTGTTCATCCTGGCCTACAACCTGGGCAACTTCCTCAGACAGGCGGTGTTGCCCTGAGCGGTACGCCACTGGACGCTAACAACGCTGCGCGAAAAGCTAATCAAGATCGGAGCGAAGGTCGTCTCTCATGCACGGTACGTGACCTTCCAGATGGCGGAGGTGGCGGTCCCGCGAGAGGTGTTCAAGGCCATCCTGGAAAGGATTGAACGGCTGAGGTTGCCCGTAGCGGTACCGGGCTGAGCCTTGCGGGAGTTGACATCGTGGAAACGGGACTGGAGCTGGAGGCCGGGTCTTGTCCCCATTCCGCCTCACGACGGCCTGGAGGGCCATAGCAGCCGAGAAACCCTCTCGGCGCGAGGCAGGCGGCCGGACTGGATGCGGAAGAAAGGGCTTGACAGTGCCCGAGGGGGAAGTAGCATGGCAGCAGATTCGGTGGGACCGTCTATGTTGGTGGCCGGGTCAAGTCCATATGGGAAATGTTGGAGTACACGGCCCAGGTTCCCTCGGCGATCTCTTCGGCCGCGCGAACACGTTTCGGGCGAGTTGGCGCCGTCGGCGGCAGGGCCGACGTACCTGGAGGCGCGGTGAGCGTCGGCGCCAGCTCGACCCTCCCGGCGATCGGCATCGTCGGCGGCATCGGCCCCGAGGCGACCGTCAGCTACTACCGCGCGCTGCTCGCCGGCTACGCCCGTCGGGTGCCGGACGGCAGCACACCGACGATTACCATCCAGAGCATCGACCTGCAGCGCGGGCTCACGTTCCTCGACGCCGGCGACCTGGAGGGGCTCACCGGCTACCTCGAGGACGCGGTCGCGGCTCTGGCGCGCTCGGGGGCGGGCTTCGCACTCCTTTCCGCCAACTCGCCGCACATTTTCTTCGATGAGCTCGCCAGAAGGGTGTCGATTCCCCTGCTCAGCATCGTCGAGGCGACGTGCGGGGTGGTGCGGGCGGCCGGTTGCGGGCGGCTCGCGCTGCTAGGGACGCGCCGCACGATGGAGGGGAGCTTCTATCCCGAGGTGTTTGGTCGCGCCGACCTCGAGCTGGCGGTGCCGGAGCCCGACGAGCGCCAGTGGCTGCACGAGAAGTACCTGGGGGAGCTCGTCCCCGGCAACTTCCTGCCCGAGACGCGAGCCGCCGTGCTCGAGCTAATCGATCGGCTCCACGCGCGCGCCCAGGTCGACGGCGTGCTGCTCGCCGGCACCGAGCTGCCGCTGCTGGTGCGCCAGGAGGCCCACCACGGTGTGCCGCTCTTCGACACGGCCCGCATCCACGTCGAGCGCGCCCTCGACGTGCTGCTCGAGGGGCAGTCGCCATCGGCGGCGGGGACGCAGTGACGGCGCGCTCGGAGTTGCTGGCGCGCGCAGCCCGGCACGCGGAGCGCTATCTCGACACGATCCACGAACGCCCCGTGGGCGCGGTGGTCTCGGGCGACGCGCTCCGCCGTCTCCTTCAACGTCCGCTCCCGGAGGAAGGGGAGGACAGCGGCCAGATCGTCGATGACCTCGCGCAGGCGGGGCAGGTCGGCACCACGGCCTCGCAGGGCCCCCGCTACTTCGGGTTCGTGACGGGCGGCAGCCTGCCCGTCGCGACAGCGGCCGACTGGCTGGTCTCGGCATGGGACCAGAACGCCCAGATGTACGTCATGTCGCCGCTCGCCGCCGTCGTCGAGGAAATCGCCGCGGAGTGGCTGAAGGAGCTGCTGGGGCTGCCGGCGACCTGGAGCGTGGGCTTCGTGACGGGCGCCCAGATGGCGAGCTTTACCGCTCTCGTCACCGCAAGGCACCAGGTGTTGCGCGACGTCGGCTGGGACGTCGAGCGCGACGGCCTGTTCGGCGCACCACCCGTCGACGTCATCGTGAGCGATGCGGCGCACCGCACGATCTTTACCGCCCTGCGGATGCTCGGCTTCGGGGGCGAACGACTCCGACGAGTCGAAACCGACGGGCAGGGGCGGATGCGCGCCGATCGCCTCGAGGAGACGCTGCAAGGAAGATCGGGCCCGTGCATCGTGTGCACCCAGGTCGGGAGCGTCAACACCGGAAGCGCCGATCCGCTCACGGGCATCGTTCCGCTCGCCCGTCGGCGAGGCGCGTGGCTCCATGTCGACGGAGCCTTCGGCCTGTGGGCCGCGGCCAGCCCGGGTCTCTGCCATCTCGTGGCGGGGATCCAAGGCGCCGATTCCATCGCGACCGATGGTCACAAGTGGCTCAACGTGCCCTACGACTCCGGCATCGTGCTCACCGCGCATCCGGAGGCGCACGGGCGCGCTCTGACGATGCAGGCGCACTACATCCAGAGGACTCCCGGCGAGCGGGACCCACGCACCTTCACACCCGACGAATCCCGCCGCGCCCGCGGAGCGCCGGTCTATGCCGCGCTGCGGGCCCTCGGTCGGCGCGGCGTGCGCGAGCTCGTGGAGCGCTGCTGCAGCCATGCCCGCCGGATGGCCGACGCGCTCGGACGGCACCCGCAAATGCGCGTGCTGAACGAGGTCGTGCTGAACCAGGTGCTCGTGGGGCTCGTCCCGCTGGCCGGCGATCCCCGCGACCAGGATGCGTTCACGCAGGACGTAGTCGCACGCATCCAGGACGAGGGCACTTGCTGGCTGGGAACAACCCAATGGCAGGGGCGGTGCGCGGCACGGATCTCGATCTGCAACTGGTCGACCACGGAGGAGGACATCGATCGATCAGCGGCGGCGATCCTCGGCGCCGTCGATCGCGCGAGCACGAATGCCTGACGCCGCCAATCAGCCCGGAGAAGCAGGCCGGCCACTAATGAACCTGTCGGAACGTTCGATGACGCAACATATTGGCATCGTGGCTTGCAGCGCGGAGGGGGCGGCGCTTTGTTACCGCACGATCGCGCTGGAGGGCGCCAGGCTCCTGGGAACACACGACCACCCCGAGGTCTCGGTGCACACTCATCCCCTGGCCCGGTACATGAGCCACATTTACGCCGACGATTGGCCTGGCGTGGCGGAGCTGATGCTGTCCTCCGCCGAAAAGCTGGCCAGGGCCGGTGCCGACTTCCTCATCTGTCCCGACAATACTATCCACCGGGTTTTCGATCTGGTGGAGCTCCGCTCCCCGCGTCCCTGGCTGCACATCGCGCAAGAAGTCGCAAACGAGGCGCGCAGAAATCACTACCAGCGACTAGGGGTGCTGGGAACTCGCTTCCTGATGGAAGGGCTGGTGTATCCGGAAAAGTTAACCGCTGCCGGCCTGGAACACCGCATCCCCGGGCCCCAGGAACGGGAGAGGATCAACCAGATCATTTTTGATGAACTGGTGAACGCACAGTTCACCTCTCGCTCCTTGGCCTACCTTCAGGAGGTAATTCGCACCTTTGCGGACCAGGGTTGCGATGCCGTGGTGTTGGGATGCACCGAGATTCCGCTGCTGATCACCTCCGATTCGGCATCACTGCCCACGCTGGATTCGACCCGATTATTGGCAAAGGCTGCGGTCAGGAAAGCCGTTGGAACAACATGAACGATGTGGGCTAACTACTAATTAAGCTGCTCCCGGCCCGCCGCCGGCGCACGAGTTAGGCTGCACAAAATGACGCCTAACACGTCCGCACCCGTTGGCTTCGCGACCGATAATCCTTTCCCATCGTTGTAGTTAGATCTAGCCATGCACGGCTTCGAACCGAGTCACGAAGACTTCGCCGTGCTGGCGCTCGGCGATCTCCTGGGGATCGGCGCACTCCAGGAAAAGCTCGACCGCCTCCCTCAGGTTTGCCGTGGCCTCCTCGACGGTAGCTCCCTGACTCGCCACATCAAGCTCGGGACAGAGGGCTACGTAGAGATCACCTTCCTTTTCCAGGATGGCGGTGTAGCTGCTGGTGGGCATTCTGGGCCTCCCGTGGATATTGTCGCAGGTTCTCTCTCAGTGGCCAACACCGCGCCCGCCGCAAGCCGCGTCGCCCCGACTTGCCTACCGACAAATGTGCATCGGGCGGCCGTCTCCTCGCTTGGCTCGCGCGCGCCTCTGGATCTAACGACGCTTCGAGCGTGTTTTAGTTTTGCGCGGCGTCACCGCCGGCACTGGCGCCTGTTCCCGGATCGCGCAATAGACGATGGCCATCTTCTCGGCGAAGCTCAGCGCGGCGATCCTCGCCACCAGCTCTTGTGGCTCCACCTCCGCCGCCCGGGCCGCCGTCCCCAGCCCCGGCGACCGGCGGACGATCTCGCCCAGCTGATTCACCTCGAGCGCCTTCAACGTCCAGGGCGCCTCGAGCAGCTCGACCCCGGCGCGGTGCATCGCCTCGGGCAGGCCGGCGGTCTCCCGTGGATCCGAGAAATCGACCAGCCCGCGCAGCGCTTGCAGCGACCGCAGCAGCACCACGTTGCGGCTGAAGTCGCCGCCGCCGCGATGGGACCGCGCTCCCCAGCGCTCGAGCAGCGCCAGCGTTGCCCCTCCGACCTGGATCGTCGTCACCGGCTCTGCCATGGCCCGCAGCCCGCCTGGACTAGAACTCCTCCGGGATCGTTCCCGCCGCCCGTGGCGCCTGATCCTGGATCGAGGCGTCGACGATCGCCATCTTCTCGGCGAAACCGAGCGCCTCGATCGTCTTGACGAACTCCTCCCGATCGACCTTCGCCTCCTTGGCCGCCGCCTCGAGCCCCGCCGACTGGCCGAGCGTTTCCCCCAGGTGCTCCACCTCCAGCGGCCGCAGGCTCCAAGGCTCTTCCAGCAGCGCGACCGCCAGGCGAAACATCTCCTCGGAGAGCCCGGACGTCTTCCGCGGATCACAGCGCTGGAGCAATGCGCCGTAGGCCATCAGCGTCCTCTGCACTACCGCGGCGCGGCTGAACTCCCCGCCGCCGCGGTTCGACCGCCCTCCCCGCCGCTCGATGAAGGCAACCGCCGCCCGGCTGATCGCCAGCGTCGTCGTTTTGCTCTCCGGCATCGCTCGCACCCTCACTCGATGAGGCCCGCTTCCTTCGCGGCCCGCCGCAGCCGCCGCAGCTGCCGGCCCGCGATCTTTCTCACTCCGCTCTCGGCGATATGCAGTACCGCCGCCATCTCTTTGACCGTCAGCTCGTGTCCATACCGCAGCTCGACGATCCGCCCCGCCCGCGCCGGCAGCATCGCCAGCAGGCGCCGCACCTCCTCCCGCGACTCCACCGCCGCCGCCCCCGAGCTCGCCACCGCCACCGCCTCGAGCTTCTCCTCGTCGAGCTGCACCCACCCCTCGCGCTGCCGCCGCCGGCGGTGCCGCTGGATGAGCCGCCACAGCGTTCCCATCAGGTAGTGCTGCGGCTGTTTGATCCTTTCCCACCGCTGCAGCATCACCATCACCGCCTCCTGCACGAGGTCTTCCGCGTCCGCCAGCGGCACTCGGTAGCTCCCGAACAGCTTCTCGATCGCCGGCCGGCTCTCGTTCAGCAATTCCAGCAGCCCTTGCCCCTGGTCGCCGCCTTCGCGCCGCATCCGTCTCCTCGCAACCCGCCGGGCCCCCCAGCTCCCATCCGCCAGCTCGCGGGCGACTCTACGCTAACTACTGAAGTTCTCTTCGCTCACTATACCAGCCGCCCCGCCGCTGCGTCCAGCGGTCCGTGGGGCGGGCGGGAGGAGCCTGCGGTACACTAAGGTTATGTCCCGCGCCGAGCTGCACGCGCTCCTCGACGCCCTACCTGAGGCCGATTTGCCCGCGGCCGAGCGTCTTCTCCGCACCCTGAGGCACGACCCTGTGCTGCAGGCCCTGGAGAACGCCCCCGTCGACGACGAAGCGGACAATGATGACTTCGACGGCGGTTTCTCAGAAGCCCGTGCCGAGGTTGCCGCAGGGCAGGGAATGACCTCCGAGGAGCTGCGCCGCCGCCAGGGTTTGGCGTGACGATTCGCGTCACCTGGACCTCTCCCGCTCAGCGTGCACCGGCGGTCTGGCCGCGCGCAGCCTTGCAGCAGTCCACGGTGATCAAGCTCAGATGGGCGTGAATTGGGCCCGTCGGAACCTGCTCTTGGGTTCTCCAGACCACGACCCCGCGCCCCGCGCCGTTGAGCTCCAACCAGCGTCCGTCCAGGGCACCCCTGACGACGATCACCGGCTCCGCGAGCTTCTGAGAGCTGGTCGCGAGCTCGCGCAAGAAGATCGTAGTCACGCCGTCCCTTGGCGAGAAGATTTCCCACGAGAGCACGAAGTTGCCGTCATCCAACACCTGCACGCCCTTCGGCAGCGGATCCGGACCGGGCACTTCCGCCCCGGCCACCGGCAGGACCGCGGAAATGGCCGAACCCTGCTGGTCATAGAGACGAGCGACGAGTTGGCTGACGGGTTTGAAGATGTCCGTGACCCAGGTGAGAAGGACTTGACCTTGGGGCCCGATGCCGGCGGCGAAACGCCCGTTGAACCCTCCTTCGCTGCTCACGTACTGCGCGATCCCTTGAGTCAGAAACGGGGTCCGAGGCTGCCCTGCCTGGTCGAAGATCTGCATCCCCCGGACACATGGCTTTTGAGTCTCGAAATCTCGCGAGCACTCCTCCCAGAGCACGACGAAGGAGCCGCTCCCATTGATCGCCGCATCGTCGAGATAGATCCGCCGCCTGGCGGTCAACCGCAAGGAAGGACCGAGCGGCTGCGCGTCCGGCCCGAACACCTGGAAGGTGGGTTGGTACATCGGGAGGCGGCTGGGCTCGAACCCGTTCTGGTAGTAGGTGATCGGCAAGAAACTGAAGCTCGGCCAACGGCCGTAGCGGTAGTAGAAGTGGAAGTCAGGGATCGCTGAATAGGGCAAGGAAATGGTCTTGCCGAATCGCGTCCCCTCCCTGCTGTAGAAGGCCGCTCGGCTCTGGTACGTAGTGAACGACCAGGCGACGAGATAGTGATCACCAAGCGATCCCACGCCGCCGACGGCCCCGGGCAGGCCGACCGGTTCTCCCCTCGGCGAGCCATTGGCGTCGAAGAACTGCACCAGCAGCTGGGAGAACGAATACGGCAAGGAGGGGTCGATGAGCACACTGCCGGCGACCGCGAAGCTCCCGTCTTGCAGGACCGCCACGCTGACCGAGTGGAATTGGGCGCCCGCCAACCAGGGAACATCCACCGTCGTGCCGACGGTGATCTCCGCCACGGCCGCGCGAGGCCCGAGCAGCACGAGCGCCACGCCAAGACCGCACAGGACCGTCTTCGGCGATCTCCGGCGGGCTCGCACCGTCGCCGGTTGTCCTTCATCGACCCCTCCAGGCGCGAAGGGCATAGGGAGAAAATGGCGCTGCTGACCGCGGTTCGGCTCGAAACCGTCGGTTTTGAGATAGGCGAGGAGCACCGGCCAAAATGCCTCTCGGCAGGCGTCGCTCACGGCTCGCGCAAAATGTGCTCTAAGCATGCAATAGCCCTTGTCCTGGACCTCCAGGATCTTCTCTCTGATCACCATCAACGCGGCATTTCCGTCGAGCCGGCCGGCGGCGGCCACGGTCCAATCCCGTTGCGTGCTTCGTGCCCAGCATCACCGTTTGATGCGGCGACCGCCGGCACTCCGCCCCCGCCTCATCCCTCCGCCCCACCCCCCTGCGCCCCGGCCCTCGCCGCCAGCTCCCCCTCGAGCCGCCGCAGCTGCGCCCGCTCGAACGCCTTTCCCAGCGACTCCGCTCCCCGCCGCAGCTCGGGGAGCAGAGCCCTCGCCTCCTCGTGGCGCCCGAGGCGGCAGAGATTGACCGCCAGGTTGTGCCTCAGCGCCCACCACAGCCGCGGCTCGCGCCAGCGGTCGAGATGCTGGGCTGCCTCCTCCAGCGCCCCCAGCGCCTGCGAGTGCTCGCCAAGCGCCGCCAAGGTCTCGCCCTGGTTGACCAGCAGCCGCGCCCGGACATGGCCGGCCGACACCAGCTCGAGAGCGCGGTCGTGCAGGGCGAGGGCCTCCGCCAGCCGCCCCCGATCGCGGCAGAGCCACGCCTCGCGGTCGAGGAACTGCTCCCCCTTGACCAGGTGGACGAGCCCGCGGCCGGCGCCGGCCTGGCGCAGGGCCAGGGAGCGCGCCAGCGCCTTCTCCGCGCCGGCCAGGTCGCCCGCGGCGCGCAGCGCCTTGCCCAGGAACCCGGCCGCGTACCCTTCGAGGCTCGCCCGCCACGTCGCCTCGCCCGGCACCAGCCGCGCCACCTTGAACGCCAGCTCGGCCACCTCGACCGCGGCCGCGGCGCTCTCCTCGGCGAGCCGCTCGCTCTCCGCGCCCAGCCGCTCGCAGGCCTCGCGGCCGCGCATGTCCTCGAGCTCGTCGACGCCCTCGACCACCGCGCGCCGCACCGTTGGCGTGTTCGGCTCGAGCCGCGCGCAGACCTCGGCGGCGCGCCGCCGCCCTTCCTCGCCCGCCGGGAAGTCGCGCCGGCGGCCCGGCTCCGCCTCTCCCCGGCTACCTGTGATCGTTCCCAACTTCTTAGGCCTACGGCTCGACGTGGCGCGAGGGCGCTGAGCGCTAGCGCGGACGAACCTCGAAGTTGAGGGTGAGCGAATAGTAGACCTCGACCGGTTTTCCCTTCAGGGTTGCCGGCCGGAAGCGCCAGTCGCAAAGGGTGTCGAGGGCGGCGGCGTCGAGACCGGCCGAAGGGCTCGGCTGCCAGAGAGCCACGTCGCGCAGCGCTCCGGTCTCGCTGATCACGCTGCTGATGACGACCGCGCCCTGGATGCCCAAGCGCCGGGCGTACCCGGGAAAGAAGGGCGGCCGGCGGCTGAGGATCTCGGGTTTGGTCACCTGCTCGTCGCTCGCGCCTGCGAGCGGCCTGACCAGACGATTTGCCGGCCGCCACGGCGGCTCGGGAGCGACCCAAGGATGACGCGTCAGAAGGGCGCCCGGCGCGCCGAAGGCCGAGAGGTCGGCGTTGTAGAGCCGCGGCTCCAGGGTCTGCGCCGCCTGGAAACGGCAGATCGCCGGGTCGTCGCGGCCGAGACCGGCCTCGGCGAGCGCCTTGAGCGCCAGCGCCACCCCCAGAAAGGCCCGCGTCTGCTCGGCGTCGTCGAGCGCGCCCGACCAGATCTTCTCGAGCGCCTTCTCCGCGTCGCGGTAGCGGCCAGCCTCGAGCATCGCGAGCGGCTTGGCCAGCGGGCTCGCGCGGAAATCGGCGAGCCGGTCGAGCGCTCGCCGCTCCGGGATCTCGAGCACATAGAGCGCGGCGACAGGCTCGCCGCCGGCCTGGGCTGGCGTGAACCGCCACCCCCGCAGCGCTTCGAGCACCACGTAGGTCAGGGCGGGAAAGGTGCTCGCCGCGACGACCGGCTGGCTCGCCTGCCCCTCGCGGTCGACCACCACCTCGACCTTGATCCCCCGCGGGAAGTTGCGATAGGCGCCCGACAGCTCGGCGTCCGCGCCGGAGATCCTGCGCGCCGGAGTGAGCGGACTGCCGCCGTCGCCCTCACGCCGGACGCCGCCGCCGCTCGGCGCCTGGCCGAGAAGGCGCGGGGAGCTCTTGGTCAGGAGCTCGCCCGGCTTGCCATAGTCCGCGAGATCGGGGGGCGAGCCCGCCCGCTGCGCCGCTTGCCAATGCCAGAGACCGTCTTCGGCCCGTCCCTGCCCCACCTCCGCCACGGCAAGCTGTGCCACGACCGAGGCGAACTCCTTGCCGTTCCCCTTTTCCCTGAGTTGCTCGGCGATCTCGGCACGGGCCGCAGACTCGGCCGCCGCCCAGTCGCCACGGCGGAGCAGTTGGTCGACCTCGTTGCAGCGATTGCAGGCTTTGGCTTCGGGAGCGAGGTGCGGGTCCTGCAACAGGGCGAACCGCGGCGCAGGAATCGCTTGCGCCCGGAGTGCGGGAGCGGCGGCCAGGCAAACCAAGGCCAGACCAAGCGGACCGATCGCCAGCGTCGTCGTTCTCGTCCCCGGCATCGAATTTCACACCCGTCCGGCAGCGGGCGCCACGCCCCTGCCGCCGTCCGCTTCCCCGCCTAGAACTCCTCCGGGATCGCTCCCGCCACCCGCGGCGCCTGATCCTGGATCGAGGCGTCCACGATCGCCATCTTCTCGGCGAAACCGAGCGCCTCGATCGTCTTGACGAATTCCTCCCGATCGACCCTGGCCTCCCTGGCCGCCGCCTCGAGTCCGGGCGACCGGCCGAGCGCTTCGCCCAGGTGTCCCACCTCCGGCGGGCTCAGGCTCCCAGGCTGTTCCAGCAGCCCGACCGCCAGGCGAAACATCTCCTCCGAGAGCCCGGAGGTCTGGCGCGGATCGGAGCGCTCGATCAACGCGCCGTAAGCCGTGACCATCCTCTGCGCCACCGCGGCGCGGCTGAACTCCCCGCCGCCGCGGCTCGACCGCCCTCCTCGCCGCTTGATGATGGCAAGCACTGCCCGGCCGCTCGCCAGCGTCGTCGTCTTGCTCTCCGGCATCGCTTGCCCCCTCATTCGATGAGGACCCGCGTCTGTCGCGGGCAGCCGCAGGCGGCCCAGAACCCATCCGCCAGCTCGCGGTCGACTCTCCGCTAACTACTCAAGTTCTCTTCACTGACTATACCAGCCGCCCTGTCGCGGCGTCCAGCTGTGGGTGCTCTCTACGTCAAGCTCCCCGGACCGCGGGATTGCTTCGCCAAGGAATCCGCCAGTTGCCGCGTACGCGGGTGGTCGGGGCCAAGCTTGGCGAGATAAACGGCGTACGCGTGAGCGAGGAGCTCGCCCGCGGCCTCGGTTTCGCCCTGTTCAAGGAGGAGGAAGCCCAGGCTTTCCTCCGTGATCGCCGTCGAATAGTGCTCCCGGGTGCCGTACACGGCGCCTTCGATCGCGATCACCCGTTCAAGGGTCTTGCGCGCCCCCTCCAGATCGCCCTGCGCCTGGAGTACGCCGGCGAGCGTGTGCAGCGAGCCGGCGACCTCGGGGTGGAGGTCGGTGCCGAAGACCTCGGCCAAGATCTCGAGAGCGCGCTCTAGGCGGCGGCGCGCCCCCTTCAGGTCGCCTTGCGCCTGCAGCACGCGGGCGACCCCGTGCAGCGAGGCGGCGACCTCGAGGTGGACGTCGGTGCCGAAGACCTGGGCCGAGATCTCGAGAGCGCGCTCGAGGTGGCGGCGCGCAGCCTCCAGATCGCCCTGCGCCCAGAGCACGACGGCGAGCTGCTGCAGCGAGACGGCGACGTCTCCATGGTTCTCGCCCTTTTGCGCGATCCCGACCTGCACGGACCGTGCGAGATAGTCCGCGGCTTTGCGCAGCTCGCCCTTCCGGTTCGCCGACCTCCCAAGCTCGGCGAGAACGAAGGAGCGATCCGGCGGCTCCACCAAATCCAGCGCTTCGAGCAGGCGCACTTCGGCGTTGCTGGTGAGAGAGCCCGCGAGCACGCCGAGCTGGACCTCGAACGCGAGCGCCATCCCGAGCCGGGGACCGGTCGAAGCCGCGGCCAGCACCCGCTCGGCCCAGGCCAGCGCTTCCCGGTACCGGCCCGCACCGCGGAGGTGGACGACGATCTGCTCGGCGGTTGGCCAGGCGGCATCCCCCTCCCCGGCGGCCGTGAGGTGCTGCACCGCGCGCTCCGCCCACACTACGAGCCTCTCCTCGTCGAACCGCCGTTGGTACCACTGGCCGAGCCGGCGGTGCGCGTCGCGCGGCTCTCCCGTCCACTGCCGGCCGGCCTCCTCCGCCACCAGCCGGTGCGGCGCCCACCAGTCCTCGTTGCCGGTGGGGGCCTGGAAGGGGCTGAGCATTCCGGTCTCGGCCAGGCGGGCGGCGGTCCCCTCGGCCGGCTGGAGCGCCAGCACCGCTCCCCACGGAGCGGGCGCGGTGATCGCCGTGCAGCGCCCCAGGTGTTCTGCGCCGCGGGCGGCAGCGCCGCCCAGACCTGGCGGAGCAGGAGATCGGCGCCGACCTTCTCCTGGGCGCCGGGCAGCACCGGCTCCAGGATCTCCTCGCGCCACCGTCTCCCCTCGTAGCGCCCGCCCGGCGGCACCAGACTCTCCGCCTGCGCTCGCGCCAGCGCCTCCAGGTACTCGACGGTGCGCGGGTGGCCGTCGATCCGCTCGGCGAGCCAGGCGCGGTCGTCGGCGGGCAGCCGGCCGAGGGTCGGCATCCAGGCGAGCAGCCGGATCACCTCGTAGGGGCGGAGCTGCGGCAGGTGCAGCTCGGCCTCCCGGGGCGTCCCCTCCGGCAGGTAGCGGGAGGAGGCGAGCAGCCCGAGCGGGCCGCCGGTCGCGATCTGCTCCAGCAGGATCTCCCAGCAGCGCCGCAGCTCGGGATCGCGGAAGCATCCGATCTCGCCCTCGCCGAGCGGCGCCTGCAGGCTCTCGGCGTCGTCGAGGTAGACCAGCAGCCCCCCGGCGAGCTGCGCGAGCTCGCCCACCGCCCGCGCCAGCGCCTCGCCGGTCAGGCCGTCCTTCTGCAGCTCGGCCAGGGTCCGGCTCCACGCCTCGCCGGTGCGCGCCGCCTGCACCTCCCGCCAGAGGGCGACGACCGGGCTCGGCTGCGCGCCGGCATGGCGCCCGTCGAGGGCGAGCACCGGAGCGCCGCCGGCGCCGAGCTCGCGGGCGAGGAGCGGCGCCAGCTCCGCGCAGAGCGCCGTCTTGCCCAGCCCGCCGAGGCCGAGGACGACCAGCCGCCGCTCCCCGTCGCGCCAGCGCCGCAGCGCCTCGGCGCGCTCCTTCCGGCGGCCCACGAAGCCGAAGCGCAGGCGCTGCACGCCGCGGATGCCCTCCACCCGCGCGCTCCCCCCTTGGCGGTCGAGGCGCTCGAAGATCCGCCGCCGCTCGGCTTCGAGATCGACCGGTGGCCCGCCGGCTTCGGCCGGCAGGGCGGTCGCAGCATCCGCCCCGCGGTGATAGAGGGCGAGCTGGGCCCAGCCCAGCGGATAGACATGGGTGGGCCGGCCGCCTTCCTGGTGCGGCGCGCTCGACACCCGGCGCGCCCGGCGCACCGCCTCGCGGGCCTTCTTGCCGGCGGCGAGGGCGGCGTAGAAGGCCGCCGCGGCGCGCGTCGCCTGCAGGTCGCCCATCGGGCCGAAGTAGGCGACCACCTGCGGGAAGCCGGCCCGGTGCAGCGAGGCGGCGGTCGAGGGCCGCGTCTCCCCGCGGGCCAGCGCGGGGTCGACCATGCGCTCCCCCGGCGCCGCCCGGCCGGCCGCTCCGGCCGTGGCGCCGTGGCACGCCGCCAGGTAGATGAGCCGCGGCAGCCCCGCCTCGCGCAGCCGCCGCACCAGCTCGCCCACCGCCACCTCGTGCGCGCGCGCCGTCTCGTCCTCGAACAGCAGCACGCCGGGCGCGCCGTGGCCGCTGAAGTGGATGACCGGGGGGTGGAAGCGCTCGACCTCGCGCGCCAGCTCGTCGAGAGTGCCGAGGTCGGTGACCAGGAGCCGGCGCTCCTCGGCCTCCCGCCCCAGGGCGCGCCACAGGCGGTACATCTCCAGCTCGTAGTCGAGAGCGGTCGCGTCCACCGGCGCCGCGACCGTCGCGACCACGGTGAGCGGACGGTCGGGGCCGCCGAGACCCGGGGCGCCGGCGACCACGACCTCGCGCGCCAGATCGAGCGTCCCCGCCTCGACCGGGAAGCCGCCGTTGAGCCGCAGCAGCTCCCAGGGGAGGGCCAGAGCCCGGTCGGCCCGGCGCTCGGCCGCCGCGGCCGCCTCGCCAGACTCGCCAGCATCGCCGGCATCGCGGGCACTGGCCGCGCCCACCCGCAGGTGCAGGAGCGGCGGCTCCGCGGCCAGCCCGGCGTGGACGGCCTCGGCGAGGGCCTCCCTGGCTGCGGGGGAGAGAAGGGCCTCGGTCAGCCGCTCGCCGACCGTGACGGCGAGGGCGCGGAGGGCGGCGGCCGCCGCCGCGGCCTCGGGGGTGAGCTGGCCGCCGTCGCCGGTCGGTAGCGGCCGGTGAGCGAGCGCGCGGAGCTTTTCCACGTCCGCCAGCAGCGCCGCATCGGCCAGCTACTAAGCGGAGACGAATTACAATAGATAGACTGCGGCCGTGCGCTCATTCAGCCCTGACGGGTCGGTCCCTTCTGAGCGGGAAGGATCTGTGGTGCCACCGAGTGAGTGCCCACGTCGCCTGGCAACGCCGGGCGGAAAAGCGCCGAGATGCCGACCACCGCTGGCGACCATCGCGAGGATCAGGATTCCTCCAAGAGGCTGCTCAAAGAGCATCCGGCAGCGAGCTATGCCTGCCTGCGTAGCGGCGCTGCGCCGTCTGGCGCGCGCGCTTCGCCTGGCGCTCGCGGCGGTTCGAAGCTCGGGCTGCGCGTCGGGCTGGCCGTCGCGCAAGAGATCACGGGCGCCGTGCTCGAGCCGCTCCGGAAGATGGCCCGGGCCGTCGAAAGGGATCTCCCCGCGGGCTGGCGGGGGAGTCCTGGTCGAGAGGTTGCTCGGCGACGTTCCGAGTGGTGGAAGGCTCGAAAACTGCCTACGGGGGCCGGTGATGGAGGAGCTGCTCGCCGGGATGAAGCTGCATCTGAGCCCGTCCTCGAGTCCGACCGCCGGCCGCGGGACGCGAGCACGCATCGTTAGGCGTGGCTGCCGCGCAGCACGGTTCACGCCTACGACGCCACTTTGTGCCGCACGCGGCATGTGGGAAGGCCAGGGTGAACTTCTTCCGCCAAGAGAGGCGCATCAACCGGGGCTGGTCCGCGGCGGGCAGAACGTGCCGCTGGCCGAAGCGCTACGTTTCGTCACGGCCGGGCACTCTCTACTTCATCCGTCCGGGCACGGGGATCTCTCTGACAAGCCGAGGTACGTCCAGTGGGGCGTCCTGCTCGAGGCGGGCGACGGCGAGCGGCTCGGCGCGGCGGTCTCTGGGCGGGAAGAGCTCGCACTGCTCCCGCCGGCAAGGCGTCCTGCGGGTGGCGGGATCGGAGTGAGCTGGCTGCTCGGCTGGTTCGAGAACTTCGCGCCAGCTGCGAGGCAGCCTGACCTCGGTGCACCGGGGATGCCTTCCGGCGCTTCAGATGTCACCGCCCACGAGGGGGGGGAACGTCCATGAAGGGTGGATTCCCGGCAGTGGCCCCTTATCTGAGGGATCCACTGGTCCTGATCGGCTTCTTTCTGTTCCTGGCGTTCCTCTTCACCCGGAAGCTGCTGAAGCAGAAAATCATCGCTCCCCTGCCGCCGGGTCCGGGCTTTCGGATCCTAAAGACAATCCTGCTCTACGGTTTCATCATAGGTCTGCTGCTGGTGGTGTTCGGCTTTGCCTTCAAGTACCGGGAACTGGTCGGCAAGGAGCGCCAGGAGCGTCTGAATCGCGAGTCAAGTAAGCGAACGCAGGACGCCGCAGAGCAGACCGTGCAGAATAGGACGTTAGTGCTGCACGTTACCTATCTCGGCGGCAGAGCTCTCGACGGACTCGATATTCGAGCGGTGGGAACTGGCTCGCAGGAACGGACTCACGGAGGGGGCCTTGCCACCATCCGGCTGGCGTCGGCGGTAAGGGTCGGAGACGAGGTCAAGCTAGAGTTTACTCCAGTGAACCAGGAAGAAGAGCCGTGGGTTTTTGTAAGCCCTTGGGACCAGCGTGTGACTGTACCCGCTTTCGACCGAGGACGGTTCGTTTCGGTCGTGCTGGCGAAAAAGGCGGACAGAGAAGCGCTTCTGGAGAGCAGCGAGGGTCGGCAGGCTATTCTCCAATCGATCAACTTCAGGCTGAGCCAGCTCGAGATGTCGAAGGTGCAGATTACTGACCGCCAGCGCCGCGCGGTGCTGCAGGAACAGGCTGCCGTCTATGGGCTAAAACCGGAGGAAGTCGAGGCGGCGATCCGCGTGGCGGCGGGAAAGAGCTCGGATCAATACGAGCAGGGTCTTGCAGCCCTCTACCGAGAGAACTATCCCTTAGCCTCGAAACAGCTCATGCAAGCGGTTGCGGCGAGCGAAGAAAAGGCTAAGCAGGCACGCGCAGAGGTGGCCAGCCGGTCCTTCTTTCTGGGCCGCGCGCTCAACGGCTCAGGGCGGTATCACGAGGCGGAGGCTGCCTTCCGAAAGGCGTTAGAGATCCGTGGTGAGCATGCGGCGACCCTGAACGGCCTTGGGTTGGCTCTTAGCGGTGAGGAGAGACTTTCGGAAGCTGCGACTGTCTTTAATCGAGCTCTCACCTCAGCTCGGAAGGTCGGTGCGAGTGACGAGCAGAAGTTGACTATTCAGAACAACCTAGCCGTCGCGTTGCGGGCGCAGGGGGACCTGGTTGGGGCGCGGAAGCTGGAGGAGGAGGTGCTTGACCTGGCACGGCGCGCTCTTGGACAGGAAAGTCCAACTACGTTGAGCGCGATCAACAACCTCGCCGTGACTCTACTGACGCAAGGGCATCTAGACCGGGCGCGGAAGCTCGAGGAGGAGGTGCTTGACGTGGCACGGCGTACGCTTGGGGCGAAGCATGAGGCCACGTTGATCGCCATGGGAAACCTGGCCCAGACGTTGTCGATGCAGAAGGATCTCCTTGGAGCGCGAAAGCTGCAGGAACAGGCGCTTGAAATGGCCCAACGCAACCTGGGAGCAGACAACAAGACCACGTTGACGGCCAAGAATAACCTCTCCTTGACATTGCGTGCGCAAGGGTACTTGGCCAGGGCGCGGAGGATGGAGGAAGAGGTGGTCGAAGCGGAAAGGAGGGTCTCTGGTGAGGAGAGTGGGAGCACGCTGCAGGCCATGGAAAACCTCGCCGAAACGTTACGGCGGCAGGGAGATCTATCAGGAGCGCGTAATCTACATGAGCGAGTTCTCGGAGCAGCCCGGCGGAGGCTGGGCACGGCAAATCCTGTCACTTTGCAAGCCATGGGCAACCTCGCGGTAACGTTGCTCGCGCAGGGGGATGCCCTCGGTGCGCGGAAGCTTGATGAAGAAGAGCTCGAGGTAACACGGCGTCTGCTGGGAGAGACGCATCCCGACACCTTGAACGCCATGGGCAATCATCTTGCGGCGGCACTGCTGGCGCAGGGGGATGTTGCTGGAGCACTGAAGCAGGCGGAAGGGGCGCTCGAGCGAGGCCGGCGCGCATGGGGACCGGAACATCCAGTTACGTTAGCCTTAATAGTCAATCTTGCCAGGATATCGCATATGCTGGGCGATCTCACGAAGGAGCGGGGACTGGAGGAGGAGCTGCTCGAAATTCGGCGGCGGGTGCAAGGGGCGGAAGATCTAGAAACGTTGGCCGCCATGGCGGACCTTAGCAGAACGTTGTCGGCACTGGGAGAGGTCCCCGGGGCGCGGAGACTGGAGGAGGAGCTGCTCAAGACTCTGCGGAAGCTTTTCGGCTCGAGGTACTCTGATGCTACTGTCTCTGCATGGAATCTGTTGTGGATGCGATGTGCCCTCGGCGACGAAGCAGGTTCCCGGGAGATGGAGAAAGACCTCGCGTGGCTGCTTGTGGCGAATGTAGACGCCCTGTCGGTGGACCAGCGATCAATACGGAGAAGAGTACTGCGATGGCGGGATGCGCGACAGCGATGCGGATCGTCTGCGACCAAGACGGCTCAAAGAGCGACGCAATGAAACCGAGTGTGCCCTTTCGGTCGGCTAGACGGCCTCGCTCTGATCATCGCTGTTCAGCGATCCTATTGTGGCAAACTGCTTGGATGTGTCCCGAGTACCGTGGAAATTGAGTGGACGAACTCCGCTGCCTCGTTGATCATGTCATGACGTCCGCTACAGCCGGCTCATCGCCTCGCCGAGCAACTGCCCGGTCGCGAGCGAGCGCTCCCCAGTGCGATGCTTTGCGCTGAGCAGGACGAACAGCGAAGCGGCACACCCTCGGTGCTGTTGACGGCCTCGCAGCGCCTCCCGATCCTGGCAAGGCTGTTTTCAACAGCTCGCCGGGGAAAAACGGCGCGCCAGGATGCCCTACAAGCCACGATCTCGACTTGGCCCATGTCCCAGTACCCCCCAGAATCGCGTGCTTTCGGCTGCGAGTCCGATGAGCCGGTTGCCTGTGGAATCGCACTACACGGTGCGATGCATTGCCGCTGAGCAGCACCAACGAGCGGAGCGTCGCGAGGGATGCCGTAGTCGACGGCGGTATGCTCGACAGCCATGCTCGAGCCTTCACCCACTCTTGGTGGGCTGACGGCGACGATCTTGTAGGACAGCCCGCGAAGAGTTCTGGCCCGGCCGGGAAGCGAGTCCTTGGCACACTCCTGGCACAGTACCAGGCGTAAATTGGCGTCTCTCCGCGATACTTAGCGTAAGCTAAAAGATTACCCAAGTTATTGATAACATTGACGTTGACTGACGCTGTGTGTCACTGAGATACACCTATTGGACCGACTTCAAAACCGTTGTCCCGTGCTCATTCGTGCCGGCTCCTCTGCGGAGACCCCTCCCGCTCGTCTCCGGGTCGTCGCTCACCGTCGGGCTGAAGTTGTCGACCACCCGAGTCGCGGCCGCCGCAGGCGCGCCGTCGATCGAGACCTCTGAAATCATCGCATTACAGGGCGGGTTAAGGGCGCGGCAATCCAGAGCTGCTCTTGAGCACGGATTGAAGGCGAAGCCGAAGTGCGTCGAACCGCTGCTTAGGAGTCGCGCCAGAATAACATGACTATGTTTTCCGACGCTTGGGTCGAATGGCGTAGTTCCAGTTGCCATGAAAGTTGGCGCGCTTCAGATTGACGGAGGCGAGCTCTGCGTCGGCGACGGCAACCCCGGTTGGGTAGCT
>DASZZP010000093.1:0-1701 GCA_035544875.1 Thermoanaerobaculia bacterium | reverse complement strand
TAACCAAGTGGATCCGGGCATGGAGGGGAAGCCCAGAGCCTGTCGTGTCGACGGCGACATGATGAACACCACCAAGGCGACCGAGAATACCCCCTGCAACACACAGCAGATCCCTGCGAGCGCCCAAAAGACCGTTCCGAGGTCGCGCCTGGTCATCGGCTCTCCGATCTGCAAGTAGCGCTTATCGTCACCTCGAGAACTGAAGGGTCGTGGCGAGACCAATCTCCGCCAACCCTAACACAGCGAACACGACGGCAGCGCGCGACGCCTCAGCGGCGGTACGACGCCTGCGGATCAGCAGCGCGCCCTGATCCAACCGTCCGCCCTGGCGGTTTTCCGTCCCCAGAGCCTGCCCCCGAGCTTCTTCGGCTCAGCCCTCGATCGTGCAATCGTGTCACGCGCCCCGGCGCCGGGACCCGTCGATCGCCGGCCCAGCAACCCGCAGGCTTTTTTTGACGCGTTAAAATTTTCGCGCGCCGTTCCGCCTGCCCTGGCCTGTGGAAATCCCGCCCCTCGCCGGCCCGTTACACGGCCTTTTTCCGCACCCCCATCCCGCCGCCGGCGCGCGCACCACCCAACCCTCACCGCAGAGCGCGGCGGTCGTGCAATCGTGCTACGCGGACCCATGCTCCCGGCCGCCGCATCTCCCTTCCGCCCGCGCCTGCGGACGCGGCGCCGGTTTTCCTCGTGCAACCGTGCTACGCCGGAATCGTGCAACTGTGTCACGCCGTCCCGCTTTCTGTCTCTGATCAGAGAGATATATTCAGGATAAACAGCAGTAGCAGGCAGCCCCCTCCCTGCGGAAAACCGCCGCACGCGGAGCGCCGCGGAAAACCTTTTCGACGCGGCCTCGCGTCACGCACCTTCGGCCACTTCAGATCACGTTTTTGACAGCTCGGCGATTGCCTTGATATGACCTGTCAAGACGAGCCCTGCGAGGCGAGGTGACATTGAGACACTCGACCGATGCTCGAAAAAAGCTTCCAGCGAGGGTGTCGTCCTCGACCTGCGGAGTCCGGTGCCTCGGCCCTGCGCTGCAAAGCGCTCCGGGCCTCGAGCCGTGCTTCCGGCGCCGGCCAATCGCTCGTCCGTCAGCTCCGGCCATGAGCGCAGCAATGCTCGGCCGCGCCGCCGCCTCCCCTCGCGACCCCGCGAGGCTCGATTCCCGCCGTTCTTCCATCGAGGGATCCCATGACGCGCAAGATCGCCATCGCCAACCAGAAGGGTGGAGTGGGCAAGACCACCACCTGCCTCACCCTCGCCGCCTGTCTCGCCCGCCAGCAACGCTCCGTCCTGGTGATCGATTGCGATCCCCAGGGCTCCGCCAGCCGCTGGCTCGGCTTCACCGCCTCGCGGGCCTCGTTTCTCGAAGATGTCCTCGCCGGCCGCGCGGCGCTCTCCGCCGCCGTCCACCCGACCCGTCTCGCCAATCTCTCGCTCGTGCCCGCCTCGCAGGAGCTGGCGGTCCAGGACCGCTTCCTCGCCGCCCGCCGCGGCGGCGAAGGCGTGCTGCGGCAAAAGATCGCCGGCCAGCTCGGCGCCGCCTTCGACTACATCCTCTTCGACTGTCCGCCCCAGCTCGGCATGCTGTCGCTCAATGCGCTGGCCGCCGCGACCGAGGTCATCGTCCCGGTGGCGCCCGAGCCGATGGCGCTCGACGGTCTGGCGCGCCTCTTCGCCACCATCGGCCTGGTCCAGCAG
>DASZZP010000092.1:0-8806 GCA_035544875.1 Thermoanaerobaculia bacterium | reverse complement strand
AGGTGCGACTCCGTACCCACAAGTCCAAAGTCGCTTGCTCATCGGGGCTCAGCACAATGGGCGCCGCGTGCCTGCTCATGAGCACGGAGCCTGACACCCCAACGCTAATAAGTCAATCTATTTCAGACGCACTACACTAGGCGGTGGCGCTGGCCGCGAAATTCTCAGGCGAAGCTCATCAGATTATAGACATATTTACATTTGTATCGCACATACCAAATGGCATAGTATTATGAAAGATGGATTTTAGAAGCCCAAAAGGAGGCACTGCGCCATGCGTTCTTCGCCACTAGTTGCTGCCGCCATTCCCCTGTTGTTCGTCGTTCCGTGCGCCGCACAGTCAAGCTTAGCCAGCAAAGAGGCCGCCACGGTCAAGAAAGGGATGACCTGGGGGCTCGACGGGACGAACTCGACGACCGGGACGATCGATGTCGGATGTAATGGTCCTGCATGCGACGCCCACCAGGGCGACACCCCGTGCGGACAAGAGTTGCCCATTCTCTGCATCAAGAAGCAAGGCGCGGGATTTCCACTCCCGGTTCCTGCCAGCGTGAACAATAACGACAAGTACCACAAATGGGCTGGCGGTGTCGTTGGGACGACGAAACCCACTGTGCCACCCCCGACTCGGGACGGTGCAGCTGGTGCAGCTGCTCTATGCGTCAAGGAGTTTGGTCCCGGTTGGCGTGTCGCGGAATTCCATGACGGCTGGGGCTGGCACTTTCAGGCCTATGGCGGCGTGGGCGATCCGAAAGGGCGGTTCTGGGTCGACATCAACGATCAGCCCAATGCACTGTGCTGGCATTAGCAAGAGCCACCGTCGGGGTTGCGCCGGGTCGCTGCCGCCACTTGAACGCCTATTAGTCGTACTTGTTTCCCCAGAGGGCAAGGAAGGACGCGTCGCTGTAGTAGTAGGTGCCGGTGAGGCCGGCCTGGGCCAGGCGGTCCCAGATCGTGGGCATCAGGTCACCGCACCAAGGGGCGCAGCCTACTGCGCCCCTCTCTCTTTCCTTCACCGCCGTGACCGCACCAAGTCGCCATCGCAATCTGAGATTCTCAACGACGCGGTGCGCGGATTACCGTGAAAAACTTGTCGCGGATTAGCGTGAGAGACAACAGTCCCTCGGCCGCAGGCTCGCGGCTCTCGCGCCAGACCTCGCTGCGGCGATCCTCCATCAAGTACCTTGACCAAAGGGCCATCAAATATCGTGACCGCTCTCACGGCCGGTCGTCACGTCCGCGGCTCCAGAGCGACCAGCGGATCAGATCGTCATGCGGCGAGAACGGCAGGGTGGGCAGGCGGTAGAGACCGCGCTCGATTCTCTCGAAGTTCCCGAACCGCCGGTGATAGTCGAGGTGCTGTTTGCTGTATCCCATGGCCGCGGCCTGCTTGGCGGTGAAGTAGCCGCCCTGTCGAGCGGCCACGGCGTAGAGGTTGCGGAGGGCTTGGGAGCTTCTGCGGGCCATGGTGGGAGGTCCAAGATTCTTGGACTATTATGCACTAGACCCGAGGTTCGTGCATCGCCGATGAGGTCAGCCTATGGGCGCAGACCCGCCCGCGATCATCGGCACAACGAGGTCGGCGGAGGTGAAGAGCACCGGCAGCCACACCGGCGCCAGCGGCCGACACTGGCCACCGTTCGGGGTGCGATTTTTCTTGGTCGGAGTAGGGATCATGGTTGCCCATGACCCCCTCCACAGATCCGGACTGGCGGCTTCCCCGCATCCGGCTCTTGCCTCAGGTGCTGACACCAAGCCGCCGCGAAGGGTAGGGATGACAGATGCGGGCAGGGGGCAGCCAGCGGGCAATCAGCCGCTTCATCCGGTCCCAGCGAACGCGGCCGTTCTGGCTGCGTCGCGACAGCACGCGATGCCAGAGCCGGCTCACTTGGAACCGAAATTGGTTGATCGCCTGGGAGTTCGTCGGCACACCGTAGTAGCGGATGTGTCCGCCGACCACCAGTCGCAACCACTGTCCCACTTCCGGGACGGGGTCGTGCATGCGTCGCCGCAACTCGGCTTTCACCTCGTTCAGCTTCGCCTGCAACCGCTTACGAATCGTCCGCCTCAGCACCGTGAAGCGTCCGTTGCTCCTCTGCTTCCCGCAGATGTGCGTGAAGCCGAGAAACTCGAACGTCTCGGGCTTCCCGAGTCCACGCCGCTTCCGGTTGGCGGCCGCATAAGGGCCGAACTCCAGGAGCCGCGTCTTCTCGAGATTCAGCTCCAGGCCGAACTTGCCCAACCGCGCGGCAAGCTCCTCCCGAAACCGCTCAGCATCCGATTGGTTTTGGAATCCCAGCACGATGTCGTCGGCGAACCGGACGACGATCATGTCGCCGCCGGCGTGCTTCCGACGCCATGCTTGGACCCAAAGGTCGAACACATAGTGCAAGTAGAGGTTCGCCAAGAGCGGCGATGCGCTGCCGCCTTGGGGCGTCCCCTCCTCCACCCGTGTCCGCTTCCCCTCCTCCAACACGCCGGCGTTCAACCATTTCTGGATGAGCCGCACGACGCGTCGGTCCGCGATCCGGTGCTCGACAAACTTCACCAACCAGCCGTGGTCGATGGCATCGAAAAACCCACGGATGTCCAAGTCGAGCACCCAGTTCACTCGTCTCGTCAGCAGTCCCGTGTAGAGTGCGTCCAGCGCCTTGTGCTGGCTGCGCCCCGGCCGGAACCCGTACGAGAAGCCGAGGAAGTCCGTCTCGTAGATGGCGTTCAACACCTCGACCGTCGCTCGCTGGACGAGCTTGTCTTCCAGCGAGGTCACGCCGAGCGGTCGCTGCCGCCCGTCGGCCTTGGGGATGTACACCCTGCGGACCGGCTTCGCCCGATACGCCCCGCGCTTCAGCCTAGCGGAGAGGTCCTGGAGGTTCTCTTCCAGTGCCCCGCCGTAGTGCCGCCACGTCTCGCCGTCCACGCCCGGTGCTGCCTGCCTCTTGAGGCCGAGGTAGGCCGTCCGCAACATGTCGGGGTCGTAGATGTGGTGCAGCAGCGCAGTGAACCGCGCCTTCCTGTCTCTTCTTGCTGCTTGACGTACCCGCTCCAGCGCACTGGGCGCGCCTGGCCGGCTCGGAGTCCGGGGCGCGTTTTGCTCTCGCGGGTTCCCTTTGGCCAGACCCCTTCCCTCCATCCCCTCCGCCGCCGGTTGTCCGGCTTTGTTCGGGGACTTCACCGGTACTACGGGTCTGTCCGACTTCCCATGGCCGTTCATCGTCGGCGTGCGTCCTTAGACTTCCCGACGCGTCCCCCGGTGGCATCCACCGTGGGCGAACATGGGATCTCCCGGTTCTCGTGCGAGGTGTTTCCGTACGTGCACAGGGTCTCCGGCCGCGCGGGGTCCCGGAGCATCTCGCGGTAACGATGCGCCGAGTGTGGCCTTCCGCTTATGCATAGAGCGTCGGCACCCCGGGGGAGTTCTTTCGCGGCTCAATACCTGGCCCGCACGTGCCCCTGTCAACGCTTCGACGCTGCCCTCGCGGACAGCTCCGCATGACTCGGGGTCGGTGTGGGTCGCTACGCCTTCACCGTGTGACTCTTTCATTCACGACACCTCGCCGGTTTAGCCCGGCGCACATGCATCAAAATTTTACGGTCCCGTCTCCGGAGCTTCCTTTCGGCGGACACGCCGTGACAGCGCCGCCCGCCGTGGTTCGCGGAACCCGTCCACCGATAGGCATTGCTCCGAGCTTCCCCCGCCCACCCTCTCCCACCCACCGCGTCCCCCCGTCGCAAGGGCAGCCTACCAACGCCCCGAAGCCGGGCGTGTCGGGTAGGGGCCCCGGGTCTCCCCGGGACCCCTCCCACGGAACCGGACGTGCGGGCCACGCATCCGGCTCTTCGGAACGCCGGCGTCTCGGGCGCCGGGCTGGGGCGGGCTTGGCGGTAGGTGGAGGGTTTCCATGTCCGCCCTTTCGGTTGCGGAGTGGGATCTCATTTCCACCCTGGCTTCGTCCTCCAACGGCCGCTTCGATAATCCGGCGCTGGCTTGCGCCCGCAGCTATCCCAACGTCAGCTCCAGCTGAGTTGGGGCGATGACTTCTGGTGGCCGCGCGGCCCACTGCCGCCACAGTCGCGCAAGGTGTACGAGCCCCTGCTTGTCAAACCAGTAGGTGCTCATCGCCTTGTGCGCTGAGGTGGTGATGCTGAGCGCCCATAGCGAACGATGCTTGCCATAGACGTCGATCCGCGCTTGCGCTGCCGGCACTCGCCGGCGGCGCAGCCAGTGGACGATGTGGCGCCTGCGTTTCTTCTGCCGAAATACGATGGCACGCAGACGCCGCCTGATGTGAGCGTCGATCCGGTCGAGGTCGTAAAGGGCCACTCGATCCACGAGGTGGAAGAAGCCCATCCAGCCGGTGAGGTATTCGTTGATGCGGGTGATGCACGACTCCAAGGAGCCACCCCAGTTGCGTCGCGTAAGCTCCACCACCCGCCGTCGGATGCGTCGCAAGGAACGTTGCGATAACCGCGTCTGGACCTCTTTGCCTCCTGTTCGTTGGAGCCTGAAGCCCACGAAGTGTCGGACTCCAGGGCGGGCGACAGCGCTCTTGGCCGCATTGACACTCAGCCGTAAGCGCTGGGTGAGAAAGCGGCTAATCGTCGCCATCACCCGTTGTCCCGCTCGCTCGCTGTGAACGTAGATGTTGCGTCGAGTAGCGCGGGGGAATCTCACCCCCGCGCCCTCACAGAACCGTACGTGAGACTCTCGCCTCATACGGCTCCTACGATCCAGCCTCCGGCACAACGCCGAGCTGCCACAAGACGAACAGCCTAGAATCTCGCCTTGCTATTCGGCCGAGCCAGTGCATCGAGGCTCGTTCCCGACGTCGAAACCGTTTGTACTTCCGTCGCACCCAGGCGGCTAGGGCCTCGTTGAGGCGTCGAAGAACCTGGACGCACTTCGACCGGTAGAACCGGCCGTAGTAGTTCATCCAGCCCCGCACTGATGGGTTGACGAGCCGTGCCAAATCCTCCAGGCTCTGATTATTCCTGGTGGATGCTAACCGCCACGCCCGGATTGTGGCACGAATCGCCTTGGCGGACTTGGTGCTGATCGCTGGAAGGAAGCTCACAAATAACTTTCCCCAGCGGTTCTTCGCTCGTCGAGGTTGAAAGGTAAACCCTAGGAAGTCGAACGATACATGCTCGTGCTCCCCACGCCGATCATCATCCTTGCAGTAGACGATCTGGGTCTTCGTAGGATGAAGCTCCAGGCCGCACTCCAGGAATCGGCTCCGAATGACGTCCAGCACCTTCTCGGCTTGTCTCTTGCTCCTGCAATGGACAATCGCGTCGTCAGCGAAACGCTCGAATTGGACACTCGGGTAGTTTCGCTGCATCCAGCTATCGAACGCGTAATGCAAGAACAGATTAGCCAGCAGCGGGCTGAGGACTCCTCCCACACAGCAGATAACCCGGGGTGCCGCCAGAAGTCAATGAAGGGATGGAATGTCGCACAACCACGCGCTCCGAGTCCACGAGCACTTCTCTGACGATGAGCCGAAGCACTCGTTGACGCTCCTCCACCGATGAATGGAGAGCGGCGTTCCGCAGACGAGCAAGGAAGCCTTCGAGGTTCTCTGCCAGCTTAAGGTAGGTATCCTGATCCACGAGCCTAGCTTCGAGAGCCTCGACATCGGCGCGTAGGCTTGTCTCCTTCCTCCGAAGTTCTGGCATGCGGCGACGAAGTTCATCGAGCGACAGCAGCTCTTCCTGATACGCGACTACCAGTCGGTTCATTGCGGTCATGATCTTGTTCAACTCTAACTCCAACCTGGCCTTCTGGGTCCTCGCCGGACTGCTTGATCGGATCTCTTGAAGACGGCGCTCCAGTTCCATTCCGGCCAGGGCAGGGTCGGAGATCAGGGCTGTAACATGCTGCCATACAAGCTCGTCGAGGTAGTCCTGCCGCACAGGCGGGTTACTACAGCGTCGACCTTGCTTCCAGCGGTAGTCATCGGAACCTAGACAGCGGTAGTAGTAGAGCTTGCGCAAGCTGGTTCGCGTCGACGTTCGGTAGTAGGCGTAGCCACAGCTTCGACAGACGAGGATCCCCTGCAGGAGGGAGGGCTCTTTGGTACCCCTGGCAGCAAAGTGCCTGTTGTCTTCAAGACGGCGGGCAGCCAGTTCGAACATCTCTTCCGAAATGATGGCGGGAACCACAACCTCGATCCATTGGTCACGCGGCCGCTCCCGTCTGGCGGGACGGCGGGCAGCCTTCTCGCCTCGCAGCCGCAAACGCCGCGTCACGCGCACTGGCTCCTGTGTCCGCATCGTCTTCGAGAACGCCGCACGGCCACAGTATGCAGGATTTCGTAGCATGCCCCAAACCGTCGATCGGTCCCAAACAGGCTTGTGCGAAGCCGTAGGAATCCCTTGCTCGCTGAGCCTCCTCGCCAGAACACCGATCGATACATTCTCTTCAATGTACAGACGAAAGATCTCCTGTACCACGGCTGCTTGATGCTCGACGATCTCGTAGCGCGCCTGAGCCTCATCACTCTTGCGCACATAGCTGTAGCCGTACGGCGCACCGGAGAGCACGTTGACTGATCCCGCTTTCGCGCGGTGAGCTTTGCCCCGTCGCGTCCGCTCGGCGATCTGGGCCTTCTCATACTCGGCAATCATGCCCTGGAACTGCAACAGGAGCTCGTCTTCTGGTGTCTGGGCTCTTGGTCCCTTGACGAATCGGACTTCCGTTCCCACACGGCCAAACTCCTCGATGAGCAAGGCTTGGTACGCGTACTTGCGAGCGAGTCGGTCCGGTGAATAGCACAGCACCACCTCCACATGTACCTGGGCTGCCAGATCCCGCAGCCGTTCCAGAGCTGGACGAACGAGCGTTGCCCCGGAGACCCCTTCGTCTTCAAAAACCCACTCTGCCGGAACCACAAGTCCCATCGAGCTCGCGTACTCCCTCAACGCCGCGGTCTGACTGGCGATGGTCTGATCCGCTTTCTGGCGGTCGGAGGACACTCTCGCATAGATCGCTGCGGTCGGCATTTTCCTTGCCTTTCTCCGTTATCCTGCGTCGCTCCGGGACCAGAAGTTGATAGGCGAGGACGAGGTGAGCTTCGCCCAGCCGGTCGAAAACGTATTCCAGATCGACCTGTCTATTGGCCACCACGCGGACCTGCGCGCATCTTGCCCAGGAACTCCTCGAGAGCTTGGGCGACCAGGGAGCTGAGGGTTCTTTGGCGCTGCCGGGCGTAGCCCTTGAGCCGAGTCACGAGCGTGCCCGACAACTTGACGGTGAAAACCTCTTTGGCCTCGGGGACCTCGACCCTGCCCCCATCGCGGGCCTTCTCCACGTAGCGCCGGGCCTGGCGCTCGGAGATCCGGTGCCGAGTGCCGAGCTGCCTTGCGGCATCGGGCACACTGAGCCCCGAATCGAGAAGCTCGACCGCCGCATTGACCCGCCGTGCAGATTGGTCCGCCCGCGCCCGGCGCCCTTGGGAGGCCATGACATCTAGATACTACCATAAATGTCATATCGGCGCTACCAGGCTCTTTCTCCGCCCCCTCTGCCGGCAGGGCAGGGTCACCTCGAACTCGAAGTTGCCTCTTGCGTGGGCGGAGTCAGCGGGCCACCTTGCGGTGTCCCCTCCTCCGTGCTGACTACCACTCCGTCCGGCATCACCACCTTGGCTTCGAGCATCCGCCGGATGAGCTGCAACACCCGAGAGTCGTTGACCCCCTTCTGCTGCAGCCGTGCCAGCAGCCGCGCATGGTTGACCCGATCGAAGAACTTCTCCAAATCGAGGTCCACAACCCACCCGCGGCCCTCTGCGACGTAGCCCTTGGCCTCGGCGATTGCCGTCTGACAACTCCTCCCCGGCCGGAAGCCGTGGCTCGATGCGTGAAAGACCGGCTCGAAGTGCGGGCTGAGCACCAGGTGCACAGCCTGCTGCACGATTCGGTCGATCACGTTCGGTATTCCTAAGCCTCGCTCTCCACCGCCCGGCTTCGCAATCCATACACGCCGAATCATTCCTGGCCGGTAACTGCCATCGAGCAGCGCGGTGTGAAGCGCCGGCAGCAGTTTCGCCAGGTGCTCGCGCACCTGGGCAACGCTCTGCCGGTCCGGACCGGGGGCGCCACGATTCGACGCCACCTTTTCAAACGCTCGCTCCAGGTTGCTCTCGTCCGCTATTGCCTCCATCGTCATCGCGGGTGGGGACCGTCTCCTCGTGGTCCGTGGCTTCGGCATCGACCGAGGGCGGCGACCAGGCTGGCCTGGGCTCCGTTCCTCGACGACCCCTTGCGGGCTGTCGGCTGTCCCACGAAACAACCCGAGCTGTCCCACCGCTTTGCTGGCCGTGGCTCCCTTCCCTCCCCGCCTCACCGAGGCGGTTTGAGTCGGCTTTCGCTGACCTTGTGGTACTACGGAGCCATCCGACTCCTCCTGTTCCTTCGTCATCTCGTCGTTTCCTCCTCGACGACTACCGCTCTTGGGCGGAGACCAGGAGGTCTCCCTGGGTAAGGGCACAGAGCTTCGTACCGACGCCGCCGCCTATACGCCTGGCCGACCAGCGGATATCGGGCTTCGCCGCTCTTGGCCGGCTCGCCCCCGGACAGACGCCTCGATCAGCGGTTCGCTTGCGCTCGGTTCGGTACTGCGCCTACGGCTTCCTCTGCACGCTCCTCGCGGAGACGCACTTGCCGCTGCGGATTCCGACGGAAGCCGGCCAGGGATTCCGAGGTGAAGGCGGCCACCCATTCCGAGGTGAAGGCGGCCACTGTTCCGAGGTGAAGGCGGCCACTTGTTAGCCGTCGTCGGAAGGGTGGCCGGCTTGCCGTCGGA
>DASZZP010000091.1:0-132721 GCA_035544875.1 Thermoanaerobaculia bacterium | reverse complement strand
AAGGCCACGAAATGCGCCCAACCCTTGGCCGACAGCACCTTGGTGATCGCCGCCGTCAGCGTCGTCTTGCCGTGGTCGACGTGGCCGATGGTGCCGATGTTGACGTGCGGCTTCGTCCGCGCGAACTTTTCCTTGCCCATGTTCTCTCCTGTCTGTCCCTCGCTCTAACCTGGCGGCCGCCTAGCCGGTGCCCTATCCAGCAATCTATCTGGCGGCGGCCTAGCCGGCCGCTTTGGCCACCACCTCTTCGCTCACGTTCTTGGGCGCCTGCTCGTAGCTGGCGAACTGCATGCTGTAGTTGGCCCGTCCCTGGGAGAGCGACCGCAGATCGGTCGCATATCCGAACATCTCCGAGAGCGGTACGCGGCAGGTAATGACCTGCGCATTGCCGCGCATCTCCATCTGCTGCACCCGGCCGCGGCGCGAGGTGATGTCGCCGATGACCTCGCCCATGTAATCCTCGGGGGTCACCACCTCGACCGCCATGATCGGCTCCATCAGCACCGGGCGGGCGCGTTTGCAGGCGTCCTGGAAAGCCATCGAGCCGGCGATCTTGAAGGCGATCTCGGAAGAGTCGACATCGTGGTAGCTGCCGTAGAACAGGTCGACCTCGACGCCGGTCATCGGATAGCCGGCGAGCGGCCCGGTCTCCATCGCCTCCTTGATCCCCTGGTCGATCGGCTTGATGTACTCCTTGGGGATCACGCCGCCGACGATCTTGTTGTTGAAGAGGTACTCGGCCTCGGAGGTCGGGCGGATGCGGATCTTGGCGTGCCCGTACTGGCCGTGGCCGCCGGTCTGCCGGATGTAGCGCCCCTCGCCCTCGGCCTCCTGGGTGATCGCCTCCCTATAGGCCACCTGCGGCTTGCCGACGCTGCAGCCGACGTTGAACTCGCGCACCAGGCGGTCGGTGATGATCTCGAGGTGCAGCTCGCCCATGCCGGAGATCAGGGTCTGCCCGGTGTCGGGGTCGGTGTGGACGCGGAAGGTCGGGTCCTCCTGCATCAGCTTGGCGAGCGCCATGCCCAGTTTTTCCTGGTCGGACTTGGTCTTGGGCTCGATCGACACCGAGATCACCGGCTCGGGGAAGCTCATCGCCTCGAGGACCACCGGGTTCTTGGCGTCGCAGATGGTGTCGCCGGTGGTGACGCTCCTGAGCCCCACCGCGGCCGCGATGTCGCCCGCCCACACCTCGGAGATCTCCTCGCGCTTGTTGGCGTGCATCTTGAGCAGCCGGCCGATGCGCTCCGAGGAGCCGCGCTTGGCGTTGAGCACCGAGGTGCCCGACTCGACATGGCCCGAATAGACGCGGAAGAAGGCGAGCTGGCCGACGAACGGGTCGCTCATGATCTTGAACACCAAGCCGGCGAACGGCTCCTCGTCCGAGGAGTGGCGCACCACCGGCTTCTCGCCGTGGAGATCGGTGCCCTGGATGGGAGGGATGTCGAGCGGCGAGGGGAGGTAGGCGACGACGGCGTCGAGCAGCGGCTGCACGCCCTTGTTCTTGAAGGCGCTGCCGCAGATGACCGGTTGCAGGCGGTTGGTGATGGTGGCCCGGCGCAGCGCGGCGCGCAGCTCGCCGGTCGTGATCTCCTCGCCCGAAAGATATTTCTCGAGCAGCGGGTCGTCGGTCTCGGCAATCGCCTCGACCATCTGCTCGCGCATCCGGTGCGCCTCGTCGAGGTGCTCTTCGGGAATGTCGACGCGCTCGTAGTCGGCGCCGAGCGTCTCGTCCTTGTAGAAGATCCCTTTCATGTCGAGCAGATCGAGGATGCCGCGGAAGTGCTCTTCCTTGCCCCAGGGGAGCTGGATGACCACTGGATTGGCGGCCAGGCGGGTGCGCATCATCGCCACCGTGCGCTGGAAATCGGCGCCGACGCGGTCCATCTTGTTGACGAACGCGATGCGCGGCACGCGGTAGCGGTCGGCCTGGCGCCAGACGGTCTCGGACTGCGGCTCGACGCCGGCGACCGCATCGAACACCGCCACCGCGCCGTCGAGGACGCGCAGCGAACGCTCGACCTCGGCGGTGAAATCGACGTGGCCGGGAGTATCGATGATGTTGATGCGGTGGTCGTCCCAGATGCAGGTGGTGGCGGCAGAGGTGATGGTGATACCGCGCTCTTGTTCCTGCACCATCCAGTCCATGGTGGCAGTGCCGTCATGCACCTCGCCGATCTTGTAGTTGACCCCGGTGTAATAGAGGATGCGCTCGGTGGTCGTCGTCTTGCCGGCGTCGATGTGCGCCATGATGCCGATGTTGCGCGTGTCTTTGAGAGATACTGGCCTAGCCATGACGCTTCCGTCTTTCCGTTGCACCCTCGAAGCCGGGCCCCCATCCGTGGCGGGGGATGCCGGCCGGTCCGGCGCGTTCTCCGGGCGGCGGGGAAACCCGCCGTCCTGGCCGCGAGGCCCAAGGAGAGGCCCGAAGCCTCCCGATTGCGCCTGATTGCGATGATTTAGGACTTTGCTCTGTGCGGAGGGCCTACCAGCGGTAGTGGGCAAACGCCTTGTTGGCCTCCGCCATCCGGTGCGTGTCTTCCTTCTTCTTGATCGCGGCGCCGCGGCTCTCGGCGGCATCCATCAGCTCGCCGGCGAGCCGCGCCCGCATGGTCTTTTCTCCCCGCCCCTGGGCGGTGGTGATGATCCAGCGCATCGACAGCGCCAGCTTGCGGCTGGGGCGCACCTCGACCGGCACCTGGTAGGTCGAGCCGCCGACCCGGCGCGACTTAACCTCGACGGCCGGCTTGACGTTCTCGATCGCCTTCTTGAAGACCTTCATCGGATCGTCGTTGGTCTTCTGGCGGATCGCCTCCAGAGCGTCGTACAGGATGCGCTCGGCCACCGACTTCTTGCCGTCCCGCATGACTACGTTGACGAACTTGGTCACCAGCTGCGAGTTGTACAGCGGGTCCGGCAGGATCTCACGCTTCGGGATCTCTCTGCGCCTGGGCATCGCGGTTGCTTCTCCTATCTCTTTCTCTCTCTTGCCGGCGTCACGCCTTGGGCCGCTTGGCGCCGTACTTCGAGCGCCCCTGGCGGCGGTTCTGCACCCCGACCGCGTCGAGCGTGCCGCGGATCACGTGGTAGCGGACCCCCGGCAAATCCTTGACGCGCCCGCCGCGGATGAGCACGATCGAGTGCTCCTGCAGGTTGTGGCCGACCCCCGGGATGTAGGTCGTCACCTCGATGCCGTTGGTCAGCCGGACGCGGGCCACCTTGCGCAGCGCCGAGTTCGGCTTCTTGGGCGTCTGGGTGTAGACCCGTACGCACACCCCGCGCTTCTGTGGCGACGACTGCAGCGCCGGGCTCTTGGTCTTCGCGACGACGCGGGCGCGACCCTTGCGCACCAGCTGATGAATCGTAGGCATACTCCCAGATCTCCTCGATCGACCGTCATTCCCCAAAAGTGCAGCGGGTCGGGGCCCCGGCGAAGCCACCCAAAGGGCAGCCCCGCCCAGACGAGCCAACCGGCGAAGCTACCCGGTCGATCGACCCGACAAGCGTATGGGGGCCTTCGAGCCCACACGGCCCCGAACGACGTTCAGGGTGTTGTCTTCCGCTGCGAGCGCGGGCAGGACCCGCGAACCTGGAGAAGACACCCGCCCCGGTCCCTGGCGAGACCCTCGGCGGCGAAACCCGCAGATCGTACCAGGAGACTACCGGCCCGTCAATATGATCTTGGATGGGTTGGATGGGTTAGGGACCTAGCTCCCACCGGCGGTGGCGATCCCGAGGGATGAATCTGCGCTGCGATGCGGCGGTGGAGGCCTGCTCGAAGCATCGATCGGATCGCCCCCCGCAACCCCTCGATCCCCTTCCCACCCCTCCGGGTGGGAAGGGGACGCCCCCTCCCCTGGCGCTTGAACCAGTTCGTCCAGCGTAGCCGTTCGTAGCTATGTTAATAGCTATGTTACTATCCATCACTCAAGGAGGACTGATGAGAACTGTGCAAATGACGCTCGACGAGGCCCTGGTGGAAGAAGTCGACCGGGTCGCCGGACAGCTGGGGACGACCCGCTCCGCCTTTGCTCGCGACGCGTTGCGTGCCGCACTGGCCGCCATCCGCGAAGAGGAAATGGAGCACCGCCATCGCGCCGGCTATGAGCGCCAGCCCGTCCAGCCCGACGAGGTCGCCGATTGGCAATCCGAACAGGTCTGGGGCGATTGATGCAGCGCGGCGAGGTCCGATGGTACCGTTTCGCCGAGCCCGACAAACGCCGGCCCGTCCTGATCCTGACCCGCCAGTCGATCTTCGCCTACCTGGGAGAAGCGACCATAGCACCCATCACCTCGACCATCCGCGACATCGCCTCGGAAGTCCGCCTAACTCCCTCCGACGGCATGCCCAAGGACTGCGTGGTCAACCTCGACCATCTCCAGACCGTCGCCAAAGACAAGCTCGGTGCGCTCATCACGACCCTGGGACCCGGCAAGCTGGATGAGGTCCGCGCGGCCCTCCTCTTCGCCCTCGGCTTCAAGCCTTGAAACGAGCCCTCTTCGCCAGCTTCACTCTAGCCAAATCCAAGCAGGAGGATTAGGCCAGCGCTCGACAAGGTGACCACTCGGGACTATCATGAGACCATGGAACGCGTCGGGATCGCGGAGTTGAAGGCGCATCTCAGCGAGAACCTCAGGAAAGTCCGCTCTGGCAGGACGCTTACCGTGGTTGACCGAGGCACCCCTGTGGCCAAGCTCGTTCCGTTCTCCCCCGGACCGGAGCGCCTGACCATCCGGCCACCGCGGGATGCGAAGCCCCTGGCGGAGGTGCCGCTTCCGCCGCCCCCGCCCTCTCAGGCCGGCATACCGGACGTCGTAGCTGTCTTGCTGCGCGAACGCCAGACCGACCGGTGATCCCGTTCGCCTATCTGGATTCCTCGGTCCTCCTGCGTCGGCTCTTCGCGCAGGAAGGGATGCTGGCGGAGTGGGCCGAAATAGAGCGGGGCGTCGTGAGTGCGCTGGTCGAAGTTGAGTGCCTCCGCACGATCGATCGGCTCCGACGTTCTTCGCCGCCCGACGATCTCTCCGACCACGACCTAGCGATCCATCGGGAAGCGGTCTTCCGTCTCCTCCATACCCTGGAGATCGTCGAGGTCACTCGGCCGGTCCTGTCGCGCGCCGCACAGCCCATGCCCACTTTGCTCGGCACCCTCGACGCCATCCACCTCGCCACCGAACTGCTCTGGCAGGAGGAGACCGGCGCGGAGCTGCTTCTCGCGACGCACGACGTCGCCCTTGGCCGTGCGGCTCGCGCCTCCGGCCTGTCGGTCATCGGGCTCTGAGAATAGTCTCGGCGCGCACCGCGGTCTCGCGTTGCCCGAGTCGGTCGGACTCAGCGACGCTCCAGCCAAGCGGAAACTCGACGAGCAGCGATCCGGGCACCTCTTCTTCTCTCTTCCTCCACACTCCGAAATAAGCCCGCGCTTCCCCTTCCCCAGATGTTATCCCTTGCCTGCCCGCCCTCCCCTCCTTGCATCGTTGAGACCAGACTGACCAATCGCACTCAGCACTTCTTCCTTGTTATAGAGTCTCGTCGACTCTAGCTTCATAAATACAGGCTCGACTGGAAGGAACTGCGGATCTCGCTCCCCCCTTCCTCTCAGCATTAGTAGTCGCAGATACGGCGCATTGACGTCGAGCAAAGAGAGCCTTCTGCTTCTCCCCTCCAAAGCAAAAACCGTCTTGATTGCATCGGCCAGTCCCGCAGCCAACGGCCCAAAGTCGACCCGCGAGACCAGATAGCCACTTGGACCCTTCCTCCTCACGTCGGCAACCCACTTGGCCACTCGCCCCGCGAAGACCACATACCGCCAAAGGTCCGGCCTCCTCCGAAGCTCTGCAAGCCTTCCGAACTCCCGGAAGTCCATTCGATATCCAGCCAAGGCCTCCGACACCCCTAGCACACCTTCTTCGCCCTTCGGCAAGGATCCTACGTCTTCTCTCGACAAGAGAAGTGGTAGCAACTCATCCAAGGAACGGTCGGCTCTGGCAGGAGCCCTCGCAACCGTTATAATCATGGCTGGCGCCCTTTCACAGCTCCTAATGGCTTCGTCTTGTACGAGTCGTCACAGCCGCTCCGGAAGCCGTCCGGCCCGTCATAGTATGGATGTCTTATCACTCCGTCCAGAGGATCGACCACCGTGACACAACCCGGAATTGGAACGCCGTAACCGACCGCATAGACGAAGTGTCCTTCTTTGAGAACCCCCTTCTCCCGAAAACACACGATTCGCCCTGTGTCAATCTCCTTCTGCAGATCGGCGAAAACCAGCGGGGGACTCTGCACTCCGTTCTTCACGCCGTTTCCCGTAGCCGCCAGCGCATCCTCCAATGCTGCCGCCTGGTTACAGTTTTTGATTGACGTGTTGTCATCCTCGCAGACATTCGGATCGATACCCTGACAGCAGTCCCCTCCTACCACTCTGATCGCCACTTCACACTGACAAAGATGGCGCATCCCGTCGTACGTCTGAGCAACGCCTACTGCAACCGCCGCCCAGCACCATTTGGAGTTCTTCGGCTGCTTCACTATTACAACGGGTCCGGGCACTGAAGCGCCCGCGCCGGCCGCAGATAGCTCCCTCACCGCCGCCGGTCGCATCGAGATGCGCCGGATAGCCCGAAATGGCCTCGTCAGTTCTATGACTCTCACATCCCCTCCAACACGAATAGGGTTATTGTTATCAGCTCTCAAAACTCTGATGGCGAGAACTGGGTCCCCATGCAGATGAACGGATAACGGCCGGCTCCCGGATCCTCTGTGTGTTGCTCTAAGGCCACCCTCCTCCTATACTCAGCCGTCATCTTGTCGATTCCGCCACTCCTTTTTATCATCCGGCCGAGAACCCCCTGTCCACAAAGTGTGCCCCTCCCTTCGTCGCCATAGCTTATTGGCACCGGCAGGTCACCGTTCGTGGGAATTCCCGCAAACCTGAAGAAGGCACCGAAGTGGTCGAACTTTGCGATCCCCAACTCCCTACATGCCTCGTCAAGGCTCGGCTCGTTGGTGACATAGACCAGCACAAACGTCTGATTATTCGTTGGATGCAGTCTCAACGTTTGGGCATCAATGGCTATGTCGATCGTTCCTCCTGGTGTCCAAAGATCGTACTCCACTTGCTTCGCCACCTCTTGCGAATAGGTTACATAGCCATTCGCCGTCTCGAAATCCCACAGCCCATACCGGACGCTCTGGGTGCGGAGCCTCCCTTGACTCATGCGCACTCGTGCCTCTATCAAACCTTTCAGCGAATCTGGAAGTGGCCTCTTGAAATAGTCCGGACCGAGTGTCGCTTTCGTTTCCAAGATACTAGCAATCTCTGGCACCCATGCGAGGTCGTTCACATCTTTGTCCGAGTGGTAACGGTGGCCCCCTAGTCTGAGGCCTGTGGTCCATTGCAGCGGCGACGGCAGCCCAGAACCAAAGGAAACATTCGCCTGATTCAATGTCATGTACTTGAGCTCCGTATTGTACTCCGATTTATGCCAACTATTATAGCAAGCGTATTGGATGGATGATCCATCTTCCAAGTTCCCACAATCTAGCTCGATCCGCGCCCGGTGCATCTCAGCATTGACCAAAAAGGCCATCGCCTCCTGATAATCCATGCGTGGCACAAAGGCAATCAAGCCGCTGTAGACAACCACTAGAGTAAAACCCATAGTACCTCCCTTACGAAGCTAAAGAGCGCCGATTGCGACGAAGGCGGACCAGGTCCGTAGTGCCGACGGGTCGTCGCTATGCTCCTTCATGAACCTCAGTTGAGCCGCCCTCAATGCAGCTGCGGGCCGAAGGCCCGTGCCGATGCCGCGGTGAAGACAAGCCAACAACGACCCTGCCGCCCCGTCCTCGATACTCCAGAGGCTACCGATCACCATCGGCACGCCCGCAGACAGGAAAACCCTCGCGAGACTGGAGACTCCCTCGCTTGCGCCAACCCTGCCACTCGCTGTGTTGCAACCTGCCAGTACGACTAACCCCACTCGTCTCAGGCTCAGCCGTTGGAGGTCGTGCGCATAGAGCACACCGGATTGATGCTTGCCTGGCTCGGCTGCCAGTAGCAGCATCGAGGCTGAAGGTTGCTCCTCGTTGATCAGGGCATGACCAGCAAAGTGGATCACATCGAACCGCGGAAGCGAGGCTAGAAAGGCCGATTTGGTGGCCTGACTCCCGACGAGCACTTCGGCAGAGCCGGACGCTTCCTTGAGCCCCGCAACCTCCGCTTCCGCGTTGCGCAGTCGTGGCAATGTCGGAAAGAGCTCCTCCTCATGAGCGGGGTTTCCGACGCCTAGCGCACTCATTTTCATCGGCCGCGGCCGACCTCGGGATCGTTCGAGAAGGCGTAAATAGAGGGAGGAGCTGGGACAGGACGCCACGACCTTCTCTTCCACCAGGTACTTCGCCTTATCTCGGTCGTAGAGTGCGCTGAAGGGCACGAGGCCGAGCGATTTGTCTGGTACAAAGACAACTCCGGCGCTCTCGGCGATCGACCTGGCAATCGGCCGGATCAGGCTGTCGTAGAGCCCCGCCCGAGCGGCCTTTAGCCGCGCTGAACTCCCACTATCCGACGCGGAAGAGAGCTCATTCACCTGAGCCGTTAGGGCGCCGTTAGACAGCAGAATCGTGACGCTCCGGGGCGAGGCTCCTCGTCGCATCACCCAGATTCCCAATCGATCCGTCAGAGTTGCATATTCGACAATGACGACTCCCTCCGGCAGCGCGCGCGTAACATCAGTTTCGCTGGCTGGCTGCTGTCTCGCGCTCTCCCTGGGGCCGACCAACTCCTCAAGCAGCGCCTGAGCGCGCCCCCTCTCGGAGTAAATGAATGCGCTCGCTTCATCGTGATGCAAGAGCTGGAGCCGGATCATCGCGTCATACGCTTGATGAGCATGGTCAAGAAAGGAGGCGCGCAGCTCCGCAGTCGGAAGGGCCAACCTTTGATGATCAATGTCGCTGAGGGCACTCTGCAGGTCGCTCAGTGACCGGTTTAGATCGCCAATGTTACCGTATTTCTGAGACCGATCAAGAAGGGCCTGGACGAGCAGAGGGCTGAACTCGGAGTTACGATAGTAGGCGACGGCCCTCGTCAGCGTATCGAGTTCCTGCCGACGATTCGAGAATGCGTTCATCTCAGCGGCGGCAAGTGCGATGTCGGCTTGCTTCCGCTCGCGGAGGCCTTCTGATTCGATCTTGGCGGTCTGTGTCCGCGCTCCATTCAAGTCTCGCAAAGGGTCGGCCCCGCGACCGAGTTTATAGTACGTTTTACTGCGCACGAGGAGAGCTTCGGCCAAGTCATAGGGATCGTGCGCTGCACCGCGCACCATTTCATTCTGAAAGTAGAGAGCGGCACTGGCTTTGTTTTCCCGCAGGCAGGCATCACTGGCATCGTACAGGACATTATGCCGCCACCTCTGGTTTGTCCACTCGCCGGTCATAGTTAATGCAAGGATTCGATGCCGCCAGGCCTCGGGACCTTGGCCAAGATCTTCCAGGTCTTCGCTGATCAGGAAGTGTAGGACCGCGGCATCCTCCTCGTCCCGCACTCTCTCGAAGAGGCGGAGCGAGCGCAGGTAGGCGCGCTGGGAGGCGGCGATGTCACCGAGAATTCCACGGATCAGCCCCACTTGCCAGAAGATGCGTGCCAGCAAGCTCGGGTACCTGCGCAATTGAGTGGCGCGAGTGAGGAAAGGCTCCAGTACCCGGAGTGCACGCCTGTAGTCGGGGTAGAAGAAATAGCTGGCGCCGAGATAGGAGTCGGCCCAGCGAGAAAACGGGCTCCTTGAGCGCCGCAACATACGCCCCGCTTCCGAGAACACCCTAGCTTCCGCCGGGCCATCCCGCAGCGCATAGCGGTCTACGCCCTCGCCGAAGAGTCGATGCCCCTCAGCAAGGGCCTCGATGGCCGGTTTCGCCGACCTTCGGATCGCCTCGACCGAGTCGGCAAGCATCCAGTCGCCATACGAATAAGCCAGGATGCGGCCCAACGTCTGCAGCTCGGCGAGGACGCGATTCGCTCCCGCGCTATCACCGGCCAGGTGGTCAAGCGCCCAGCGTTTCAGCAGCACTTCTTCGCCATACCGTCTCGACTCTCCAGGAAAGGCGAGGACGATTTGGCGAAACACCTCTTGTCTATCTACAGCTGTATCGAGTTCTATCGAATGGCCGGCCCAGACAGGCTTCCTACGGAGTGCCGCAATGTGCTTCCGCGCCTCCTCAGACCAGCCGGACATCTGCTCCAGCTCTGTCACTCGCTGCCAAGAGGCCAACGCATCACGAGCGAGAGACAGCTGTTCGCAGGTCAAGGCGAGATTGAACTGGGCTTCTGCGAGATTGGGGTCAAGGCTTACCGCGCGGTCCGCCGCTTCGAGCGCCCGGATCAAGTCGGCCGGGTTACCTCTACTCCTCCAGCGAGCCAAGTAAGCCGCGCTGAGATCGCTGAACACCGCGGCCGACGGCGCCTTTTGGGCACCAGCCCACTCCAAATCCTTGACAGCAGCATCCTGCTTACCTGCTAGCAGACGCAACACCGCCCTGTTTGCCAAGGTCTCTGGAGAATGTAAGCGCCGAGCTTCTAGTTCGATCTGCCGCAAGGCAAGGCGAGAATCCCTACTTACAATCCGCCATGGTTCCTTCAAAATAGGAGCATATTTCAAGCCGACCAAGCGACCCTCAGAGGGGCGGAATCGGCCAATGGCGCTTAGCAACTCGGACCTTGAAGCGGAGCCGGTGGCCTGCTTGGAACGAACGGGACCAGGGCCGCCGCCAGCCGCCAGTGAGAGCGCACCAAGCCCCAGGAATGTGGCAATTAGGGTTCGGCTAGACATGATCACCAACCACACTATGGGCGCGACGGTCTCCGGACATCGAGCACGCCATGTTGATTGTTGTCCGTTTGAGGCCAGAGCATATCGCAGGCCACTCCAAAGGTCAGCTGGGCGAGTACGGCTTGGCACGAGATCCTTCCGTTCCGCCGTTCCTCATTCCTAGTGACGGACGTGGGACACGTTTTCTCCGTGAACGAAACGGCTAAGTCAGTTCTTCTCCTGCCCAGGGGGAGCGCTGGTTCAAGCGCATCGTCTTGCTGGCGGAGCAGGACCGCGCCGATGAGGATGAACCAGACGGCCTGGGAGAGTACGACCAGGCCGAAGCCGTGGACGCCCGGGCGGCGGTTGCCGGAGAGGACGGCCAGGATGATCACCGCTCCGAGGAGGAGGCCGTAGATGGCCAGAACGGGGGCTAGCGACTTGCTCTTGAGGATAGCGGTGGACCAGAGGAGGATCGCCATCGAGGAGGCGACGGTGTAGAGCTTGGCGAAGGCCTGAATGCGATGACCGGTGCATTGGAAGCGGAGGCGCGACTGCTCGGCCGCCGGCGCGGCGGCGGTGACCGCCTCGCGGGTGAGATCGGGGGCGAGAAAGCTCACCGCAGCGGCGGCCATCCCCGCCACCAGGGCGAAGCCGTAGACCACGAGGGCGGCCACGGCGAGGCGATCGGGGGCGGCGAGGCGGCGCGACAGGGCGAGGGCGCCGAGGAAAAGGACTGGCATGGCGGCGAGCCCGAGGGTGTGCACGGCGGCTGTCAGGAAGGCCTGGAACGCGAACTGGTCCGCCGCCGCCAACAGATCGTGACCCGACGGGTGCAGGGTCATGATCACGAGGAGGGCGACCGAACCCGTGATCAGCGCGATGCCGCCTTTCCGATCGTCGGTCAAGGGCAGAGAGCCTCTCTGGTCAGTGATGAACGATCGGCGCGGCAGCGCTCCCGCGCGGGGTCTTGCGCACCCAGGTGACGTAGGCGAGGAGGGCGTTGAGCTCTTCGGGTTTGAGGCGGTCGCCGAAGGCGGGCATGCGGACGGCCTCGGTCTCGACGAAATGGCGGGCGGCGGGGTTGGCGCGGAAGCGGTCGGTGATGCCGTTGCGCACCCACTGGCGGAACTCGTCGTCGGAGCGCACGAGATCGGGGTAGTCGGGTCCGTCCCAGGGCGGGACATAGCCCTTGAGCGAGCCGGGGTCGTCGATCAGGCCGCGCCCTTCCGGTCCGTGGCAGCCGAAGCAGCCGTAGCGCAGCGCCGCGTCGCGCCCGGCCGCCGCCTGCGGGTCCGCCAGCTCGCCGAACTGCGAGGCCGCCAGCACGAAGGCGACCAGGTCGCCAAGCTCCGCCGCAGCCAGGCGGCCGCGGAAGGCCGGCATCTTGATCAGCGCCTCGGCGTCGGGCTGCCGGTCGGGCGGGTGGCCGTCGAGGATCCAGGCCTGAACGTCGCCTTCCTGATGGTTGTACATCATCCAGGTGCCGCCGGGCCAGCTGGGCACGCTGCCGGTTTTCGCCCCCGGGTTGGCGATCCCCGCCGCCCCGCCCGGGCCATGGCAGCCGAAGCAGCCCAGCCGTTCCGCGACCCGCCTGCCCCGCGCCACCGCCGTGCCCTCCGCCTCTGCGCGCCAGCCGGTCCGCACCGCCAGGAAGGCGAGCACCGCCCCTTCGGCCAGAGCTGCGGCTGCCACACCCCAGACCCACCACCGCAGTCCTCTTCTTCCTTCTCTCGTCTCCCGCCCTCAAGCTCGAGCCTCGAGCAACTCCTACTTGGCCTTGGCCGGCGCCACCGATTCGACGATCAGGATCTTCGCCCCGCCACGTTCGGCATAGGTCCCCTTGACCGTGACCTTCTTTCCGGCATACGGCTTGAGCTGCTTGTTGGGCGTCTCCGCATCCGCCTTCGACGCCACCCAAACCACCTTGTTGGTGCCGTCCTCGAGGATCGCCAGCGGCACTCCGGCATCGGCGCATGCCTGGGCGCACATCGCATGGCTCGCCCCCTTCTCGCCGCCCTTGATATAGCAGGCCGAGTCGATCACCTCCCCGATGACCGTCACAGCCGCCGCCGGCGCGGCCTTCGCCGCCGCCGCCGGCGCCGCGGCCCGGATCGGGGCCGCCGGTCCGAGGGCCGCCGCCCCGATCAGAGTCAGAAACAGGAACGCGAAGCGAATCTTCATGAAGTGGTCCTCCCACGGCCACGCCTTCCTGGCCGGCGGGCCGGACAGAAGGTCGCCGGCCGATTCCGACGCCCTCGTCGTTCGATCTTCTCATGTTCACGCAATACCCAGACGCTTCCTGCCGACGGTGGGCGCGCCACGCTCGCCGGCCAGGGAAAGCGGTCCGAGTCGATGCCAAACTTCGCCGGCGCAGAGACGTAGTATCAAGTGAACCAGCGAGCACGGCCGCCCAAGGGCCGGTGGGCAACGGGACATAGGTGCAAGGAGTTGAGTAGAATGCCTCGACACGGTTCCCTTTCACCGCAGGCGGTGCCACTCGACAGTCGGCGACACGGCGTTCCTCTTCCCCAACTTCCGATGACCCCCGAAGAGCTCTTCCACGCCCACCGCGCCCTCGTCAAGAGGCTCGCCGAGCAGGGGTGCCGGCGCTACCACTTGTCGCAGGAGGAGACGGAAGACTTCGTCTCGACGGTGATGCTCAAGCTGATCGCCGACGACTACGCGGTGATCCGCAGCCACCAGGGGCGAAGCACGCTGCCGACCTATCTCGCGGTGGTGGTCGCGCACCTGCTCCAGGACTACCTCAACCACCTCTGGGGCAAGTGGCGGCCTTCCAAGGAGGCGCAGCGGCGGGGCCAGATGGCAATCTTGCTCGAGCGGCTGCTGGTGCGGGACCGCAAGAGCCTCGACGAGGCCTGCCAGATCCTGCTCACCAACCACAAGGTGGAGCTCTCCCGGGCCGAGCTGGAGGAGCTGGCGGCCGGCCTGCCGCCGCGGCTGCCGCCGCGCCGCATGGAGGGGGAGGAAGGGCTGCACAATCTGGTCGCCCGGGAGACGGCCGACCGCCGGCTGGTCGACGAGGAGCGGTACGCCCTCCTGCAGAAGGCCAAGGCTGCCTTGCGGCGGGCGCTCGAGGCGCTGCCCGACCAGGATCAGCTGATCGCCCGCATGCGGGGAGACGACTTCTCGGTGGTCCACATCGCCAAGACGCTCAAGCTCGACCAGAAGCCGCTCTACCGCAGGATCGAGGGCATCTGTAAGACGCTGCGGCGGGCGCTCGAAGCCGAGGGCATCCGCGGCGCCGACGTCGACGGGGTGCTGGGCGTCGATGAGCCAGAAGACGACGAGCCCGAAGAACCGCCGGTGGTCCACTGATTTGGCCGCAAAGAGCAGATCGGGCGGAAGGCGGATGGGGAAAATGAAATCGCGTCCGTCTCTAAAATAGATGGTTGGGTATAGGTACAACCGCCAGAGGAGCCTGAGGGGCTAAACTCACGACGATGGTGACCACGGAAACCTGCCCGAGCCTCGAAGAGGTGGCCGCGTTCCTCGACGGCACTCTCCCGGAGGAGGAGCGGGCGCGCCTGACCCGCCATCTGGCGGACTGCGACAGCTGCTACGAGCTCTTCGCCGGCGCGGCGCGCTCCCTGCTCGACACCGCCGCCGCCGAGCTCGACGAGGAGGCCGACCGGCCGCCGGCGGTCGTCGTCCCCCCAGCCTGGCAGCTACCGCGCCGCACCGCCTGGGTGCCGTGGTCGGCGGGGCTGAGCGTGGCGGCGCTCTTGCTCTTCGCGCTCGCGGCAGTCATCGGGATCTCGACCTACCGCTGGTGGACCAGCACGCCGGTCCTGCAAACCGCGTCCCTGGTCAGGCCTCTCGGCGGAGTGCGAACAGTGCTGACGGAGAAGCTCTACAAAGGGGCAGTCCTTCGCGGAGGCAAGGCTCCCGAGACGCCGCCGGAGGATGCCAAGGCCTTCCAACTGGGTGTCGAGCTCGCCGATCTGCGGGTGACGGTGCAAGCCCGAGAGAAGACCAAGTTCGCCGAGGTGATGCGCGACATCGCACGGATGATCAGCAATGTCGACCTCCTCGGTGGCGAAGACAGCAAGAATTACTTCTCCCTGGCCGACAAGGTGCAAAACGATCCCGCGGCCTTCACTCCCACGCAGCTGGGCAAAGAGGCCGACGACGTCGAGAAGAACCTCGACACCAGGTTCGGAATCCATCTTTCGTTCGGTAAATGGACGGAAGCGGCCCGGCTGGCGGCCCTGGCCAAAGAACCCAGCTTCTGCAGGACCTGGACCTCCCGCCGGTTTCTACACAGACTGCGCGCGCAGCAGGACGAGCCGATCGAAGGCGAGATCCTCGAACGGCTTGGTAAGGTCGAAACGACCCTCGCGCGACGGCCGCTCCGGCGCGCCGACTTCGCTGCCGCTGCAACCGAGCTCAAAGAAATCATTGACCACTACGACCGGTTGGCTGGGGAGTCCGCCGATCCCGCCAGGTAAAGCCCCGCCAGCGCACCGACCTCGCGCGCCGCGCCGGCCCGTGCCTGCTTGATCTCGGCGGCGAGGCGCTGGCGCGTGCGCAGCACCAGGTAGGCGCGCGCCTCGCGCCACAGGCGGGCACGGCGATCGTCGAAGCGCAGGGCGAAGTAGCCGGTGGCGGGCGCCGCGGCGAGGAGAGAGAAGAAAGCGGCGGCGCCGTGCGTCCCGGCGAGCCAGGCGCCGACGGCGGCCTCGGCGACCCAGGTCAGCGGATAGAGGAAGATGCCGCCGAAGACCTTGTAGGTGGCCGTGATGTCAGGCTCGCGGGTGGCGCGGGCGGCGATCCCGCCCACCAGGCGATAGGTCGGCCAGTTGAGCAGGATGCCGCAGGCCGCGAGCGGCAGCAGGACCGCCAGCCGGAGCGCGGTCAACAGCGTGAAGCGAGCCACCGAAGCGACAGGGTAGGCGGCGGCGACCTGATCGTCGCGCAGCCCGAAGGCGCGCAGCATCCGGTCGTAGCGCTCGACCGCCCTGGCCGCGGCGGCCGTCCTTTCCGGAAAGCGCCGGCACAGCTCGCCATAGCCCTCGACAAAGGCGCGGTGCAGGTCGAAGCGCTCGGCCAGGCGCGGCGAGCCTGGCACCTCGACGCCGGGGCGAGCGAACAGCTCGGCGGCGCGCCCGATGAGCCGTGCCTCCTCCCACGAGCCATAGTTCAGGGTCACCGCCCGCAGGCCTTGGTCGATGCGCCGGGTCAGGGCCCGCACCGCCTCGGGCGCCTCCGGCGCCTGGGCCGGCACCGGGTCGGGCGCCCCGGCCCGCGCCGCCTCCGGCGCCGCGGCCGCCAGCGGGTCGATCGGCGCGCCGATCTCGACCAGGGCGCGCGAGCGGAAGGTCCCCTTGGCCTCGAAGGTCAGGCCGACGGGCACGATCAACGTCCCGAGCCCCGGGAACCGCCGCTCGGCCTCGATCACGATCCGCGCCGCGCCGGTCTTGAGGGGAGCGAGCGCCGGCTCGCTGTGGCTGATTCCCTCCGGGAACAGGGCAATCGCACCGCCCGCCGCCAGCTCCTCGTAGCAGCGGGCGAAGGTTTCGGCGTTCTGCGAAGCCTCGGCCTGAGGCGCCCCGTCCGCCGCGCCGACCCCGGCCTCTCCCTGCCCTGCCGCCGGCGGCGCCGGCAGATCCTGGCGCCGGTAGATCGGCAGCACTCCACCGAGGGCCAGCCAGGGCCGCAGGGCCGGGTTGCGCCAGAGCGTGTGCTTGCCGAGGAAGCGCGGCATGATCGGCAGCGCGCCCACGATCAGCAGCGGGTCGACCATGCCGTTGACATGATTGGCGACCACCACCAGCGGCCGCCCGGGCGGCAGCCGCTCGCCGCCCACCACCTCGACGCGACGGAAGAAGATCCGCAACACGAGCCGGTCCAGAGCCGCCACCAGACGGTCCAGCCCCCGCCGCACCGCGCTCCGTCCTGCCTGCCCGCGCCAGCGTTGGCTGAGCCGAGTCACCGCGCCGGATCATAGCGGAGACCGGATGAGCTGCCGGCGAAACGAGAAGTTTCCTGTAGTTGTACTTCTATTTCGTACCTCCACTAATTCTGATCGCAATCGCCGATCGCCGATGCGAGAATCCGTCTGCAAGGTCCGTCGGATACATGCAGAGAGGCACAACCTGCGCGGGCCGGCTTCCCGGCGTTGCGCCGCTCTGGAGCGCGCGCGGTGAATCGCCGTGCGGCTCTCGAGCGCGACCGGCGAATCCCGGCGCGGGTAGGGATCGACGACCACCGCGGGGAGGAAGCGATGAGTCATGAATCTGGATGCGTCGGAAGCCCGGAATCCGAGACGAACCCCAGCCCGCCCAGCCGGGTGCCCGGCCGGCGCTGCCTGCTGATCGCGTCGCTGGCCGCCCTTGCCGTCACCGCTGCCTGCACCGGGCTCGCCCCGCGGCCGGTCGCGTCTCCGCCCGCGCGTTCCCTTGCCTCTCTCCCTCCCCTCCCCTCTACCGCTCCCTCTCCTCCACCGCCGGCGCCCGACCGCATCGTCATCGACGAGGGTGACGCTCGCCTCGAGCGCGAGGAGTGGTTCATGAGGCGGCGCATCGGGCCCGACGGGTTCGTGCCGCCCGATCTCTTTGGCCGCGAGGTGACCGCCTGGCAGGCCTGGGCCGCCACCCACCCGCGCCGCATCGCCGGCACCGAATCCGCCGCGGGCGGCGGGACGCAGTCCACCTCGCCGTTCCACGGCAAGCTCTGGCAAGAGATCGGTCCCCGCAACATCGCCGGGCGCGTCCTCTCGGTGGCCTTCGACCCGACCAATCCCGACACGATCTGGGCGGGGAGCGCCGGCGGCGGGCTCTGGAAGACGACCGATTTCGGACAGACCTGGAAGCAGATGGGCGGCGACTACCTGCCCAGCCTCTGGATCAGCGCCCTCGCGGTCGACCCCAACCACCCCAGAACGGTGTACATGGGCACCGGCGAGGCCAACAGCAACTACGGCGGCTATGGCGGCTTCGGCGGTATGTTGAAGACCGCCGACGGCGGCAAGACGTTGACCCAGATCACACTACCCGGAAACCGGTTCGGCTCGACCCCCTATGGCTTCCTGCGCACCGTCATCTCGACGGCCAATTCGCAGCTCGTGCTGAGCGCGAGCAACGCCGGGATCTATCGCTCGGACGACGCCGGTGGACACTTCGCCCTGGTCCTCGAACATGGTATTACCGACCTCGTCCAGGACCCCAACAACCCTTCCCGCTTCGTGGCCGTCGACTCGGCGGCATTCGGCGACGCCGCCAGCGGCCTCTTCGAGTCGCTCGATTCCGGCCTCACCTGGAATCCGCTGGGGTCCGGGCTGCCCAACCCGCACGACTGGGGGCGGAGCGCGCTCGCCTTCGCGCCGGCGCCTTCGCCGGTCGCCTATCTCGCGATCGCCGAGAAAATCGGCGGCTCGCTGCCCGCCGGGCTTTACAAGTCGAGCGACGGCGGCCACAGCTGGGCGCTTCTGGTGGCCGACCAGCCGACCCAGAAGAACGGCTACCACGGCGTCGGTTGGTATGGCGCCCACCTCTACGTGGCCTCCTGGGACCCGAACACCCTCTTCCAGGCCAATGGCGGCGACCTCCGGATCTCCACCGACGGGGGCTTCACCTGGCGGCAGCCGGGCGGCAACTGGCACGTCGACACGCACGGCTTCGCCGTCCATCCCCTCGATCACACGCGCATGGTGCTGGCGACCGACGGTGGCGTCGCGGTCTCGGCTGACGGCGGCGCGAACTTCGACCGCGTGGACCGCAACTTCCCTACCGTCCAGTACTACTCCTGCGCCATCGGCCTCACCGACTCCTTCACCCTGTTCGGCGGCACGCAGGACAACTGGATGAACGTCTATCGCGGCGCTGCCGGCGGCGCCTTCGAGTACAGCTATCCGCCGGGCTTCGGCGATGTCGGCGGGATCACGGTCAACCCGGCCAAGCCGGAAGAGCTGCTGGTGCCGACCGCCGGCATGGCCGGTATCGGCCTCAGCGAGGACAACGGCAAGAGCTTTGTCAATATCCGCTACGGCCATGGAATCCCCGACGACGAGGGAGGGCCGTGGGCGACTCGCATGGCGCGCAGCGCGCTCGACGCGCAGAAGGTCTACGTGGGCGGCCACCGGCTGGACACCTCCAGCGACGGCGGCCACTCGTGGAGGCCGATCCAGGTGCGGTCTGACCTCAACCAAACCATCGAGGACATCGCCGTTTCCCGCGTTTCCGACCAGGAGATCTGGACGATGTGGGGCGACGCCAGCGTCTTCCTGTCGGAGGACGGCGGCGCCACCTGGAAGGACGTGACGCCGCCTTCGAGGTACCGCGGCGGCAACCGCATCAGCGCCGGGCCTGCCCCTCACACCGCCTATGCGCTGCTCGGCGGATTCAACGGCGCGCGCCTGTTCCGCACCCACGACGGCGGCGCCGGCTGGACCGACATCAGCCCCGGCCTTCCCGACCTGGCGCTCAACGCCGTCGTCGCCGACCCGCACCAGCCCGGGCGCCTCATTGTCGCAACCGACGCCGGCGTGGCCCTCTCGGATGACGACGGGCAGAGCTGGCAGGACGAGAGCGGCGCGCTGCCGCGCGCGGTCGTCTGGGACCTGTGCTTCGATCCGGGCTCGGGCCGCCTGGCCGCGGCGACCTACGGCCGCGGCCTGTGGGAGCTCAAGCCGCCGCCGCCCTGCGCGCCGAGCGCGACTTCGCTTTGCCTGGACAACAACCGCTTCGAGGTGACCGCCACTTGGGCCACTCCCACCGCCTCCGGCACGGCGCAGGTCGTGCCGCTGAGCGGCGACACCGGCTATCTCTACTTCTTCGATCCCAAGAACGTCGAGGCGGTGGTCAAGCTGGTCGACGGCTGCAGCCTCAACAAGGACTTCTGGGTCTTCGCCGGCGGCCTCACCAACGTCGCGACGGCGATCACCGTTCGCGACAGCCTGACGGGCACGATGAAGACCTACAGCAATCCTCAGGGAACCGCGTTCCAGCCGATCCAGGACACCAGCGCCTTCGCGACCTGCGCGGCGCCGAACCCGGCCGGACCCGACGCCGCGAACGAGGCGGCTGCCGCGGCCGCCGGCCCGCCGGCAGATGGAGCGAGCTCTCGCTCCCCGTGGCTGCAGCCGCCGAGCTCGCCGATTGCCGCCAGCGCCGGCTCCTCGCTGCTGCTCAACGGCAACCGATTCAAGGTGGACGTCACCTGGCAGACGCCGGCCGGAGGGAGCGGCGCCGGCACTGCCGTCTCGCTGACCGACGACACCGGCTTCTTCTGGTTCTTCGACAGCAGCAAGGTCGAGATGGTGATCAAGGTCCTCAACGCCTGCGGCATCAACGGCAGCTACTGGGCGTTCGCGGGCGGCTTGACCAACGTCCAGACCACGATCACGGTGACCGACACCAAGACCGGCGCGGCCAAGACCTACGTCAACCCGCAGAACACGCCGTTCAAGCCGATCCAGGACACCGGCGCTTTCCCGGCCTGCCCATGACGGCCGGCCGCCCTCACTCCGCGCCCTGCATCAGGTTTCGCATCGGCCGCACCAGGAGCAGCATCAGCAGGCCGGCGCCGGCGGTCACCGCCGCCACCGCCCCGAAGATCTGGAACAGCGGCACCGAGTCGAAGCGGCCGGCGACCTGGCCGGCGAGCAGGTTGCCGAGCGACAGCGACAGGAACCAGATGCCCATCAGCTGGCTGACCTTGCGGCGCGGCGCGAGCTTGGTCACCGTCGACAACCCGACCGGCGACAGGCAGAGCTCGCCCAGCCCCTGCAGCAAGTAGGTGACCACCAGCCACATCGGGCCGACCAGCCGCGGCTCGATCCCCGGCCTGAAGACCGCCGTGCCGACGCTGGCGAGCGCCGCGAAGACCACGACCACGAGTCCGAGCGCGCCCAGGAACAGGCCGAGCGAGAACTTGAACGGGCTCGACGGGTTGCGCCGGCCCAGGCGCACCCAGAGCCAGGCCAGGACCGGCGCGAAGACGATGACGAAAAGCGGCTCGACCGACTGAAAGGTGCTCGCCGCCGGGTGCCAGCCGAGCACGTTCCGGTTGGTGAGCTGTTCCGCGAACAGATTGAGCGATGAGCCCGCCTGCTCGAAACCGGCCCAGAAGACCGCCGAGAAGACGAACAGCACCAGGAGCGCCAGCATCCGCTTCGTCTCGCGCCGATCGAGGCCTCCGAAGAGGAACTGGAAGGCGAAGTAGAGCGCGCCGAGCGCCCCAATCGCCAGGCTGGCGCCCTGCGCCGCCCGTTCGGCGGTGAGCCCGATCACGCCGCTGGCGATCAAGCCGCCGACCAGCAGCGCCGCCGCTGCGCCTCCCACGAGGGTCCGCACCGCCTTGCGGCGCGCCGCCGGGTCGACGCCGGCGTTGGGCCGCAGCCCCGCCTCGCCCAGGTGGCGTCCGCCCGCCTTGTACTGGATGAGGCCGAGCACCATGCCGACGCCGGCCATGGCGAAACCGAGGTGCCAGTTGACCTTCTCCCCCAGCTCCCCGCACACCAGCGGCGCGGCGAGCGCGCCCAGGTTGATGCCGCTGTAGAAGATCGAGAAGCCGGCGTCGCGGCGCCCGCCCCCTTCGGGATAGAGCTCGCCGACCATGGTGCTGACGTTGGGCTTGAGCAGCCCGGTGCCGGAGGCGATCAGCACCAGCCCAAGAAAGAAGGTGGCGAGGCTATCGACGGCCAGACAGAAATGGCCCGCGGCGATGACGCAGCCGCCAATGAACACCGCGCGCCGCTGTCCGAGCAGCCGGTCGGCGATCCAGCCGCCGGGCAGCGACGCCAGCCAGACCGATCCGGTGTAGAGGCCATAGATCGCGCCGGCGCGCGGCGTGCTGAACCCGAGCCCCCCCCTGACCCCGTCGGCGGTCATGAAGAGGATCAGGAGCCCCCGCATCCCGTAGTAGCTGAACCGCTCCCAGAACTCGGTGAGAAAGAGCGTCGCCAGACCGCGCGGGTGGCCGAAGAACCGCCGGTCGGACAGCGGTCCGCTGGCCGCCGGCGCCGCGCCGGCGGTGGTGGCTGGTGGCTCGCTGGCCATCGATCTCCCCAGGTTCGCCAACGATTGCGGCGCGAGCTTACCATGCGCTTTCGAGCAGGCGTAGAATCGCCCCACGCGCTGTCCCGCCATGCCAGGACCAGCTCCCAGGACCAGCATTAGGAAAACCACCATGACGGCGACCGATCCTCTCGTCCCGCTCCGCGATTCGATCGCCGACCTCGACCGCGCCCTGCTCGAGCTGCTGCGCCGGCGCATGGAACTGGCCGGCGAAGTCGGCCGGCTGAAGGCCGGGCAGGGCGCGCCGATCGTGGTGCGCGACGTCGAGGATCAGGTGCTGTCGCGGGCGCGCCAGCACGCGGCGAGCTGCGGCGTCTCCGAAGAGGTGCTCGAGGCGGTCTTCCGCGCCATCATCCGCGGCTCGGTCGAACGCCAGCACCGGGTGGGTATCGCCCTGCGTAAGCGGCGCGGCGAGCGGGTGCTGATCGTCGGCGGTGCGGGCGGCATGGGCTCCTGGTTCGAGACCTTCTTCGCCCTGGCCGGCCACCGCGTCGACATTCTCGATCCCGCCCTCGCCGGGCTGCCGTCACGCCCGGGACGCTTCGCCGCCTGGGCCGAGCTGGCCGGCCTCGAGCCCTACGGGGCGGTGCTGGTGGCGGTGCCGCTCGCACGCACCGCCGAGCTGGTCGCCGAGCTGGCGGAGCGCGCGCCGCGCGGCCTGGTGATCGAGATCAGCTCGATCAAGGACCCGCTCTCCGCGACCCTGGAGCGCGCCGGGCGCGGCGGGGTGCGGGTGCTCGCGCTGCACCCGATGTTCGGGCCCGGCAAGTCGCCCTACGAGCCGCTAACCTTCGTGCTCGCCGCGCAGCGCGACCCCGAAGTCGAGCGCCGCGAGATCGAGCCCTTCCTCTCGCACCCCTACACCCGGCTGGTGACGGTCCCCTTCCCCCACCACGACCGGCTCATGGGCTGGCTGCTCGGCCTTTCCCACCTGACCAGCATGCTCTTCGGCGCCGCCCTGACCCGCTCCGGGGTCGCTCCCGGCGAGCTCCACGACTGCGCCTCCACGACCTTCATCCGCCAGGCCGCCACCGCGCGCTCGGTGCTCGGCGAGGACACCGACCTCTACCTCGACATCCAGCGCCTCAACCCCTTCCGCGCCGACGTCTACCAGGCGGTGCGCGAAGCCCTCGCCCACCTCGAGACACTGGTCGCCGGCAACGACCGCGCCGCCTGGCGCGAAGCCCTCGCCGCCGCCCGCCAGACCCTCGCCGAAGAAAACCGATAACCATGGCGGCCTCCGAAGCTGAGCGGTTGTCACCGATCCACGCTGGCTCGCGCCGGCGGCGTCGTCTCCTTCTTGCCGCGGTGATCGCCGGGATGGCGGGCACCGGTGCGATCGCGGGCGCAGCCTCCTCGGAGCCGGAGCCGCCCTCGCTGGCGGAGCAGGTCGACGTCCGCGAGGTCGAGCTGGTGCTCGAGCCACCGATCGGCAAGGGGCTCGCCGACCTGAGACCTGGCGACATTCAGCCGACCCAACCCCAAACCGGTCCCGGGTTCCAGGTTGACGGGTTGCGGCTCGCCGTGCCGGCCCGCAAGGGTCTGGCCAATCTCGGGCCAGGCGACATCCTGGTGCTCGAGAACGGCAAGGCGCGCCCGGTCCGCCGGCTGGAGCCGCTGGCCGCGGTGGCGGCGAGCCCGTGGACGCTGCGGGTCTACTTCGACCTCGTGCTGGCGCGGCCCGACACCGTCTTCGAGGCGGCGCTCGCGCTGGCGAGCCAGGCAGAGCCGTTGGTCGGGCTCGGCAGCATCGAGATCATCGCGGCCGATCCCGAGCCTCATACGCTGCTCGCGCCCAGCCGCGAGATCGCCGCGCTGCGCGAGGTCCTTGCCCGGCTCGCCGGCCAGGCCAGCCGCTCCCCGGCCGCGCGGCCCTTCGTGCGCGTGCCGGCGCCGACCCCGGCGGAGATCCGGCTGCAATGCGACCGGCTGGTGACCAGCCTGGCACTCTCCCCCGCGGCCGGCGCACACGCGCTGCTGCTGGTGGTCGACCCGCCGGCAGTGTCGCCGGCCCAGCTCGAGCTGCTCACGGCGGTCTCCACCCGCGGCGCCCGGCCCGGGGGGAGCGACGGCACTCCGCCGCCGGCGGCGACTGCCGCCTCGAATCCGGGCGGCGATCCGACGGCCCTGGCACTGGGCGAAACCGCCCGCCTTCTGGCCGCCTACGGCTGGGTGACGCTGGCGCTGCCAATGCGGCGCATGCAGGGTGAGCGGGAGCCGGTCCCGGAGGACGACGCGGCGCGCTTCCGGCGTCAGTGGTGGAGCGATCGCGTCCCCAGGGGGGTCTCCTTGCTGCCGCTGCTCGTCATTCTGTTCCGGGTGCTGGCCGGCAAGAAGATCGAACCCCCTTCGGAGGTGCGCCTGATCGCGCCGCAGGTGGATGTGGCCAACGCGCCGCTGCTGGCCATGGTGCGCCCGACCGCCGGGCTGGTGATCCCGTACCGCGAGACGCTCGCCCCGGCGCTCGGCGCTCTCGCCGGGCGCTGGCATCTCTGGTACGAGGCCGACGCCACGCCGGCCCCCCGCGAGCGTCAGGTCACCGTCTCGCTGCTGGCCAGCGCCCGCGAGCTGCGGGCGCCGCGGTGGGTGCGCTCGTCGACGCCCGAGGAGATCGCCGCCGCCCGGCTCCGGCGCATCCTCCACGGGGATACCCTGGCTGGCTCGATGCCGCTCACCGCGAGGGCCACGGTGCAGCCGCTGTCTCACTCGCCGGCGCCGGGCCCGGTCCGCGCGACTCCGCCCACGGCGACGGACCTGGCCGCCGCGGCACCCGCCGGGGCCTTCAACGCCCACGTCACTTCCGATACCTCTCCCGGTGCCGCCGCAAATCCGCCTCCCGCTGCGTCCGGCGCTCCGGGAGCGGGGTTGGCGGGGCCGCTGGTCGAGCTCGCCAAGGCGGCGCCGGCGGGCACTCTATCGAGCGCGCCGGCGAGCGCTGAAGGGCCGCTGCGCGTCTCCTTCGCCTGGATCGACGAGGCGGGAGCGGTCTTCGTCGCGCACCAGCTGCTCGACGCCGGCGCCGCCGCGCGCTGGCACGGCGGCCAGCCGGTGTGCCTCGCGGCACCCGCGCCGCCCGCCGGCCGCGCCGGCCTCGCCGTCATCATCGAGGATCTGGGAAGCGAGAGCTGGGGTGGCACTCTCGTGCCGCTCCCAGGCTCCTGAGCGCCCGCTCCGAGCGCTCGCCGTGTCGCCGATCTCACTGAGCGCGCGCCGAGCTTCGTCGACACCGCCAACCGCTCCGGCCGGCGCCGCAGGTGGCTGCGCGCCCGTAGGCTGACGCTCCTAGCGATTGGTCTTGGCGGGGGCGGCGGCGGACTGGGCGGCAATCCAGCGGTCGAGGCGGGTTTCCAGGATGTCGAGGGGCAGGGCGCCGGAACCGAGGACCTCGTCGTGGAAGGCGCGCACGTCGAACTTCGGGCCGAGCCGCTGCTTGGCCCGCTCGCGCAGCTCGAGGATCTTGAGCTGGCCGATCTTGTAGGCCAGGGCCTGGCCTGGCCAGACGATGTAGCGGTCAGTCTCGCTCTGCACCTCGACCTCGTCGATGGCCGAGTGGTCGTGGAAGAACTGAACCACCTGGTCGCGCGTCCAGTGCTTGGCGTGGAAGCCGGTGTCGACCACCAGCCGGATGGCGCGCAGCATCTCGTCCTGGAGGCGGCCGTAGTCGCTGTAGGGGTCGCGGTAGAAGCCGACTTCCTTGCCCAGCCGTTCCGAGTAGAGCGCCCAGCCCTCGACGTAGGCGGTGTAGCCGCCGTTCTGCCTGAAAGGAGGCAGCGAGGGCAGCTCCTGGGCGATCGCGATCTGCATGTGATGGCCGGGGACCCCCTCGTGATAGGAGGTCGACTCGACCGACAGCAGCTTGCGCGAGGTGGCGTTGCTGGTGTTGACCCGCACCCGGCCGGGACGGGAGCCGTCGGCCGTCCCCTGGTTGTACTCGGCGGACGACGCTTCCTTCTCGCGGAATGCCTCGGTCGGCAGCACCTCGAGCTTGGCCTTGGGCAGGCGGCCGAAGAGCTCCGGCAGCTTGGCGTACATGCCGTTGATGTAGCCGCGGTAGAGCTCGAGGATCTGGCCGCCCGACTTGGCGTGCACCTTGGGGTCGGTCTCGAGCGCCTTGTTGAGGACCTTCAATTCCTTGTAGCCGAGCCGGGCGGCGACCGCCTGCAGCTGCTGCTCGACCTCCGCCACCTGCTTCAGGCCGAGCTGGTGGATCTGCTCCGGCGTCAGGTCGGTGGTGGTCGAGACCTTGACCGCGTAGGCATAGCGCGCCGCGCCGTCGGGCAGCGACCACATGCCCGGCTCGCTGCGCCCCTTGGGCACGTAGTCGTTCTTGACGAACCGGCCGAAGCGCTGGTAGGCCGGCAGGACCGCATCGCGGATCGCCCCCAGCATGGCCTGGCGGATGCGCGCCCGCTCGGCCTCCGGCACCTCCGCCGGGAACTTCGCGAGCGGCTCGGCGAAGGGCGACTCCTCCGCCTTCTGGCTGGCGATCCCCTCGACCTGGGCGACCACCTTCTCGAGCAGGAACCTGGGCGGCATCAGCCCGTCCGTGATCCCCTTGCGCATCTGCACGGCGGTCTGGTCGAAGAGCAGCGGCAGCTTCTGGTAGCGGGCGATGAGGTCGTCGTAGTCCTTGACGCCGGTGAAGGTGAGCTGAGAGGGGAACTGCGGCGCCCCGATGTGGATGCCGCTGATCTGGGTGACCGGCATCTCCCAGTCCTTGAAGCGGGCGCCTTCCAGGTTGAGCCGCAGGTTGCGCACCATCAGCTCCTTGTTGAGCACCTCCTGCTCGGGGAAGCCGGTGGTGTCGACGGCCTCGAAGCGGTCCAGGAACTCGCGGCTCTTGACCAGGTCCTTGTCGATCGCCTCCTGCGAGAAGTCGGAGATCTTGTCGTTCCAGCGCTTGTCGCCGAGGATCGAAGCGAACTCCGGGTTGGTTGAAAGGTTGTATTGCCACTGCTCGTCGAGCAGCGCCTTGAGCGCTTGGCGGCGTGCCTCGAGGTCCCCGGACGCCTGCGGCGTGGCCGCGGTCCAGAAGAGGGAAAAGAGCGTCAAGGCGAGGGTGACGGTCCAGGGGGCGCGCGGTGCGGTCATCGTCCAGGTTCTCCTCGAGGTCTCGGGGCCTGCACGAATACGGCCGGCGCGGTTGGTTTGTTTCGCGCCCGCTCGTCGAGCCTGGCGCCGGGCTGGCGGACTACTTGATCGACTGGCACCTCTGCGCCTGGCGCGGGGCTCAGCGCACAGTGCCGCGCCGGAACAGATTGACGATGGCCAGCAAGATGACCGAGCCGAGGAGCGAGACCAGCAGGCTGGGCACGCTGAAGCTCTCTTGATTGATCGTGCTGACCCCGAGGATCGGCGACAGCAGGAAACCGGCCAGCACGGCCCCGACGATCCCGACGACCACGTTCATCAGCACGCCTTCCGGATGCCGCATGATGATGCTGGCGAGCCAGCCGATGATGCCTCCTACGATCAGCCAGATGACGAAGTTCATGGCTTTCCTCCTCCCCTGCCGGGGACATTGACACCGTTGCTCCCGCCGCCCCTGCGGGGAGCGAGCAACGCTCATGCCAACCATCTACGGCATGGAAATGACGACCTTGCCGAAGAGCCCGCCCTGGGCCATGGCGGCGTAGGCCTCGGCGATCCGCTCGAGGGGCAGGACGCGATCGACCACCGGCCGCAGCAGTCCGGCGCGCAGCTTGGGGACGGCGAAATTGGAAAAACCCGCCACCAGGCGCGCCTTCTCATCGCGCGATCGGGCGCGCAGGACGGAACCGATGAGGCGCAGGCGCCGGCGCAGGATGGGATAGAGCTCGAGCTCGGCGCGCTCACCCGCCAGCAGGCCGATCAACACCAGGCGTCCGCCGGTCTTGAGCGCCGCCAGATGGGAGGACAGACGCGCGCCGCCAACCAGATCCAACACCAGGTCGACGCCGCGGCCGCCGGTCATCTTGCGCACCCGATCGGCAAGCTCGTCGCCGTCGGCCAGCAGCTCGTCGAGGCCGAACTGGCGCAGCCGCTCCAGCCGCTCGCGGTCACGGGCGGCGGCGATCACGCGAGCGCCCAGCTCGCGGGCGAGCTGGGCGGCGAAGCTGCCGACGCCACCGGTCGCGCCGGTGATCAGCACGCTCTCCCCGGCCACGAGATGGCCTTCGGCGACGAGGTTGGTCCAAGCGGTCAACCCCGCCTCGGGAATCGCCGCGCCCTCGATCGAGGAGAGATTCTCGGGCATGGGCATGAGCTGCCCGGACGCGACGACGACGCGCGTTGCCTGGCCGCCACCGGCGAGCAGGGCCATGACTCGCGCTCCGATCTGCCAGCGCTCGACTCCCGGCCCCAGGGCGGCGATCCGGCCGCAGCACTCGAGACCCGGCACCGCGCTCTCCCCCGCCGGCGGCGGGTAGTGGCCGGCGAGCTGGTAGAGATCGGCACGGTTGAGACCGGCCGCCTCGACCGCCACCAGCACCTCGCCCACGCCCGGCACGGGGTCCGGCAGGTCGCCCAGGCGCGGCACCGGGACGCCATCGGCGGGGTCGGCGACCGGCAGAACCGCTCTCACTCGCGCTCCGCCAGTCGTCCCCGCCCAGCCGCGGCAGCCTTTTCCCGCATGACTCTGTCCCCCCTGTCTGACGATGCCCTCGGCTGGACGCCGAATGGCCCGGGCCGAAAGCCCGCCGTGCCTCTCGGTCCTGACCTTTTTTCGGGCGGCGCCACCTGGCTCGGGCGCGCCCGCGCCCTTATTGGATCAGCGGTGGAGCGACCGGTTGATCGGCGAGCGCCGACTGGGCGCGCCCCCCGGCGGCCCTGACCGCCGCCGGCGCCGTTGAAGCCCTGGGAGCCAATGGCGCCATGGCCGCTACGGGCGCCTCCGGAGAGACCGGGTGAGCCTCGCCGACCGGCTCCCGCGGGATCTCCGGCTGGAGGCTCGCCGGGGGATGGTCGCGGCGCAGGATTCCTTCCTCCATCCAGGCGTGGCGCCCCTCGAGCACCCGGAGCGCCACCCGGTACTTGCGGGCATCGTCGTTGGCCCACAGCTCGCGGAACAGGCGGGTCACCTTGCGCCGCGCGCCGCGGCAGAACAGGTCCGCCAGCTCGGCCGCTTCCGCGGCGTGCGGACTGCCGGTGGCCGCCATGGCGTGGGCGCGGCTGGCCGACGCCGCCATCGCAAACATCTCGTTGGCGATGTCGACGACGCGGAACAAGAAACCCTGTTTGTGCTGCAGTTTCCCCTGGTGAACGAGCATGCCGTGGAAGATCTGGCGCGCCAGGCGGCGGGTATTGCGCTCGGCGAAGCGCAGATGGGTCGCCATGGCGCCGAACTCCGAGTAGCGCGGCCACTGCCCCCAGCCCAGCCAGCGCGATGGATACCAGGCGCCGTAGAAAGCGACGATGCGGGGGAGCTCTGAGATCTTCTCGGCCAGGGCTTTTTCCGGATCGATCATCGCGCCGGCCACCTGCAGGTGCTTGTCGACCGCCTCGCGCGCCATGAACAGGTGCATGATCTCGCTCGAGCCTTCGAAGATCTTGTTGATGCGATAGTCCCGCATCAGCCGCTCGACGCCGATCGGCGCCTCGCCGCGCGCCTGCAGCGAGCGCTCGGTCTCGTAGCCGCGGCCGCCGCGGATCTGCATGGTGTCGTCGACGATCTCCCAGGTGCGGTCGGTGTTCCACTCCTTGCACGCCGCCGCCTCCAGGCGGATGTCATAGCCGCCGCGGTCGACCATCTCGGTGGCCAGGTTGGCGATCGATTCCATGGCGAAGGTGATGGCCGCCATGTCGGCGATCTTGTGCGAGATCGCCTCGTGCTTGCCGATCGGCTTGCCCCATTGCACCCGCTCGCTGGCCCACTTGCGGCAGATCTCGAGGCAGAGCTTGGCGCTGCCCACCGAGCCGTTGGGGATCGAGAGCCGTCCGTCGTTGAGCGTGGTCAGGGCGATCTTCAGGCCGCGCCCCTCCTCGCCGATCAGGTTGGCGGCGGGAACCCGCACGTTGGTGAAGCTGATGACGGCGTTGGCGAGCGCGCGCAATCCCATGAAATGACAGCGGTGCTCGATCTTGACCCCCGGCCAGCCGGTCTCGACGACGAAGGCGCTGATCTTCTTGCTCTTGGGGTCGCGTGCCATGACCACCAGGAGCTTGGCAATGGTGCCGTTGGTGCACCAGAGCTTGTTGCCATTGAGGAGGTAGTCGCCCTCGGCGGTCTTCTCGGCGCTGGTGAGCAGGCGGGCGGGATCGGAGCCCACCTGCGGCTCGGTCAGGGCAAAGGCGGAGATGTCGCCGGCGGCGCAGCGTGGCAGGTACTTCTTCTTGAGCTCCTCGGAGCCGAAGAGCTTGAGCGGCTGCGGCACGCCGATCGACTGGTGGGCGGAGAGCAGCGCCGAGAGGTTGCCGTCGAAGCTGCCGAACAGCTGCATCACCTTCTGGTACTCGACCTGGGTGAATCCCAGGCCGCCATACTGCTTGGGAATCTTCATGCCGAAGGCGCCCAGCTTACGGAAGCCGTCGAGGACGTGCTCGGGGTACTCGCCGGTGGCGTCGATCTCGACCGAGTCGACCTCGGTGCGCAGGAACTCCTCGAGGGCGCGGTAGAAGGCGGTGAACTCCGGCCGTTCCGGCTCGGGCAGCGGGAAGGGGTCGATCAGGTCCAGCCGGAAGTTGCCGAGGAACATCTCGCGCATGAAGCTCGGCTCCCTCCACTCGGCCTCGCGCGAGGCCTCGGCAACCTTCCGCGACTCCTGCTCGGTCACGTGCTCCAGCTCTTTGCTCGCCATCTCTCGGGTCTCCCTTGCCTCGGCTCTTGGCAGTGGCTTCCTGCCCGTTTATGCCGCACTGCGACAAGAGTGTACCACAGTTGTTTCCCCCGCGGCGCGCAAGGGTCGGAGCAGCCTTCGAGGCGAGAGCAGCCGGAGGGCTTAGCCGCACTGCGGCTCAGACGGGCGGCCGGGTCCCCGCCCGGCCGTTCTGGTTGGGCGGCCGGGTCCCTACCCGGCCTTCTAATCAGGCGGCCGGGTCCCTACCCGGCCTTGGCGTGGCTGCCGGGTTGGCTGGGCGGCCGCGCGCGCCCACGCCGCGACCACCACTCCGACGATGACCAGGCCCGCGCCGAGGAGCGTGCGGCTGGTGACCGGCTCGCGGAGCCAGATGCCGCCCACCGTCACCGCGACCACCGGATGCGCGTAGTTGATCAGCGACAAGGTCGTCGCCGGCAGGCGCTCGAGGAGCCAGAAAAAGAGGGTGAAGCTGAGGGCGGAGCCGGCCAGAGCGAGGTAGAGCAGCGACCCGATCGCGCTGGCATCGAAGTGGACGGTCCGTCCCGACTCGCAGACCAGGGCAAGCGGGCCGAGCAGCAGCGCGGTGGCTCCCATCGGCACCGCGGCGAGCGACAGCGGCGGGATGCCCGCCCCCCAGCGCTTGACCGCGACGCTGCCCAGCGCCGAGCAGACCGGCGAGATGAGCAGGATGGCCGCGGCCGCCGCAACTCGCGGGCCGCCCAGGGCGCGCAGGTCCTCCGAGAAGATCACGGCGACCCCGGCGAAGCCGACCAGGATGCCGGCGGCCTGCCGGACCGAGAGCCGCTCGCCGGGAAGCGCGGCGTGGGCGAGCAGGGCCACCCACAGCGGGTAGGTGGCGAACAGGACCGAAGCGAGGCCTGAAGGCACCCACTGCTCGGCCCAGTAGACGATGCCGTAGGAGATGCAGAAGGTGAGCACGGTGTTGGAGAGCCAGAGCCGGCGCTCGTACCGCTCGGCGCCCAGCCGCACGCCGAAGCCGCGCGCCAGGGCGAGCAGGACAACCGCGGCGATGCCGAAGCGCAGCGCGACGCCGGTCAGCGGCGGAATGCCGCGCAGGCCGATGCGGATCGCGGCCCAGGTGGTGCCCCAGATCAGGATCAACGCCCCGAGCGAGGCGTACTGGGCGGGGCGGTTGGACAAGGTGTCGCCTGGGCGCCGCGTGCCGGTTCGCGCAGGGCGGGCGCGGCGCTCCGCACGCCCTTCGGGTCAGGGATAGATCTTGTACAGCATTCGCGGGTAGGGAATCGTCTCCCGCAGATGGGGCAGACCGCACATCCAGGCCACGAAACGCTCGATCCCCATGCCGAAGCCGCTGTGCGGGAAGGCGCCGTACTTGCGCACGTCGAGGTACCACTGGAAGGCCGCGATCGGCAGCTGGTGCCGTTCGATCCGCGCCAGCAGCAGGTCGTGGTCGTGGATCCTCTGGCTGCCGCCGATGATCTCGCCGTAGCCTTCGGGAGCCAGCAGGTCGAGCCCCAGCACCACATCGGGATTGGCCGCGTCGGGCTGCATGTAGAAGGCCTTGAACGAAGCCGGGAAATGGGTCACCAGCAGCGGGCGCTCGAACCGGCTGGCGAGCTGCGTCTCCTCGTCGCCGCCGAAGTCGTCGCCCCAGGCGATCGGCGATCCGGCTTGCCGGAGCACCTCGATCGCCGCGGTGTAGGTGAGGCGCGGGAAGGGCGCCGCCACCTGCTCGAGCTTGGCGGTGTCGCGCTCGAGCGCCTTCAGGTCTTCGCGCGCGCGTTCGAGGACGCGGCCGGTAAGGTAGACGACGAACTCCTCGGCCAGCTGGCACAACCCTTCGAACTCCAGGAAGGCGACCTCGGGCTCCACCATCCAGAACTCCATCAGATGGCGGCGGGTTTTCGATTTCTCCGCCCGGAACGTGGGTCCGAAGCAGTAGACCTTGCCGAAGGCGGCGGCGGCGGGCTCGAGATAGAGCTGGCCGGATTGCGAGAGGTAGGCCTTGTCGCCAAAGTAGTCGGTCTCGAAGAGGGTCGAGGTCCCCTCGCAGGCGGCCGGGGTCAAGATCGGCGAATCGATGAGGACGAAGTCGCGCTCGTAGAAGAAATCGCGGATCGCCTGCTCGACCTCGCTGCGCACGCGCAGCGCCGCCCGCTGCCGGCTCGAGCGCAGCCAGAGATGGCGGTGCTCCATCAGGAACGCGGTGCCGTGCTCCTTGGGCGTGATCGGGTATTCGTCGGTCAGGGAGAGGATGGCGAAGCCGGTCAGCTGCACCTCGACGCCGCCGGGGGCCCGCCGATCCTCTTTGACCAGGCCGCGCAGCCGCACGGTCGACTCCTGGGTGACCTTCTCGATCTGTGCCCAGGCATCGTCCGGGAGATCGGCACGGCTGGCCACTGCCTGCACCGCACCGCCGGTGGCGCGGACCTTGAGGAAGGCGATCTTGCCGCTCGAGCGCTTGGCCTCGAGCCAGCCGGCGAGCTCGACCTCGCAGCCGGCCAGGCGCGGCAGCTCGCGCAGCGACGAGACGGCAGTCGGTTCGCTCATGAGGGCGGGATTGTAGCCGATTTGCACGGGCCGCATGCCGGGTCTCCGCTGCTCGCACCGGCTCGCCGCCGCAGCGGAAAGGCGCGAGAAATGTGGACCTAGCGCAGGCTCGAGGTCAGCTCCAGCTGGTCGAGCGCGGCGGCGGCGGCGCGCTGCTCGGCGAGCTTCTTGCTCGAGCCCTGGCCGCGTCCGGCGCAGCGGCCGGCGACCCAGCACTCGACAGCGTAGACCTTGCTGTGGTCGGGGCCCGAGGCTCCGGTATGACGGTACTCGGGCAGCTCCCAACCGCGCGCCTGGGCGACCTCCTGCAGGCGGGTCTTGGCATCGGCCCCGAGCAGCTGCGAGCGACCTTCGGCGACCGCGAGCATCGGCCCGAGCATGACGTGGATCACCTTGGCCGCCGCCGCCAGGCCCCCATCCAGGTAGAGGGCGCCGAAGATTCCCTCCAGAGAGTCGGCGAGCAGCGACGGCTTGCCCCGCCCGCCGGTGCGCTCCTCGCCCACGCCCAGGCGCAGCGCCGCCCCGAGCTCCAGGGCGGCCGCGAAGCGCGCCAGCGTGGTGCGGCTCACCAGCTGCGCCTTCATGCGCGACAGCTCGCCTTCCGGCAGCTCGGGATGGCGCCGGTAGAGCCACTCGCCGGTGACCAGGCCGAGCACCGCATCGCCCAGGAATTCCAACCGCTCGTAGTGCTCTTCCGAACCGCGCTCGTTGGCGTAGGAACGGTGGGTGAGCGCCAGATCGAGCAGCTCGGGCCGCTTGAAGCGATGTCCCAGCCGTCTTTCGAGTGGTGTCGTGGCGCGCCGCCCGAGCATGGGCGGTATGCTATACCAGCAACGGCAGCGGGCTCCTGGAGATCGCCGGCGGAGCCGGCGGAAGGTCGTACTCGATGCGGCCGTAGTCGAGCTTGACGATGCGGTCGGCGACGTGGAAGTAACGGTCGTCGTGCGTGATCACGAAGACCGTCTTGCGCCGCGCCTTGAGCTCCGGCAGCAGCTCGAGGTAGAAGATCTCCTTGAACTGCGGATCCTGGTCGGCGGCCCACTCGTCGAAGAGGTAGAGCGGGCGGTCCTCCAGGTAGGCGGTGAGCAGGGCGAGCCGCTTGCGCTGGCCCTGCGACAGCTCGGTGGTCGACAGGACCCCGCCCTCGACCCGTACCTTGCGCTCGAGGTGCAGGCGCGCCAGATAGCGCCCGGCCTCGGCGTCGAGCGCCGGCGCCTGCAGGCCGAGCAGCTCCTCGAAGACGAAGAAATCGGCGAACACCACGGCGAAGTTCTCGCGGTAGCTCTCGCGGTCGCCGTCGCCGATCGCGGCGCCGCCGAACCGGATCTCACCCGACTCCGGGGCATAGAGCCCGATGAGCAGCTTGGCAAGAGTGGTCTTGCCGCTGCCGTTGCCGCCGACGATGAAGACCAGCTGGCCGGGCGCCACGGTGAGGTCGATCGGCCCCAGCTGAAAACGTTCGTCTTCGTTCTCGCGGCGGTAGCTGTGGGTTACCCCTCGCAGCTCCAGCCACCCCCATCCGTCCTGCTCGGCGCGGGGCGGCGCGTCCGCAAGCGAGCCCGGCGCGATCGCCGGCGGCGAGGGTGCCGGCGCCACGTGGGCAGCCAGCGGCGCCTGGGACGACTGGAGCGCGCTGCCCAGCTCTTCGAGCTTGCGCACCGCCACGGCGGCGCGCGACAGCACCGGCAGCGAGTTGAGCAGCACCTCGATCGGCACCATGACCTGGAACAGGATGAGGACGCAGCCGATCAAAACCCTGGCCGGGATCGGCTGGAAGCGAGGCAGGACGACGATTAACACGCCGATGACCACGAAGAACAGCGTCTGGCCCCAGGCCAAAGCGACGGCGTAGATCACGCCGCCGCGGCGGTTGTCGCGCTGGAACTCGCGGGTGCTCGCCTCGACCGCGCGCAGGAAGGCGCCGCGCCGCCCGCGGTGCATCTTGAGCTCCTTGGTGCCTTCGATCAGGGCGCGGATCTGACGCACCACCTCGTCTAGGCGGGTGCGCGAGCGCTCGAAATAGCGGAAAGCCCGGCGCAGCGGCAGCTGATAGGTCAGCGCGCCGAGTGCGATGCAGACGCCGATCTCGAGCAGCAGCGGCCCGGAGAGCCACCCGAGGTAGATCAGGCATCCCGCGAGGATGGCAAAGTTCACCAGCAGCATCGGGATGATGTGCAGCGAGTCGACGACCAGGGTGATGTCGTTGGTGAGGCTGGCCAGCAGCCGGGCGGTCCCCAGCGTCTCCAGGTGCCGTAAGGGCGCTGCCAGGATTTGGCGGGTGAGCTGCAAGCGCAGCGCGAGCATCGTGTCCTGACCGAGGTCGAGCAGCCGTACCTGAGCCAGCAGGCGGAGGGCCGGCATGAGCAGGCAGAGGGCCACGAACAGCCAGACGGTAGTCCGCGCTACGGTAGGGCCGGGATGAAGGAGGGAGTTGACCAGGGCGAGCAGGACCGTCGAGGCCAGACCGCTCGCGATGCCGGCGCCGACAATCACGACAGTCGTCCGCCGCGAGCGCCGCACCTGCCGCGACAGCCGGAGGAGGAACGACATCAACCTGACGAGGTCCCGCATCTGGCCTAGCCTCCTTGGGCGGTGCACCGGCCGGCGTGCTGGCTGGCTGGCCGGCCGGCGTGCCGCCGCTCCCCGTTCTCACTAAGGTGCGCGGCGAACCCCGGTGGTGGACGGACGAGCCACGGAGCCACGCTCCACCCCCCCACTCTCATGCTTGACTTAGCGTGAAGGCCGCCATAGGATGGCGCAAGTAAGGCGTAAGTGGAGGAGATCGGGTATGACCACATCTCAACCGCCGCACCCGAAAACCGCGAACGACCGCGGTTTCCACAATGCATTCAGCGAGGAATTCCTGCGCCGCCTGGACCTGCTGGCTGAGCCGGAAGGCGCGCACGAGGCCGTCTTCGCCGGCCCCTGGGAAGTGCGCTCCGTGAGCCATCAGGGCGGCCAGCGTTTCGCCGTAGTGCGGCGGTGGGACAGTCCGCCGCTCGGCGATGAGGCGTTCGCGGTCTTCATCCACCGCGAGACGGCCCTGCTGGCCGCGGCAGTGCTGCCCGCCGTCGGCCGGGAACCCTTCTTCCGCCTCCGGAGCGAGCCAGAATCCGGCTCTTCATCGCCTGCTGGGCTTGGCGAAGGAGGCGCCCGTCCTAACCATTCGTCTGAGCTCGGCGACGGAAGCGAGGCGGAGGGCGGCACCGTCGCTCCACTTCGATTCGCTCTGCTCAGCGGCGGCGAGGAGGCCGGTCAAGTGCGCGAGTTCGACGAGGACTTCGCAGCCGCGCTCCATGTCGCCGCGGCACTGGTGCGCTCTCCGGAAGGCCTGGCGAACCTTCTCGAAGCGGCCGGCTTCCTCGCCCTGGAACAGGCCGGCAGGATCCTTTGCCGAAGGATCCGGTAGACACTCAGCTCGGCGCCCCCGCGGCAGGGCGCCGCCGGAGGATGAGGCGCAAGTAGACCGCGACGTTGAAGAGAAGAACGGCGCCGCCAAGAACGAGCTGCACTCCGCGGCTCAACCCCGCCGGGTAGAGCAAGGGCAGGAGGTAGTGCTCGATGAAGCCGCCGCGATAGCCGGCCTCTCCCCCGAGCACCCGGAAGTGGCTCTCGAGCGGCGTGAGCGGGCAGACCCCGCCTGCCAGCTCGATTCCGGCGCCCCACACCGCGGCAGGCAGGTGCAGCCAGGCAAGGCGCTGCCAGCGCAGGACCAAGAGGCCGCCGAGAACCACGAAGCACACGAAGGCGGTGTGCAGCACCACCAGCGCGTCGGCCAGCAAGCGATACGCCATGCTCAGGCCCGCAGCTCCTCGCGGCGCACCGTGAGCGCCTCGACGCGCGGCAGATCGACTTCCACCCCCATGCCGGGGCGGTCGCGAGGAACTACGACCCAGCCCTGCCGATCCATGGTCCATTCCGGAACCACGATGTCGCGCTCCCAGTAGCGCTCGCTCGGCGAGAGATCGCCCGGCAGGGTGAAGTTGCGCAGTGACGCGAGCGCCACGTTGTGCGCCCGCCCGACGCCGCTTTCCAGCATGCCGCCACACCAGACCGGAATGCCGTGCGCTGCGCACAGGTCGTGAATGGCGATCGACTGCCGGAACCCTCCGACTCGGCCCGGCTTGATGTTGACGATGCGGCCGCTGCCGAGCGCGATCATGTCCGCCGCGCGGTCGATGCCGGTGATCGACTCGTCGAGGCAGATCGGCGTGCGGAGCCGTTTCTGAAGCTCGGCGTGCCGCAACAAGTCGTCCCACGCCAGCGGCTGCTCGAGCATCAGCAGCCCCAGCTCGTCGAGCCGCGCCAGGCGATCGGCGTCTTCCAGCCGGTAGGCGCTGTTGGCATCGGCCATCAGCGGCGCTTCCGGGCCCAGCTCGCTGCGCACCGCCTGCACGAAGTCGAGATCGGCGCCCGGCTCGATCTTGACCTTGATCTTGCGGTAGCCGCGCTCGAGCGCCTGCCGCGCCCTGGCCGCCAGCTCGGCTGGGGTCTCCTGGATGCCCAGCGAAATCCCGGCCGCGATACGCTCGCGCTCTCCTCCCAGGCGCTCCGAGAGCGAGATCCCCTCGGCGCGGGCCGCGAGCTCCCAGCCCGCCATCTCGAGTGCCGCCTTGGCCATGTTGTGGCCGCGGATGTTGCGCTCAAAGAGCTCGTGCACCTGCTCGGGGCCCGAGACGCCACCGGCGCCGGGAGCGAGCAGCCGCGGGGCCAGCCATTCGGTCAGCGCCCACCAAGCGGTATCGACCGTCTCGGGGCCGTAGTTGGGGCGCTCGCCCGCCACGCACTCGCCCCATCCTTCCAATCCGCCGGCGTGCAGCTGCACGAGCAGGATGCGGCGCCGGCTGGAGCTGCCGGAGGAGATGCGGAACGGCTCCTTGAGCGACAGCGAGAGCTCGCGCAAGGTGATGCGTTCGATGCGCGGCAGAGCCATCACGGTCCGGCGGCAGCCTCGAGCCCGTAGTAGCACCGCGCGGCTGCCGGATCAGAGTCGGGGAAGAAGGCGGTGACCCGGTAGCCGTGCCCCAGGTAGGCGGCAAACGCCCGCCGGGTCCCCTGACGGTAGGAGACGGCATCCACCGGCCGCTCGCGCTTGAAGGCCTGGATATCGGCGGGCACCTCGATCCGCACCGCCGCGGCAGCGCCCGGAGGCGCGGCGGTGACGATGGCCTCCTCGATCCAGGGACCGCCCGGATTGACCACCGGCGCCGTGGCGAATCGATCGGCTCCGGCGGAGCGCTCGCCGGCCAGCGCGGCACGCACCCGCTCGCCGCCGATCCGCCAGGCGACGATGAACCGGTCGGTGCCGATGCCCTGCGCGAGATCGCTACCCATCTCCCCGGCGTACATGTCCTCGACGTACTCGGCCACTTCCGCGCCCAGGCGATTGAGATTGAGGTGTGCATTGCGGGCTTCGAGAGGGTCGTAAGTCCACTCCACGACCTCGACGCCAAGCGGCAGCAGAAAGTCGCGCTGAAATCGCTTGAGCCGCGTGCCGAGACCGAGGTCGCGCGACTCGGGTGCCACGGCCAGCATGTGCGACCAGTGGACGATCTCGACCCGCTCCGGCGGCGAGGGCAGACCGGCGGCATCGGCGGCATCGGCGGCATCGGCGCCAGGGGTTGGCCGCGGCCGGACTCCCGTCAGTCCGACGACGAAGCCGAGCAGCCGCCCATCGGCGGCGAAAGCGCCGGCGGCAACGCCCCCGACGCGCTGGCTGATCTTGAGCACGCTGGAAGGGACGAGCTCCTGGAACTGGCGCCCCCAGGTCACGCGCTGGAGCTCGACGCAGGCTTCGTAGTCGGCGTGGCCGCTCAGATGGCGCAAGGTGACGACGCCGCGGGCCGCGGGCCGACTGCCCACCCCCTGCGGGGTAGGCGCTGGTGCACCGGCCCCCGGGACGGTGGCCGCCGGGTCTCTCATGGCGCCAGATCTTGCCACAGCCGGCGGCAGTGCGGACGGTGGGCACCCTATGTCCCTCCGTCCTCGCCGCCACCGCCCTGCGGCGACTCCGAGGCATGAATCGGCTCTTCGATGTAGCGGCGGAGGCCTACTCGAAGCATCGATCGGATCGCCCCCCGCAACCCCTCGGTCCCCCTTCCCACCCCCCCGGGAGGGAAGGGGACGCCCCCTCCCTCTTGCTCCGGGGAATCTCGTTCCAGTCTCGTCCTGAGCTCTGCGGGCGGGACGCTCCGTTTCCGGGGCGCATTTGACTGGCGCCGGGCGCTGGGAGATCGTTTCGGTGTGCCCGCGATCCGATGATGAGGAACCAGTGACCAGCGAGACCCCAGGACCGCCAGCGACCGCCCGGACTGGCGCCGCGGCGGCGACCTCCGCCGGCGGCGGGGCGGCGGCGGCCAGCACCGCCGGCGCCGGCGCCAGTGCACCGGCGACCAGGATCGAGTTCAGGCGCTATCGCAAGATGCGCCGGTTCGTGGCCCGCACCTTCCTGCATGCCCTGTGGTGGGACGTCGTCCTGGCGCTCCTTCCGGTACGCCGGCTGCGGCGCCCGGCGGTCGAGCGCTACAGCCGCATCGCGCGGCGATATCGCGCCCTGGCGGTCGAAATGGGCGGGGTGCTGATCAAGCTGGGCCAGTTCCTGAGCACCCGCGTCGACCTGCTGCCGGCCGACGTGATCGGCGAGCTCGCCGGCCTGCAGGATGAGGTGCCCCCCGGGCCCTTCGCGGCGATCACCAGCCAGATCGCCGAGGACTTCGGGCGCCCGGCGAGCGAGATCTTCGCCTGGCTCGACCCGCAAGCCGTGGGCGCGGCATCGCTCGCCCAGGTCCACCGCGCTCGCCTGCCCGGCGGCGAGGAGGTGGTCGTCAAGGTGCTGCGGCCTGGCATCGAGGTGCTGGTCGAGACCGACCTCGCCGCCGCGGGCCTGGCCATCCGGCTGCTCAAGGTCTGGCGCCGGCTGCGCCGGCGGGTCGATCTCGACCGCCTGGAAGGGGAGCTGCGCCGCACCACCACGCGGGAGCTCGACATGCTCGCCGAGGGCAAGAGCGTAGAACGTTTTGCCCGCGACTTCGAAGGCGACCGCCGGGTCTACGTGCCGCGCGTCTTCTGGGCGCAGAGCGCCCGCCGCACCCTGACCCTCGAAGACGTCGGCTTCCTCAAGATCGCCGATCTCGCCGCGCTGAGCGCCGCCGGCATCGACCGCTCGCAGGTGGCGCGCCACCTCTACCGGCTCTACATGCAGCAGATCTTCGTCCATCACTTCGTGCACGCCGACCCACACCCCGGCAACCTGTTCGTCCGCCCGCTGCCGGTCGGCGGCGAGCAGCCCTGCGCGCGGGGCGAGGCGGTCGGTCCGCCGGCCGACGGCTCGGCGCGGCCGTTCCAGATCGTCTTCGTCGATTTCGGCATGGTGGCCGAGATCCCGGAGCGGCTGCGCGCCGCCCTGCGCGAGTACGTCATCGGCCTCGGCACGCGTGACGCCGCGCGCGTCGTCCATTCCTACGTGAGCGCCGGCGTCCTCCTGCCAGGCGCCGATCTGAAGCGGCTGGAGGAGGTCCATGAGGCCCTTTTCGAGCGCTTCTGGGGAGTGCGGATCGGCGATCTCCGGGAGGTGGCGTTCGCCGAGGCGCGCCATCTCCTCGTCGAGTATCGCGACCTGCTCTACGAGGCGCCCTTCCAGGTCCAGGTGGATTTGCTCTTCGTCGGCCGGGCGGTGGGGCTGCTTGCCGGGTTGAGCACCCAGCTCGATCCGCGGTTCGATCCCTGGGCCGAGACGCTCCCCTTCGCCGAGCGCCTGGCCGCCGCCGAGCTGCGCCACAACTGGCGGGAGCTCTTGCGCGAAGGCGCCGCCCAAGCGCGCACGCTGCTCGGTCTGCCACGCCGCGTCGAGGCGTTGCTGGCGCGCACCGAACGCGGCGTCCTCGCCGTCCAGGCCACCCCCTCGCCAGAGTCGAGGCGCGGAGCCGAGCGCCTGGAGCGCGCGGTGCGCCGCCTCGCGTGGACGCTGGCGGCGGCGGCCCTGCTGCTCGCCGGCGCGCTGCTGCGCGTCCATCTCCCGGCCGACTCGCTCGGGAGCTGGCTGATGTTGCTGGCGGCGGCGGTCTTCCTGGCCGGCCTCTTCGTCGGACGGTAGACCTGCCGGGGGTTGAGCTCAATCAAGATAGAGTAATGGCAACCTGCTCGAGGAGAAGACCATGGATCGGGAGCCATGCACGACCTCAAATCCGGCGCGACCGCCTGGAACCATGGAGGCGCCGCACCCAGCCGAGCGATCGCTGGCGCTGCGGCTCGCCGCCCTGCTGAGTGGGGCGGTGCTGCTCCTGCTGCCGCTTGCCGGCTGCGACATCCAGGTCCAGAAGGTGGACGAGACCGTGCCCTCGGGCAGCCGGCCGGCGCCCTTGCCGAAGATCGACCGCGAGAGCCTGGCGCGCGCGGCCGCGACGCCCATGGAGGGTGAGGCCGCGGCCGGCGAGGCTGCAGCGGGGCCGGCGGCGCCGACCGCATCGGCTGCGAGCACCGAGGCGCATCCGGCCGCGGCGGGGGCCGAGCAGGAACGGCGGACGGGGCACATTCGGCTCGCCGGTGCCTTCAACGTCGATGCGCCGGCCGTCGTCACCTGTGGGACCTTCTCTAGCCCCGGCTTCCTTATCCGCCTCGACGCCCCCGGCGCGCCGCATGTCGAGCTGCGCCTCAGCGACTTCGTCGGCGCCGGCCAATACACGGCAGAGGTGGTGGTCCAGGCCCCGGGTGGCGCTTCGACGGTGCGCGAATCGGGCGGCCAGGTCTGGGCCGACGTCGACATCCGGCGCGTCAACCAGCCGCGGATCACGACCCTGGTGCACGGCTCTTTCTCCGGAGCCTTCGCCGGCGCCGCGGGCGAGGGCACCATCTCCGGCCGCTTCGACCCCTGCGCCTATGACGGCCAGCTCCCCTGACCGCCGGGGGAGCCGAGAGTTGGTAGTGGCTCATGAGCTACTACTGGACAGTCTCCCCCGGGCAGGGCCGGCCCACTCGAAGTAGACACTGCCGTCACTTTTGATCGACACGGTGAGCTGATTGCTCACCTGCGCCATGTTCTTCGGGTGCGCGGTTTCCGGCAAGGCGACCTCGACAGCGGATCGCGGCAGCGGAGTGACGACCATGAAGATGATCAACAAGACCAGGCAGACATCGACCAGTGGCGTCACGTTGATCTGGCTGCGCACCGCTGTGATGGCACGGACCTAATCATGGGGACGCGGTTGCATTTCGAACCTCCCTTCTCCAGGCCCCGGCCGGCCTCGGTAAGCTGTGGGGCCGCCGTTCACGCATTGGGCGATACCGCACGGCCATCGCCCCTTCACTCTTGGAATCGGCGGCTGGTCATCTGGTTCCCTGACGCCGAAGGTCTGGCCGCCGTGTCGCGCCCTGGTCCTGGTCATTTGCGGGTGTGGATTCCGTCTTCAAGGGTAGGAGGTCCATCCCAACTTGGACCTGAAAGGACTGACAAATTGAGACTCTCCGCCAGGCTCAAGACTTGCCCTGGGCCGCGCCGCCTGCCGGCCCTGGAGGCGCTCGACCAGCTGCTCCTCACTCTCTGCCGGCACACGCGCCGCTTCCCCGCTCTCGATCCGGCCGATCTGGGTCTCGGCATGCGCAGCGCCGCCCTGACCGCGGCCGAGGCGGTCGTCACGGGTCTCGCGGATGGCGGTCTGGCCGAGCAGCTGCTGACTGCCGCGCGGCGCCTGCGCGAGGTGGGCTTCTACATCGAGGTCACCCGCCGCCTCGGCTTCCTCTCGCCGGCGACCGCCGCGACCCTCCTTGCGCACCAGCAGCGCGCCAGCGGCGAAGTCGCAGGCCTCGCCTGGTCGCCGCCCGCGGGGCGCCTTCTGCCGTGAAAATCACCCTCGCCGCGGCACGCCGGATCGGGGCAGGGAGGCGAGGAAGTCGGCGAGCGCTCGATTGACGGCTTCGGGCTCTTCGACCGTCGAGGTGGGGCCCGCGCCCGCGATGACGCACAGGCGCGAGCCGGCGATCCCGGCGTGGATGCGCTCGGCCCGCGCCGGCACGGTCGCCACGTCCTGGTCGCCGACCACGACGAGGGTGGGCACCGCGATCCGGCCGAGACGGTCGTAGACGCCGCGCCGCGCGATCACCCCCAGCACGGCGCGCGTCACCCCGAGCCGATCATTGGCGAGCATCTGGCGGCGCCACTGCCGACGCAATGCGGACCTCGCGGGATCGTTCAGGAACTTCGTTCCGAACATGATCTTCATGACTGGTCCCGCCACCAGGCGCAGGCCGAGCCAGCGGGCGACGAAACTGAGCCGGCGGTATTTCCCCATGTTTTCCGGCGGCTCGGGATCGGCGGAGCTCTCGAGCAGGATCAGCGATCGCAAGAGCTCGGGGTGATCGATGGCGAGCCGCATGCCGACGAAGCCGCCCATCGAGAGGCCCACGAAATGGCATGGCGCGCAGTCGAGCGCCTCGATGAGCGCGGCGGCGTCCTGCGCCAGGGTCTCCATGTCATAGCCGGCGCCGGTCGTCTCGCTCCGGCCCTGGCCGCGGAAATCGAACGCCACGCAGCGGTAACGATCCGCGAGCGCCTCGATCTGGCGGGAGAATACGCTGCCGCTCCACAGCAGCCCGTGGGCAAAGACGATGGCTTCGCCGCCCGTGCCTTTGCCCTGTTCCTCGTAGTAGAGGTCCGCCCCGTTGACTCTGATCCGTGGCATTCGGCGCTGATGATACCGCTTGTGCACGGTGGTCGGTCCTGGAGTGAAGTCTGCTCGAGATCACCTACACGCAACGTTCGAAGTGATCGCGGCCCGGGCCGGCGGCGGGGCTGCGCTCACTCAGGTTCGGGACTGGGGCTCGCCGTCGGCGAGGAGGGTGTAGCCGGCGCCGCCGACGGTCACCAGAAAGCGCGGCCGGCTGGCTTTGATCTCGATCTTCTGGCGCAGGCGGAAGCGCTCGAGCTGGGCGGCGAGCGCGGAGCGCTCCCCGGCCTCGCCGCTCTCGATCAGCCGGCCGAGAGCCGGGCGCGCGGCCAGCAGGCGGGCCGCGGTCGCTACGTCCTGGCTGGCGTGCGCGACCGCCACCAGCGCGCTCTGCGCCGCCAGGTTACCGGGCCGACCTGGCCTCGACCCAACCCTGGACGGCCAGCGTCGCCAGCGCCAGCAGGGTCAGCAGCGAGGAGACCGCGAAGGCGGCCGAGAACTGATAGTCGTTGTAGAGGATCTCGACCTGGAGCGGCATGGTGGTCGTCAGCCCGCGGATGTGGCCGGATACCACCGAGACGGCGCCGAACTCGCCCATCGCGCGAGCGTTGCAGAGCACGATGCCATAGATCAGCCCCCAGCGCATCTTGGGCAGGCTGATGCGCCAGAAGGTCTGCCAACCGGAGGCACCGAGGGTCAGCGCCGCCTGCTCTTCCTCGTCGCCCTGGGCCTGCATCAGCGGGATCAACTCGCGCGCCACCAGCGGCGAGGTGACGAAGACCGTCACCAGGACGATGGCGGGAAAAGCGAACAGGATCTTGATGCCGTGCGCCGCCAGCCAGCCGCCGAACAGTCCGTGGGCGCCGAAGAGCAGCACGAACATCAACCCGGAGATGACCGGCGAAACGCTGAACGGCAGGTCGATCAAGGTGACGAGCAGGTTCTTGCCTGCGAAGCGGTAGTGGGTGACCGCCCACGCCGCGGCGATGCCGAAGACGAGATTGGCGGGCACGGCGATGGCGGCGGTCAGCAGGGTCAAGCGGATCGCGGCCAGCGCGTCGGGCTCGCTTACCGCGCGGGCGAAGGCGAAGACGCCGCGCTCGAAAGCGCGGGCAAAGACCACGAGCAGCGGCACGAAGAGAAAGAGCAACAGGAAGGCGAGCGCGGAGCCGATCAGCAGCCAGCGCACCGCGCGCGGCTCGTCGAGGTGACGGGAGCGGGCGGCGTGCGCGCCCGCCGCCTCCGGAAGAGCAGCGCCGGCGCTCATGCCGGAAGGAACGCCCCGCCGCCGCCGCGCCGGGAAACGAAGTTGACGATCAGCAGCAGGGCGAACGACGCGAGCAAGAAGACCAGCGCGATGGCGGTGGCGCCAGCGTAATCGTACTGCTCGAGCTTGATCATGATGAGCAGCGGCGTGATCTCAGAGCGCATTGGCATGTTGCCGGCGATGAAGATCACCGAGCCGTACTCGCCCAGGGCGCGGGCCAGGGCGAGCACGAAGCCGGTCGCGGCAGCCGGCGTCAGCTCGGGAAGGATCACCCGCGCGAGAATCTGGGCGCGGCCGGCGCCCAGAGTCGACGCCGCCTCCTCGAGCTCGATCGCGAGCTCGCGCAAGACCGGCTGCACCGTGCGCACCACAAATGGCAGCCCGACGAAGGTCAGCGCGACCACGACCCCGAGCCGCGTATAGGCCACCTCGATGCCCGCCGGCGCCAGCCAGCGTCCGATCCAGCCGCCGCGCGCGTAGACCGAGGCGAGGGCGATGCCGGCCACCGCGGTCGGCAGGGCGAACGGCAGGTCGACGAGGCCGTCGATCAGCTTCTTGCCCGGGAACGAGTAGCGCTCGAGCACCCAGGCGAGGAGCAGGCCGAATACGGCGTTGATCGCCGCCGCCGCGAAGGCGGCGCCGAAGCTCAGGCGGTAGGCGGCCAGCTCGCGCGGCCCGGTCACCGTGGCCCAGAAGTGGCTCCAGGTCAGCGTCGCGCTCTTGGCGGCCAGCATGGTGACCGGCAAGAGCACGATCAGGCCGAGATAGGTGAGCGTAAATCCCATCGCCAGACCGAACCCCGGCAGCACGCCCCGGCGCGGACGGTCGCGTCGTGGCGGCGGCCGCCGCGGCTCCCGCACCTCCGTCTCGCTCCTCCCTCCCCGCTCCCCGCCCTCTCTTCCGCCGGCGCCGGCGGCGGCGCCGCCTCCGAGCAGCGAAAAAAAGGCCGGCGGCCCCCCGGCCTGCCGCGCCAGCGGCGGCGGCCGGCGCAGGAGGGCCGCCAGCTGCGAGAGACTCCGCATGCTCATCCGCCGGGCCGCCCTCCCTTGCCGGGCTGGTAGATCTGATCGAACACGCCGCCGTCGGCGAAGTGCGTCTTCTGCGCCTTGGTCCAGCCGCCGAAGAGCTGGTCGACGCTGAACATCTCGATCTTCGGGAACTGCGCGGCGTGGCGCGCCGCCACTTCCGGCAGGCGCGGCCGATAGAAGTTGCGGGCGACGATCTCTTGCCCCTCGGCCGTGTAGAGGAACTCGAGATAGGCGCGGGCAGCCGCCGTGGTGCCGTGCTTGGCCGCCACCTTGTCCACGACCGCCACCGGCGGCTCGGCCAGGATGCTCGCCGACGGCGTGACGATCTCGAGCCCACCCTTGCCCAGCGTCTGGACGGCGAGCCGGGCCTCGTTCTCCCAACCGATCAGGAGGTCGCCGATGCCGCGCTCGACGAAGGTGATCGTCGAGCCGCGCGCGCCGGTGTCGAGGATCGGCACGTTGCGATAGAGGCGGCTGACGAAGTCGCGCGCCTTGGCCTCGTCTCCGTAGGCCCGCAAGGCCCATCCCCATGCCGCCAAGTAGGTCCAGCGCGCCCCGCCCGAGGTCTTGGGGTTGGGGGCGATGACCGCAACGCCGGGCCGCACCGCGTCGGCCCAGTCCCTGATTTTCTTGGGATTGCCCTTGCGCACCAGGAAGACGATGGTCGAGGTGTAAGGGGAGCTGTTCGCGGGTAGGCGGCTCTGCCAGCTTGCCGGCAGCAGGCCGCTCGCCGCGATGACGTCGATGTCATAAGCCAGGGCGAGGGTCACCACGTCGGCCTCCAGGCCGTCGATCACCGAACGCGCCTGCTTGCCCGAGCCGCCGTGCGACTGCTGCACGGTGACCGTCTGCCCGCTCTTTGCCTTCCAGTCGCGGGTGAACGCGGCATTGATATCGGCAAAGAGCTCGCGCGTCGGGTCGTAGGAGACGTTGAGCAAGTTGATCTCGGCAGGTCCGCCGCCAGGCACGGCCGCGGGCGCGGACTGCTGCCCGCCGCAGGCCAGGAGGATGCCGGCACCAAGTACTCCCCACTGGAGATACGGTTGCATTCGGCCGCCGATCCGCGGACGCCCCGGCCCGCGAATAATGACGATCATTGGCTGCGACTCGCTCGCCATGATTTCCTCCAGCATACGGGATGCCCTCTATTTCTCCACCGCGAGCTCGCTCATGCCGTGGCTTCGGAGGAGCGGACCAGCAGCACCGGCCGGTCGGCCTCCCGCAACAGCCGCCCCACCAGGCCGCCGAGCGCGATGCGGCCATCGCTGGCCGGCAGCGGCGCGCCGATCACCAGCAGCCCATGGCGCCCCTCGGCAAGCTCGGCCAGGATCTGCTCGCGCGCGGCGCCGTAGCGGATGCGCGTCGCGACCGGCACCTCGAGCCGCGCCATGGTGCGCGCACAGCGCGCCAGGAAACGCTGCGCCCCGGCCTCCGCCCGGCCGCGATGGGCGGGGTCGAGGACGGTGAGGATCGTGGTCTCGGCACCCAGATGCCGGGCAAGCCGGCCGGCGAAAGAGACGTCCTCTTTGCCGGGCTCGCCGACCGCGACGCAGATCAGCACCCGCTCGAGCCCCTCGGCCACCTCGCCGGGAACCAGCAGGAGATGGCGGCATCCGTCCGACAGCAGGCGTTCGGCAAGCTCGCCGCCGTCGCGCTGCGGCCGCCCCACCACCACCAGGTCGGCTGGCTGGCGCGCCTCCTGCTCGGCGACCGCCTGGTCCGGCGGCCCCGGGACCGCCCGCGCCTCGACCGCGGCGAGCCCGCTGCCCAGCCGTTCGCGGGCCTCCTGCAGCAGGGTTTCGACCTTCTCGTCGCGCGCTCCATGCCCGAGCACCGTCACTCGCGCGTTGGCCAGCCGGGCGAGCTCGCTGCCCAGCGCGAGCGCCGCCCGCGACGGCGCCGAGGGGTCGACCACGATCACCAGGTGGAGGCCGGGGTGCTCGAGGGCGTGGACCCGGCGCACGCCCACCCAGGCCACCTCGCCGGTCTGCAGCGGGTAGCGCCGCGCCTCGTTTTGCGAGCGCGTCGCCTCGACCAGAATCTCCTCGCTGCCAAACGGCACCGCCGGAGCGATAGGCCGCACCCCAGGCAGAGGCGGCAGGCGCAGCCGCAGCCGCTCGAAGGAGCCGACGAAGGCCCGCTGGTCGACCACCGCGCGCCCGAGCGGCGGACAGGACAGCGCCTCGGCGGATTCGCGCAGCGCCACGTCCTCCGGCCGGAACAGCACCTGCACCCGGTGCGACTCGCGCGCCGCCTGGCCGCGCGTGCCGAGCGGGAAGCAGACCGGCCCCAGGCAGACTTCGTCGCCAATGCGCTCGCCAACCATCAGGTTGGCGGTGCCGAGGAAGGTGGCCACGAACTCGGTCTGGGGGCGCAGATAGAGCTCCTCGGGCGGCCCTTCCTCGAGCAGCCGCCCGAAGTTGAGCACAGCCACCCGGTCCGCGAGCTCGAAGGCCTCCTCCTGGTCGTGGGTGACGAAGAGGGTGGTCACGCCGAGCTCGTGCTGGATCGCCCGCACCGTGCGGCGCAGCTCCAGGCGCACCCGGGCGTCGAGCGCCCCGAACGGCTCGTCGAGCAGCAGCACCTGCGGCTGGTGGGCGAGGGCGCGGGCGAGCGCCACGCGCTGCTGCTGGCCGCCCGAAAGCTGGCGCGGCATGCGGCCGCCGAGCCCGGTGAGTCCCACCAGCTCGAGCAGCTCGTCGCGCCGCCGCCGCCGCTCCGCCTTGCCGGCGCCGCGGATGCGCAGGGCGAACTCGACGTTCTCCGCCACCGTCATGCCGCGGAACAGGGCGTAGCTCTGGAAGACGAATCCGACGTCGCGGCCGGCCGGCGGCAGGTCGGTCACCTCGCGGCCATGCAACAGGACCCGCCCGGCATCGATGTCCGAGAGCCCGGCGATCATGCGCAGCAGCGTGCTCTTGCCGCTCCCCGACGGCCCGAGCAGCACGTAGAGCTGGCCGTCGCCCACCGTGAGCGAAACGGCGTTGACCACCGGATGCCCGGCGTAGCGCTTGGTGAGCTGCTCGATGACGATCGACATCGCCTTGGATCCACTCCCGGCTCTCGCCAGGGATTGAGAGAATATAAGCCGGCGGTGACAAAGACGATCGCAGTCCGGTGCCAAACGCCGCGCCACTGGAACTGGCTACCCTCCACCCTCCACCCGCCACCAGTGCCCGCGCTAAGATCTGCCTCTTGTGCGACCTTCCAAGTACTCCCCACCGAAAACACGGTTGCATTCGGCCGCCAAGCCGCAGCGACGGCCGCGCGCGCCGGCGCCGCCGCCCACCCTGCCGGCCGCTCTCGCGCTGGCCTGGGCGCTGAGCGGCTGTGTGTCGCTGCGCCCGTTTGCCGAGGTGCGGCGCGAGCAGGGCGCAGAGCGCTTCCTCGCCATCGCCGGCCAGCAGGTCTACATCGAGCAGCAGGGGCGCGGCGAGCCGGTGGTCCTCCTCCACGGCTTCGGCTCCTCGAGCTACTGCTGGCGCCGGGTGATGCCGGAGCTGGCGCGCTCGTTCCGCGTCGTGGCCCTGGATCTCAACGGCTTTGGCTACACCGAGCGTCCGAAGGACCCCCGCAGCTACACCCGCGAAGGGCAGGAGCGGCTGATCCTGAGCGTCATGGACGCGCTGGGGATCGCGCGCGCCCATCTCGTCGGGCACTCCTACGGCGGCGGTCTGACTCTCTTCCTCGCGGCGCGCCATCCGGAGCGGCTGCGCTCGATGGTGCTGGTCGACAGCTCGGCCCCGACCTACCCCGACGACCGGCGCAGCCCGCTCGCCCGGGTGCGGCCGCTCAACGCCCTCTACCTGCGCTATGCGCTACGCCCCGAATTCATTCAGAAGACCCTGCGCAACAGCTTCTTCGACGCATCGCTCGCCACCCCGGAGCTGGCGCGCGCCTACCTGGACCGCCTGCGCGTCGAAGGCGAGGAAGACGCCTACTACGGCCTGACCGTGTCCAACCGGCGCCCTCCGGTCGCCGTCGAGCTGGGCAAGATCGACGTCCCGGCGCTGATCGTCTGGGGCTCCGAGGACCGGCTCATCCAGCCCGACGACGGGCGGCGGGCGGCGCGGCGGCTTCCGCGCGCCACCTTCGTGGCGATTCCCAACACCGGCCATTTGCCGATGGAAGAGCGGCCTGAGGAGTGGCTGGGCATCGTGCTGCCGTTTCTCGCCAGCCAGAGCGAAGCCCCGTGCCCAGCCGCCGGCGAGCCTTGAGCGAGCCGCCGCAGAAGCTGACGCTGGTCGCGACTTGCGCTGCCGGGCTCGAGGAGCTGCTGGAAGGCGAGCTGCGCGATATTGGAGCAGGGGGGGTAGGTGCGGCGGGGCGGGCTGGAGGGGCGGGGAGCGCGGCGGGCGTCGAGCGCCAGCGCGGCGCGGTCGTGTGGAGCGGTGGCTGGGACGAGTGCTGGCGGGCGAACTGGCGTTTGCGCACCGCCAACCGGGTGCTGGTCGAGCTCGGCAGCTGGGCGGGTCCGGACGGCGCCGCGCTCGCCGCCGGGGCGCGGGCGCTGGTCGCCGGCGCGGCCTGGGGCGCCGGCGGCCTCGGCGGGCAGGGGCTGACCGTGGGCGGGGACGCTGCTCGGCCTGCTCTCGACCCGGGATCGCTCCTCCAGCCGGAGCGCAGCTTCGCCATCCAGGCCACCGCGACCGCCTCGCGCGTCCGTGACGCGCGCTGGGCGGCCCTCACCGTCAAGGACGGCCTGGTCGACGGCCAGCGCGAGCGCTGGGGCCGGCGTTCCGACGTAGACCGCGACGCACCCGACCTCCACCTGCGCCTGCGCCTGCATCGCGACCAAGCGACGCTGCTGCTCGACACTTCGGGCGAGCCGCTCGACCGCCGCGGCTATCGCGTGGCAAGCGGCGCGGCGCCGGTGCGCGAGCAGCTCGCCGCCGCCTGCGTGCTGGCCGCCGGCTGGGATGGACGGGGGTCGGTGGTCGATCCGATGTGCGGCTCGGGGACGCTGCTCATCGAGGCCGCCTGGCTGGCGCTCGGGATCGCTCCGGGCCAGCTGCGGCGGGGCTGGGCGTTCGAGAGTCTCCCCGGGTTCGCGCCGGAGCGCTTCGCAGCCATCCGCGCCGAGCCGATGCCGGCGCCTGGACCGGGAGTGCGGCTGATCGGCAACGACAGGTCGGCCGAGGCGCTGCGCGGAGCGCGGGTCAACCTCGAACGCGCCGGCCTGCTCGCGCGAACGACCCTGCTGCGCGGCGAGGCGTCCGACCTCGAAGCGCCGGCGGACACCCCGGGGGGCGCCGGCCTGGTGGTGGTCAATCCCCCCTATGGCGAGCGGGCCGCGGCCGGCGCCGCGCACTGGCGCGAGCTGGGCGACCTGCTCAAGCAGCGGTTCCGAGGCTGGCGGGCGGTGGTGCTGGCGGGCGGTCCGGGGCTGGGCAAGGAGATCGGCCTGCGCCCGCGCCGGCGCTTGCCGGTGAAAAACGGCCCGCTCGACGCCCGCATCCTGGTGTTCGACCTGTTCTAACCCCCTGAGCCGCCTCGCGCGGCGAGCGGGTGGGCGCCGTGTTTGCGGGGGCCCGGAGGAGCTGATATATTGAGACTCCTTTCGGTTAGCGAAGCGCCCCTCTCGTCTCGAGGCGGCCAAGGCGGCCTGGTTTTCCGCCCGCACGAAACGACCGGATCGTGCCGCCGGCGCATCCAGCCGGCACACTGGGCCCAACGGCCAAGGAGCGAGAGCGAGAATGGGTAGGAAGCTTTTCGTGGGGAATCTCAATTTCGATACCACCAGCGACGACTTGCGGGAGCTGTTCGCGAAAGCCGGGACCTGTGACTCGGCGCAGGTGATGACCGATCGCGCGACCGGGCGCTCGCGCGGCTTCGGCTTCGTCGAGATGAGCAGCGACAGCGAGGCGCAGAAAGCGATCCAGGATTTCAACGGCCAGGACTTTCAGGGGCGCAACCTCAACGTCAACGAGGCGCGCGAGCGCACTCCCGGTCCGCCGCGCGGCGGCTTCGGCGGCCGCGATTTCGGCGGCGACTTTGGCGGCGGCGGCAGCGGCTTCGGCGGCGGCTTTCGCTCGCCCGGCGGTCCCAAGCCGCGCAAGGACGGCGGCAGCCGCCGCGGCCTGCGGGCCAAGAAGCGCAGCCTGTAATCTAGAACCCTACCGGCGAGTCAAGAGGCCTCTCAGAGCGGCGGCCCCGAGGCCGGGGCCGCTTCGCCGTGCAGGAGATCGGCACGATCGGCGGCATGCTGCGCTCGATCGGCGGCCCGATCCCCGCGAGCGGTGCTCTCGGCGCGCTTGAAGACCAGGTCTAGCTCGATCGCGCTGGCTTCACTCGCGACCTTGACCTCGGCGGACGCCTTGTCGACCGCGGGGTACGGCTCGAGCTGTGCCTCGATCTTCCAGCGGCCGACCCCGACGTCGACGAAGTAACCGCCGTCCTGGTCGGCCTGGCCCGCCGACGTGTGTCCCCCCGGGCCCTCCGCCACGAGCCGAAAGACCACCTCCCCAGGCGCCAGCCCCAGGATGCGGCCGTGGATGCGAACCCGACGGGAGAGACGCAGCTCGAGCCCGGCGCGCGGCTCGCCGGCCATGACCAGCGGCTGCGGCAAGCTCGCTCCGTATTCGTCATGCTGGACGGCGATCTGGTAGGAACCGTTCTGCAGCTCTGCCGCGAAGCCGCCGGCGGCGTCACTGATTACATAGGCGCTGGGAGCCCTCTCGCGCTGCCCCACTTCGATTCGAGCCCCAGCCACCGGCTCGCCGTCCGGACCCAGGACGCGGCCGCTCAAGGGATAGGCCGGCGGGAAGCGCAGATCCAGCAGCCGCGCGGAGTCTCCCGGCGGAATCGTGACTCGCGCGGACGCGGAGCGCGCCCCAGAAGAGACGGCCAGGCTCCACTCGCCTGGCAGCAAGCCGGCGATCGAAAAGCGGCCCTCGGGGTCGACCAGGCTGGTGCGCGGTCCGAAGCGCGGGTGCCCGAGATAGACCCGGTACACCTCGGCACGCTCTTGCGGCGAAAGCCCCAGCACGCTGCCGGAGATCGACCCGCCCCGCGTCAAGTGGATCGCGAGGCCGCTGACCGCCGCCGCATGAACCTCCACCGGCACGGGCAGATAGGTGTCGCCGGCATCCTCCTGCTCGATCTGGTCTAGCGACAGGATATAGCTACCGGAGGCGACCGGAGGGAAAGCGAATCCGCCGTCCGAGCTCACCTCCTCGATCGATTGCAGCGGGCCCAGCCGCAGCTTCACCCCGCGGGCAGGCTGGCCGTCGGAGGCGAAGACGCGACCGGCGATTGGATAGAGCCTCTCACCGGCAGTCAGCTCGAGCTGGTTCTCGCCGCCGTGCAGATGGACCGGCAGGCTCACCCGCGCGTAGTCGCGATGCGAGACCTCCACCCGCTCGCTCGCGGGGTCAATCGTGAGCAGGCGGAAGCGACCCGCCCCGTCGGTCGTCGCGCTGCCCTGCGCCGCTTTGCCGAACAACCAGACCTCGGCGCCCGGCAGGGCATCTCCCAGTGGAGTGAGGACCCGCCCGCTGACCCCGGCGCCACGGCCGGCCTTGATCTCCACTCCGCCGACCGTCTCGCCCGGCGCGAGGCGGAGAGGAGCCGACGTCACGGTCAGATGACCGGTCGCGGTGACCCTGACCGTGTACCAGCCGTCGCGCAGCGGACTCATCCGGAAGCTTCCATGGTCGTCGGTCTCCTCCCAACCGCTGCCGATCGGTTCGAGCGGGCAGGGATGGAACATCACGAGGTCGGAAGGATCGTCGCCGGCGCGAGAGGCGAAGACCTGGGCGCCGAAGATCGGCGCGCCGCCGGGCTCCAGCACCCGCCCTGCAATCGCCGCCGAGGGGGTCAGGACGACGGCAAGCGCGGCGGCGAGAGGGGGCTCGCCGGTCACCGCGGTCAAGAAGCCGTCGCGGCAGATCTCGATCCCATCCTGCAGCCGGTCCGGCCCCAGGTCGCGCAGGACGAAACGGCCGTCGGCGCCGCTGCGCGCGGAAGGGCCGGCCAGGAGATAGGCGGCGGACAGCGCCGTGGAGTCGTGAACCTCTCCTGGTTGCCAAACCGCGGCGCCGGCCACCGGACGTCCCTGGGGATCGCGGATCGAGCCGGTGAGCTCCCGCCCGGGCTGCAGCCGCATGACCGGGCCCGCGACGAGATCGGGGCAAGGCTGCCCGCCCGCGCCGCCGGCGTCCAGCGCGATCTCCGGGCGAGTCTGCTGCTCGTAGAACAGCGCGAAACCCGAGGCTCGCACGACCAAGCCGTAGTCCGGCGGCAGGTCGGGCACTGCCACCCGGCCATCCGCGCCGGTGCGGTGGCGGTCCGGACGCGGCTCACTGTCGGAGCCGTGGCTCACGACCAGGTCGGCGCCGGCAACCGGCCGGCCCACCTGGTCGACGACGGTGAAGACCGCTGCCGGGCGGCAGGAGGAAGGGCTCGCGGGCGCCGCGGCCATGCCGCTGCCCGTCGCCGGAGAGACCATGGCGGCGATCCAGGCGGCGACCGCCAGGAAGGCAGGGACCCTTCGAGAGGGTGGGGTCAGCGTTCGTGCCATGACGATCACCTCCGGACCATGCCGCAATGGATTCTAGCAACTATCAGCGTTCTTCCAGCAATTCTCGTGCTGTTTGGCGAAACAAGCCTGTTCCATTGCCTGCTCTTGCCCACAACCGAAGGAGTCCCCGGCCTCCCCGGCGAGCCAGCGTCTGGCAGGTCGCCTTCCGACCGAGGTCCGCGAGCACCCACTCAGAACCCCCAGAGCGTCTTGTCTCATCGCCCGTCCAGCGAGCGGACCTCGGTCGGAAGGCGACCTGCCGGGCGCCCCCGACCATTCGCGGCGCCGGGACTGGCCGAACGACGGGACCTAGGGACAGGTACTGAACGCACCCGTGTCGGTGACCGAGGTCGCGGCGGCGCCGAGCGGATGGAAGTAGACCACCGTCTTGCCCTTGCTCGTGTCGGTGACCGAGATCGCGTACTGCACGTCGCTGGTGGCGGCGAAGAACACCCAGAAGCGGCCGTTTAGCGCGCAGCCGTCGAGCACCTTGAGCAGCAGCTCCCAGTTGTCGGGCGAAAAGAACCAGAGCAGCGCCGAATCCACCGAGCCGACCGGCACCGTCGAGGCGCTGCCGCTGCCGGTCGCGGTCAACCAGCTCGCTGTCACCCGGAAGCGGCCACCGCTGAGGCAGGCGGTCTGCGCCCCGGCGACGCACGGTCCGGCCACCCCCAGCGTGGCGGCGCTCGCCTCGTTGGAGTAGGCGGAGTTGTCGCTCGCGTTGCTGACCCGGACCCGGAACAGGTAGCCGGTGGCCGGCTGCAGGTTGGAGACCACCGCCGCGGTGCTGTGGGCCGGCACGGTAGCGACCTCGCTGAAGGCGCCGCCGAGCGCCGCGACCTCGATCCGGACGGCAGTCTCGGCCGTCGAGTGCAGGGTCCAGCCGAGTATGACCTGAGTGGTCGAGGCCGCGGCGGCGGTCAGGTTGCTCGGCGCGCCCAGGCCGACGGCGGTATAGATCGCTTGCATCGCGACGGCGTCGTCGGCACCGAGGCGGGCGCCCCGCCCATCATCATGGATCCGAGCCCGCATCAAGGCGTCGTCCAGGGCGCTGCCGGGTGTGCACGGCGGCGAGAGATTGGGATCGCTGTCGCCGCAGGAGTGACCCAGGCCCAGGGTGTGCCCGAGCTCGTGGGCAAACAGCTCCGCGGCCAGCGCGCTGGCGTTCGAGCTGCCCGCGAAGAGGCAATCGAGACCGCTGTTGATGACGATGTCGGCCTCGGCGATCGGATGAAAGCTCCTGCCCTTGAAGCTCAGCAGCCGCGCGGGATCGTAGAACGGACCGCCGATCGCCAGCACGCCGCCGTTACGGCAGTCGTACTTCGGCAGCTTCTGCTCCGGGTCGTTGGGGTCATTGAAGACGATCGAGTTGATGCCGTCGGCGACGTTGAGGCCGCTGGCGCTGGTCGTGGTGCCGCCGTAGAGGTAGCTGACGTTGGTGCCGCCGGCGCCGGTCCACGCCGTGAGCGCGGTCTGGAACTCGGCATAGCCGCCGCCGGCAAGGCCGTGCTCGCCCGTCACGTAGGCCTTCCAGGTCACGCTCCGTTGCTGGTCGAAATCAAACCAGCGCAGCGGACGGCCATCCTCGGAGGCGTGAAAGAGGGTGAACTGCGCGAGGGCCTGGCGCAGCGCGCCCCCCGGATCGTCCACCAGGTAGTCGACTACCGGCCGGCCACCCTGGGCGCGCCGGCTCACCCAGCGCGTGAAGCGCTCGAAGTCGCGAAGCCGCTCGGCGCCGCCCGTGATCTTGATCCCGGAAGCGGCCGTCTCGACCGCGAAGGCCTCGCCGAGATCGCGCAACGCCCAGCGCCGCTCGCCCGCGACGACCTCGTGAAAGGCGCCGAGCAGCGCATGCACGATGCGGTAGGAGGGCGTCGGTCCTGACTCGAGGAACAGGAGCGCCCGCTCGCCGGCGCGGAACGCCGGCAGTCCCCAGAGCTTCAGCACCCGGCCGCCGCCGGCGATGCCGCCCGGCACCAGCACCCGCAGGCGGCCGGCCGGGAGCGAACCCTTGAGCACCGTCTCGACCTCGGCCCGGTACTCGGTCTCCGGCGAGCCGGAAGCGACCCCGGCAAAAGGATCGACCTCGACGATCCGCACCACCGCGACGGCTATTGCCCGATCGACCAGCGCCTCGTCGGAAACCATCACGTAGCTGGTCGCCGACAAGCGGTCGCCGGCGAGGAGCGCCAGCCCCGTCGTGATCAGGGTCCGCAGGAGCGGCAGTGTTGTGCGGCTCATCGCGTCTCGGGAGCGTCTCGTCGCGCGCTGGCAGGGCGCCGGTTCGGAAGATCGCTGCAGTGCCGCAATTCTAGTACAGAAGCCGGCAGGGCGAGTGCCCGGCCGACCGCAGCGGTCGTGATACGCTCATCTCTGTCGAGTCAAGGTTCTCGCATCGAGACCGCAAATGCCGTTGAGCGTCCGTATTACCCAACTTCTAATTACTGACTAAATAATAGTACTACGGAAATAAATAGTGCGATGTCGGTATCTTCTTGCGCCGTTCACTCCGGCCGCGCCACCAGCGTCCGGTCCTCCGTGAGCCGCCCACACCCCGCCAATCGCCGCGCGGCAAGTCTGCTCGCCGCCGAGCTCGGCTGCCTACTCCTTCTCCTCTTTCTGGCCCTCCCAATCGTGGCTCTCGCCGCGCCCCGTCCGGTCCTTGCGGCGCTGCCGCGGCAACGGCATGCGGCCAGCCCGGGACGGCCAGGCGGCCCGCCGGCGCAGGCGGGCCGAGCCGGCCAGGCATCCGAGCCTTGGGAGCAGGCGCCATTCAGCGCCGATCCGGCGGCGATCCTGCGCGCCGCGGCGGCCATCTCCGGCCGCGACGGCGAGCCGGTCGTGGTCCTCTTCTCCGATCTGCGCTATGCCTATGACGAGCAAGGGCGCGAGACCTCGACCCACCGGATCGTCTACCGCATCTTGACCGCCGCCGCCGATCAGAGCTGGTCGGTGATCGAGAAGAGCTGGGCGCCCTGGCACCAGGCGCGGCCGGAGGTGCGGGCGCGGGTGATCACGCCCGACGGCCAGATCCACGCGCTCGACCCAGCCGTGCTCACCGAAGGCGGCGAGGTCCAGGACGGACCCGATATGTTCGCCGACGGCCGCGTGCTGCGCGGGCCGTTGCCGGCCACCGGGCCGGGTGCGGTGGTCGAGCAGGAGATGACGGTGCGCGACACCGCCCCGTTCTTCGACCACGGCACGGTACGGGCAATCGACGTCGGGAGCTCGGTCACGGTGCACCGCGCGCGCCTGGTGCTCGAAGCGCCGGTTGCCACGCCGCTGCGCTGGCTCACCCGCCAGCTCCCTGCTCTCCCTGCGGGACCCGGGCGCGAGGAGATCGTGGCGGCGGCGGTGCCCGCAGCTCCAGCAGACCCACGGGCCGCCGCGGCTGCCGCGACTCCCCCGGCAGCCTCCGCGGCCGCGGCTCCCGGCAAGATCCGGCGCGTGACTTTCGACTATCGCGATCTTCCTCCCACCGACGACCTGGAGCCGGGGCTGCCGCCCGATCGGCCGCGCGGGCCCTACGTGGCGTTCTCGACCGGCAGCTCGTGGGCCGACATCGCCCGCCACTATTCGGACATCGTCGACGAGACGATCCGCGGCGCCAAGCTGGAAGAGCTGCTGCGCTCGGCGCAGCTCACGGGAGACTCCACCTCCCCCGCCTCGCAGCTCGAGGTCATGAACCGGCTGCTCGAGCGCCTGGGCGAGATTCGCTACACCGGCGTCGAGCTCGGCCAGGGAGGCATCATCCCCCGTACTCCCGGCGAGACGCTGCGCCGCAAGTTCGGCGATTGCAAGGACAAGGCGGTGCTGCTGATCGCCGCCCTGCGCGCCCTCGACATCCCGGCCTATGTCGCGTTGCTCAACGCCGGCGAGGACCAGCAGGATATCGAGGAGTCGCTGCCTGGCTTCGGCGATTTCAACCACGCCATCGTCGTGGTGCCGAGCAGCCCGCCGATCTGGATCGACCCGACCGACCGCTTCGCCCGCGCCGGCGAGCTGCCGACCGACGATCAGGGGCGGCTGGTGCTCATCGCCAGCCCCACCGCCACCGGCCTCGTCCGCACTCCGGAAGCCACGTCGGCGGAGAACCGCGCGGTCAAGACCCGCGAGTTCTTCCTCTCCGATCTCGGCGGCGCCCGCGCGGCCGAGACCGACGAGTACTGGGGAGCCTCCGAGCGCGACCTGCGCGCCTTCTACACCTCCGAAGACCCGGAGGCGCTCCGCGAGTCGATCGCCGACTACATGAAGAAGACCTATCTCGCCAAGGAGCTGGGTGCTTACGACCACGCCAACCCGCTCGACCTCTCGCATCCTTTCAAGCTTCACCTGGAAGCCAAGGAGACCCGGCGGGCGCTCACCGACGAGCGGGGAGCAGCGGTGGCGATCCTGCCCGCGACGCTGCTCGAGCAGCTGCCCGACGAGCTCACCGCCGGCGGCACCGAGGGCCAGCCGCGCATCGCCGACTATTACTTCAGCCGCCCCTACAGCGTCGAGACCCGCTATCGCATCGTACCTCCCGCCGGCTACGCGCCCCAGCCGCTGCCCCCGCGCAAGGCGCGCCAGCTCGGATCCGCCAGCTACTCCGAGGAGTACGCCGCCGGCGACGACGGCGTCGTGACCGCAACCTTGCGTCTCGACACCGGCAAGCGGCGCATCAACGCCGCAGAGTTCGAGGCGCTGCGCGCCGGCATCCGCGAGCTCGCCGAGGCCAAGCCGCTCGTGCTGCGCTTCGATCAGGTGGGCGAGGCCCGGCTGGCAGCCGGGGAGGTGCGCGAGTCGCTCGCCGAGTTCAACCGCGAGGCGGCGGCCGCCCCCCGCAAGGCGCTGCCCCATACCCGCCTCGCCCGCGCACTGCTCGCCGGCGGCCTCGGTGAAGCGGCGCGTCAGGAAGCCGACCGCGCGGTCCGGCTCGAGCCGCGATCGGGGCTCGCGCAGCGGGTCGCCGGCTGGGTGCTCGAACACGATGCGATCGGCCGCCGCTTCGGCTCCGGCTTCGACCGGGCGGGCGCGCTTGCCGCCCTGCGCAAGGCCAAGGAGCTCGACCCGCACGACGAGAAGGCTCGCGCCGAGCTCGCCATCCTCCTCGAGCACGACGGGCGGGGCGAGCGCTATGGCGCGGACGCCGATCTGGCCGGCGCCATCGCCGAGTACCAGGCACTGCGCGCCGACCTCAAGAGCGAGGCGATGGACGACAACCTGCTCGTGGCGCTGGTGCGCGCCGGGCGCTTCAGCGAGATGAAGCAGCTCGCCATCGGGCTCGAGGAGACACCCAACCGCCTCGCCCTGCGCCTGGTGGCGACCGCGGCCACCGACGGCGGCGAGGCCGCGGTCGCCGAGGCGCAGCGCAAGCTCGCCGACGACAAGGAACGCCAGGCGGCGCTCGAGTCGGCGGCGCAGAGCTTGATCGTCCTGCGCCGTTACCCGGAGGCCGGCACGCTGCTGGGCCGGGCGGGCCGCCAGTCGGCCAGCGCCGCCTCGTTCCTGGCCCGCGCCGAGGTGCTGCGCAAGACGCGCCGCCACGAGGAGGTCGGTCTGCCGTCCCACCAACCGGCGAGCGTCGCCAAGCGATTTATCCTCGTGCAGCTGGCGGCGCAGGTCGAAGAGGACCGACCGGCGATCCCGCCGCGCCCCGCCGCCGGCGCGGCCGCTCCTGCCGGCAACGCTGCCGCAGCCATCGCCGCAGGGCAACTCGATCCCCGGGATCAGATCTCGTCGCTGCTGGCGCGCCCTTTCGCCCAGAGCCTGAGCGCCCGCGAGCGGCGCGCTCTCGCCCAGGGTCTGAGCCCCGCGCACCGCGCGGCGCTGCGGCTTGGCCACCTGCAGCTGGCCAGCTCGATCGATCTCGGCCTCGCGGCCTTGCGCGAGAGCGTCAGCGGCGACGACGAGGTCGGCTACCGCGTCGAGCTCACCTCGGCGCTCGGCGACGGGGTCGAGCACGAGGCAATCTTCGTGGTGCCGGAGGGAGGGGACTACCGGATCGCGGCCCTCTCCTCGGCGCCGGCGAGCCTGGGGGCCGAAGCGCTGCGGCGCCTGCTGGCGCACGACCTGCACGGCGCGCGGAAGTGGCTTGATTGGGCCAGCGAGGAGCTGCCGGCAGCGCAGGGAGACCCGCCCTACCCGCCGCTCGCGACCCTGTGGACCCGCGGCGCCGCGGCGGATGCCGAGGAGGTGCGCTGCGCCGCCGCCAGCTTGCTCGCCCAGGGCGGGGGCAGGGGCGGGGGCCAGGGCGGAGGCAGCGCGCTGGCGGTGCCGCTCCTGCTCGCCTGCCGGCAGGGCGGCGACGGCAACCCGCGGCGGACCGCGATCGACCTTGCCCTTGCCACCGCCTACCGGACTCTCGGGCGGTCGGCAGAGCTGCTCGACACCGCCCATCGCCTGCTCGCCGCGCGCCAAGACTCGCCGCAGGCGTTTCTGTTCGCCGCCGCCGCGCTCGACCAGATGCGGCGCTGGCCCGAGCTCGAGGAGGCGGCCCGCGAACGCCTGCAGCGCCTGCCCGGCGACGCGCCAGCCGAGCGCGTCCTTGCCCGCGCCGCCGTCCGCCGCGGCGACCTCGAGCGCGCCGGGCAACTGCTCGCCGCTCTCGCCGAGAGCGGCCGGGCCAGCGCCGGCGACCTCAACCAGCTAGCCTGGATAGCACTCTCGCGCGGCCGGGCCGACGAGCGGGCGATCGAGTACGCCCAGCGCGCCGCGGCCCTGTCCGGCTACCAGGACGCGGCTGCCTTGCACACCCTGGCTTCGCTGTACGCCGAGCGGGGCCAGACCGCGGAGGCCTACCGGGTGGTGCTGCAGGCCGTCGCGGCCGAGCCGGAGGGAGAGTCTGCCCCGTCACCTGCACCATCCATCCCGCCAGCCCAGGCGCCGCGTCCACCGGCCCTTTCTGCTGACGACTGGTATGTCTTCGGCCGCCTTGCCGAATCCTACGGCCTGCCCGAGGTGGCCCGCCGCCTCTACGCGCGCGTCGCCCCGCCGCCGCCGTCCGACGACGCCGGAGCGCTTTCGACCTTCCACCTGGCGCAGGAGAGGATGCGGGCGATGGGGGCGTCGTCGGGGACCCTCCGACCCGGCCAGGGGCGCAAGGGAGGCGACGGGGCCACTCGCGACTGACCGCTCGCCTGTAGGCGGGCGTCTTGGTGAAACACTCTGAAGGGTCAGTGAATCCGGGGAGTTGATCGCCTGGCGGGATTGATTGAGGTATCGTAATGAGTGTATTTGATTCGCAGCTCCGCTCTCGTCGGAAAGAAGGAGGCGTCATGAACCGGCCGCGGGAGGTTGTCGCGCTCTCAAGGAAAGGGCGCCTCGCCAGTCTTGCGGGCCTGCTGCTGCTGGTCGCGCTCGGAGGCGGGCCGGCGGGTGCCCAGGTCGTCGGCGGAGCGCTGCCGGCGCCGCCGCCGCTCTTTCCACCCGACAACTGGTGGAACGTCGACGTCAGCGCGGCGCCGGTCGATGCGCAGAGCGCCGCCCTCATCGGCTGGATCGGCGCCGGCCGGGGGCTCCATCCCGACTTCGGCGGCGACGCCGGCGGCGACTCGATCTACGGCATGCCCTACATCACCGTCCCCGGCACCCAGCAGCTCTTCCCGGTGACCTTCGTCCTCTTCGCCGACCAGAGCGATCCGGGAGCGCCTGGCCAGCCGGCGGGCTATCCGATTCCGGCCGCCGCGCAGACCCAGCCCAAATGGATCGAAGGGGGCACCGTGGGAGGCGGCACCGCGAACGACTACCACATTCTGCTGGTCGACACCGACAGCCGCATCCTCTACGAGCTCTACCATGCGCACTGGAACGTCGACCACTGGGAGGCCGGCTCCGGCGCGATCTTCCAGCTCGACAACGACGGCCGCCGGCCGGAGACCTGGACCAGCGCCGACGCCGCCGGCCTCGCCATCCTGCCGGGGCTGGTGCGCTACGACGAGGCCTTCGGCAGCGCCCCGATCCGCCACGCCTTCCGTTTCACCCTGCGTGACAGCAACGGCTACGTCTATCCGGCCTCGCACGTCGCCGGCTCGAACCCCTCGGCGCCGCCTTTCGGGACGCGGCTGCGCCTCAAGGCAAGCAAGCCAATTTCCGGCTTCACGACCGAGGTACAGCGGATCTTCCAGGCGATGAAGACCTACGGTCTGATCCTCGCCGACAACGGCAGCGACATGTACGTGCAGGGGACGTACGACACGCGCTGGAACAACGACGTCCTGAACCCGGCCTTCTCCACCCTGACGGCCGGCGATTTCGAGGTGATCGAGCTCGGCTGGACGCCGCCCGCCCCGTCTGCGGGCGGTCCTTATCAGTTCTTCACCCTGACACCTTGCCGCCTGCTCGACACCCGCCTCCCGTTCGGACTCCACGGCGGTCCTGCCGTGCCGCCCTCGAGCCAGCGCGTGGTCGGGGCTCCCGGCCAATGCGGCATCCCGGCCGGCGCCAAGGCGCTGGTCGTCAACGTCACCGTCGTGTCGCCGCCGGCGGGCGGCTCGCTGAGTTTCTTCCCCGGCAACATGGCCGGGACCGCCACCAGCGCGATAAGCTTTCAGGCTGGCCAGGTGCGCGCCAACGAGGCGGTGATCTTCCTCGCCTCTTCAGGCACCGGCACGCTGGGCCTGCAGAACAACTCGGCCGGGCCGCTCCACGTCCTGATCGACGTCGCCGGCTACTTCGAGTGAGGGCCGGGCGAGACGGTCGCCAGGCCCGTGATATTGTGGGCCGCGCGTGACTGCTGCAATTCGACGACCCTCAGATCCGGAGTACCAGCCCTCCGGATTTTTCGTTCTCCGCACCCCGCTGCTGCCGTTCGAGGAGATCGAGGCCTGGAGCGCCGGCCTCGCCGCGCCCCAGGCGGCGGCGGGCGGCGACCCGGCCGCGCTGGCCGCCGCGGTGGCGGCCGACCGCGAGTTGCTGCGCGCCCGCCTGCGCGCGCTGCTCGAGCGGCCCGAGATCTTCGAGGCGCTGTTCGTCGCCTCGCCGTCGCTGGTCGACGGTCTGGAGATCTGGCGCCAGCAGCCCGACAGCAAGAAGGGGCTGCGGGCCGAGCGCGCGCTGGTGCGCTATTTCTACCGCATGGGTTCGCGCCCCACGCCTTTCGGCCTCTTCTCCGGCTGCTCGACCGCCCTGCTCGGCGGCGACGGCGATGGCGCGCGGCCCACCCAGCTTCGCCTGGCGGCGCGACCGCGCTATCAGCGCCACACCCGGCTCGACATGGACTACCTGTTCGCGCTCTGCGAGGAGCTCGAGCGCGACCCTGGCCTGCGCCGCGAGCTGCGCTACCGCCCCAATTCCAGCCTATACCGGGCGGCCGGGCGGCTGCGCTACGCCGAGGCCCGGCTCGACGACAAGAAGGTGCGCTCGCACCACCTGGTGGCGGTCGAGACCACCAGCTATCTCGAGGAGACGCTCGGCAGGGCGCGCGGCGGCGCCGTCGCCGGCGAGCTGGAGGAGGCGCTGGTGGCGGCCGATCCCGACGGCGAGATCACCGCCGAGGACGCCGCCGGCTTCATCGCCGAGCTGATCGACAGCCAGGTGCTGGTCTCCGACCTCTCTCCCCCGGTCACCGGCCCCGAGCCGATCCACGATCTGATCGCGAGCCTGAGCGCCCTTCCGGCCGGGCGCGCCGCCGCCGCACGGCTCGCCGAGACCCGCGACGCCCTCGCCGAGCTCGATGCCGCCGGCGCCGGCCCGCCGCCCGAGCGCTACCGGACGATCGCGGCGCGGCTCGAGGAGCTGCCAGCCAAGGTCGAGCTGGCGCGCCTCTTCCAGGTCGACATGGTCAAGCCTGGCGACGAGCCGGCGCTCGGCGCGGCGGTGCTGGAGGAGCTGGCGCGAGGCGTCGACCTGATGCGCCGGCTGGGGCGCCCGCGCAACGAGGGGCTGGAGCGCTTCCGCAAGGAATTCGAGGAGCGCTACGGCGAGGGACGGGAGGTGCCGCTGGTCGAGGCGCTCGACGAGGAGATCGGGATCGGCTTCGAGCGCTCGAGCGAGGTTGGCGCCGAAGCGTCGCCGTTGCTGCGCGGGCTGGCGCTGGCGCCTCCGGCCGGCGAACCGACGGTTCCCTGGGGAGAACGCCAGGCGCTGCTGCTGGCCAAACTGGCCGAGGCGCTGGCGCGCGGCGACCAGCGGATCGAGCTCAGCGCCGAGGATCTCGAGCGCCTGGCCGGCGGCGGCGGCAACAGCGGCGGCGGTGACCGGGGTGGCGGTGAGCGGGGCGGCGGTGAGCGTGCCGGCGGCAGCAAGCCGCAGCCGTTCCCCGACGCCTACCAGGTCATGGGAGTGGTGGCCGCCGCCTCAGAAGAGGCGCTCGAGCGGGGCGAGTTCCAGCTGCTCTTCTCGGGCTGCGCGGGCCCGTCCGGGGCACGCCTGCTGGGGCGCTTCTGTCACGCCGACGAGCTGTTGCGCGAGAAGGTCGAGGAGCACCTGCGCGCCGAGGAGGAGCTGCAGCCCGAGGCGGTTTTCGCCGAGATCGCGCACCTGCCCCAGGGGCGCATCGGCAACGTGCTCTCCCGGCCGCTGATGCGCCGCTACGAGATCCCCTTCCTGGGCCGGTCGGGGGCGCCCGAAGAGCGGCAGATCCCGATCACCGACCTGACGGTTTCGGTGCGCGGCTCGCGCATCGCGCTGCGCTCGATGCGCCTGGGCAGGGAGGTCGTGCCGCGCCTGACGAGCGCCCACAACTTCGCGCTGCGCAGCCTGGGCGTCTACCGCTTCCTCTGCATGCTGCAAACCCAGGAGGTGCTCGGCGGCGGCATGTGGAGCTGGGGTCCGCTCGAATCGGCACCGTTTCTGCCCCGCCTTACATCGGGGCGGCTGGTGCTCTGCCGCGCCTCCTGGTTGTTGAGCGCCGACGAGATCAAGCCACTCGCCAAGAGCGCCGGGCCGGAGCGCTACGCGGCGGTGCAGGAGCTGCGCCGGCGGCGGCGCCTGCCGCGACTTCTCATCCTGGCCGACGGCGACAACGAGCTGCTAGTCGACCTCGACAATGCGTTGTCGATCGACGCCTTCCTCGACTTGATCGAGAGCCGCGACCGGGCGCAGCTGCACGAGTTCTTCCCGGGGCCGGACGAGCTTCCGGCGCGCGGTCCCGAGGGGCGCTTCGTCCACGAGCTGGTCGTCCCCTTTCATCGCCTGCCGCGCCCCGCCGCGAGCGCGGCCGCGGCGGAAGGAAGCGGCGACGCCGGCGTAGCTTCTGAGAGCGCCTTCGGCATTCAATCGGAGAGCGCCTTCGGCATTACTTCTGAAAGCGCTTCCGGCGGTCAATCTGAACGCGCCTTCGGCGGTCAATCTGAAAGCGCCTCCGGCATTCAATCGGAAAGCGCCTTCGGCGCGGGGCGCCAGCGCTCGTTCCCGCCGGGCTCGGAGTGGCTCTATGCGAAGCTCTACACTGGCACCTCGACTGCCGACCGGGTGCTGCGCGAGCTGGTCTCGCCCCTCCTGGCCGAGACCCTCGGCAGTGCCGCCGACGGCTGGTTCTTCATCCGTTACGGCGATCCCGAATGGCATCTTCGCCTGCGCTTCCACGGCGATCCGGCGGCGCTCAGCGGGCGGGTCCTGCCGGCGCTGCACGCCGCGGCTGCACCGCTGCTCGCCGATGGCCGGCTCTGGCGGCTGCAGCTCGATACCTACGAGCGCGAGGTCGAACGCTACGGCGGCCCCGCCGGCATCGCGATCGCCGAACGGCTATTTCAGCTCGACAGCCAGGCGGTGCTCGAGGTCCTCGACCTGCTCGAAGGCGACGAAGGCGCCGACGCCCGCTGGCGCCTGGCCTTCTACGGCGTCGACGCGATGCTCAATGATCTCGGGCTCGACGTCCCTGCCAAGCTCGCCGTGCTAGAGCGCCTGCGCCTGGCGTTCGGCAAGGAGCTCGCGGGCGGCGCCGATGGCGCGGCTTGGAAACAGCTGCAAGTGCAGATCGACCAGCGCTTTCGCACCGAGCGCCCGCGGCTCGAGCCGTTGCTCGACGCCGCCGGCGATCCCGAGAACCCTCTCGCCCCCGCCCTCGCCGTCCTCCTCCGGCGGTCGCAGGCGAGCGCCCCGCTGGCCGCCGAGCTGCGGCGGCTGGAGGCCGGGCGGCGTCTCGCGGCCAGCATGGACGATCTCGCCTTCAGCTTCGTCCACATGCACGTCAACCGCCTCATCCGCTCGGCGCAGCGCGCCCACGAGCTGGTGCTCTACGACTTCCTCTACCAGACCCACCGCTCGCGCGCCGCGCGCGCCCGCGGCAAGCTCCCGCAGCCGCGCCAGGCCGCCGAGACGGGCCGCTGACGCCGCGCCATCGCGATGGGACTGCGATCGGCGCGATGGGCGCGATGTGAAGTGGCGGCGGCCCCCTCAGCCGGCCGCGGCGGCGGGCCGGCGCGGCGGCACCGCGGCGAGCAGCAAGCGGTCCCAGGCGGGCTCGACCGGGGTGAGCGCGGCGAGCAGGGCGAGGCCGATCCCGGCCGCGCCGGTGAGGAAGCCGGCGTCGGCCCGCCACCCGAGCTCGAGCGAGGGGCCTATCGGGCTGTAGGAGGGAAAGCCGGCGAAGTCTTCTCCCGGCCGCCGCCAGGCGAGCATCCGGGCGAACCAGCTCGCCGCCGCCTGCCTGAAGACCGGGTCGCCGGTGGCCTGATAGAGCCGATTGTAGAGGTGGGCATTGCCGGCGGCGCCGTGGCAGAGCCCGCAGTCGATGACGCCCGCGGCGTCGCTCGGCCGCGCGGTAGTGGCGCGGGCGATCGCCAGCGCCTCGCTCTCCCAGGCCGGCTCGCCGGCGCCCCGCGCCGCGGTGAGCAGGGAAGTCGAGATCCCGAGGTCGCCATAGCACCAGGCCAGGCGGGTCGGAGATGGCTCGACTCCCGCCGCCACCGAGTAGGGGAAGATCGACGGCGCTCCCGGGGCGAGCTTCTGGGCGAGCAGCCACGCGACGGCGCCCGCCAGCAAGCTGCGCACCTCTGGCGTCGCGCGGCCGGCGGCGCAGATCTCGCCCAGCAGACCGACCACTCCCGGCACGCCGTGGGCGACGCCGACGTTGTAGTTGCCGAGCGGAAAGCGCTCGGCATCCTCTTTGGTCATCCGTTCCGGCGGCGTCAGCCAGGCGATGCCGTCAGCCCGCCGCTCCGCGCTCTCCGCGAGGCGCGCCAGGGCCTCCTCCAGGCAGCGTTCGGCCACCGGCCGCGGCGCGCGTTCGAGCGCATAGACGCCGAGCCCGACGAGCCCGCCGATGAGGTCGTATTCGCCTTCCCAGGGGGTGTGGCCGAGGTGCGAGGCGAGGGCGCTGGCGACCTCTTCGCCGGGGTCTTCGTCATCCGCAACGAAGAGCCTCCCCCACAGGTGCTCGAGCGTCCACGCCACACCGGTGAACCCGCCGTAGAGCCCAGGCGACGCGAGGCTCTCGCCTGTGCTTTCGATCGCCGCCGCGAGCAGCTCCAGCGCCCGATCGTCGTATCCGCGCCCGGGTCGCGCAGACGCCAGATAGGCGAAGAACAGCGCCAGCGACGCCTGAATCTCCGCGGAGGAGATGAGCCGGCCGGGGGCGATCGAGCTGGCGGCCGCCGGCTGCTCCAGCGCCGCGACGATCTCGTCGAGGACCGCGGCCGCGCTCAGGGCCAGGTCGCCTTCGAGGATCGGCTGCCAGCTCGATCGATCCGTGGTGTCGGGGGAAGTGACCAATCGTGGACCTCCAGCGCCGTCCGAGCTGCCGGGACGAGGTCGTCGCCGCCGCACGGCAGGCGATAGGGCACGGGGGCCGGCGGGGCCACGCCGATCTTGCCACGACGCCGCCTCGAGCGCAGTTTATCGCGCTCTCGCGAATCGCTCGCCCTGCCCCGCTTCTCAACACCTGTGGGTGCGCCGCGCCGCCCCGAACGCGGCAAACCCGGCAGACGCCGCCCGGCCAGCGCCACCCGTTCATCCCTGATATCCTGCCGCGCGCGTCTTAGTTGGCGCCGCTCGGTGGGCGATCCTCGAAGCATGAAACGGCGCTGCGATGAGGCGGTGGAGGCCTACTCGAAGCATCTATCGGATCGCCCCCGCATCCCCTCGATCCCCTTCCCACCCTCTCTTTGGTGGGAATCTCGTCTCAGGAGGAGGGAGAGCGAACGATGAGCTCGAAACCGGCCCAGCAGAAGCAGAAGGCCCATCTCCAGACGATCGCGCGGCGCACCATGCTCGAGCGCGGCCTGCAACCCGACTTCTCGCCGCAGGCGCTCGCCGAGCTGGCGCATATCACCGCTCCGGCGGTTGCTCCGGCCGCTCCGGTTGCTCCGGCCGCTCCGGTCGCGGCTGGTGGCGGCGATGCCCCCAGCAGTGCCGTGGCGGGCGGTCCGTTGCGCGACCTGCGCCGGCTGCTCTGGGCGTCGATCGACAACGACGACTCCCGCGACCTCGATCAGCTGACGGTTGCCGAGCAGCTGCCCGGCGGCGCCGTCAAGGTCCTGGTGGCGGTGGCGGACGTCGACGCGCTGGTTGCCAAGGGCTCGGCCATCGACCGCCACGCCCGCCAGAACACCACTTCGGTCTACACGGCGGCCGAGATCTTCCCGATGCTGCCGACGCGGCTGTCGACCGATCTCTCCTCGCTCGGCGAGGGCGAGGACCGGCTGGCGGTGGTGGTCGAGATGGTGGTCGACAAGGACGGCTCACTCAAGGGCTCCGACCTCTACCGGGGATCGGTACGCAATCAGGCGAAGCTGGCTTACAACGGCGTCGGCGCCTGGCTCGAAGGCAAGGGGCCGGCGCCGCAGAAGGTGAGCGAGGTCGCCGGGCTCGATGCCCAGCTGCGCCTCCAGGACGACGCCGCCCAGCGCCTGCGCGCGGTGCGGCACGAGCGCGGGGCGCTAGGCCTCGCGACGATCCAGGCGCGGGCCGTATTCGATCGCGACGCGCTCACCGGCGTCGAGGTGGAGACCAAGAACCGCGCCAAGGAGCTGATCGAAGACTTCATGATCGCCGCCAACGGGGTCACGGCGGAATTCCTCGAGGCCAAGGGCTCGCCATCGCTGCGGCGCGTGGTGCGCACGCCCAAGCGCTGGCCGCGGATCGTCGAGCTCGCCGCCGGCCTGGGCGAGAAGCTGCCGGCCGAGCCCGACGCGCCGGCGCTCGCGGCCTTCCTCGAGCGGCAGCAACGCCGCGACCCTTTGCGCTTTCCCGATCTCTCGCTGGCGGTGATCAAGCTGATGGGGGCCGGCGAGTACGTGGTGGAGCAGCCGGGCCAGACGGCGCCGGGGCACTTCGGGCTGGCGGTGCGCGATTACACTCACTCGACCGCCCCCAACCGGCGCTATCCCGACATCATCACGCAGCGGCTGCTCAAAGCGGCGCTGGCCGGCCGCTCCTCTCCCTATCCGATCGCCGAGCTGGGCGAGCTGGCCATCCACTGCACCGAAAAAGAGGACGACGCGCAGAAGGTCGAGCGGCGGGTGCAGAAGTCGGCCGCGGCCATGCTGCTCTCCTCGCGGATCGGCCAGTCCTTCGACGGCATCGTCACCGGCGCCTCCGACAAGGGGACCTGGGTCCGCATCCTCGACCCGCCGGTCGAGGGCCGGGTCGTCCACGGATTCGACGGTCTCGACGTCGGCGACAAGACCCGCGTCAAGCTGATCGAAGTCGACGTCGACCGCGGCTACATCGACTTCGCGCGCTGAAGAGCGCGCGCCGGCAGCCGGGCCGGGCAACGGGGCCGACAGCCGGGCACGACTCCCTTCGTCTCTCTTAAGTCAAGATAGTACACAGTAGCATATAGGAGCTGGACAATGGAGCCTGGCGCCACCTGAGGAGAAAGTATGAAGAAGACCACGCCGCGGAAGATGATGCTGAACCGAGAGACGCTGCGGAGCCTCGACGCCGCCACGATGCAGGAAGTCGCCGGGGGAATATCCGGCCCCTACACCTGTAACGCGAGTTGCGCGACCGACGTGACCTGCGTCTCCTGCAGGACGCGCTGCAGCGCCGCTTCGAGCTGTTGCTGAGCCGCACCGCGGCCGCGATAGTCTGCGGCATGCGGATCTGGGCTCCGTGACCAGTTCGTAAACTGCGGCCCGATTCAGGACTTGGGGTCGGGCCGCTTTTTCTGGCGGGGCGGCGGCGCCAGCAAAGGCGGCGCCTCCCCGCCGATCCACCTCGGTCGGCTGAGCGCTGGCGGACCCGCCGCATCGGCCTCGTTCGTTCTCGGCCAACCCCCCACCCGATCGGGAGCGTGACGGATGTACGCTCCTCGCCCTGATATCCTCGCCGCCATGCGCCGACTCCGGTTCCTGACCGGCGGGGAGAGTCATGGCCCCGGCCTCACCGCCACCCTGGCCGGCCTGCCGGCGGGCCTGCGCGTCGACTACGGCCTGCTGGCCCGAGACCTGGCGCGGCGCCAGCACGGCTTCGGGCGCGGGCGGCGGATGCAGATCGAGCGCGACGCAGCCGAGGTGTGCGGCGGCGTGCGCGGCGGCGTCACCTTGGGCTCGCCGGTGATTCTGTGGATCGCCAACCGCGATTACGAAAACTGGGAAAAAGTCATGGGACCGGAGGTGGTCGATCCCCATGCCGCCGAGCTGCGCCGCTTGAAGGCGCCGCGGCCCGGGCACGCCGACCTCGCCGGCGGCCTCAAGTACCTCCGGCGCGACCTTCGCGACATCCTCGAGCGGGCCTCGGCGCGCGAGACTGTCGCCCGCGTCGCGGCCGGCGCCTTCGCTAAGATGCTGCTGGCCGAGGTCGGCACCGAGATCCGCAGCGGCGTGCGCGCGCTCGGGCCGGTGGGCGCCGAGGCGCCGGCGCCGACCTGGGACGACCTGCTGCGCATGGACGATGGCTCGCCGCTGCGCGCCATCGACCGCAGCATGGAGGCGGAGATGCTGCGCTGGGTCGAGCGCGCCAAGGACGAGGGCGATACGTTGGGGGGAGCGGTCTCGGTCATCGCCCACGGGGTGCCGGCCGGGCTGGGCTCGCACGTGCAGTGGGACGAGAAGCTCGACGGCCGCCTGGCGCAGGCGGTCATGGCGGTGCCGGCGGTCAAGGCGGTCGAGATCGGCGCCGGCCTCGCCGCTTGCCGCGGCCTGGGGAGCGCCGCCCATGACGCCATCGAGCACCAGGGCGGCCGCTTCATCCGCCCCACCAACCGGGCCGGCGGTCTCGAAGGCGGGGTCACCAACGGCGAGGACCTGGTGATCACCGCCTACAAGAAACCGATCGCCACGCTGCGCAAGGGGCTGCCGAGTGTCGACCTCGATTCGCTCGCCGCGCACGCCGCACAGTACGAGCGCAGCGACGTCACCGCCCTGCCGGCCGCCGGCGTCATCGCCGAAGCCATGGTCGCCCTGGTCCTGGCCGATGCTCTGCTCGAGAAGCTGGGCGGCGACTCGATGGCCGAGCTGCGCGCCCACTGGGACGCCACCCTCGCGCAGCAACGCGCCTGGCCCGGCTCGGGGAGCTAGGGCTAGGTCCCACCGGCGTTGCCAGTCCTGAGGGATGAAACGGCGCTGCGATGTGGCGGTGGAGGCCTACTCGAAGCATCAATCGGATCGCCCCCCGCAACCCCTCAATCCCCTTTCCACCCCTCCGGGGGGGAAGGGGACGCCCCCTCCCCTGGCGCGCGGACCAGCTTCGTCTTAGCACAGCGCCACAACGCAACGCTTGGGCTGGCTCGTGCGTATACATGGGTAGCAGAGCTTCTTTCGAGCGTCCGTCCCAGGCTCTGCTCCTCTCGGCGGCGTCTCCTGACGCCGTCGGGAGGAATTTCTTCGCCGTCTGTGGGGGTCTCGCCGAAATCACGCCGCTCCGCGTTAACCGCCACGTCGCCACGTCGCCGCGTCGCCACGTCGCCAGCCGCCAAATCGTCGCGGCGCGGACTCGCTCGGCTTATGGCATTTCGGTATAATGCCGCCGATCGTCCAGCAGCCTGGCTGAATCGGCGGCTCCATACTTGACTTCGAAGCGCCCAAGCGCCTCTCGCACCGCGACCGCGCCGGCTCGTCATGGCCGGCGCGGGAGCAGGCTTCTGCCGCTGGTGGCGCTCTTCGCCCTGGCCCACGCCCTGGTCCGCCTCCCCGCCCGCGCCCAGGAGGCGCCGCGGCCGCAACCATCGCAACCCGGCGCGGCCGCGACGGCCGGCGCGCCGGATACGGCCGGGGTCGAGGGCAAGACGATCGGCGCGGTCCATATCGTGACCCAGAACATCTTCGACCCGGCCAAGCCGGGCGAGAGCCGCCGGCTCTTTCGCCTGGCCAACCACCTCCACTTCACGACCCGCCCCGAAGTGATCCGGCGGCAGCTCCTCTTCCATGCCGGCGATCCCTTCTCGACCGAAGCGGTCAGGGAATCCGAGAGGCTGCTGCGCGCCAACCCCTACTTCTATGACGTGGCGATCCGGCCGGCGGGCTCGAGCGGCGACAAGGTCGATGTCAGCGTCGTGACCCGCGACGTCTGGACGCTCCAGGGCGGGGCCAGCTACAACCACGCCGGCGGCGCCAACACCGGCGAGCTCGAGATCGAGGACGTCAACTTCCTGGGCACCGGCAAGGACCTGATTCTCGCCCACCGCGCCAACGTCGACCGCAGGTCCAATCTCTTCCGTTATCGCGACCCGAACCTGTTCGGCAGCCGCGCCCTGCTCGACTTCCACCTCTCCAGCAACAGCGACGGCCACGCGCGGCTGCTCGACCTCGAGCACCCCTTCTTCGCGCTCGACACCCGCTGGGCCGCCGGCATGACGGCCTACCAGAACCAGCAGATCGACCGGCTCTACTTCGGCGGCGAGATCGCCGACCGCTTCCGCCAGCGTCATGACTTCGCCGAGCTCTTCGCCGGCTTTTCGCCGGGGCTCGTCGACGGCGCCACCCAGCGCTGGCGGCTCGGCTACACCTACGACCGCAGCCGCTTCGCCCCTGCCGCCGGTTTCCCGGCTGCCGCGGCGACGCCCGCGGACCGCACGCTCGGCTACCCCTGGATCGGCTACGACTACATCGAGGACGGCTTCGTCACGGTGCGCGATCTCGACCGCATCCAGCGCACCGAGGACCTGAACCTGGGCCGCCAGCTGTCGCTGCGCCTCGGCTGGTCGGCGCGGGCCTTCGGCGGCGACAGCGGCCAGCTGGTGTTCAAGAGCAAGGCGGCCGACGCCTGGACGCCGACGCCCCGCCAGACTCTCCTCGCCACCGCCTCGCTGGCGGGCCGCCTTCGAGCCGGCCTGGTCGAGAATGGACTGGTTGGCGCCGCGCTGCGCTACTACGCCCGCGATCTGGGCAAGAACCTCTTCTATTTTTCCGTCTCCGGTAACGCGGCGCTGCGCCTCGACCCCGAGACCCAGCTCCTGCTGGGCGGCGACAACGGCTTGCGCGGCTACCCGCTGCGCTTCCAGGCCGGCGACCGGCGTTTCCTCGCCACCCTGGAGCAGCGCTTCTACGGCGAGCGCGAATACCTCCACCTGCTCCACCTCGGCGCCGCGGTGTTCTTCGACGCTGGCAGCGCCTGGTTCGTCGAGCCCAATCCGGCCCAGCCGCTCGAAGCCAACCGCCGCATCCTGAAAGACATCGGCGCCGGCTTACGGATCTGCTCCAGCCGCTCCGCCGGCGGCTCGGTGGTCCACTTCGACCTCGCCTTCCCGCTCGACCGCACCCGCTCCCTCAAAGCCCTCCAGATCCTGATCTCCACCGGCGAGACCTTCTGAGCCGGAGCCACTCGCGAGCGGCGAGGCGCGGAGACGCGGGGTTGCCGGGTGCGTTCGTCCGGCGATTGAACGGAATAGGTCACATCCGGCCGCGATTTTCCGTCCTATCTGTCATAGAGGCGCTGTCACGACGAGGTGCTAGGATTGCAACCATGCTGGTCGATCTCGAGCCGCCCTTCCTGGTCATCAAGCCGGGAGTCAGCGAAGACGAGTATTACCGCCTCGACGAAGACAGCCCCTGGGAGCTGGTGGACGGGAGGCTCGTGATGTCGCCTTCGTCGCGGCGACACGAAGAGCTTTTTCGATTCCTGCTCGTCCTGGTGAACGGGTTCCTCGAGACCAAGGGCGGCGGCGTGGTGCTGGGCTCGCGCTATCCGATGCGCCTCGACGAGCGCTGGTCGCCCGAGCCCGATCTGATCGTGGTACGGGACCGTAAGAGCCACCTGCTCACCAGGCGCCGGCTTGAGGGACCGGCCGACCTGGTGGTCGAGATCGCCTCGGAAGGCGACCCGCGGTTCGATGCGCGCGAGAAACTGCCGCGATACCGGCAGGCCGGCATCGAAGAGATCTGGCTCGTCGACCCCTTCCAGCGCATTCTCCACGCCCACACCCGGAGCGCGGCCACCGGGGCGTACGAATCCTCCGCCCTCACCGCGGGCCGCCTCGCCTCGCAGGTCCTCCCCGGCTTCTGGCTGGAAGTCGCCTGGCTGTGGCAGGAGCCGCTGCCCTCCTCCGTCGCCTGCCTCGACCTCATCGTTCCGCGCCAGGACTAGAGCGAGACCTTCTGGGTCACGCGCGGCCACGCACCACTACGGATGTAACCTGTGATTTGACACCTGTAGCTTCAGTACTAGCGAGGTGAAGAATGCCGAAAGAGAAGCTGGCCCACCGCGGCGGGGGCCGCAAGGGATAGCCGGGAACCAGGCTATAACGCTTGACCCTCGGCCGAGTCCGCACCTACCGCAGCCGATTGAGCAGCGACAGGAACTCGACGTGGGGGCTGGCCGCGGGGCCGCCGGCGGGGCCGGCGGCGGCGGCGGAGTCGGCGGCGAGCTGCTCGAGGAGGCTCAGGGTGTCCCAGCTGACCCAGCCTTCGACGATCTTGCCGCCTTTTATGCGGAGCATGTCGATGCCGCTGGTGACGGTATCGTGGTCGCTGGGCGGGATGCCGAGGAGGTCGCCCTTGTGCTTGCCGCGGGCGGTCCAGCGGGTGGCGACGAGGTCTCCTTCGGCAATCATCTGGTCGATGGTGACGCGGATGTCGGTGAAGGCCAGATGATAGAAGAGGATCAGCTGGCGGATGGCGTCGGGACCGCGCGCGAAGTCGGTGGTGAGCGGCACCCGGGCCTCGATGATGCAGCCCGAGGCGATGATCTCGTCCGCGATCGCGAGGTCGCCGCTGTTCCAGAGGTCCTGGCGGAAGCGGCGCGCCACCGCCCTGTTGTCGTCTTCGGCGCTCATCTGGTCTCCATCCTGATTCGCTCTATCGGCTGGGACCGCCGGGCGATTTCTTCGCGGGCCCCGGCGATGTCCTGGCGGGCCGGCTAACCGCCGGCGATGTTCTGGCGGGCCGGCTAACCGCCGGCGATGTTCTGACGGGCCGGCTAACCGCCGGCCCTTGCTTATCAATGATGCCCTTGTCCTCCTGGATGACGAGGGTCTGGTCGGCGGCGAGATGGGTGAACTGCTGGCGGGCGCCGCTCGGCCAGTCGATGGTGAGCGCGGTCGCCTCCGGGTCGCGGCCCAGGCCGAAGGTCTGCACCAGCTCGCTCTGCGAGCAGTAGGAGGAGCCGCTGCGCACCATGCTCCACTGCGGCCCGGCGGCGCTCTGCAGCCGCACCACTGCGCCAATGCCGTCGCGGTTCGAGCGCGTGCCGACGGTCTTGACCCGCAGCCAGTGATTGCGGTTGCCGCCGTCGTTGCGGAACAGGTAGGCGGGGCCGTTGTTGGTGGTGATCAGCAGATCGAGATCGCCGTCGTGGTCGATGTCCGCATAGGCGGCGCCGCGCGCCACGATCGGCCGGTTGAGATCCGGCCCCACCGCCGCCGTCGCCGGCTCGAAGCGACCGTTGCCGAGGTTGCGGAACAGCAGCGGCGGTTCCTTGTATTGGATCTTCGGCTGCACCCGGCCGATCTCCTCCTCGATGTGGCCGTTGGCGGCGAAGATGTCGAGCTGCCCGTCGAGGTCGTAGTCGAAGAAAAAGACGCCGAAGGTGAGCGTCAACAGGCTCGCCCTCCCCACCGCCGAGGCCGGCGCGCGGTCGACGAAGATGCCGTTGCCTTCGTTGTGATAGAGGCCGAGCATCTCGTTGGAGAAGTTGCCGACCAGTAGATGCGGCCGTCCCGAGCGGTCGTAGTCGCCCGCGTCGACCCCCATCGCGCCGCGCGCCGCGCCGTCCTCGCCGAAGGCGACCCCGGCCTCGAGCCCTTCCTCGACGAAAGTGCCGTCGCCCTTGTTGCGGTAGAGCTTGTTGGGCTGGGTGTCGTTGGCGACGAAGAGGTCCGGCCAGCCGTCGCCGTTGTAGTCGAGCACCGTGACGCCGAGCGATTTGCTGGTCGGATCGTCGATGCCCGCCTTGTGGCTCACGTCCTCGAACTTGCCGTTGCCCAGGTTGCGATAGAGCTTCGACGAGGTCCCCTTGTACGACTCCGGCGTGCAGTACGACTTGGTGACCCCGTCGAGCGAGCACCAGAGGTCCTTTTCCGGGCTCCACTGCACGTAGTTGGCGATGAACAGGTCGACCTTGCCGTCGCGGTCGTAGTCGAGCCAGGCGGCGCTGGTGCCGAAGCTGGCGTTCTTGATGCCGGAGGCCGCGGTCACGTCGCGGAACTTGCCACCCCCCTCGTTGTGAAACAGCCGGTCGCCGTCGAGGGCGGTGATGAAGACGTCCTCGCGCCCGTCGTTGTCATAGTCGGCCACCGCGACGCCCATGCCGTACATCTCGACGTCGAGGCCGCTGCCGGCGGTGGCGTCGCGAAAAGTGCCGTCGTGGTTGTTGAGGTAGAGCGCCGGCCGCGAGCGCTTGCCCCCCGGCTTCCAGTCGCGGCCATTGATCAGCAGGATGTCCGGCCAGCCGTCGCCGTCGGCGTCGAAGAACGCGCAGCCCGCGCCCAGCGTCTCGGGCAGGTACTTCTTGCCCGCGCGGCCGCTGTTGTGGGTGAAGTGAATGCCCGCCGCGGCGGTGATGTCGGTAAAGCGCAAATTGACGGCGCCCGCACTGCCTGCCGCCGCGGCGGCCTTGGGTGCGCTGGCCGCCTGCATATCGCCGACGTTACCCACCGCGAGCAGCGCCGGCCCGAGGAGAGCGGCGACGCCGAGCGCGCGCCGTATTGGGAACGACCGGCTCATCGGCCACCTCCCGCCGCTCCCGCCAGCGGCGCCCTGGCTCCGGATATTGGGGACGGCGCGGACGTGCGCCCCGCCGGCAGGCGCTTTCCGGCCACGGCTCCTGCTTTGGCCGCGGTCGCGGGCACCTCGACTGCCGGTCGCGCCTTGGCCGTCGCCGGTGTCGCGAGTGGTGCCAGCGCCGCCGGCGGCGCCGGGGCCGCCGGCCGCGCCGCCACGGTGGCCGTCCCGGCCGCGGCGGTCAGCGGGGCGCTGTCATGCTCGTGGATCGCCTGGCGCTCGTTGTTGTCTTCCGGGCTCAGCCGCCGGCGCACCGCGGTGATCGCCTGCGCCGCCTCGTCGGCCTTGAAGCGCCGGAAGAGCGCCGCCTCACGCTCCGCCTGCGGGCGGTGGCCCAGGGCGCGGTGGCAGAGCATGGCGGTGTAGTGCATCTGGAGGTCTTCGGGATCGACCACGCACACCCGATCGAGCACCGCCAGCGCCGCCGCGTACTTGCGCTGCAGGAACAGCACCCGGGCCTCCTGGTTGAGCACCACGCGGTCGCGCGGGAACTGCTTCTCGGCGGCGGCGAGCGAGGCCAGGGCGGCATCGTAGTCGCCGTCCACTTTCTCGATCATCGCCTTGAAGAAGTAGATCCGGCCGAGCTTAGGGTCGATCGCCAGCGCCCGCGCCACGAACGGCTTGGCGGCCTCGATCTCGCCTTCGCGGATCAGCGCCCGCGCCACGTTGAGCCAGCCGTCGGCATAGGACGGCTCGGCCTCGGTGACCTTCTTGAAGGCGTACTCGGCGCCCTTGAGGTCGCCCTGCAGCAGCAGCCCGATCCCCCAGTCGTTCCAGCGCTCGCGGTCCTTCTTGTTCACCACCGGCCGCCAGGCGGGCGCACCGCCGCCGCCGAGCGGCAGCTCCAGGCGGGCGCTCGCCACGGCGACGATCGGCAGCGCCGGGATCTCGCCCTTGATCTCGCCCGAGACGTTGGCCGGGATGTTGGACGGCGCGAAACCGTACTCGAGGTTGTTGAAGTCCTTGCCGAGCAGCGCCTTGCTCTGTCCCGGCAGCGGCTGCCCGGCGTAGACGAATTGGGTGTAGTAGTGCGAGAACTTGCGGTAGTTGAGCCGGGCGGTGAAGGTGAGCGGCCCCTTGGCGTCGGCCGGAATACGCACCCGGTAGTGGGCCACGTCGGCCGCGCCGGGCGGGATCAGCCGCACGTAGATGACGCTGCGGGTCTGCCAGGCGTTGCGCTTGTTGATCACGTTGCCGGCGCCGTCGAGCTGGACCGAGCGGTAGAAGTGCGCGCCCGGCTCGACCGGCCCGCGGCCGCCGTCCTCGACGCTGCCGCTCCAGTAGATCACCCGGCCGGTGGCGTCGCGCGCCTGCAGCTCGAGCCAGACGTCGAAGGCATCGACGGTGCCGCCGGGGAAGAAGTGGCCGATCGTCCGGGTGCGGGCCACCACGTCGACCTTGACCGTCGAGCCGGGCTGGAAGGCGGTCCCCGCCCGGTCGAGCGGCGCCGCGACCCGCCCGACGTCGCGCAGCACCGCCGGCCCGGCCGCCGCCTCCGACTCCTCGCCCACCGCGAAGCTCGATTCAGCGCGCGGCGGCTCGTCGGCGCGCCGCACCATCGCCACGGCGCCCGGCTGGCTCTCTTCGGGCGCGGCGGCGAAGATGTCGACGGTGATGAATCCGGACTTGAGGAACTTCTCGACTTCCTTCTGCTGCTCGGCGTCGTGGTTGACGTAAGCCACCGCCATATTGGCGGCCGCGAAGCGGTGGGAGTGGACCTGGCCGTCATGGTTGCCGGGGTCCTGCGACGGCACCAGCGGCATGTGGCAGCCGGCGCAGTTCTTCGACTCCTTGGGGTAGTAGAACGAGCGCGCTCCCTGGCCGGAGACCCCGCTGGCCTGCCAGGCGTCATAGTCGTTGAAGCCCCGGAACCAGCGGTAGGCGTTGACCGGCACGTCGAGGTGGACCTTGTGGCAGCTCGAGCAGAACTCCGCCGAGTCGGCGCGCATGAACGGCTTCATGAAAGTCTGCTTGTGCGGACCGGGATTGAGATAGGTGAGGAAGTGGTTGACCCGCTTGAGAAGCGGGTTGCGGCTGGCCACCAGCTCGTGCAGCGGCGGGTAAGCGATCGTGTAATCGCCGTTGCCCATCGAGCTGTCGACGTGGGTGATGGCGTGGCAGGAGGTGCAGGCGAGGCCGGCGCGCGCTTCGGTGGTGTCGATCTGCTCCTTGATCGGCCGCTCGAAGCGGCCGTTGAAGAAGACCGCATGGTCGTGGCAGCCGGCGCACCATTTGCTGGGCTGGGTGCCGACCACGTCCTGCATGTACTCGATCGACTTGCGGTAGAACTGGTTGTTGAACGAGGCGAAGTGGTGGACCGAGCTGCTCCACTGGCGGTAGATGTCCTTGTGGCACTCGCCGCAGGTGTCGGATTCGGTAAAGAAGTTGGCGGGGATGATGCCGCCGACGTTGGTCTTGGCCGACGAGGGGAAGAAGGGCGAGTGCGGACCGCCGCCTTCCTGGTTCATCGACACCGGCACCACGGTCGGATTGCGGATGCGCTGGGCGGGGTCGGGGACCGCCCGCCGGTAGAGGATCGCCGCCGCCGGCAGGACGACCAGCAGCGCGGCGGCAGCCCAGAAGGCGCGCGCAAAGAGCCGCCCGGCGCGCTCGCCGCCCCACCCGGCGGCCGCGCTCGGCGCGCTCAGGAAGCGGCGGCCTAAGCGCACCACGTAGGGCACGAAGGCGACGACCGCCAGCGACGCGGCCACGATGTGCGTCCAAAGCAGCCAGCGGGTCTGGGTGACGTTGCCCACGACGACCAGGGCCAGCCCGGCCGCCAGGGCCGCGGCGAACAGCGCCAGCGCCGCGCGCGGCAGACGAGGCGCGGCCGCCGCGGCGCCCCCCGCCGGAGTCCGGTCGGCGGCTGCTCCAAGAGCGCCCGCCCGGCGCTCGCGCAGCAACAAGAACCAGAGCGCGCCGGCGAGCGCCAGGCCGAGCGCCAGATGCAGCGCGACGTTGCCCATGTAGAAGACCGTCGGCGACGGCAGGGCCGCGATGTAGGCGGTATTGATCAGCAGCAATACGAAGAGGACCGCGGCAAGAGTCAACGCTCGATCTCTCATCTCTTAGTCTCCTTCTGCGGCTCCGGCGCGAGCGAACGCACCAGGCGCAGGGCCGGGCGGCGGTTGTAGTGCTCGCGGTAGAGCCGGTGACCGGCATCGTCGGGAAACTTCTCGGCAGCCGGATAGGGGTACTGTGACATGGCGTGGAAGGGGAGCGGCTCGACGCTCTGCCCGAAGGCGGTGTTGGCGTCGCCGTCCTTGGCCCAGCCGTCGACGTCGAGCAAGAAATCGCGCCGCCATCCGGCCGGCAGCGCCGGCAGGCCGGCGGCGGCGAAGCGCAGCCGCAGCTCGTCGCCCGAGCCCAGGATGACCAGCCGGTCGTCGACCGCCGCGAGCAGCGGCCGCACGTCGCCGTAGCGGGTGTACATCCCCGGCGTCGGGTTCCACGCCGACACCGCCATCCACTGCTGGTAGTCGAACGCCTCCGGCTGCCGGCGCTCGGGGTCGACGACCGGCTGCGAGAAGCCGCGGAAGCGCAGCTCGGCCGAGCGCAGCGGCGCCTCGGTCAACCTGGCCTCCGGCGGCGCGCCGCGCTCGCCGAGGAAGATCTCGTCCCAGTAGACGCATAGGTTGGTGACGATCCGCACCGCGCGCGACTCGGACAGGAACTTGCCGGTCAGGTCGACGGCGATGGTCTTCGGCTTGCCGGCCGGGATCCCCATGTCTTCGACGGCTGTCCGCCAGCGACCGGCGGCGTCCTTGACCTCGAGCCGCGGCAGCTGCAGCCCCGCGGCGCTCTCCTGGGAGGCGGCGCGGAAGGTGCTGCCGTCGGCCCAGTCGACCCAGCCGGTCAGGTAGAGCACCGCGCCGTCCGCCGCCGCCCGCGCCCCGCCGGTGCGCGGCGGGGGCGCAGCGGGCGGAGGGAAGTCAAGCTCGAGTGCGTGCAGCTCGGCGACGCCCACGGGGGTGCGGCGGAACCCGTCGGGATAGACGCCGTCGCGGCGCAGCAGGGCAGGGAGGACGTCGCGCCCCTGGTCGTCGACCGCTCGCCGCGGGTAGATGCGCCGCTCGACCCCGTAGAGGCGGAACTCGGGGAAGGGCGGGCTCTTGAACTTCTCGTTGGTGTAGACCTCGAGGCCGTCCGGGTGGTCGAGGGCCAGCAGCCGCACCTGATCGAGGTAGGTCACCTCGTGCAGCTCCTCGGTGATGCGCACCTCGTAGCGGCCGGCGCTCGGCAGCAGCGCCTCGCCCGGGATGGCGATCCACTCGTTGTGATCGACCGGGAAGAAGGTGCCGTCGCCGGAGCTGGCGCCGAGCGGCGCCACTCCCAGCACGTCGGTGATGAACTCGAAGCGCCGGCCGTTCCAGGTAAAGACCATCGGGCAGGAGCCGGAGAGCCGTTGCGCCTCCTTGAACAGATATGCCTGCGCCGCCGCCTGCCGGGTCTCGTTCTGGATCAGGCCGTTGGGCCAGGTGATGCGCACGGTGTCGGCGCGCTCGCGCCCGCGCATGCCGAAGACCAGCGGCGTGCCGCGGTAGAGCCGCTTCTGGTAGCTCGAGCCGGCCTTGACCTCGACCCGGGCGCCGGCCGCCAGCTTGGGGTTGCGGACCCCGACCAGCCGCACCGCCAGCCAGCGGTTGGCCGTCGCGGTCGTATTGCGCAGCAGGTGCAGCGACCCGTCGGCGCGAACCACCGCCAGGTCCTGCCGCCCATCGCCATCGAAATCCGCGGCTGCGACGGCGCGCAGGCCGGCGAGCGCAGGGAGGGCGGCGGCGGGCGCCAGGCGGCCCCCCTCCAGCCGGTAGACGGCGCCCCTGGCGCCGACGGCGACGAGGTCGGCCGCGCCCCGGTTCGCCAGATCGGCAACCGCGATCGCCACCGGTCCCTCGCCCGGCGCCAGACCCTCGCCAGCCGCCGGCGCCGGGCCGCCCGCGGTCCAACGTTCGAGCTGCCCCTGGCGATTGCGCAGCAAGACGAGGGGGGCCGCGGGCGGCGCCGCGCCGGCAGGCGCGGTATTCGCAGCCAGCGCAGCCAGCGCAGCCGGCGCGACCGCCGCTAGGTCGGTCCAGCCGTCGTTGTCCAGGTCCTCGGCGATGAGCGAGCGCGCTCCGGCGGGCAGCGCCGGCAGCGGCTCGGCGGAGAAGTGTCCGGCCAGGCGGTCGCGGTAGATGACGCCCGGGTGGTCCTCGTAGCTGACCACGAGGTCGAGCCCCGGGCTGTCGGCGACCAGGTCGAGCACGGCGGCGTCGAGCGCCCTGCCGGCGGCGAACGGGAAGTCTGCCGTGCGGTCGCTCCACCCCGCCGCGCCGTCGTTGCGCAGCAGCGCCGAGTGGTCGCCGAGCAGGATCAGGTCGAGGTCGTAGTCGTGGTCGTAGTCGAGCCAGACCGCCTTGCGGTAGCGCCCCGCCGGCAGGCGCGCCGGGCTCTCTTCGAAGCGGCCGCCGCGATTGACGTAGAGACGGGCGCCGGTCTCGGTGAGTAGGCACAGGTCGGGCAGGCCGTCGTTGTTGAAATCGCCGGCCGCCACCGCGACGACCCCCCTGAGCGCTTCCAGCCCCGGGGCCGGCACCGCGGCCGCCGCGCCGGGCCGCCAGAGCCAGACGCCGGCCGCCGACCAGGCGAGGACTGCCGCCCGGCCGTCACCGTCGACGTCGAGCGCCAGCACGCCGGCGCCGGCGCCGTCTGTTTGCAGTGTTTGCAGGCCGCGCGCCAGCTCGCGGTCGGCGAAGGTGATGGGCACGGCCGCCGCCGCGGCCTCGGCCGCCGCCGCCGGGTTGCCCGGCAGGCGCTCCTCGGCGGGGTCGTAGATCTCGGCGTAGAAGCTCCACTCGAGGTCTTCGGGGACCGCGGCACCGGCCTGGCGCTTCTTGATTTCCTGGAAGATCGCCAGCTCGCGGGCAGCGTCGTCGGCGCGGCCGGCCTGCTTGTAGGCGTTGTAGAGCTGGAAGTGCGGGCCGGCCAGCTGCGGCGCGAGCCGCGCCGCCGCCTCGAACTGGGCGAGCGAGGCCTCGCCCTTGCCGGCCAGCTTGTAGAGCGCGCCGAGGTTGTAGAGGGTGATCGGCTCCTCCGGCGCCAGCTCGGCCATGCGCTCGAGCTGGGCGGTCGCCTTGTCGTACTCCGAGGCCCGCTTCCAGGCGATCCCCAGATTGAACCAGGTATGGGGAAGGGCCGGGGCCTGCTTCTGCACCCGCTCGAGCTCGGCAATCCCCTCGGCCGTCTTGCCTGCCTTGAGCAGGGCAAGGCCGTAGTTGAGCCGTTCGCGCGCCGACTCGGGCGCCAGCGCCAGCGCCTTGGCGAGCTCCGCGACCGCCTGCTGCTGGGTGGTCGGGTTCTCGTAGAACGCCTTGCCCAGGTTGCGGTGCTGCCAGATCGCCTCCTCCCGGCTCTCCGCCGGGGCGACCCCCCCTCTTGCCGCGGCCAAGAGCGGAAGCAGAAGAAGAAGGATCACCGCGCGAATCAGCCAGCCACCCGCCAGTGCGCCGGCCCCTCCCGCGAGCCTCCCGGCGGGCGGCAAGGGGGTCGCCCGAGGTGCTCTTTCGGCGCTCTGCGAGCGCGGCGATCTCATGGGCTCGGCGCCCCTCGCTCCTTTTCGGTCCCCGGCCCCGCCGGCGGCAGGGGGCGCAGCGCTTCCGCCTTCTCCACCACGCCGCTCCCCTCCTTGACGTAGGAGATGCGATTGATCGGCACCGTCACCTGCTCGCGCAGGCCGCTCGGCCAGCGGATCTCCAGGCTGTCGATCTTCGCCGCCGTGCCGAGGCCGATGTGCACGCGCTTCGAGCTCTGGCTCGAGTAGCCGTTGCCGCCGTCGACCTCGCGGATGAGCAGGGCGCCGCCCGCCTTGGCGGTCACCCGCGCGCCGATCGCGTCGCGGTTGGAGCGCGTGCCGACCAGCTTGAGCTCGATCCAGTTGCCGACGGGCGAGGTGACGTTGCGATAGAGCAGCGACGGCTGGTTGGCGTTGGTCTGGACGTAGTCGAGCCTGCCGTCGTTGTCGAAATCGGCGACCCCGATGCCGCGTCCGTCGAGGTCGTTGTCGACCCCGGCCTCGTGCGCCATCTCCTTGAACGCCTGGCTGCCCAAGTTGCGGAACAGCTTCTTGCGCTGGAAGCCGCTCCAGCTCATGTCGCCGATGTCGGGCCAGCTGTTGACGTCGGTGAAGTCGATCCCGGGAGTGATGATCATCTCGAGCAGCACCGGGATGTAGTTCTTCGGCCCCGCCGAGCGCAGGCCGTCGGCCGCCACCAGGTCGACCCAGCCGTCGTTGTCGAAGTCGGCCCACTTCGCCGCCCACCCCCAGAGCGTCGAGCAGGTCCCGGTCTCGCGCGACAGATCGGTGAAGGTCAGCCTGCCGGCGGCGTCGACGCCGTTGTTATGCCAAAGCATGTTGCACTCTTTCATGTACTCGTCGGTGATGTTGGTGACGTAGATGTCGAGCCAGCCGTCGCGGTCGTAGTCGGCGACGTCGACGTTCATCCCCTTCTTGGTGTCGAAGCCGATCGCCTCCTCGGTGACCTCGCGGAAGGTGCCGTTGCCGTTGTTCAGGAACAGCCGGTCGGTGCCGTAGTCGTCGGCCAGGTAGATGTCCTGCCAGCCGTCGTTGTTGAAGTCGCCGTGCCCGACGTCGAGCGTCCAGCCGGTGTGCCTGCCCAGGCCCGCCTTCTCCGTGACGTCGACGAAGGTGCCGTTGCCCATGTTGCGCCACAGGGTCACGCCGCCGCCGTTGTCGGCCTGGTCGAGGTTGTTGGGCAGCACGTGCGGGTCCTTCAGGTCGAACAGGTTGACCGGTTTGAAATAGTTTCCAAACAGCAGGTCGAGGTAGCCGTCGTTGTCGTAATCGAAGGCGATCACCGCGATGGTGTTGGCGAACTTGTTGAGCCCCGAGGCGGCGGTGACGTCGCGGAACTTGCCGTTGCCCTCGTTGTGATAGAGCAGCGGCGTGCCGAAGCGCGCCACCAGCAGGTCCTCGCGGCCGTCGTTGTCATAGTCGAACCAGAGGGCGTCGGAAACGATCGTCCCCGGGTCGTTGCCCTTGGCCACGCCCGCCTTTTCGGTGACCTCGGTGAAGGTCATGTCGCCGTTGTTGTGCAGCAGGTGGTTGCCGCGGCCGCTTTCGGAGTCGGTCACGAAGAGGTCGTCGAAGCCGTCGTTGTCGTAGTCGCCGACCGCCACCGCCGCACCGCCCGAGGTGAACATCGCGAGCACGTCGGCGTGCTTGCCCGAGAAGCGCCGCGTATGGTGCAGCAGCCGCGCTCCCGCCTTGGCGCCGATCTCCTCGAAACGGATCGGACCGATGCCCTTCTCCGCTCGGGCTGCCGTGGCCGCTGTCGTTGCGGGCGGCGAGGCGCCGGCGGGCGCGGCGGCTGCCGCTGCCGGCGGAGAGGCGGCGGCTGCCGCTGCCGACGGAGAGGCGGCGGCCGGTGCGGCCGACGCCGGGCCGAACGAGGGCAGCGGTGCCAGCAGCAGCAGCCAGCCCGCGGCAACGGCCATTGCCCGGCGCCGCCTTGGCCCCCGGCGCGCCAGCCGCGCCACGCCTGGGCCCGATGCCTCGCCTCCGCCGCTCACCGCGCCTCCCATACTTCGCGCAGATTGGTATCGACGCGCTTGTTGGGGTCGAGCTGGTCGTTGATGTAGCTCTCCAGCTCCTCTCCCTGGCGCGCCAGGCGCGCCTTGAGCTGGGGCTCGTCGGGGAAGAGCTTAGCCCCTGCCCCTTCCTGCCAGATCGCCCGCGCTTTCTCCGGCTGGTCGGTCTTGACGTAGGCGTCGCCCAGGGCGACGTAGGCGTGGACGTGGTAGACGCGCTTGGGCTCGTTCTTCGACATGGCGAGCGCGCGCTCGAGATCGGCCACTCCGAGGGGGGCGCGGCCGAAGATCTTCGGCCAGTAGAGATAGCTGTTGCCGCGGGTGTAGAGAGCCAGCCAGGTGGGCTTGATCTCGATCGAGCGCGAGAAGCGTGTGAGGGCGTTGTTGGCCAGGATGACCTGGGTGATCGCGCCGGCCGCCGGGATCTTGTCGACGTAGGCGTAGCCGTAGTTGAGCCAGGCGTTGGCCGATTCCGGGTGATCCTTGACCAGCTTTTCGAAGAAGTCGATCGCGCGGTCGTAGGAGCCGGTCTTGATCACCGCCTGCCGGTACTCGGAGACGTAGCGGACGTTCTCCGGCTCGCCCGCCACCGCCGCCTCCATCTGGCGCAGCGCCCCCTGCGCGTCGCCTGCCGCCAGCGCCTTGACGCCATCCTCGAACGGCGAGGCCGCGGCGGCGGCCATGCTGCCCAATCCCAACGCCAGAAGGCTCCATGCCGCTACGGCGGTCCCTAAGGCGGTCCGTTTCATCGTTGCTTCACCTCGCGAGGGGCGGGACGTGGTCCAGGGGGAGAGGGGCGGGGCTGCCACGCGGTCAGCGCCGGCTGGCCCTCGACGATGCGGTAGAGGTGATCGGCGGCGAAGCCGGAGAAGGTCTGGCGCAGGCCCGAGGGCCACAGCACCTCGAGCTGGTCGACGGTGGCCGCGCCGGCGAGCCCGAAGTGCACGCGCTTGGTGCTCTGCGAGGCAAAGCCGTTGCCGCCGTCGACGAAGCGCAGCAGCCGGCGGCCGCCGGTAGTCAGGTAGAGCCGCGTCCCGACCGCGTCGCGGTTGGACTTGCGCCCCTCGAGCTGGAACTCGGCCCAGTGGGCGCCGGTCGGCAGCACGTTGTGGTAGAGGTACGGCTCGTCGTTGGCGTTGGTCACGAAGAGGTCCAGGCGCCCGTCGTTGTCGAAATCCGCCACCGCGATGCCGCGCCCGTCGCGGGTCGAGTCGAGTCCGTGGCGGGCCGCCTCGTTGCGGAACAGCTGGCCGTGCTCGTTGTGGAAGAGCTTCTTCTTCTCGTAGCCGGAGAGGCTCTTCTTGCCCATCGGCGGCCAGCTGCGGGCATCCGCCAGGTCGACGTTCGGCCGCACGATCATCTCGAAGATGTCAGGCACGTAGCTCTCCGGGCCGGCCGAGACCCAGCCGTTGACCACGTAGAGGTCGAGCCAGCCGTCGTTGTCGTAGTCGAAGAACTTGGCCGCCCACCCCCAGCCGGTCTCGTAGGTGCCGGTCTCGCGCGACACGTCGGTGAAGGTCAGGTTGCCGTTGTTGTGCCAGAGGAAGTTGCCTTCCCGCATGTAGTCGTCGGTGATGTTGGTGACGAAGATATCGAGCCAGCCGTCGTTGTCGTAGTCGCCCCACTCGGCGTTCATCCCCTTCTTGGTGTCGAAGCCGATCGCGGTCTGCGTCTTGTCGGTGAAGGTGCCGTCGCCGTTGTTGAGGAAAAACCGATCGGTCCCGAAGTCGCACGCCACGTAGAGGTCGTCCCAGCCGTCGTTGTTGGCGTCGCCGTGGCCGAGGTCGAGGGTCCAGCCGCTGGTCTTGAGACCGACCTTGTCGGTGACGTCGGTGAAGGTGCCGTCGCCGTTGTTGTGGTAGACCACCACCCCGCCGCCGTTGTTCGCGGTCTCGAAGCTCTCGGGAAAGAAGCGCGGCGTCGAGGGATGGAAGAGATTGACGGGCTGGAAGTAGTTGCCGATGAACAGGTCGAGATAGCCGTCGTGGTCGTAGTCGAAGGCGATGGCGGAGATGCTGTTCATGTAGCGGTCGAGGCCCGCCTGCTTGGTGACGTCCTTGAATTTGCCATTGCCCAGGTTCTCGTAGAGCTTGCTGTGACCGAAGCGCACCACCAGCAGGTCGGGGCGCCCGTCGTTGTTGTAGTCGAACCAGAGCGCGTCGGCGGTGGCGTTCTCGGCATCGTTGCCGTCGGCCACGCCGGCCTGCTCGGCAACGTCGGTGAAGGTGAGGTCGCCGTTGTTGTGGTAGAGGTGGTTCTTGCCCCCTTCGGCCGAGTCGGTGACGAAGATGTCTTCGAAGCCATCGCCGTCGTAGTCGCCAACCGCCGCCGCCGCGCCGAGCGCCGTGTAGCCGGCCATGATCTCGGCATAGGGGTTGTGAAACACCCGGTTGTGGTGCTTGACCGCCAGGCCTGCCCGCCGCGTCACGTCCTCGAACCAGCGCCCGCCCGCCGCCCCCGCCGCCTGATTGCCGCCCGCGCCGGTCTTGGGGGAGGCCGCGGCGGACGTCGCTCCCGCGGCCGGCGGACCTGGCTCCGTGCCGGCGGGCGTGCCGCTTCCAGCCCCGCCAGCCCCGCGGACACCGCCGGCGGTCGGCGAGGTCATTCCGAGCAGCAGGGCGGCGAGCGCCCCGAGCGCGGCGACGATGCGCTTGGCTTGTGGACCCATGCTGCTGACTCTGGCGATCGGACTCCCTGGGGCGCTACGTCCCAACCCGCGCAATCTAATCAGGCGCGCGGGTCCCTACCCGCGCTTGGTCAGGCGCGCGGGTCACTGCCCGCGCTTGATCGTAGCGCTTCTCGACCAGGCTCCCGCTCCCCTCGGTCAGCTCCACGATGCGGTCGGCCGCGACGTCGCGGAAGGTCTCGACCGTCCCCGAGGCGGGCCAGCGGACGGTCAGCTCGTCGACCACCGCGGCATCGCCCAGGCCGAAATGCAGGCGCAGCGCGCTCTGCGAAGCGTAACCGTCGCCCGCCGCCACCTCGCGCAGCTGGCGCAGCGGCGCGCTGCCGCCGCTCGCCACCGAGACCCGAGCGCCGACCGCGTCGCGGTTGCTGCGCGTCCCGACCAGCTCCACCTGCAGCCAGTGGCGGCGGGAGCCGATCTCGTTGCGCAGCAAGGCGTGGCGGCCGCCCGAGGCGGCGACCGCGAGGTCGAGCGCACCGCGGTTCCAGAAGTCGGCCACCGCCACACCGCGGCTGTTGGCGACCAGGTCGGTGCCGGCGCCTCGGCCAATCTCGCGGAAGGTGCCGTCGCCCTCGTTGCGGAGATGCCGATTGCGCTCCCAGCCGTGCCAGGAGCGGCCGCCGAAGTTCCGCGGATCGAAAAAGACGCCGCGCTTGTAATCCTTCTGCCGGCCGACCACGCCATTCAGGAATTCGAGCTCGATCTCGGTCCCCGGCTCGTTGTAGACCCAGCCGTCGGCACAGTAGAGGTCGAGCCAGCCGTCGTTGTCGAAATCGGCAAAGACAGCGCCCCAGAACCAGCCGACCGGGTTGGCGCGCGCCGCCACGCCCAAGTCCTCGAAGGTGCCGTCGCCGCGGTTGTGCAGGAGGTGGTTTCCCGCCGCCATCTGCCGGAAGATGTCGACGAAGTCGAGACCGGACTGGCGAAAAATCTGAAAGTAGAGCGGCATGTCGGTGCGCCAGACCCCCTGCTTGAAGGAGTTGGCCATGTAGCGGCCGACGGTCGGAGGCGCCGCGAACCAGCCGTGCTCGGAGCGGATGTCGGTGGTGTAGAGGTCGAGCCGGCCGTCGTTGTCGTAGTCGGCGAAGGAGGCGTTCATGCCGGCGCCGTAGGCCAACGCGCCGGCGGCCACCGTGACGTCCTCGAAGGTGCCGTCGCCATTGTTGTGGTAGAGCGTGCAACGGCCGAAATCGTTGACCACGAAGAGGTCGGCGCGGCCGTCGCCGTCATAGTCGCCCCAGGCCGTCCCCAGGCAGAGGCCGGTATCGCCGACCCCGGCCTGGGCCGTGACGTCGGTGAAGGTGCCGTCGCCGTTATTGTGATAGAGCCGATTGGGCTCGCCGTTGCGGGCATAGAAGGTGGTCGGGATGGCCCGGCGCGGATCGAGGTAGCGCCCGAGGTAGAGGTCGAGGCAGCCGTCGTTGTCGTAGTCGCCCCACGAGGCCACCGTCGTGCAGCAGTCCTCGCCCAGGCCGGAGCCCGCGGTGACGTCGGTGAAGGTGCCGTCGCCGTTATTGTGGAACAGCTGGTTGGGGCCGAACGTGCGGCTGACGAACAGATCCTTCCAGCCGTCGTTGTCGTAGTCGGCAAAGACCGCCACCGAGACGCCGTCGAGGCCGCCGAGCCCCGCACTCTCGGTGACGTCCTCGAAGGTGCCGTCGCCCCGGTTGCGCAGCAGCTTCGACGCCACGCCGTCGGGGATGAAGAGATCGTGGAAGCCGTCGTTGTCGTAGTCGACAGCGGTGATGCCGCCCGGCCCGTAACGGATCATGCCGAAAGGCAGCGCCGGGTCGAGGAAGGCCGGGTAGTGCCGGTTCACGAAATCGACCCCGGCCTGGCGCGCCACGTCGACGAACTGCGGCCGCTCGGAGATCACCCGCTCGCCCTCGACCAGCGACGCCTCCAGGATCTCGAGCTCCGCCGTCTCCGGCGTCTCCGGAGCCAGGCGCGCCGCCGCGCCCGCGGGCACCTCCTCCTCGCCGCGGAAGGGGTCGAGCGGCCGCTCGCCGTCCTCTCCGGGGCTATCGAGGCTCCCCGGCCCGGCGGTTCTCTTCCTGCCGCGCTGACTCTCCACCCGTCCGAAGCGCATGCGCCAGATCGCCCGGTCGATGCCCGGATGGGGGGCGCCGTGCGGCGTGCCGATGAGCTCGAACCGCACCGTCGCCGTCATCGCGCCGCCGGGCTCCCATTCCTCCACCCGGTCGAGGTGGATGCCGACCTCTTCGATGCGCTCGAACCCGGCGAGGTACTGCTGCCACTCCGCCGCCACCGCCGCGCGCCCGCCCGGCGCCGGGGCCTCTGACGACGACGGCGATGCGCCGACTCCGGCCGTGAAGCGGTGAAGCTCGACCCCGTCCTTTGCCGCTGCCGGAGCCAGGCCGTTGAATCCGAGCGGGCCGCCGCGGAAGGCCGGGCTGAAGAAGCGCGTTATCGCCATGCTGTCGCGCGCCCGCGCCGCCGCCGCCAAGGCGCCCAGATGGCCGACCACCCGGCGCCCGGCGGCATAGAACTCGCGCCCCTTGCGGTCGAGAGCGTCGAGCCCCAGCCATGCCCCCACCCCCGCCACGACCGGGGCGAGCGCCAGGCCATAGAGCCATCGCTTCTTGCCCTTGCCGCCATCCCGGCGATCTTTGCTGGGCTCGATCGTCGGTCGTGCTCGCGGTGCTCGCGGCGGCGCCGCCTCCTGCTCAGATCCTGTCGATCTCTCCTGCTCCACGACAACGCCTTTCTCGCGGGACGGTCTGGCAGCTATTTAAGGAAATCCTCATGGGAAACGGTATAGGAAGCTCGGACCAAAAAGGGTTCACCGCGGAGAGCGCATCCCAGGCCAGGCACCGTGGTCCTAGGACTTCCAGCAGAGCTTACCTGACTGACGCCGGCCCTCCAAGGCAGACGCCGCCCCTCCAATGCAGACTGCCGCCGTCAACCGCCGCCAAGGGCGTCAACCGCCGCCAGGCGCCGCCGCCAGCCGCTCGGCGATCCGCTCGGCGAAGGCGGAGATGGTGATGAACGGGTTGACGGCCAGGGCCATCGGGATGATGGCGCCGTCGACCACGTGGAGGCCGGCATGCACGCCGCCCTTGCCGTCGAAGACCGTGCCGTCGACGTCGACCACCCCGCGGTCGGCGCTCTCGGCGAGATGACAGCCGCCCAGCGGATGAGCGGTGACCAGGTTGTTGCGCAGCGTCCACGGATTGAAGCGCCCGAGGTGGACGTAGGTGGCGTCCAAGGTCTGGGCGTGCGCCAGGAGGGCCGCCTTGACCTTGTCGAAGATCGGGTCCTTGAGCAGGTCCGGCCAGGTGATCTGCAGCTTGTCGTCGCCGCCCAGGGTCATGCGGCCGGCGCCGTGATCGATCGCCATCACCAGGTAGACCATCGAGTGATTGGCGGCGCCCTCGGGGTTCCAGCCCACGAGGTCGCGCCCCACGCGCTCGGCATGGGCGACCACGTGCCCCCAGTGGGTGCCCTTGCCAGTGGTCAAGGCGAGCGGCGGCAGGGCATAGCGGAAGGTATCGACCAGGCCGCTCGGGAAGGTGGTGAAGTCCTGGAGCGTGATGCGCTGGTCGAGCGGCTTGCCGCGGTCGTACTGGATGGCGCTGACGATGGTCGGACCCGGCTGCACCTGCGCCCGCTCCGACTCGGGGTGGTTGCCGTAGCCGAGCACGTTGGTGCGGTAGGCGCCGTTGTAGGCCAGGGCGAGGAAGTCGCCGTTGCCGCTGAAGCCCTCGCCCAGGCGCCCGGAGACGGCGAGGCCGGCGGCGACCGAGCGCAGCAGGATCTCGGTCGAGCCGAGCGTGCCGGCCGACAGCACGACCTGCTTGGCTCCGAGCGTCCGCTCCTCGCCCGTCTTGTCGGCCTGGTTGTGGCGATAGGTGATGGTGTATCCGCCTCCGGGCCGCGCGGCGATCTTGCGCACCTCGATCTGGGTGAAGATCTCCGCCCCTTTCTGCCGGGCGTAGGGCAGATAGTTCATATACAGAGTGTTCTTGGCGGTGACGTTACAGCCGGTGATGCAGTCGCCGCAGTTGATGCATTTCTTCTGCTGCACCCCGACGTGGTTCGGGCCGTCGACATCGAAGTTGACGGCGATGTTGAGCGGACCAAACTTGTAGTCGGTCAGCTTCGCCGTCGCCTTCTGGATCATCTGCACCTTGGTGAGCTCGAGCGCCTTGGGGTGCGGGCCGACGTGCAGCATCTGCTCGGCCCGCTGGTAGTAGGCCCACAGCTCGCCGGAGGCGGCGAGGTCGCGGTAGAGCTTGGGCCAGCGCGGGTCGGCGAACGCCTCCGGATCGGGACGCAGGGCGACGTTGGCGTTGACCAGCGACGACCCGCCCAACCCGCTCCCCTTGAGCACGTCGATGTCCTTGCACAGGTAGTAGTCGAAGAGGCCGAGCGGATTGCCCTTGCGGCGCACCGCGCCGGCCAGCTTCTCTCCGGTGTCCGGGAAGTCGCCCGGAATCCACTCGCGCCCGCGCTCGAGGATGCAGACCGGCCGCCCGCTCTCGGCCAGGCGGGCCGCGGTGATCGCGCCGCCGTAGCCGGAGCCGACGACGATGGTCTCGTATTCAGATCGCAGCTGGCCGCTGGAGTTGGCGAGGTGCTCGGACATGATGGCTGCCTCCGTGTGCTGGCGCCGCGGTGCACCGCCTCAGAAGCGGAAGCTGAGCGAGACGAGCGCCGAGACGATCTGCTCCGAGATGGTGAAGGTGCCGCCGGGAACGATCTCCTGGCTCAGGTTCTGCGGTGCCGCGACGGCGAACGCCGTCAGCAAGGGCCCCGAAACCGAGTGCCGCGGCGCCCAGTAGGCGGCCAGGTTGGCCTCGAGATGGTTGGTCAGGTTGACGCCGAGGCCGACGCAGTAGTGGTCCGTGAAGGTCGGCGGCGTCCCCAGGCTGGTGAAGGCGACCTGGCTGCGGATCGGCGTCTGGCTGTAGTTGAAGCCGCCGCGCAGGGTGAGCTTCGGCGTCGCCTTGTACTCGATTCCGACCGCACCCACCCAGATGTCGCGCCAGCCGATGTCGTTGAGCGAGCGGTCGGGCTTGAAGCCGCCCGGGCCGCCGGCCCCCTTGTCGGAGCTGTAGGCGACCCAGCGCACGTCGAGGCCGACCTTGGTCTGCGGATTGGGGCGGTAGCCGATGCCGGCCGCGGCAAGCCAAGGGCCGTCCAGCTGCCAGCGTACATGGCGGGCGGCGCCGAAATTGGGATTGGGGACCGTTCCCGTCGGGGTCTTGATGTAGGGCAGGGCGTCGAACGAGTTCCAGACGTAGGTCCCGAAGTGCTGCGGGCTGGTGTAGGAGAACCCCACGCTCCACGGGCCACCGAGATGGTATTGCAGGCCGATCTGGGCGGCCAGAGCGTAGGTGTGGACCACGTTCTCGGCCGGCGCATAGAAGCAGTCGACGGCCCGGCCGCTCGACGTCGAGCCGGTGCAGCTAGGGACCGCCGGCGGCAGCGGCGAGATCGCCAGTCCGCCCTGGTAGAGGGCGAGGCTGGCGCCGAGCTCGAGGTCCGGGTTGACCCGGTAGGCGAGCGAGAAGGGGATCTTGGTGATCGCCAGGTCGGTCTTGACCGCGCCGAAGCCGTTCGGCTGCGGCGCGAAGATCGGGTTGGTCGAGTCCTGCGGCCAGTCGGTGCGGAAGCCGGCCACCGCCAGCAGGCCGAAGCCGACCGCCCAGGGTGCCGAGGGGGGGTGATAGACCAGGCCGAAGGCCGGGAGCACCCCCGGCTGGGTGGCGCCCTTGGTGGTGAACGAGCCGTTCGGGGCGGCTGGCGAATTGACGAACGTGGCCGTGGCCTGCGGACCGTCCTTGAAGACCTCGGCGCCGAAGACGACCTGGTAGCCGTCGAACTCGGTGAGCAGCGCCGGGTTGTCGTTGAGCACCCCGACCACCTCGACCGGCAGGCTGGTCGACACCCCCCCCATCGAGCTGTTGACGGCGCCGACGCCGTGGAGGAAGTGGCCGTTGCCCGCCCAGGCCGCGGGACCCACCGTGAGCCCCGCGCCGAGCACGACGGCGAACCGCGCGCGCCATTTGGTGAGCTGTCTCATGTCTTGCCTCCCTGTGCGAGGCCCCTAAGGGCGCGCATCCTCCATGTTGGCCGGTTTGGTATTGACGTTCGAGGTCTCGCCGCCGTCGATCTGGATGCTCACGTAGGGCGCCTTGCGGGAGGTCGAGATCTGGACCGTCGCGACGTGCGGCGCAGGTCCGGGATCCTGGCTCCAGCTGCCGTAGCCGGTGAAGGTCACTGTATCGACCTCGCCCCGCCGCGCCGCCCCCGAGTGGGATTTCAGGAAGCTCACCCAGGCGAGGCCGCGCATCTGGAAGCTGCTGCCCTGGGTGTGGTTGGTGTACTCGAAAGCGGCCTGGTCCCGCACCGGATCGGAGGGGATCGAGTACTTGTAGGAGAACACCGCACCGGTCGAGGCGACAACGTTCTGCTCCCCCCCCCGCTTCAAGATGCTTCCTGCCGCGGCGGACTCGATCGCGTCCAGCCACAGGAACGGGTCGAGCCGCGAGTTCGCGCGCACGACGAAGGTGTTCCGCAGGTCGGGCTGCGGGAACTTGAACCCGGCGGGATAGGGGATGAGGACCTCGCCCTCGAAACGGAAGTGGAGCTCGCCGCTGGCGTCGCGCACCAAGGAGGCCGGACCGCGAAAGCCGAACGACGATTTCGGGGTCCGCGGCTCGAGCTGGCCCAGGGCGAAGATCACGTCCTGACCGATGAAGCCGCGATAGAGCAGGTCGCCGATCAGACGTCCGCTCCCCAGTTGAATCGCGCTGACCGCAATGTCGAAGGGATCGTCGGCGAGGAACACGTCGTTCAAGGAGTAGGTCTGTTTGGGGAACTTCAACTGCTCGTCATGCCCGAGCAGGCCCATGGCTGCGCCGACCTTGGCGTAGGGGTTGGGCGGCTGCGTGCTGAGGAAACCGCCGGGCGGCAAGCTAAAGATGGCGATCGGGGCCGCGTAACCGCTCACCAGGGAATAGCCGACCTGGACCAGCAGCCGGCCCACGAGGTGAGAGCGGCCGGTGGCCGGGCCTCCGAGCTCGGGAATGTCGAGGTCGAAGTGATCGCCGAATGGACTGTTGTGGGAGAAGCAGGTGAGCTCCTGCACGCTGTTCAACTGGACCTTCGGCGCCGCGCCAGCCTTGGCGCTCGTCTCCGCGGCCTTGGTGCTCAGTCGGATGTGCGGATGGAGCGAGGACGCGGGCGCCGGAAACCCCACGCACTGCAGTTGCGAGTTGCTGAACGGCAACGGCCAGCGCACCGGGTCGGGGCCGAGCTTGGTGCCCAGCGGCAGGAAGGCGCTGCCTTCGAACGTGAGGTCGAGCAGACCGTCGGGGCGCTGATCGAAGCGGACCGCTGCCGCGCCATAGGGTCCCGGGCACTGGATGGGCACGCTGGGCAGGTTGGGGTTGACGCTCTTCAGGGCGGCCAGGGCTGTGTTGAAGAATATGAAGTAGAACTGTACATTGGACACCATGCCGGTCGCCAGATCGAGGTCTCCCGCCGACACCAGGCCGGGGAAATCGCGGACCAGGTAGAGCAGCGCGGGCAGCTTGTAGAACAGCGGCGCGCTCAAGATGGTGTCCCCACCCGGCAGCCCCTGGGGGAGAGAGACCTCGAAGTGGCTGACGCCGTTCTGCGGCGGCGAGAACTTGACGCGCACGATGCCATCCAGATAGCTGCCGGTCATGCACAGCCCGCCGAACATCAGGTTGCCGCACAGGCCGAGCGGCGGCAGCCCGCCCGGACCCGGTGGATCGTCGGGGCAGCTCAGCGCACGCAGGGCGTCGCAGACGTAGCTCTCGTGGCGCTCCAGCGGCAGCTCCTGCTCGAGGCCGGGGGGCAGCACCAGCGGCTGCGCGAGCTTCTGCGGCTCCGGCAGGCCGATGCCGACCGGGTGCTCGAGCGGCCACGGCTGCGGCGGCGGCCCCCCGGGCGGCGGCGGCGGGAAGTCGGCCAGGGTGAAGGGCCGCCTGAACTCCTCGGTGGCGTTGGGACCGGACGGGAACGTCACCATGCCCAGCGGATCGCCGGCCAGGACGGCGGCCGCGTCGATCCGGCCGAAGCTCGCGCCGAGGCGCTGGGCGAGGAAGTCGAGCAGCTCGTTGGCGATCAGCGCGTGGGCGGTGGCGCCGGGGTACAGGCCGTTGAGCAGGTAGAGGCCGCCTAGGAAGTCGGCGGTCAGCCGCCGGGAACCGACCGCGATCCCTTCCTGGCGCGCACGGCGGAAGAAACCGTGCAGGTCATAGACCGGCAGATCCTGTGCGCCGGCGGCTGCACGGAGCTGCTCGTTGAGCCGGTCGACGCCGGCGCTGATCGATCGGGCGGTCCCGGCGGCGAGGACGGAGCCCGCCGGTAGGGTCTTGCCAATGTCGTGGGCGGTGAACTGGAAACCGACCTCGACCAGGCCGGACACGGTCAGCAGGTCATCCGCCGCCAGCTCATACACCTCGGCGAGGAACGCCGGCTCGGTGTGCACCAGGCGCGCGGCCTGCGCCAGCGTCGAGACATAGGCGCTGTCGAGGGGATCGGGGATGGTCGCGGCCACGACCTGCCCGCCAGACTCTTTGAGCCCCGCGAAAAGCTGCGCGAAGTCGGCCTGGAAGGAGCCGGCATCCGGCAGGCGCCCCGCATCGCCCGCCACGGCGGCGGCGGCGGCTTCGCCATAGCCGAGCACGACCAGCGTGAACGTCGCCCGGGCCTGACGCGCCAGCTCCAGCTGGGTGGGCAGCTCGTCGGTCCCGCTCCCGAGCAGCGCCGGCAGGCCGAGAATCAGGTTGGTCAACGTCTGGGTCGAATCGTCCCGGCGAATCAGCGGCGGCGCCGGCCGCCTGCCCAGCGCATCGGCCAGGGTGAATCCGGGCACCGCCAGGTTCGACAGCCACTGCGCGGGTGGCGCGGGAGGGAAGTCTTTGCGCACCGTGGTCTGCGGCGCCATGGGGACGATGATCGGCCGCGCGGCAAAGCCGGGCACGTTGCCCGCGCCGGGGGCCTGCAGCAGCGGCTGGTTGAAAGCGACGCCCATCTGCCGCGCGAGCTGGGCCGGGAAGCTCTGGCTCTGCAAGTCCTCGCTCAAGGAAAAGTGCCCGATCCCCGCGGCGAGGCCCTCGCCCAGGACGATGAAGCGGCTGGCATCCAGCCTGCCGCTGCGCGCTCGCGCCGCTCCCGCTGCCGGAGAGGCGGCGGCGCCCCCGGCGCCGGTCATTGCCGGCAACAGGGAGAAGGCCTGGTCGACCAAGCCGCGCTGCAGCTTGTCGACGCCCTCGAAGATGCCGCGGAGCGGGCCCTGGAGCTGCCCGCCGGCAGCCGCGGCGACGGCGTCGAAGGCGGCGCTGGCGCTGTCCTGCGGTGGCTGTTTCGGCGCCCCCGGCGCCAGCACGCCGCCCGCCTGGCGCAGGCCGAAGAGCGTCATCACCCAGGAGAAGCTGAACGCTGATTTGATCAGGTCACGCATTTCCGCCTCCGCTCCGCTCAGCCGCCCGTGTGGCCGCCACTTCGCGTTCCTCCGGGGTGAGCAACACGCAATTGGACGCTGCGCAGTCGTGCGCCACCGCGTCGGAGAAGCCGCGCGCGATCAGCTCTTCGATGTGCTTGCGGTCGAGGTTCAACAGTCCCAGGGAGCCGCCAGCGAGGTCGTCGTGCGGGTGGTAGCGGTGGATGGTCAGCGGCTTGTACTTGGTAGCGGAGCGTAGGCGATCGACGATCTTGCTGAGCACCTGGGCGAGGGCCGCGAGCTGCGGGTCGGAGACCTCCTCTCCGCGCTCGAGGTGAGCGAGCATCGCCAGGCCCTTGTTGATGGCGCGCGCATCCTCGATGTCGTCGTTGACCTTCTGCGCCCAGGCAATCTGCTGCTCGCGAACGTTGGTGCCGATGGCGCTGTGCAGCGCATTGAGGGGGATGGCGCGAATGTCCGGGTCGAAATAGATCACGGAGAGAAAGTCAGCGCCGGCCTCGAGCGCCGGCTTGAGTGGAGTGTTCATCACCACTCCGCCGTCGACGTGCGGCTCGGCGCCGACCATCGCCGGCGGGAAGATCCCGGGGATGGCGGAGGAGGCGCGGATGGCGAGCGGCCCCATCTGGTCGGTCATCTCGATGTTCTTGAAGATCCTGAGCTCGCCCGTGGTCCAGTTGGTGGCGGCAATGCGGAGCTGGCGGGTCGAGCTGCGGATGCGCGCGAAGTCGATGGACTCGCGGATGGAGTCGTGCCACGGCTCGGTCGAGACGAAGGCGGTGAGATCGAGCAGATCGGCGGCGCGCTGCCGAAGATCTCCGCCCTCCGAGAAGAGGGCTTGCACGAGGCGCTGCAGCCCGTCCCAGGCGAGATAGGCGGTGTCGCCGGCGAGCCTGAGAAAGGGGCGCAGCGGGTTGGGCAGGTAGGAGGAAGGCGCGAGCAGCTCGAGCAGGTCGCCGCGGAAACGGAGGGCGCCGTTGCCATAGCGCGGCGGATTGCTGGCCAGCCTCTCGAGCCAGGTCTGTTCGAGGTTTCCCGTGGCCGCCGGGCCGTAGGTGTCCCACTGCGAGACCAGGAAGGAGGCGGTGAAGGAGCCGATCGAGGTGCCGGCATAGATCTTGGGGGCGGGCGCGCTGCCGCACGCAGGCGTCTTGCCGTTGAGCAGCGCCTTCAGGACGCCGACCGCGTAGGCGCCGTTGGCGCCGCCCCCGGAGATGACCACCGCATGCGTCGGCTCGCCTTTGCCGCTCATCTTTTGCACCGAACTAAGGTTATTTAAACAAGTTCTGATTTCAAACGGTATAGACACCCCGGGCCAAAAGAGGTCTAGGGGTCGTCCGACGGTCCTTCTCCCAGGTTCTGCGTTATAATGAAAACGGTATCGCCGTCGGGGAGGCTCGGGAGCCGGGCCACCCGAGAGGATGAGCCCGGCGGCCAAGGAGATGTCGATGGTCATGCCGGTGAGCGACCATGGCGAAGCGGTCCAGGCTGTGCCTGGCAAGCCTCTCGCGGCAGTCGTCCTGTCAGGCGGTGGCGCCAGCGGCGCCTATGAAGTGGGCGCGCTCAAGGCGCTGTTCACCGCTGGCGAGCGGCCGCTCGAGCCGGCGATTTTCACCGGCACTTCGATCGGCTCCTTCAACGCCTCGTTCTTGGTGTCGCAATGGGACGCCAACGGGCGGGCGGCGATCGCCAACCTGGAGAAGGTCTGGCTCGACAGGATGGCCAACCGGTTTGGCCTGGCGGTAGCCAGCGCCTTCCGCTTGCGCGGCAACCCGCTCGACCTCTTGACCCCGGCGGCATACGCTCCGGATCCTCTGCGACCTTTCACCAGGATGGCCGGCGACTTCACCTTCTTGTTCTTCGAGGCGCTGCGCAGGGCGTCTTCTTTTGCCATCGGCACGGGAGACTTCTTCCAGCGCGCCTCCAGCCTCCTCGACGTGAGCGTGCTGCTGGGGACCGAGCCCTACCGCGAGATCATCGCAGAGATCGATTTTGCCAGCATCCGCAATTCCTCGCGGCGGTTGCGCGTGGCCGCCACCAACTATCAGTCGGGGGAGCTGGTGGTTTTCGAGAATGAAGACATGACGGACGAGAGGGGACCTCTCGCCGTCCTCGCCTCGAGCTCCATCCCCGGGGTGTTGCCGGCGGTGATGATCGGCGCCGAGCCGCATGTCGACGGCGGCGTGGTGCTCAACACGCCGCTGAACCTGGCCATCAAGGCCGGCGCCCAGGAGCTGCACGTGATCTACCTCGATCCGGCCGTGCGCGAGATTCCAACGGCGACCCTGCAGAGCACGATCGACAGCAGCTACCGCCAGCAGGTGATCGGCTGGGCCAAGGTGATGAACGAGAACATCGCGGCCGCCAGGAGGATCAACGCCACAGTGCGAGCGCTGGAGCAGCTCCGTGGCGATCCCAAGGTGTCCGGCGCCGTCGACATCGACTGGCTGGCGAAGCAGTTGCAGGCCAAACAGCTGAAGCAGGTCATCATCCACCGCTATCATCCCCACGACGATCTCGCGGGCGGCGCCGTCGGGCTGCTCAACTTCGATCGGCGGCATATTTCGCACCTGATCGAGCGCGGCTTCCGGGACACCAAGCAACACGACTGCGACGAGTCGGAGTGCGTCCTGCTCGACTGATCCGGCGATCAGCCCGATCCAGCCTTTCGCTTCGCGGTCAAGCCGCCTGTGTGCACCCCGCGGTCCGGCAGTCGTGCCGGCGAGTGTCGGCGTAGCCTTGCGCGATGAAACCTTCGGTCTTCTTGCGGTCGAAGCTCGCGAAGTCGAACCAGTTGATGATCGGCTTGCTGGGCACGTAGCGATGGATGGTGACGGAGCCGCGATCTGCGATGGCGCGCTGCCCCGGCGGGAGAGAAGCCGGTGCGCCTCCGGGCTCGCGCGAGGCGCCGGGGGATACGCCCCCCTCGAGGGAACCGTAGTCGACGTCGGCGCGGATGTTGACCGACTCGTTGATGCCGAAGTAGCGGCCCAGGCCGCCGAGGGCGCTGTCCATTTTGCCGCCGAGCGGGACGTCCGCCATGGGCGGGGAGAGGAAGACGGCGTGGACGATCAGGCGCCGGGTGCCTTGGGCATAGGTTTCGATCACCGGCTTGAGCGGCGTCGCCATCGTGCCGGGAGCGCCGCCGAAAGGCGTGCCGCCGATGTCGACAAACGGGAAGGCGAGAAGATAGCCCGCCGACGCCTGGAGGATCGCATGGCCCTGCTGATCGGTCATCTCCTGCTTGGCAAAAGCGCGCGGCGTGCCTCTCGCCCAGTCCGAGGCCATCACGATCAGCTCCTTGTCGGAGCGGCGCAGGCGCTCGAGATCGACGTGTTTGCGCAACTGGATCTGGAGCGGCCGCATGTCGAAGAAGGGGGTCAGCGAGGGGATCTGCAACAGCCGCTCAGACAGCGGCACGCCGCTCTCGCCGAGGAAAGTCCGCAACCGCTCAAGCAGATTGGTCGACAGGAAGACGAGATCGTTGAAGGTCTCGATGAAGGGCCTGGCGGGCTGCGGCATGTAGCATTGCGGGTCGAGGAAGATGAACGGGTTGCCGCGCAGGCGATAGACGCCGTTGCCGCAGCTCTTGGGGGTGGAGCTGATGTCGTCGAGCCAGACGCGCTCGAGGTAGCGCAGCGTCGCGGCCGTGTCGCCGCCGATCTGCGACGCCATGATGGCGGCGTTGAGCGCGCCGAAGCCGCTGCCGCTATAGATCGCCGGGTCCAGCGGCACGCCGCCGAGATGGGCGCGGCCCTCTTCCATCAGCGCCTTCATGGCGCCGACCTCGTAGGCATCGGTGGAGCTGGAGCCGCTGCCGGAAAAGACCATCGCGTGCAGGTCTGCGGCCTGACCGGATGCGCCGGGTCGCTGTTCTCGCGGTTCCATCCGTTTTCCTCCTCAAGAGGCCTCGCCGGCCCCCGTCCCCGGTCCGTAGGTCCCGTGCTTGGCCCACTCGGGTAGGCTCGCCTCGTCGGTCCAGTCCGGGACCATCATGAAATGCGAGGCGGACAGATTGAACATTTTATAGACGTCGGTGAAGTGCGTTGTCATGAGGGTCTTGAACAACTGCTCCTTGGTGATGCAGTAGTCAGCCGCCGCGATCCCGGCGGTCAGCAGGTTGAGCGCTCGAATTCCGGTATAGACTGGATCGAAGGTCGGCGCGAAGCCTTCCAGCAAGCGCTCGACCGGCGCCAGGAGCGGGGCGGCCAAACCGAACGAGAGCCGATCAGCCAGTTTGAAGCCCCACTGAATCGGGTTGAGATTCAGGATCTTGGGCGGCTGCGGAGTGATGAAGTCCATGTGCGCCCGCACCTCGCCGGTCTCGAGCACCCGAAAATGGATGGTCTCGATCGTGTTGTCGATCGTGGCTGGGAGCGCGGCAATCACCGACTTCACGGTCGGATTCTTGACGACCGAATAACCATAACCGTACTCCCCCAGAACCCCCGGCTCCGGATTCTTTCTGTTGACGATGAAGTCGGGCGTCATCACCGCATAGACCGGCTGCGGCGTCGAGATCACCAGCTTGGGTCCGTTTGCGCCGCCAAAGTCGAGGGTGAAGTCGAAGTGATAGATGGTGACCAGGAAGACCACCCAGCTATACTTGCTGCCGACCTCCTGCAGGCCGACGATGTCGTAGCGGCTGCTCTCGGGAAACTTGCCGATCCGGCCGGATTCCTGCAGCTCGTAGTACCACTGCTGGTAGCCCCACCCGGAGCGTTGGGCCTGGTCCGCGCTGCCGCACAAGCTGAAGGCGCGGAGAAAGTCCGGCGGCGGCGTCTCGGGAGCTCGCGGAGACCGCGCCGGCGCCAGAGCCGAGGTCAAGCGCATGAAGTAGCTCATCACGAACTCCTTGACCTGGGCGCATATCCAGGCCGGGTCCGCACGCTTCATGCCCGGGGGGACCTTGGGATAGTCATAGAGCTGGTCCTGGACGACACCGGCGATCGGCAACATGCCCTGGCTCAGGTTGGCATCCAGGACGAAGCCGTAGTTGGAGTCCGGGCGGTGGATCTGGCTCGCGACCGGAAAGCTGTTGGGGACGACGCGCGTGGCGCGGTTGCGCGCCCACCAGCTCTGCAGGCTCCGGCCCTCGAGGATCGCCGTGGGGACATTCTCCAGGATCGCCCAATCGTCGGCCGTCAAGGGGGCGCTCGCCGGGTCGATCTTCGTCATACCGACTCCCCTTCCGATGGATCGACCGTTTCGCCGCGAGCCACCCATTCCGGGATGGCCGAGCGGTCCAGCCAGTTGGGGATTTGCAGCCAGGTCTTGCGGGTGCCCAGCAGGGCTTGCCGCCGCGTGACCGCGTCCTTGGCCAGGATCTCCCTCTCGAAGTGCTCTTTCGAGATGCAGAGCTCGCTGGCCGCCCGGTCGCCGGTCGCCAGGTTGAGCAGCCGGATGGAGCCGAACAGCGGATCGAAGCCGATGCCGCGCATGGGGAGCTGGCCGAGAGCCTCCGCGATCGGCTCGGTGAATCGCCTGGCGGCGCCCAGGGTCAGGAGGTCCGCCGCCTGGAGGCCCCAATCCAGCGGATCCAGGGAGAGATTCAGGAGCTTTTCCGGCCGGGCCATGATCATCACCGCGCGCAATCGGACCTCGCCCGAGTCGAGCACCCGCAGGACTTCGAGCCCCAGGCCGGGCTGGACCTTGTCGGGGCCGAAGGCGATCACGCCGCCGGGTGGATCTCTCATCAGGCCGAAACCGACACCGAAGGCGCCGCGCGTTCCCGGACGCGGCTGCCGCTGATTCACGATCAGATCCGCGTTCAGCACGGCGTGCACGGTGGTTCCGGTCGGCACGACCAGGCTCAGCAGATCGTCGCCGCCGACGCTCAACGTCATGTCGAAGTCGAAGAGCCGGCTGTCGAGCGTGATCCATTCGTAGATGGTCCCGAGCTCTCGCAGGTCGACGATGGTTCGGCGATCCCCGGGGGGGAACTCGCCGATCCGGCCGTCGGCTCGCAGCTTGTAATACCGCTGGACGCTGCCCGTGCCCGAAAGCTCCGGCAGCTCCGCCGGATTGCACCAGCTCAAGCTTCGCAAGTAGGGCGGCGGTGGCACATGGCCCAGCTCGGGATAGGGCAGGGGAAGCGCCCAGGCCTGGACGCGCAGCCAGTAGTGGAGAGCGAACTCCTCGACCTGCTCGGCCATCCATGCGGCGGCGCGCGTCTGGCCGGACTCGGGCACCCTGGGCCGGTCGAAAAAGTAGTCTCCGACGTCACCCATGACCGGCACGGTCTGGCCTTGCACCGGAGCTTCGCCAAAGAAACCCCAGGTGGGCGCCATGCCCGGATAGGCCGGGAAGAGCTGGAAGCGCTCGACCGGCGCCTTTCCCGCCTCGACCTCCGCCCACCACGCTTTGAGGTCCTGCGCCTGCGCCAATGCGACCTCGGTCTGCGCGGCGGAGGGAGACATCGGCTGCGTGATCTGACCCCCGGGAGCCGCCGGGTCATGACCGCTCCCGCCAGGGCTTGCGGCTTCAACAGCGCTCATTGCCACTCCTTTCGGTCGTGGAGACCTGCCCAGGGAAGGGTGCTCGAACTTCCCCCGTACCCGGCGCGGCGAGGGCGATCGTCAACTGTTCGTGGTGGCGCTGCTCGTGGAGGGTGAGGAAGCGCAGCATCTCGGCAACGTTCTTGCGGCCCAGCAGCGGGTGCTGGTAGACCATCCGGCCGAAGTCGAGGTCTTCATTGGCGGCGAGCACCGCCCGCGTCGCCGCCAGCGAGGCGGAGAGCTCTTGCCGCAGCTCGTCAGCCGGCCGGCCCCGGCGCGGCGTCGTGACGGTCGGGTTCTGGGCCGGAATCAGCCGGCTGCGCGTCGCGAAGTCCTGCAGCGGGCCCGGCATCAACAGGGTCGCGAGAGTCAAGGGGAGCGCGAAGAGCGAGAGGATCGCCCGGGGGATGAAGAGGACCGAGATGTCGAGCTCCGAAAAGGAGCGCGTCAGCGCGGCCGGACGGCCGGAGCGGGCGAGCCGGATCAAGGCCTCCAGCTCGCCGCGATAGAACCCCTCCGAGAGGATCAGGTGGTCGAGGATCTCCCCCGGCGACCACTTCCGCCTCCCCGCGCAGGAGGGCCGGGCGCGGTCCAGCTCCGCTTGCGGCACCCCCGCCACGAGGGCCAGCGTCCCGGCGCGGGCGGCGGCGAAACCTTCGAGCTCGTCGCGCACCGCGGAGCCGTGCCCGGTCATGGGCTCGTCCCTGCCGCGGCGGGTGCGGCGCCGCCGGGCTGCCCCGCGGGCGCGTGCACGCTGCAGCCCGCCTGCTCGCAGTCGTGGTTGACGGTGTCGGAGTAGCCGAGCTCGATGAACCTGTCGATGACGGCGGAACTGAAGTCGAAGAGTCCGGCGACGCCGCCCATGTCCGTGGACGGACGGTATTGATGGATGGTGAGGCGGCGGTACGGCCGCCCCTCCCGCAGCCTCTGCCTGACCCGGCGCAGGGCGCGCGGCAGGCCCTTGCCTTCGGCGGCCTGCTCGGCCCGAGGCTCCCCGGCGAGCTCGACCGCCTCGCTGAGGATCCCGGCGGTGAGCACGTCGCTCTGGATGGTGTTGGCGATCAGGATGGAGTACAGGCGATAGAGCGTATCGGGCGTGTTGGGAAGCTCGGGAAAGGGGATGCGCTCCGTCCTGGGATCGAGATAGATGACGTGCAACACTTCGGCGCCTTCCCGGATCGCCGGCAGCAGCGGCGTGTTGAGGGTGGCGCCGCCGTCGACGTAAGGGACGCCGTCGATGACGACCGGCGGAAAGAACCCCGGGATCGCCGTCGAGGCCAGGACCGGCACGCCGCCGCGGTTGGCGATCTCCGTCTTGGAGAAGAGCTGCCAGGTGCCGTCGCGCCAGTTCGAGGCCACGACCGTGAGGCTCTTGGGCGAGGCCCGCAAACGGTCGAAGTCGAGCGTGTCGCGCACCAGGGCCTGGAGCGGTTCAGCCGAGATGAACGCCGCGATGTCGATCGTCTCGACCGCGCGCGTCTGCAGCGGCGCCTGCGAGAAGACCAGGTTGAGCCCCCTGACCAGGGCGGAGCGGGAGAGGCTGGCGGCATCCGCGGCCAGCTCGGTGGCCGCCTCGAGCGGATGCAGGAAGCAGCCGGGATCCAGGCCCTGGAAAGGAAGCCCCCTGACCCTGTACACCCCGTTGCCGCAGCGCGCCGGCGTGGCAGCGACCTGGGTACACCAGATCCGCTCGAGCAGCTCCACCGCGGCCAAGCCCGGCAGGTCTCCCTGCGCGGCCATCACCGCGGCGTTGTAGCTGCCGACCGAGGTGCCGGTGTAGATGCCGACCGCGATCGGCTGGCGGCCGGTCGCCGGCGAAGCGCCGCCAAAGAGCGCCTTCATGACGCCGACCTCGTAGGCCCCCTTGGCGCCTCCCCCAGAGAGGACCAGCGCGTGCGCTTGCCCCACTGAATCGGCTACGCCGCCGCCCATATCAGATCGACCGGCTCACGGCACCGGCGTGCCGGTCTTGGCCCAGAGCGGCACGCGGTTGGCGTCGAGCCAGTCGGCGACCTGGCGCCAGACCAGCAGCGAGCCGTTGGCCATGGTGTAATGCTGCATGAAGTGCAGGACCAGGAAAGTGAACTCGATCTGCTCGCGCGACAGGCACAGCTCTTCTTTCGCGCGTCCTCCGGTGAGCAGGTTCGCCAGGTCGATGAAGGCGAAGATCGGGTCGATGCCGGCGCTCCGGGGCAGCAGGTTGAAGGACCCCTGCACCGGTGCCAGCAGGCGGGAGGTCATGCCGAACGACATCAGGTCCGCCAGGCGCATGCCCCAGCCCAGCGGATCGAGAGAGACGTTGACGATCTTCTCCGGCCGGTTGACCACGAACACCATCTCGACATCGACCGAGCCAGGGTCGTCGGCGGTGCTGTCGCGGACCTCGAAGACGATGGTCTCGAAAGAGGCGTCGAACTCTCCCGGCCCGAAGGCGATGACGCCCGGCGCCGGGTTCTTGATGAACGCGTAGCCGAAGCCGTAGCGGCCCAGCACGCCCGGCGCGGGATTCTCCTGCTTCTCGACGAAGTCGCTCGACAGCACCAGGTAGCTCCCCTCCTTGATCGGCAGGGAAAGCTCCGGCCCGTCGGGACCCAGCGGCTGCAAGGCGAACTTGAAGTCGAAGAGATCGACGTTGAGCAGGATCCATTCGTACTTGTCGCCGATCTCGCGCAGGTCGACGATGGCGAAGCGCTCGGCTTCCGGGAACTCGCCGATCTCGCCGCTGTCCCGGCGCTTGTAGAACAACTGCTTGAAGCCGAAGCCCTGGGTGACCGTCGAGGACTTCGTGCACAGGCTGAAGGGCGCGAGCCAGCCGGGAACATCATGCTGCGTGCCTTCGACGTAGGCTTCCGGCAGCTTGAACGAGCTCACCCGCATGAAGTAATGCAGGATGAACTCGCGCAGCTGGTCGCGCATCCAGTCGATTCCCCGCTGCTTGCCGCCGGGCGGCGTCCGCGGCCGGTCATAGAACATCTTCTGGAAGTTGCCCATGATCGGCATGTTCGTGCCGCCGACCAGGGTTTCGCCGAAGAACCCGAAGCTTTCGTCCGCGGGATTGAAGGTGCGGGTCAGTCGGAAACGCTTGCTGAAGCCGGAAGCAGTCCTAGCGGTTGCGCCGTGACTCTGCCCGGCCCTGTCGGCTGCGCTGGCCCAGTTCCACCACTGCTTGAGGGCCACTCCTTTTGCCAGGTATTCGTTCACGCTGGCGAGGGCGCGCCGGTCCAGCTCGCTGATGCTGCGCGATACCCGCGGCGGTTGGGCCGGCGCGCTCGTCGAGGTCTCAGCCAACATGGTTCTCTCCTTCAGCACGTAAAGGCTCGAGCTCGGTGCTCATGGCGCCGCCGCCCTCGCTTCCGTCGCCGACGCATCGGCGGCCAGCCCCGCGAGCAGGACGCCCAGGGGGCGGTAACGGAACAGCGAACCCCAAGGGATGGATGGACCACGCGCCCCGCGCGCGATCTCCAGGGCGGCCGCGCACGGCTCCTTGACCTGGCGGCGCCAGAGGGCGACGGCCTGCCGATCGGCCGGGTCGGGCGCATGGGCGAGGAACCTGCCGAGCCAGGCATCCTCCCCGACCGATCGATGCCAGACCAGCACCGCCGAGGCGATTCCACTGGCAACGGCGGCGCTGAAATCGCCGGCGTTGTCGGCAGGGGTGGCAGGGGTGGCAGGGGCGGCGGGGGCGGTGGGCAAGAAGCGCTCCCGGTGCTGGCGCAGAAAGCCTTCCACGACTTCCGGCCGGCGAATGTTGACCAGAGCCAGCGCCCAGGCGAATCCTGCCAGGGCGTTGCTCCTGGCAGGCGGATCGGGCGTTGCCTGCTCGAGCTCGGCAAGCGACCGCCGAGCCGAACCGACGTACGGCAGCGCATGGGCAGGGGCGAAGTAGGCGCCGCGGCCCACGCCGTGCCAGAAGTACTCCACGAGCAGCGCGTCGATGCCGGCGAGGCGCGCGGCGATCGGCGCGACCAGGTGGGGGTGGAGGTTCCGCGCCACCAGCCCGAGAGCCTCGCGAGTGATCTCTTCATAGCCGCCCGCGGCATTGCCCCGGCAGAGCGACAGGAAACCGGCGAGCGCGGCGCCCAGGCTGGAGCTCTCACCGGCCGGGCCTGGCCCGCCACCTCCCGGTGCGGCCGAGAGCGGCGCGAGCGACCGCTCGGCGAAAGCGAGCCCCATGCCGGCGTGCAGCGCGATCAGGGCCTGCGCCGGCAGGCCCGCGGCCGACGCATCGGCGAGCAGGCGGCGGGGCTCCCCTCCGGCGCTCCAGGCGCCGGCGCCGTGGGCGTAGCCCAACCCCTCCGTCACCCAGACGGCACTGTAGGTGTCCAGACCCGCGCGCCGGCGCAGCTGCTCGGCAAGGGGCATGACGGCCGCCCCGGGAGTGATAGGGATCCCCAGCCGCTCCCGCGCGTACTTGAACAGCTCGAACGCTTCGAGCTTGTCTTCGAGCTCCCGCCAGGGCAGCGCGGCGTCGCCAGGGAGCAGCTCGCCAAGCGCCCCCGCGGTCTCGCGGCTGAAGCTGAACGCCGCCGGCGCGAGCGCCGCTGCGCCGGGCGGATGGGGCGCCAGCGAATCGAAGACGAGATCCACGCCCGCAGACTGCAACCGCCCGCCAGCTTTCAGCAGCGCCCGCAGGCCGCCGCCCAGGCGCTCTTCGGCCGCCTGGGCAACCGAACCGACCGCCTTCGCCGCCTCCTCGCCGCGCCCCGACAGGGCGGCGCCGAGCTGCCGTGCCCCGAGCAGCAGCATGGCCCATGAGAAGCTGCCGGCAGATTTGGCCAGGTCGCTCAACACGCGGCGCCTTTGGCAGCGCAGGGCGCCACGTCGCTGTCCTCACCTCTCATCGCCTGCCCTCCGCCTCAGCTCTCGCCCTTGCCGCCCTCACCGTCCGCGCCGGGGCCTGGAGGTGCGCCCCCCTCCCCGGCCCCCGGCGACGCTGTCGCCGCGCCGCCGGGCCTCGGGGCCTCGCCGCCGGCGCCGCCCGGGCTCGAAGCCTGGCCGCCTGCGCCGCCGAGGCTCGTGGCCTGGTCGCCCGCGCCGGGGCTCGCGGCAGGCTGCCCGCCCGTGTCAGCCGTGGGAGCTTCCCCGGCCGGGCCGGAGTTTGCCGGCTTTTCGGCCCGCGTTCGTGACCTCTCAGCGCGTGCGGGTGCGGGCGGCTTCACCGGCCGCGGTTGTGGCTTCACCGGCCGCGGTTGTGGCTTCGCCGGTCGCGGCGGTGGCTTCGCCGGACGCCGTCGCGACGTAGCCGCCCGTGACTGCAGCTTGACCGGCGCGCCTGTTTCTCGCCGGCCCGTAACGGCGGCGGCCGTGGCTCCACTCGCCGCGGCCGCGCCGCCGGTTGCGCCGGCGGTCGCGGGGCCTCTGACCGCGCCATCCGCACGGGGAGCTGGGGCGGTTCGGCCGCGAGCGCTCGGGACCGCGCGGCCCGCGGGTTGAGCTGACGCTGCCCGTCCCGCGGGTCGGGATGCGGCCGCCCGGCCTGCGCGAGGAGCTGTGGCCCCCTTGGCCGCGGGTCGGGCAGCCGCCGCCCGACCTGCGCCAGGAGCCGGGACCGCGCGGCCACGGCCCCTTGCGACGGCTCGGGGCGTCCGGGCGCTGGCGACGTCGCCAGCGGGTCGACCGCCCTCGCCGGCGCCTGCGGCCGCCCTGCCCGGGCTGACGCTGAGCGCGCTAGGCTCCGGCGGCGGCTCCTGCGCCCCCTCTGCCTGCGCCTGCGCCCCCTCTAGCGCGCCCCGCTCCGCCGCCGGCCTCGCCTCCGGGCTCGCCGGGGCCGCCCGGTTTCGCGCGGCTTTCTCTACCGCGCTCCGCTCCGCCGCCGGCCTCGTCTCCCTCCCAGCGACGAAAGGGCCGACCGCCTTCCTCGCAGCACTCCTTGATGGCGTGCTGGATTCCGCGCAGGATCTTCAGCTGCTCCTCCTCGAACTGCAGCGGCTCGCGTGCCCAGCTGCAGGAGACGCTATAGCAAACCCTCAAATACCTCTTGATCTCGTGCGGCTGCGGGTGATCTTGCACGAACTCCGCGATCACCCAGGTGGCGAAGTCCTCGCCCGTCATGTTCTCGGAGACGAGCTTCTCGCCGTCGTGGAGACTCCTCTCCGCGCCGCGCTCGATCGTGACGATCGAGTACTCCACCAGCTTGACCCTGTCGTTGCTCAGATCCTTGTCCGCCATGATCTGCTTCTCCTTTTTTGCTTCGGTTGCGGCGCCCGGAGCGCGAGCGCCATGATCCATAGGAATACCCTGAATACCGCCGGATGACGAGCCCGTATGCGCAGCCGCCGGAGCCGCCGGAGCCCCGCCGCCCGCGGGCGCGTCGCCGGCAGCCGCGAGGGCCGTCGAGCTCTGCTCGGCGATCTGCTGCATGCCTCTGGCCATCTGGGCCAGCCATCCCATCCAGGTGGCAAAGGCGGCCAGAGGCAGCCTGAACACCTGGTTGAACATCTCACCCACGACCCCTCCCCGCGGCGCCGCGGAGGAGCAAACCGCCGAGCACCAGGAAGACGAGCCCGGCGATCGCTTCCGGCCAGGCGCCGGACAGGCCGCTACCCGCCAGCCGATGCATGACCAGGACCACCACCGCCATGAGCATCAGCAGCGCGGCGGAACGCATCCCCTGCGACCGCCGCGGCAGGGCCTCGTCGAGCCGCTCGGAGCGCACGCGCGCGCGCCCCTCGTCGGCGAGCATCAGCAGCTCGTTGAGCCTCTGCGGCATCTCCACGAAGGCGGCGGCGTAGCGGTCGAGGTGAGAGCCCCAATGGGCCGGGTCGATCGCCTGGCGCACCTGCGTCATGCCGGCCAGGAGGCGCACCTCCTGCAGCCCTTCGCGCAGCGCATCGCCCTCGGGCGACAGGCGCCGCGCCACGCTGGCGGCCGCGCACAGGCCGCGCAGGAAAGCGACCAGATGGGGGCGCGGCCAATAGCCGCACTCCCGGGCTTGCCGCACATAGACGAACAGGTGCTCGGCCAGGCTCTCGCCGCTCGCGCTCCACGCCCCGTCGCGGAAGGGAACGATCTGGCGCAGGCGCGAACCGAGCTGAGCTTCGCTGGCCGCCTCGTCCTGCCTGGCCGTCTCGCGCAGCAGATAGGCGCAGGCGTCGTCCGGCTCCCCCGACGCGACGGCGACCAGGAAATCGCGCAGGTTGGATTGAGCCGCCGCCGCCAGTCTGGTGAAAGGGCCCGCGAGGAAGCTCAACTGGCCGCTCGGCAGCAGCTGGACGCCGGTCTCGCGCAACTCGGCCGGGAACACGCGTCCGAGCAGCGCCTGGTGCAGCCACACCGCGCACAGCCGCCGGGCGAGCTCCTGGCGGCCGCGCATGCCCGGCGGGAAGGAGCCGCTCCGCCCCACCTCCGCGAGGTAGGCCCCGCCCGGATCGGTCGTGGTCAGAAGGCGCGCCGTGGCGAGCTCGCGGCAGCCGGCCGGCAGCGCCAGCAGGCCAAAGGCGGCCGCGTCGCCGGCCAGCAGGTCGAGGGCTTTGAGCTCGAACTCGAAGTCCGTCCGCGCCCGCACGGCCTGGCTGAAATCGTCGATCACCGCGGGCAGCGCGATGGCGCCGAAGCCGCCGGCGGCGAACGCTTCCGCGACGACAGGCAAGGCAGGGAGCTCGGCCGCGAGCGCTTCCTCCGCATCGACGTCGGCCAGCCGCACGAGCACCGGCGTACCGTCGCGCAAGCGCGCGCGGTGCGTCTGCACGAGCAGATGCGCCTCGTAAGGCTCAGTCTCCAGGGTGGCGAACACGCCCTCGGCCGGCCGCCCGAGCTCGGCGGCGATGCGCCGGCGGACGAGGTCGATGGGCACGGCCGCCACCCGCTCCGGAGCCGCCGCAAGCTCGAGGCAGTCGCCCGCCGGCAGCAGATCGACCCGCGACCCCAGGTAGACGGCGAAGCACGAGAACACCGGCCCCAGGCTGTCGAGCGCGATGCGCAGCCGGCGGCCGAAGCCTTCCTCCCCTGCCCCGTCCTCGCGGCCCGCGGGCAGCTCGCGCGGCCGGCGCAGCAGCCCGTGCTGGGCGAGGCAGCGCTCCACCTCGCGCTTGCGCCCGGCAAGGTCTCGCCCCGCCCGACGGCGCCGCAGCGGCTGCGTCCAGGTCATCTGGACCCTCCGCCGCCCGGCGAGCTCGCCAGCTGCTCTACGTGGGCCCGCAGATCGTGGTATTCGAAGATGTCGCCGAGGCGGTTCTGCTGCTTGAGGACCGGATGGCAGACCTCGAGCGCCTGCCGGCAGGGGGTGCGCACCAGGCGGTCCCAGAGCTCCTCGCAGCCCCGCGCCCGGTAGCCGCAGAAGGTGGCGATGAAGGGCGCATTCGGCGTGATGTCGTGGCGCATGATGAGCGCGGACTGCAACCCGTTGACGAATCCGCCGTCGCGCGCCAGCGCCGCGCCGTGCGGCCCGATGAGCAGCTCGGCCATGATCTGGGGCTTCTGCTGGTTGAGCAGGGTGTAGGCCCACGCCACGCCGGCATGGGCGCTCAGCCGTGCCGGCTCGTCCGGCGCCTGCCGCCGCAGCGACTCGAAGAGCTGCCAGTCCGAGCAGGGCAGGAAGTTGATCGGCTTGAAGTAGGTGGACCGGCCGACGCCGTGCCAGAAGAAGCCGAGGACCTCGGGCGCGACCTCGCGGATGGCGCGCTCGACCGGCCGCAGGACCTGAGAATTGAAGACGTTCGGGTACAGGCCAATCTGCTCCACCGCCGCCCCGAAGTAGCCCGGCCGCACATTGTCCCGGCAGAGCGCCACGACCTCGGCGACGCGCCGCCGCACCTCCTCGTATGGGGTCGCCGCGAGGCCCTGCAGGCGGTTCTCGGCGAAGGCCAGCCCGATGCCGGCGTTGAGCATCGTCAGGCTCTCGGCCGGCAGGTCGGGGGTTTTCTCGACGCTTAAGATGCCGTGGGGAGCGATGCCCTGCTGGAAGAAGCTCTTGGCGTAGTCGTGCCCGAGCCCCTCGATGGCCCAGAGAGCGCGGTAGTCGCCCAGCGCATAGGCAGCGTCGACCAGCTTGCGCAGCGGCGGGAATGGCGGCGCCTCCGGCACGCCGATCAGCTTGGCGACCTGCTGAACCAGCCTGAAGACCTCGATCTTGAGCCAGATCGCCTCCAGGGCGGCGACGCTGCTCCCCGACAGCGCCACGCGCACTCCCGCCGCCGAGCGCTCCGCGACCTCCCCGACCAGCTCGGCGATGGTTGCGGGATCGTAGAGCTTCGGGTCGAAGACGGCCGAGGCCAGGTCGACGGCGCCCTTTTGCAGCCGGTCGCCGGTCTGGAAGAGCCGTTGCATCGCTCCGCCCAGGCTGCCCTCGGCCGCCTTGGTCACATGATCGAGAGCGCTGCTCACCCCGCCTGGGGCGCGCATGAGGTTGGCCATCTGCTGGAGGCCGAACAGCGGCATCGCCAGCGAGGCGGAGAGCGCCGACTTCGTCAACTCGCGCATTGCTGCCTCCCTGGGCACTAGGCGCCCGTAGGGGGCATCGGCCCCCGTCCATGAGGTGCCTGCTGCCCTGAGCCTGGCTGCCCGCTTCCCCCTCCCTGCGTGCCCGCCTGTCCCGGCGCCGCGCCTTGCCCGCCACAGCCGCCGCAGCCGCCGGAGCCAGGCATCATCCGCCCCGCCGCTTGCACGGAGCGCTGCATGACATCGGAAGTCATCCGCATCATGTTGCTGGGATTGAGCGCCTCGAGCGACAGCCAGCCGAACATCATGTCGACCGCGCCGCGCTGCAGCTGGTCGCCGGCCTTGAAAGCCTCCTGCCACACGCCGCCGCCGAGCTGCCCCTTGGCCGCCGCGGTGACGGCGTCGAAGCCCTGCGTCGGGGGACCGAGCGGCCGGCTCATGTCTCGCGGCATGGCCATCTCGGTCATCTGCTTGATGCCGAAGAGCGGCAGCGCCCACGAGAAGCTCAGGATGGATTTGGTCAGCTCACGCACCGGAGACCTCCTTTGCGCTTGGCGCTTGGCGCTTGGCGCTTGGTGTTTGCCCAGGGGCCCCTCAGCCGGACCCGCGCAAGGTCTTGAGAGACAGCATCAGGGCGGCCGCGATGACCACCAGCTCGGCGGTGAACAGGTTGGCCCCCAGCGCCGCGCGCTCGCCCGTGGCGGCCATCAGCACCGCGGCGCCGGCGGCAACCGTGGCCAGGTTGAAGGCGCGCGCCGCGGCCACGGCCGCGGCCACCGGCGCGTCGCCGGCGCTCGCCGGCCGCAGCGGGAGCTCTCCCCTGGCGATCCTGCCGAGCAGGGAGGCGGCACGCGAGCCGCCGTCGCGCGCCAGATCGCCGGTTGCCGCCGACCACTCCACCACGCGGTCGTAGGAGAACAGCATGTTCCAGGACTCCAGCCGCAGGTAGCGGTCGCACACCTCGGCCAGGTAGCGCCCGATCTCGAACCCGGGCGCGAAACGAGTGATGAGGCCGTCGATGGCGATCGAGGAACGGATGTACTTGATCACGTCGCGCTCCGGCCAGATGCCGGTGGCGCGCGACAGCCGCAGCATGTCGAGCATGACCAGGGTGAAGTTCTTGCGCAGCCGGTGCTCCCTGCCCTTGAGCTCGTACCAGCTGTCGGCCATCCTGTCGAGGCCGGCGCGGAAACCTTCCGGATCGGAATTGCGGTCCATCTCCGACACCTTGAAGAACGCGGCGCACATGCCTTCGAGGTCCGCCCGCGTATAGGCCAGCGTCAGGCCCACCAGGTGCCGCCGCGAGTAGTGGCTGAGCACGCCGGTGATGCCGAAGTCGACATAACCGACCACGTTTTCCGGCAGGACCATCAGGTTGGCGGGATGGAGGTCGGCATGAAACATGCCGTGGCGGAAGGCATCGCCCAGGAAGTTGTCGATGATGTTGCGGGCGAAGCTCTGGGGCGCGAACCCGCCTAGCTCGAGGCGGCGCAGCGTAATCTCGTCGGCGGCGTCGCGAGCGCGCAGGTAGTCGAGCAGCGTCAACCCGTCGAGGAACTCGAGGACCAGGATGCGGCGGGTGGTATAGGCCCAGAACACCTCGGGCACCCGCTCGGTGGAATTCTCGCGGGCGTTGAGGTGGAGCTGCTCCATGTAGCGCGCTTCCTTGCGGTAATCGAGCTCCTCTCTGGTCCAGCCGAGGAACTCGGAGAGCGGCTCGATCAGCCAGTAGAGGGGCTTGAGGTGCAGAAAGCGAATGGCGCGCACCGCCGAGGCCATCAGCCGGATGTCGCCGGCGAAGTCGGTCTTGACGGTCGGCCGCTGCACCTTGACGGCCCACTTCCGCCCGTCGAGGCAGGCGACGTGGACCTGGCCGATCGAGGCGGTGGCGATGGGCACGGGGTCGAAGCTGTCGAACATCTCGCCGGGGCTCCTGCCATGATCCTCCACGAAGACCTGCTCGATCGCCGCGAAGTCGCACGGCGCCACCCGGTCGAGCAGGTTGGAGAGGGAAGCGCAGTACTCGAGAGACAGGATGTCGGGCTGCAGGGAGAGCATCTGGCCGAACTTGATGAACGTGCCGCCGAGCTGCTCGAGCAGGGCGCTCAAGCGCTGCGGTCCCGGCAGGTCGCCAGGCGGCAGACGCCTGGCCAGCCATGGCCAGCGCGCCAGGCGCCCACCCAGGCCGAGGGAAACGAGATGCGCGGCGAGGATGCGAGAGATCCGCGCCAGCCGGCGGAGATTGGAGGCGAGCGACCTCACGGCGGCTCGCTCCGGCGCGGACCGGCCTCGACCTCTCTGCCGTCTTGACTGCTTCTCCCGCGCACCGCACCCCTGCTGAATCGAGCCCGCCAGCCGGCGGCCCGAGCGTCCGCCGGATACTCGCTCCGACCTGCGGGGAGATCCCTCAGGGCGGCCGCAATTGGCAAAAGCTGCAGCTGCTGGGAGACCGCCCGCTCGCCGCGGCAGCTCGGAGCTCGGGACATGGACAAGGGTACACTCACATCCTTGCAGCAAGCAATGAACACCAGGGATGAATATGGGTCCAGCTGGGTCCAGCGCCGGCGCCCTCGCCCGGGTTGACGCCCCAAAACGAGGTTCTTACCCAGTGTTTGGTCTATCTGCAATAGACCAAAAGATTTAAAAAGGGGGGGTGACGCGTAGATCAGCCTGGCCGGCCGGTGAAGCAGCTATGGAAGCTGGGCGGCAGCGGCGCCTCGAGATGGAAGGTGGCGCGCGGGCCGGCGGCGACGTCGAGCGCGTCCCAGAGCAGCAGCCGGCTGGCGCGCCGAGCGCTGTCGAACAACGGGCAGAGCAGCGCCCCGCCTCGCCCGCCCGCCGGGTCCGCCACCATGAGCGGCTCGCCGGCCAGGTATTCGCCCGCCGGGGCCTGCCAGACGTCCAGGCGGCCGGGCACCGCCCAGTCGACATGCACCAGCTGATCGAAGAACTTGCGGCCGGGACGGCCGGTCGCCGAGATGCCGAGCATCCAGAAGTCCCGGTAGGCGAGCTCGGCGCGGTGGAGATCGATCGCCGGGAAGTCGGGGGCGAGCTGGTAGTCGACCTCCTGTCGCGCTGCCAGCTGGCCGCGCCGCAGATCGACCACCAGCCGCACCGGCCGGCCAAAGCTCACGGCGGTGAACAGATCGGGCATCTCCTGATACTGGTCGTAGACCGGCTGGTCGAGCTCAAGCACGTCGACGGTCAGCCGCTCGCCCTCCTCGCTGGCATTGATGGTATGCAAGCAGTAGCGGCCGCCGAGCGCCAGCGAAGCGACGACCTCGCCGCTCCCGCGCGACACGACCAGCAGCCGGCTGCCCCGCTCCGGCTGCCACGAGAGCGACTCCATCAAGGTGCGTCCGCGCTCGCCGAGGGCGCGCAGATCGAGAATGTAAGGGCTGAGATAGAAGACCAGGTGCCGGGTCGAGGCGCAGAAGTCGTGCAGCGTGGCAGGATACGGGAGCGGCACCCGGCGGCGGGCCAGGAGGGCGCCCGAGGCGGCGAAGCTGTAGAGGTTGAGGCAGGGCTGGGCGCTGGCGTAGGAGATGCCGAAATTGAGCAGCTCGCCGCTCTGCGGATCGATCTTGGCGTGCGCCGAGAACGGGCTCAACGCGTTCAAGGCGCCGCCGAAGGTGAAGGGGCCGCGCGTCTCCAGCGTGCGCGGATCGAGCTCCCACGGCAACCCCTGCTCGCCGCCGGCCAGCAGCGTGCCGCGGAACGGGTAGACGCTGACGTTGACCGGCGACTCGAGCGCGATGCCGCGCACCAGGCGGTCGCCCGCGAAGGCGGTGCCGAAAGCGCGGAAGAGGGGGCGCTCCGCCTGCTCCTCCGCCACCCATTTGGCGCTGCGCACGAAGCGGTTGGTGAAGTGGAAGCCGTCGTCGCCGCAATGCAGGGCGCAGACCATGCCGTCGCCGTCCAGCCAGTGACGGTAGCGCAGGCCGCCGCGCTGGAAGCGGGCGGGGCCGTTCCAGTAACAGGTGCCGCGCAGGAAGGCGGGGACCTCCCCTTCTATGTCCCGCAGGCGATACGAGCGCTCTTCCGGCAGGAAGGAAAAGGCGCTCTCGAGCCCCGGGGCAAGATCCTCGCCGGCCGGCTCGGCGGCGATCCGCCCGGCGTCGCTCACCGCTCGCCTTCGGCTCCGGCCAGCAGCACCGCCGCGAGGGCGGGCGCGGCGGCGGTGGCCGGCGTGTACGGCGCGGCAGGCGCAGCAGGCGCGCAGGCGCGGCGCAGGCGCTCGAGGGCAGGCTGCGCGATCGCCGGCGCGGGCGTGCCGGGATCGGCGGGACAGGCGGCGAGGCGGGCGGCCATCGCCGCCGCGTCGAAGCTCAAGTTGCGCAGGTCGATGCCCGCCACGAAGGCCGGGCTGAGGGCGCGGCGGTCGCCGGTCACCGCCGCGCCGACATGGGCGACGATGGCGCGGGCCAGCTCTTCGAGGTTCGCCAGCTGCTCGTCGAGCACCTGGAGAGCCTCGTCGGGCGCGAGCCCGACACGATAGAAGCACTCCTCGGCGGCCTTCAGCTGGTCGCACTCGAGGAAGTCGAAGAGCACCGGCTGCGCGGCGTCGCCGCCATGTCCGGCGCCAGCGCTCACTCCGGTCAGCTCGCCGGCGGCGGCCGCGCGCTCCTTCTTCCAGTCGTAGTAGGCCTTGAGGAAGACGTGCAAGTTGCGGTTGGTCGGCCCCAGGCGGGCGAAGCGGCGCAGGAAGCCGACGCCAAAAGCCCTCTGGGTGAAGAGGTCGTTGATGAATGGGAAGACGTAGAAGGAGAAGTAGACCGTCAGCTCCCAGACGTAGCGCAGCGAAAACGCCTCCTGGTCGCCCAGGGTTTCGTAGCTCACCGCGAAGCTCGGCACGTAGGCGTCGTAGACCGAGCGGGCGAGGGCGTGGTAGCGCCGCACCTTGTCCTCGAGCTCGCGCTGGTCCGCGGTCAGGATCGCGTCGGTAATGAGCGTGTTGTAGAGCGAGATCAGGTCGCCGCCCGGGCTGTAGAGCGGGTCGGTGAAGCGGCAGGCTTCGCCGCACATCGCCCAGTGGGCCGCCGAGAGCGTCTTCTCGCAGTCGTAGGCATAGTCGACGTAGCCGCCGAAGTCGACGACCTTGCGCTGTGGCAGGTCGCGGGCAAACATCGGGAACTCGCGGCACACCCATTCGATCATCTTCTCCGGCGTCGAGATCTGCTCGCGCGGGATGCAGTCGCGGGCGTAGACCAGCCCCAGGCTGGTCTTGTAGTGGAGCGGGATCACCCAGAACCAGAAGCCCTCACCGCAGAAGTGGTTGGTGGCGAGGAGGGAGGGGGTGTGCCCGGTCTTCGAGCGACGGGGATGGACGCGGACCTGGCGCGGCGTCAGGCTGGTCAGGCGCTCGATGTCGACCAGGCCGTCGACCCAACAGAAGGTGGTGCCGTGCCGGATGGGGCTCTCGACGGCGCAGCCCAACCGGCGGGTGAGCACCTTGCCGCGCCCCGAGGCGTCCACCACCCAGTCGGCGTGACCCGCGATCTCCTCGCCCTCGTCGGTGCGGAAGCTGAAGGCGTGCGGCGGCCCCTCTTCGCCGAGCCGCACGTCGAGACCTTCGACCGGCGCGTGGAACTCGAAGTTCGGGTTCTCGCGGTTGCGCCGCAGGACCTCGGCCTCGAACTTGTTGCGGTCGAGCTGGTAGGTGACGATGTTCGAGAGCTTGCGGATGTAGGACTGGCCGAAGTTCTCGAAACAGTCGCTCCCGTCTCCGCGCGGCTTCCAGTAGAAGCGCAGGTTGTATTTCATGTAGTGCTCGCAGAGCAGATGCTCCTCGAGCTCGAGCACCCGGCCGTAGTAGTAGCCGCTCATCTGCACCGTCGCCTCGCCGACCTTCTGCCGCTTAGGCGGCAGCGCCCGGCGATCGATCAACATGATCCGCTTGTTCGAGTTGAGCAGCAGCTGGCGGGCCAGGCAGAGACCGGCCAGCCCGCCGCCAATGATCAGAACGTCCAGGACGTCGCGCCCTGCGCTCTGCCGCTCGGCCGTCTGCGTCGGGTTCTGCTCTTGATTCATCGTGACACCCCCACAATCCTACTCCTGGCAGGTCACCGCGGCGCCGTCGGCCGCGCAGCGGGCGGCCGCTCGTGCGCCTCGGGGGTGAAGATCGCGCCGTAGAAGATCGATTTGCGCCGCCGCCGCAGCTCGCCGAGCGCCTCCTCCATGCGGCCGCGCACCTCCTGGCTGATCTGCCGCACCACCGCGGGATCGTGGGCGGCCTCGGGCGGATAGCGCGACCCGATCTCGAGCGGCGGCAGGAACTCGGTGTGCCACTTCGAGGGCAGCGGCAGCCCGGGCAGGGGGAAGTTCGGTCCGAGCGGCAGGAACGGCCACTCGGTCAGGCGCCGGATCCAGCGCCACTCGATCTTGCCCCAGATGGGAAAGATCTCGGCGCTGCCGGCGGTGACGAACGGCACGATGGGGGCGCTGTGGCGCAGCGCCATCTTGACGAAGTCATCGCGCCCGAACTTGCCCAGCCGGTAGGCGTCGCGGTACATGGTGAAGGCGCCCTGGATGCCCTCGGGGAACATGCCCAGCAGCTCGTCGCGCGACAGCACGAAGTCGGCGTTGTCCTGGCAGGCGATGATCCCGCCCAGCTTGATCATGTAGGGCGCGAGATAGGGGAACTTGGTCAGCGTCGGATGGATGAGGAAGCGCGGCGTGCGTCCGATGCCGCGCACCAGGGTGTGCAGCGCCATCACCCCATCCCACGGCTGGAAGCCGCGGTGCACTCCGGCCAGCACCGCCCGCCCTTGCCGCGGCACGTGCTCGAGCCCACGCACTTCGACCCGCCAGTAGTAGCGGTGCAGGAAGTGGAAGAGCGTCCGGCCGAGCCGCTCGATGTAGCGCTGGTCCATCCCGTAGTCGTCGAACTCGGGGGCAGCCGGCGGCGGAGCCGCCGCCGCAGCAGCCGGGGCGCCGCCGAAGGCCTCGGCGACCGCCGCGGCGCTGGTGGCCCGCGGCACGAAGCCCAGCTCATCGCGGAAGCGGCGTCCCGACACCGTGGCCGAGTGGCGGAGCCAGTCGAGCTGCTCGATCGGCGCCGCCCAGCCCAGCCGCGCCGGCAGCGAGCGGGCCAGCCGTTGCGCGGTGTAGGGCACCGGCAGCCGCCGGCGGTGCGCCAGACGCAGCGCGGCGCGCACCGGAATCACGCCGGCCGGCGCCACCTGGTAGAAGGCCGGCCAGCCGGCGGGAGGGGGATCGCCATTGACGACCTGGACGACTGCCCGCGCCAGGTCGTCGGGCGCCAGCAGCTGCACCGAGGGATCGAAGCCGGCGAGGCGCAGGGCCAGGCGGCCGCCGAGCAGCCGCGCCAGGTAATCGCCGCCGTCGCGCGCCGCCACCGCGGTCGGCCGCAGCACGGTCAGCGCGAGCCCTGGTGACGCGCCGAGCGCGCCGAGCGCCAGCCGCTCGAGCTCTGCCCAGGCGCGGGCGATCGGGTTGCCGGAGCGCGGCAGCGGCGCCAGCTCGTCGACGTGTCCCGGATGCGGATGCGCGGGCGCCACGAAGGCGGCGCTCGATATCAGGACAAAATGCTGCACACGATGCGCCGCCGCGTTCCGCACGCCGGTGTCCGCCGGGGCCGCCGGGGCCGCCAGGGCCAGGAAGAGCTCCTCGGCATCGGCGAGGTCGGGGCACCCCGAACGGCGGCCGGCCCAGGGCGGCCGGTAGACCACGATCGTCTCGCCGGCCGCCTCCGCGTACGACGGCGCCGCGCCGGCCGGCTGTGCTCGCCGCGGCGCCGGCACCAGGAGGCAGGCCGCGCCGGTCGCGAGCCCGAGCCGGTCGGCCAGCAGCCGGGTCACGCTGTCCGGCGGTCCGATGAGGGCGGCGCGTCGCATACCGGGTTGTCCTCTGCTAGTTCGGTCGGTCAACGGACACCGCGCGCAGCAGCGCCGCGAGACCGCCAACCCCCGCCGGCTCGCCGGCCGAGAGCAGGTCGGCGGGCACGCCGGTAGCGGTATCGGAGCCAGTTTCGGCAGCGGCGGCGCGAGCCCCCAGGCTCGATGCGACCGCCTGCGCCACCTGCTGCGCCGAGACGATGACCGGCGTGATGCCGCCGCCGGGGCGGGTCCAGTGGCCGACGAGGAAGAGGTTCTCGACCGGGCTCGAGAGGTCGGGGCGGCCGTCGCCGAGCTGGTCGGGAGACATCTCCCACCCCAGCATCGCCCCCTGGTAGTTGAGAGTGAAGCGCCACGCGGTCTGCGCCGTGGCGCTGGTCCGGACCACGATCTTCTCCTCGAGGCCGGGGAGCAGCCGGCGCAGGTGCCCGAAGATGAACTCCTCGACCCGCTGCTTGTGGCGCGGCCAGTCTTCGATCTGGTCGTAGTCCATCTCGAGGACCTTCTGCACGATCAGCACCTGGCGGCCGGGCGGCGCCATGGCGGGCTCGTAGAGGGTCGGCGCGAACAGCTTGAAGCGCAGCGCGTCGCTCCCCACCCGGTCCATCTCCCAGCTGTCCCAGTAGTAGCCCTGGAGCTCCTCGAGGGTCTCGCTCTCGACCCCGGTGAGCCCGATGTGGGTGAGGAAGCAAGGGTAGGTAGGGCGCAGCGCCGCGAGACCGGCCAGGTAGCCCGGCGGCAGGTGGCGCGGCCCGACCAGGCGCTCCAGGGTGGCGATCAGGTCGGCGTTGGAGACCACCGCATCGCAGTGGATGGTCCGCAGGCCGCCGCCCGCGGCGCCGGCCTCCGCCGTCTCCGCCGTCTTTCCATGGTTGCCGCCGGAGTCCCCCTGCCGCAGCGGTCCGCGCAGCGTCTCGATCTCGACGCCGCGGGCGGCAGGCCCGCCGTTGCTGCCGGCACCCTCCTCGATCAGGATGCGCCGCGCCGCCGTGCTCATGAGGATGTGTCCGCCGCGCTCTTCGAAGCGCAGCGCCAGCTCGTCGGCGAAGGCCTGCGATCCGCCCTTCGGGTAGTAGTTGCCGAGGAAGTAGGACAGGCGCAGCATCGAGTCGAAAACGAAGGAGGTGCGTCCCGGCGGCGAGCCCCAGTGCGGGCAGTCGGCGGTGAGCAGCAGCTTGAGCTTGGGGTCGCGAAAGTGCCGGTCGAGCGCCTGCCGCACCGTCAGACCGCGGAAGGGCTCCAGGCGCGGCACCGAGCGGCCGCGGAAATAGCAGAGCAGGCCGAGCAGGTAGACCTCGCGCACCTCGGCGAAGAAACCGTCCAGGGCCGCCGCCTCGAGCGGGAACTCGGCCTTGAGCTTGCGCAGGTAGGCCTCGAAGTCCGCCGGCACAGCGAAGCGCGAACCGTCCGGGAAGTGGAAGGTGTCGACCGGGTCCATCTTCACCCAGCCGGTGCCGATGCCGAGCTCGGCCAGCAGTCGTCCGGTCAGGGTCTCGGGGTTGCCGAGCAGGGGGTAGAAGTGGGTGGCGGCGTCGAAAGTGAAGCCGGCCCTGCGGAAGGTGCTGCAATAGCCGCCGGCCATGTAGTGCTGCTCGAGCAGCAGCACCTTGGCGCCGGACCGCACCAGCAGGTTGGCGGCGATGAGGCCGCCGACGCCGGCGCCGATGATCACCACGTCGTAGCGCGGATCGGGCGGCCGCCGCAGGCCGCGGAACGGGCGCTTCATCCGGAGGGCTCCGTGGACGGCGGCCCCGTCGCTGGCAGCGGCGGCGCCTCCGCTCCCGGCCGGTTCCTGCCGTAGGTCTCGTGCGCCGCCACGAACTCGCCGCTGGCGATCGCGGCGCCCATCGACAGCTCGCCGGCGAGCAGCGTCGCGGCGGCGATCTCGGCCAGCTTCGGCGCCTGGCCGGCGCCGGCGCAGCCGAGCATCTCGAGGCACTCGCAGGCCGTCCCGAGAGCGGTGCCGCCGCCGACCGTCGCGACGGTCAGCGACGGCAGAGTGACCGAGGCGTAGAGGTCGCCGCCCTCGACCACCTCGAAGTGGGTGATGCCGACCGCCGAGTTGGCGAGGTTTGCCACGTCCTGGCCGCAGGCGATGAAGAGCGCCGCCAGGCCGTTGGCGTAGTGCCCGTTGTAACCCAGGGCGCCGGCCTGCAGGTGGCCGGCGACGGTGTGCTGCCAGAGGTCGCGCAGGCCGTCCGGGGTCACGTGCAGATAGGCCCGCACCAGGGCGGCCGGCAGCCGCGCGCCGGCGATCACCTTCTTGCCTTTGCCGCCCGCGAACAGCGAGCCGCTCGCCCGCTTCTCGGAATCCATGCCGCTGAAGATGTAGTAGCGGCGGGCGCCGCAGTGGCCGGCGATCCAGCGGCAGGCGCTGTCGGTCGCCTTGACGATCATGTTCATGCCGTGCGCATCGCCCGTCGCATAGCAGAAGTTGACCATCACCTCGCGCCCGAGCGGCCGGCACTCGATGCGCAGCAGCCGGCCGTGGCGGGTGGTCGATTCGGCGGCGGTTCTGATCTCCTCGATCCGCGACTCGAGGTCGAGGCAGAACTGGCGGGCCTCGGCGACGCCGTCGAGCAGGAAGACCGGCGCCACCCGGTTCTCGTCGGCGTAGATGCGGGTGACGGCGCCGCCGGCGCGGGTGAGCGTCGTCATACCGCGTTCGTAGGAACGCACGAGCGCCCCCTCGGTGGTGGCGAGCGGCACGTAGAACAGGCCGCTCGCGTGCTCACCCTCGATGCGCAGCGGTCCGGCCACGCCGAGCGGCACCTGCGCGGCGCCGATCGGGTTCTCGATGTTGCCGCGCATCTCGCGCTTGGGGTCGCCGGCAATCGAGGAGCTCCCGACGTGGCGCAGCGTGGCGCCCGTCTTCCCTTCCACCCAGCTGCGGCGCTGGCCGATGTCGCCGGCGCTGTAGCCCTGGCCGGTCAAGCGCGGCACCAGGTCCGCGGCCCGCAGGCCGGGCACGGAGCCGCGCCCGCCCGCTGCCCGGTCGCGGATCACGGAGCGCCCCCCTTGCCCCCGGCGCGTTCCGACCCAGCGCTAGGCAGGGACCCAGCGCGTTCTGACCCAGCGCTGGGGTGGGACCCAGCGCTTTCTGATCGACCAAACACCACGGCGCAGCACTGCCCGTCGGCTCCAACCGCGGTGGCCAGGGCTCGCCCCGGACCCCCTCCCTCGAGCCGCCGGGTCCGGGGCTGCGCGCCGCCCAGCTGGAAAGCGGGCTCGCGCTCCTCGAAGCCGGCGATGCCCGGCACCACGCCGTCCGCGAACAGGGAGAGGAGCTCGACTGCCTGGAACGCGCCCGAGGCGCCCAGCGCCTCGCCCAGCGAAGCCTTGATCGCCGCGACCGGCAGCTCCGCGGCGTGGCCGCCCAGGGCGGCCGCCACGCCCAGCGCCTCGCTGCGGTCGCCGGTCACGCTGCCATTGGCCGAGGCGGACAGACAGCCGATCTGCGCCGGGCCGATCGCCGCGTCGTCGAGCGCCAGGCGGATGGCGCGCGCCACCGCTCCGGCGCGGGCCGGGGCGGCGGCGGGCGGCGGCGCCCGACCGCAGTCAAAAGCGCTGCCGTGCCCGAGCACCTCGGCCCAAACCCGAGCGCCGCGCTCCGCCGCTGCCTCGCCCTCCTCGAGCATCAGCAGCGCCGCCCCTTCAGCGAGCGAGAACCCGTTGCGCCGGGCGTCGAAGGGGATCGGGAACTCGCCGTCGCCGTTGCCGCCGTCGTGGCGGGGGGCTAGCGAGCCGCAGAGCCGGCCGGCGCGGTAGAATCCGAAGAACGACTCGAAGCAGAGCTCTTCGACGCCGCCGGCCAGCAGCGCCTTCGACCGGCCGCTGCGGATCAGCTCGGCGGCATGGGCAATCGCCAGCAGCCCGGAGGCCTCGCCGCCGGCCACCGTCGAGTTGACGCCGCGCAGGCCGTACCAGATGGCTGCCTGACCGGCGGCGGCGTTGATGACGCTGTTGGCGAACTCGAAGGGGCTGGCGTGAGCCGGGCCGAGCTTGAGCCCGCGGCGGTCGAACTCGGCGATGGTGCGCACGCTGCAGAAGGTGGTGCCGAGCACCAGGCCCACCTCCTCGCCGCGGCGCAGCTCCTCGGTCCAGCCGGCGGCGGCGAGCGCCTGCCCAGCGGCCACCACCAGCAGCCGCGAGGTGCGGTCGAGCGGGCGCAGGTTGCGGCCGGCACCGATCTGGGACGGGTAGAGATGCGGGTCGAAGCCGATGATCTCGCCCGCCTGGCGGCAGGCGAGGCCAACGGTCGGGAACAGCTCGATCGGCCGCCGGGCGCTGCGCTGCTCGCACAGTGCCTGGTGGAGACCGGCGGGCGAATCGGCCAGGGGCGAGATGATCCCGGCGCCGGTGATCACCACTCTTCTAGTCATCACCGCCTTTCGGCGACCCCGAGGGACGAAACGGCTCTGCGATGTTGCGGTGGAGGCCTACTCGAAGCATCGATCGGATCGCCCCCCGCAACCAGTCGATCCCCTTCCCGGTTGTCCGAAGCCGCCGGGTCCCTGCCCGGCGGCGCCGGGGGGGAAGGGGACGCCCCCGCCCCTGGCGCACGGACCAATTTCGTCTTAACCGTCGTCACGATTCATCCCCCCCTCCCCTGTCTTGCCACCTCGCTGCGCCGTCAGAGATCCGGATGCTCGCACTTGCGCAGGATCAGCGAGGCGTTGTTACCGCCAAAAGCATAAGCATTGTTCATCGCCACTACCACTCGGTGCTCTCGCGCCTGGTTGGGCACGTAGTCGAGATCGCCCTCGGGCTCCTCGAGGTTCATGGTCGGCGGGATGCGGTCGTCGGCGATCGCCAGGGCGCAGACCGCCGCCTCGATCGCCGAGGCCGCCCCCATGGTATGGCCGAGCATCGATTTGATCGAGCTGATCGGCGTCCGCGTCGCCGCGCCAAAAACACGCTCGACTGCCACGGTCTCCAGCCGATCGTTGGTCGGCGTGCCGGTGCCGTGGGCGCTGATGTAGCTCACCTCGCCGGGACGGAGCTCGGCGTCGGCGAGCGCCCGCTCCATCGCCCGCGCGGCCCCCACTCCCTCGGGGTGGGCTGCCGTCATGTGGTGGGCGTCGCACGACAGGCCGTAGCCGGCCATCTCCGCATAGACGCGGGCGCCGCGTTTGAGCGCCCGCTCGAGCGGCTCGAGCACCAGCACTCCGGCACCCTCGCCCGGGATCATCCCCTTGCGCCGCCGGTCGAACGGCTGGCAGCGCTCGGGCGCGATCGCCCCGAGGCGCGCGAAACCGGTATAGGTGATGCGCGAGAACGCGTCGGCGCCCCCCGCCAGCATCAGCTCGGCCCGCCCCGCGCGCAGCACGTCGACAGCATGGGCGATGGCGTAGTTGCCGGCCGCGCAGGCTGCCGGCAACATCGTGTTGACGCCGCCGAAATCGAGCTCGCGGGCGACGTGGGCGGCAATCATGTGGCAGGGATAAAGCGACATGAACTCGGCCCCGACCAGGTCGAGCTCACCCGCCAGGTAGCGGTCATCGAAGCGCTCGACCTCCCGCGGCTCGCCCGAGGTGGTGCCCATGGCCACCCCGGCGCGCTGCCGTTCGTCCTCGGCCAAGGCCGCGGCATCGATGCCTGCGTCGGCGAGCGCCAGGCGGGCGGCCGCGATCGCCAGTTGCGAGGCGCGGCCGAGCGCCGCCGGGTCTAGCTCGCGCACGTACAGCTCCGGGCGGAAGCCATGCACCTCGGCGCCGAGATGAACGGAAAAAGCGCTGGTGTCGAACGAAGCGACCGGCGCGAATCCGCAGCGCCCGGCAAGCAGGCTCTGCCAGAGATCCTCCCGGCCGGTGCCGACCGGCGTGACGGCGCCGATGCCCGTCACCACGATGCGGCGCCTCATCCGCTGGCGGCCTCCTGCCGCCCGGCGAGCTCGGCCAGCCGCTGCCGGACCAGGGCGACCATCGCCGGGATGCTGGCGATGTCCTTGTAGCTCTCGTCGGGCAGCTCGAGCTGGAAAGCGAGGTCGACGTCGACCCCGATCTCGAGCAGCGACAGCGAGTCGAGGTTGAGGTCTACCCGCAGGTCGGAATCGTCGCCGATGCGCTGCAGGTCAAGCCCGGCAACATTGGCGATGATCTGCTTGATCCGGCTTCTGACCTCGTCGATGTTCATCGGCTCTCTCCTTGCCCGCCGCCACGCACACCAACCCCGCCGGGGAGGCCAGGCCTCAACCCGCGCAGGCGACGAGGCGGCCGTTCCCGGCCCATCGGTTCCGTGGTTCCCCGGAACGCGGCTCGCTGTGGCAAACTGTCCCCGTAAAGTCTACTCGCACGCTCTTCAAGCAAGCAATGAACGTCGCGGTTTAAAAGAGATCCACTCGCCCCACTCGCGACATCCGCTCTCCGGCCCTCCCACCCTGCGGTCATCGCGGCCCGGCGAGCAACCCAAGCTCGTAAGCCAGGCGCACCGCCTGGCGGCGATGCTGCACGCCGAGCTTGTCGAGGATGCTGTGGACGTGGTTCTTGACCGTCTGCGCGGTGATTCTCAGCCGGTGGCCGATCTCCTTGTTGCGCAGGCCAATGGAGAGGTGGCCCAGGATCTCGCGCTCGCGCGGCGTCAGCGGCAGCAGCACCAGCTCGCGCTGCGGCTTGTCTCGGCGCTGCAGGGCGATGATCCGCGCCACCACCCGGGCGGCGACTCGCGGCGAGCAGGTGGTCTGCCCGCGATGGATCGCGTGCACCGCCGCCACCAGGTCGGCGGGCGAGGTGCTCTGCAGCACGTAGCCCTGCGCCCCCGCCTCGATGAAGTCGACCAGATCCTCGTCTTCGCGCTCGATCCCGAGCACCAGCAGCTTTGCCTCGGCGTGGCGATCGCGCGCCTGGGCGGTGCGGGCGAGCGCCGGCGCCCGGTCGGCCGCCGCGTCGACCAGCACCACGTCGGCCCGACCGTCCGCTCCGGCGTCCCCGTCGAGCAACCGCAGGTCGGCGCGCTCCGCCACCAGTGCGGCCACGGCATCGGCGAAGAGGCGATCGTCGCTGACGATCAGGATGGTGATCGATGGCTCCATCGTCAAGACCGCGCCTGCCGGCCCCCTGGTCATGGCCCTCCCCTCCCGGTTTTGGGGCAGCCGGAGGCTTTCGGCAATAGACCTCGAGATTTAAAAAGGTCACTTCCCGCCCAGCGCCCGCCAGCGCCGGCTTCCGGCCAGCCCAGTCGCCGCACGCCTCAGGGGTGAAGGCGGCGCCGGTCGTCGAGCCAACCCTTGTTGAAAGCATGGTGCACCGCGTCCCAGCGGCTGTGGACCCCCAAGGTATCGAGGATGTTGTGGACGTGATTCTTGACCGTGTGCACGGAAAGGAAGAGCCGGCGCGCGATCAGCTGGTTGGAGAGGCCGTCGGCCAGCAGCACCAGGATCTCGAGCTCGCGCGCCGTCAGGTCCAGGAAGTCGAGCTTCTCGGACCGCCGCCGTTCGCGGCCCAGCTCCGCCAGGCGCGAGAAGAGCAGGTGGGTGACGCGGGGAGTGCAGACGGTCTCGCCCGCCGCCACTCGCTCGATGGCCTGGCGCAGCTCGGGCAGCGACTGATCGCGGGAGAGGAAACCGCCCGCGCCGGCTTCCAGCAGCTCCATGGCCGCCAGGTCGTCGTGGTCGCCCGCGCCGCCGACCAGGACCAGCACGCTGACCTGCGGGAACCGCCGGCGCACCTCGCGGGTCAGCTCGCCGGCCGCCGCGTGGCCATCCATGCCGAGCACCAAGACCCGGGGCCCGCCATTCTCGTCGGCAGCCAGCCGCGCCAGGATCTCGTTCGGATCGGCCACCATGGTTACCTTGCCGCTGCCGTTTTCGCCGCCGCGCAGGGCGGAGGCCAGGCACTCGCGGAACAGCTGATGGCGGTCAGCCACGATCAGACCCAGGCGCTCGGCCGGCGCTTCGCCAGTCGGCTCACCCAGGGCGGCTTGGCCCGGAGCTTCGAAGGTCACTTCCATGGCATCATTCCCTAGACGAATGATTATTATATCAACTCGATTACCGCTGTCATCCTCTGAGTGATCGCGAACGACATCAACGTGCGGGTGCCGAGGGCGGCAACAAGAACTTGATACTGTCGTCCATGTAGAGTATTTTTATCTCTTTCGGGTATTTATATTGTCTCCCGGTGTGCGGTGGCCGCCCAGCGGCGGGCAGCGGAACAGCTGGTCCGGGCCGGCGGCCGATGCGGCGTGCGGCGCACTGTCGGCTGGCATGCCAACGCGTGCCGCAACACCCGTGCCTGCGACCTGCCGCCGCCAGAGCAGGCCGAGCGGGCAGTCGCCTGCCGCCGGCTGGAAGCGATGGAACGCTTCGAGGTAGGGATCGGCTGGTGCGAGATCGTGCCAGGCGAGGAGTGCCGAGGCGACGCCGTCGGCAAAGCTGCCGCCCTCGGCCAGCGCTGCGGACTGGTTTTCGAGGCACGCGGCAAGCAGCTCGGGGTGGCGGAGGTTGATCAGCGTCAGCGCCCAGGCGACGCCGGCGACGGCGTTCCTGCGCCCGGCCGGACGCGCCGGCTCCGCCAGTGCCATGCGCAGCGCCCGGCAGGCGGCGGCGCCTCCAGGCAGGACGTTGTACGGCAGCATGTAGAGGGCACGGCCGGCGCCGTGCCAGAAGAGCTCACCAAGCGCGGGATCGAGCCGGGCGAGCTCGCGATCGAGCAGCGGCACGAGCCGCCGGCCGCGCATCCTGGCGATGAAACCGAGCGCTTCGAAGGTGATCTCCGCGTAGCCGGGACGCGAGACCTCGCGGCATAGCGCCATGAAGCCGGTGGAGAGCGCGGCAAGATCCGGCGCGGATCGCGCCGAGACCCGGGCCAGGGCGCGGCCGGCCAGCGACAACCCGAGGCCGGCGTGCAGCGCGATGAGGCTGCCGGGCGGCAGGTCGCCGCGCAGCAGCTCCCGCGGATCGGCGCCGCGCCGCCAGGCGGCCTCGCCGTGGTGGTAGCCGAGCCCCTCGATCACCCAGGGCGCAAGGTGAAGCGGGAAGAGAGCCTGGGCACTGGCGACCTGCTGTGCCAGCGGCGTATTCCCGGCACCCGGGCGCGATGCTTGGCGCAGATCGAAGTGCCAGAAGCGCCGCTCGCGCTGGCGCAGCAAGCGGGGCGCTTGCTGGAAGAGCTCGAAAGCCTCGAGCTTGTTGCGCAGCTCGAGGAAGGGACGACCGAGCGCGGCGGCGGCGCGGCGCAGGACGGTCACCGTCCCGGTCGCCGTCAGGCCGAAGCTCGCCGGCCTGTCGCGGTCGTGGCCGGGAGCGGCCGGCTCGGGAGCCGCGGTCGCCGCGCAGGCGAGCGGCAACTGCTGAGTTTCGGCTCTCGCCACGTGCCCGCTTTCCTCGCCGACCAGCGCCTGGGGATGATCCATCACCGCGCCGTCGCCTCCAACAGTTCTAGTGCGCGGGTCCCCCGCGGTTGGGCATGTACTATGTCCGGGCCGACCCGGCAGGCCGGACGGCCGGCGAAAGGAGAGTCATGAGCACGAGCGTCACGCAGGCCGCGGGTGCCGAGCAGCCGCGCTGCCGCTACGCGGCGGCGGCGTGTCAGGTCGACTTCGGCAATCCCGCCGAGCGCGCCGGCATCAGGGCGCACACCGACCGGATGATCTCCATGATCGAGCAGGCGGTCGAGGGCTACTCGCCCTTCCTGCCGGTCAAGCTGGTGGTCTTTCCCGAGTTCGCCCACGCCGCCCCCGTCTACCCCACCGCGCGCGAGCTGCTCGACAAGCTGGCGATCCCGGTGCCCAACGAGCACACCGAGCGCTACGCGGCGAAAGCCCGCGAGTACGGGATCTACATCCAGACCGGGACCTTCCTCGAGCTCGACGACCGCTACCCGGGAGCGGTTTTCAATACCACCTGCCTGATCGGCCCGGAAGGGATGCTTAGCCGCTACCGCAAGGTCAATCCGTGGATTCCCTGGGAGGTCCACGCCAGCCCGCACGACATTCCCGGCTATGCCGACGAGCTCTTTCCGGTGGCGCGCACGCCGATTGGCAACCTCGGAGTGGCGATCTGCTACGACTGGCTCTTTCCGGAGACCCTGCGGCAGCTCACCGCCAACGGCGCCGAGGTCCTGATCCGCGTCTCGGCCTACATGGATCCGTGGGGCGCCACGCCGCCGATGGACTGGTGGACGGTCGTCAATCGCTGCCGCGCGATCGAGAACGTTGCCTACGTCGTGGCCTCCAACCAGGCGGCGAGCCTCTCCCACTATCCACCCTTCTCGTGGCCCGGCGGCAGCATGGTGGTCGACTTCGAAGGGCGGGTCCTGGCGCAGGCCGACCCCGGCCCAGGCGAGAAGATCGTGGTCGCGCCGGTCGACGTCGCCGCGCTGCGCCATGAGCGGGCGGTGCGCAAGGGCCACCAGACGCTGGGCCACCTGCGCAGTGAGTGCTACCCCATGTACCGCGGGAGCTTCTATCCGCCGGCGCGAGGCGCGCGGCGCGAAGAGCTTGCGATCGAACCGATCAGCCAGGCAATCGAGGAGGTCAAGACCCGGCTGGGCTACCGCTGATCCACGCCGCCCGGCACCGACCTGCCGGAAGATCCCTCCGGGGAATGCCGCCCGTCCATCACCGGACGGCGGCGGCCGCAACAGGCGGGAGCTGCGGCCGACCTGCCGGAAGATCCCTCCGG
>DASZZP010000090.1:0-11309 GCA_035544875.1 Thermoanaerobaculia bacterium | reverse complement strand
CTGCGGCGCCGATGTCGACGGCACCTCCCTCGACACTCTCGAGGCGGTCGCCGTCGAGCACGGCCTCGACGCCGAGCAGGTGCTGGTCCCGCAGGACCACCTGCTGCTTCCGGCGGCGCGCTGTCTGCCCGCCATCCTGGTGGTGCGCGCCGCCGAGGATCTGCCGCATTTCGTTCTGCTCTGGCGCCGCCACGGCCCGCTGCTCCAGATCATGGACCCGGCGGTGGGCCGCCTCTGGCTCTCCGCCCGCCGCCTGCGGGCGCAGCTCTATCTGCATTCCGCGACCGTCCCGGCCGCCGCCTGGTCCTCCTGGGCGCGCTCGCCCGACTTTCTCGCCCCCCTCGCCGTCCGCTTCGCTGCGCTCGGGTTTGCGCGCCGCGCCAGCCAGCCGCTGCTTGCCGCGGCCTGCGCCGACCCGGGCTGGCTGGCGCTCGCCGCCTGCGATGCCAGCCTCCGCCTCGCCCGCCGGCTGGTCGCCGCCGGCGCCCTGCGGCGCGGTGGCGCGGCCAGCGCCGCCTTCAGCGCGCTCTTCCAGCGCTGCCTCGCCGCGCACTCGCCAGCCGCCTCGCCGGTGGCGCCCGAGCTCTGGACGGTCGATCCCGTGGCTCCCGACCGGCTGCGGGTCCGCGGCGCTCTCCTGGTGCGCGCCCTCGGCGTCACTCCCGCGGCCGCCGCGGCCCGCGCGGTCCGCTCCTCGCGCGCCGCGGCCACCCCGCCGCCGGAGCCGCCGGAGGCGCCGGAAGAGCATTGCGCGCGCTCGGCCTCCTTTCCCCCGCGCGCCGGCTGCCGGCCGCGGGCGGCGCGCCGCGCCCGGCCGTGCCCGTGGCTCGTCGACCTCTGGCGCGCCTGCGGCCCGCTTTCCCTCTCCCGCCCCGCCCTGCTGCTCGCCGCCGCCGCCGCTGCCGCTGCCATCACAGTGGTCGAGCCGCTCTTCCTCGCGCGCCTCCTCTTCGCCTGGCAGGGCGGCGCGCCGCGCCTCGAGCGCACCGCGGCCGCCGCGGCGCTGCTCGCCCTCCTCGCCGCCTCTCTGCTGATCGAGCTCGCCCTGGCCTCCGGCGCCCGCGGACTCGGCCGCCAGCTCGAGATCCGCTTCCGCATCCGCCTGCTGCGCGGCCTGCCGCGCGTCCCGGAGAGCTTCTTCCGCACCCGCCTCGCCGCCGACCTCGCCGACCGCGCCCACGGTTGCCACCGCCTGCGCCTGCTGCCCGAGCAGTCGGCGGCCGGCCTCCGCACCGCGCTCGAGCTGCTGCTGACCTGCCTCGGCATCGCCGCCCTCGACCGCGACAGCGCGCTCTTCGCCGCCGCCGCCCTGGCCGCCCTGCTCGGCGCGCCGCTGCCGCTGCTGCAGCTCCTGCAGGGCCGCGAGCTGCGTCACCGCTCGAGCGCCGCGGCCTGGAGCGCTCTCTTCCTGGACACTCTGCGCGGCCTCTCGCCCATCCGCGCGCACTCAGCCGCAAGCACCTTCGAACGCCTGCACGACCGTCTGCTCGCCGCCGCCGCCCGCGCCCAGGCCTCCTTCCTTGCTGCCCAGCTCTGGCTCGAGGTGACGCTGTACACCATCGCCGCCCTCGCCGCCGCCGCCCTGCTGGGCCGTCATCTTGCCCGCCATGGCTTCGACGGCAGCGAGCTGGTGCTGGTCTACTGGGCGCTCAGCCTGTCGCTGCTGGCGCCGCGCTGGAGCGCCCTGTGGAGCGCCCAGCTCCCCGCCTGGCGCAATCTCGTGCGCCGGCTCCTCGAGCCGCTCGCGGCGGTGGACGAAGGCCTGCCCGCGGCCAGCCTCGGAGAGGCGGCCGCGGCCGGCGTCATGCCCGCCTCCAGCCTGCCGTCTTCCGGCGTGATGCACGCCTCCAGCCTGCCGTCTTCCGGCGTGATGCACGCCCCCAGCCCGCCGCCATCCACATCCGCCGCCGGGGCGGCGCCTTTCCTCCCGCCGCGAGGCGTTGCTCTCCGCTTCCGCGGCGTCGCGGTCCGCGCCGCCGGCACCCTGGTCCTCTCCGGCGTCGATCTCGCGATCGCCGCCAGCGAGCACCTCGCCGTCGTCGGCCCTTCGGGCGCCGGCAAGTCGACGCTCCTCGCCCTGCTCCTCGGCTCCCGGCGCCCCGCCGCCGGCGCCGTCCTGGCCGACGGCGAGCCGCTCGCCGGTCTCGCCGCGCTCGCCGCGCTGCGCGCCGCGACCGCCTGGGTCGACCCGCAGGTGCGCCTCTGGCACCGCCCGCTGCTCGCCAACCTGCTCTTCGGTTCGGCCTCTCCGCACCTCGCCGCCGCCCGCCTCGACCTCGGCGCCGCCCTGCGCGAGGCCGACCTGCTCCCGCTCCTGGATCGGCTCCCCGAGGGGCTGGCCGAGCAGCTCGGCGAAGGCGGCTCCCGCCTGGCCGGCGGGGAGCGGCAGCGGGTGCGCCTGGGCCGTGCCTTTCTGCGCCGCGCCGTCCGCCTGGTGATCCTCGACGAGCCCTTCTGCGGCCTCGAGCCCCACCGCCGCCTTCGCCTCCTGCGCCGCGCCCGCGCGCGCTGGCGCCATGCGACTCTGCTCTATGTCACCCACCAGGTCCGCGAGGCCGCCGGCTTCCCGCGCGTCCTGGTCGTCGAACGCGGCGCGGTGGTCGAGGACGCGCCGCCGGCGGCGCTCGCTGCGCATCCCGGCTCGCGCTTCGCCCAGCTCCTGGCCGCCGAGCAGGCCGGGCGCGCCCTCTGGACCGATCCTCTCTGGCGCCGTCTCCACCTGCCGGGCGCCGCCGGCTCCCGGCAGTTCTTGCTCGGCAGCCGGCGCGGCCCGGCACCTGAGCTCGCGCCAGCCGACGGCGGCGCGGGCCGCCAGAGCCGGGGGCGCCGCCACTCTCCACCTGCCGACCGGACCGCTACCCTCTCCGCGGGCCGCTCCTGCCCGCCGGAGTCGCCGCCATGAGCCGCCGCCGCTGCCTGCCTGCGCTCACCGTGCTCGCCTGGCCCGCCGGGCGCGCCGCCGAGCTGCTCGAGCTCCTCGCCGCCCACGCCGGCAGCGAGCGCGCCGCACCGGCGCCGCCGCCGCCGCCACCGCTGCCGCCGCCGGGCAACCTCTCCTCGCCCTCCGCGGCGCCCTTTGCCGACTGGCTCGCCGCCGCCGCCGCTGCCGCCGGCTTCGTGGCGCAGGAGACCGAGCTTTCCGCCCGCCGGCTCGAGCGCCCGCTGCGCGGTCCGTTTCCACTGCTGGTCGGCTTGCCGGGCTCGCCGGCGCCCGCCCTCCTCGCCATCCTCGGTGCCGGCCGCTCCGGCGTGCGCGTCCTGGCGAGCGACCGCTCGCGCGTCCGCGTGCCGCGGCGGAACGTGGCCAGGGCTCTCAGCGCCGCCCTTGCCGCGCCGATTGATGCCCAGATCGCCAGCCTCGCGGCGGCCGCCGCCATTCCCCTCGACATGCAAAGGCGCTTCAGCACCGCCCTTCGCCGCGAGCTGCTCGCCACCGCCGCGATCCGCCCCTGCTGGACCCTCCGCCCGGCGCCGGCGACCCCGCTCCGCGGCCAGCTCGCCCGCGCCGGTCTGCCGGCGGCCCTCGTCCAGATCGCTCTCGCCCGCGCCACGCAGGGGCTGTTCGCGCTCGCCGCCTGGTGGCTGCTCGCCGAGAGCGTCCTCGAGCAGCGGCTCCAGCCGGCCCTGGCCGGCGCCTGGACGCTCGCCGTGCTGAGCGCGATTCCCTGCCGGATGGTCGAGCTCTCCTCGTCCATCGCGGCCGCCGGCCGCTTCGGCACCGTCCTCAGGCGCTGGCTCGCGAGCGCGGTCCTCCGCGCCGACGACCTCTCGGGCAAGCTCGCCGCGCGTGCCTCCGGCTCCCTCTTTGCCCGCGTGCTCGACCTCGACCTGCTCGCGGTCACCGCCCTCTCCGGCTGCGACAAGGCGTTGGCCGCGCTGCTCGAGATCGCTCTGTCGGTCTGTCTCCTTCGCGCCGGGGACGCGGGAGCGGCCCTTCTCGCACTGCTGGCAGGATTTCTGACCCTGACCGCGGTCCTCGGCGTGCGCTGTGGCGCCGTCCGCCAGGCCTCGGCCACGGCCCGCACCGCTCTCTCTGCCAGCTTGACCGAGAACTTCTGCGGCCACCTGACCCGGCTCGTCCAGCTGCCCGAGCACCTCTGGCACGCCGAAGACGAGCCCCAGCTGCTCGCCTACCTCGATCTCAGCCGCCGCGCCGACCGCCGCGGCACCTGGCTCGCGGCCGCGATCTCCCGCGCCTGGCTGCTCGCCGGCCTTTTCCTCCTCTCGGCCGCCGCGCTCGCCGGGGCGCCAACCGTGCGCGCCCCGCAAATGGGCGCCGCTCTCGCCGGCGTACTTCTTGCCGGCGCAGCTCTCAGCAAGTCGACCGGCGCCCTCTTCGATCTCGTCGGCGCCGCCATCGCCTGGCGGGCCCTCGCCTCCCTTCTCGGCCCCACCGCCGACCTCTCCCGCCGGTGTGCCGCGCCCGACCTCGCCGCGCAAAGCGCCGGCGCCGCCCTGGCCGACTCGCCGCGGGATGTCACTTTTTCGGCCCTCAAGGCAACTATATGTACAGGACCACACCACACACCTGCGCGGCGGCGGCTTCACCTTCCTGCCCCCGGACCCCTCTCACCAGCACTGCCTTCTGTCTCGCCGCCGCCGGCGCCCCGGGGTGAGTTCTACGCCGAGCCCCTCATTGCCGCCCGCGCCGTCGGCCTGCGCCACCGCGCCCGCCTCGCCCTCGCCCCCGTCGACCTCGCCCTCCAAGAGGGCGACCGCCTTCTCATCACCGGCCCCTCGGGCAGCGGCAAGTCGACCCTCGGCGCCCTGCTTGCCGGCCTCGCGTCGCCGACCTCCGGCACGCTCTTCCTGCGCGGCCTCGACCATCACGTCCTGGGCGCCGAAGGCTGGCAATCCCTGGCGGTGCGCGCGCCGCAGCACGACGAGAACCACCTCTTCTCCCAGAGCCTTGCCTTCAACCTCCTCCTCGGCTGCCGCTGGCCCGCCGCCCCGGCCGACCTCCGGCGCGCCGAGCGGCTCTGCCGCGACCTTGGTTTAGGCGATCTCCTCGGCCGCCTGCCCCAGGGCCTCGAGCAGCCGGTCGGCGACTCCGGCTGGCAGCTCTCGCAAGGCGAGAGGAGCCGCGTCTTCCTCGCCCGGGCGCTCCTGCAGCAGCGCGAGCTGACGATCCTCGACGAGAGCTTCGACTCTCTCGACCCCGAGACCGCCGCCACCGTCCTCGCCTGCGTCCTCGCCCGCACCCGAACGCTCGCCGTGATCGCCCACCCATGACCTCTTCTACGCGGCGTGCCAGCGGTCGGGGAGGCCTGTCATCCGATCCGGCAGGACCTGACCGATGATCGTCGAGGCCGCGCTGATCCTTTCCTCCTTCGCCATCGCGCTCGCCTGCCTCCTGGTCGTCCGCCGCCGCGACCGCCGCCTCGCCAGAGTGCTTGGCAGCGGCGATGTCGCCGCCCTGCTCGCCCTCGCCCGCCGTGATCTCCGCCGCCCTCCGCCCGCCCCTCCCGCCGGCGACGTCGACCAGCACCTCGCCGCCGCCCTGAGATGGCGGCTGGCCGCCCTGCCGCCCCCGGCCCTCGTGCAGCTTGGCGACGCCGCTCTCGCCAGCGATCATGCGCTCGCCCGCGCCGTCTTTGCCGAGGTCTACCGCGCGCTCGACCAGCTCCAGCGCCGCCACGACGAGCACCGCGAGCGCGTTAGGGCCTGGCGCACGCTCCGTCTGTCCCTCGATTCCTCCTCCACCGCGACGCGCTCGACCCCCGCCGCGCCCGCCTACCTCGAGCCGGTCGCCGCCGAGCCGCCCCAGCCATCGCGCGACAGGCAGCCAGCGTGAGCTCTCCCCGGCGATTCCTCGCCGCCGGCCTCCTCCGCCATCCTCTCCACCGCCTCCGCGCCCGCCGCCCGAGCCCGCGCCCGCGCCCGCTCCTGGGTATTTTCTCGCCGCTCGCCGTCGCCCTAGCGCTCCTGCTCTCGGGTCTACGCTTCAACACCAGCGCCAGCCTGCCGCGCGGCATCTACCTCCTTCGCCGCCGGCCGCCCTCCCGCGTCGGCCTCGTCCTGGCCTGTCCACCGCCCTGGGCGGCGAGGCTGGCTCTCGCCCGCCACTACCTGCCCGCTGGCAGCTGCCCCGGCGGCACCCAGCCGCTCGGCAAGCTCCTTCTCGCGCTTCCCGGCGACCGCCTCGCTCTCTCTGCCGCCGGCCTGTCGGTCAACGGCCGCCCGATCCCCAGCTCCCTGCCTCTACCGGCCGACACCGCCGGCCGCCCGCTGCCGCCCCACCCTTACGGCCGTTTTCAGCTCGGCCCCACTCAGGTCTGGCTCTTCTCGACGCATCCCCGTTCCTTCGATAGCCGCTACTTCGGACCCGTCGATCGTGCTGACGTCCTCGGCATCCTGCAGCCGATCTGGACAACCAAGCAGCGCAGCCTGCCCGGCGGTCTCCGTAAAAGACGCGCCGAGCTCGGCGAAATACCTGGCACAGAACAGACAGGGTCGGGGAGCCGCCACTGAACTCCTGCCCCTGTGGGGCGGCGCAGCGGCAACCGGGTTTCCCTGCGACTTGCTCGGAAGGGGGCCACAATGAGTCGTCCAAGAGTACTGAAAAACCTGCGCTGGCACACCAAAGCGGGTCGGTCCTAGGCTCGTTCAGGATGGTGTATTGTGGGGTGAGAGTCCCCTCCCACAGGAACCGCACAAAGGCTTCTGCGTGGTTGTGGCCTTCGTGTCAAGAAGGTTTCCCGAACCATCGGTCTCGGCACGTCCAATCCACCGGCCGCCTGCGATGAAAGGAGATCGAGATGAAGGTTAGATCGCCGCAAGTACATGCGTTGACTCCGGGGAGCCTCGCCGCAGTCGTCGCCATGTTGCTGCTGGCCGCAGCACCTGCCGTTTCAGCGGCCAACCTGCTCACCAACCCTGGGTTCGACACCGGGCTCACCTCCTGGACGGTGAACGGCGCCACCTGGAGCCCCAGCGATGCTCTCGGCCTGGCGGGCTCGGGCTCGGCGAGCGGCACGAACACCGCCAGCGGGTCATTCACTTTTGTCAACGTGCTCACTTCGGCATGCATCTCGGTCAGCGCCGGCCAGTTCTACGCGGCAAGCCTCGATTATCTCCTCCCGTCCGGACAGACGCAGACACCTGAAGCGGAGGTGCAGGCCAGCTGGTATGGCCCAGGGGGCTGCACGGGCGGGAGCTTCATCGCCAGCAATGTGCTCGTAGAGGGGACGGCGGCAGACGGCCAGTGGCATCGCCTCGGCTCGTCCTCGTCCTCGGCGGCGACTGCTCCTCCGGGAGCCCAGTTCGTGCTGGTGGAGCTGTCGGTCGTGAAGCTCAAAGCCGGCGGCTCGGCCGTGGCGTTCTTCGACAATGCCGTCTTTCGAACCAGGTTCAGCTGCGCCGAGCTGCCCGATGTCCTGTGCCTGAAAGACCGCTTCGAGGTGACCGGGAGTTGGCAAACGGGCAGCAACATGGGCACTGCGTTCGCAGTGCCGCTGACGACCGACACCGGCTACTTCTGGTTCTTCAGCCCGGCCAACGTCGAGGTGGTGCTCAAGGTGCTCGACGGCTGTAGCCTGAACTCGCATTATTGGGTCTTCGCGGGTGGTCTGACCGATGTGCAGGTCCATCTGCGCGTCACGGAGGCTGGAACCGTCGCCGCGGCGAGCTATGTCAACCCGTCCGGAACGGCGTTCCAGCCGATCCAGGACGTTGGCGCTCTGGCCGTCTGTCCATGACAGATATGGTGCGCGCAGCGGGCGCGTGGGCGCCGGCCCATGCAGGCGCCAGCAATCGCTTCTTTAGCTGACGAGAACGGCCGGGACCAGGTAGCTCCGGATGATCACCGGGCTCAGATCGGGCAACGCGGCTCCGCACCGCGCGCACTCCTTGTCGGACACCGGGTTGGCGGCTCCGCAGCTCGTGCAGTACACCGCATCAACTCCTGCGAAAGACGTCACCTCCCGCGCGGCTGCGCGATGAAGGCGCCATCGGCCCAGACGATGTCGCGGTCGTAGTCCGAGGGAGCGACCTGCTCGAACTTGCCGTCCCGCCCCGCACATGCGATCCGGTAGTGATCGCACCCTTTCGCGGTCGGGCTCTCCTGCCAGCAGGCGTAGCGGAAGGGATGCTGCCAGGGATCGAGGCGCTGGATCGAAGATGAGTAGCCGGGGCCGAGCGCAGCGGCCAACCCGGCCATGTCGGTTGCCGGTGGCGCGTATCCGTGCTCCGCCTTGTAGAGCTCGATCGCTTGGCCCATCGTCTGCACCTCCGCCAGCGCCGTCTTCTCCTTCGCCCTTTGCAGCGCATTGAGGTAGTTGGGGATGACGATCGCGGCGACGATCCCCAGCACGAAGATGAGGATCAAGACGATCACGCAACCCACGACCACGTACAGAGCCTTCGACGAGCTCTTCTCGGCGGTCACGACCGGTCCGGCAGGCGGCTTGCCACAGCTCGGACAGAAAGCCGCACCGTCGGGCACCTGGCCTCCGCAGTGAGCGCAGTAACTCATGACAACTCCTTCCGTGGGTCGCGTCGGGTAGCCTATACCAGCTCCTCGTCTGTCGGCGCGGGCGACCCCGATGCGGCGGCATCCACTCCTCCGACGGCGCCCCGCTCCACCACTACCTCCCATTGCCCGCCCGACCGCGCCCTCGCCGCACCCCTGGCCAGCTTCACCGAGCACGGCCTGGCCGTCGCCCTCCACGGTCTCGCGACACCTGCGATGCGGATATGTGTATTGAACGAAGGCAGCTGCGGAATCTAAAGTTTAAAAGATAGCCAAAACGGGGCTGCTCTCCTGGCAAGGAGGCTGTCCTGTTCACCCTCGCCGTGCCCTTGAGCGCGATCTTATTGATCGTGGGTTCCTCTGAGACGCGGCGCTGTACATCGCAAGCGCGCCCGTGCTTATCGTAGTCTGCGGATTGAACGCCACGCGATCGCACTGATGTACGACCGGCTGCGCAAGCTCAAAGAGGAGTGCCGCACTGCCGGTGATGCCGCCGCTCGAGCGGTGATCGCCGACCTTCTGGGGGCGGCGAGTGAAACTCCGCCCGTCCAACCCAGCCGCCGGGCTCCGCGCCTCTTACGGGCGCGGAGCCCAATCTACTCGCGCCCGCCGCGGCGCTCTGGGCGCGTGATCACCCCGCCCCCCCGACCGACGCGCGCTGCCGCGCGCGTCCGTCTTCCCCCTCGGCCCCTCAAGGGGCCTCCCCTCTATAAGGCCGGCAGCTTGGCGCTGGCGCGGGCCGGTGCCAAGTCCCCACCCGCCGCCCCTGCCCGCGCCAGCGCCAACCTGCCACCTGATTCGATCGCTCCTTCAATCTTCCTCTAATCTCCAATCGTTACCGCTCACCGCACCGACCCTGCATCGCTCCGTGCCCGGCGCGCGCGGCAAACGGCCCGCGGGCGCTTCGCAGCTCGCGCCTTCCGCCCCCTCCGGCCGCGCCTCGTACTACCACCACCGTCCATGCCCGCCCGACCGCGCCCTCGCCGTACCCTGAGCCCGTTTGCCGCGCGCGCCAAGCACCGATCAGGCCCTCCCGCCCTCTCCAGTCCGAGCGGTCGCCGCACCACTCCCCGGCGTGCTGGCGCACGCATCAGTCTTTTACGCAATTCGCTCCGCGAATTGCTAACACGACACGCCGCTAAGCGGCATGCAGCCCCCGTGTGACGGGCCTTTGCGGCAACTACAATTGTATTCGCCGGCCGCAACTTCAACCGTCTCAATCACCTGCAGTGTAGTTTCAAACTACAACCGCGCTATTGACTTCCTTCTCATCGATTGAGGTTAGGATGTGTCGGCTATCGTAGGGGCGGCCGAACCATCCGTCCGGCAATACCAGACTGCCGCCAAACTCAGCCTTGAACCACTCCTGTACATTGCTTGCGAAGCTCATGTGATCTCTCCGGAACGAGCCAGTTCACAGGACTGGATGCGGAAAGTGGGCTTGACAGTGGGGCCGAAGGGAGTAGCATGGAAGCAGATTCGGTGGGACCGTCTATGATGGTGGCGGGGCCAGGCCCATATGGGAAATGTCGGGTGAAGGAGGCCGCCTCAGCGCGGACCTTGATTTGGCGCCGCTCGATGGCCGCGGCCGGCTGCGTTTCCCTCCTGGCCGCCATCGCGCACGGGCAAGCCCGCGAATCGCTGGACACTGCGGCTCTGGTCGCCGAAAAGCTGACCGAGGTCCGGCAGTGGTCGATGATTCCTGGCCCGGTGCGGGACGTGCTCGTCAGCAGGTGGAAGGACGAGCTGTGCTCCTCGCACCAGAGGCCACCGGGCTCGATCGGATGCTGGTGGGCCGGCATGACCGCTGCTGCCTGGGAGATCTCCATCGCGGATCCCAAGGAGCCGTACCAGCAGTATGACTTCAACGTTACAGGCAAGCGGCTGCCGTTCCGTCGGCTCGCGCTTGCAGCAAAGGCGTCGAAGGCCTGGCTCGTGTGTTACGAGCAAGGTGGCTTCGTAGGCAGCCTCCACCTGGTGGTCGTGCCTTTCAGGTACGCGAGCGTGTGGGGTGAGCCGGTGTGGATCGGGATCAGAGCAAGCTCTGACGCTCAATGGGTGACGGATCTCCCGTCTCTTCGGGCAGCAAGCCGCGAGCACCGCCTGCTCCGCGAGTACCGCCTGCCGCCTCTTGGACCGGAAGAATAGCGACTAACACCTGCGAGCTGACAGAATCGCGAGCTCAGGATCCAATCCGAGCGCATCGCGCAGTTGCAGGCCCAGTTCGACATCTTATGGATCCGATTCACCAAGGCTTGAGCGTAGCTCCGGACCGACACGAAGATGTCGTCGATACCTTCGTCTGATAGATCCGGCCTCAAACCTTCGCTGAGCTTCGGACAGGCGCTTGGCAAATTAACCGCCACTAGCCGCCGAAGTTTCGATTTCCAACCCATCCGTGCCTATAATCGCGCCCGCCAGCGAACGCGAGGGGCTGCCCATGTCGCGCACGGTCATCCTGCAATCACGCGTCGACGGCGCCGTCGCGGCGCGCGTCCGCGTCGAGGCCGAGAGCGCCGGCATGTCGGTCAGCGACTGGATTGCTCAGGTTTTGCGCCGCGAGGTCCTGCGCGGCGGCCCGGCCGACGCCCTCGCCCGCCGCGGCTACGAGCTCGCGGCCACCCTCGGCTACATGCTGCGCAGCCTGATGATCGATGCGATGGGCGCCGAGGCCTGCGAGCAGGCGATCGACAAGGCCGCGGACGCCGCCGCCGCCGACCTCGAGCACGAGCTCGAGCGCGCCGCGGAGATCCCCTGATGGTCCGGGGCAGCAAGCCGCTCACCTTCCGCCAGGCCCGCGACTACTACCAGCGCGAGTACACCCGCGGCGACTACTACG
>DASZZP010000089.1:0-6554 GCA_035544875.1 Thermoanaerobaculia bacterium | reverse complement strand
CGCCCGCCGCACACTTCTCTGTTCGGTCCGTCCGCTACGGACCCAGAGTTCCAGCGTCTCTTGCTCCTCGGGCGTCAAGACGATCCGTGTACCGGGCCGCACTCTGCCATTATAACACTAACTAGCGCCGGTAGGCACTAGTGTCCTCTCGCGAGCCGGCGGTTTGGGCTCCTTGGATTAGACACGCGACGACGGCGGAACGTTCCGGCGGTTCCTCCTCCGCTTTCGTGGAGCGACCCTGGGTCGCCACCTGACACCGAGCCGGGACACCGATATGCTGGGTCTTCGATCGGGAGGCCGAGCCATGCCAAGGAGATCCCTGTGGAAGTGTGTGGCCATCGTGCCCCTGCTGGGACTGACGCTGTGGTGGATCCACTCCGATACACCGGCAAGCGGGGTGAGCGCTGCGCCGCTCAACGGCAATGGCATCGGCGCGCCGGGAGAGCAGGGCGGCGGCGCTGGCGCCGCCGCCCGCTCCTTCCGGGGTACAGGTTCCGGCTTTGGCATTGGCGCCAGCCCCGGCATCGATCCCAGGGTCGGCTTCGATTCCGCCAGCTTCGGCGACCCCGGCTGGCGGCACGCGGCATTGTGGGACGACAGCAAGGCGGAGTTTTGCGCCTACGAGGCGAGCTGGGCGCACTACGGCCGCCTCTACAAGGGGCGCGCGCTGCTCGTGCTGGTCAAGGAGCCGTGGAACCCGGAGCTCGACGTCAAGGCGGACGTTCCGGCCCGTCACGGTTTCGAGATGCTGAAGCTCAACCACCTGCGCGACGTGGCGACCGGGATCTACACCTACCACCAGATGGCGAGCGTCTTCTGGCGGCGGGACACGGGCGCCCTGCAGAAGATCGCCGCCACCTCCGAAGAGGCGTGCGGCGTTTCGTTCGCCGAGATGAGGCGCGGCAAGCTGCAGACCCACAGCTACTTCGACGGGCAAGGGGACCGTACGCAAACCTATCCTGCCGGCGCTGTGCCCGAGGACGGGCTGCCGGCCGCACTGCGCGACTTCGTCGCCGGCTCGGCGCCGGCCTTCCTCGCGGTGTTCCCGTCGTTGCTGAACGCCCGCTTCGCCGACTTCGCGCCGCAGATCTACAGCCTCGAACGCCGCACCGTCCCGGCCGGCCTGGCCGGGGTCCCCGCCGCTGCGGAGGGTGCCGCAGGATTGGCAGCGGTCCCCGGCGCCGCGGGTGCCGCCCGTGACCCGATACCGACGGTCGAGATCCGGCTGTCGAAGGAGCCCTTCCAGCTCACCTACGCCTTCGAGCGCCAGCCGCCGCACCGCCTGCTGCGCTTCGAGCGCCAGGACGGCACCGTCTACCGGATGGTGAAGTGCGAGCGCCTCGCCTACTGGCAGATGAACGAGCCCGGGGCCGAGGCCTGGCTGCCGCCGGCCGTGCGCTAGCGCCAAGCCGCGATCGAGCCGAGCTCCGGGAAGAGCCTTCCGGGGAATTCCGCACGTCCATCACCGGACGTGCGGCGGCCGCCCGGCCATCGCCGGACGGGCGGCCGACCTCCGGGAAGAGGCCTACGGGGAATGCCGCACGTCCATCACCGGACGTGCGGCTCCCAGGCCTGCCGCGCGAATCTGCCGCGTGTCTGTCTGCCGGCGAATCCGGCTTCGCCATCAGAGGGCGGCGCGCAGGTGCGCCCAGCTCTCGATGGCGCGGACGATTTCGGATTTGCTCGGCAGCTCGCTGAAGACGAGCGGCTCGCCGCCGGGGCGGTAGAGCAGGTAGAACGGGATGCCATAGCGGCCGTGGTCGGCGAGGAAGCGGGCGATCTCGTCGCTGCGGTTCGTCCAGTCGGCGCGCATCGGCACCACGCGGTAGCGGGAGAAGGCGCCGGCGACCTCCGGGGTGTCGAGGATCAGCCGCTCGTTGACCTTGCAGGTGAAGCACCAGTCGGCGGTGACGTCGACGAAGACCAGGCCGCCGCCGGCGCCGAGGGTCTCGGCGCGGCCGCGGTCGAACGGCACCCAGCGGATCAGCCCGGCCGGGCCGGAGGCCGAGGCGCGCCGCCCGCCGCCCGTGCCCGGCTCGCCGGGCGTGCCGGTGCCGGCCTGATCCGTGCCGCCGGCGGCGATGGTCAGCGCCAGGACGACCGCTCCCAGCATCCCCGCCGCGGCAGTCCGCGCGAGCGCCCGGCCCGGCAGGGCGCGGTGGCGCATCCAGATCAGGAGCGCGATTGCGACGAGGGTGAGCTCGACCGCCGCCAGGCGTTCCGGGCTCACCTGGTTGCCCAGCACGTACAGCAGCCAGACGGCCGACCCGGCAAGCAGGAAGCCCATGACTCCGCGAAGCGTTTCCATCCAGGGGCCGGGGCGGGGCAGCAGGCGCGCCGTCGCCGGCACCGCGGCGAGCAGCAGGTAGGGCAGAGCGAGACCGACCCCGACGGCGGTAAAGACGGCGAAGATCACCGGCCACGGCTGGACGAGGGCGAAGCTGATCGCGGTCCCCAGGAACGGCGCCGAGCAGGGCGTCGCCATCATGGTGGCGAAGAGCCCGGATACGAAGTGCCCGCCCAGACCCTCGCGCGGTCCCGAGCCGCCCAGCCGCGCCAGAGCGACCGGCAGCTGGATCTCGAAAAGACCCCAGAGGTTGAGGCAGAAGAGAACCACCACGATCGCCAGCAAGGCGACGAAGCCGGGGCGCTGGAAGAGCACACCCCAGCCGGCCGCGCTGCCGGCCGCCGCGGCGGCCGCGGACACCGCAGCCAGCGCCCAGAACGACGCGAGAATCCCGGCCGACGTGGCGAGCGCGGCGGAGACGACGGCCCGGCGCCCTTCGCCGGCACTGCGCAGCAGGCCGAAAACCTTGAGTGAGACCACCGGCAGGACGCACGGCATGGCGTTGAGGATGAAGCCCCCGAGCACGGCCAGCAGCAGGATCCCGCCGAGCGCTCCAGCCTGCAGTGGCCGGTGGGGCGGGGCCAATCTCGGCGCTGATGCGGCCGCAGCGGGAGCCGCGGCCGGCGCGGCGCGCGGGGCCGTCGGGGCAAGGAGCGCAGCGGGCGCCGGCGGATGCGGCGGATATTTGGCGGCCGTGCCGGGCCCGGGGGCGGCCGGCGGCGGGCTGGCGCCCTGGCCGGTGCGCTCGGCGCCGCCGGCCTGCTTGGGGCTCTTGGCGGCAGCGGCATGTTCGGCCCGGGAGCCGATCAGCGCCGGCGCCGCGGAACGCCCGGACCCTGCCGGTCCCTGGGCGCTCGCCGCGGCGATCCGCAGCTGGATCTGGGCCGCGGCATCGACCGGCGGCAGGCACTGTGAGTCGTTGCAGGCCTGATAGTGGAGACGGGCCGGCAGCGACACCGGCCCGGCCGCCGCGCTCGCCGGGACCCGGACCTCGGCGTCGATTTCCACCTCCCCCTGATAGACGGAGAGCGGCTGGTCGGCAAATGAGAAGCGGGCGGTCTGCGCCGGCGGGTAGTGGACCGTGGCGGCGCCTGACGCTCCCCAGGCCTTCGGCAGCGGGAGCTCCAGGACGGTCGGAATCAGGTAGTCGAAGGTGGGGGTATGACTGTTGATGTGCCAGCCCGGCTCGATTGACACCTGGGCGGCGATGCGGACGGTCGCGCCGGGCGCATAGGCAGTGCGGTCGGCGGCGAGCGTCAGCCTAGCTTTCTCGACCTTCGGCAACGCCTCGGCGCGCGGCGGCGCCGCAACCGCGAGAGCCAGCAGCGCCGGCAATGCGAGCGAGATCTTGAGCATGTCGAGCATCGCGGACGCCAGCCGCGCCGCCGGCTGGCGGCGCCGCGGCCGGCTCCATGATACCAGCCGCCCCCGGCTGGGCGGCCGGTGCGCCGGTGATACGATCCGCCGGTGTTCCTGTCCCACCGCGCGTCCGCGATCGGCGAGTCGGCGACGCTGCAGGTCGCCCGGCGCGCCGCCGAGCTCAAGGCCAAGGGCGTACCGCTGGTCGATTTTGGCGCCGGCGAGCCGGATTTCGACTCGCCTCCCGCCGCCGTCGAGGCCGCCCGCCAGGCGCTTGCCGATGGGTTCACCAAGTACACCCCGAGCAGCGGCATCCCGGAGCTGCGGCGGGCGCTCGCCGAGTCATTCCAGAGGCGCCACGGCACGCCCTGGCGGGCCGCCGACTCGGTGGTGACGGTAGGCGCCAAGGCGGCGCTCTTCCAGCTAGCCCTGGCGCTGTTCGACGATGGGCAGGAGGTGATTCTGCCGTCGCCCAGCTGGGTCAGCTTCGCCGAGCAGATCCGCTTCGCCGGCGCCTCGCCAGTGCCGGTGCCGACGGCGCTCGAAGACGGCTTCCGCATGCACGCCGAGCGCTTCCTGGCCGCGGTCACCGGCCGCACCCGCGCCATCCTGCTCAACTCTCCCTGCAATCCCACCGGCGGCGTGATCGCGGCCGCCGACCTGCGCGAGATCGTGAGCGCCGCGGCGGCGCGGGGGTTGCTGGTGATTGCCGACGAGACCTACGAGCGCTTCGTCTACGACGGCGCCCACGCCAGCGCGGCCGCCCTCGCCGCGGAGTTCCCCGAGACCGTGGTGCTGATCGGCTCGTTCTCGAAGACCTATGCCATGACCGGCTGGCGGATCGGCTACCTGCTGGGACCGCCGGCGGTGGTGCGCGCGGTCGAGAACATCCAGAGCCACGCCACCTCCAATCCGACCTCGTTCGCGATGGTGGGCGCGCTGGCTGCCCTCGAGCGCGCCGAGCCCGAGGTCGAGGCGATGATCGCCGAGTACCGGGCGCGGCGCGAGCTGCTGGTGCCGCGTCTCAACCAGCTGCCCGGCTTCCGCTGCCTCCCACCGGACGGCGCCTTCTACGCCTTTCCCCACGTCGCCGGCGCCTATCGCCCCGGCCGCCAGGGCTCGATCGCCTTCGCCGAGTACCTGCTCGAGCACGCCCAGGTCGCGGTCGTGCCAGGCGAGGCCTTCGGCGCCGACGATCACATCCGCATCTCCTTCGCCTGCTCGCGCGCCCAGCTCTCAGAGGGCCTCGACCGCCTGGCCGCGGTGCTCGCCGACTGATCGATTGGTCGAGAGCAAGCTTGACCCCGGGCCGGATCGAGCAGGCCGGGCGGCTGTGCAGGCTGCTAAAAAGAAACTGGTCCGTGCGCCAGGGGAGGGGGCGTCCCCTTCCCCCCCGGAAGGGTGGGAAGGGGATCGAGGGGTTGCGGAGGGCGATCCGATCGATGCTTCGAGTAGGGTTCCTCCGCCACATCGCAGCGCCGTTTCATCCCTCGGGATCGGCAATGCCGGGTGGGGACTCAGATGACTATGACGCAGGGCAAGGCGTTGACGTCCTCGACCGGCGCCGCGGCATGGTTGTCGGTGTTGCTGTAGTCGTGGCTGAGCCCGAACACGGTGTCTAAGACGTGAACGGTGAAGGCGACGTTGGTGCCGGCGTCGAAGAAGACCCAGAACTTGCCGTTGATGCCACACCCGTTGAGGATCTTGATCAGGATCTCCGGGTTGTTCTGGCCGAAGAACCAGAAGGCGCCGCCGCTGGTGACCCCGAGGGAAGACATTGGGACCGCCTGGCCGTTCCCGGATGGGATCGACGGGGGATGGCTGAAAGCGACGCTGACCGCGAAGCGCCGGTCGCCGGGGTTGTTGTCGATGCACAGGACCGTGTCGCTCGGGACGCAAGCTGCGATGCCGAGGTCGTCCTGGGTCATGTTGATGCCGACTGTGTTTCGGCGCTCGGTCGACAAAGGCGGCGTGGTGCCTTCAGTTTCGTAGGCCCCGCCGCCGCACGTTCCGGTCGAGCCGAGTGAGCCGGCGCCGGCGTCGAAGAACAGGCGACCACTGACGCTAGAGCTAAAGCTATGGGTGAAGGTCAGGGTGTCGCCCGGCGTCACTGGCGCCCCGCCGAAATCGAAAATCACGTCCGTAAACGAAGCGCTGGCCACGTTGACCCAGAGGGTCCGCGCTCCGACGAGCGGCCCATTGAAGGTTCCGCGCCGGATCGCGAGGGTGATGGCGAAGAGTCCGGCGTTATCGGCACTGTAAGCGAGCTGGACCAGGCGGACGTTGGTGCCTGAATAGCCCTGCACGACGATGCCTTCGGTGACGTTGTCACCGAGTGCCGCGAAAGGACAGGATACGACGAGGCTGGCGGCGAGCGGCGCCGCGGCGAGCAGCGAGGCGGCGACGAGGAGCGCCAGCATGGCGGCAAGGGGGGAATTGAGGCGGCGGGTTCGATCCACGGTTTCTCCTTTCGATCAAATCGAGGAAGAGCGCGAGTGGGGCGGCACGCCGCCGGGCACGGTGCAATGCAATGGCCCCGCCCCGATCTCAGGCGCGGTCACAATACCGGTCGTTATATGCACGCCTGCTGCCAGCCCAGGACACCCCGGGGGCCGCGAGCGAAGCGCTGCTGGAGGGTGGGCGCCGGCGAAACGGAGACGGAGCGCCGGCCGCCGCGCGGGGCGACGCGAAGGGTATACTGGCCGCTGCTACTAGCCGTCTGATCCGAGCATGATGTGGAGAAACGAGCCGAGTTTTCCGAAACTGCTCAGAATATGGCCCTTACGCGCTCTTGCAGAGGGGGAAGGCGGTTTGGACCAGGATGTCAATCTCAGCATCGACTTTGGCG
>DASZZP010000088.1:0-47239 GCA_035544875.1 Thermoanaerobaculia bacterium | reverse complement strand
TGAGCGCATCCCAGCGGCGCTGCATGTAGCCGATGGCCTTGCCGAGTCCGGAGTTGGGCTCGACCCGGCGCTCGTCGATCTGCTGCGCCATCCACTGCTGGAGCTGGTCCATGACGGGGCCGCTTTGTTCCTGGTGCAAGGCGAGCCGCTGCGCAGGCGTGAGACCCTGTCGGCGGGCCTCGGCGTCGTGCCCGTACACCTGGCCGAGCAGCGCGAGCACGTGGCTGCATTCCTGGGGGAAGCTCTCGGCGACCTCGACGTACTTGCGCCGGGCGTGGACGATGCAGTGGGCGAGGATCGCCGCGAAGTCTTCGGAGGTGTTGCTGGCGAGCCCATCGCACATCTGGATGGGAGGCGGCAGATTGGCTTGGCGCTGTTGCAGCACGTCGGCGAGGTTTTCCCCGGCGTGCTGGGCCCCAGTGCAGAAGATGGCGATGCGGCGGCCATCGCGAGTAGCCACAATGCCCGAGGTGAAGACGCCCGTGCGCTCATCGGCTGGTGCGTCGGCGTCGGCCGCGGCGGCGCGCCGTTGCTGGGTGAGGTCAAGGATCTTGGCACTCGTGTCGTCGTTGTAGAGCACGTCGCCTTGGGCCGCCTGGCGCAGCAGCTCCTCGTGTGCCGGGGCAAGCAGCGCCGCACCATCGCGCACGATCTCCCATTGCGTCGAGGCCGGCAGCGGGATGCCCATGCCGGCATGGAGCTTCTCGATGCGGTTGAAGGGCAGACCGGTGCCGTATTTGAGCTGCGCGGTCATGGCGGTAGCCGTCTCGTCGTACTTGGCCTCGCCGACGCCCTCGGGCGACGGCGCGGTGAAGACCTCGCCGCACAGCGCACAGCGCAGATGCTCCTTCTCGTAGACGGTGGCGGACAGCGGAGCCATCCCTTGAAAGCGCACCAGCCGCACCGGTTGCGGCAGGCAGCGGATGCGACCCTTCCCGCAGTGCGGGCAGGGCTCTCCGGCGCGCACCGCGGGGTGCGGCACCGGCACTTTCTCGGCCCCGGCATAGGCAGTGGCGCCGTTGCGCCCATGCCCGGGCGGCTTGGGGCGGGTGCCCTGCGGGGCTTTGCCTGGCCTCGCCGCGGCCGCCACGAGCTCGCCGAGGACATGCCTCGTCTTCTCGCTCGTTACCCCAAACAGCAGCGCCCGCAGGCGTGCGATCGACGTGCGTTCGGCCCGCAGCTCCTCGGTCAAAAACACCAGCGTGTGGATCGCCGCCGTCAGCTTGGCGTGCTCCTCAGCGGGCAACGACGACTTGGCGCGCTCGACGATCGCCCGCAGCTCCGCCAGATCCACGTCGATGGGCTGCGGGCTCGGCTCCTCGCCGCCTGGGTGCTGCTTGCCGCTCACGCGAGTCTCCACAGCCGCTGCCGGAAGTCGCCGACCAGCGGCAGACCGAGCACCTCCTTGAGCGAGCGATTGGGACGCATCGTCTGGTCATCCTTGCCGCGACCCGTGGTGCAGCCCAGGCGCACCCAGTTGGCCGCGCGGTAGCAGGTGCCCGCATACCGCTCCGTATCGACGAACGTCTCGGCAAAGTAGATTGCGTGCCCGTACACCCGCTGCCACTCCGCCGAGAGCATCCGCGTCATGCGGCCTAGCAGGTGCGAGGCCAGGTGCCTCACCTGCACCCACGGCAGGATCAGAAAGCGACTGTTGTAGGCGAGGTAACCGATATTGCGCCGTCGCGCCTCGGCCGACCACCCGATGTAGCGATCCCGCGGGCCCAGGTGGCGGGCCGCCGAGCTCCAGGTAAAGCACGCCACCGGACGGCCGGCGCAGAGGACCAGGTACTTGAGGTGCTCGCCCACCGGCTGCGTGTAGCCGAGGTAGTGATGCCGCTCGATGAGAGCATGTAACAGCGGCTCCTCAGCCGTGCGCCGCACCGGCAGGATCTCGAGGGGCCCGACCTCGGCGAGCGATCCGACCAGCGGGCGAGCCTCGATCTGCAGCGGCGCAACAAAAGGCTGCCGTCGCCGCGGACCCTTGGCGCTCCAGCGCGGCGCGGGCAGCGTGATGTGGCCGCCGCGCGCGAGAGCCAACAACAGGCCGCGGCAGACGCCGTCGCACAGCACCCCGCTGGGCTGCACCCAGCCCCACGACTGACACAACTGCTGCGACAACGCGCGACGACTGGCGCCCGGGTAAGCGGCAATCAACTCCCGGATGGCCACCACCTCGCGCGCCGTGACCTCCCGGCCCCGATAGCGCAGCACGACGTCCATGCGGCAATCGCAGCACAAACGCCGATAGAACGCAAGGGGGGTGGGCCTGCTCCGCCTGAAGCGGCGCGCTCAGCCTGTCGCCGTTCGCCGCACCGCCGGGCTCCGGTCGCACGACCCGCCGCTCGAACCGCTCCCCGCTGTCAACGGCACCACCCGGCGCCACTGGGGCGCCGCCCCCGTCGCCTCCGGGTCGCCACCGGCCAGCAGCACCTGCAGCTCATGGGCTAACAGCTCCCGCTCCCTACCCACGCCGCCGTGGCCCGGCCAGTAGTGCAGCCGCCCCTGCGACAGCCGCTTCTGACACAGCCAGAAGCCTTGCCCGTCGTACGCCAGAATCTTGATCGCCGTCGCAGAACGGTTGCGAAAAACGAACACCGTGCCCGAAAACGGGTCGGCACTGAGCGCCTCCCGACAGACCCGGGCCAGCCCATCGATCCCCTTGCGAAAGTCCGCCGGCGCGGTGGCCACCAGGATCCGCATCTGCGGCGTAATCTGCATCATGACCGGCGGCTCCAAAATGCTCGCGCCAGTCCGACCACGTCGAGCACCCGCGCGTCCTTGACCACCACCCGCAACAGCTCGCCGTCGTTGCCTGAAAGCTCCAGGACTGCTTCGCCCCCACCCTCCCGCTCGCCCAGCCGCAACTCGACGAAGGTCGCCACCTCGTCGCGACGCGTCTCAGGCTCCACCGCTACCAGCCGAGCCAGACGCTGACGATCCAGGCGCAGCAACTGGGCCGTGGCGGCCACACCCTCCGCCCGTGCCGCCTCCACCGCTAGCGACCACAGCCGCTCCGGTATCCGCACCCCGCGCCCGCCGTAGCGCTCCCGCCATCGCTGCAGACCCTGCTGCGCTCCCCGCAGCGCCGACGAGCCTCCATGCTGCCCCTCACTCCCTGCCGTCTGCTCCATGGGCGCCTCCTCCCGCGTGCCCACGAGCCTACGGGCCGAGCCCCGCCCGAGTCACGCACGCTTGCCGCAAGGACACCGCAATGGAAACCGGAAGATGAGGCGGGAGTGAGAGATGCGATTTGAGGGGGAGGCGAGAATGAGCGGGTGGCGGTCGAACGGTGGTCGACGCCGGGGGTGAAAGGTTCGGTTCGCGGGTCTGGAAGATGGAGATTCTGGGCTATCGGTGGAAGTTGCCGCGGGACAGAAAGTTAGATCGACGGAGACGACGGTATGCGTGCTAACTCGTTGATTCCAAGAGGCCGATTGCCGCTTCAGCGGCGTGCCGTGTCAAGATCCGCGGAGCGGATCGTCAGCATGCGTGCGCAGCACGCAGACGACGGTGATGGAGCGAAAGGGCAGAGCGCAGAGTTACGACGCGGGGACGGGCAACCTAGTTGAGGAGCCCGCGATTTTAACGAGTTAAAATCAGAGGCCCCGCGCGAGATCCCGAAGGCGGCACGCGGCCGCCGTGGAACGTGAGAAGATGGGGCGGCTGGCGCGGCTTCGCGAACCAGCGCCGAGTGGGGAGTCCGCCATGACCGTCACCGACCGGATCGAGATGGACCCCAAGGTTATGTTGGGGAAGCCCGTCATCCGTGGCACCCGGATCCCAGTCGAGTTGCTCCTGCGCAAGCTCGGCGAGGGCGCCACGGAGGAGGATCTGCTGGATGCCTACCCCCGGCTGAAGCGGGAGGACATCCGTGCGGCGTTAGCCTACGCCGCCGACACGATCGCCCACGAAGAGACCATCCTCGTCACCGAGCCTAACGCCACGACGCGCTGATCCGATGCGCTTCCTGGCGGATGAGAGCTGCGACTTCGCGGTCGTTCGGGCGCTCCGTGCGGCCGGCCATGATGTGGTGGCCGTAGCCGAGGTCGCGCGGAAGATCGAGGACGCGGAGGTAATCGACCGAGCTGTCCGAGAATCGCGCGTGCTGCTCACCGAGGACAAAGACTTCGGTCAACTGGTCTACGCGGGTGCTCGCGAATCGAGCGGAGTGATTCTGATCCGCTTCCCTCCGAGTGCAAGGCCGGCTCTTCCTTCTCTGGTCCTGGAGACGATCGGGCAACACGGGGAACAGCTGGCCGGATCGTTCGTAGTGGTGAAGCCTCGCCGGGTCCGCATCAGGCCGAGGTGAGCGGCGGTCAATGGTCATGTGCCCGGCGTAATCTATACTTGTGAAGAGCGGGGAGTAATTGTCGTCGAGCAGTCGATGGGGCACCCGAGCCTCCATTGTGGCACCAAAGTACCGGCGGGGACCGCGCATGACGGGAGAGCCGGCGCTACAGGCGCGGATGCCTAACTACGACCCAGACTTCTCACAGATCCGCCCCCTCAACGGCGACCGCCGCATCGGCTTTGAGGAGTTCTGCGCTCAGCTCGCTCGACACGACAACGCTCCAGCAGACAGTCGTTTTGTCCGGCTCGAAGGTGCAGGTGGCGACGCCACAAGTACTTGCGCAACTGCTCTCCGCTGGGGCTGGGGGGGAGGGCCCAGGGGCCAGCCGTTTCCTGGCGTCTCTTCCCACTCCACCGGGCAGGCCTCGCCTCGGGAACCGCGCAGAGTTACACTTCGACGATTCTCAAACCCCGATAGTAGGGGTGGGTGACTTTCCGAGCGTTGCCAGCACTGCCGACCCGAGGAAGTCAAGGAGGCGAGTCACGAGACACAGGATCTTATTGATCGCAGCTCTCACCCTCAGCCTTGGCCTCAGCAGATCGTACGCTGTCTCGGCCGAGGCGGTTGCGGCACCAGCCAAGGGTCTGGACGAAGTCAACCGCGCCCTGCGCTGGCGCACGGCCTCGATCGCCCTCGTTTCAGACCGCACCGTCCCGCGAGCGACACGCGTCCGAGTCAACCGCGAAGAGGCCTCTTGGTGGGTCGAGGGCAAGAAGGATCACGCGCCCATCGCCGATGTCCGCCGCATCGAAACACTTCCGGAGAGCCGCGCCGCGCGAATCCTCGTGCCCGTCGGGGTCGGCCTCGTCGCCGGCGCAATCGCCGGATACGCCCTGGGTTCAGACCAGACGGGCGGCTTCGCCGAGATCGGCACGCCATCCAAAAGTAAGGGTGCCGCCGTGGGCGCCGCGCTGGGAGGTGCAGTCGGCGCGGTGATTGGAGTGCTGAGGGGCAAGCGCGAGGGGGAAGTTGTCTATGAAGGCCCAGTCGACCGCCTGGCCGGCCGTGCCGAGGGCGATGAGGCGGCCAGGGGGCGTGACGCATATCTGAAATCGCTTCTCTGCCTGTCGCGCCGCACCCCAATCGGGGGACGCTGATACCCATTTGCGCCCCAGTTTTGCGACCTGACCAGCACATTCTCCGCAACGTCGGCCCGCTGCGCCGTCTTGAGCTTCGGCCGGCAGGTCAACTTCATCGATCAGGATCAGAAAGTGAATCGGTGAAGTGTCGGAGACGACCTTCACTGCGAGCCGAGCTCGCGCAGAGTTCGCAGATCCTGGGCAAGATCCTGAGCGGAATAGTGCAGATGGGCCTCGGCCTTCTTCAGGAACTCGTCTGACCACTGCGCCCGCAGCGCCTTCTCGATCTCGTAGGGCAGTTCCAAGATCAGCTTCATGTGCCTTCCTCCTCCAGGTCGATCGCCCGGCACGGCAGCGGCAAGGCCACATTATCTATTGTAAGGGATCGCGCCGCCCGGTCGAGATAGCGGGTCTGGTCGGGCGGACGGGAGTTCGTGCGGGCAAGCTTCAGTGCTCGCGGGGGCGCTGGTGAGTCGCCCTTCGCCCGGGCCAGGTCTTCTGCTCAAGCCGTTGATTTCATTCGCGTAACGCTAGACGGGGTGCCACTGAGTGACAGAGGTGAGCCCTCTTGAAAACCGCCCGACCGGTTTCAAGGCCCTGGGCGCCTCTGCAGGCTCTTTGAGTCGGACCTACCGCGCTGCCGCCGCGAGCGCCGCAGCCGCGCGCTCCGGGCTGACGCGTTCGGCGAGGTCCTCCTCTGGCTGGATGACCAGCGCTGCGTGGAGCGCGTCGAGGATTCGCTGGAGGCTTTGCAGTGATAGCTCCGATCGGCTAGCGAAGACGCGGCTCAGATGGCCAGGGTCAACGCCGCTCTCCTTACAGAAGCGGTAACGGGAGCCGTAGCGCTCTTCGATGAGGTCGGCCAGATAGTCGCGGTAGTCTGGTGGCGCAACCTTGCCCTGAGCGATGCCGAGGCGGGCCTCCAGATCCTGGCAGATCCGATAGGCAATTGACTTCGCGGGAAGTCCCGATCGGCGGAACTCCTCGGCCCACCAGGCCTCGAACGCGGACCACTCCGGCCCCTCACTGTACCTGGGCTGGACCCCGGCGAGGAAAGCACGCTCCTTTTCGTGGAGGCCGCCAAGGTCCAGCGTCCTGCCGGTGATCGTCTGGTACGTGTGTTTCTCCATGGTTGACCTCCGGTGCACCATTCTTCACACTTCCAGGAATCCGTCGTCGGGCTTCACCTCAAGGAGCTCCGCGTAACCGGCAACCTCGAGGTACACGACCCGCTGGTCGAACGAATTCCCGGCGCGACGCAGCAGACCGCGCAACTCGTCGACCCGCTCGGCAGGAATCGCCACCGTGTACTTCCGGCTCAAGTCTTTCACGGGTTTTTCGCCCTTGCCTGGAGACCACCACGCTCCCGGAACCGGCTCGAGGCCGCGGTAGTAGAGGACGTTTTCTGGGCCGGTCACTGAGCCGAGTCTCGCGATCAGCGCGTCCTGCAACAAACGCCACAAGACGGCGGATGAGTTCCGCGGTTCGAATCGCGCACGAGCGGTGAGAAACACGCAGACGGGCTTCGGGATCGCTCGCGTCACCCAGCTCTCCTCGCTTCATCGCCTGCCTCGCGGGCCATTGTAGCTCCTTAGTTGACTGCCCGTCAACTAAGGCGGCCACCCGTGCGCAGGTTCGACAAAGGCTCAGTTTGGCTCGGGAGGTCGGTCCTCGACCGGCTCGCGGATCTCGATCGGGGGCTGGGTGAACGTCTCGTCCTGAGGCACGAAGACGATGCGCATGCCCCATCCGGCGTGGACGGTCATAAGACGGCCGAATTCGGTCCAGGAGAGTTCCAGGTCGTCGATGTAAATGATAGGTTCGCCGCCTGGCCCTCCGTCGCTGATCTCGCAGCGGAGAACGTCGCCGCGTGGCACCCACTGGTAGCCTTCCGCGAAGTACTTGATCTGCGGCTTGCCGGGAGGAATCTCGACCGCAATGTGGTCATAGTCGGCTGCCAGGCGCTCCTGCGCCCGGATGTATTCGTTGAAGAGGTCGAGAACTGCCTGATCGCTCATGGCTTGGATCTCCGGCCCGATGCGGAAATGGGTGGTGGAGATGCCCGCCTCGACGAACTCGATGACTGCCTCCTCGCCGTCGCGCGTGATCCGCACCTCCTCGAGGGTGGCAACGCACGGTTTCTTCATCCGCATATCACGCTCTCTTTCGGGTAGGGTCAAGCTCGGCGATTCACTGCACGCGGCGGCGGCTGCTGCCCGGCGGAGGGGCGCAACGACGAATTGTACACGCGCTACTTCAAGCCCAGCTTCCTGTTCTGGGCCAGCAGCGTGACCGCTTCCGCGAGCCGCCGGGCCCGAGTCTCCGGCCGCTTGGCCGCATCGATCCAGCCCACGTAGAGGCGGCGGTAGGAGGGAGCGAGCTTCGCGAAGTGGAGCCAGGCCGCGCCATCGGCGCGCAAGGCGGACTCGATGTCGGCTGGCACGGCGAGCGGCTCGTCGCGCCGCGGGCGAGGCGGGCGGGCGGCGGCCGTCGCGGCGAGGGCAGGCGGCGGCCCCTTGGCAAGCCCCGCCTCGGTCATCCGTCCCTCCTCGACCATCCGCGCGAAGCGGCGCAGGTTGTGGGTCGACCAGTTGCTCCGCGGTTTGCGCGGCGTGAATTTCTGTGCGTAACGGTCGTCGTCGAGGCGCCGGACGATGCTGTCGATCCAGCCGAAGCAGAGCGCTTCCTGAACGGCGTCCTCGTAGGCGACCCTCGGCTTGCCGGTGTGTTTCTTGTGGAAGACGAGCCAGATCTCGGAGTCGGCGTCGTGATGGCTCGCGAGCCAGGCCCGCCACTCCGCGCGGCTGGTGGCGTGCAGCAGATCCAGATCGCGTTCTTTCCTGGTCATGGGCGCGATGATAAACCGGCTGATGAGGATTGACGTGGGCCGCAGGACCCTACCGCGCCGCGTCGATATCGTGTGGTCGCGCAATCATGCCCCGAGCGCGCGGCTCGCCTGCCGGGCCGCGCGCAGACCACTCGCTAGCGCCCCCTCCACGGTCCCGGTGCACCCGCGGACGTCGGTAGCCTCGCCGGCGAAAAACAGCGTATCCTCGACCGGCCGCGACAGGCTGCGCGCCGCCCCGGCGCCGCCGACGCGTGCATAGCTGTAGGCGCCACGGGAGTAGACGTCGCGCTGCCAGTCGTGCATCCAGGTCGCCCGTAGGCGCGAGGTCACCACGCGACGCGGCAGATCCAGGGCGGCGGCAAGTTCCGCCATCGCTGTCGACTCGATGGCGCCGCGGCCCCGAGCGGCGATGGCAGCCGCTTTCGGGCCGCCGCTCCAGGCCACGGCCAGCGGCCATCGCAACGGGTAGGCGGTCCACCAAACGGGGAAGGTCGGGCCTACAGCGTGCCAGAAGCCGGCGCGCGCGAACCGCTCGGGCTCGCGGGTGGCCGACCCGGCGCTCCACGGGAACGCGCCGAACCAGCACACGAGGCGCGTTGCCGCTCCCATGGCGAGCAAACTGCAGGCGCGGCGGATCCGCGGCGGGTCGGGCTCCAGAATGAGCCCGCCGGGCCGCACCGGGCTGGCGGCGAGCACGCCGACGGGAACGGTGACGATCGCCGCCCGCGCGCCGAGCCGTCCCACGGCGGGGCGGGTGGCGCGCCGCACGGTAACTTGAACATGCCCTCGGCGCCACTCGATCGCGGCCACCGGCGCCCGCAAGCGCACCTCACCCTCCAGCTCGCACGCCAGCCAGCGCGGCAACTGGTCGTAGCCGCCGTGCACCCGCGCGATCTGCGTCGCCCTGTCGCTGGCCAGCCCCTCGCTCGCGGGGGCCAGCGAGCGGACGCCGATCGCGGCCGGATCGGCGGCGTGGAAGCCCTCCACGAAGGCCCGGGCGGCACGTCGGTCGCCAGCCCGGGCGCGACCGCCGAGGCTGGCGAGGAAGTCGTCGAAGGAACGATCGGGAGCACGACGATCGATTCGTCGCAGGATGCGGTCGATGGGATCCCACACCTCCGTCCGCGCGACCTTCCCCCGCCGCGCTTGCCAGTGATCGCCGGCCAGGTCACACGTCGTGAGCCCCGCCTCGGCGAGGAACCGATAGGTCAGCGGTGCCGCGCCATGGACGAACTCGGCGCCCAGCTCCACCGGCAGCGGCAGACGCGGGTCGCGAACGGTCAGAATGCGCCCACCGATGCGGTCACGCGCCTCGAGCACGACGACCGTCAGGCCAGAGCGGCGAAGCTCGCGGGCGGCCGCCAGCCCCGCTACGCCGGCACCCACCACCGCCACGTCCGCCCGCTCCACTCGGCCTCCTTCCGGCCCGCACGCGTTGTCGCTGTCGCTATTCTGTCTTGGGTTCTTGCCGCTTGCCGTCGTCCTGCCCAGACTCCAGGTGCTGAATCAGCATGAAGGTGGCCGTGTCCCATGCGTTGTGGATGCCGATGAAAAGCAGGAGCAGCGCCGCCGCCGCGATCGTGAAGAGTGCTCCTTTGGGGTGCCGCACCATGGCCAGCCCGGCGGCGAGCAGCGTCACCTGTGCGGCCAGCGGCAATGCGATGTGCCAGACCCAATCCTCGAGCACCAATTTGTAAACGGTAAGGCGCCGCGCGCGCCGGGCCACGACCAGGGAGTACCCCGCCCCGGCCGCCCCACAGACCGTGATGAGGTAGGCGACGGCCGACAGGCCGTTCCAGGGTGCGCTCAGCACTGCCGAGAGCAGCAACACGGTGCTGAAGTAGACGATCGTCGGGGTCGAGAACGCGTCGATCCCGCTCGCCGTGGCGTTGCGGTGCCGCATCTCGGTCACCAGAGCGATGACGACGAACTGCAGCCCCGTCAATGCAGCCGCGGACGAGCCGACGATGACGTAGAAGTTCGCCCAACGAGCGAGCAGGGTCGACGCGATGGCATCGTCCATTGCATCCTCCGGCGGCTGCGGAGCCGGCCCTGCGTTGGGATCACGGGCGCAAGGGGTGCGCGCGCCAACCCGGCGGCTCCAAGCCAAGCCGGGATTCTAGCCGCACATTGGGACCAGCGCGCCGCGACCTGCTGGCGCTGGCCGCTGGCCAGCGGCACGGCGGCGGTGGGCGGCATTCCCCGCCCCGGGCTCGCGCGGCTCCTCAGCGCAGGTCGATGACGCGCTGGAGGCGGCCGCCGGTGAGGCGCTGGAGGGTGGAGTGGGCGCGCAGGAGGGTCTCTTCGCGGCGCGGGCCGGTCGAGATGAGGGTGACGGGGGCGGCGAGCTCCTGCTCGATGAAGTCGAGGTAGTCGCGGGCGGGCTGGGGAAGGTCAGCCTCGTCGAGGATGCCGGCGGTGGAGCGCTGCCAGCCCTTGAACGTGCGGAGGACGGGCTGGGCGGTCTCGAGCGACCAGCGGTCGGGGGGGAGCTCGCGGAGGGTCTCCCCCTGCAGGCGGTAGGCAACGCAGACCGGGATCTCGTCGAACTCGTCGAGCACGTCGAGCTTGGTCAAGGCAATGGTGTCGATGCCATTGAGGAGCTGCGCGTAGCGGGCGATCACGGTGTCGAGCCAGCCGCAGCGGCGCGGGCGGCCGGTGACGGTGCCGAACTCGTTGCCGCGCCGGCGCAGGAACTCGCCCTTGGCGTCGGTCAGCTCGCACGGAAAGGGACCGCCGCCGACCCGGGTGGTGTAGGCCTTGAGGACGCCGATCGCGCCGTCGATGCGGGTGGGCGGCACGCCGGTGCCGGTGCAGGCACCGCCGGCGGTCGAGCTGGAGCTGGTGACGTAGGGATAGGTGCCGTGGTCGAGGTCGAGCAGGGTGCCTTGCGCGCCCTCGAACAGGAGGCTGCGCCCCTCGGCGATCCAGCCATTGAGGAGCTGCTCGGTGTCGCGCAGGAAGGGCTTCAAGCGCGCCCCCCAGTCGCGGCAAAGATCGGCGTACTGGGCCGGGTGCGGCAGCGGCTCGCCTCCCAGCCCCTCGAGCTCGGCCTGGGCGCGGGACAGGAGCACGCGCAGCCGCTGCTCGAGGTCCGGCGCCTCGAGATCGCAAGTGCGCAAGCCGTAGCGCGATGCCTTGCTCTCGTAGGCCGGGCCGATGCCGCGCGAGGTGGTGCCGATGCGGTTGTCGCCGCTCGCCTCCTCGCGCGCCCGGTCGAGGGCGCCGTGGCAAGGTAGCAGAAGGTGGGCGCGGTTGGAGACGAAGAGGCGCCCCTCCACCTCGACCCCGGAGAGGGCGAGCTGCTCGAGCTCTTCTAAGAAGGCGTCCGGGGCGATCACCATGCCGTTGCCCATCACGCAGACCATCTCCGGGTGCAGGATGCCGGAGGGAATCAAGCGCAGCGAGAAATGGCGGTCGCGGAAGCGCACGGTGTGGCCGGCATTGTGGCCGCCCTGGTAGCGCACCACGCCATCGAAGGCCGGGCAGAGGAGATCGACGATCTTGCCCTTGCCCTCGTCTCCCCACTGCATTCCGACGATGATGACGTTGGCCATGGGTGTCTTCTCGAGAGCGGTCTGCTGGCTGGGAAAAGGTCTGCCGGCGCTGGCGGCGGCTCTGGCGGCGGGCTCGGGCGGCGGCGACTCTGGAAACGGGCGGCGCAGCGGCGCAGTGGCGCGGTCGCGCGCGCTCGCGCGATCGCCGCATGGACGGGCGGCGACACTAGCAGATGGTGGGAGGCCCGGCAAGAAGGTGCTAGCATGCTTGGTGCCTCGACGGCCGCGAAAGGCCACCGCTTGCTGACCCTCCTGGGAGCCGCCAACATCCTGCTGCCGCTGGCCTACCTGCTGGTCGCGGCCGACTACGGATTCGTCTTCTACCGCGCCGACCCGCTCGCCGCCCGCATCGCGACGCCCGCGCTGCGCGCCACGGTGCTGCTGCATGCCGCCACGCTGGTCGCCGCCGCCGTGCAATGGCGGCAGTTCCCGGCGGCAACCCTCTCGCAGGCCCTCTCCATGGTGGCCTTCGCGGTGGCGGTGGTCTACGTCTTCGTCGAGTGGCACGGGCGGGAGCGCTCGACCGGCTTCTGGCTGGTGTCGCTGGTGCTGCTCTTCCAGCTCCTCGCCTCGTTTCTGGCGCGCCTCAATCCGCCCGACCGGGCGATCTTCCACGATCCGCTGTTCGCGGTCCACGTCTCGCTGGCGCTGCTCGGCTACGCCGCCTTCGTGGTGGCGGCCGGCTATGCCTTCCTCTTCCTGCAGCTCTACCGCGAGCTCAAGGGCAGCCGTTTCTCGACCTTTTACGGCAAGCTGCCGCCGCTCGCCGTGCTCGAGCGGATGATGCTCGGGGCGCTGACCGTCGGCTTCCTGGCGCTCAGCGGCTCGGTCGTCTCCGGGGCGCTGTGGGCGCAGCGCCTCTATCCGCACGACTGGCTGCACGATCCCAAGATCGTCTTCACCTCGCTCACCTGGGCGCTCTACGCCGCGGCTCTGCTGCTGCGCCGGTTGCGCCGCTGGCAGGGACGCCAGACCGCTCTCGCCAGCCTTGCCGGTCTGGGATCGATCCTGTTTTCGCTCGTCGCGGTCAACATCTTCTTCACCGCCTTTCACGGATTCCTCTAGCCCGCTTCGGTCCGGCCGCTACCGCCCATGAGCACCCAGCTCCTCGATTTCGAGAATCCGCTCCCGCCAGATCCGACGCTGATTCTGCTCGGGATCGATTTCCGCACGGCGCCGATCGAGCTGCGCGAGCAGGTGGCCTATGCGCAGTCCGACGCCGAGGCGCTGCTGGTCCATCTGCTCGCCTGCCCGAGCGTCGCCGAGGCGCTGCTGCTCTCGACCTGCAACCGCACCGAGGTGCTGCTCCAGCCGCGCGACGAGGAGGAGGCTTACCGCGCCGCGCTCGACCAGGTCTTCTTGTCGCGGGCCAGCGAGCTCGAACGCCCGGGACTGCTCTACTTCAAGCGTCACGGAGCCGCCGCGCGCCATCTGCTGGCGGTGGCGAGCGGCCTCGAGTCGATGGTGCTCGGCGAACCGGAGATCCTGGGCCAGGTGCGCCAGGCTGCCGCGCTGGCCGAGGCGGTCGGGGCGGCGGGACCGGTGCTCCGCCGCCTGGCGCGCAACGCGGTTGCCGCCGGCAGGCGGGCGCGGCAGGAGACCGCGATTGCCGAGGGCGCCGTGTCGCTCGGCTATGCCGTGGTCGAGCTGGCCCGGAACATCTTCCGCGGCCTCGAGGACTGCCGAGTGCTGCTGATCGGGGCCGGCGAGATCGCCCGCTCGGTGGCGCGCAATCTGACCGAACGCGGCGCGCGTGACCTCAAGATGGCCAACCGCGGCGCCGAGCGGGCGCGCCAGTTCCACGACGAGTTCCCCCAGGCCGAGCTGATCGCGTTCGAGGAGCTCCTGCCGGCGGTCGCCGCGGCCGACCTGGTGATCGCCTCGACCGGCGCCGACGAGCCGGTCTTGACCCGGCGCCAGCTGCTCTCGGCAATGGATCTGCGGCCCAGCCGGCCGCTCCTGGTCGTCGATCTCGGCGTGCCGCGCAACGTCGAGCCCGAGGCGGCGCGCATCGAGAACGTCTTCCTGCACTCGCTCGACTCGCTCGATCACCTCATCCAGCACAACCTCAGGCGGCGCAAGGAGGAGGTGCCGCGGGTCGAAGACATCGTCGACCAGGAGCTCGCCCACTTTCGCGGCTGGTACCGCGCGCTGCAAGCCGAGCCGCTGATCGCGTTGCTGCAGAAGCAGGCCGAGCGCATTCGCCAGCAGGAGCTCGCCCAGGCCCTGCCGCGCTTCCCGCAGTCGAGCCACGAGGAGCTCGACCGCCTGACCCGCTCGCTGGTGCGCAAGATTCTCCACCATCCGAGCAACCGCCTGCGCGGCCGGCGGGGCGACGCCGACCTGCCCCGCCTCGACCTGGTACGCGAGCTCTTCCAGCTCGACTCCGAGAGCGAGGGCGAGGAGTAGGCGCTACGTGACGTCCGCGGAGGTCACGGTCGCCGCCCTGCAGGCGCTGCTCTCGGAGCAGACCGCGTTCACCCGTGCCTTCGCCTTCGAGGTGCAGGCGATCGGCGACGGCGAGTGCGCGCTGCTCGTCCCGTTCAGCCCGGTCTTCGAGCGCCCGGGCGGCATCGTCAGCGGTCAGGTTTTCATGACCGCTGCCGACGTCACCATGTGGCTGGCGATCAAGACGCGGCGCGGTCTCGGCGACCCGTCGGTGACCTTCAACATGCAGAGCTCGTTCCTGCGCAGCGCCCGGCGTGAAGCGATCGTCTGCCGGGCCCGCGTGCTGCGTTTCGGCGCCCGCCTGAGCTACGGCACCGCCGAATGCCTCAACCAGACCGGCACCCTGCTCTCTCACCATACTCTCACTTATTTTTGCCCGGAGCGGGCGGGGGCCGGCGGCAGCTGAAGCGCGTTCAAGGGTGCGATGACTGCCAATGAGACCCTGGGGCCCGAGCGCGATCTTCTGCGTCTTGGCACCCGCCGCAGCGCCCTCGCCCTGGCGCAGTCGGGGATGGTGGCGCGGGCGCTCGAGGCGCGGCATGCCGGGCTGCGGGTCACTCTGGTGCCGCGAACGACGGAGGGCGACCGGCTGCCCGGCGATCTCGGCGCCGCCGGCGGCAAGGGGCTCTTCACCCGCGAGCTCGAGCGCGGACTGCTCGACGGCTCGCTCGATCTCGCGGTCCACAGCCTGAAGGACCTCCCGGTCGCGCTGCCGCCCGGGCTGGCGGTGGCCGCCTACCCGGAGCGCGAGGACCCGCGCGACGTGCTGGTGAGCGAAGTCGCGGCCGACCTCGACGGCCTGCCGGAAGGGGCGGTGGTCCTGACCGGGGCGCTGCGGAGGCGCGCCCAGATCCTCCTGCGCCGGCCCGACCTGCGGATCGAGCCGCTGCGCGGCAACGTCGACACCCGCCTCGAGAAGTGGCGCGCCAGCGGCGCGGCCGCTCTGGTGCTCGCCGGCGCGGGACTCGCCCGGCTCGGCTGGCTCGCGGCGGGAGCGGGCGCGCAAGCGGGACCGGGCCGACGCCGGCTGCCGATCCATCTCCTGGCGCCCGAGGTGCTGCTGCCGGCGCCGGGCCAGGGGACGCTGGCGCTGGAGGTGCGGGCCGGCGCCGCAGCCGAGCGGCTCTGCGGCGCGCTCGACCATGCCCCGACCGCCGCGGCGGCGCAGGCCGAACGCCTGGTGGTCGCCGCCTTCGGCGGCGACTGCACCCTGCCGCTCGCCGCCTGGGCGCGGTGGGAGGACGAGACGGCGCAGTCCTCGGGCGGCGCGAGCGGCTTCGTGCCAGGCGGCGTGGCCGGCCCGGCGCCCGGCAGTGCGAGCAGCTCGGTGCCAAGCAGTGCCAGACCCTGCCGGCTGCGCCTCACCGCCCTCCTCGCCACCCCCGACGGCCGCCACGTGGCGCGCGGCGAGGCGATCGGCAACGAAGCCTGCGAGGTGGCGGCCGCCTGCGTCGCCGCGCTGCGCAGGAACGGCGCCGACGAGGTGTTGGCGCGCATACGCGGCTGAAATCAGGCGCGCTCCCGCCGGCACTTGATCGGTAGAGTGCGCCAGAGACAGCAATGAACCAGCGGCGAGAAGGGAACACCATGCCCCTAACACCTCAAATTTTCGAGCGCGACAAATACGCGCCACTCGCCAACCAGTCAGCCATCGGACCGATCAAGGAAACGGTAAGGAGATTCGTTGAGGAACCGTGAAGCGGAGCCGCTGGCCGGCGTCCGCGTCGTCGTGACCCGCGCGGCCGAGCAGGCCGAGGAGTTGATGCGGGCATTGGCAGCGGCAGGCGCCAGGGCCGAGGCGCTCCCCCTCCTGGAGGTCGTGCCGCCCGGCGATCCAGGGCCGCTCGCCCGCGCCGCGGCCGAGCTCGGCCGTTATGACTGGGTGGTCTTCACCTCGGCCAACGCCGTACGTGCCTTCGTCCCGCTGGCCGGCGGCACGCTGCCGGCCGGTGTCCGGGTGGCGGCGGTGGGCGAAGCGACGGCTACCGTTCTGCGCGAACTTGGCATCGAGACGCAGCTCCAGACCGATCAAACCGGCGGTCGTGCAGCCGCTGCCGGATCACTCGGCGCGGCCGGCCTGCTCGCCGCCCTCGCCCCGCTGGTCGGCGGCCGGCGCGTTCTCCTCCCCCAGGCCGCCGATGCGCTGCCGACCCTCCGCGAAGGGCTTATCGCCGCCGGTGCCCGGCTCGACACGCTGATCGCCTACGACAAGCGGCTCCCGGCCGCGGCGCCAGCGCGCGCCAGCGAGCTCTTTTCCGCCTCCCCGCTCGGCTGGGTCACCTTCACCAGCCCGCGCATCGTGCGCCATTTCGCCGATCTCTTTGGCCCCGACTGGCCGCGCCGCCGGCCGGAGCTGCTTGCCGCCTCGATCGGTGCCGTCACCAGCGTCGAGCTCCGCCGCCACGCCGTCGAGCCCAGCGCCGAAGCCCTCCGGCCCAGCGACCGTGAGCTCGTCACCGCGATCTGCGCTGCAGTGCTCCGCAATACCAGAACTTAGTGCTTGATTTTACCGCCTCCCTGCAGGGCACGTTGGCGGCGGTCATATGAGGCCACAGCAGGCAGCGCACCAGACCCGCCGCGAGCAGGAGGGAGCCGAGGACGCCGAGAAAGGTCAGCCCCAGGCGATGATACGAGATGATATTGGTCCGTGCGCCAGGGGAGGGGGCGTCCCCTTCCCCCCCGAAGGGATGGGAAGGGGATCGAGGGGTTGCGGGGGGCGATCCGATCGATGCTTCGAGTAGGCCTCCGCGCCACATCGCAGCGCAGTTTCCGACCTGCCGGAAGTGCCGCAACAGGCGAAAGCTGCGGCATCCCTCGGGATTGGCACCGCCGGCGGCGGCTAAGTCTGATATCCTGCGCCGGCACCCCAACGATCGGCGCCTGGCGCCCGGCGCCTGGCATCCGGCGCCCGGGCGGCGGTGAGCGATGCGACCTTCGATCTTCCCCGCGACTCCCATGGCGCGGCCGCGGCCGCCGCAGGGTGCAGCCCGGAGTTGCCCGATGAACGTTCCCGCGCCGGCGGTCCTGCTCTGCCTTGCCCTTGCCCTGCCGCTGCCGGCGGCCGCGGCAGCCTCCGCCGCCCGCTCTCCCGTGCCGCCGGTGCCCAGACCGACAACTTCACCGCCAGCCGCGCCCTCGGCAGCCGCGTCCAAGCAGTCGGGCCCCGACCCGACGTTTCTCGAGCAGTACACGAGGACCCTGCGCTTCACGCTCGGCACTCCCCAGTCGATCCACGTCGCCCCCGGCGGCGGGCCCGTCCTCTTCCTGCGCTCGGCGCCGCGCTCTTTCGTCCGCGACCTCTACGAGCATGACGTGGCGACCGGCCAGGAACGCCTGCTCGCCAGCGCCGAAAAGCTCCTGGGCGGCGGCGAGGAGCGGCTCTCCCCCGAGGAAAAGGCGCGGCGCGAGCGCGCGCGGCTCACGGCGCGCGGCATTGCTTCCTACGACCTCTCCGAGGATGGCCAGCGCGTCCTGGTGCCGCTCTCCGCCCGCCGGTTCGTGGTCGAGCGCGCGACCGGCGCGATCCGCGAGCTGCCGGCGGGCGACGGTTTCCCTCTCGATCCCCGCTTCTCACCGGACGGCGCGCAGGTCGCCTGCGTGCGCAACGGCGATCTCTACGTCAGCGATGTCGCGACCGGCGCCGAGCGCCGCCTGACGACCGGCGCGACGCCCACCCTCAGCCATGGTCTCGCCGAGTTCGTGGCGCAAGAGGAGATGGGCCGCCGCGAAGGTTACTGGTGGTCGCCGAACAGCAAGACGATCGCCTACGAGGAGTCCGACACCAGCCGGGTCGAGCTCTTCCACATCGCCGATCCCATGCACCCCGAGAACCCCGCCGACAGCTGGCCCTACCCGCGGCCGGGCAAGAACAACGCCGAGGTGCGCCTGGGGCTGGTGCCGGCCGCCGGCGGCGCCACCGCCTGGGTCGACTGGGACCGCAAGAGCTACCCCTACCTCGCCCAGGTCCGCTGGAAGAAGGAAGGGCCGCTCACGCTGCTGGTGCAGAACCGCGAGCAGACCGAGCAGCGGCTGCTGGCGGTCGATCCGGCGACCGGCGCCACGCGCCCGCTGCTCGACGAGCACGACGCGGCGTGGCTCAACCTCCACGCCTCGATTCCGCTCTGGCTCGCGGACGGCAGCGGTTTCCTCTGGATCAGCGAGCGCACCGGCGAGCCGCGCCTCGAGCTGCGCGGCGCCGACGGCAGCGCGCGGCGCTGGCTCACGCCCGAGGGATTCGGCCTGCAGGCGCTGCTCGAGGTGATCCCGGAGGGCGGCGCGGGCGGCGCGGCCTACGTCGAGGCCAGCGCCGATCCCACCCAGATGCATCTCTGGCGGGTGCCGCTGCGGTCGGGAACCCCGGCCGCCCTGACCCGCGAGCCGGGGCTGCACGGCGCCGTCTTCGCGCGCGACGCCAGCGCTGCGGTCTGGTCGGAGGCTTTGCTATCCGGCGAGCGCTTCTGGAGCGTCCGGCACCGGGACGGCAGCGAGGCGGGGCGGCTGCGCTCGGCCGCCGAGCAGCCGCCGTTCTTTCCTCGGCCCGAGCTCACCACCCTGGGACCGCTGCTGTTTCATGCCGCGATCATCCGTCCACGCGACTTCCAGCCCGGCCGCAAGTACCCGGTGCTGGTGAGCGTCTACGGCGGCCCCAAGGCGCAGACCGTGCACAGCTCGCCCTGGTCCTATCTGCTCGACCAATGGATCGCCGACCACGGTTTCGTCGTCATCACCCTGGACGGCCGTGGCACGCCGGGGCGCGGCGGCAGCTGGGAGCGCGTCATCAAGGGCAACCTGATCGATCTCCAGCTCGCCGACCAGGTGGCGGGCCTGCAGGCGGCCGGCGCGAAGTACCCCGAGCTCGACCTCGCGCGCGCGGGGATCTACGGCTGGTCGTTCGGCGGCTACTTCTCCGCCATGGCGGCGATGCGCCGGCCCGACGTCTACCGGGCGGCGGTCGCGGGCGCTCCGGTCTGTGACTGGCAGGACTACGACACTCACTACACCGAGCGCTACCTCGGGCTGCCGCAAACGAACCCGGAAGGCTACCGCAAGAGCTCGGTGCTGACCTACTGTCCGGACCTCAGGGTGCCGCTCCTCATCGTGCACGGCACGGCCGACGACAACGTCTACTTCACCCACAGCCTCAAGATGACCGATGCGCTCTTCCGCGCCCGCCGCAAGTACGACTTCCTGGTCCTCCCGGGCTTCACCCACATGGTCCCCGACCCGGTCGTTCAGACCGCCCTGCAAGAGCGCATCATCGCCTTCTTCACCGCCCACCTCGCACTCTGACCAGGCAGTCAGCAGAAAGCATCGTGGTGCGCAGCACCATGGTCCTAGCCCTCACCGGCAGTGCCAATCCCGAGGGATGCCGCAGCTTTCGCCTGTTGCGGCACTTCCGGCAGGTCGGAAACGGCGCTGCGATGTAGCGGTCGAGGCCTACTCGAAGCATCGATCGGATCTCCCCCCGCAACCCCCGCGAGTCCCCCTTCCCGGTTGTCAGAAGCCGCCGGGTCCCTGCCCGGCGGCGCCGGGGGGGAAGGGGACGCCCCCTCCCTTCTTGCTCCGGGGAGTTCGTCTTACTCGTGGCGCAGAGCCGCAACCGGGTCGACGGCGAGGGCGCGGCGCGCCGGAGCGGCGGCGGCGGCGAGCGCGATCGCGGCCATGGTCAGGGCGACCGCCGGCAGGATCAGCGGATCGCGGGGCGAGGCCTGGTAGACCACGCTGCCGAGCAGCCTGGCGGCGGCGAGGCCGAGCAGCAGGCCGGCGGCGGAACCGGCGGCAAGCAGCGCGGCGATGCGGCCGAGAACGAGACGCAGCACCTGCCCGGGCCGGGCGCCCACCGCCACCCGGATGCCGATCTCGCGCACCCGCCGGGCGACCGCGTAGGCGGCGAGGCCGTAGATCCCGGTCAACGCCAGCATGATGGCGAGCACGCCGAAGGCGCCGAGCGCGACCGTCGCCGCCCGCGCCGGGAAGAAAGCGAAGCCGAGCATCTGCTCGAGGCTGCCGACGCCGTAGAGGGCCAGCCGCGGCTCGAGGGCGGCGACCGCCTCGCGGATCTGCCCGGCTACCGCTGACGGGGGAAGGGCGGAGCGCACGATCACGACCGTCGTGCCGTTGTAATGCTGTGCCGCCGGCCGAAACAGCGCCGGCGCCGGCGCCTCGATGAGCGACGTATACTTGCCGTCTTCCACTACGCCGACGATCTCGACCGGCGGCCGGCCCTTGCCGGTGAGGAAGTGGCGGCCCACCGCCGCGGCAGGCCGGATGCTCTCGCCGCCGCCGCGACCAAGCTGTCGTCCGATCACCTGGCGGGCGAAGATCTGGTTGACGACCGCCACCGGCGGCGCCTTCTCGCCATCCTGCCAGCTGAACTCGCGGCCGGCCAGCAGGCGTGTACCGGTGGCGCGAAAGTAGCCGGGCGACACGTCGTAGTAGGCTGCTCGCCTGGCTTTCGCGGCACGGAAGTCGGTCGCGTCTTCCGCGAAGACGACGGTCGAGGATTGATCGATGCTGAGCGGCAGCGAGCTGGCGAAAGCCGCCGCCGAGGCGCCGGGCAACCGCGTCACCGTCTCGAGAGCGCGCCGCTGGAAGCTGCGCCCATCCTCCATACTGAAGCGTGCCAGCCCGAGATCGAAGGACGCCACCGCCACCCGGCGCGGATCGTAACCGAGCGGCGTCGCGAGGCTGCTGGCCAGACCGCGGAGCGCCACGAAGCAGGCGGTCAAGAGGACACAACAGAGGACGACCTGGAGGGCGAGCAGGAGGTCGCGCGGCGCTAACTTCCGCCAGCGGCGCCAGCCGCCAGAGCGGCTGCCGGCGGCGCCGGTCGACGGCATTCCTTTCAACGCCTGATTCGGGTTGGCGCCCCAGGCCTGGCGCGCCGGAGCGATGCTGAACAGCAGGCCGGTCAAGAGCGCGGCCGCGAGCGCAAAGGCGAAGACCGTGGCGTCGGGGTCGACCACGAACTGCACCGGAAAGTCGAGCGGCGCATGCCAGCGGCTCAGCAGGCGCAGCAGGACAGCCGCGAGACCGCATCCCGCCGCTCCGCCCACAAGCGAGAGCAGGAGTGATTCAACCAGCAGCTGGCGCAGAATGCGCGTCCGGCCGGCGCCGATCGACAGCCGGATCGCGAGCTCGCGATCGCGGTCGGCGGCGCGCGCCGCGAGCAGGCTCGCCAGGTTGGCGCAGGCGGCGAGCAGCACCAGGCCGGCGAGCGCCATCACACCGCCGGTGAATTCTCTGGTGGGAGCGCGCAGCGCGTCACCTACCAGACCCGGCCGGGTCACGCTCAGCCGCAATCCTTCGTTCCAGACCGGGAATTCCTTCGCCAGGGCGGAAGCGATCGCATTGAGGTCTGCCGTCGCCTGTTGCGGGGTGACGTTTTTCCTGAGCCTCCCGATCACCCAGCTGTTCCACGTGCCGCGGTCGTCGAGCCACGACCGGCTCTCGATCTGCGGCTCCATCATCATGGGCACCCAGATCTCCGGCCAGTAGAAGAGCTCCGTCCCCTGAAAGCCGCGCGGCGCGACGCCCAGCACGGTGTATGGGAAGGCGTTGATGCGGATCGTCTTGCCCACGATCTGCGCGTCGGCGGCGAACCGGTTCTGCCAGCAGGTGTAGCTCAGGACGGCGTAGGGACTGGCGCCCGGCTGGCGGTCGTCTTGCTGGTGGAAGAAGCGGCCGCGCGCCGGCCGCACGCCGAGCAGATCGAAGTAGTTGCCGGTCACCAGATAGCCCCAGACGCGGCGCGCGCCGTCGGCGGTCTCGAGTCCCAGGGGATCGATGCGGTAGGCGGCGAGACCCGCGAACGTCGTGTTGCGGTCGCGCAGGTCGCGGTAGTTGGGAAACGACTGCGCCGGACGGCCGTTGACCTGCAGAAAGACCAGCCTCTCGGGTGCGGAGACGGCGAGCGGCTTCAGGATGAGCGCCTGGAGGACGCTGAAGACCACGGTGTTGGCGCCGATGCCAAAAGCCAGCGAGAGGATCGCCACCGCCGCGAAGCCCGGACTGTGCCACAACATCCGGCTGGCGAAGCGCAGGTCCTGGCGCAGCTCGTCGGGCCAGCGCAGGCCGTGGGCCGCGCGGCACTGCTCCTTGTAGGTCTCGCGCCGGCCGAGCTCGAGGCGGGCCTCGCGCTGGGCCTGCTCGGCTGTCAAACCGGCGCGCGCCAGCTCGGCGGCGCGGAGCTCGACGTGCGAACGCAGCTCCTGCTCGAGATCGTCTTCCCAGTCGGGCCGGCGGCGTAGCGCACGGAAGGTGTGTCGTAGTCGAGTCCACATCGCGAGACCTCCTGCGAGTCGCGAGCTCCGCGCCGGGAGCTCCACCCTGCGAGCTGCGGCCGGCGCGGGCGCGCCAGCGCCGCTTCATTCATGCCGCAGCGCCCGCACCGGATCGATCGCGAGCGCCCGCCGCGCGGGAGCGCAGGCCGCGCCCAGTCCGATCACCGCCATGGTCACGGCGACCGCCGGCCAGATCAACGGATCGCTCGGCGAGGCATGGTAGACGATGCTGCCGAGCAGCCGGCCGGCGGCTGTGCCGAGCACCAAACCGAGCGCGGAACCGGCGGCCAGCAGCAGCGCGGTGCGGCCGAGCACGAAGCGCAGCAGCTGCCAGGGCCGCGCGCCCATCGCGACCCGGATCCCGATCTCCCGCACCCGTCTGCTCACCGCGTAGGCGGCCAGGCCATAAGTCCCGGTCACCGCCAGCATGATGGCCAGCAGGCCGAAGGCGCCCAGGGCGAAAGCCGCCGCCTGCGATGGCAGGAAGGCGAGTCCCAGTGTCTGAGTGACGGTTCCCACGCCGTACAAAGGCAGCCGGGAATCGAGAGCGTTGATCGTGGCCCGCATCTCGCCGGCTACCTCGGCAGCGGTCCGCGAGGAGCGCACGATCAGCACCGTCGCGGCGGAGTAGGCCTGCGGCGCAGGATAGAAAATGACCGGACGGGCGTCCTCGGACAGCGAGAAATACTTCCCGTCTTCGACGACCCCGACGACCTCGACGACCTCGACCGGCGGCTTCGCCGTTTCCACGTTGAAGCGCCTGCCGACCGCGTCGCGCGCGGCGCCGGCCCTGCCCCAGCGCGGATCGCGGCCCGCGCGCCAGATGACCTGACGGGCGAAGGTCTCGTTGACGATCGCGACCCGCGGCGCCTTCGGGTCATCGTGCCAGGTGAATTCGCGCCCGGCAAGCAGGCGCGTGCCCATGGCGCGAAAGTAGTCCGGAGAGACGTTGAAGTAGGCGGCTTCCTTGCCATTCGCGGCACGGAAGACCGCGGTGCCCTCGGGATACACGATGGTCGTCGACTGGTTGAGGCCGAGCGGCAGCGAGCGGGCGTAGGCCGCGGCCACGACCCCCGGCAAGCGCGCAACCGCGTCGAGAGCGCGCCGCTGGAAAAGCATCCCGTCCTCCGGCTTGAAGCGCGCCAGGCCGAGGTCGAAGCCCGCCACCGCAACGCCGCGCGCATCGAAGCCGAGCGGCGTGGCGAGCGAGCGAGCGAGCCCGCGCACCGCGACGAAGCAGGCGGTCACCAGCAGACAACAAACGGTGACTTGCGCCACGAGCAGCAGATCGCGCAGCGCCCACCGGCGTCCCGCGGCGCCGGGCGACGGCATCCCTTTGAGCGCCCGATTCGGATCGGAAGCCCAGGCCTGCCGCGCCGGCGCGAGGCCGAACAGGAGACCGGTCGCGATCGATACCGCCAACGCGAACAAGAAGACCGCCAGGTCGGCGTGGACCTCGATGTGCACCGGCACGTCGAGCGGCGCGCGCCAGTGGGCGAGCAGCCGCAGCAGCGCCAGGGCGAGAGCGCATCCCGCGGCGCCGCCGAGCAACGCCAGCAGCACCGACTCGACCAGCAGCTGGCGCAGCACGCGCGCCCGCCCGGCGCCGATCGAGATGCGGATCGCGAGCTCGCGGTCGCGGTCTGCGGCCCGCGCCCCGAGCAGGCTCGCCAGGTTGACGCAGGCGGCGAGCAGCACCAGGCCGGCGAGCGCCATGACCCCGCCGGTGAAGGCCTTGGCCGGGGCGCGGAGCAGGTCGCCCACCAGGCCCGGCCGCGTCAGCCTGAGCCGCAGTCCTTCATTCGTTGCCGGAAACTCCCGCGCCAGGGCCGCGGCGATCGCATTGAGGTTCTCCTCGGCCTGCCGTGGCGCGACGCCGCGCTCGAGCCGCCCGATCAACCAGATATTGAAGTCGTCGCGCTCTTCGAGCCACGGCCGCGGCTCGATCTGCGCCTGCATCATCATCGGCACCCAGATCTCGGGCCGATATAAGAGCTCGGTGCCGAAAAAGCCGCTCGGCGCAACGCCCAGCACGGTGTAGGGTAGCGCGTTGATGCGAATGGTCGAGCCCACGATGCGGGGGTCGGCGGCGAAGCGCCCTTGCCAGCAGGCATAGCTCAGGACGGCGAACGGGCTGGCGTCCGGCTTCTGGTCGTCAGCGGCGTGGAAGAACCGCCCGCGGGCCGGACGGATGCCTAGCAGGTCGAAGTAGTTGCCGGTCACGAGATTCCCCGAGACACGCTGCGCGCCGCCGCCCATGTCGAGTCCCATGGGGACGATGCGGTAGGCGGCGAGACCGGCCAGGGTCGTGTTGCGGTCGCGCAGGTCGCGATAGTTGGGATAGGACTGCGAGCGAAAAGCACCGCTCTTCTGATCGCTCGTCTGGACGAAGAAGACGGTGTCGGGCGAGGAGACCGCGAGCGGTTTCAGGATCAAGGCGTTGAGGACGCTGAAGACCGCCGTGTTGGCGCCGATGCCGAGCGCCAGCGAGAGGGCAGCCACCGCGGTGAAGCCCGGGCTGCGCCGCATCATGCGGCCGGCGTAGCGCAGGTCTTGCCGCAGCTCGTCAGGCCAGCGCAGGCCGTTCGCGGCGCGGCACTTCTCCTTGAAAGCCTCGCCGGCGCCGAGCTCCAGGCGGGCCTGCCGCGCGGCTTGCCCGCCGGCCATGCCCTGGCGCTCGAGATCGGCGGCGCGGTGCTCGACATGCGAGCGCAGCTCGGCTTCGAGATCGCGTTCCCACTCGGCGCGGCGGCGCAGCGCCCGCCAGCTGCTGCGGAAGCGGGCGAACATGCTAGACCTCCTCCGGGCGCGCCGCGAGCGCCGCGGCCATCGCGCCGACCAGCCGCCGCCAGCCCTCGGTCTCCTCGCGCAGGCGCCGGCGGCCGGCCGCGGTCAGCTGGTAGAACTTGGCGCGGCGATTGTTGTCGGAAGTGCCCCATTCGGCCTGCAACAGACCCTGGTGCTCCAGCCGGTAGAGCGCCGGGTAGAGCGCTCCCTGCTCGATCTGGAAGCGGTTGCCGGAGATCTGCTCGATACGCAGCAGCACGCCGTAGCCGTGCTGCGGCCCCAGCGAGACCGCCTTGAGGATCAACAGGTCGAGGGTGCCGGGTAGCAGATCGACGGCTGGGTTCATGCTCTCCTCATCTCCTTAGGAGAAGTAGTATAGACCCTCTCTCCTAACCCGTCAAGGAGAAGGCAGCCAAGTCACTCAGTCCAACCAGCCCAACCAACTACCTCACCGCCGACCGCTTTCCCGCTGGCATCCAATTTGCTCCCTTCCGTTGCCGGCCCTTGCGTCCTTGGCATCTATCTTGCGAAAGATGCGAAAGAGTGGGGCCGTGACGAGTGGTAGGGAGGAGACGGCTGCTAATACTGTTCTTCTAACGGCCCGACCCGAGCGGAGAGAAGGTTCTCCTCCGACTCCAACCCCGATGGGCCTTGTAAGACCTGTAAGAAAGGAGCGACCCTAAATGAAAAGAAGGCTCTTCTCGACGGCGCCGCTGGCTCTGCTGCTGCTGGCCCTGGCCGCCCCGGCGCTGGCGCAGAGCCCAACCAGCTCGGCGCCCTCGGGTACCAGCACTACCCGCGACCCGTACCAGGCGACGAAGGATCATCCGAATCCGGGCACTCCCTTCCCGGGCCGCGCCGCGACGACCGGAAACAACGATCAGGCCGGGACCGCCGGCACGACCGGAACCGCGCCCAGCGACGCCACGGCTCCTGCCGCCAGCGCCGCGGCTCCTTCCAGCGCCGCGGCCCCTTCCAACATTGCGGCTCCTGCCGGGACCCCGGCCGCCTCGGTGCCCGTGGCCTCGGAGGCGAGCTCGCCTTCGACCCCCGGCAGCCTGCCCAAGACGGCGAGCGATCTGCCGCTGATCGCCGCCCTCGGCTTTCTCGCGCTCTCCGGCGCGCTGCTGATGCGCTCGCTCCATCGCCGCAGTCTCTAGAGACCTGCTCGGCTTCTCTCGACTTCTGTCGGGCGCGAGTCACCTGGTGCGCGATGCCAGGTGACTCGCGATTCTCCCATTGGCCGGTGCGCCAGGGGAGGGGCGTCCCCTTCCCCCCCGGCGCCGCCGGGCAGGCCGGCACATCTACCATTGCCGGCCGCCGCCCGTCCGGTGATGGACGGGCGGCATTCCCCGGAGGGCTCTCCCGGCAGGTCGGGACCCGGCGGCTTCCGACCTGCCGGAAGTGCCGCAACAGGCGACAGCTGCGGCCGACAACCGGGAAGGGGACTCGCGGGGGTTGCGGGGGGCGATCCGATCGATGCTTCGAGCAGGCCTCCGCCGCCACATCGCAGAGCCGTTTCCGACCTGCCGGAAGTGCCGCAACAGGCGAAAGCTGCGGCATCCCTCGGGATCGGCACCGCCGCTCGGGGCTAAATAGTGGCGGCGGCGAGGGCGAGCCAGGCAACCAGCGCGGCAAGTTTTTCATCCTGGCGCCAGGGCGGTCCGAGCGGGCGCCCAAGAGCGAGGATCTGCTGCTCGAGCTCGGCCGCCGGGAGGTGGAGATCGGCGGCCCCGCGCCGCATGAGGTCCCGTTCGCCGACCCCGGTCACCGCCAGGCCGCGAGAGCCGCTGGCCTCGACCAGGACCCGCCGAAAGAGCTCGCCTTCCGCGCCGTGGATCCGCGCATGCGAGGCCAGCGTTGCGGCGAGCGTCGCCGCAGGCCGGCCGGAGCCGAGCACGATGCCGCAGCCGACGACCTCATGGCCGCGCCGCCGCAGCTCCTCGACGACTTCGTCCAGGGCTTGCCCGGCCATGCGCTGCGAGATCTCCGTGCAGCGCCGCACGACCCTCTCGGCATCCTTGAGCATCGCGAGCACCGCGCGCGCGGCGGTTCCGGCCAGCAACACTCCGCTCCGTGCCGACCCCTGGGCGCCGGCCGCCGTCGCGGCGGCAGCCGCCAGATGGTAGGGCTGGCTCGAGCCCGCAATCGCCGGATCGGCGAGCCCGATCCGCCGCCGCTCGACGACGACGATTGGCGATGGCGGCGATGGCACCGATCGCGGCGATCGGGGCGATCGCAGCCATGCCGTCCGCGACCGGGTCTCCGCGGCCACGGCGACCAGCGTCGCCCACCCCGAGTGAGCGCGCAGGCCGAGCGCTGCCCGGGAGTGGCCGGAACCGGTCTTGCGCGCGGAGCGATCTGACTCGTCATCGAGCATGTCGTCTCCAAACCCAGAACACCGACGAGGTCAGAGCGGCAACTTTCTATCTATTCACGCGTGGCGCTCGTAGAGGGCTTCGGTAGGCCTGGTTTCGGGACCGTTTTCGGTGCAGACCGCAAAGCGTGAAGGGTACATCGACACTCCCGCGTACTCTCCACTCTTGTTGAGGACGTAGAAATTGAGGTCGAAGTTCGGCTGCCCGCGGCTGTTGAGCAGGCGCTTCTCGACCGTATTCGCCGCGATGCGCTTGAGCGCCTCGATCCCAGCGTCCTTGGGATGGGCGCCGCGGCGCATCGCCTCGACGATCGAGAAGGACGAGAGGTTGTAGAGGTTGGCCTCGCCCCGGCCGGTCGAACCGGCGGCGCCCACCGCCGCGTCGACGTAGAGGCCAGCCCCGAGTATCGGCGAGTCGCCCACCCTGCCCGGGATCTTCCACGCCAGGCCGCTGGTCGTCGTCACCCCGCAGATCTCGCCGCTCGAGTTGATGCCGTCGCAGTTGATGGTGCCCCAGAGGTGCTCGCGGTCGATGAGCCCCTCGCGCGCCATCTGCAACCCCGCCTGATGGCCGGCCTCGGCGCGCTGCTTGGGATCCAGGTAGTGGTCGGGATCGGTGCGCCGCTTCCACTCGAGCCACAGGCGGCGCGACTTCTCGGTGTTGAGATCGTCCTCGATCTTGAAACCCAGGGCGCGCGCGAACTCCTGGGCGCCCTTGCCGACCAGCAGGTGGTGATCGGTGTCTTCCAGGACCGCCTTGGCGACGAGCGACGGGGTGCGGACCCCTTCGAGCGCCGCGACCGCCCCGGCGCGCCGCTTCGGACCGTGCATGCACGAGGCGTCGAGCTGCACGACCCCTTCGGCATTCGGCAAGCCGCCATAGCCGACGCTGGTGTCCTCGGGATCGAGCTCTGGAATATTGACGCCGGCAATCAGCGCGTCGAGGACGTCGGACCCTTGGACGATCAGGGCAAAGGCCTTCTGGACGGCGGTCACGTCGCCGCCATTCTTGTAGATGTTGCCATTGGCCGAGGAGATGACGACCGGCTTGACGCTCTTGGGGGCCACGACCGCCGGCCCCTGTCCGAACAGCGCGCGCGGGGCGGCCGCTGCCAGGCCGGCGCCGGCGCCGGCGAGGATGAAGTCGCGTCGGCTTGGTTTCTTGCTCATCGTCTGCCCTCGCTCGCGCTCCGCTCGGAGCGCCGAGATGGTCACGGTAGGTGGGGAACGTCTCTGGCGGCGCCGATTCTACCGCCAAACGCCGGACCAAGGCCCGCGGCGGACGCCACGGGCCGCGCAGCCGCTACTACCCGCCGCGACCTGCAGTCCGCCACCGCCCGATCGGCTCTCAGGCCGCGGCGGGCCCCGGTCTCCTCCGGGCAAACAAGTGGACGAGCTCTTCGGCGCGCCGGGCGAGGCGGCGGGCGGCGGGAGCCGCAAGAGCGTCTTACTTTTTCGCGGCCCGCTTACAGGTCTCCTCGTCCTGCTTGACCCAGGTGCCGTCGGTCTGGATCTCGCCCAGGTGGGTAACCCCGCTGTCGCCTTTCTTGACGAACGTGTCACGAGTTGGAGCCTTCATCCCCATGACATGCGTCTGGCCTGTCCAGACCATCGTCTCTCCTTCCCATCCCGCCGTCGCCTGGGTGCCGTATCCCCCCATGCTGTCGACCTGGCCGGCAACCAGCTGCTTCAGCTCGTCGCTGTAGCCCCAGTGCTCGACCGCCGTGAGCGGCATCGGATTGGCGGCGGTCTTGCGCTCCTGGTAGCGGAGGTTCATGAAAAAGCCATTGAGGTCCCACCCCATGGTCACCTTGGCGGTGGTCTTGTGCTCCTTGCCATTGACCCAGGCGGTGCCGGTGCAGCTCCAGGTGCCGGCGAAGAACTTGAGCTGATCGAGTGCGGGGCTCGGTTTCGGCAGCTCCGTCGGCGGCGCGGCGCCGGCTGCGGGCGACGCGGTGCCGGCCGGCGGCGTGCTGCCGGCTGGCGCCTGGGCCGATGCGGCGGGAGCGGCGAAGGCCGCGGCCAAGACCACCCCTGCGAGCAACGCCAGCGACGCGAGCGATGCGAGCGACTTCATCTCTTTCATTTCAACTCTCCTCTCTTTCTGTTGTTGCTTGCAACAGTTCTCGCGAAACATGACAGGGAGCGGCGCTCGGGCCGATCGATTGGGCGCGCGGCTCCCCGTCCCTCGCCTCAATACGTGATCGGATGGCGTTTGGATCAGCTCGCGGCGGAGCTCCCGCGCTTGCGCGGGCGCCCGCGCCTACCAGCCCATCACGTCGATGCCGTGCGGCAGCATCTTGCGCCACCAAGGCCAGTCGTGATCGACGTCGTGTCCCCAGAGGTCGAGCTGATGGGGAATGCCCTTGCCGTGCAGGATATCCGAGAGGCGGCGCGAGGCGTCGGGCGCCTCGTAGGCCCCCTGGCCGGTGACGATGAGGATCTTGCAGGCGCTCTGCAGCAGCTCGAGCTGGCGGCCTTCGAGCCGCGGTAGATACCAGGCGGGGTTGTTGTAGTAGCAGTTGTCGTCGCTGTAGCCGTGCAGGTAGTCGGGAGCCAGGTCGTAGAAGCCGCTCATTGCGATCAGAGCGTCGAAGAGGTCGGGGCGGCGGAAGAGCGAGTTGCCGGCGTGAAAGGCGCCGAAGCTGGCCCCCGAAGCGGCGACGCGGATGTCCGGGGTCTGGCAGACCCGGCGGATGTAGGGGACGACCTCGTCTTCGACGTAACGCGCGTAGAGCGCCTGGCGCCGCGCCTGTTCCGCAACCGGCAGGCTGCGTTCCATCCATGCCTGGCTGTTGATGCTGTTGATCGAGAAGACGCGCACGCTGCCGTCACGGACCGCCGGCTCGACCGCCCGGATCAGGAAGAACCGCTCGTTCTCCAGGAAGTCCGCCGCCGCCGTCGGAAAGAGCAGCAGCGGGTGACCCCAGTGGCCATAGGAGACGATCGGCATCGCCTGGCCGAGGATCGGGCTCCGCCAGCCGTCGATCGAGCGGGCGGTGGTCGGGTCGAGGTATTGCAAATCCATTCGCGCTTCCTCTTCCGAGAAGCCGGCGGGCGCGGCCCCCTGGTCAGTTCCTGTTCTTGAGAGCAGCAGAGAGAAAAGGAGAATACCGCGCCCGCCGGGCCCCAGCAAGGCCGGGCGGTGAGCCCCCTCCATCCTGGCCCTTGATCATCGAGGACGGAGGGCCAGGACTCCCCCCACCCACGTTGGGTTGTCATCTGGCGGGCGGTGGACGGACAGGCATTCTGGTGGCCCGGAGGAGACCAGCGCCTGCTTGGGCTCGAGCGTTGATCGGGACGGCGGTGGACCGCAAGTCGGCGCACGGGCCGGCGGGCTCTAGTCGCCTTCACCGGCGGAGGGCAGGGGCGGGCCCCAGCCGCCGCCGCCCGGGGTCTCGAGGATAAGCCTGTCGCCGGGTAGCGCGTCACAGGCGTCGAGCGGCTTCAGCTCCACGACCTCGCCCGACGCCCTCACCAGGCGCTGGCGGCCGCGCTGTCCGGGGCCGCCGCCGGCAAGACCGTAGGGCGCCTCCACCCGGTGCTGGGTCAGGAGCGACAGCGCCACCGGCTCGAGGAAGGTGAGCTCGCGGATTGCCCCGTCGCCGCCAGGGTAGCGTCCGGTCCCTCCCGAGCCTGTGCGAATCGCGAAGCGCTCGAGCCGCACCGGATAGCGGTGCTCGAGTATCTCGGGGTCGGTGATGCGGGTGTTGGTCATGTGGGTGTGAACCGCGCTCGCCCCGGCGAAGCCGGGACCGGCCCCCGACCCGCCACAAACGGTCTCATAGAAGCTCACGCGGTCATTGCCGAACAGCACGTTGTTCATGGTGCCCTGGCTGCAGGCGACGAGGCCGAGCGCCTTGAGCAGAGTGTCGACCAGCCGCTGGCTGGTCTCGACGTTGCCGCCGACGACGGCCGGCGCCTGCCAGGAATCGGCCGGAAAGGGCGGATCGAGCAGGCCTCGCGGCACGCGGATCTCGATCGGGCGCAGCAGCCCTTCGTTGAGCGGCAGCGGCTCCGCCACCAGCAGCCGGAGCACGTAGAGGACGGCGCTGCGCACGACCGCCGGCGGCGCGTTGAGGTTGCCGGGATGGACCGGGGCCGAGCCGGTGAAGTCGATCACGGCGGCGGCGGCGCCGGGCGAGATCTTTGGCGCCAGGCCGCCGCCGGCAGCGGCCGAATCCTGGCCGCGGATCTCGATCCGCACCGCGAGAGGCGATCCGTCGTCGAGCCGCTCGACCGCTTCGTAGCGCCCCGGCGGCAGGCGGGCCAGCGCGGCGCGCAGGCGATCTTCGGCATGTCTCTTGAGGGCAGCCATGAAGTGCGCGATCGCCGGCCGTCCATGCTCGCGCGCCAGGTCGCGCAGCGCCTCGGCGCCGCGGTGATTGGCCGCCACCGCGGCGCGCAGGTCGGCGAGGTTCTCCTCGACCGCCCGGGTCGGGTAGGGCGCCTCGAGGAGCAGGCGGCGCACCTCCTCCCAGCGTGACGCGCCGGCGCGGAGCAGGTAGGTGGGCGGAATGACCACCCCCTCTTCGGCCAGGCAGCGGGCCCCCGGAGGCATCGAGCCAGGCCGCACGCCGCCGATCTCGGCGTGGTGGGCGCGGCTGGCGACGAAACCGAGCAGCGGCACCCGCGGCGGCAGCACCGCAGCCTCGCCGCTCGCCTGGTCGGAAGGGTCCTCGGGGTCGCCAAAGACCGGCGTCACCACCGTGACGTCCGGGAGATGCGAGCCGCCGTAGCCCGGATGGTTGGTGACGACGACGTCGTGGGGCCCGAGCGGCAGCGCCCGCGCCACCAGGCGCACACAGAGCCCCAGCGCGCCAAGGTGGACCGGGATGTGGGGCGCGTTGACCACCAGCTCGCCCGCGGCATCGAGCAGCGCGCACGAGAAGTCGAGCCGTTCCTTGACGTTGGTCGAAACCGCCGTGCGCTGCAGCCGCTCCCCCATCTGCCGCGCCACCGCCTCGAAACGGTGGGTGAAGAGCTCGAGCTGGACGGCTTCAGGCCGCGGCGAAGAGGTCATCGCGTCCTTGGCTCAGCAGCGGCGGCCATTAACACTAGCCATCCTCCTCGGCGGCGAGCAGCCGCTCGAGGCTGCTCGGGCGCGGCCAGCGCGCGATCATTGCCAGCAGGCTCGTCCCGCACACCACCAGTCCATAGAAGGACGACCTGCTCGCGAGCGCCGCTGCCAGGCCTGCGGCCGCCGCCAGCTCCAGCAGGGCAAAGGTCGCCACGGTGGCGCGGACATACGCCAGGATCCGCCCTGCCGCGCGCCGCTCCAGCCTCGGCCGCTCGTCCGGCCCGGCGCCCGCCGCCTGGGAAGGCCAGTCCGATCCCGGCGGATCGTCGCCGGATGGACCCTCGGGCGGCGCCTCACGCTCCAGCGCTCTGCGCAGGATCCTGGCGTGCACGCCCGCGGACAGCAGGATCACCAGCATTGCCGCCAAGCAGAGCAGGAAGGAATCCAGGGGCGGAGAGGGCGCCGCCGCCCAGGGTCTCCGCTCTTCGCTGCCGACCAGCCAGACGATGGCTCCGGCGTCGGCCAGGACTCCCGTGGCCAGGGCGCAGCAGACCACGGCAAGCGACCGCAACCGCCTCTCGGCCGGGGCGCGCATCATTCGCCCCGCTCGCCGCGGCGCAGGATCACGGCGCCTGACTGGTCGAGATCCCCTCGCCACCCCTCCTCCACGACGGTCGTCGTGTGGCGCTCCAGGATCAGAGCGGGACCGGCGAAACTGGCGCCCGGCCGCAGGCTCGCCCGGTCGAGCGCCGCGACCTCGCGCCAGCGGCGGCCGCACCAGGTGCGGGTCCGGCGGATTCCCAGGACTGCGCCAGCCCCGCTGCGCTCGCCGCTCGGGGCCTCGCCGACGCGGCCGACCTCATCCGTTTCGCCGGCCTCACCCGTCTCGCCGGCCTCACCTGCTTCGCCGGCCTCCACGTCGTCGCCGGCCGAGGAAGCCGCGACCTGGATCGACTCGAGCTCTATGGCGCGCCCTTCCGGGGCATAACCGTAGATCTGGCGATAGGCGGCGGCGAAGGCGGCCTCGACCGCCTGCTCCCCCATTCCGCGATCGACGCGATCGGTGCGATCGGCGCCATCGGCGCCTTCGCCACCGTCGTACTCGATTGCCAGAGTCGTCTCCTGACCGGCAAAACGCAGGTTGAGAATGCGCCGCCGCAGCACGACCCGGCTCTCCGGGACACCCTCCGCGACGACCGCCGCGATCGCCGCCCGGCCCAGCTCGTCCACCCAGCCAGGGAGCCGCTCCCGCGCCGCCGCGAGCGGCGCCAGCACCTGGCGCTGGGCAAAGCGCTCGATGACCGCGGCGCCGAGCCCCAGGGCCGAGAGCAAGCCGGCGTCAGCCGGCACCACGACGGTCGCCATGCCGAGCTGCTCGGCGACCGCACAGGCGTGCTGGCCGCCTGCCCCGCCGAAGGCGACCAGGGCATGCTCGGACGGGTCGAAGCCGCGGCGCAGCGAGATGCTGCGGATGGCCTCCGCCATCCGCTCGTTGGCAATATCGAGCAGCCCTCCCAGGACCTCCTCCCAGCCCCCTCGCACGCCGGCTCGCGCCGCTCCACCCTGCCCCACGCCCCGGGCGCCTTCGGCGCCCGCCTCGCCGCCCCCGCCTGCATCCGCGAGGAGCGCCAGCAGCTCGTCCCGCGCGGCCGCCGCTGCCTGCGCGGCAAGCGGGATCTCGAAGCGGCCCGGGTCGAGTCGTCCCAGCAGCAGGTTGACGTCGGTCAGGGTCAGCGGCCCGCCCGCTCCGTAACAGGCGGGACCGGGATGGGCGCCGGCGCTCTCCGGCCCCACCCGCAGCCGGCTGCCGTCGAAAGAACAGATGGAGCCCCCTCCCGCAGCCACGCTCTCGATGGCCAGCGCCGGCGCGACGAGATGGGCGGCGCCGACCCGGTGCTCGAACAGGTACTCGAAATCGCCGTCGGAGCGCGCCACGTCGGTAGAGGTCCCGCCCATGTCGAAAGCGATGATCCGCCGGTAGCCGGAACGCGCGCCTGCCCGCGCCGCACCGACCACGCCGCCGGCGGGACCCGAGAGCAAGCTGTCCTTGGCACGGAAATCCACCGCGCGGACCAGGCCGCCGGCGCTGGTCATGACGTGCAGAGAGCCCGCGGGCAGCGCGGCGGCGACCTGCTCGAGATAGGCCGCGAGGACCGGCGCGAGATAGGCCTCGACCACCGCGGTCTCGGTGCGGGGCAGCAGCTTGATCCGCGGCGCGAGCTGCGCCGAAAGCGCGACGTGGCCGAAGCCGGCCGCGCGCAGGAAGGAGCCGAGCGCCTCCTCGTGCTCCGGGTTGCGATAGCTGTGCAGCAGCGCCACGGCCGCCGAGCGCACGCCGCGCTCCACCAGCTGGCGGGCGCCGTCGCGCAACCCTTCGAGCTCGAGCGGCGCCAGGACCGAGCCGTCGGCGGCCAGCCGCTCGCTCACCTCGACGACGGCGCAGTAGAGCGGCTCGGGTCTGTCGATCGCCAGCGCGAACAGCTCGGGCCGCTGCTGGGTGCCGATGCGCGGCAGGTCGGCGAAGCCGCGGGTAATGAACAGCGCGGTCGCCGCTCCCTTGCGCTCGAGCAGGGCATTGGTGCCGCGGGTGGTGGCAAGGCGCATGGCGAGCCGCGGCAGCGGCTTCTCCGGCGGCGTGGCGGTGAGCAGGCGGGCCGCCAGGATTGGGGCTTCCTCCGGCGACCGCAGCTCGGCCGCAAACCCCGCCAGCTCTCCGGCCGGCACCGCGCCGCCCAACCGCAACATGCCGTCGGCCGCGCTATCGACGACTTCGAGGTCGGGAATGGCGCGCCCCAGCAGGCGCAGCGCGAAGCCGGCAAAGAAGCGGTCTGGCACGCTCCATCCGCCCGCGATCCGCAGCGAGTCCGCGCCGATCCGCTCGACCACCCGGCCGCGCAGGGCCGAGGTCGAGAGCACCTTGGCGCGCCACGGCCGCCCCGCGGGGTCGATCGCGAGGCAATCGGTGAAGGTGCCGCCGGTATCGACCGCCAGCCGCCAAAGCCTCGCCGCCGGTCCCACCGGCCCTGGGCTAGTCGCCAAGGATCTTGATCAGCACCCGTTTCTCCCGCCGGCCGTCGAACTCGCCGTAGAAGATCTGTTCCCACGGGCCGAAGTCGAGGCGGCCGCCGGTGATCGCCACCACCACCTCGCGCCCCATGATCTGGCGCTTGTGGTGGGCGTCGGCGTTGTCCTCGCCGGTGCGGTTGTGGCGGTAGCGCTGCGGACTGGGATCGTAGGGCGCCAGCTCCTCGAGCCAGCGCTTGTAGTCCTGGTGCAACCCGGGCTCGTCGTCGTTGATGAAGACGCTGGCTGTGATATGCATGGCGTTGACCAGGCAGAGCCCCTCGCCAACGCCGCTGTCGGCGACCGCCCGCTCGACCTCGGCGGTGATGTTGCGGAAGTCCATGCGCGCCGGCAGGTCGAGCTTGAGGTAGCGAGTCAGCGACTTCACCTCGAGCTCCTCGGTGCGCGGCGCGTCATCGCTGGAGGTGGATGGAAGGGGCCGGAGGATCGTCCGGGAACTCTCTTCAGAAGATCGTGGCCAGAGCCGGCATTCGGACAAGAGCCGGACCGGCTCCGCCGGCTGGAGCCGCGGCCGGGCTAACGGCCGGAGCAGCGGCCGGGCTGTCGGCCGGACCGGCGGCCAGACCGCTCCCGCCGGCTGGACCACTCCCCGCCGCAGGACCGGCCGGGGCGGCCGCCGCACTCCCGGCCGCAGGTCCTCCACCCGCCGCCGGCTGCCCGGCGGCGCCCACTTTCCCGGAAAGCCGCCGCACCCGGTCGTTGGCGCCGTCCACGGCTATCGCCTTCTTGAGCCAGCGCCGGGCCTGCCGGGCATCGCCGGCGGCCAGCGCGACCTCGCCAAGCGCGGCATAGCTCTCGGCCATCTTGCCGTCGAGGCGCTGCGCCTGGCGGTAGTAACGCCGGGCTTCCTCGAGCCGGCCGTGGGCCAGCGACACGTCGCCCAGGGCCAGCAGATTGAAGGGGTTGCGGCTGTCGAGCTTGGCCGTGAGCGCCAGCAGCTCGTCGCCCTCGCGGCCGCGGCCGCTGGCGAAGAGCAGCGCCGCCAGATCTTGATACGCCGCCACCGCGTTGGGATCGATCTCCAGGGCCTTGCGGTAGGCGGCCTCGGCACCGGCCAGGTCGCCGCTGCGCCGCAGCACGACCCCGAAGTTGATCCGGGCGCGGGCGAGGCCGGGATCGAGCTGCACCGACTGGCGCAGCCAGAGCAGGGCCTCGTCCTGTTTTCCGGCACGCAGCAACTCCGCCCCGCGGTTCGAGTAGAAGAGGGCGATCGCGGTCAGATCGCCAAGCGGATGCAGCTGGCGGTAGCTCACCTTGCCCTGCGGCGCGAACTCGAGAATCCGCAGCATGCTGCCGGTGCCGTAGCCGGCGGTGACGTGCCCTGACTCGACGACCAGATTGCCCTCCTTCTCGTACCTCTCGAGGTCGCCCACGTCGAGGTAGAAGACCGGCACCTCCAGCTCGCGGGCCATGCCCACGAACAGGCTGGTGAAAGACATACAGTTGGCGCGGTGGGAGGCGAACACATCCTGCGCGGTGCCGGTCACCCCCGCCTGGTATTCGAGCTTCAATCCGTCAGAGGCCAGGATCTTGCCCAGCAGGAGCTCGAGCCGGCCCCCCGCCGGCGTGCTGCCGGGCACCGCCTTGTGCGCCCAGCTGCGCATCTCGCTGGTGAGCTCCCACGGCACCACCACCGTATTGGGATCCAGGCCGCGTGAACGGATTGACCGCGTCAGGTCAGAGCCTATGGCGATCGACGGTCCGGCCGTGCGGCAGCCGCCGGCCCAGGCGCCCGCCGCCAGCAAGGACGCGGCCACCAGGACTCGAAGCCAGGCTGTCTCCGGGGCACGGGTTGGCTTCATCGAGCTGGCCTCCCGGGACCTCAGGTCGGCCGTGCCGCAGTCCGCCGCAGCGGCATCAGCTTGACCACCAGGAGCAGCAATCCCGCCATGAGCAGGACCGCCAGGATGGGGAGCGTGACGGCAAGGACGGAAAGCAGCGCCGAGCTGCCTCCCTCCGCGGTCGCCAGGACCGGATTGCCGAGCCCGCCGGTACTGATCGACGAGATCTGGCGGGCCGCTGTGGTCAGCCCCTGAAAGACCGCCGCGGTGCCGCCGCCGGCGAGCACCGCCAGCGTCCAGCGGACCAGGGGTGGGACGTCGACCAGGGTCGAAGCCATGAGCAGGATGCCGGCCACGATCGCGGTCGGAGTGGCGATCGCGTCCAGCAGGTTGTCCACCCACGGGATGTAGTAGCCGACGATCTCCAGCAGGGTGGCGACCGAGAAGGCGAGGAGGGCCGGGTACGAGCCGATCCAGGAGAGGCTGGGGACCAGGGAGAGACCGCCGTAGCGCGACGCCAGGCCGGCGATGAGCAACGGCACGAAGACGCGGAACCCACACGCCGCACTCAGCCCCAGCCCGATCAAGATGCTGGTCGCGATCTCCATCGCCGGGTTCTCCTGCCAGCGCCTCCCGCCCCCGCTCTCTCCCCCCTACACTCCTCCAATACCAGCGGGCGGGCTGGCCGCTTGGGCTCCATGGTACAGCAAACGGTGACTGCCCGGGGCGCCCGGACGCCGGGGGCGGAAGGAGGCGGCCGAATCGGCCCGACCGCCACCTTAGGCCTGCACGCGCTTTTCAATTGGGCGCGCGTGTCCCTACCCGCGCTTAGGCAGGCTCGATATTGCGGCTGATGAAGTTGTTGAAGGTCGCCTTGGGCATCGCGCCCAGCATCCGGTCAGCCACCTGGCCGCCCTTGAACAAGATGAAGGTGGGGATGCTCGACACGCCCAGCTGGAAAGCCAGCCCCTGGTTCTCGTCCACGTTGACCTTGGCGATCCGCACCTTGCCGTCGCGCTCTTCGGCGATCTCGTCGAGCAGCGGCGCCACCATGCGGCAGGGGCCGCACCAGGGGGCCCAGAAGTCGACCAGGACCGGCGTCTCCGATTTCAGGACCTCGATCTCGAAATTCTGCTCGCTCACTGTCACAACCTTTTCGCTTGCCATCGTCTTGTATCTCCCTATCGGAGCGCCCTCTAAGCGCGGGTCGGCCGCCCGTCCGGTGATGGCCGGGCGGCAGCCGCACGTCCGGTGATGGACGCGCGGCATTCCCCGGAGGGCTCTTCCCGGAGGTCGGAGCCCGCGCGCCTGGTCAACCTAATCGCGGGTCGGCCGCCCGACCGGTGATGGCCGGGCGGCACTTCCCGGAGGTCGCACCCGCGCGCCTATCCTATAACCCGGCCGGCTGGCCATCTTGTTCCAGGCGCCGGCGGGCAAAGTACTCCCGGGTGGCTTCCACGTCGCGGCCGATCTGCGCGGCGAGGTCCATCACCGAGGGAAAGATCTTCTCTTCGCGCAATCGCTTATGGAAGGAGAGCTCCACCCGCTCGCCGTAGACATCGGCCTTGAAGTCGAGGATATGGCTCTCCACCACCCGCTGGTAGTTCTCGTAGACCGTCGGGCGAGTGCCGACGTTGATCGCGCAGTCGAACGTGGCGGGGAAGCTCGGGAAGAGCACGCGCCCGGCGTAGACCCCGTCGGCCGGCAGCAGCTTGTGGTCGGCAGCCAGGTTGATGGTCGGCCAACCCAGCCGCTGCCCCATACGGTCGCCGCGCGCCACCGTTCCGGTGATCGCGACTGGGCGCCCCAGCATTTCGGCCGCATCCTCGACCCTTCCCTCGAGCACCGCGCGGCGGATGCGGGTGCTGGAGATCCGCTCGCCGCGCAGCACCAGCTCGGCGACCCCGCAGGCTTTGAAGCCGAGCTGGTCGCCCAGGGTGCGCAGCAGCGCGAGGTTTCCCTCGCGCCGGTGGCCGAAAGTGAAGCTCTCGCCGACGAAGACCTCGCGCACCGCCAGGCGGGCGACCAGGAAGTCGCGTACGAACTGCGGCGCCGAGGTCCTGGCGAACTCGCGTGTGAAGCGGACGCTGAGCAGCACGGTGATCCCGGCCTCGGCGAGCAGCCGCTGCTTCTGCTCAGGGGTGGTGATCGCCAGCGGCGCCTGCTCCGGGTGCAGGACCGACATGGGATGAGGATCGAAGGTGATCACGATCGACGGCACCTGCAGCTCCCGGGCGCGGGCGACCGTCCGCTCCAGGGTCGCCCGCTGCCCGCGGTGGACGCCGTCGAAGTTGCCGATCGCAGCAACTCCCCCCTGCGGCAGGTCGCTACCGTCGTAGGCGTCGTGGACGACGAGCATGGGGGACCCGATCGAGTCAGGCGGCGGGAGTCGCCAGGGCGGGGGCGAACGGCACGCCGACCACGCGCCCGACGAGGTCGTCGGCATGAGCCTCGGTGATCTCGACGGTCGCCAGCGCCGGCTTCGGCCCAAGCGCCGCTGACCGGGCAGTCCCGAGAGCGCCAGCCGCGCCGGCGTTCACCGGGGCGCCAGGCTGGTCGACCCCGTCGAATCCGAGGCCGCCGAGCCCCGGCCCTTCGAGCGCCGGGTCGGGAATGCCGTCGTTGATCAGGACGCGGCCGTCGATCTCGGGCGCCATCCCCTGGTGGCGCCCCTGCAGCAGGTGCTCGGTCTCCTCGCACGGCCCCTCGATCAGCACTTCGAGGCGGCGGCCGAGCAGCCGCCTGCGGCTGGCCAGGGCGATCGGCCGCTGTGCTGCGAGCAGCTGCCGCAGCCGCCGGCGCGCCACCTGCCGGGGAACGCGCCCGCCGAGCGCCGCCGACGGCGTCCCCGGCTCGGGGCTGTAGGCGAAGGCTCCCAGGTGATCGAAGCGCGCCCGCGCCACGAAGGCGAGCAGGTCGGCGAAGTGCTCTTCGGTCTCGCCGGGAAAGCCGACGATGAAAGTCGAGCGCAAGAAGATGCCGGGCACGAGCTCGCGCGCCCGGTCGAGGAGCCGCAGGTAGCGTCCCGCATCGCCCCCCCGCCGCATCGCCTTGAGCATCTCGCGGTGGCTGTGCTGGAGCGGGATGTCGAGATAGGGGCAAAAGCGCGGCTCGGCGGCCATCAGGCGAAGCAGGTCCTCGTCGAGGGTTGTCGGATAGGCATAGAGGAAGCGCACCCAGGAAACGTCGGTGGCCGCCAGCAGGGCCTCGACCAGCCGCACCAGCCCATGGCGGCCCAGCCCCAGGTCCTCGCCGTAGCGCGTGGTGTCCTGGGCGATCAGGTTGAGCTCGACCAGACCCGCGCCTTCCAGCCGCCGGGCTTCCTCGACCAGGCTCGGGATCGTGCGGCTGCGGAAACGGCCGCGCCAGATCGGGATGGCGCAGAAGGTACAGGGGTTGTTGCACCCTTCGGCGACTTTCAAGTAGGCGTGACCGCGGGTGGTCAGCAGCCGGGGGGCGGTGTGGTCGAAGACCAGGTGCGAGGGCTTGGGCAGCGGTGGGCCGCCGCCCAGCTGCACGACCTCGCCGACTTCGCGCAGCTGGTCGAGTCCGACGAAGCCGTCGATCTCGGGGATCTCGCGCGCCAGCTCTTCGCCGTAGCGGTTGACCATGCAGCCGGCCACCAGTACCCGCTCGACCCCTTTGCCCTTGCGGGCGACCGCTTCGAGGATGGTGTCGATCGATTCCTGCCTGGCTTCCTCGATGAAGCCGCAGGTGTTGACGACCACCGTCTCGGCGCTCTCGAGGTCGCTCACCACCTCATAGCCGCGCTGCGCCAGCTCGCCGAGCATGACCTCGCTGTCGACCAGGTTCTTGGCACAGCCAAGACTGATCATGCCCACCCGTGGGCGCCGCCCGGTTTCGGCCATAGGGGCGAGAGTCTAGCAGATCGTTCCGGGCTCGCTCGGGGCAGCGCGCCGGGCGCCCAGCCGGCTTCCTGACCGCGCCCCGGCAGCGGGCCGGGCCGCGGCCCACGAACGGCGCCGCCGAGCGCTCAGCGGCGGCCGAAGCGGCGTTCGAGATCGGAGTCGGTCATCTGCAAGACGATTGGCCGGCCGTGCGGACAGGCGAAAGGTTGGTCGGCGGCGAAGAGCTCGCCCACCAGCGCCTCCATCTCGAGCGGCGAGAGCGGATGGTGCATCTTGACCGCCGCCTTGCAAGCGAGCCCAGCCGCCAGCGCGTCGAGCACGCGGCGGCGCAGGGCGCCCACGGCGCCGGCTGGGTCGCCGCCGCCGTCCGGACCATCGGCGCCCTCGGGCTCGGCGGCGGCGAGCGCGACGAGCAGCGCCTCGGCCTCCCCTGGCGCGAGCGCCGCCGGGACGGCGGTCAAGGCCAGGGTGCTTCCGGAGAGGGCGGCAAGGCTGAAACCGCATTCCTCGAGTCCCGCGGCGAGCTCGAGCAGACGCAGCCTTTCGGCCGGCGCGAGCGCCAGCAGCGCCGGTGTCAGCAGGATCTGGACCGGCGTCCTCTCGGCCGCCAGGGCGCGCCGCAGGCGCTCGAAGAGGATGCGCTCGTGGGCCACGTGCTGATCGACGAGGTAGAGCCCGTCCGGCCCCTCGAGCAGGATCAGCGTCCCCTTGTACTGGCCGAGCAGGCGAAAGGGGCGCACCTCGCCGCGGCGCCCCGAGAGCGGCACTACCGGCCGGGTGGCGAGCGGCGTGAACGCGGGGCTCGCCAGCCGCTGCTGCGGCGTCGCCTCGCGCACCTCGACCGGCAGCTCGCCGCCGGCGGGGGCACCGGGCCATGCCGCCGAGCTGCTGCCGCCGCCGCCGAGCCCCTGCCACGCGAAGGGCACCTCGGGACGCGGGGCGGCGGGGGCGCGCAGCGGCGCCGCCACCTCGCCGCGCGCCCGATCGAGGGCGCCGCGCAGCACCTCGCCGATGCGCTCCAGCAGCGCAGGATCGCGGAAGCGGACCTCCGCCTTCTGCGGGTGGACATTGACATCCACCTCCTCCGGCGGCAGGTCGAGGAAGAGGAAGAGGGGCGGGAAGTCCTCGCTTCTCCACTGCTCCCGCACCGCCCGGTAGAACGTCGCGAGAACGGCGCGGTCGCGCAGCAGCCGGCGGTTGACGAAGACCAGCTGCCGTCCCCGCTGGCCGCCGCGAGCCGTCTCGGGCAGGCCCACGAAACCGCCGATCCACTCGCGCCCCGTGTCCGCACCGCCGGGGCCGGCCGGCTCGCCCGCGGCGCCCGGGGCGGCGATCGGCTCCAGGTGCGCCGCCAGCTCGGCGCCGAAGATTTGCCCGATGCGCTCGCGCAGCCCCTGCAGCCGAGCGCCGCCCGCCGCCGGCAGCGCGTCGAGGAGCGTGCGCCCCTCGTGCGCCAGCCGGAAGCGCACCTCCGGGCGGGCCAGGGCATAGCCCTGCACGACCTCGAGCGCCCGCCGCAGCTCGGTCTGCTGCGCCTTCAGGAACTTGCGCCGCGCCGGCACGTTGAAGAACAGCGACCGCACCTCGAGGGTCGTGCCGCGCGGCCGGGCACACGGCTCGGCCAGCCGCACCCGCCCGCCTTCGAGCCGCACTCGATGCCCCGCCCCAGGTTGCTCGGCCGTGGTCAGCTCGACCCGCGCCACCGCCGAGATCGCCGCCAGCGCCTCGCCGCGAAAGCCGAGCGTCCCCACCCGCTCCAGGTCCGCGAAACTGGCGATCTTGCTGGTGGCGTGGCGGTCGAAGGCGAGCAGGGCGTCATCGGAGCCCATGCCGCAGCCGTCGTCAGCGACCGCGATGCGGCTCCTGCCGCCGCCCTCGAGCTCCACCTCGATCACTTCCGCCCCGGCGTCGAGCGCGTTCTCGACCAGCTCCTTGACCACCGACGCCGGCCGCTCGACCACCTCGCCGGCTGCGATCTGGCTCACCAGCGGGTCGGCCAGCAGGTGGATCTTCGCCATGGCCCGGCAATTCTACAGGCGGGGCCGAACTGCCTGAACGCAACCCTGGGGTTGCGTGGCCCTTTTGTGATCCGCTTGCGGGGCCGGATTCCTCATCCTGCCGGCTACCCCGAGACGCCGAGGACCCTGGCCGACCACCTGAAGAAGGCTCGCCTTGACCGCGGTATCCCGCAGAGGGATGCGGCCAGGGCGATCGGCTGCGGCCCGCTGACCTTCCTTCATTGGGAGAAAGGCCGTGTCGCGCCCGACGTTCGCTTCTGGCCGGCGATCCTCGCCTTCCTGGGCTACGACCCCCGGCCGACGCCTGCGGGCTTTGGTGGGGGGATCAGGGCGGCACGCGAAGCCGGGGGCCTCTCCGAGCGGGAGCTCGCCCGCCGGCTCGGACTCGACCCCGGCACGGTGGCCGCCTGGGAGCGAGGCGAGATGAGCCCGGCATACTCGCGGACTTGGTGGGTCTTCGAGCGCTATCTGGCTACCGCACAGGCTCCCGGCTCAGCCGTCGAGGAAGAACGTGATGGGCTTCCCGTATAGCTCGGCGAACGTCTTGAGTTCGGTGGGGTCGATGCGCCGCTCCCCGGTCTCTACCTTGGAGACGAAGGACTGCGGCCGGTCGAGTTCCTTCGCGACCGCCTCTTGGGTGAGGCCCGCCGCCTTCCGGGCCTCCTTCAGGCGCTCGCGCATGCGCTTGTACTCGGGGGTATGGATGGGCTTCATAGTAGCCCGCCCCTGGTTCTTCTCGCCTGGCACCTGAAGATTCTTCATCCCAACCCCGGATATCCCAGGTTCGGATAATGTCGCCTCGGACCAAACATCCCAGGATGGGATGAAGGAGGCATATGTCCGAGCCCGAGACCCCCAACCGCTGGCCCCTCTCCCGGTGCCGCGAGACCCTGTGGGAGGCGGCCTGCCAAGTCCTCCTCCTGCGGGAGGAACTCGCATCCCTCAAAGTCCATCTGCCCCTGCCTGACGATCTGGACGAGCGTCTCGAACACCGCCGGCCCTACGATCCGGCAACCGAGATCCTCGTCACCGTCGAGCATGTCGTCCAAACCTTCCTCACCCCGACTCAAGCCGCCCTGGAGAAGTCTGCGGCGGCGACCGAGGAGAGCCTTGCTCTTCTCTTCCATGCAGAGGAGGCGAAATGGCGCCGCTGAGCCTCACGATCACGCGGGGCGAACTCGCCCGCACCTTGACCCTCCTCCGGGCCGCCCGCGGCTGGTCGCAGCAGGAGCTTGCGGCGGCGGCGGGCCTCTCCGCGGCGCTCATCTCGAACGCGGAGAACCGGACCGCGCTTCCGCCTACCACGAACTCCCTCGAAGTCATGGTCGAGGCGATGGGCTTCCCGCTCTCCATCCTCTCCCGCGCCCGCGATTTCCTGCGGGAGCTGGACGCCGAGGTGCGCCAACAAGATGCCCGCCGCGAGAGCCCCGAGTGGGCAAGAGAGCTACCGACCCTCGCGGTGGAGCCGGGACGGATGGCGGCCGACCGCTCCTTTCCGGGACCGCGCACGACGAACTGGTCCGATCCGGGCTGGCTGCGCGGATAAGGGAGACGACATGAACGATACGCGAGTGCAAACCGGCGTCCGCATGGAGAAGCGCTTGGTGAAGGTGCTGAAGGCCCTCGCCGAACTCAGGGATCTCTCCTTGGGCGATCTCCTCGAATACATCGTCCGCGCTGGCTTCGCGGGCGAGGAACCCTTCTCCAAGGCGGAGGTGGAACAAATTGGCGAACTCACGCGCATCTACGGCCTCGATCTCGGCGACTCCCGCCCCAAGTCGGCGGCGGTCTCCGAACGCCACGCGGGCGAGTGACCGGGCGCCGAAGGGAGCCGAGGGGCTCTCGGACGTGGAACTCCTCGCGGGCCTCATCGCCGAGGGCGGCGAGGACGAGGCGGCGCTGCCCTTGGCGAAGACCCTCCTTCTCAAGTGGGGCGACCTTTTCACCCTACCGGCCACGACCCGCGAGATGCTCCGGCATGAGGGGTTAGGCGACGGCCAGGCGTCCCGGCTCCTCGCCGCCTCGGAGCTTGCGAGACGTCTGGCGCGCGAGGAGGTCTCGGAGCGCAAGCCCATGAGCCGGCCGGAGGAGGTCGCCCGCTACCTCACCCTGCGCTACGGCCGACTCGATCAGGAGGTCTTGGGTGCGCTCTTCCTCGATGTGCGCCACCGGCTCATCTCCGATGCGGAGGCATACCGCGGAACGTTGCACCGCGCCTCCGTCGAACCGCGGGAGATCCTCAAGGAATGTCTCCTGCGTGGCGCCGCCGGCGTCGTGCTGTTTCACACCCACCCGAGCGGCGACCCGACCCCGAGCAGCGAGGACGTGAACTTCAGTCAGCGTATGGCCGTGGCGGCGGGGTTCGTCGGCGTCGAACTCGTGGATCACCTCGTTCTTGGGAAGGCCGGCCGCTTCGTGTCCCTGCGGAGGAGGGGCGCATGGTGAAGCCGACTGTGACCCTGGACCGCAAGATCTTCGAGCTGACGCGGGCCGTCGCCATCAGCCATGACGTGCCGCTCCGGGAACTCGTGGAGGAGGTCTTGCTTGCCGCCTTCATGGGCGAGGAAGCTTTCCACCCGAGCGAGCAGGATGCCATCGACATGCTCTCGCGCATCTACCTGCCGGGCATGGACAAGATTGCGGCGCGGCGCCTCAAAGGCGGCATCTTGACCCGCGAGCGGCGGCCGAAGCGCCGGAGGAAGCGGCGCGCGAAAAAGAACCCCACGTAACAGCGTGGGGTTGATGCGATGGGAGCCAGGCGGATCACTCCTTCTCGGCGTAGTAGAGGAGACCGCTCACGCGGTTCTCGAAGGAGACCCGCTCATCCGCGTGCGGGATGGAGCGGGCGAGCGCGGTGCCGCCCTGGACGAGCTGCCAGAGGGTGCGGGCGCCGCCCTCCTCGATCCGGGCCATCTCGATCACAGCCTCGGCCTCCTTCTTCGTGAAGTGGTGGAAGCGCAGCCAGTCCAAGACCTTCTCGTCGGTGTCGGTCACCGCCATGTTGGCCGCCCGCGTGAGCTGCGCCTCGACCTCTTGGACGGAAGACTCCGCATAGGCCCGCAGGTGCGGCAGGGCTTCCTTGGCGAAGCGCTCCGGCGCGTTCTTCCGGTGGATGATCGTGAGTTCCCGCACGTCGGTCGCGCCCCACACGATGCGGTTGTCGCAGACGAAGTTGTACAAGAACGTGGTCAGCCCGAAGGTGCGGGAGCCGACCTCCGAGTTCCAGACCATGAAGCCGCGGAAGAGGTTGCGCCGCACCCCATCCGCCTCGAAGGAGATGGGCCGCGCATCGTCCACGAGGAAGATGAAGACATCCCGATCCGAGGCGTAGAGGGTGGTGGCGCGCTTGGGGTTTGCCGCCGCGTAGCTTGCCGCCGGCACCCGCCAGCGGCCATCCTGGTTCAGCTCGCGCACCGCACGCACGACCTCATGGTCGTAGATGCGGCCGTAGTCGGGACCGACGATGGAGCGCAGTTCGAGATGCCGGGCGCCGGAGGTATCCACCTGCGCCCGGCTCATGAGCTGCACCCGGCCGGAGTCCGAGAGGTGCCGGAGCCCCAGGTTCAGGGCATGGGCGCCGAAGGCGGGACCGGCGGTGTTAACGCTCACCACGATCCGTCGAAAAGTTGACCATGTTGTCGCGGCGCAAGCGGAGATAGCCGAGGTAGCCAGGATCGGGCGGGTCGTGTTGTAGCTCTTCGACGACGGGAAGGAAGTAGGCGAGGGAGCGGATCG
>DASZZP010000087.1:0-34815 GCA_035544875.1 Thermoanaerobaculia bacterium | reverse complement strand
CGAGCAGACAAGGGAGCCTGGCACTTCGGCGCCAGCTCCGAGCTGGGCTGAGTGATGGCGGGAAAAGCGGCTCGCTCACGCTTCATGGAAGGCGACTCCGTAGGGCGAGCCAGGGTCCTGAGTGATGGTCACGACCGCGCGTCGGCGACACGCGGGAAGGTCGGCCGGTTCGTCGAGCCGCTCCCAGCTGGCGACCCAGCGGTCGAGGACGAATCCGACGACCAGGCCAGCCTGCTCGGGCGAATAGGTGGGGATCCAGTGGTTCTCCGGGTCGGCCGCGTAGGCCTCCCGCTCCTCCGGCGTGGCGGTGAAGTGAACGGCGACGACCAGGTCGTAGAGCTGGCGGCGGGTGGCCTCAACCGGCCGGGAGAGGTCGATGAACGAGGGCGGGTTATGCTGTTCCGAGCTGCGCATAGAGCTGATACCTCCTTGCGTGGCGAGGCTCCGGCGCGAGTTCATGCTCTCGCCGGGGCCGTCTGTGAGTGTCGATGAGTGGTTGGGCTTGGACGAAAGGGAGGGACGATCCCTCCCCGCTTCGCTTCTCTCCCCTCCCCTCCTTTCTCGCCCTGGTGGCGATCGCGATGTCGTCGCCGGCCCGGGCTTACGCCTGCTCCGGCGGCCTGAGCCGTGGCTCGAATCTGAGAACGTGCGCCTGCTGGCGCTCGCCGCGCAAGGCGGCGGCCAGGCCGCCGGCGACCTGGTCGGCGAAGGCGAGCAGCAGCTCGGCGCTCAGGTGGGTATAGATGTCGTGGACCTCGCGGCCAAGGGAATGACCCATCAGGCGCATGCGGACCTCGCGCGGCACGCCGAGGTGGGCGGCGGTGCTGTTGAACGTGTGGCGCGTCGCGTCATAGAGGCGGACGCCGGCAGGAAGGCTGGCGCGCGCCACCAGGCGGTCCCACAGCCGCTTGACGTCCGGCATGGGACCTCCGCCCTGGCCCGGGAAGACGAGCTCGCCAGAGCGTGGCAGGCCGCGCAGCAGCTCGACCGCGGCCCGGCCGAGGTAGACCGCCCGCGGCCCGGCCTTCGAGGCAGGGAGCTGCCAGATGCGCGTCTCCAGGTCGATCGCCTCCCAGCGGGCGGCGAGCGCCTCGCCCGGCCGGCAGCCGGTCAGCAGCATGAAGGTGAATGCCGCCGTGGGGATCGCGCCGGCCAGCTCCTGCTGAAGGGCGGCGCCGAGCCGCTCGATCGCGGCGCCGTCGAGCGCCTGGCCGCGCCGCTCCTCCTGATAGCGGTCGTGGCCGCGCGCCGGGTTCGGCGTCTCGCGCGGAAACCAGCTCCAGCGCGCGGCAAGCACCCACGCTTTCGAGCAGGCGGCGAGGAAGCGGTTGGCCTGGTAGGGCCGGTCGCGCAGCTCGTGGTGGATCTTCTCCAGGTCTTCCCAGCGGATCTCCGCCACCTTCCGGCTGCCGAGCGCCGGCAACAGGTAGAGGCGGAAGAGCGAGCCGTAGTTGCGCCTGAGGCTCTCCGACCGCTTGGCCGCATGCTCCTCGAGGAAGCGCGTCACCAGCTGCTGGACGGTCGGTGCGGCGCTCGCCGCCCGGCGCTCCTCGGCCGGGTCGCGGTCGTTCTTGACCTCCAGGAGCCGCTTGGCGGCGAGCTTCCGCGCCTGCTCCAGGGTGAGCACGGAGCCGTGCTTGCCGAGGGTCAGCCGCCGGTTGCGCCCGTCGGGAGCGCGGTACTGGATGACGTAGGCCTTGACGCCGCGCCGCGAGACGCGGAGCCCGAAGCCGGCGAGGTCGTGGTCCCAGACCAGGGTGTCGCGCTCGGGGTCTGCCTTGACGGTGGCGAGCAGCCGGTGGGTCAGTTTCTTCCTCATCGCCCCCTCCCTGCGTAAGATCTGCATAAGCAGACTACGGCGATCTCGCGCGTGCCTCCATCTTACGCCATGCGGTGAGAAGCAAGCAAGTATAGGGCTTTGGAGTACGCTGGCGAACCAGGGCGAACCATATCCGGCTAATTCGTAATCAGCAGGTCGTCAGTTCAATCCTGACCGTCGGCTCCATCACGTAAACTCCAGCAAAATAAGGTAGTTATTGGGATTGTCGCGACACTGATTTGAGTCTTGTTTTCGCTGACTAGGTCACATTTAGGTCACATTCTGCAGGAAATCTGCTGTCGCGTGTCCGCGGACTTCGAGGACCCTCTGGAGTCTGGCTACCGGCCCAGATCGAGGCACGGAACTATCGCTTGGTCGGGGTGAAGGTCCTCGAAGCGCGGAGGATTTGCCGCTGCCGGGTTCACCGGTGAGCACCCCTCCCCCGACCTGCTCGGCGAGGAGATAGATAGTGGATGCCGGTGGGTTGGCGAGTCGGGCTCTGCGGTAGACCCGCTTGGGCGGGCAGGTTGGCGCAGGTGGATGTTGGGGCGGATCGAGCCTGCGCAGCAACTCCTCGGCGGTCTCGCCGCGGCGGCGGAGGTGGATCGGTAGCGCCGGATCGTAGGGGTTGTAGAGGACCTCGACGGTTGTCGAAGCGGCTTCCCGCCCTGTAGAATTCCTGTCATCAAGGCAGAGCCGCAAGTCCACTTGAGGTAGCGGGAGCGACCAGCTCACGCCAGTGGGATCGGCGACGGGCTGCCACTCGGGGACTGCTTCTCGGGGAGAGGCGGGCAGCTCGGCTGGCGAGTGGAGGTGATCGTTGACTGAGACTCCGAGCTGTGCGCCGCGAGCGGGCCTCTCGGCGCCGCACCCTGGCGATCCCTGCGAACTCGACGCAGCTGCCCAGGCACTTCCAGGCGCCATGGCCTCCCCGATACCCGTTTCGCCTGCAGTCGCGCCAGCCCGCCTGGTGTTCATCAATCTGGCGGTCCTGGCGGGTGTGGGGATAATAGTCTCTGGCTGGATCCTTTACTACACGGACTGGTTCCCGATAGTAGGGGGCCTTCTCGGTCTTGGGGGTGCTTTCGCCTGGGCGGCCTTTCTCTCCGGGCTGCTGACCGGAGAGCGCAAAAAGGAGCTGCAGGACGGCTTCGAGCGTTGCTTCCTGGGTTCCGGACTCACATGGAAGATTTCGATTCTCGTCGGGATGGTCTTCGCGCTTTGCTGCTCTCTGTATGGCTCGGTGGTCTTGGATACCTCGGGTGACGACCATGGGCGCTTGATATCTGTCATTCCCGCGAACGCCCCCCGAGCAGCCGGTGATCAAGAGTATCTGGTCCCCCACGGCGAACAAAAGCGCGTGGTTTTGACCGGATGGCTAGGACGGCCGTACGTCGTCAAGGTCTCGGGCTTGCCTGCGGCGTTCCCCAAGGTGCACCCGTTTGGCCACACGCGCTTGCGGCTCCCGGCGGATCTTTGGATTCGACCCGTCTTGCTGGTCCGCCTTGCTCCGACCCTCGGCGCCGACGCAGCCCAAGGCCTCTTCTCGCTGACGGTGAAAAGCGATGGGAAGGAGATCGGAAGGATCGCCAGCGATCGATACCGAGGCGAGTCCGTGTGGGTCGGATGCGACGTCGATGTCGCCATTCCGGATAGACTTCTCAACCAATGGCGTATCGAACTCGCACGGATGTTCCGCGAGACGCCGGCTGTCTCGCGTCGAGAGGAGGAGGTGCTCGGCCGATGGATGGCACCACTTGCTGTCGCCGAGGAAACACCTTCGCGGGTGGGGGACAAGATCGAGGTGACGCTCGCCGCCGCGGACGGTCATCCGGTGGCGGTGAGCAAGCTCCGAGTGCGCAGCTCTCGCGGGGAAACCAACGATGTCCAAGAAGTTTACTTGAAATACGCCATACCCCTAGAAGCCCAGGGAGGCGGCGATTCCTGAGCTCCGTAGGAGGTCTCAGACGATGATCACGGTCTCACGACATCGCCTTCTCAGGACAACTGGCCCTGCGGCTTGCTTCGCCGTCCTGCTTCTCGCCGCCAGCCGGCCGACGGCAGCGCTCGAGCGATTCGGTATTCGAGTCCTCTGCGCGATCAACTCAGGTCAGTTGACAGATCTCTATGGGGAGCGGCGGGTGGCCGAGATCACAACCAAGCTGTGCCAAGCGCTTCTGGCGAGGTTGGTGAAGCACCGCGAGTTCCAGTTGTGGAGTTTTGGCACGGCGGTCCGGAAACCTCCAGCCGCATCGCTCACTTTTACGGTGTCCGACCACGGAAGCGAGGCCACGAAGATCCGGCTGGAGTTTGCCCCCAACGAGGGGGAGCCCGTGCACCTCTCGGATACTTGGATTAATATCGGGGATGCACATCCAGGAGACTCCGACCTAGCCCTATCTCAGCTGGAACAGGAGTTCGAGTCACACATCGAGGGCCCTTGGAAGAGCCGCCTCGAAGAGGGCCTCAAGCAAATCCCCGTCGCGGAGGCTCGCTCGCTCGAGGCGCCAGGCATAGTCCCGGTTCGCATCGTCTCTTCGCTGCCCTTTAAGAGTTATCAGCACCTCCGAAGCTCCCATTTCAAGGTCATCTGCCCGCGTCCCGGGTATCAGTCGGTAACGTTGGCCTCGACGGGGCGCCCTCAGCCCGCTCCCTATCAACCAACGGGTACCAATCACTCCTCCTATGAGGCACTTGTCGTCGTCGTCGTGGGCCGGGTCGAGGACGACCGAGACCACACCGTGACTCCGATTTGGAAGATATCGACCCAGCTCAGATCCCTCACGCCGAGAATCCTCTTGTTCGACCGGTTCGACCCTCCCGGATGGGAGGCCTATCTCCCATGAGGCGAATGCGCTGCTGTGCGCTGATGCTTCTCATATTGTTGTGGACTTGTGCTCTCGGGCTCCTCTCCGCCGACGAGAAGGCGCCCAGTGGAGGAGAGACCTCGGCAGCCACCCGGCTGGCTGAGCGGCATCAGGCAGCGCTCACCCTACTCCGGCAAGGTCGAGCGACAGAGGCGGTCGCGGCCTTCGCAGCGGCAAAAGACGCTGTGCTCAGCTCACCCGAACTCGGCCCGACGGCGAAATCGCGGTTCCTCTACAACTTCGGCGTCGCACTCGAGGAAAGTGGCATGACCTCGAAGGCGGCGGACGCCTTCCTGAAGTCCCGCCAGCTAGACCCTGGCTTCAAGGAGCCGGTCGACGCCACGATCGCCTTGGTGCAGAAATCCACCTCAACCCCGCTGGCCTGGGTCGCACGCGACGCTCTGCTCGAAACCCTCATCCTCCAGGGTGACCTTGGAGACTCCCGCCGCCTCCTCGAGCGTGTCTTCACAAAGACGGGCTGGGCGGGAGACCCGGCTCTCGCCGACCAGGAGATCAACCTGCTGGCGGGCTATCTGACCGCGGCCGCACTCGGACCCAAAGAGTTTCAGAGGGACTGGCAGCCTCGGCTCGCAAGAGACGTTCCCGGAATGAGCGCTCGCGTGGCAGCCAAGGTCCAGCTGCTTGAGCAAGCCTACCTGTCCGATCTTCCGGTGATCGTCAATGTGCCCGACGGACATGAATTCACCAGGGCTTGGCAAGCGTCCTCTGTGGAGAGCGAGATCTTGTCTCGGCTGTTGAAGGCGATCGGTGAAAGAGCGGCGGCCGACGGCGCAGAGCAAGCGGCGATGGCGCTCTTCGCCTTGTCCTGGAGCAGCGCCGAGAACATCAACGCGGCGGTTCACTTAGTGGCGGTTCTTCAGGAGTCTTCGGGCCGCCTCGATTCTGATGGCGGGATTCTGCAAGCGCTCATCGACGCCCTCTTCAAGGGTAGGAGTGAAGCTTACCTCCGCGCGGACTGGCCTAACACCTTTCGACTCCATACCGTCCTCGCAGGTATCTTCGAGCAGCAACAACGGTGGGGAGATACGGCTGAGCCGGCGAGCGCGATTTTTCAGCTCGTCCGGGCAATTCGCGCCAGCGAGAACTTGAATGCGTCGGCCGCCGCCGCCCTCGAAGCAGTGCCTGCCCTCCATGCCAGGCTGGCGCGGGCCTACAAGGAAGTAAGAGAACTCCCATCCCGCGTCCTCGAAGAGTATCTCCTCGCTACCAAGGGCTACCTCGCCTGCGGCCGGCCAGGGGCCGCCGAAACGGTGCTATTTCAGGCGAGAAGGGTGGAGGCGGAGTTCAACATTCATTCGCCCGGACAGGAGCTGAGCGGGCTCGAGGACAAGATTCGGGCTGAGCAACAAGTCCGTTCGTCTGCGACCCACATCTCGGATAGCCGGATCACCGAGTGGATCCTGGCGAAGTTGGCGGCAGACCCCGAGATTCGTCCGGGAAGCCTTAGAGTTGAGACCGAGAATCGTGTAGTCACTGTCTTCGGACAGGTCGACAGCGAACAGAAGGCGTTCGAGATCGACCAACTCGTACGCTCGACGGGCGGGGTACTGCGATACCGGCAAGTGCTGAGGCCCGCGGGCTCCGCGAGGGAGCCACGTAGCCCCATCAAACCTTCTCCCGGTGAGCCTGGACCGATCGAGACCCTAGAGCCGAAAGCACCGGTGATCAGCTTCCTCTCTCCCAATCCAGTGCCCGGAGCGAATGGGCAACAACCCTTTACCGTCTACGGAAGAGACTTTGCACCAGGGGCCAACATCGTTCTGCGAGACCTTGTCGATCATCAGGAGTTTGATCATCGGCGGTCGCTCACCTTCAGTGCCACGCAGATCGTCCTCTTTCCGAACTTCACCATCGATGAACACCTCTGGTCCGTGGAGGTGATCAACCCGGATCAGCGGTCGACAGGTCAGGTCCAATTCCAGGTGGTGGCGCCGGCGGGAACGGATCCGAGAGCAGACCTCGCCTTCGGCTCGATCGAGGTGCAGAGACGTTTGAGCGAAATGAGAGAATTAAATAGCGGCCCCGATGTCGCAGATGACCGCTCGGAGCTACAGCGTGCTCCGGGTCCGGCTCCGGTCATCCGATCGGTTTCTCCCAACCCGGTCATCGGATCTCTTCACACAACCCGGTTCACGGTTTCGGGGAGCGACTTCAGGATGGGAGCCAACGTTATTCTGCGCGACTTGACAGAAGGTCAGGCGTTCGATCACCGGCGCTCGAGCTCGTTTACCAGCACAGAGATCGTCCTCAATCCGATCTTCACCACGGACCAACACCTCTGGTCAGTAGAGGTCATCGACCCCGATGAGAAATCCTCGGGACAGTTCGAGTTTCAGGTGCTCGCACCACGCTGAGCGGCAGCTTCACCGCTCCACGCTGCCGACCGCCTGGCCGTAAAAACGCTGCGCGGCAGCTTCTTCGTGTTGACCACTTGCGACGCCAGCTGACCCGCGACAATTACTCTTGGCGGGCCAAAGTGATCGTTGAGGGTCACCATGCAGCCTCAATGCGTATCAGCTTCCTCGGCAGCCAAGGATGTGGGCATTCCCCGCTGTCGCGCTCTCGCGATCCGGAGGCTGTGCCGCTATAGAAGCGACTAAGTTAAGTGATCCCGTGGGCGTGGCCACTTCGGCCTTTTCTTGACAAGGCTGTCGTGCTAGGCGCCTGAGCGGCGAAGCACATGCATCAGCGCGAGCGACAGCGAACGCGGAAAGGAAAGGACGAACCGCGCGTCGATGCAGCTGGCACCGAACACTCCCAGCGAGGTCATCTCATGGCTCCCTCTGCGTCGCGCCGACGAAGCGCTGTTCATTCGGTTTCGCTCCGTGCAGCACCCGCGGGTCGGCAGGAGGGGGATCGAGGACGGTCTCGTAGGGCTGGCCGCTGGCGATGGCATGGGCGAGGCGGTCGTAGAGATCGAGGATCTGGTGCTTGGTGCGGTAGGTGCCAAAGCGCTTCTCGTCGTTCTTCTTGACGACGGGAAAGGTGTCGAGGATGTGGTCCGCGTCGTCGCGGTTGATGCCGTAGAGATGGAAAAAGGCGGCGTCGAGCTCGGCGCGGAGGAGGAAGCGCCGCTCCTCGTCCCAGCGGAAGGGCGGGCCTTCCCAGCCGAGGTCGCGGGCGAAGCCCTGGAGGTCCCAGGCGGTGTAGGTAAGCTCGAGGACGCGGGGGCGGAGCCAGTCGAGATGGTTGGCCCGTGCCCAGGCGCAACCTTCCATGAGCCGCGAGGGCTCCGGAATCGCGAGTTGCTTAAAGATGTGGTACGTAAGGTGAGTTCCGCCCACCTTCTGGCGCGCCACGAAGTCGAGCACAAAGCTATCGAGACACCCAAGAAGTGCGGCAACCAGCGGCACGGGCACCTGTGGGAACATCAGCAAAACCGTGTGGCCACAGGCAGTTCGGGGGATCACCGTGGCGATAGCAGTGCGGATTTTCTCTGTTCCAGTGATATCTCGCCACCCCAAGAGCCAATCGCGCTCCCACCTGCTCGCCAGGCGCTCGGCTACGGCGCTTTCTGTTACCCAATATGAAGGAAGCACAGCCCACTCCGGCCTGGAGTGGTGCTCCTCCGTGGCCTCCAGCAGCTTCCCCTGCCTAGCCTGCGCCTTCGTTTGGCCTTCGTAGGTCCCAAACCGATGGTCGAAGTGGTGAACCATCTTCCCTTCGTAGAGCGGCAGGTAGCGTACGTCTTCCCGCTCGTAGATATTGCCCCTGAGCTGCCACCCCTCCGCTTCGAGTATTGCCCGGGAGCGGAAGAGGCCTGAGTCGGTGGTCATGTTAAACAGTCCCTGACGGAAGGTCACCGTCCAACCTCGGCTGCTTTCGATCAGCGACTCATTGACCAGAACTGGCACTCGAATATAGATACCTTTGGTAATGTTGGCATCTCGGCGTGTGCGAAAGATTGGGCACGTCCGCGTGTTGGGGTTGAGGAGCGCGATGTCTTCTGCGCTCAGGGTGAAACGGCGCTCCTCGTCTTGCAGCGAGGTCACCTGTCGCAGCGAGAACGCAAACTCGGGGCTTCGGACTGGAGCGCCCCTTCCCGACAGCGTGAGCAGGCAAAAGCGGAGGGCGTGATGAACGCCAGGAAAGACGCGCTCCTCGTTCTCGAAGCCGTACAACGAGACCAGCGAACGGCTGTCGCTGAGATCGCGGAAGAAGTCCTTGGTGGTGTCGTCGGTCGCTATGCCGAGGGGCACGATGCACCCAACCCTGCCTCGCGGAGATATCGTTTGCCGCATCAGCTCTGCAAAGAGCGAATAGGAATTGATCTTTCCCCTTGCGCACAACGGGAAGCGGCCCGACTCGCGGACAAAGAGATTCATTGCCCCGGTCTGCGAGACCTCCTCGCGGAAGGATCGAAAGAGCGCAAGGTCCCCGCTCTCCAGCTCCGCGATCATGGTCTTGCGTTCATCCCCTGCCGCCTTGGCGATCTCGGGGGCTCGATCCGCGAAAAACTCCTGCTCAGAGGTTTGGGCCTGCTCCCACGGCGGATTGCCCACCACGCAGTCGAAACCACCCTCCCAGCCGAGAGGATCCTCCGCGCCGGGCTCGCTCTTGGCCCGGAAGACTTCCGGGAAGGCGAGGTGCCAGTGGAAAAAGCGATGCTCCTCGGCCAGGCGCCGCACCTCGGCCCGCAGCCACCCGGGCACCTGATGAGGGTTGCGCTCGAGCTTGCGAAACGTGTCCTCGGTGATGGGATAGGGCAGCTCCGGACTCTCTGCCCTGCGCCAGAGGAAGGCGGCGCACCAGGCATCGGCGAGCAGGTGTCCGAACAGGTAATCCGAGGAGCGCACCAGCTCCTCCCAGCGGCGCTGCTTCTCGGCCACCGCCTCGGGGGTGTCGTCGGGCAGGTCGTCGAGCTGATGCATTGCGGTAGCCAGGTCGCCCAGCCGCTGCCAGGGCGCGCGGTAGTCGAAGCTCTCCTGCCCCGCCGCGCGCGCCTTCCGCTCCTGGCGGTGAATGGCTTTCCACTTCTTCGCCCAGGCCTTGTCGTCGCCGGTGACGGGATCGAAGGCCGCTTCTGGGATGCCGCGCGCGAGCAGGGCGGGCGTGGTCCCCAGGAGGCTGTGGCCACACTGGATGTGATGGTCGAGAAACGACAGCGGCCGGCCGGGGTCGAGGGCCTCGAGCCAGAGGGAAACCTTGCACAGCTCGACCGCCATCGGGTTGACGTCGACGCCGTAGAGACAGTGGCTGATGACGTCGCGGAGGGCGTGGCGCAGGGCCTCGGGAGGCGGCTCCTCCTCGCCGCTCCGCGCCGCCGCCAGCCGGCGCGCGATGCGGTGCGCGGCCGCGAGCAGGAAGTGGCCGCTGCCGCAGGCCGGGTCGCAGACTTTGAGGTTGAGGAGCGACGCCACGGGGTCGCGCTCGCGGGCGGCGCGCTCGATGACCGGGTCGAGCGCGCTGTCGAGAAGGCACTCGATCAGCGAGGTCGGCGTGTAGTAGCTGCCGGTCACCTTGCGCTCGTGGCCGGCGACCGAAGCGAGGCGGAAGCGGCCCGCCGCGGCGTCGATGTCGGGGTGAAGCTCGAGGAGAGACTCGTAGACGCTGCCCAGCTCCTCGGGACCGAGGTTGCGCCAGTCGACAGCGCGGCGGACCGCGCCTTCCTCGGTGTAGGCCAGGGCCCGCACGGCCTCGAGCAGATGGCTGTTGGCAAGCTCGGCGCCGTCGAGATCGGGAGTGGCACGGGGGTTCCACAGGAAAGAGCCAAAGGCGGGAAGGGCAAGCTCCGGGCAGCCGTGGTCGAGCTTGGCGAAGACCAGGCGGAGCGCCTGCCAGAGGTCGGCGTGCGGGGTGCCGCGCTGGCGGCCGGCGATCTCGCGCAAGCGCCTGCCGGAGTAGTGGTCAAGGTAGCGCTCCCGTGCCGTCAGCTCGGCGCCGGGAGGGGCCAGCAGCCCGCGCTCTTCGGCCACGAAGAGGAAGATCAGCCGGTAGACGGCGCGCAGCAGCTGGCGGTAGAGATCGTGCTTCGGCAGCTCCCCGGAGGCGAGGCCGTCGCGCAGGCGGCCATTGGCGGGGTGGGCGAGCGCGCCTTCGCCCAGCGCTTCGACCGCCCGCTCGACGCCGCTGCGCAGGCGGTCCAAGGCGCGGGTCGAGGCCCTCCGGGCCTCGCCCGCCCAGCGCTCCAGCCAGCAGTCGCCCGGCGGTCCCTCCAGGCGCGACTGATGGAGGAGCAGGAAGAGCAGCAGGAAATCGGCGTAGGAGCTGCCCGCGAAGATGGCCTCGAGATCGACCTCGACAAAGGCCTGGCGGGCGAGCGCGCGGCTGTCGCGCAGCAGGCGGAGCTTGCGGCCGTTTGACACCACGCCCCAGAGGTGAGCCTCCGATCGGTTGAGCAGTTCCTGAACCAGGCTGTGAGGCGGTGTGCGGGCGGCCCCGGCGACGCCGGGCGTCCGGTGGTCGAGCAGGACGTTCCAGCCGACCAGGTGGATCGGCACGCCCTGCCAAGCGTGGGAGATGGGATAGCTCTTGCCGTCGATCTCCAGCGCCCGCGCCGCCGCCAGGCGGCCGTAGCCGAGCTCCGAGAGCAGCGGGAGGAGCCAGCGCTCACGCGTGAGAGCGGTGCCGGCGTCGCCGGGCGCGAGGTTGTCCGCGGCGCGGCCAAAGGCGCTCCACACCTCGACCAGGCGGTTCCAGGCCCGGCTTCCGGCTTCGGCCAAGCGCTCGCCGGGCAGCAGGTGATAGCTCTCGGGGGTGAGTCCCTGGAGCGTCGAGTCGCGGGCCGCGAGGCGGGCGAGGAAGCTCGGCGGCAGCAGTGCTCCCTCGCTGCGCAGGACGCCGGAGACGGCGGCGACGCGGCTCACGCGCTCCCTGGCAGGAAGACGTAGATCCCAAGCAGGTCGATGGGCAGGAGCGGCTCGACCTCGACGCGCCCGCTGCCGGGACGGCCAGAGCGCCGCACCCGCTCGTGAGCACGAGCGAGCTGGCGGGCGCGCTCGGCGGCAAGGCTGACGAACCAGTCCTCGAGCGCGGGGCGTTCGGCGAGCATCCGTTCAATTTGCAACCGCGCCACGTCGGCTGGCACGTTCACGTCCGGGGTGGCCGCCAGGAGCTCTTCCGCGCGCTCCGCCGAGAGGGGGACGGCGGCGGAAGGTGCGCCCTCGAAGGCGGCGAGCACCGCCTCCTCGGCGAGCGCGCTGTGCTGGCCGCCGCGGACGAGCTCCGAGAGCTTGAGGCGCAGGCGGAGCAGCACCAGCGTCGTTCGCAGGCTCACCGCTCGACTGCGAGCGACCGCGGCGCGCCGGGCCGGGCCGCGGTCAGGGAGGCGCCGATCGAGAGCGCTCGCCAGGACGTGCCCCGCCAGTCCTTCGACCAGCGGGTCGGTGCGCACCAGGAGACGCTGGCCCTCGGCCGCCGGCGGCGCGAAGCGCACCGCCAGCCGCTCGAGATCGCGCGGCAGGCGCAGAGCGTCGGCCACCGAGGCGGGCAGGTCGCGGAGCACGAAGGTCGTCGGCGACTCGCCGGTCGAGGGGGCGCGATAGCCGCCCAGGGCCTCGCGCACGAAGGCCGCGACATCGCTGCCGGAGCCCACGGCCCGCCGCACCGCCGCGACCTCGTCTGCCACTTCCTCGGTGCGGATGGCGGCCTGAGCGAAGAGGGTGCGGGAGCGCTTTTCGCGCTCGGCGGCCGCCTCCCAGGCACGATGGAGGCTCTCGCGCTGCGGCAGGAACTCCTCGAAGACCAGCTGCTCGCCGCCCCGCCGCGAGAGCAGTCCGGCGGCGAGCACCGCCTCGACCACGGCCTCTGGGTTTTCCGGCACCGGCACCGAGATGCCGAGCCGCGAGCGGATGGTGCGCTGCTTGCGCAGCAGCACGTCGAGCACGGCGCCGTCGATCGGGTTGTCCTGGCCGTAATAGGTGAGCACCCGGACGACCTTCGAGGTCTGCCCGTAGCGGTCCACCCGCCCGTCGCGCTGTTCGTGCCGGGTGGGGCTCCACGAGAGGTCGTAGTGCACGACGGCGTCGAAGTGCTCCTGGAGATTGATGCCTTCGGACAGGCAGTCGGTGGCGACCAGCACGCGGGCCTTCCTGGGGTCCAGGGCCGCGATGCGCTGCTCGCGCTCTTCGGGTGCGAGCAGACCGGTCACGCAGTCCACCACGACCTCGCCGGGGAGCGCCTGGCGCAGGGCATGCGCCAGGTATTCGGCGGTCGGGATGAAGCGGCAGAAGACGATCGGGCGGTAGCCGTCGCCGATCAACTCGCCGATCAGGGCGCGGGCCTTGGCGAGCTTCGCGTCCGGCGCTCCGCAGAGGCGCTCGGCTTGCCGCGCCAGGTCGAGCAGCCGCCGCCGTAGCGGCGCCTCCGGCCCCGGCTCGGGCTCCGGGTCCGCCCCAGGCGTCAGGTCCAGCGCCTCCACCGGGTCGTCCTCGCCGGCGTCGAGCAACACCCGCCGGGCGGCCTCGTCAACCTCCTCGGCGGTAGCGGCGTCGAGCCCCAGGGCCCGGTTGCGCAAGGTCGCGGCGGCGGCAGCCGGGCTGCTGCCGATCGAGCGCAGCAGGGCGATGGCGGACCACCAGCGAACGCGACGGCGCACTCCGTCCCCCTCGGGCGAGGTGACCGCCTCGCGGGCGAAGCGCAGGGCCTTGTCGAAGAACCGCCGGTAGTCGGGTGTGAGGCGGTAGGTCTCCTCCCTCTCCTCGCGGCGCGGAAACGGCGTGTCGGCCCCCAGGTAGTGTTCGATGTCGCCGCGCCGCCGCTGGACGAGGTGGGCGGCGAGGCGCTCGCGCTGGCGCCGATTGGCCTCGCCGGCAAGATCCTCGGGCAGGTTGGCGAGCTCCGGGCCGAGCAGGCCGAGCAGCGAGCGGAATGCCTCGTCCTTGCCGCTGTGCGGCGTCGCCGTCACCAGGATCAAGTGGCGCTCCGTGTCGGCCGCGAGCGCCCGCAGCAGGTCGTGCCGCTGGTGGCGGCCCGAACGGGCCTCGCCGGAGAAGGCGCAGGTGTGCGCCTCGTCGACGATGATGAGCTCGGGCGCCGAGCGCAGGAACTCCTGGCGGTGGCGCTCGGACTTGATGAAGTCGGTCGAGACGATGGTCGCCGGATAGAGATCGAAGATCGATTGGTCGAGCCTGCAGGCGGCCTCCAGGCGGCGGGCAGTGCTCGACAGCACGAGCTCAGTCTCGAGATGGAACTTCCCGGAAAGCTCGCGTTGCCACTGCTCGGCCAGCTGCGGCGGGCAGAGGACGGCGAAATGCCGCACCTCGCCGCGGTCGAGGAGCTCGCGCAAGATGAGCGCCGCCTCGATGGTCTTGCCGATTCCGACATCGTCCGCGATGAGCAGCCGCACGGGCTCGAGCCGCAGCGCCATCAGAAGAGGCACCAGCTGGTAGGGCCGGGGCTCGCACGCGATCCGCCCAAAGCAGCGGAACGGGCCGGCGCCGCCGCGGAAGCCGAGGCGCACGGCGTCGCGCAGCAGGCGGCCAGAGCGGAAGTCGCCGAGGTCGTCAGGCGACGGGGACGGCAGCGTCGCCGGCACGACCTCCTCGAGAGCGAGGTGAAGCCCGGCTACCTCGTCGTCACGTCCTCCGAGCGGCTTGAGCAGCAGGAAATCCGGCTCCGACTCCGGCAGCACCACCCAGTCGCGGCCGCGCGCCGCAACGAGCGCGCCCGGCTCGAAGCTCAACGCTCGCCTCCGAAGAGGCTGGGCATCCTGGACACGACGTCGCGCCACTCGCCGTCGTGGCGGAACCGCAGCACCGTCCAACCCAGGTCCTCGAGCCGTATCTGCTGCGCCGCGTCACGCGCCGCCCGCTCGGGAAAGTCGTGCGGCGGGCCATCCACGTAGACGGCGACCATCGCCTGCCGGTAGACGAAATCTGGACGCGTCGCGGCCTGGCTGAGGAGGGGCCCCGCCTCATCCGGCAGGCGGTGGCCGCCGGTTTCGAGGAACCGCAGGAATCGCCGCTCGAGCTCGGAGTCCGAAGCCTCGATGAGCCGGCCGAGGTGCTCGCTGCGCGGCAGCCCGACGGGGGAGGCGGAGATCGCGGCGCGGCCCAGGGCGAGCAGCAGATCGCGCAAGGGCAGCCGATCGAGCAGGGCGTGGTCGACCTGGTTGCGATAGGACAGCAGGCAGTCGTAGCAGGCGGCCTGGCAGCGCTCGTCGCGCCAGGGCGGCTTGCCGAGATCCTCGCCGGAGACCGGGTCGAAGTGGCAGATCTCGAGCGCCCGCGCCGCGACCCGGGGCAACAGGTCGGGCTCCTCGACCAGCCGGCGCAGGACGCCGGCGCCGCCCTCGGCCGCTTCGTAGAGCAGCAGGAGCGCGCGGTTCTCGCGCGACGGCAGCGGCTCGGCGGCGAGCTCGTTGTCCTCGAGCTGGAACTCAGCCTGGAAGGCGCGTTTCAACGCCGCCTGGAGAGAGGCCAAGAGGCCCGCTCCAGCCGGCGCCAGGAGCCGCAGGAGCAGGGCGTTCTTGCGCTCCTCGACAAAGGGCACGACCCGCTGGGTGCGGCCGGCGCCGGACTCTTCGGGCAGCTCGTCCTCGTCGCTCGCCGCCGCGGTGTCTTTCGCCCACCGTCCCTGCTCCACGTCGAGGACAAACCCCACCAGGGCTTTGTCCTGCCGCCGGCGCCAGCCGAGGTTCATGCGCCAGAGCGTCGCCGAGCCGCCGTAGACGAGATCCAGGAAAGGCGCACCGTCGACCGTGGCCGTGGCACTCACGACATCGGGCCGCTCGTGGCTCTCGGCAAAGCGCACCGCGGTTGCCAGCTCGTAACCTTGGCGTTGGCGCTCCTCCTCGTCGGAGTGGATCCGTTCCTGCCGCCGGGTCTTGACGTTGCGCATCCGGAAGAAATTCGGCAGGGCCGCCGGAAGGGGAGACCCGCAGCGCTCGCAGCGGTCGGGACCGGCACCGTCGGTCTGCGGGTGGAGGTAGCCACAGTCGCCACAGATTTTGGCGCTCCTCGTCCACACCGCCCTGCCCGACCCCGGGTCGTAGCCTTCCGGCACGGGCAGGTCCACCCGGTCCGCCAGATAGCGCGAGCCCTCGTGGTAGATGAAGTTGCGCGGGCCGAACTCCGAGATGGCGAGGAAGCGCGGCCGCGACAGGAAGTCGTCCGAGCGCGAGAAGCGGCGGCGGCCCGGGATGAAGGCGGTCAGGGGCAGGCGCGGGAAGCTGTAGCCGGGCAGGAAGCCTTCGCTGGCCAGATAGCGATAGGGGTAGAAATCCGACTGGAAGCTCGCGTCGTCCTGGGCCGTCAGCAGGTCGATCTGGGCGCGCGCCTCCCGGCGCAGGCGTTCCGCGCGGTCCTTGACGGCTTTCGAGTTCGCCGCATTGCGGATGATCTCGTTCTGCCGGTCGAGCTGCACGAGGGCGGATCGGTAGAGATCGCGCCAGCGCTCGCAGGCGGTCTCGAAGCGCTGCGGCAGGGCGGCGAGCGAGCGCTCGAGCCAATCGTCGCCATACCAGGTCGCGGAGACGAGCTCGTCCCCGAGCGCCGCCAGCAGGCACGCGGCCGCGGTGCGCGCCCGGTCCCGGATGGGTAGGTCCTCGAGGGCGGCGCGGACTTGCGTTTGCAGGGCCAGGCTGGGCTCCGTGCCTTCGAGGCTGAGCACGGCGGAGAGCGACCTGCCGAGCTCGAGTCGGGCTGCGGACAGCCAGAGGGCATGGATGTGGGCGCGCACCAGATCCTCGTTGCCCAGATCGAGGCGCGGCGGGGTCACTTGGCCGGCGACCATCTCCTGCTGGCGATGGAAGAAGTACTGGTCGTGCGGACTGCCCGCCGAGCAGTAGGTCACGACCAGCGCCGGCTGGCCGCCGCGGCCGGCGCGGCCGCTGCGCTGCGCGTAGTTGGCCGGAGTGGGAGGGACGTTGCGCAGGTGGACGACGGCGAGATCGCGGATGTCGACCCCCAGCTCCATGGTCGGCGAGCAGAAGAGGACCGGCAGCGTGCCGTCGCGGAAGCGCTGTTCGCGCTCGCGGCGTTGGCCGTCCGGGACCTGCGCGGTATGCTCCCGCGCCTCGAGCCCGACGAGCGCGCCGGCGGCGGTCGAGTAGAGCTCTCGGAAGTAGGGGTTGACGCGGCCGCCCTCCTGCGGCGCTCGCGGCACGCGAACCGGGTTCAGCCGCACGCTCGTGCCTTCGCCGGCCCGCCAGCGCATCGCCGCGGCGCGCAGCCGGTAGGCCATGCCGCCCCGCCGGCCCGGGATCGGGACCTCGGCGAGGAGGTTGCCGTGCTTGAGGGCAACGGCGAGCTGCTCGAGAATCGCCTGCCGGTCGACCAGCTTGAGCCGCTCTTGGAAGCCGGGGAACGTGCCGCGGGTACCGAGGAAAGTGCCGAAACCGCCACGTGGCGAAACGAACAGAGCCTTGGGATCCTCCTCGTCACCTTCGGAGCCGAGCACGGCGTAGCGGGCCTGCTCCAGGCGCTCGTCCTCGTCGATCGCCCACGTCCCACGGAGGTGCTGCGACGAAAGCTGGGTGAGCCTCTCCTGGTGTGGCGCCTCCAGGAAGTTGACCGAGATCGCGAGACCCTCGCGCAGGAAGTCGAGGAAGACTCGCGCCACCTCCTGGCGCACGGCGGGCGCGGCAGTCGCGAGAGCCGGATGAGCCGTGTGCCACAGCTCTTGGTTTGCCGCGACATCGCCGAGCTCTTCGTAGTCGATCGTCAACAGGCCGGTCTGCTCGAGGTTCGGCGCGGTGATCCGCCAGCCTCGCCGGAGGTCTTGATAAAGCCGGTAGCCCAGGACCTCGCGGAAGGCGGCCCTGGTGGCCTCGCCGCCGTAGCGGGCCTCGGGGTTGGCGGCATAGCTCGCGAACGGCAGGGCCAGGGCTGCGAAGACTTCGTGGGTGAGATCAGCGTGGCCAAGGCCGTCGCTTCCTGCCCGGCGAATCGCGGCCAAGAGGCCGGCCCGCAATTGCACGATCTGGACGAAGTCGTTGAAGTGGCCCGCCTGCAACGAGGCATCCTGCCGATTATCCGAGAACGAAAGGAGCTTGCGGGCATCGCCTGGCAACTCGCTGGCGCGCAGCTCGGCGAGGATTCCCAGGCTCACGATCGTGGTCGCCGAGCTGCGGCCCTCGGAGCCGAGGGTGGCGAGCTTGGCAAAGTCCTTCTTCACCCGCCCGCTGTAGGTGATGCCACAGGATAGGCAGAAGCGAAACGGCGCGGGCACGAAGCGGAACCAGCACCCGGAAGAGTCCGGTCGGCCGAGAGGGTTGACCTGGATGAGAGACGGCACGCGGCTCCTGAGATGGCTCTTGACCTTGCCCTCCCGCGCCGGGTCGAGCCAGTCGCCGGGGAGCTCCGCCTCGCTCCAGAGGCGGTCGGGGTTTGAGAGCAGGAAGCCGTCCTTCGCGCCTTGGCTCTCGTCACGGTCCTCGAGGGCCCGCGGCTCGAACCGCTCGCCGTCTCCCCCCTTGAGCCGGCGGACCAGGTAGTACTCCTGGCCGCACTGGCGGCAGAACGCCAAGGGGAAGAGGCGGCGCTCCCGCCCGTCCGGGGCATAGATCTGGGGGTGCAAAGTGACGTAGCGATCCTGCGGTGCCTCGGTTGTTGCGTAGACCGTGTCGCCGCGGCTCAGGAACTGGTGAAGCCGGAAGGCGAAGATGGGGAGACCGGATTGGCGATCGAGGACCTGCGTTCCGCGCAGCAGAAACGCCTTGACCTGTGCCAGGCAGGCCTCGTGCGGGTGGCCTGTGACACCAGCCAGCCGGTCGGCGACTCCTTCGCGCCCGGCGAGCCGACGGGGTCTCGCCCGCACCGGCCGGCCGGTGTCCGGCTCGGCCGTGACTCCGAGCTGGCTCTCGAGCCAACGCGACAACGGGTGCCGGCGGAAAGAATCGAGGTCGTCCGGCGGCTGATCGCCGCTGCGGATGGCCGTCGTGAGGGTGTCTCGAAAGACCGGATCCTCGTCGGGGGCAAACCCTTCCGTCGCGCGGCGCAGCGACTCGCCGATGACCGAGCTCGGCTCGACCCGGGCGCCAAAGAGCCGGCTCGCCACCTCGGCAACCTTGACGCGCTGCTCGTCCTGACTGCCGGCGCCAGCCAGGGTCGCCGAGGTGCCGACGTGGATGAGCCGCGGCGCCTTGAAGGCCTCGCGCGCACGGCGCACCAGGAAGGCCACGTCCGAACCCTGCCGGCCACGGTAGGAGTGCAGCTCGTCGAGCACCAGAAAGCGCAGCCCCTCGGCCGCCGCGACCAGCTGCTGGTCGGTAAACCGGGTCAGCAGTAGCTCGAGCATCACGTAGTTGGTCAGCAGGATGTGCGGCGGATCGGCCTTGATCGCGTCGCGCTCCTCCCTTCTCTCCTGGCCGGTGTACTTGGCGAAACGCACGGGCCCCCGCCCATTGGCAAACCCGTAGTTGAGGTACTTCCGGAGCTCCTCCCACTGGCTGTTAGCGAGGGCGTTCATCGGGTACACCACGATCGCGTGGATTTTCCCCGCAGGAGCTCCGCGCAGGACCGAGTCGACGATCGGGACGATGTAGGCCAGGCTCTTACCGGAGCCAGTGCCGGTGGTGACCACGTAGTTGCGGCCAGCGCGAGCCGCCCGGATCGCCTCGGCCTGATGCCGGTGCAGACGTAATGGGCTGCCGGGGTCCTCCGGGTGACGCTTGCGGCGGAAGGCCCTCCCACACTCCGGGTGCAACAAGCCCTCGGCGACCAGCTCGTCGACCCATCCCCCATCTTCAAAGGATGGATTGAGCGACAGGTGAGGCTCCGGCCACAGGAGCCCCGACGCCAGCTCCCGCTCCACGACATCCTCGATGCCGCGATCCTGGACGGTCAGGAAGCTGCGGACGAACTCCGCATACCGCCCCACTACCCGATCCCGAAGCGCAAACGGATCCACGTTGTAATTTTACCGAAGTTTAGGTCGTTGCCCCAGGCACCGGAAGATGAGTCTGGGCGACCTGGCCGAGGTGGACCGTAGATGCTCCCTTTGCTATGATCCAGTGAAGCTACGAGTGAAGAGTCGGTGGAAGATCCCTGTTAGGACCCGGATGCAGGCGCTGGGAGAACGGCAAGGGGCGCGCCCCGGAGGGGACCGACGAGGAGGGAATGAGCGGGCCACGCGGCGAGGTAGGAACGGGGCTGCTGGCGGTGCTGGAGGAGAGCCGGCCGGCGCTGGTGAGGCTGTTCTCCAAGCGCGGAGTGCCGCTGGCGGACGCCGAGGACATCCTGCAGGAGACGATGGTGGTGATGGTCGAGCGGTGGGAGCGGATCAAGGAGCCGGAGCGGTATTTGTTCGGGACGGTGCGCCGGCTCATCTCGCTGCTCATCCGGCGGCGGCAGCGCGCGAGGTGCGTGCGGCTCGAGGGAGCGGAGCTCGGGGCGGCGGGGGTGGTCGGCTCGCCGGCGCGGGCGGTGGAGTCGCGGGAGGACGCGCGGCGGCTGCTGGCGCGGCTCCCCCGCCGGGCTGGGCGGATCGTCGAGATGCGGTACGGCCAGGAGCTGACGATATGGGAGATCGGGGCGGCGCTCGGGCTGGCGCCGAGCGGGGTGCGGAAGATCGCCGGGCGCCAGCTCGAGCGGCTGCGGCGGGCGGCGAAGGTGACGGGGTCCTCGGAATGAGGTGCGGGCGATGCCAGAGAAAGTGACGACGATCCAGGTCGGACGGGCGACGATCGCGTTGCTCGAGCGGTGGGGCGCGCGGTCGCATCGCGGCGGCGGCGACTTCAGCCGCAACACGGTGCTGCTGCGGTCGCTGCAAGCGCTGCGGGACCTCATGGAGTTCTCGGATCCGCGGGAGACCGCCGGCCTGCCCGAGGCGATGCACCGCGCCGTGATCGAGGCGCTCGAGGCGCCCTGGACGTTGAAGGCGCTCGAGGTGAATCAGCTGGGGGAGATCCTGCGCCGATCGCCGGGGCTGGCGGCGGCGGCGCGGGCGGCGGCGGTCGAGCCGCAAGAGCTGCTGGCGAGGATCACGGCGCTGAGCTTTGCCGAGAAGATGGCGATCGTCTATGCCGCGATCCGGCAACAGGCGCCAAGGGCAGCGGCTGTGATACCGGAGGAGTTCGGCTAGGAAGGCGAAGGGCGCGCGAAGCCGGCGCTCGCGCGGTGAATCCTGGCGGCGCCGGCGCCGAGCAGGAGGAAGACTTCTCAGGAGGCGATTCGATGGCGGCAACGAAGACGACGACGCTGGCGCTCGGCCCGGTGGCCGTGGCGGTGATCGAGCGGCGGGGAGGGCGGTCCAACCGCGGCGGAGGCGACTTCAGCCGCAGCGGAGTGCTACAGCGGACGCTGCAGGCCTACGGCGCGATCGTCGAGCGCTGCGATCCGCGGAAGACCGCCGGGCTCTCGGAGGCGATGTATCGGCTGGCGGTTGGACTGCTGGAAGCTCCTTGGAGCTTGAGGCCGCTGGAGGTGGATCACATGGGGGAGCTCCTCGACGAATCGGCCGGGCTCGAGGCAGCGGCGAGGGGGGCGAAGATCGATCGCAAGGAATTCGTCAAGAAGATCTCGGCGCTCACCTTCGCCGAGAAAATGGCAATCGTCGATGCGTCGACCGTCGAGCACGCACCGCGGGCGGCGGGAGGAGCTCCGTAGGAGCCTACGAGCTCTCTTCTACGAGACACCGTTCCTGGCAGGATTGATAGACCCGTTTTCCACCGGCCGCGTCCCGCGGCCGGTGGAAACGGGTACGGCGGCCGCCAGGCCGCCGATCCAAATTGTTCTTGGATCAGTTGGTTGGGCAGGCGCGCAGCGCCGTGCCGCCTAAACGAGAATCGTCACCGAACTTGCGGTCAAGAGTACATAGCCGGCGACCGCGTTCAGGCCTTCGTTGAGGAAGGCGAGCTGAAGGCGCATCTGGTCGCGAACGGGCATGCCACGGATGCCTCGGCTCTGGGCTTCCGCGCGCAGGCCATCGTCTCCCCCGGCGGCCGGCGCGGCGGTCAGCTCGGCGAGTAGCCGGTCGCGCTCCGCCCGCTCGTCCGCCGTGGTGGCGCCCGGTGCCGCGGGCGGGCGCAAGAACAGCGGCATCTCCGAGACCAGGGTGAAGGGATCGCCGCCGAGCCCACGCACGAACTCCATCGAGCTGGGGCGGAAGAGAGCGGCGGTGGCGGCGTCCCCTTGGGCGGCGAAGTGCGCGGCCATGGCCCGCGAGTCAGGACGGGTGGTGAAGCCCTCGTCGATGCGGTGGAAGCCCTTCTCCCCCTTGCGGTCCACGTCGAAGGCGGTGTAGCCCATCGCCTGGACGCGGGCGGGGAGGGCGCGGCGCAGGCCGGCGGTTCTTTCCACCCAGGAAGGCTCGATGAGAAACCAGGGGCCGGGGGCGAAGCCCATGCCGTGGAAGGTGCCGTGCAGGTGGAACGGCCCGCCGCCGGCGAGGAAGGCGGCGACCGCCCGGCTCTCCGGGCGCGCGCCACGGTCGTCGGCGCCACGCGGGAAGCCGAACTCGAGGTCGTCGCCGGGACCCTCGCGCACGACGTGCCGGAGATAGAGGGCGAGGTCGAAGACGCGATCCGCGTTCCCGCGGTGGTCAACCGCCGGCAGGGTGCTCTCGCTCCAGGAGGCGTTGCGCACCTCCCCGTCCGGGTTGACGTGGGGGACGATCCACCAGGTGGCCGCCACCAGCGGCAGCGCGTCTGACGGCAGAGCACTGAGGAAGGCCGCGAGCCGGCGCAGCAGGGCTGGCCCCACCGGCTCGTCGGCGTGGCAGCCGCCGATCAAGCTGACGTGGAGGTCCCCGCGCCCCAGCCGGCAGGCCAGAACGTCGCGCCCTCGCGCGAGCGGCCGATGGCGGGCAGCGGCGGCACGATCCCAGCCACGCCTTCTGGCGCGAGCACCTCCTCGATCGGCAGTGCGCACGCGGTGCTCATGAGATCCCCAGCCCGGTGGAATCCGGCAGTCTGGCCGCGCTGTCTGGTTGACCTCCGGCCGCATTTCAGCATAGCAGTGCCAGACTGAGTAGACCACCGAACTGATCTCTCTGTTCTTAGCACCTCTCATCGATGAGAGCCAACAACCTTCCCCGTGGTCCACACCGCAACATCTGGCTAATTCAAACCCGCATCGAACACGTTCCCCTTGTGGCGCGATGTAAGGGGGCTGGTTCTCCTTTCCACAGGTAATGCAAAGAGTCTCGGGCGTTCGCAGGACGTGCGCAGGAGCCAAAGGGCTCGTGGTGGCGGGCGGAGCGCGCACTCGCCTCAAGGGCGAAGCGGCCCCAGTCACGCCCACCAGCACGCAGACGACCCCCGTCGCGGTCCGGTCGGCGGTCGTGAGAACCGGAGATCTTGATCGTGGTCGTCCGACCAGCCTCGCCACAGCACCACTATTTATTTAGCGAAGGACCCATTCCGCGGCGTCATCGTCAAACCCGCTTGTCCACAGCTCAGTGCGATTCCAATCGACGAAGCGATATCGGTCTTGGAACTCGGCCAGGGAGGCTTTATCGGGCCGATAGTCTACGATGCGAAGTTTGGACTTGGTGTGCTTGCCTATGGTCAGTTCGGGTTCGTAGCCGAAAAAGTTACCAATCATGTGATAAATTGCCTGTCGTGAATAGGCGTCATGCTGCGGCAGCGAATAGCCGATGATTCCAATAGACAGGTTAAGGCCACCGGCTCGCTGGAGGCCCCACCAGAACTGGTGCAGCGGTCGAGCGTAGAAGAGCTTCGTGCTTGAAGGGGCGAGGACAAAGGGGGCACAACGCCCAATGGACCCTTGATACAGCGGCCTCGGATCCAAGACACGGTAGACCCTGCCGAGCGGATCACCTTCAGCCCTCGGGCCATCCACCAAAGGGAGTGGATCGACGAGTCGATCGACACCAAATACTGGGTGTTTTGCTTGATAGGGAAATTGGCTATTTGCAGCTATCGCCGCGCTCTCATCATAGCCTGAGCGCTCAAACCAATCGATGGAGCCATGTAGCTTTAGTATCACGACCTCATTGCGCGAGTCATCGACTGTGTTGGAAGTTAGGCCGATGTCCGAGAAGCGGTAAGGAAAAAGCCGGTAGCACACATCTTCCTCTTCGAGTGCCCTCTCGAGAAGTGTGTCGTAGTTGAACGTCAGAACCCAATCGGTGGGCGTGAGCCGTGCGGCGAAACGCTTGTACGCAGATGGCAACTGCTGCGGAGCGCGCTCTAGCAAAACGCGGCCGATCGCTGTTCGCACCATGAGTTGGGACACATTGCCTTCCGAACTCCAGGTGTCTCCGCCCTCTAAGCCAAGATAATGTTCAATGTCTAGAAAGCCCAGGAACTCCTCACAGTCGACATCTTTGGAACGAAGGTCGCGTCCTTCACAGTCTCGCAGGTATTTCAAAAACCGCGTGACATCCCGTTCCAAAGTATTGTCACACCCGTGCGCCACCGCTATGCAGCGTCTGACTTCAGAGAAAAGCTCTGGACCAAGTGGCAGACCGGCCGGCTTCGAAAAGCCAGCACCAAGAATCAGGATTCTGAACGTGGACAGCTCCTTCCCGACGCGGCCTAGCGTCAAGGCTCAGGGGCGCGCCGCTCGCGCCTTGCCCCCTCGGGAGGCAACGAGAGCCGAAGCACCGCTCGACCGTCCGCGGCGAGGTGCGCATCGAGGCCCCGCCAGGAACTCCAATAAGGGGCATTCACCGCGGGCATCGCAGATCGCCACTACATCCTACTGCCCTCTGCGGATGCGCCACGGTTTCATCTTAACCGATGAGTGAAGAGCGTGAAGCCCGGCCCGAGTTGTAGCGCCGGCAGCGTGGACTCCACTCGATCGCACCCTCGATCCGCAGAGGTCGAGGCCGTCTTCGACTATCGCGAGCCGCGAGGGGCGATGCCGCGCACAGGCCGAGGATCGTAGTCGGGAGCTCGCAGCCGCGCAGACGCCGGATGGTGAGGCGGCGGCGGCCACGCCCAAACCCGGCAGAGGGTTCAGCGCACCCGCGGGGCGGGCGGGTGCTGATTGACTTTGTCTTCCAGTCGATAGACAATTGACGTAAATGGGGCGTAAGCATGGCTGAACTGAGACCATCGAGGACCTGGGCCACCGACTGACGTGATCCTGTTCAAACCGGCTCATTGAAGAAAGGAGGCGCCAGGAGTAGACCAAGCGGGGAGGGATTGCCCCTCCCCAATCACTAACAAGGCGGCCCCGGCAAGGGCGCGAACCCGAACCGGAGCCTGACCACGCACACGGGAGCACTGCCCATATGCGTAGCTGCGCTGAGTGTAGTACTAACCCCCCCACCCTTCCTCCGGCTCTCGACCTCGAGGTCTTCACCGAGGCGACCCGCCGCCAGCTCTACGACGTGGTCGCCGCTGTCCACTTCTCCGTCACGCCGGAGGAGCGCGCGGCGCACGAGGCCGACCCCGAGAACCACTGGATCCCGACGTTCACGCCCGATCAGGCAGGCCTGGTCGTGGCTCGGCTGGCGGGGAGGTGGTTCGCCCACTGGCACATCCTCGACGCGCCGGCGGAACTCCCCGAGTGCCGCCGGCAGGCGCTCGTCACCATCACCGGGGACCCCAGCTCACCCCATGGAGTCGCGTTTCATGAGGTGTGAGCGCGAGTCCTGCCCCTCAGTCCCGCGGCCGTGCGCCCACCCGGCCACGCGCCGCATGCGGATCTGCAAACGCTACCCCGATCGCTCCGCCGCAACCGAGTACGACCTAGCGCGGCCGTTCCCCATCGTGACCTTGCGCGGCCGCTGGCTGGAGGTCGCGGGCTTCCAGATCGGCGACCGGATTCAGATCGCGGTGACTCCCGGCCGCCTCGTGATCACCCACGCCGGGACGGCGACCGACGATTTGTAGAAGATCTCCCCTCGCCCGGGCGGGGTCGCTCCGCCCGGACTCTTCCTCGCCACGTAGCCCGCCAGGCCCCCTCCTGCGCCGCAGGGACAGCAGGAGAGTCACTCGTCGAGAGGGCTGCACTTTCCACGAGAACCTCCTTCCTGGACATCTGGAGGAGGGGGCATCGCCGTTCCTTCGGGAGTCGTGAGAGGTGGCCGGGACCAGCTCGGCAGTCAAGCCGGCCGGGCCGCCGGGATTCTCAATCGCTGGAGGCGAGCACGGTCACCTTGGGAACTTCAGTGGCCCGCCTGCCCCTACGATGAAGGGGCCACGGTGCCGTGGTGGCCCAGGGCACCGCGATCGTGTTCACTTCCCCGGCGAGAGAAGACTCGGGGCTGAGAAGCCCACGGAAACCTGCGGGTAGAGGCCCGTAGCCTAGCTGGTGGTGGCGGCCCCGCCTTCCTCCTTGGGATGGGCTTGGGGGGCTCAGAGTTGGCGACAGCGATTCGGCAAGGCAACCGAAACGGGGGACACGACCCCCATGCGCCTGCACGGCGTGCTCTATGATTCCACTCTATGAGCGCGCCGGCTAGGCCGTTCAGCGAGCGTGGTCTGGGCTGACGAGCGGTTTGGTAGAACCAACGGCGCCAGGGCGACGGCAGGAGGCCGCCGGGGAGAGGATCTTTGCAGGACGGGACTGTTTATCCATGGACGCGCTTCTGGTGCCCCTCCGAGGCGAGCTACAGCCTAGCTGACGACGGCTACCTGGTGGACCCGGAGGGCGTAGCCGCGAAGTACTTCCAGCGGTTCGTTTGCTCGCTTGAGGCCATCTCAGGCAAACCGTGCCTCGGTCTTCTGGGAGAAGCAGGCAGTGGAAAGTCGATTGAGCTTCGCGCCGAGCGGCGCCGTCTCCAGGCTAAGGAAGGGCCGGATCGGGTCATGTACCTCGATCTCAAGGCCTACGGAAGCGATCTTGGGCTAAGCCACGCGATCTTCGAGTCGGAGAAGTTCCTGGCCTGGCGCCGCGGTGGCGACATTCTCTACCTCTTGCTCGACAGCCTCGATGAGTGTCGGTTGCAGTTCCCCTATGTGGCGTCTTTCCTGGTCGATCGGTTTGGCGACCTGGCCGAGCATCTTTCGCGGCTGCGCCTGCGTATTGCCTGTCGGACACCGGAGTGGCCGCGGCAGTTCAGCTCCGCCTTTCCGGCGCTATGGGGATCCGACGGCTTTGGGCGATACGAGCTTGTGCCTCTTCGCAAGCGTGACGTACGCTCCGCCTGCGCTTTCCATGACATCGGCGCGGACGATTTTCTCGCCGCGGTGGCGCGGGTGGATGCCCAGCCACTGGCCAATCGGCCGATCACTCTGCGGCTGTTGCTCAACATCTTTCAAGGAAGGGAACTACCGGGCACTCGCGCTGCCGTCTTCTCGCAGGGGTGCCGGCTCCTGGCGGACGATCCCAGCCTCAGCCGTCAAGATGCTGGCCAGGCGGGCAAGCTCTCGCCCGACGAGAAACTCGCCGTTGCGGCACGGATCGCTGCTCTCCTGATGTTTTGCCGCCGTCGTGCGGTCGAGGTCGAGGTGCCGTCACAGGTTATTGCCTCCGGTGAGCTGACCATGCCGGAGATTGGCGGCGGTACCGAACCGGTGGGCAATGGCCGGGTTGCGGTGGACCGACAGGCGATCGGGGAGGTCCTCTTTCGGACATCGCTGTTCAGCGATAGGGCCTTCATTCACCAGTCTTTCGCCGAGTTCCTGGCGGCGAAGTACCTGGTCGAGAATCATCATCTCAGCCCGGACACTCTGCTGAGCTTGCTGGTCGACGGCCGCATTGGCAGGGGCAGAGTGATCCCGCAGCTCAGCGAGCTGGCAGGATGGGTGGCGGAGCTGCACCCCGAGGTTCGGCGGCGCCTAGTGAACTCCGATCCTCAGGCGCTCCTGCGTAGTGATCTCGGCGCGGTCAGTCCGGCCGAGAAGGAAGAACTCACCCGATCGCTCTTGCAGGGTTTCGCAGCGGGCGAGCTTGGTGAGATCGGCTGGACGCTCCAGAGCGACCATTACAAACTGCGCCACCCAGGCTTGGCGGCGCAGCTCGAGCCTTACATCCGTGACCGAACCAAAGATCCCTTCGTTCGTCGCCTGGCGATCGATATAGCGCGAAGCTGTGACGTCCGAGAGCTGCTGGATGTTCTGGCCACCTTGGCGCTGGACACCACCGAAAGTCCCGGAATCCGCGACGACGCTGCCCGTACTGTGGCGAAGATAGCCGACACCGAGGACCTGCGGACGAAACGGCGCCTCCTTCCCTTGGCGACGGGGATCGGCGACGACGACCCAGAGGATCAATTGAAGGGACATGCTCTGACCGCGCTTTGGCCTGGAGGGATCGCGGTCGGGGAACTCCTGAGCTACCTCACGGACCCGAAATCGGAGCACATGCTCGGTTCCTACTGGGCTTTCCTCAAATTCACGGCCGCGCAGCGAATGCCGGCCGAGGACCTGCCCGTGGCCCTCGAGTGGGCCGGGAAGCGGCCCGCGGGCCAGAGGCCGGGGCTGGGAGATTTCATCGACGAGCTTCTGCTTGTGGCCGCGCGCCACTTGGCGGAACCCCTTATCCGGGCCGCCCTCGCCCATGCGCTCCTCTCCTCGATGTTGTCGCGGTTGGAGGTTTTCAGCGACGCCGACAAGCGCCGCGAGTTCGTCCCCACGATCCAGCAATCGCCAGCGAGGAAGTCTCTTGCCCAGGACCTCGTGGAAGGCATCAGCGACCGCGGCCGCCAAGGATCTAACCTGGCTTGGCTGGGTGTCCTCGGCCCGGCGGATCTTGACTGGATGATCGAACGGCACAGCGAAAGCGACCCCTCGGTTGCCGAACACTGGGCCCATCTGATCCGCGCGCTATTCGTCCAGGAAGACCCACGGCAGGTGGACGCCATCCTCTCGGCGGCGCAGACGAGCAAGATCCTCGCGGATGTCTTTCGTGACCTGTTGAGACCGGTTGAATGGCAGTCAGAGGAGGCGGCCGAGCTGAAGAAGTATTACGGCTATCTAACGAAACCGGCCCGGTCGCGGCGTCCTCGAGCTCGCCCGCAGATGGCGGACCTCACTTCAAGCCTGGAACGAATCGAGAGCGGCGGAGTGCTCGAGGCTTTTGCAACCCTGGCGCATCACCTGACCAATTACGAAAGTAGCCGTGACGCGCTGGAAACCAACATCGCAGGCGGGGCTGTGTGGAGGGAGGCGCCCGGCGAGCTGCGCGGCCGCATTTTGGCAGCCGCCAAGCGAGCCCTGGTCGAAGGCGGCGCAGCCGACAGAGCGTGGCTCGGCGCCAACCGCATTGCCTGGCAGGCGATGGCCGTCTACCGCGCGCTGCTCCTGCTGACCACGGAGGAGCCGCAGTGGCTGGCTATGCGGGGAGGCGAGTTTTGGCGCAAGTGGGCTGCCTTGGTGATTCGGTTTCCTATCGACAGTGGTAGGAGTGAAGAGGACCCCGATCTCCCTCTCGTCTGCTTGGCCTACAGCGGTGCAGCCGACGAGACGATCGCGATGCTGCTCGAACGGATCGACGAGGAGAACGAGGACGGGCACCTCTTCGTGCTCGACAAGTTTCGGCGCTGCTGGGATCGTGGCGAGCGGCTCTGCCGAGCAGTGCTCGCCAGAGTCCAGCGCGGGGGACTGAAGCGAGAGCCCTTGCGGCAGCTCCTCGCAGAGCTGGTCCAGCGCGAGTGCCCAGACGCGGCCCGTTACGCGAAGAGCCTGATCCCCTCTCCTCTTCCGGCAGAGCCGGAAGCACGGCGGCTGGCAGCAACCGTGGGGGTGTCTCTGCTGACCGGCCCGCAGCCAGACGGGTGGGAGACGGTGTGGCGTGCCATCCGGGAGGACGTAGCTTTCGGCAGCGAAGTACTCGGCATGCTGGCGCACTTCAGCCACGAGAAGGGGGTTGCTCGCCTAGCCAAGGCCTTGCCGGAGGAGACCGTCGCCGAGCTCTTCCTGTGGATGATTCGCGAGTTTCCCCCCGCAGAGGATCCGAAATTCGACGGAGTTGTCACGGAACGGCGGGCTGTCGCGGATCTGCGCGACCGGTTGTTGCGGCTACTCAAGGAGAAAGGGTCGCTCGCGGCGCGCGATGCGCTGCGGCGGCTCGAGGAGACGCTTGGGCCAAGATATCCGGGCCTGCGCACGCTGCGAGTCGAGGCCGAGAGGAGGGTGCTCGAGGAATCGTGGCTTCCCCTGTCGCCGAGCGATCTTCTCAAGCTTGCTACAGCCCCGGCCGTCCGCGTGGTGCAGAGCGGCGATCAGCTACTGGAAGCGGTTTTGATCTCTCTCGGCAGGCTTCAGGAAAAACTCCAGGGCGCTCCGCCAGCGGTGGACCATCTCTGGGACCAGATTGCGGACGACGTGTACAGGCCGAAAGACGAGCATGCCTTGGCGAACGAAATCGTACGACATCTCCGAGAGGACTTGCAGCCGGACGGTTTCGTGGCCTTGCGCGAGGTCGAGGTAGAGCCAGGAATCGGATCGGGGCCTGGTCGGCGGACCGGCTCGCGCACAGACATTTTGGTGACAGGCGTCGTTGGCTGCTCACAGCCTGGACAGACCGAAAAACTGGAAGTCGTTCTCGAGGTCAAGGGCTCGTGGCATCCAGGCCTTAAGGACTACCTGCGCACTCAGCTGGTGGACCGATACCTCGAACGCACACACTCTCGGCACGGTGTGTACGTGGTTGGCTGGTATCAGTGCTCTCTCTGGGACGCTGCGGATCCCCGAAGCAGGCAGTCGCGCACCAAGAAGCTGGAGACCCTGAAGGAAGAGCTCGACGATGCCGCGCGTGATCTCTCAGTCGGTCGCACCGTGAGGGCAGTGGTACTAGACGTCCGGCTGAGCCCAACGTGAAGTGCGCCTGCCCCTCGCGCGCGGCCGGACCCGTCGAACCAAGTAGGGTTCTCAGGCAAGCGCCACGAACTTCCGCCAGGCAGCCGAGGGCACTGCGAAGGCGCCATCTATCTCGACCGCCAGCCCGAGATCGACGAGACCTCGTGCCCGCCGGAGCTCCATTTTGGTGAGATTGATAGGGCTCGCTTTCCGGAGTAGCCTCTTGAGAAGGTATTGCTCGGCCCTGGTCCGTCGGCTCCACCACTTTTCGAAGACCGACACCGTTCCACCGGCGAACCGATCTACGGCGGCTTCGGTTTCGCGCGGTCTATCCCAGAGCGCGTGTCCCAGGAACTGTACGAGATGGACGAATCCGCCGGCTTCTTCGACCACCAGATCCACCTGGGCAGGCGGGAGCCCACGCTTCAGTAACTGGCGCGCGGCGTCTTCGGTGATCAGCCCTACGGAAACCAAGCTGGCGTCGTCGAGGAAGCGGGAGATGGGCGAACTTGGGCTGCGTGCCCGCCGCAAGTCGCGCTGTGACGACGACACCCAGGATAGCTGGCGGCCCTGGCAGAGCTCGCGCAAAAGGCTGAAGAATCGACCCGGGAAGTGTCTCGGGCTCCGGAAAGAGTCGGCTTCGTCGACCAGCAAGACGAAGGGAACCAGCGTGTAGAGCGCTTCCTCGACCAGCCGAGCTTCTTTCTCACTTCCTTTGGGCGGGGGGTCCTCCTGCCACAGCACCTCTACCATAGGGCCCTTGCCAAGGGACCAGGCGACCTCTCGGATGAAGTCGCCTGGAGATCGTCCCGCTCGGCCCCGCGCATTCACTCGGGCTACCGGCCGCCACTCACCCGCATTTCGCTCTACCCAGCGGAGCAGGGAGCTCTTGCCCATACGCGCTTCACCGATGATCTGGGCGCTACGACCCTCTCGGACTACCTCGCGAAGCGCCTCGCACTCTGGCCGGCGACCGAACAGGTCGTCGTCCCGTTGGATCTCGGGACCGACGACAAATGGTGACTGGTGCCGCACGGTGCGGTGCACCGATACCGGACTGAGGAGCAGACGGCTGCGAGACTCCCTACTCGCGGTGATCACAGGCTTTACGGCGGTTTGGAGCTGCTGCAGGAGAGTCGAGAAGAAGGTGTGGCAGTCGATGCCGCCGTAAAGCAGAATCCGGCCTTGGCCAATCCCCGGTCGTAGCTGGGAGAGGAGAGAGGCCAAGTTCGGTTCGTCCGCAGGTCGAGGCGTATGGAAGCCCCAGAGGACAAATGGAAAGGCTCCGCCATCGCTCAGGAGGTCCACCAAGGTCTGCGTGATGATGTCGTTCCAACCGCCGTAGGCCATCACCACCAGCATTGACTCATTGAAAAGCCGGCGCAGCGAGGCACTCAGCCTAGGACGCGGTTGCTCAAGCTGCGCGGGGGTATGCAATGTATCGCTGCCATACCAGAAGCCGTGCAGGTGGACCACGTGGCAGCCTTCGGCCTTGGACTGCTCGAGGCTGCCGTCGCGCTGTAGAAAAGTCGACCAACATCTCCCGCCTGCTCGACGGATAGCGATCTCTAGGAGTGGGTCGAAGTTGGTGGTCAGCACGACGCCGCCGAACGGTGGATGGAAAGAGGCAACGATTTCTCCGAGAGCGGCAACGGCCGTGCTCAAATACCAGGCCTCCGTCTGATGTTCTAAGAGCTGGCACGCCTCGGCGTCGCCTCGGCCCTTGAGAGCGCGTTCGAGGAGGTCGGGCGCACCGCGAGGACACGCCTCGAGGACTGCGCTCCGGATGAGTCTGTTGACCTCGTCAGGCCCGAGGCTGCCGAGAAGCTCGCGAAAGGCAGCCTGGTACGGATGAGACATGTCGCTGGAGGTTAGGTCGGAGTGCCTGAGCAGGCTTCTCGCTCGGTTGACCAATTCGGCAGCACCCGGCACGCCAGGGGTACCCGCGGGATGCGGCGCCGTCAGCGGCGAGCCGATCAGAAAGACGACCTCTCGGCTGTCGTCGCGGGTAGCGGCATTGATCAGCTGATCGACCAGGTGCCCTTCGGAGTAAACGTCAGCAGGCATACGATGTTGATTCTAGGTGAAGCTGCCGTGTGCTTGGCCTGCACTCGCGGACGGACGGGCGAGCAATGCCATCTCCAATCGCGACGTGGCGACCTCGTCGTGTTTTGAAGAGACCAGCGGCGGCAGGGGCGCGGCCAAACGGACTAGGAAGGCACCGGCTTAGGCCCGGAGGGCCTTTGCGCCAGCAGTGACGCAGCACCGTTGGTGGCTATCGGCGGAAGAGCCGACCGGTAAGGATGGGGCGGTGGAGAACGAGGGACTGGTGCTCGATCGCTTCGCGCCGGGCGGTCCTCGAGCATCTGCAGGTCGATCTCCCGATCAAGAGCCTTATCAGCATGGCCGCCGCCGCCGATGGTCTGTACCTCGCGGGCTTGAACGGCAAGATCAAGCTAGCACTTCGTAGATCGGATTGGGCTGGGCGCGCTCGAGCAGGTCGGGGTTCATGAGGTAGTTGACGCGGCGGGTCCGCAGCGGGAGGTGGCCGGCGACGAAGAGGAGCTGCTGGTCGGCGGGGAGGCGGCGGATCTCGTCGGGGAAGAGGAGGCGGCGGCCGGTCTCGGCGGACTGGTCGGCCAGGCCGCGCTGCTGGTTGGGGAGCCAGGAGGCGGAGGTCGAGGAGCTGCCGCGCGAGCGGTTGTGGGAGCGGACGCGGACGGTGGCCTGGCCGGTGAGACGAGAGAGATAGTCGGCGGTGAAGTCGTCGGCGGTGCCGAAGGCCTGCTTCAAGCGGGTGTTGGCGAGGAGAGTCTCCCAGGAGGTGCGGTAGAGCTCGCGCAGTTGGGCGAGGTCCTGGACCAGGAGCCAGACCGAGAGGCCGTAGGCGCGGCCGTAGGTCAGCGCCTCCTCGACCGGCTGCATGCGGCCCAGGGCGGCGAACTCATCCAGGAGAAAGAGCACGCGGTGCGCCGGCTGGCGGGGGGTGTGGGTGAGCAGGCGGAGGGCGGTCGCGATCAGCAGGCGGAGCCAGCGGCTGTGGGTGCGCAGGTGGTGCGGCGGCAGGACCAGATAGAGCGACAGGCGCCAGTCGGCGAGGTCCTCCATGCGGAAGGTGCTGGTGCGGAGGGTGCGCAGGATGTGCGGCGAGTCGAGGAACTCGGTGTGGCGGTTGGTCGAGGCGAGGACGCCGGCGAGGAGCCTCTCCTCTTTCTGGCGGATGCGGTTGGCGGCGCGGCGGATGAGGCCCTGGCAGGCGTCGGTCGCGGTCATGGCGTCTAAGAGCAGCTCGAGGTCGAGGCTGCCCAGGGTGAGCAGGTGGCGGACGGTGCCGAGGTGGCGCTCGGCGGGCGGGGCGGTGACGGCGACGTAGAGGATCATGGCGGCGATGAGGCTCGCGGCTTCCTCGTCCCAGAAGGGCTCGCTCTGGCCGGGCTCGGGAATGACGAGCTGGTTGGCGAGCAGGCGGGAGCTGTCGTAGGCCTCGTCGCTCGCCGGGTCGATGAGATCGAGCGGGTTGTAGGAGGCGGCGCCGCCGACCAGGCCGAAGGGGTCGAGGCCGGCGATCTGGTGGCCGAGGACGTCGCGGCGGAAGCGGGCGGTGACCGCGTAGTTCTCGCCCTTGATGTCGGTGACCAGGACGCTGCCGGGGTAGTCGAGGAGATTGGGCAGGACGGCGCCGATGCCCTTGCCGCTGCCGGTCGGGGCGATGGTCAGGAGATGGGCGTCGTCGTCGAAACGCAGGAGACCCTTGGTCGTCGCGCCGACGATCAGGCCGTGCGGCTGGAGGAGGGAGCGGGGATCGCCCCAGCGGGCCGAGCCGTGGGCGGTCGAGAGCGGCGCCGGCGGACGGGCCTGGTCGCGGCGGCGCAGATAGAAGGCGACCAGGACGCCGCAGGCGACGAATAGGAGGGCGCCCAGGTGACGCTGGAGGGCGGCGGTCCGGAGGTGGAGGTGCGAGGCGGCGGCAAACGGCACGACGAGAAGTTGCGTCAGAAGGAAACCTGGGTGCCGGATCCGGTGACCGGCAGGCGTCATCAGGGTGGCGTAACGCCGGGGCCGCCGCAGGGCACGGAGCGCTCCGGGCAACCAAGAGAACAGACCGCTCATCGGCCGCGGTCGGGCTCGCGCAGCAGGCGGCGGAGGGCGGCGGCGGCGGCGCCCGCCAGGCCGGCGGGCAGGAGGGCGAGGGCCTTGCGGAAACCGAGCGGGCGGAGGAGGCGCAGGAGGTCGCGTTGCGGCTGGTCGTCGCGGAGGAGGCCGGCGAGGCGGCGGGAGACGGCGCGCAGGCGGAGCTCGAGGCCGGGGAGTCGCTCTCGGGCGCCGCGGGTGGCGCGGCAGCGCAGGGCGGCGGCGCGGGCGGCGAGGCGGCGCTGCTCGCCGGCGAGCAGGTCGCGCTCGGCGCGCCAGGCCTGCCAGCGCCGGGTGGCGGCGGTCAGCCGCGGTGCAGGAGAAGGCGGAGGAGCCCGGAAAGGCCGATCCGGGGAAAGAGGGCGGCCAGGGTGAGGAGGGTGCCCAGGGCCGCCGCGCAGGCGGAGAGCAGCATGGCGATGGCGATCGTCGAGGCGGCG
>DASZZP010000086.1:0-125177 GCA_035544875.1 Thermoanaerobaculia bacterium | reverse complement strand
TTTGGCGGAGATGACGGGCTTCCGTCTCGGTCAAGGTAATAGCAAATGGGCTTTGCCTGGGCACACGGGTACCTCCGGGTGCCAATGATACCCTCTAAGCCTGCCCATGAATACGTTAGCGTATTTATGCCAACCACCACTTAGCCACGCTTCTGGACATAGCGGACCCGCAGCCGGTACAGCAGGTCCTCCAGGAACGCCGACTCCTGCGCGCTCAGGTTGCCGGAGGTCTTCTGGCGCAAGATGTCGAGCAGATCGAGATGGAGCCGGGCCATCTCCAGGTTCTCGGCGTCCTGTCCGTCGGGCAGCTCGACGTCGCCGAGGTAGAGCGCCACCGACTCGGCAAGCACCGCGACCAGATCGTAGAAGCTCGGCCCCATCCCGGGCGGCGGGTCGGGGAGCTCGAGACGCGGCGGCGCCTCGGGCGGCGGGGGAGGCGGCGGCTGGCGCGAGGAGCGGCGCGCCGGCGCGGCCGCGGCCGCCGGGGCTGGATCGGCAGCGGCGGCTTCCTTGCGGGTCGGCGCTCTCGGGGCCGGTGGGGCGGCGGCGGGCTCGGGCTCGGCGGCTGGCGCCTGGGGCTCCGGGGCCGTCGATTTCTCGTCCAGGAAGCGATACTCTTCCCGCAGCTTGCCGTCGGGCGTGAACATCCGCTTGTCGGTGACCTTGATCTCCTTGCTCTCGTTGCTCAACTAGAAACCCTCCGCTCGTTCCCCTGCTGCGTCCGGCGCATGATGGCAAATAATGACAGCGATGTGGGAAAAAATCGTAGCAAGCGCCGTCGCGGCAGGGCAAGTGCGTTGAGCGCGAAAGAGGCCGACCTCGGCAAGCTGACCGATCTGGTCGGCCGGCTGCGCGGGCCCGACGGTTGTCCCTGGGACCGCGAGCAGGAGCTGGGCGAGGTGCGGGCCTACCTGCTGGAGGAGGCCCACGAGCTCGCCGCGGCGATCGACGGCGGCGACTGGGGGGAGCTGGCCGAGGAGCTGGGAGACCTGCTCTTCCAGGCGGCGTTCATCGCCCGGCTGGGCGAGGAAGCCGGCGCGCTCGACCTGGGGCAGGTGATCGACGGCGTGCGGCGCAAGATGGTGGCGCGCCATCCTCATGTCTTCGGCGGCGAGACGCTGGCCGACGCGCAGGCGGTCAGGGCCGCCTGGGAGCGGCGCAAGCTCGAGCAGGAGCCGCGCCGCGCATCGCTGCTGGGCGGCGTTCCGGCGTCGCTGCCGGCGCTCGCCGCCGCCTACCGGCTGACGCAGAAGGCCGCCGGCGTGGGGTTCGACTGGCCGGACGCCCAGGCGGTGCTGGTCAAGGCCGACGAGGAGATCGGCGAGCTCCGCCAGGCGCTGGCGGCGGCGGATGCTCCCCGCGGCGCTCCCGCCATTTCCCGCGGCGGGTCGGCAGCGGCGGCCGGCCAGCCGGCGCTGGCGGCCGCGGGCGGCTCCGTCAAGACGAACGAGGCGGCCGCTCGCGAGGAGCTGGGCGACCTGCTGTTCACGATCGCCAATCTCTGCCGCAAGCTCGAGCTCGACCCCGAGGCGGCGCTGGCGGCGGCCAACCTCAAGTTCCGGCGCCGCTTCGCGCAAGTCGAGGCAGGGCTGGCGGCGCAGGGCAAGCCGCTCGGCGAGGCCTCGCTCGCGGAGATGGACCAGCTCTGGGAGGCCGCGAAGGAGAGGGAGCGCCGCGGGCTGCCGCCAGAGTCCCCCGGCAACCGCGAAGAGAACCAGCGAGACGAATCCGGAGGCAGGTCATGAAGACGCGTTCGTCGCTGGGCCAGCACACCCTTCCCCGCGAGTATTTCACCTCGGAAGAGATCTTCCGGGCGGAGCGCGCGCAGATCTTTTCGCGGTCGTGGCTCCTCGCCGGCCACGTGTCGCAGCTCGCCGAGCCCGGCAGCTACTTCCTCTTCGAGCTCGGCAGGGAGAGCGTCATCGTCCTGCGCGATTCTTCAGAAGAGCCGGAGGGGGAGGGGGCGGGCGCGATCCGCGCCTTCCACAACCATTGCCGGCACCGCGGCACCCGCCTCTGCCAGGACCACGCGGGTACGCTCGGCAAGGCGATCCAGTGCCCGTACCACGCCTGGACCTACGGCCTCGACGGCGCGCTCCGCGCGGCGCCCAACATGAAAGAGGTGGCGGGCTTTGACCGCTCGAACTATCCGTTGCATCGCGTCGCGCTCGAGAGCTGGGAAGGGTTTATTTTCCTGAACCTCGCGTCGCAGCCGGCGGCGTTCGCCGAATCGCTCCCCGCGCTGATCGGCAAGTTCGGCCACTGGCACCTGCCGGAGCTGCAGTCCGTCCACCGGACGGTCTACGAGGTGGAGGCGAACTGGAAGCTCTTCTTCCACAACTACAGCGAGTGCTACCACTGCCCCACCGTGCATCCGCACCTCAACAGACTGACGCCGTACCGCAACACCGAGAACGACCTCGACGAGGGGCCGGTGCTCGGCGGACCGATGTGGATGAGCAATCCCGAAGGGAGCATGACCCTGGACGGCGGACGCTGCGCGCCGCCGTTGCCGGGGCTTTCGGCCGACGAGCGCGGGCGGGTCTACTACTACATCCTCTTTCCGAGCGCCTTCCTCTCCTTCCATCCGGACTACGTCCTGGTGCACCGCGCGCAGCCGCTCGCGATCGACCGGACGCGGATCGTCTGCGAGTGGTTCTTCCACCCGGAAGCGATCGCGGCACCCGGATTCGATCCGCGGCCCGCGATCGCATTCTGGGACCTCACGAACCGCCAGGACTGGGAGCTCTGCGCCAACGCCTTCAAGGGGATCATCTCCAGCGCCTGGCAGCCCGGCCCCTACTCCGAGCTGGAGAGCCAGCTCGCCGCATTCGATCGGCAGTACCTCCGGGCGCTCGATCCGGAAGCCCCGGCGGCCCGGCGACGGGCCTGAACGATGCCGATTCCGTCGCCCTTTCACGAGCGCACTTCGAAGCTCTGTACGAGCTACCGCTGGAAGGACTGGTCGGGCTACGCGGCGGTCTGCAGCTACGACACCACGCACGAGCGGGAGTACTTCGCGTTCCGCGAGTCGGCGGGTCTGCTCGACGTCTCGCCGCTGTTCAAATACGAAGTCCACGGGCCGGACGCCGCCGCGCTCCTGTCGCGCATGATGGTGCGCGACGTCTCGAAGCTCAAGGTCGGCCGCGTCGGCTACAGCTGCTGGTGCGACGATCACGGCAAGGTGATCGACGACGGCACGGTCACGCGCCTCGGCGAGGACCATTACCGCGTCACCGCCGCCGACCCGACCTACCACTGGCTGCAGGCGGTCGGCCGCGGCCTGCGCGTCACGATCGAAGACTCGAGCGCGCGGTTGGCCGTGGTGGCGCTTCAGGGGCCGCGCTCGCGCGAGATCCTGCGCGCCGCCTCGGACGCCGACATGGACGGGCTCAAGTTCTTCGGCGCCACGCGCGCGAGGCTCGACGGAGTCGAGGTCTGGATCACTCGCACCGGTTACACCGGGGACCTGGGCTACGAGGTCTGGGGGGAGAGGGAAGGCGCCCTGCGCATCTGGGACGCGCTCATCGACGCCGGCCGGCCGCACGGCATCGAGCCGGCGGGGCTCGACGCGCTCGACGTGTCGCGGATCGAGGCCGGCTTCATCCTGCTCGGCGTCGACTACTTCAGCGCGCCCAAGGTGATCCTCGAAGCGCGGAAGTCGACGCCGTTCGAGCTCGGGCTGGGCTGGATCGTCGATTTCGAGCGCGCCAGCTTCCCGAGTTTCATCGGGCGCGAGGCGCTGGCCGCGGAGAGGAAGCGCGGCTCGGCTTGGGCGCTGGTCGGCCTCGAAGTGGCGTGGGAGGCGCTCGAGGCGCTCTACGAGAGCTTCTCGCTGCCGCCCAGCCTGCCGGCGACGGCGCGCCGCGACGGCCTCCCGGTCTATGACGACGAAGGCCGCCAGGTCGGCCAGGTGACGAGCCACACCTGGTCGCCGATCCTCAAGAAATACATCGCGCTCTCCTCGGTCCGCGCGAGCCAGGCAGCGCCGGGGACCATCCTGCAAATGGAGCACACGGTCGAGTTCGAGCGCCGGAAGGTGCCCGCGAAGGTCCTCGAGCCGCCGTTCTTCGATCCAGAGAGAAAGCGTAAGCCGTGAACGCTCGACGCGGTTTGCCATGACCCGAAAACCTTACGATGCGATCGTGGTCGGCGCCGGGCACAACGGCCTGATCTGCGCCGCCTACCTCGCCAGGGCGGGCAGGAGGGTGGTCGTCGTCGAGCGCCGCCATCAGGTCGGCGGCGCGACGACGACGGAGGAGATCTACCCCGGCTTCAAGTTCTCGTGCTGCTCCTACGTCGTCTCGCTGCTGCGTCCGTGGATCATCCGCGACCTCGACCTGCCGCGCCATGGTTACGAGGTGCTGCCGCTCGAGGAGACCTTCACGCCGTTCGAAGACGGGCGCTATCTCCTGCGCGACTCGGATCCCGAACGGACCAAACGCGCGATCGCCAGGTTCTCGCAGCGCGACGCCGAGGTCTACAAGCAGTTCGGCCAGAAGATGGCGGAGCTCGGGCGGCTGGTGAAGCCGATGATCGACGGCCCGGCGCCCGACCCCGCGGCGCGCAATCCGTTCGAGCTCATGCGCCTCGCGAAGCTCGCCAAGCACGTGCGCGGACAGGGGGAGGAGTGGCTGATCGGCAACATCAAGATGATGACGATGTCGGCGGTCGACTTCCTGTCGGAGTGGTTCGAGTGCGAGCAGCTGATCGCTCCGATGTCGGTCTCCGGGATCATCGGCACTTTCCTGGGCGTGCGATCGCCGGGCACGGCCTACGTCCTCCTGCACCACTACATGGGCGAGATCGACGGCTCGTACCGCGCCTGGGGGTTGCCCAAGGGCGGCACCGGAGCGATCGCCGAGGCGATCGCCGGCGCCGCGCGCGCTCTCGGGGTGGAGATCCGCCTGCGGGCGCCGGTCGCCAAGCTGCGGCTGAAGAACGGGCGCGCGCACGGGGTCGTGCTCGAGAACGGCGACGAGATCGAGGCCAAGACGGTGGTCTCCGGCGTCGACCCGAACCGCACTTTCCTCCGCCTGGTGGGAGAGGAGCACCTCGATCCCGATTTCGCGCGGCAGATCAAGCGCTTCAAGATGCGCGGCTCCTCGGGCAAGGTCAACCTGGCGCTCGACGCTCTGCCGGAGTTCGCCTGCCTGCCGGGCCGCGGACCGCATCTGCGCGGCGACATCACCATCGCGCCGTCGATCGAGTACCTCGAGCGCGCCTACGACGACGCCAAGTACGGCGCCTTCTCGCGGCGGCCGTTCATGGACATCGTGATCCCGTCTCTCACCGACCCGACCGTCGCTCCGGCCGGCAAACACACGATGTCGATCTTCGTCCAGTATGCGCCGTACAAGCTGAAGGAAGGGGCGGCCGACTGGCCGAACCAGCGCGAGAAGTTTGGCGACGCGGTGATCGACACGCTCGCGGAGTACATGCCGAACCTGAAGAGCCGCATCCTCTATCGCCAGGTGCTCTCGCCCTGGGATCTCGAACAGATCTACGGCCTCACCGAAGGCAACATCTTCCATGGCGAGCTGTCGCTCGAGCAGCTCGCGTTCCTGCGCCCGGTGGCCGGCTGGAGCCGCTATCGGACTCCCATCGACGACCTCTGGATGTGCGCTTCCGGGACCCACCCTGGCGGCGGCATCATGGGCGCCCCCGGTGCCCTCTGCGCGCGGACGATGCTGCAGGCGCGGGCGGTCTAGATGGGACGGCCGCGAGCGCTCGACGCGCGCGATGAGAGCAAGGCGCGCGGTGCATCCGAGGCGCCCGATGCGCATGGTGCACCTGGTCCAAACAACGCGATCGTCATTGGCGCAGGACAGAATGGTTTAGCCGCCGCCGCGCGGCTCGCGAGGGCAGGGAGAAAAGTCGTCGTCCTCGAGCGGCGCGACGCGGTCGGGGGACTGGCGGGCGCGGTCGAGTTCCATTCTGGCTACAAGGTGCCCGGCATCCTCCACGACGAGGGCCTGGTCTCGCCGCGCACCGTGGCAGAGCTCGGCCTCGAGCGCCACGGCCTCGCCTTCCGCGACGCCCCGCCGATCTTCCTCGCCGAAGCCGACGGCCCGGGCATCGTCATCGGCCGTGCCGGGCGGGCCACTCTGGAGACTGCCGAGGCCGACGCGGAGATTCGCGCCCGCTCGACCCGCGATGCCGAGTCCTACGCCGGCTACCGCGCCTTCCTCGCCAAGCTCCGCCCGCTCCTCGACGACGTGATGGGCACGCCGCCGCCGCCGCTCTCGCCCGCCTCGGCCGGCGACTTCTGGCAGATCGCCAAGAGGGGATGGAGGCTCTGGCGTCACGGCCGGCAGGACACGCTCGAGCTGATGCGCGTCGCGCCGATGTGCGTTGCCGATTTCCTCAACGAAAGGTTCGAGACCCCGCTGCTGGTCGAGGGCCTCGCCGCGCCGGCCGTGATCGGCACCTGGGCCGGCCCCTGGTCGGCCGGCACGACGGCGAATCTCTTGCTCGCCGAAGCCGCCGCCGGCCGCCACCTGGCCGGCGGCCCGGCCGCGCTCGTCGCCGCGCTCGAGCGGGCCGCCCGCGCCGCCGGCGCGGAGCTGCGCACGGGGGCCGAGGTAGTCCGCCTGCGCATCGAGAACGGCCGCGCCGTCGGCGTTGTGCTCGCCTCCGGCGAGCGGGTGGACGGCGCGACGGTGATCGCGACCTGCGACCCCAAGCGCTCCTTCCTCGAGCTGATCGCTCCCGGCACTCTGCCGATCCGCATCGAAGAGGAGTACCGCCGCATCCGCGCCCGCGGCACCGGCGCGAAGGTCCACCTCGCCCTGAGCGGCCCGCTCGACGTCGCCGCCCGCCCCGGCCAGGCCTTCGAGTCGATCCGGATCGGCGGCGGCCACGTCGACGATCTCGAGCGCGCCTTCGACGCCATCAAGTACCGCGAGGTCTCGCCCCGCCCGCATCTCGAGATCCGCGTCCCAACGGTGGCGGACCCTAGCCTCGCCCCGGCGGGCCACCACGTGGTGTCGATTCTCGCCAGCTATGCGCCCCACGACGTGGGCGGCGGCTGGACCGAAAGGCGGCGCGGCGAGCTCCTCGAATCGATCCTGTCGATCCTGGAACGGCACGCCCCAAGGGTCCGCGAGCGCATCGTCGCGCAAGAGCTCCTCACCCCTACCGACCTCGAAGAGCGCTACGCCCTCACCGGCGGCCAGCTCCATCACGGGGAGCCGGCGCTCGACCAGATGCTGGTGATGCGGCCGACGCCATCGGCGGCGCGCTACGCCACTTCGGTGCCGGGCCTCTACCTCGGCGGCAGCGGCAGCCACGGAGGAGGAGGCGTCACCTGCACTGCCGGCCTGCTGGCCGCCCGCGCCGCGCTCGGACGCTAGCCCAGCGCCAGCCCCCGTTGCGCAGACCGGCTCGTCGCGAGGCACCGCCGCTCCAGGGTCACAGTGGTCATGAGGCTCCTTGGTATCGGGCTCCAGACGGCTAGCGGCTAGCCCGCGCGGCGCTGCGCTGGGCGCCGGCGCGCCTTGCGGCGGGGAGGTGCGCCGCAGGCTCTTTGAGGAGGGTCCGGAGATAGGGGATGACGTTGGCGGCGACGCGTTGCTGGCCTTCGGCGGTGGGGTGGATGCCGTCGGGCTGGTTGAGGTCGGCGATGCCGCCGACGCCCGCGAGCAGGAAGGGGACTAGGACGACTTGCAGGTCGCGGGCGACGCGGGGATAGATGCCGGCAAAGCCACCGACGTAGTCGGGACCGTAGTTGGGGGGGATGCGCATGCCGAGCAGCAGCACCTGGGCGCCTCCCCGACGGGCACGGCGGATGATCTCGCGCAGGTTGCTCTCGATTTCGGCGAGCGGTTGCGCGCGCAGTCCGTCGTTGCCGCCTAGGCCGACCACGATCACCGCCGGGTGCTGGGCCATCAGCCATGCGAGACGGCGCAAGCCGCCCGCCGTGGTATCGCCTGACACGCCGGCGTTGAGGGCCTTGATGGGCGTCCCGAGCTCGGCCATCCTGCGCTCGACCAGGGCCGGGTAGGCCTCGCCGGCCGCGAGGCCGAGGCCGGCGGTGAGACTGTCGCCGAGAAAGGCGACCAGCGGCCGCGCGCCTGGCGCCGGCGCACCGCGGGTCGCCCCCGCGGCAGGCCCGGCCGCCGCCGGCGCCCCGTCCGCCGCAGGTGCCCCGTCCGCGCCCTGGCTGGCGCGGGTGGACACGGAGGCCAGCGGCGAGGGGGGCGGCGGAGCGGAGGCAGCGGGAGCGGGAGCTCCTGGCGAAGATCCAGAAGCCAGGCCGGGTCGGGACCCGGCCGCCTGATCCGCCAGGCCGGGTCGGCCGGCACCTCTACCATTGCCGGCCGCCGCTCGTCCGCTGTGGACGATCGGCATTCCCCGGAGGGCGCTCCCGGCAGGTCGGGACCCGGCCGCCTGATCAGACTGGGCGCGGCCGCAGGCTCCCACCCCCACGCCCGCCATCGCCACGGGAATAAGCGCCATCAGCAGGGCAGTTGCGAGCTTGCGTGGCATGGTGGACACATTCTAAGCCGGCGGTCGCCGCGGCCGGGCGCAGCCTGACCGGCGCCCGGCAACCGGGAAGTGCGCCGGCAACCGAGGCGGGCGTCGATCGCACTCCGCGGATCGAGCTGATCCGGCTGACGCGCCGGCTGCCGTCGGGCGAGCGGGAGCTGACCATCCTCGACGAGGTCGATCTGGTAATCGCTCCCGGCGAGTTCGCCGCCGTCCTCGGTCCGTCGGGGAGCGGCAAGTCGACTCTGCTTGCCCTGATGGCCGGGCTCGACCGGCCGACCTCGGGCGAGGTCAAGATCGACGGCCAGCCGATCCACGGGCTGTCGGAGGACGAGCTCGCCCTGCTGCGGCGTCACAAGATCGGCTTCGTCTTCCAGAGCTTCCAGCTGCTGGGCAACCTGACGGCACGCGAGAACGTGCTCCTCCCTGCCGAGCTGCTCGGTCTACCCGACCCGATCGGCCGCGCCGACGAGCTGCTGGCCGCGGTTGGTCTCGAGGACCGCGGGCACCACTATCCGAGCCAGCTTTCCGGCGGCGAGCAGCAGCGGGTGGCGCTGGCCCGCGCCTTTGCCGCCCGGCCGCCGATCCTGCTCGCCGACGAGCCGACCGGCAACCTCGACGGCGTGACGGGCCGCAAGGTCTTGCAGATCCTGGCCGAGCTGCGGCGGCTCGAGGGCACCACCCTGGTGCTGGTGACGCACGATCCGGCGGTGGCGGCGCTCGCCGACCGCCTGATCCACCTGCGCGACGGCCGGGTGGAGCGCGAGGAGGAGGTCGGCGCCCCGGTGCTCGATCCTGCGGCCCTTGCGACCCCCTAAAGCTTGGCAGGGCGCTCCCCAGAAAAGAAAAACGCCAGCGGATGCTCGATTCATGGTCTGAGCAGGCCGGGTGCCTGCGCGGCTGAATCGACTGCGATATGAAGCCCTCCCTCTACGCCCGCTCCCTGGCCCGTGAATCGCGCGGCGCCCGCGGGCGGTTGACTTTCTTCGTCGCCTGCCTGGCGGTGGGGGTCTCGGCCGTCGTCGCCGTGGCAGGCGTTTCCGCCAGCCTCGACGACGGCATCCGGCAGGAGGCTCGGCAGCTCCTCGCCGCCGACCTGGTGATCGCCGGCAACCGCCCTCTCCCTGGCGGCTTCGATCCGGCCGCCGCGGGCATTGCCGGCGTCCTTGCGACCAGGATCGAGGAGACGGTCACCGTGGTCTCGGCCCCCGCTTCCGTGCCGGGCCGGCCAGGGCCGAGCCAGCTGGTCGAGCTCAAGGCGGTGTCGGGCGACTACCCCTTCTACGGCAGGCTGGTGCTGCGACCCGCCCGGCCGCTCTCAGCGCTGCTCGACGCGCGGACCGCGGTGGTCGCCTCCGAGCTCCTGGCGCGGCTGCGTCTCGCCCCGGGCGGCAACCTGCGCATCGGCGGCCAGAGCTTCCGCATCGGCGGCGTCGTGCTCTCGGAACCCGACCGCATCGGGGTCGCCGTGACCTTCGGACCGCGCGTCTTCATCTCCACCGCAGGTCTGGCGCGGACGGGCCTGGCCGGAGTGGGCAGCCGCTTCAGCCACCGGCTGCTGCTCGCCTTCCCCGCCGGGACCTCGGGGCCGGCCATCCAGGCCGCCGCGGAGCGGCTGAAGCGCGGCCTCCCCAACGCCTCCTTCTACCGCGTCGAGACCTACCGCGATGCCCGGCCCGAGCTGCGCGAGAACCTGGCGCGGGTGGAGCGCTTTCTCGGGCTGGTCGCGCTGCTCTCGCTGTTCATCGGCGGCATCGGCGTGGCGCAGACGGTCCGCGCCTGGCTGGCCGGCAGGCTGGATGCGATCGCGGTGCTCAAGTGCCTGGGCATGCGGCCGCGCGAGATTTTCGCCCTCTACCTCGGGCAGACCGCCTTGCTCGGCCTGGCAGGAAGCCTGGCCGGGATCGCCGCCGGGGTCGCGGTCGAGCTGCTGCTGCCTCGCCTCTTTCCCGACCTGATTCCCGCCGCCCTGCTCCACCCCTGGCAGCCGGCGGCGCTGCTGCGCGGCCTAGCGCTGGGCCTGGGCGTTGCCTTGCTGTTCAGCCTGCCGCCGCTCTCCGCCGTGCAGCGGGTGCCGGCGGTGCGCGTCCTGCGCCGGGAGGCCGAACCGCTTCCCGCCCACCGGCTGGCGGTCGCGGCGACCGCCGCCGCCCTGGGCGCCGGCGTACTCGCCCTGGCCACCGTCCAGTCGCGCTCGCTGCGCCTGGGAGCGCAGTTCACCTGCGGCGTGGCGCTGGCGACCGCGATCCTGGCGGCCGCCGCCCTGCTCGTCACGCGCGCCGTCCGGCGCCTGCCGCGCGATTCGTCCAGCCGCTGGACCCGGCTTTGGGCCCGGCCCTGGCTGCGCCAGGGGTTGGCCGCACTGGCCCGCCCAGGCGCCGCGACCATGGGCGCTACCGTCGCCCTCGGCCTGGGCGTGCTGGTTGTGCTCGCGATGTCGCTGGTCGAGCGCCGGCTGGCCCGCGAATTCACTCGCGATCTGCCGCTCGACGCACCGACCGCCTTCCTCGTCGACATCCAACCCGACCAGTGGCCAGAGGTCGCCGAGCTGCTGCGGCGCTCCGGCGCCCGGCGCGTCGAATCGGTGCCGGTGGTGACCGCAAGGCTGGCGGCGATCGACGGCGTGAGCGCGGAAGCGCTGGCCGGACGGCGGGGCGGCGACCGGAGCCGGCGCGGCAGCGAGCGGGGCCGCCGCGACGGCGACCGCGGCGGCCGGGAGCAGCGCTGGGCGCTGACCCGGGAGCAGCGGCTCACCTATATGGATCGGCTGCCGGCCGACAACCAGCTGCTCCAGGGCCGGATGTGGAGCGGCCCCGGGCGGGCCGAGGTGAGCGTCGAGGAGGGTTTCGCGGAGGACCTCGGGCTGCGCCTCGGCTCCAAGCTGCGTTTCGACATCGAGGGGGTGCCGCTCGACCTCACCGTCACCAGCATCCGCAGCGTCAACTGGCGCGGCTTCGGCATCAACTTCTTCCTGGTCGTGGCACCGGGAGTGCTCGAGCAGGCGCCGCAGCAGCGGCTGGCGGCGGTGCGCTTGCCGCCGGGCGGCGAGCAACGCATCCAGGACGAGCTGGCGGCGGCCTACCCCAACGTCACCATGCTGCGCATCCGCGAGATCCTGGACAAGGTGCGCAAGGTCCTCGCCCGCATCGCACTCGGCGTGCGCTTCCTCGGCGCCTTCACGGTCGCCGCCGGCATCGCCATCCTGGCCGGGGCGGTGAGCGCCGGCTCGGCGCGCCGCAGCCGCGAGGTCGCGCTCCTCAAGACGCTCGGGATGACACGCGGCGGGGTGGTGGCGAACTTCGCCGTCGAGTACGCGCTGGTCGGCCTCGTCGCCGGCGCCATCGGCTGCGGCGGCGCCGCCATCCTCGCCTGGGGCGTCGTCACCCGCGGCTTCGAGCTGCCGCAAGAGCTCGAGCCGCTCCCCTTGGCCGTCGGCCTCCTGGCCACCATCCTCCTCACCGTCACCGCCGGCCTCGCCGCCAGCGCCCGCGCCCTCCAGCGCCGCCCCATCGAAGTCCTGCGCGACGACGCGTAGCGCCGGCGCCAAAGGCCTGGACAGCGGCCGAGCGCAAGAGAAACGTGACGTCTCTGTCGAAACACAACCGAGTGTAAGATATTCAGCCAGCCGTAAGGTACAGGGGCCGCTACCGGAGGGCATGGAGATGCCGATCGATCCCAGTGTGCAGACGCTCACCAACGGACAGTCGCAAAGGTTCACCCTGGTGGATGCCGCGGGCGCGCCCGTGGTTCCGGCCGCGGGCGCGGTCAACTGGACCCTCGATCCGCCTGCCGGCAGCGGCACCATGGTCGCAGGCCTGTACACCGCTCCACTGGTCGTCGCCGCGGAGGCGGTGGTGACGATCACGGCGGCGCCGCCCGGCGGTCCGGCCGAGAAGGCCACGGTGCGGCTCGTTCCAGTGGAGGTGATCCTGGCGCCCGCCAAGGTGAGCTTGCGGGGAGGAGAGACGCAGCGCTTCGACGCAACCGTGCCAGGTGATCCCGCCAATGCCGTGCACTGGAACATCGCGCCCGGCCTGGGTACGCTGGTGAACGGCCTGTACACCGCTCCCGCCCACAACCAGGAGGACCGTGACCTCCAAGTGATCGCCACGAGCGCCGTTGACCCTCATAAGACTGCCACGGCGACGGTTCAGCTTCAGTCGAAGCCGCCGTGGGCGGGGGTGACGGTAGGGCTGTTCGTCTATCTGGTAGCGATCTTCAGCCTGGTGGTCCTGCTGATCTCGCTGTGGCCGCCGAGCGCGGACGCCACTGAGGTGAAGACCTGGTGGGGCGCCACCGTAGGACGGGAGATCGATCTACTCTGGTTGGTGCTGATTACCGGTGCCTTGGGCAGCTTCGCCTACGGCGCGCGCTCTTTCGTCGATTTCGTCGGCAACCGGGCGCTGCGCGCCAGCTGGAGCGCTTGGTATCTCATGTACCCGTTCATCGGTGCGGCGCTGGCTCTGATCTTCTATCTCGCGGTGCGTGGCGGCTTCCTGACCGCCGGCTCGGGCCAGGACGTGAACGTCTACGGATTGACCGCCGTCTCCGGCCTGGTCGGAATGTTCTCCAAGCAGGCGACCACCAAGCTGAGCGAGCTGTTCGCCACATTATTCAAGACCGACAAAGAAGACCAGAACCTCAAGAACAAGCTGGGCTCATGAGTCTACGAGAAGCAGAGCTCTGCGCGCGGTTGCTGGTGGACTGTTGGCGCCGGGCAGCTCCTCGATGAAGCCGATGTATCCCTCCGGCACCTTGCTTGAGACGCGAGTGAGCTGAAGATTCATGGCTTCCCAAGAATAACCCCGACGGCCCGCGAACACGGCCCGACCTCGCTCAGCCCAGGACCGCCGACGCCCGAGAAAGAGCTGCCGCGCGGCGCCGCGGTGTTGGCGTCTGCCGCCACCTGGCGAGGACCGTCGCGCACACGAGGGCCAACCCGAGGGCCCAGAGCCACACTCCCCAGACCCAGCCGGCCGGGCGGTAGGTCAGGGTGACTTGGTGGCGGCCGGCGGCGACGGCGAAGCCGAGGAAGCCGCGGTTGACCCGCCGCGGCTCGGCGGGCTGGCGGTCGACGGCCACCTTCCAGCCGCCGGCAAAGCTCACGCTGGAGGCTACGAGCCCGCCCGTCTGGCTCTCGGTTTCCAGCTCGAAACCGTTTGGCAGGACTCGACGCACGCGCACCTGCCCCACCTGCCTTCGATCTCGCTCCAGCGTCTCTCCGGCGCCCGCGGCGGCTGGCGTCGGGGCAGCGCCGGGAGGCGAGACGCCGGCCGGGCTCCCCGAGGGCCGGCCGCCGACCGGACCGGCCGCGACGGGACCGCTCGGCGTTGCGCTGCCCCGGGTCGAGCTGCCGAGCTTCGAGCTGCCGGGCTGCTCCCCAGACCTTCCTTCCACCATGGCGGTGGCGGCGAAATCGCCGATGGCGAGGGTCTGGCGCAGGGCCGCGGCGGGCTCGGCGGCGGCCTCCAGGCGGGCCGGGAAGAAGAAGAGCGGCAGCGCCTGGGGGTTCTTCCAGATGCGGCCGCCCTCGCCGTCCCAGACCGGCTCCCAGGGGGGCGGCAGGGTGCGGCGGTGGCGGACGAGCAGGTAGCGCACGCCGAGGTAGTCGAGCAGGGGGAGCGGATGGAGGCGCGGCGAGAGGGAGATCGGGCGGCCGGTCCGGAAGTGGGGACGCATGCCGCCGCCGACCACGCTGGCCGCGGCGGCCGGCTGCATCGGGTCGTTGCCCCGCGGGTCCCAGAGGCCGTAGAGCGCTCCCAGGTTGGGCGCCAGATCGTCCTCCTCGCCGAGCACCCGGAAGGGCTCCGGCGAGCGGCGCTGCTCGGCGGCCAGGAAGGCCACCGCCGCCGGCGGGGAGAGGTCGAAGCGGCTGGGGACGAGCGGCAGGTAGTGGCGGCCGAGAAGGATCAGATCGAGACCGAGGCCGAGCAGCGCCAGGAGGGGAAACCAGGGGCGCAGGCGCGGCACCAGGAGCGCCGCCAGGGCAGCCGCGGCGCCGGCCAGCGCCACGAGCCACCAGGCCCGCTGCCACAGCGCGGGCGGCGGCGGCGAGCAGGCAAGGGCGGCAGCAGCGAGAGCCACCAGCACGGCGGCGGTGATGCGCGGGCCGCGCCGGCGCGGCAGCGCTTCGACGGCCAGGCCTGCCGCCAGGGCGAGCGCCAGCACCCAGAGCAGCCGCAGCCGCCCATGGACGGCGTGCTCGAGGCCGGGGATCGCCGCCACCAGGTTGAACGCCAGCGGCAGGCGTAGCGCCGCGGCCAGCGCCGCCAGGCCTCCCGCCATGATGGCGAGCGGCCTGCCGCGCAGCGCCAGCGCGCCCGCGATCGCCAGGGCCAGGGCCAGGAGACCGGCATAGCCGCTCGCCAGCTCGTTGAAATTGAGCGGGCCGTCCCAGTTGGCGTCGCGCGGGCTGCCCAGGGACAGCGGATCGACCAGCAGGCGTGCGGAAGCGGCACTGAATGGCGGCTGCCGGACGGCGCCGGGGTTTCTCGCCGCGGCCTCGCGCCGGGCGCTGTCCGGCAGCGCTGCCAGCGCCGGCAGCAGCGCCGGAGCGCTCAGGCAGCCGGTCACCACCGCCGCCGCCGCGAGCTTCCCGGCAAAGCGCCAGCGCCCGACGCCGCCCCCCGCGAGCAGCAAGATGACCGTCACGGCGGCGCCCGCCAGCGCCGCGTGCGCCAGCGTCTCCGGGTGGCCGGAGAGCGCGAGGCCGGCGCCGCAAGCGACCAGCCCGGACAGACCGCCGCGCTCGCCGCGCCGCAGCAGCCACAGGCCAAGAAGCACTCCGGGGACCCAGGCGGCAGCCATTCCGAGCGGGTAGTAGGCCCAGCAGATCGAGAAGGTCGAGAAGGCATAGGCCACCGCCGCGAAGACGGCGCCCGAGGGCGCCGCGCCGAGAGCGGCCGCCAGCGAGTAGGTGAGCAGCAACGCGAGCAGGAACTGCCAGGCGACGGCGACGGTCATGGCGCGCAAGGGCGGCAGGGGGAGGGCCAGCAGGTGGAAGGGGGCGAAGGGGGCCGACTGGGCGTTGCCGAGCAGCGGCTGGCCGGTCCCCATCTCGTGCGACCAGAGAGGCGCCTGCCCGGCGAGCAACCGCTCACGCACCAACTGGCGCCAGGGGAGGAGCTGAAGGGTCACGTCGACCAGCAGGCCGTTTTGCGGCGGCTGCGCGGCGCCTCTCTCGATCGTCTCTGACCAGGGGCGCCAGAGATAGGCAATGTCAGTCGGCACACCGTAGGCGAGCGAAAGCAGCGGCAGCGCGAAGAAGGCAGCCACCAGCAGCACGAACGCCGCGGCGGTCCGCCACCTCAGCTCCGGGCGCCAGAAGCGGACCGCGCCCGCCAGCAGCGCGGCCCCGATCAGGAAGACGAGCAGATCCATGGCAGCCGGATTCTCACATGCTCTTTCGCCCGGCCCACGCAGGGCGGCGCTAGAGGCGCTTGACGATGTATATGATGACGCGGCGTGAGCGAAAGGAATACGAACGTGCGCGGGCGCAAGAATCTGAAACCGATCCCCAAGTTTAGCTCGGAGGATGACGAGAGGGAGTTCTGGGCGACCCACGACGCCACCGAATACGTCGATTGGAGCCGCGCCCAGGCCGCATCCTTCTCCCGCCTCAAGCCTTCGACGCAGACGATCTCCCTACGGCTACCCGAGTCGCTGGTCGAAGGCCTGAGGGTCCTCGCCAACAAGCGCGATGTGCCGTATCAATCGCTGCTCAAGATCTTTGTCGCCGAGCGCGTCGAGCAGGAGCTGCGGAAGTTGCGTTGACCGTCGCAGCCGGCAGGCCGCAAGGAAAGTGCCTGCTCGCTAGGGCGCGGCCCTGCCCGGCGGCCGATCGAGTAACGAGCTGACCTCGACGAAGCGGTAGCCGAGGGCCCTGGCCCTGGGCACCGCGGCGGCCAGCGTGGCGAGGGTCGCGGGATGGGGATGGCCGATGGCGATCGCCTCGCCTCGGGTGCGCGCGATCTCGAGCAGGCGATCGAACTGGGCCGCGACCGCCTCCGGCTGCTGGTCGTCGTCGAGGAAGACCTGGCGCTCGGCGGCCGGGATCCCGAGCCCGGCGGCCAGCTGGAAGCCGACGCTATTCGCGCTGGTCCGCGAGTCGAGGAAGTAGAGCCGGCGGGCCGCCAGCACGCCGAGAATCGTGCCCATCGAAGGGGCGTCGGCCGACAGACCCGAGCCCATGTGGTTGTTGACCCCGACCGCGCCGGGCACGGCGGCGATCGCCGCCAGCGTCGAGGCGCGCAGCTGCTCGGAGCTCATGCCGAGGCGCAGCGCGCCGGGGCCCGGGTTGCCGCCGTTGCCGGGCTCCATCGGCAGGTGGCAGAGGATCTCCGCGCCGCGCTGGCGGAGGGTCGCCGCCACCTCGGAGGTCTGGCTTTCGAACGGCAAGACGGCGTAGGTCAGCGGAATGCCGAGCCGCGCCAGGGTGTCGAGATCGCCAAGGCTGCGGCCGAGGTCGTCGATCACCAGCGCAATACGGGTGGCCTGGGGAGGCAGCCGGGGGACCGGCTGGCCCGCCGGGCCCGCCTGGTCCGAGCCAGGGCCGGTCTCGGTTTCGCGGCCCATCCCTTTCGCCCAGCCGGCCCGCCGCGCGCTAGTTGCCGCGACGCTGCTCGCGCCGGGCTGCCGGCCGGAGGCCGGTTTGCGGGCCGCCCCCGCCGCTGAGCCGTCACGCTGCCCTTGGCGGTGTTCGCCCATGGCGCCGGTGGCGGCGGCGCGGGCCGGCTCGCCGCCCTCCGGCCGTCCCGCCGAGTCGTGACACCCGAAGTACGAGCCGCCCGCGCCAGTCGCGACCCCGAGCAGGAAGAGGCCCACGCCTCCCCACCCGATGCCGCGGGCGCGGTGGGGAGGGCGGCGCATGCGGAAGCGGATCAGGCGGCCTTCTTGGCCGTCTCCGGCCCCTCCAGGAGACGGTGGATTCCACGCCGCAGGATCAGCACGCCGAGCGGTACGTCTTTCTCGAGATAGGTGCGGGTGCGATCGACCTGGAGGTCGGGTTTCAGGCTCTCGTTGATCGGCTTGCCGTCAGGCCCGGCATAGAAGGCGTCGGTGAAGAAGAGCCTGCCGCCGGAGGCGAGGTCGGCCCACGACCGGCGGCCGGCATAGCCGAAGGTGCGCTCGCCGACCAGCTCGGCTCCCGCCTTCTGACGCAAGATCGTCGCGAGGATCTCGGCCGGCCCGGCAGTGCCGTGATCGATCAGGACCACCAGCCGGCCCTGCCAGGCCGCCGGCTCGGAGCTCGTGAAGCTGCGCACGTCTTGCTGGCGCCGCTTGAGAGCGCCGAGCCCGCCCGTGGTGAAAAGCCTGGCAATCTGGTAGGCATCGTCGGCGTCGCCCGCCGAGGCGCCGCGAAGATCGATCAGCAGCTTGTCCACATGGGCGCCGCTGAGCGCCGCCAGCGCGTCGCGCGCTTGCTTGACGGCGCTGGCCGAGAAAATGTGGAAGCGGAGGAGATGGACGGTCGGGCCGCCCGGAGGCGGGGAAGGAGGTGGGGCGGCGGCCGCGGTTTGCGGTTTGTCGGCCTGGGACTTCTCGGACTCAGGCTTCGTCTGGCCCGGCTTGTCGCCAGCCTTGCCGGAGCTCTCCTCGGCGCCCGCGGCCTGTTCCGCGACTTCCTCCAGGCGCAGCGCCGGCGGGTTGAACGATGCGAGCTGGAAGCTCACCTGAACGGGAGTGCCGGCGCGGATCACCTCCAGCGACACCTTGGTGCCGGGCCGGCCGGTGAGCACCTCTTGCATCTCCCACAGCGGCATGGTGCGCGTCGCGCTGCCGTCGAGCTTGGCGACGAGGTCGCCGATCTTCAATCCGGCGGTCTCGGCCGGGCTCCCCTTCTCCACCGCCATGACCAGCGTCGCCCCGTGCTCCTTGATCAGCTCGAGGCCGCTGAGCTGCATGCCGGTCGCCTGGGCTTTCGTATAGGCCGACACCTCGCTCGTCGGCACGTAAATCGAGAACGGGTCGAGCGCGTCGGTCACCCCCTCGAGCGCCCCGGCCATCAAGACGTCGGTCGAGACGTCGTCGACGTAGGTCTGGTGGATGAGACCGACCACGTCGCTGAACACCGCGAGGTACTTGAGATAGGTGTCGAAGGAGTCCTCTTCCTTGACCTCCTTGCCGTCCTTGGCGCGCGGATCCGGGCGCCGGCCGCGGTCGGCGGCGAGCACCAGCGTCCCCATCAGCATGGGAATCACCAGCACCGAGGAGAGGAGGAAGAACAACACGCGGCTTCTGCTCATAGGGTGTCTCAGCGCAACCAGAGGAGCGGGTCGTCGGGGCGGTTCTCGACGCGGATCTCGAAGTAGAGCTTATCCGTGGCGAGCCCCACCGTGTCGCCCAAAGATAGCATATCGTCCTTGGCTTTCCGCAGCTCGGCGAGCCCGGCGTAGAGCGTGAAGACACGGCCGGGATGGAAGACCACCGCGGTCAGGCCGTAGCCCTCGAAAGGGGCGGCGAAGAGCACCTTGCCAGGGTAGACCGCCTTGACCTCGCTGCCCGGCGAAGTGGCGAGGTCGATGCCGTTGTGCGGCACCTGGGTGCGGTAGCGCGGGTCCAGCCGCGGGCCGAAGCGCTCGGCGACCCGCCCCTGGACCGGCCAGTCGAGCACGCCGCGAAACTGCTGCATTGGCGCGCCGGCCAGCGATCCCTCCGTGCGGCCATAGAGCAGATCGAGAAAAGCGGCGAGCTTGCGCTCCTTGTCGGCCAGCTCGCTGGCGCGCGAGGCGAGGTCCTGGCGCTCCCGTTCCAGCCGGGCGACGAGCGCCGCCTTGCGCGTCCGGGCGGCGACCAGGGCGCGGCGCCGCCCCCGCTCGCTCCCCAGCCAGCTCTCGAGCTCCTGGCGCTCGGCGAGCAGGCGGTCGCGCTGCCGCGCCAGCCGGCGCTGGGCATCCTCGAAGCGGTCGAGCGCCTCGCGGTCGCGGCGCACCAGATAGCGCAGCAGGCGGATCGAGGGGAGCAGCCGCCGGTCCGGGCGGAGCAGGAAGACCAGGCGCAGGTAGCCCTGCCGCCCGAAGCGGTAGAGGCCGGTCAGCTGGTGGCGGAACTCGCGCCGCCGCTGCGCGAGCTGCTGCTCGAGGCCGCGCACCTGCGCGGCGCTCGCCGCGGCGCGCTGCGCCGCCGCGTCGCGGGCGGTCAAGGCCTCGGCCAGCCGCTGCTGTTCGAGCTGCAGCTCGAGGTCGGCGGCGGCCAGCTCGCCCAACAGCCCGGTCTGCTGGCGCCGGGCCTGCTCGAGGCGCCCGCTCAAGCGGCCGATCTCGGCCCGGATGGCGCCCAGCTGCTCCTCGCGCGACGGCGGCGGCCCGGCCGCCGGCACCGCGGATACCCCCGACGCCGCGGACGCCCCCATCGCCCCCAGCGCCAGCCGCCCCGCGCCCCGCGCCACCGCCGGCAGCGCCCCGGCCACGGCGAGCACCGTCAGGGTGATGAGCAGCGCGCTCGCCAGCCCAGCCGCCCAGCCGCCGCTGTGCGGCAACTCGTTGCCGCAACTGCGGCGACTGGTGCGGCAACTCGTTGCCGCACCTGCGGCGACTGGCACCGGCGGGGAGCAGGCGGGCGGGCACCCCCGGGATCGACAGCCGCGGCTGCGGAAGCGGGATCGGCGCTCGGGCATCCGCGCTCGGGTCAGAGGTAGCCCAGGGAGTGCAGGTTGCGCAGATACTCGGCCCCCTCGGCCCCCGAGGCGCGCCGGGCCTGCGGCCGGCCGTAGCCGGGCACCGTGACGAGCGGCGCCGGCCAGCGGCACTGGGCGGGCGGCGGCGGCAGCTCGGCGCTTTGCGGCAACCCGAGGGCGCGCAGCAGGCCGGAGGCGATCGCCTCGGGCGTGATCGAGCCCGGCGGCCCCGCCGGCGAAGCCTCGCACCCCTGGGGCAGCCAGAGCAGGAGCCGCCCGCCCCGCTGCGGCAGCTGCGGCAGCTGCGGCACAGGGGTGCCGAACAGAGGCGACTGCCGCTCGGTCCGCCGCCCGGGGTCGAGCACCACGGCGATTGCCCCCAGCCCCGGGCCGGCAGCGGCCTCGCCGACCAGCCGGTCGGCGGCCGCCAGCTCGGAGCGCACCAGGTCGGAGAAGGCCACCCCGCCGCCGCCGCTCCAGCCGGCGGCGGCGATGTCGAGCCCCGGCAGGTAGAGCGCCGCGGCGCGCGGCGCGGCGCCAAGGCGGCCGGCGAAGACCTCGCGGTAGAAGCGGTCGGGCCGCAAGGCGCGCTCGGCGACCGCCGCCACCGCGCCGGCCGGAAGAGCGGCCGCGAGGCGCGGATCGGGCGCTGCCGCGGCGCAGCGCTCGGCGAGCGGCAGCAGGGCGGGCCCTTCCGCGGCGGGCGCCACCGCCCCCGCCACCCGCTGGCGCAGCAGCTCGAAGCCGTCGTGCGCCAGCACCAGGCCTGGCAGCTCGGTGGCCGGAAAGGTCGCCCACCAGTTGATCGACAGCACCGGCGCGCCGCCGCGCGAGGCCAGCTCCCAGAAGGTGAAGGCGCTGCGCCGGTTGGCCAGCAGCGGGCGGTACTCCGCCAGTCCCAGCGGCACGGCGACCCCGCTCCAATAGGCGCGCAGGACGCCGCTGCGGGCGAGCGGCGTCTTGACCCCGAGCGGCACGAAGCTGTCGAGCGCGGTGACTCCGTGACGGGGTCCCGGCAGACCGGTCGCGACGGTGGTCCAGAACGAGGCCGGCGGCTCGGCGCGCCGCGCATAGGCGAGCAGGCGGCCGCCGGCTTTCAGCAGCCGGCCCATCGCCGGCAGATCGCCGACCGCGAGCAGGTAGTCGATCTCTTGCGGCAGCACGCCGTCGACCCCGAGCAGCACGACCCGACCGCCCGGCGCGACCGGCAGCGCCGGCGGCGGCGGCGGCTCGCCCACCCGCGCCGCCAGCAGCAGCGGCAGGGCGAGCAGCAGGACGGCCGCGAGCACCGCGCCCGAGAGCCAGCGCCGCGACAGCAGGGCGCCGCCCGGCGCCAGATTGGTGAAGCGGATCGCCAGCGCCAGCAAGCCGTGATAGACGAGCTTGGTCAGCAGATAGACCGCCCCGGCGACCGCCAGACCGAGCACCGCGACGTGCAGCAGCCAGCCCGGGGCGGCGGGCTCCACCAGGCCGCGCCCCTGCCACAGGGCGGCCCCGAGCCCCGCCGCGCCCGCCGCCACGGCGGCGGCCAGAGCAACGCTCTCGAGCCGCCGCACTGGGTAGAGCCGCAGCGCCAGCAGCAGCAGCCCCGAGAGCGCCAGGAAGACCAGCGCCGCGGCGGCCGAGATCGGCGGGAAGAGGTGCAGGAAAAGCAGCGGCAGGTCGAGCGGCGTCGCCGCCAGGCTGCCGTTGGCGACCCCCAGGCCGAGCACCAGCGGCGGCGCCAGGATGCCGCCCGCCAGCAGCCCCACCTTGGCGGTCAGCAGCGCCAGGGTGCGCAGCGGGCGGCTCGGCCGCAGCGCGTCCTGGAGCAGGAAGCGCTCCAGCCGGTGGTCGAGGTAGCCGAGCCGGCGCAGCTCGGAGCGCGCGCGCTCCAGCTTCTCGACGTCCTCCTGCTTCATCCTGTCTAGTTTAAGCCCCCACCGGCAGCGCCGATCCCGAGGGATGAAACGGCGCTGCGATGTGGCGGTGGAGGCTTCCCACCTTTCGCTTCATCGCGCCCGGTGTTGAACGAAGCGGACCAGCTGGCGCAGCGGCTCGCCCTTGCGCCCCAGCGGCTGCAACGATTCGACGGCGAAGCCGAGCAGCTCGGCGGCCAGCGACTGCGCCCCGGCGACGCCGAGGAGCTTGACGAAGGTAACCTTGCCGGCGTCCTGGCGCACGTCCTTGCCGGTCTCCTCGGGCGTGCCCAGCACGTCGAGCAGGTCGTCGGAGATCTGGAAGGCCAGCCCGAGATTCTTGGCGAACCTGGCCACCAGATCGAGGTCGCGCCGCCGCGCGTCGGCGGCCATGGCGCCGAGCTCGCCCGCCGCCATGAACAGCGCGCCGGTCTTGTGGCTGTGGATGTACTCCAGCAGCTCGAGGTCCAGCTGCTCGGGTCGCGCCAGCAGGTCGAGGGCCTGGCCGCCGATCAGGCCGGCGCTGCCGATGGCCGCCGCCAGGTGGTGCACCATGTCTTCGCTGGTGTAGCGCCGCAGCGACAGCCGGTGGCCGCTCTCGGCGACCAGCGCGTAGGCGCGGTTGAGCAGCGCCAGGGCGGCCAGCAGGGCGACGCTCTCGCCAAACGCCAGGTGGACCGTGGGCCGGCCGCGCCGCAAGCTGGCGCCGTCCATCGCCGGCAGGTCGTCGAGGATCAACGAGCAGGCATGCACCAGCTCGACCGCGCAGGCCAGGTCGAGGGCGGCGGCCGAGCGCTCGCCGAACAGCTCCGCCACCGCCAGGGCCAGCACCGGCCGCACCCGCTTGCCGGCGCTGGTCAGGGCATAGTGCATGGCCTGATGCACCGGCTCGGGGCGGCTGTCGGGGGGCGGCAGCAGGTGCGGCAGGCGCCGGTTCACCCGCTCGGCCAGGGCGGCCAGGCCGCCGGCCAGCGCGGTCGCCCCGCAGGGCGGCGCCGGTCCCGGGGACGGCGCGGTCCCGCCGGGGGCGGCGCTCATCCGGGCGGGACCAGCCAACGGATCATGGGAACGATCAGAACGAGCGCAGGGCCTCGTCCTCGCTGTCGAACACGTCGAAGACGGTGATCAGCTGGGTGATGTAGAGGATGTCCGAGACCTTGGCGGGCAGGTTGACCAGGGCGAGCTTGGCGCCGCGGTTGGTGGCCGAGGTGTAGGCGGAGACCAGCTCGCCGACGCCCGAAGAGTCGATCGTGGTGACGTCGCGGAGGTTGATCACGATCTTGTTGGCGCCGTCGTTCATCGCCTCCTGGACGGCGTTGCGCAACGCGACGTCGCCCACTCCGATCGTGATCTTGCCCTTGAGGTCCAGGATCGTCACGCCGTCCCGCTTCCGCATATTGACTTTCATCTCATGCCCCTCCTAGTCGAACCTGGCGTTCGCTTCCGTCTCTTTGCCGTGAGCGACTCGCTTGCGCATCGTCACCACGGTTCCTCCACCCGGCCGCGGACCGTACTCGATCGTGTCCATGAAGCTCTTCATATAAAAGATGCCTCTGCCATTCGGCTTGAGCAGGTTCTCCGGCGCCAGCGGGTCTTCGAGGTGGGAGGGATCGAAGCCGGGACCTTCGTCCTCGACCCTGATGGTCAAGGTCTCGCCGTCCAGCGTCAGGTCGATCTTGACCTGCTTGGCGGGATCGAGGGCGTTGCCGTGTTTGATCGCATTGGCCACCGCTTCCCGCACCGCCACGTCGACCCAGTGCCGCGCATCGTCCTCCATGCCGAGTCGTTCGAGCGCATCTTTGAGGACGATCTGCACCAGCTCGATGTTCTCGAAGCGGCTCCCGATGGAGAGATGGAAGCTCTGTGGATCCGACATCGCGCTGGCGGCTCTCGTCCGCTGAGTCTACCAGATGTGGTGGCCGGCCCACCCTGCGACCGGCGCCAGAAGCGCCAGCACCTTGGCGCCTGCCGCGCCGCCGCGGTGGCCGAGCAGCCGCAGGACCGCGGGGATGATCACCAGCAGCTGCACGCCGTCGAACAGCGCGTGCGCGGCGATTGCCGGCCAGATGGTCTGGCGCCAGCGCACCAGCAAGGCGTAGATCAGCGACAGCAGGCTGACGCCGACCAGCACGAAGGGTTGGCCGTAGGAAAGGTGTGCCAGGACGAACATCCCGGTCGACAGCGCGATGCCGATCCGCGGCTGGAGGAAGCCGCGAAAAAAAGTCTCCTCGACGAAGCCCGCGGACAGCGAGGCCGCGAGCCGCACCATGACGGGCAGGGAGGCAATGAAGGGGACGATCGCCGGCGGCTGCTTGGGCATCGCGTTCTCGCCGCCAATCGCCAGGATGACGGTGGCCAGCACGATCAGCGCCACGATCACCACCAGCCAGGCCCCCGCTCCGAGCAGCAGGCCGAGCCCAATCTCGCGGCCGACGTGGGCGGCGCGGAAGCCGAGCTGCAGGGCGAGCTGCGAGAGGAAGGAGGGCGGCGGCGCCGGAGGGCGCGCGGCCGGCGGCGGCGGGCCGGGCGCAAGCTCGAGCCCAAGCGGCGGCGCGGAGCCCGGCCCGGCACCGGCGGCGGAGCAAGGCTCCGACCCGGGCAGGGCAAAGCGCGCTCCGGGCTCCCTGAAATCCACCGCAGAATCGCTCGCGGCGGCCGGAGGTCCCGGCCTGGTCCCGGCAAAGCCGAGGACGAACCAGCCGAGAAGTGACAGGGCGAGCAGCACGTGCAAGAGGAAGAGCTGGGGGGTGCTGATGGTCGAGACGTCGAGCTTCGAGGGGAGGCCGATCTCGCCCAGCGGCGCGAAGATGCCCAGCCAGAGGATGCCGGCCAGCAGCAGGCCGGCGAGCAGACGCCGCCAGGGCGCCCGGAATCCCGGCGGCAGCAGCCCCTTGCGCCTGCACATGCGGTCCAGCACGGCGGCGGAGGCGAGCGCCGCCGCGAGCGGGCCCAGCAGGCGGAGCAGCGTAACCAGGAGCGGGCCGAGCGGCCGGAGCGGATGCACTAGTCTTTCTTAGCCTTCATGCGGAAGCTGCGCAAAACGGTCAGCGCCGAGTTGAGCCGCTGGATACGCCGGTTGCGCATCTGGATGGCCGGGACGTCGTCCAAGGGGGCCTGCTCGCCCCGCACCTCGCGCAAGTGGCGGTCGATCTCAAAGGCCAGCCGGTCGAGGTCGCCGACGGTCAAGGAGCGGCAGGTGCGCTCGGTCATCAGCACGTAGCCTTCGGCGATATCGCGCGTCATCGCGTAGGCGCTGCCGCCCGAAATCCCCATAGCGCACGGATGATACTCCCCGAGCCGAGCCGCGGGCCAGCGCCCGCAGTCCCATGCTATGATCTGCTGGTGCTCTGTGCCCAGCCGCGGTAGCCCGCGCGGTCATCCACCCGTCAACTCGCCCGGTTCGAATGGATTCCAGTGGAAGGCCGGACGGTCCCCCGCGGGCTGGACGAGCGATCGAAGGAGGAGCCGCCTTGAGCCGCTTTCCCGGCGTTGATCTCCTGGAGCTGGATGCGCTGCTCTCGGAAGAGGAGCGGCTGATCCGCGACACCGTCCGCGCCTTCGTCGACGACAAGGTCAAGCCGATCATCGAGCAGTGCCACCGCGAAGGGCGCACCCCGCTCGAGCTGGTGCCGGCGATGGGCGCCCTCAACCTGTTTGGCGCCAGCATCGCCGACTACGGCCTGCCGGGGCTCGGCGGCGTCGCCTACGGCCTCATCATGCAGGAGCTCGAGCGCGGCGACTCGGGGCTGCGCAGCTTCGTCTCGGTGCAGAGCGCGCTGGTCATGTACCCGATCCATGCCTTCGGCTCGCAGCAGCAGAAAGACCGCTGGATCCCGCGCCTCGCCACCGGCGAGGCGATCGGCTGTTTCGGCCTGACCGAGCCGGACTTCGGCTCCAACCCCGGCGGCATGCGCACCACCGCGCGCCGGAAGGAAGGCGACTGGTTGCTCAGCGGCAGCAAGCAGTGGATCACCAACGGCACGCTCGCCGACGTGGCGGTGGTGTGGGCGCGGACCGAGGAGGGAGTGCGCGGCTTCCTGGTCGAGAAGGGAACGCCGGGCTTCACCGCCGCCGACCAGCATGGCAAGTTCTCCTTGCGCGCCTCCACCACCTCGGAGCTCGGCTTCCACGACTGCCGCATCCCGGCCGACGCCCTGCTGCCCGGAACCAGCGGCCTCAAGAATGCGTTGATGTGCCTCAACCAGGCGCGCTATGGCATCGCCTGGGGAGGAATCGGATCGGCCATGGAGTGCTACCACACGGCGCTCGAGTACGCCAAGCAGCGGGTGCAGTGGAACGGGCAGCCGATCGCCTGCCACCAGCTGGTGCAAGAGAAACTGGTCTGGATGGTCAGCGAGATCGCCAAGGGGCAGCTGCTCTGCCTGCAGCTCGGCCGGCTCAAGGACGCCGGCCGCCTGCAACCGCATCACGTCTCGCTCGGCAAGCGCAACAACGTCTGGGTGGCCCGCGAGTGCGCCAAGCTGGCGCGCGAAGTGCTCGGCGCCAACGGCATCGTCGACGATTACCCGGTGATCCGGCACATGCTCAACATCGAGTCGGTCTACACCTACGAAGGGACCCACGACATCCACGGCCTGATCCTGGGCGAGGCGATCACCGGCATTCCGGCGTTCAACGCACCCGAGCGGCCGGTCAAACCCGCGCCGGCGCTGGCCGGCAGGAGCCGCTGATGGTCCTCGACCACCTGCTCGAGCAGGACTTCATCCGGGTTACCGAACAGGCGGCGATCGCGGCCGCCAAGACGATGGGTTTCGGCGATCGGCGGCACTCCGATCAGGTGGCGGTCGAGGCGATGCGGCGGGAAATGGACTCGCTGCCGATGAACGGCCGGGTGGTGATCGGCGAGGGCGAGCGCGACAAGGCGCCGATGCTCTACGTCGGCGAGCAGCTGGGGGCGGGGCGCCCCCGGCGCGAAGGGCACTCGGCGGCGGCGGCGCCCGACGTCGACATCGCCGTCGATCCGCTCGAGGGCACCAACCTCTGCGCCACCGGCGCCCCCGATTCGATCGCCGTGCTGGCGGCCTCCGAGCGCGGCGGCCTGCTGCACGCGCCGGACGTCTACATGGAGAAGATCATCGTCGGGCCAACCGCCCGCGGGTCGATCCATCTCGACGCGCCGGTGGCCGAAAACCTGCGCAACATCGCCGCTGCCTTCGGGCGGCGGGTGAGCGATCTGACCATCGTGGTGCTCGACCGCGAGCGCCATCAGCAGCTGATCAGCGACATCCGGCAGGCCGGCGCGCGCATCCGGCTGATCGGCGACGGCGACCTGTCGGCCGGCATCTCCGCCGCCGTGCGCGGCACCGGGGTACACGCAGTCCTGGGCACCGGCGGGGCCCCCGAAGGGGTGATCACCGCCGCGGCGATGCGCTGCCTGGGAGGCGAGATCCAGGCGCGCCTCAAGGCAATCGACGACGAGCAGCTGGCGCGGGTGCACGCCCTGGGCATTCACGACCTGGGCAGGATCTATCACACCGAAGAGCTGGCGCCGGGCAACGAGATCCTGTTCAGCTCGACCGGGGTCACCGACGGCGAGCTGCTCAAGGGCGTCCGTTTCTTCGGCGGCGGCAGCCGCACTTCGACGTTGTTCATGTCGCTGTCGCGCAAGATCATCCGCTTCGTGGACACGATTCACCGCGACCAGGTGACGACGCCGGTTCGCTTCCTTTGACCGCCCGCCGCCGCGGGAGGAGCGATCTTGATCAAGCCGGACCACTGGATCCGTCGCTGGGGGCGAGAGGGCGGCGTCGATCCTTTCGAGGAGAGCCAGATCAACGCCGCCAGCTACGACGTGCGGGTGAGCGACCACTGGATCTGCCCCACCCGCGAGCCGCAGGAGTTCCGGGCGGCGCGCGTCAAGCTGTTTCCCGGCGAGGTGGTGCTGGCCTCGACCATCGAGCACGTGCGCATCCCGCGCACCGTGGCTTGCGACTTGAAACTCAAATCGACTCTCGGGCGGCTGTGGATCAACCACTCGCTCGCCGGTTGGTGCGATCCCGGATTCGAAGGCAACATCACGCTCGAGCTGCAGAACCTCGGCCCCGAGCCGTTCGTCCTCGAGGCCGGAAGGCGGATCGCACAGCTGATCTTCATCTCGATGGAGTCCGAGCCCGAGGTGGCCTACGGCGAACCGGGCTCCTCGAGCCACTACCAGGGACAGACCGGGACGACGCCGGCGCGCCGTGCCGATGGGACCGCCCCCGGCGAACCGCCGCCCGGCTCAGGCTCACCGCCGGCCGACCCGCGCGAGTAGCCGTCAGATTCTGCGTTGCGGCGCGATTCATGCGCACCTAGGCATTCTTCAATATCACCGGCGACTTATAATCGGCGCGGCGTCATGGGGATCGTCGGCAATTTCCGCACCATGCAGCTCGAAGAGCTGCTGCAGTGGCTCTCGCAGAGCAAGAAGAGCGGCACTCTCGAGATCAAGAGCGGCAAGGTCGAGAAGCGGATCTACTTCAAGGACGGCCGCATCCTCTCCTCCTCGTCCACCAAGCCGGAGGAATACCTCGGCCACTTCCTGGTCAGCCAGGGCCTGATCAGCGAGATGGAGCTCGGCAAGGCGATCGAGCTGCAGGAGAAGACGCGCACCATGCTGGGCAAGATCCTGGTCACCACCGGCGCGCTGCGCGAAGACGACCTGCATCGTATGCTGCGCTTCAAGGCCGAGGAGAGCATCTACGACCTCTTCTCGTGGCGCGAGGCCGACTTCCGCTTCCTCGACGACGAGCTGCCCGAGAGCGCCATGGTGGAGATGAGCCTCGACGTCACCGCCATCGTCATGGAGGGGGTGCAGAGGGTCGACGAGTGGCGGCGCATCCGCCAGGTGATCCCGACCCAGGAGGCGATCCCGGTGACCCTGCGCGAGCTCGACGTCGAGCACGCCCGGCCCGGAGAGCGCCGCATCCTGGCGCTGGTCGACGACGGCCGGACGGTCGAGGAGATCCGCCAGCAGACCCATTCCTCCGACTTCCAGGTCTGCCGGGTGCTGTTCGAGCAGCATCTGCAGGGCAACGTCAAGTTCGTCAGGCCGCGCTGGAGTCAGCCGCCGCCGAGCGAGGAGACCCCCGTGGCTCCTGCAGCGGCGCCGGCGGCAGCGCCGGCACCTGCGGCGGCGCCGGCGCCCCCGGCGGGACCGTTGGGCGCCGATTCGCTGCTCGAGGCGGCGCGCCGGTTCATGGAGCAGCAGGACTATGACCCGGCGCTGCGCCATCTGCGCGCCGCCAAGAGCCTCGAGCCCGACAACCGGGCGGTGCAGGAGGCGCTCACCCAGGGCGAGAAGAAGATCCGCGAAGAGATCGAGAAGGCGGGCATCCGGCTGAGCTCGATCCCCAAGCTGGCGGCCACGATGGAGCAGCTCACGACGGCCAAGATCTCCCCCCAGGAAGGCTTCATGCTGACGCGGATCAACGGCAGCTACGACATCCAGTCGATCATCAAGATCACACCGATGCCGCAGATCGACGCCCTGATGGTGTTCTGGAAGCTCGCCAGCGCCGGCCACGTCCAGATGGTGGCCAAGGCGAAAAAATAAAACCACCCACCGCTTAGGGCCGTGGGCGGGAGACGTGGGGGTTGCCCGCCACGGCGAAGCGCAGGGGCCAGGCGGCGGCCTCGCCCGCATAGGCCACGCCGATGCGTGGACCGACCGCGACCGCGCCGGGCGCGACATCGCCGCCGGCGGTGATGAGCAGCGGCCCGCGGTCGAGGCGGACGCCGTCGAGCGCGCGGTCGACGGCCAGGGCGCGGCAGAGCTTGGCCGGGCCGCCGGCGATCTCGCCCGGGCGGGGCGGCCGCGCCAGAGAGCGCTCGGCGCGCATCCGCTCCTCACCGGCCACCGGCTCGCCGGCGCGCAGCAGCACGGCGCTGCCGGTGTCAGCCTCGCCGGTCACCGCGTTGAGACAGAAGTGCATGCCATAGACGAAGTAGACGTAGGCGTGACCGCCGGGCAGATAGAGGCTCGCGTTGCGGGGCGTGCGGCGCCCGCCCCAGGCATGGCTGGCGCAATCGGGCGCCCCGAGATAGGCCTCGGTCTCGACCAGCCGCAGGACCAGCAGCTCCTTGCCCAGCCGGCGGATCAGCAGGCAGCCCAGCAGCTCGCGGGCGACGACCTCGGCGGGGCGGCGGTAAAAGGCCGCCGGGAGAGCGGTCAAGAAGCTCATGTCGGCGCCGGACCCTATCACCCCAGGCTCCGATTTCTCACACCGGCTCGGGCGCCGCTCGCATCGTTCTGCTTGTGCCGGACCTCGCCCCCATGCCATCCTTCGGCAGGAGCCCCAATGGCCGTCACTCCGCTGGCATCGACCTCCGCTTCCGCGAGCCCGGACCCCGGCCCCGAGGGACTGCCGCCGCTCTTTGCCGGGCTCCCGGACGTCTTTGCCGGGTTTTTCTCTCCCGCTGCGCCCTGGATGCTGCTCGGCGAGGCGCTCGACGCGGTCCTCGCCGCCCTGCCTTCCGACGATATCCAGGTCCGCCTGCTGCCCGAGGTCCACCTGGCCGGCGACCGGATCGCCATCGGCCGGGGCTGCCGCATCCACCCCGGGGTGGTGATCGAAGGGCCGATCGCGATCGGCCGCGACGTCGAGATCCGGCCGGGAGCCTACCTGCGCGGCGGCGTCTGGATCGGCGACGGCTGCGTGGTCGGAGCCTCCACCGAGATCAAGCGCGCGATCCTGCTCGCCGGCGCCAAGGCCCCCCACCTCAACTACGTCGGCGACTCGATCCTCGGCCAGGGAGTCAACCTCGGCGCCGGCACCATCCTCTCCAACTTTCGCCACGACGGGCGCGAGGTGCGCATTCCGGCCGGGGTCGCGGGGCGCCGCGTCAGCGGCGGCAGCCGCGAGCCGGGCAGCGGCGGCGATGCCGGCGAGAGGGGTCGATATCCGCAGTCGCCGCCGGCGATCGCCAGCGGCCGCCGCAAGCTGGGGGCGGTGCTCGGCGACGGCGTGCAGACCGGCTGCAACTGCGTCCTGCACCCCGGCGTGGTGGTCGGCCGCGACACCCAGATCTATCCCGGCGTGCAGCTGCGACCGGGCATCTACCCCGCCGGCAGCCTGATCAAGCTGCGCCAGGAGATCGAGATCGTGGCGCAGTCCGACCGATAAAGCGAAATCCCGGCGCGCGAAATGGCCCCAATTCCTGTCGATGCCGAGCGATCAAACGGCGCTGCGATTTCGCGGTCGAGGCCTACTCAAAGCATCTAAGCATCTATCGGATCGCCCCCCGCAACCCCTCGATCCCCTTCCCACCCCTCCGGGGGGGAAGGGGACGCCCCCTCCCCTGACGCACGGAGGGCCTCAGTTGTTCTTCGCCAGGGCTCAGATCGGCCCGGTGGGGCGCGGGAAAGCGGCGGTGATCGCCATGTCTTCGGGCGGGTAGATCACCACCATGGCGGTGCGATCGTCGTCGGGCGGGACGCCCTGGCTGAACGACTCGACGCTGGCAAAGATGGCCTCGACGATGGCCTTGGCGGGCTGGCCGCGGTGGGCGCGCGCCACCGCGACCAGCCGCTCGAGGCCGTACTCCTCGAATGGCTGCCCGGCGCTCTCGCGGCCGCGGCTCTCGACGATGCCGTCGGTGTAGAAGACCAGAATATCGCCCGGCTTGACGACGACGAAGCCGCGCTCGTAGTCGGCTTCGGCGAGCGGGCCGAGCACCGGTCCGCCGGCTTCGAGAAGGGTGATCACGCCGTCGGCAGCGAGGTGGAAGGGCGGCGGGTGGCCTGCATTGACGTAGATGAAGACGCCGTTGAGCTCGAGCTCGCCATAGAACATCGACACGAAGCGGCTGGTCAGCGTGCTGCGGTGGATGATGCGATTCATCCGCTCGACGGTGCGCACGATCTTGAAGTCGCGCGCCAACCCCATGCGCAGCCCCATGTAGATGTCGCGCACCTGCAGCGCCGCCGGCAGCCCATGACCCGAGACGTCGGCGATCGCCAGCCCCAGGATCTTGCTGGTCACCGGGATGTAGTCGAAGAAGTCGCCGCCCACGCTTTCCATCGGCTCGGAGCGGCCGTAAAGGCCGAACTCGCCGTAGCTCGGGGCGCGGCGCGGCAGGATCGAAGCCTGGATCTTGCGCGCCTCCTCGAAAATCCCCTCCATCCGCTCGCGCCGGATCTTCTGATTGACGCTGTGGCGGATGATGCCCAAGGAAAACAGGATGTCTTCCCGGTTGATGCCGGGGGCCACGTTGAAGGCGAGGATGTACTCCTCGTTGCCCACCTCGATGGCCGCGAAGCGCTGCACGCCGAGCAGGTCCTCGAGGCTCTTGTCGAGGCGCGGATCGTCGCTGTCCATGAACACCGCGCCGCCCTCGAGCAGCAGCTCGATCGGCGGATAGGTCACCGGCACCTTGAGCCCCTTGGGCACTTCCTTGGCGTCGCCGAAGATCCCCTGCAGCTCGTAGTAGCCGCCGTGGCGCCGGTAGAGCCGGCCGCCATAGATGCCGAGCTCGCTTCTGAACTTGACGACGATGCTCTCGAGCAGCGAATGGATGGTCGTGCTCTCATCCTCGGTGCGCTCCATCGCCGCCACCAGCTGCTCGACTTTCTTCATCAGCGCCCGGTAGTTGACCGGCCGCGCTTCCGACGTCACCACGACCCGCTTTCCTCCTCTTGGACCCCCGGGACCGGAAGCTGTTGACAGACCGCCAGCCGGAGACGGCGCCTGCTCGAGTGCCGCAAGCAGCATAACAGGACTCGCACCAGCGCTGCCGCGCTGCGGCGAGGCTCCGGGCAACTCGGCGGGCGCCTCGCTGTAGAATCTGGAAGGTGCTCCGGCGCGGGTTGGTGTTTCTTTTGGTGGTGGCTGCCTGGGCGGCTCCGGCCGGATCGGAGCGGCTTCCGATCCGCGTCTTCGGCGTCGCCGATGGACTCGCCGGGGATCAGGTCCGAGCTTTGCTGCAGGACTCCAGGGGCTTTCTCTGGGTGGGCACGGCCACCGGCCTCAGCCGGTTCGACGGCCGCGTGTTTACCAACTTTGGCGAGCTCGATGGGCTTCCCAGCGCCGACGTGACCGCGGTCGTCCAGACACGGGACGGCACGCTCTGGGTCGGCACTACCGGAGGTCTCGCACGCCTGCGGCCGCAGGCAGCGGGGCCGCGGCTTTTCGAGCCGCTGCAGGCCGGCAATCTAAGGCGCCCGCACTCGGTCACTGCGCTGCTCGAGGATCGCGAGGAGCGGCTCTGGGTGGCGTCCATGTCCGGGCTGCTGCGGGTCAGCGCGGCGGGCGGTCGCCTGCGCGTCGAGTCGGTGAGTCTCGGTCCGGCGTATGCCGCGTACTTGGTCAATGACGTGGTCGAGGGCGCTGCCGGCGAGTTGTGGGCCGGATCGTTTGGCGGCCTGTTCCGCATCCTTCCCGGCGGGCGAGTCATCCATCAGCCGCTCTGGGGCGCAGGCGGCGCCGACTCCGTCCACGGCCTGCGCTGGGACGGGACGCGGCTCTGGATCGTGTTCGGCCAGGGGCTCTATATCTGGCGCCCGCCAGCCGCGGACGGCGTAGGAGCGGAGTACGAACAGCCTCTCCCGCACCCCGGACACACCGGCGTGATGACCCTGGCGCCGGACGAGCCCCTCGCGCTTCCCCAGGCCGCGGGGTCTGCGGTGTTCATCGACAGTGCGGGCCATGGCCGGCGGATCGATGGCTCCCTCGCCACCCGCGACGGGCGGTTGTGGATCGTGACTGACCTTGGCCTCGCAATCTGGGACCGCCGACAGTACCGCCTGCTGTCGCCGGCGGACGGCCTTCCTGACGTTTTGGTGATCGCGTGGCTCGAAGATCGGGAGGGCGACCTCTGGATCGGCAGCGAGAGCCGTGGCCTATGGCGGCTGGGCCTGGGTAGGCTGACCGGGTTCGACGTCTCAGACGGCCTGACCGAAGACCGCGTCGGCGCAATCGCCGAGGACCAGGCAGGCCACCTCCTGGCGCGAGCTGGCTTCAGCGTCTACCAGTTCGAGAATGGCCGCTTTCTCGACGTAACCCCTGCAGCAGTGCGCCGGCTCAACCCGGGATGGGGCTGGAACCAGACTTTCCTGCAGGATCGCGCGGGGGAATTCTGGTTCGGCACGCTGAAGGGCCTCCTTCGCCTGCCGCCTGCCGCCCGCCTCGCCGATCTGCGGACTGTGCCACCTGTGGCCCTCTACGGCTCCGGTGACGGCCTTGCCGGCCTCGTGTTCAGGGTGTGGGAAGACCGCCGGGGCGATCTCTGGATGGCGACCCAGAACCCCGACGGTTGCGTCCTGTGGGACCGCCGCCAGGGCGTGTTTCGCCGGCTCGGCGCCGCCGACGGGCTGCCGGACGACATGCCGACGGTGTTCACAGAGGACCGCTCCGGGAACCTGTGGGTGGGCTTCTTCCACGGCGCCATCGCCCGTTCCCGCGACCATCGGCGCTTCGAGCTCTTTGACACCGGCGACGCGATCCCCGCCGGGATGGTCTACGACCTGCTGGTCGACCGGCAGGGCGCACTATGGATTGCCAGCTCGCGGGGAGCCGCGATCCGCGTGAGCGACCTCGAGACCCACCACCCGCGCAGCGAGCGCTTTGGGCCCGAGCGCGGCCTGTCGAGCACGGTCGTGACCTGCCTGGCGGAGGACCCGGCGGGCCGCATTCTCCTCGGTCATCCGCGCGGTGTCGATCGGCTCGACCGCGAAACCGGCGCGGTGGAGCGACTGACCACCGCAGAAGGCCTCACCAACAACGTGGTGGTGAAGGCGTACCGGGACCGGGCCGGGGCGGTTTGGTTCGGAACCATGCACGGCGTGTCGCGTCTCGCTCCTGTCGCGGAGGGCCGGGCCTCGCCGCCCGCGGCCTTGGTGCTCGGCGCGCGGGTGGGTGGACGACCACTGCCGGTCTCGCTACTTGGCGTGACGGAGTTGGCGCCGGTGCGACTGCGGGCCTTCAGCGAGCGCTTCGAGGCCGACTTCGCCGGTGTGGCCCTGGCAAGGCCGCAGGATCTGCGCTACGAGATCAAGCTCGAGGGCCTGGATGGCGCCTGGAGCAGTCCCACGGTCGCGCGTACTGTCGTCTTTTCCACGCTCCCCAGCGGCTCCTACCGGCTCCTGGTGCGGGCCCGATTCGCCGGTGCCAGGGACGCCGGTGCGTTGGCCGTCGTGCCGCTCGAAGTAGAGCCGCCGCTTTGGCGGCGCGCCTGGTTCCTGGCGCTGATCGGGCTGTCACTCCTCGCCGGCGGTGTCGCGCTGCACCGCCTGCGCCTGCTGCGCCTGATCGAGGCGGAGCGCGTACGCACGCGCATCGCGGCGGACCTGCACGACGACCTGGGCTCGAGCCTGGCGCAGATGTCGATCCTGAGCGAGCTCGGTCGACGCAAGCTCGAGAGCGATCCGGATGGGGCCGGCGGGGTGCTGGGCGAGATCGGCGAGACCGCGCGCGATTTGATGGACGCCCTGTCGGATATCGTCTGGGCGGTCGATCCGCGCCACGACGATCTCGCGAGCCTGCTAGCGCGCCTCGAGCGCGACGGGCGCGACCTGCTCGAGCCGCGCGGCGTCGAGCTGAGGGTCGACGCGGCCGAGGAGGCGCGCGCGATTCCACTTTCGCCGGAGCAGCGGCGGCAGCTGTTCCTGCTGCTCAAGGAAGCCGTGCATAACGCCGCGCGCCACGCGCAGGCGCGGGTTGTCGCCCTGAGCGTCGCGCGTTCGGGCGATCGTCTGCACGCCGAGGTGCGCGACGATGGAGTCGGCCTGAGCGCCACGCCTGCCGACCGCACGGCCGACGGCGGCCGCGGCCTGCCCAGCATGCGCGAGCGCGCGCGAGCGCTCGGCGCCGAGCTCGAGGTCGAGTCGGCGCCGGGACATGGAACGGCGGTTCGGGTCGCGGTGCAGCTGGCATGATCATGCTCTATCTCGCAGTCATCCACGGTGATAGAAGTGGCTGAGGCATGGCCGAGCCGACTCCCCTGCGGGTGCTGATCGTCGAAGACGACCGTCGCCAGCGCGACAGTCTGCGGGCCCTGATCGAGGGCACGCCGGGATACCGCTGCGTGGAGGCCGTGGGCTCGGTCGAAGAAGCGCTGCGCTGGCGGGGCGAGGTGGAGCCGGAGGTGGTCCTGCTCGACGTTCATTTGCCCGGTGTCTGGGGCTCGCAGGGCGTGCGCCGAATCCGCGAGCATTTCCCCGCCGCGGCTCCGGTCATGCTGACGGTCTTCGAGGACGACGATCTGGTTTTCGAATCACTGTGCAACGGGGCGGTCGGCTACATCCTCAAGAAGATGCCGCCGACGCGCCTGCTCGAGTCGATCAAGGAGGCGCGCACCGGCGGCTCGCCGATGTCACCCGAGATCGCGCGCAAGGTAGTCGAGCGGCTGCAGCGGGGCGGTGCGCTGCCCGCCGCTGCCGCGCTGACCGCGCAGGAAAAGCGCGTGCTCGAATTGCTCGCCCGCGGCCGCAGCTACCAGGCCGCCGCGACCGAGATGGCCATCACCATCAACACGGTTCGCAACTACATCCGCAATATCTACGAGAAGCTCGAAGTCCACGGCAGGGCCGAAGCGGTCAGCAAGGGACTGCGCACCGGACTGGTCTGAGCGCGCCGCGCCGGCGCTCGCCTGAACTGGCCGGGTGCGGCGCCCGGCATTGCGCATGAACATGCTCTTGTTGGCGACCGCTCGCGACCTTAATGTGGCGCCATGTGGCTTAGACCGGTCACCATGACGTCTCATTGTCGTCGCCAGCCCAGGTGTCCGGCCCGCAGCAACCCGTCCACGCCCCGTATAGGAGGTGGCAAGATGCAACGGTCCGCTGTTCGGCTCGTTTTCGCCGTCCTGCTGGTGACGCTGGCGGCCAGTCCTGCGGTCCGGGCGCAGGCGGTCCCGTCGTGCCTTCCGGGCACTCAGCAGTCTTTCTCTGCAACCGGGACCCTCCAGTTCTACTTCGTTCCCGCAGGGGCGACCGCGATCTACATCGTCGCGGACGGGGCTTCTGGAGCGGCGGTCCCCGGCCTTGGGGCTCACATCGCCGCCCAAGTGCCGATCACCAGTCCAGTCACACTGAACGTCGTCGTGGGTAAAGAGGCTGTCACGCAAAACCGCGGCGGAGGGGGTGGTTCCTTCGTATCCACGGCGGGCGGCGTTGCGCTCGTCGTGGCAGGGGGTGGCGGTGGGGGCGGCAGCGGTGGAGGAGGGAATGGCGATAACGCTCAGCTCACCCCATCCGGCTCTCCGGGTCACGGCGCCGGAGGCAGCAGTGGCGCCAATGGTCAGGGCGGTCAAGGTTGTCCCTGCGGCAGCAGCGGCGGTGGTGGTGGCGGCGGCGGCTTCTTGAGTGCGGGGACTGATGCGGGCAACAGCGGGGCCGGCCGCGGAGGCCACCAGATCTCGAGCCCGGGCGATGCCGGAGGGGGTACCGACGGCGGCGGCAGCGCTTCTGGAGGATTCGGCGGCGGCGGCGGCGGCGGCACTGCGGGGGGCTTTCCGAGTGGCGGTGGCGGCGGAGGGTACAGCGGCGGGGGAGGCGGGGATGCTGGTAATGGCGGAGGCGGAGGCGGTTCTTTCGTAGCGGCCGGCGGCACGACGATCGCCTCCTCGCTGGCCTTCCCGTTCGGAGATGGAGCGGTCACGATCTGCGTCTCCGCGGGGACGGTGCAGGCACAGGTGCCCACGCTCGGTGGCTGGGCATTGATCCTCCTTGCCGCCTCGCTCCTCGGGCTCGGCCTTTGGGTTCTTCGGCGATGAGACGTCTCGTCCCAACTCTGGCCTGCCTGCTCGCCGCCGGCTCGCTCGTCACGCCCTCGTGCGCGATCGTCGGTCCGGTAAGCTGCGGGTTCAGCGGCTCGGTCAGCCACCGGGTCGATCGCGGCGTTGTCGTACTCGGGTATTCCGCGAACAACGTGCGGTCGGTCGAGTTTGCCTACGGCGCCAAGACGGCGGGTATTTATCGCATCACGCTCGAGATGCGCCGCCGCTCCTTCGACGGTCCGCTGGTCGGGTCTCCACAGACCGCGACCATCCAACTGCCAATGGACCTCGCGGATCATTTCGTGACCTTCGACTTCGGCGGCGCTCCGGTGACCCCGGGTGATAACCTCACCTTTATCCATCACGTCACGGGCCCCGGCTTGATCGGGTTCGACGCAGGAACTGGCGCTTGTTCGTCGGGAACGGCCTATGAGACGAACGGCACGACGCCACCGCTCGACACCAAGAGCGGGACCGGGATGGGAATCGGCATCCTGGCCGACGAGGTGACCACCAGCTGCGTCCCGAGCGATACTGTGATGTGCATTGACGACGCCGCAAGGGACCGCCGCTTCGAGATCACCCTCAGCTTCGCGACCGTCCAGGGCGGCGGAATCTCGGGCCATGGGCAGGAGATCGTCGAGGCCCCGTTGGGCGTCACCCACGGCGGACTGTTCTGGTTCTTCTCGCAGGACAATCCGGAGGTCCTGATCAAGGTGCTCAACGGCTGCGCGCTAAACAGCAATTTCTGGGTCTTCTTCTCGGCCGGCACCAACGTCGGGTTCAGCCTGACGGTGAAGGACACGGCGACAGGACACGTCAAGACCTACACCAACGCCGACCTGCACGCCGCGACACCGGTCCAGGACACCAGTGCGCTGAGCTGCCCATAACGCAGCGCCGGAACACCTGGGCCGCGCTAGCGGGCGCCGTCCGGGTTATCCTTTGGGAGCCACGCCTGAGCCCGGCTCGCGCGGCTTAGCGCTCGAGGTCGCCGCCCGCCTTATTCAGCAGTCGGTGGGCCTCGCGCGTGTCGGCGTGCGCGGTGCCTTTGAGAGTGGCGAGCAGGGGCTCGGCCGCAGAGAGCTCACGAAGTGCGCGGGAGCGATCGCTCTCTCTCAGGGCAAGGCGACCGCTCTCCAGAAGAGACTCCGCATTCAGCACGTCCTGCGGATGGACGCGCGCGAAGATCCCCAGCCCTTCATCGAGCAGTCGGCGTGCTTCGGCCGCGTCTCCGCCGGTGCTTCGCGCCAGTAGCGCGCGAGCGAGAAGAAGGTCCGAGCCAGCGACCTCGCGATGCTCGACGGTCTTGAAGAGTTTTTCCTCCAGGGCACGCACGCGCCGCAGCGTGGTCACGGCCTCGTCGGCCGCACCGGCTGCCGCCAGAACTTCGCCCAACATATTGAGCGGTTGCTCGATCTCGTAGCTTTCGGCGCCCGCCAGGCGCTCGATCTTGGCAACTGCCGCGGCAAGCTCGCGGCGGGCCTGCTGCACGCGCCCGAGGCGGAAGTGCGTGAAGCCGAGATTGGCAAGCGCGCGCCAGCGCTGCACATCGTCTTCGCCCAGGGTGCGACGATAGGTCTCGGCCGCACGGGTGAAGAACCCAGCGGCCTCCGCGTAGCGCTCGCGCCGCATCGCTGAGACCCCGAGGTACCGCAGGCAGTGAGCCGCGTCGAAGCGGTCGGGGCCGAAGATCGAGAGGGCTTCCGAAAGTGCGGCGTCCGCGGCAGGATATTCTTGCTCTTTGATCAACAATACCGCGTATGAGAAGAGCTCCTCCGCGAGCTGCGTGTGGCGGGGGCCAAGTATTGCCCGCAGACCGGCGATTGCGCGCTCGAACAGCGGCCGCGCTTCCTTCGGGCGGCCCAAGCGGTCGAGCAGGCCCGCAAGGTCAGACTGGATGCTCAGCACCCTCTTGTGGTTGGAGCCGAGGCGCGGCTCGAGGAGTGCCACTGCCCGGCGGTAAACCGCCTCAGCCTCGCCGTACTGCTGATCCTGTTCAAGCACAAGGCCCAACCCGTGGAGGGTAACGGCGCTCTCAAAATCCGTCTCTCCCAGTCGATGGACGAAGGCGGCGAGAGCTTGGCGCTCAAGGTCCACGGCGCGTCCGCTTTGCTCCGGCTCGGGGAGAGCCCCAGCCAAGTCGCGGCGCGCCGTGGCGACCTCGACGCTATCTTCGCCGAAAGCGGGGACCAGGATCGTAAGAGCGACCTCGAAGCTTTGGCGTGCCTGATTGAGCATTCCGTGCTGGCGTTGCGCGCCGCCTAGAGTCTCCAACGAAAGTCCGATCCGTCCGTCCGATGCCGGCAGGATGGACCGGCGCAACGCCAGAGCCCTTCGCGCGTGCGCCAGCGCCGGACCGAGCAGGCTGAGGTTGGTCTCGATGCGCGCCACGGCGTCGAACAGGTCGGCCTGCACTGCCGGCTCGCCGGCGAGCCTGGCTTCGATCTGCGCCGCCCCGTGCTCGAGGAGCTCGCGCGCGGTCAGACGAGCGCCCTGGCCCGCCTCGGGATCACTAGCCTCCGGATCCGACCGTCCGAAGATCGAGACGAGAAACGACGTGACGCGTTCTGCGCGTTTGGCCTCGGCGTCAGCGTGATGCGCGGCCAGGCGCGCCTCTTGCGCTTGCCAGAGCGACGCTCCCAACCCGACGAGGAGAGCCAGCCCTCCTATCACCAAGGCAGCGACCGGAACGCGGTTGCGGCCAATGAATTTTCGCATCCGGTAGCGGAAATCGTCGGGGCGGGCGTCAATCGGGCGTCCGGCGAGGAAACGGCCGAGGTCGTCGGCAAGGGCCTGGGCCGAGGGATAGCGGCGCGCCTGGTCTCGGCGCAGAGCGGTCAACACGATCAGATCCAGGTCGCCCGCGACACGGCGCACGCGGCGCTCGTCTTCCCCTGGCCGCCTGAGCGCCACGCTCGGTGGATCGATCGTCTCGCGGTCGATCGCGCTCGCTAGAGCCGACAGCGAGCGCTGGTTGCGGCGATGCGGCTGCATACCGGTGATCAGCTCGTAAAGAAGCACACCCAGAGAGTAGACGTCGGTCGCAGTCGAAACCGGTTCGCCGAGGATCTGCTCCGGTGCCGCGTAGGCCGGAGTCAGAGCTCCAACGCCGGCATGGGTGAGAGTGAGCCTTTCTGCGTCGTCCTCCAGCAGCTTGGCGATACCGAAGTCGAGGAGCTTGGGCACGCCGTCGGGTGTCACCAAGATGTTGGCTGGCTTGAGGTCGCGGTGCACGACAAGGCGGCGATGCGCGCTATCCACGGCCTGGCAGACCGTCCGCATGAGGCGGATGCGGCCGTCGATGTCGACGTTGTGGCGGTTGCAGTAGGCGGTGATCGGTTCGCCGTCGACCCATTCCAGCGCGAAGTAGGGGCGACCGTCCGGCGCCGTTCCGCCGTCGAGCAAGCGGGCCAAGTTGGGATGATCCAAAGTAGCGAGGATCTGACGCTCGCGCAGGAAGCGTCGGACGATCGCTTCGGAATCCATGCCGCGCTTGATGATCTTGAGCGCTACGCGTTGCATCAAGGAGGGCTCGTTCCGCTCGGCCAGATAGACCTCGCCCATGCCACCTCGCCCGAGGAGACTCATCACGCGCCAGGAGCCCACCAGGGAGCCGGGTTGCAGCTGGTCTCTGACCCCCGTCATTCCCTCATCGTCTTCCGCCGGCAACAATGCGGTTGCTGGACGATCGAGAAAGCTAGCGGGCGAGGCGTCGGCGGCCAGCATCCGATGGAGCCGCACGGCGAGCTCGCTATCCCTCTCGCCCAACACGCGCAGCCGCTCTCTGCGTTCGGCCTCGGGAAGTTCGACGAGCTCGTCGAAGAGATCCTCCCAGGGGGCCGGCGGAGGTGATGGAGGGATCGCCAAGGCCCTAGCTCAGCTCGGCGAATAGAAACGCGCGCGCACGGCGCCAGTCGCGCTTCAGGGTTCGGTCGCTGACGTTGAGGAGACTCGCGATCTCGGCGAGCGGTAGGCCACCGAAGAAGCGCAGCTCCGTGAGTTGAGCAAGGCGCGGGCTCTCGAGCTCAAGACGACCGAGAGCCTCGTCGAGCGCCAGCACGGAGGGGCTTCGTTCGCTTTCCCTGGCCGTTGGCTCGAAACCCTCCGGCCAGGAGATCCGCAGAGCAGCTCCGCGCTTGATGGCTGCGCGTCGCCGGGCCAAGTCGACCACGACGTGGCGCATGACCCGAGCGGCCAGGTTCAAAAAGTGAGCTCGGTCCTCGGCGGCGAGGCCGGAAGGTTCCGCCAGACGAACGTATGCTTCGTGCACCAGTGCCGTGGTGTCGAGCGTTTCTCCGTGGTGGCGCGTGCGCAACAACTGGGCATGCGCCAGAAGCTTGAGGTCGGTGTAGAGCGCTGCGAACAACTCGTCAACCGCCCCGTCCTCGCCCGCGCGCGCGGCCTGCAACAAGGCGCTGAGATCGAGAGAGACCATCTGGTCGCCGGTGACGCGCGCGTCTCCCCAGAGCCAGCGAGCAGCATCACCTGCCAGCCAATTCCGCACCAGAGAATGCCTCACCCGTGGAAGAAACTGTATCACGCCGGAGAGCGGAATGCGCAGTGTGTCCCCTTCCAGGGCGGAAACGCGCATCTCTGTATGAAGCGAGATCGATCCGCGTACGGATCGCCTTCCTGGGCAATCTGTGGCCGGTCGATACTCGCGGCTCATTATGAGGAGTATGGAAATGTGGAAGCGCGGGAGCAGTTTCCGTTCGCAGCTGGTGTTGGCGGCCGTGGCGGCCATCGCGATGCTCGATGGGTCCTGGGCCATGGGGGCTACCAAGACCTGGACCGGAGGCGGGACGGACGCCAACTGGAACACGGCCGCCAACTGGGCACCGGCCGTGGTGCCGGTGACCGGAGACGATCTCGCGTTCCCTGCCGGAGCAGCGAGACCGTCAAGCAACAATAACCTCGGCGCCGGGACCTCCTTCAACTCCATCGCCTTTACCGGTCCCGTCAGCGGCTACACCCTCGCCGGCAACGCCATCTCTCTCGTTGGCGGCATCAACGCCGCGAACAGTGGATCGAACACCATCTCGCTCTCGATCGCGCTTGCCGCATCGCAGACGTTCAGCTCGGATGGAGATCGACTCGTCCTGAGCGGGCCTATCGCCCTGGCCGCCAACACCCTTACGTTGAACACGACCGCCACGGGCGTCGTAGAGGTGGACGGCGCGATCTCCGGCAGCGGCGGCGTGACCGCGTCGGGTGCCGCCGTCGTCGCCCTCATCACCCCCTGCTCGTACTCGGGTCCAACCAACGTGACCGGCGGCTTTTTATCCGCCAGGAGCCTCAACGTCGCGAGTGTGGTGACGGTCAGCGGCGGGGAGCTGGACTACGCCAACGGAAACTCCAACGGTCCGGTGACCGTGAACGCGGCCGGCAAGGTCGCCTGCGGTGGCGGCATTACCCAGATCGGCAACCTGACCGACCTCACCATGACCGCCGGCGCCCGCCTCACCATGATCATTTACAGCACCTCAAACTTTGGCCAGATGAATGCCTCGGGTTCGGTCGACCTCGGGGGAGCGACGCTGTCGATCGGTGGGACCTCGAACACCGGCGACTCCTTCCTGATCATCGAAAAAACCAGTGCAGGCCCGGTGACGGGCACGTTTGCCGGCCTGCCCGAGGGAGCCTTCTTCAGCAATGGCAGCCGGATCTACAACATCACTTACTTGGGTGGCGACGGCAACGACGTCGTAGTCACCGATCAGGGTGCGGCACCACCGGAGGGCTCCCCCATACCCACGCTTGGAATCGCCGGCGTGCTAGCGCTTGCCGTGTTCCTCGCGCTCGCCGGCCTGTGGATGCTCCGGAGGCTCGCAGCCTGACACACGAAGTGCGTACCGGGCCGCGCTCGCTGAAGAAGAGACCCCGCGAGTTCGACGGTCATCGTCATGAAGGCTTTGACCCGGCAAGGGTGAGAGGAGTTGCGAACCGGCGACGGGGACCGCACTCAGGGCGGGAACCCTGGAGAACAACACGACGGGTGACTACAACACGGCGGTCGGCCCAGTTCAGGAAGCAGCCTGGCCACGCCCGTATAGGAGGTGGCAAGATGAAACGGTTCGCTGTTCGGCTCGTCTTCGCCGTCGTGCTGGTGACGCTGGCGGGCAGTCTTGCGGTCCGGGCGCAGGCGGTTCCGACGTGCCTTCCGGGCACTCAGCAGTCTTTCTCTGCTACCGGGACCCTCCAGTTCTACTTCGTTCCCGCAGGGGCGACCGCGATCTACATCGTCGCGGACGGGGCTTCTGGAGCGGCGGTCCCGGGCCTTGGGGCTCACATCGCCGCCCAAGTGCCGATCACCAGTCCAGTCACACTGAACGTCGTCGTGGGTAAAGAGGCTGTCACGCAAAACCGCGGCGGAGGGGGTGGTTCCTTCGTATCCACGGCGGGCGGTGTTGCGCTCGTCGTGGCAGGGGGTGGCGGTGGGGGCGGCAACGGCAAAGGAGGGAATGGCGATAACGCTCAGCTCACCCCATCCGGCTCTCCGGGTCACGGCGCCGGCGGTAGCGGTGGCGCCAATGGTCAGGGCGGTCAGGGTTGTCCCTGCGGCAGCAGCGCCGGCGGTGGCGGTGGTGGCGGCTTCTTGAGTGCGGGGACTGATGCGGGCAACACTGGGGGCGGCCACGGAGGCCATCAGATCTCGAGCCCGGGCGATGCCGGAGGGGGTACCGACGGCGTCGCCAGCGCTTCTGGAGGATTCGGCGGCGGCGGCGGCGGCGGCACCGTGGGCGGCTTTCCGAGTGGCGGTGGCGGCGGAGGGTACAGCGGTGGGGGCGGCGGAGACGCCGGCGATGGCGGTGGCGGTGGCGGTTCTTTCGTGGCGGCCGGCGGCACGACGATCGCCTCCTCGCTGGCCTTCCCGTTCGGAGATGGAGCGGTCACGATCTGCGTCTCCGCGGGGACGGTGCAGCCGCAGGTGCCCACGCTCAACGGCTGGGGGCTGGCGGTCCTCGCTGCGGCGCTGCTAGGGCTCGGGCTGTGGGCGCTGCGGTCTCGCCATCCAGCCGCAGGTGCCGCTCCCCCGCGCCTGTAGGCAAGATGGCAGGCGGCAGGCAGTAGACTCTGCGCGGATGAACCGGGACACCCTGATCGGCCGGCTGGCCGGCAGGTCGCGCGCGGCGCAGGAGCCGTGGGAGGTGCTGGTGGTCGGCGGCGGGGCGACCGGGCTCGGCACGGCGGTCGAGGCGGCGGCGCGCGGCTACCACACGGCGCTGGTCGAGGCGTGCGACTTCGCCAAGGCGACCTCGTCGCGCAGCACCAAGCTGGTCCATGGCGGGGTGCGCTACCTGCGGCAGGGCAACGTGCCGCTGGTCGTCGAGGCGCTGCGCGAGCGCGGGCTGCTGCTGCGCAACGCTCCGCACCTGGTGCGCAACCTGCGCTTCGTCATGCCGAGCTACGAATGGTGGGAAGGCCCCTTCTACGGCGCCGGCCTCAAGGTCTATGACCTGCTCGCCGGCCGCCTGGGGCTGGGGCCGTCGCACCGCCTGACGCGCGAGGAGACGCTGGCGCTGATCCCCACGGTCGAGCCGCAGGGGCTGCGCGGCGGCGTCGTCTACTACGACGCCCAGTTCGACGACGCGCGCCTGGCGGTGACCCTGGCCCGCACGCTGGCCGACCTCGGCGGCGTGCCGGTGAACGGGGTGCGCGTCACCGGCCTGCTCAAGGCGGGCGGGCTGGTGGCAGGGGTGGCGGCGCGCGACGAGGAGAGCGGCCTGGAGCTCGAGATCGCGGCGCGCGTGGTGGTCAACGCGACCGGCGTCTTCGCCGACCAGCTGCGGCGGCTGGACGAGCCGGAGAGCGAGCCGCTGCTCGCCCCCAGCCAAGGGGTGCACCTGGTCCTCGACCGCCGCTTCCTTCCCGGCGATAGCGCGATCCTCGTGCCGCACACGGACGACGGCCGGGTGCTGTTCGCGGTGCCCTGGCTGGGCAGGTTGGTAGTGGGCACCACCGACACCCCGGTCGCCGAGGGCACACTCGAGCCGCGTCCGCTGCCCGAGGAGATCGACTTCCTGCTCACCCACGCCGGCCGCTACCTGACCGGCCACCCCGCGCGGGCCGACGTGCTCTCCTGCTTCGCCGGGTTGCGCCCCCTGGTCGCCGCCGGTCATCGTCATCATGGCGGCCAGCCGACGGCGGCGCTCGCCCGCGACCACACGGTGCTCATCTCGCACTCGGGACTGGTCACCATCACCGGCGGCAAGTGGACGACCTACCGCCTGATGGGCGAAGACGCGGTCAACGCCGCGGCGCTGGTGGCCGGGCTCCCCGAGCGCCCTTCGGTGACCGCCGGACTACGCCTGCACGGGGCCTGGTGGGGCGGCGGGGCGACAGGGCTGGCTGGCGATATCGGAGACATGGGAGCCATGGGCGATATTGGAGCCATGGGAGCCATGGGCGCCGTGGGCACCATGGCCCTCGCCGCGGCATCCGGCGGCGAGGTCGCGGGCGAGACCGGGCACGCGGGCGGCGGCGGCGAAGCCCAGGCGCCGTGGGCGGCCTATGGCACCGACGCCCCCGCCCTGGCCCGTCTCGCCGCCGAGCGCCGCGGCTGGGGGGAGCTCCTCCATCCGCGGCTCCCCTACCGCGCTTGCGAGGTGGTGTGGGCGGCCCGCCATGAAATGGCGCGCAGCGTCGAGGACGTGCTGGCGCGCCGCACCCGCGCCCTGCTGCTCGACGCCCGCGCCAGCGCCGCGGCAGCGCCGCGGGTCGCGGAGCTGCTCGCCGCCGAGCTGGGGCGCGACGAGACCTGGCAGGCACGGCAAGTGGCGGCCTACCGCGAGCTGGCGCGCGGCTACTGGCTGGAGTGAGGCGAATCTGCCATTAGCCGCTCGTCCTCCTTCACCGGCCGGACAACCATCGACCGGCCCTTGCCGCGGTGCCGCGCCGCCGATACGATGGGGCCGATCCCGCGATCTTTCGCGACCTTTCGAGCTCGAATTCAGAACGCGACATGAAAACCATCCTGGTCACCGGCGCGCTCGGGCAGATTGGCTCCGAGCTGGTGCCGGCGCTGCGCGAGCGCTATGGCGCCGAGCGGGTGATCGCCTCCGACATCCGCATGCCACCGATCGAGGCGCTGGCCGGCGGCTCGCGCTTCGAATTCATCGACTGCACCAACCGGCGCCAGATCCACGACGTCGTGCGGGTGCACAACGTCGGCACCATCTATCATCTGGCGGCGCTGCTCTCGGCCACTTCCGAGGAGAAACCGCACATCGCGTGGCAGCTCAACATGGACGGTCTCTACCACGTCCTCGAGACGGCGCGCTCGGCAAACTGCGAGGTCTTTTTCCCGAGCTCGATCGGCGCCTTCGGCCCGGGCACGCCGCAGGATCAGACGCCCCAGGACACCATCCAGCGCCCGAATACGATGTACGGCGTCACCAAGGTGGCTGGCGAGTTGCTCTGCGACTATTACCACCGCCGCTTTGGGGTCGACGCGCGCGGGCTGCGCTTCCCGGGCCTCATCTCCTACGTCGCGCCGGCCGGCGGCGGCACGACCGACTACGCGGTGGCTATCTTCTACGAGGCGATCCTCCACGGCCACTACACCTGCTTCCTGCGCCCCAACACCAAACTCGACATGATGTACATGCCCGATGCGCTGCGCGCCATCGTCCTGCTGATGGAGGCGGACCCGGCGCGGCTGCGGCACCGCAACGCCTTCAACGTGACGGCCATGCAATTCACCCCTGCCGAGCTGGCGGCGGAGATCAGCAAGCACCTGCCGGGCTTCGACATCGAGTACAAGGTAGATCCGGTGCGCCAGGCGATCGCCGACTCCTGGCCCCACTCCATGGACGACCGCGCGGCACGGGAGGAGTGGGGCTGGCAGCCGACCTACGGCCTTGCGGACATGACCCGCGCCATGCTGGAGAAGCTCCGCTCCAAGCTGCTCGCCCACCGCGACGGCCAGTCGCCGCAGCGCGACACTTCGCTGCCGCGGCCGCGGCGGCTGGGCGGCGCGCAGCCTGACAGCCCGGAGGGAACCTGATGCCGGCCGACCGCCTCCACGCCCTGCTCGCCGCCGAGCTCCAGGCGCTTGCCGAGCGCGGCACCGCGAAGCGCGACGAGCTGGTCATCACCCGCGCCCTGCCGCCGGCCGGCGGGCGCGGGCCGCGCGTGCTGCTCAAGGGCCACGGCGAACGGCCCTTCCTCAAGATGAACTCCAACGGCTACCTCGGCCTCACCCACCGCCCCGAGCTGGTCGCCGCCGAGGAAGAGGCCGTGCGCGCCTTCGGCACCGGCCCGGCCGCGGTGCGCTTCATCAGCGGCACCCATGAGCCGCACGTGCGGCTCGAGGAGCGGCTGGCGCGCTTTCACGGCCGCGAGGCTGGGATGCTCTTCAGCTCCGCCTATGCCGCGATCGTCTCGGTGCTGGTGCCGCTGATCAGCGCCGAGACCGCGGTGATCAGCGACGAGCTCAACCACAACTGCATCATCAACGCCATCCGCATGGCGCGCCCGCAGAGCAAGGAGGTCTACAAGCACCTCGACATGGGCGGCCTTGGCGAGAAGCTCGCCGCGGCGGCGGGCAAGACGAAGCGCGCCGTGGTAGTCACCGACGGCATCTTCAGCATGCGCGGCGACCACGCGCCGCTGGCGGAGATCTTCGCCATCGCCCGCCGGTTCGACCCGCAGTTCCCGGAGAACGTGGTGGTGGTGGTGGACGACTCGCACGGCGTGGGCGCCTTCGGCCGCACCGGCCACGGCACCGAGGAGCAGACCGGCTCCGGCCCGGCCGACCTGCTGGTTGCGACGCTCGGCAAGGCGCTCGGGGTCAACGGCGGCTACGTCGTCGGCAGCCGCACGATCCTCGACTACCTGCGCGAGACCGCGCCGATGTATATCTACTCCAACCCGATCACGGTCGGCGAGGCGGCCGCCGCGCTGGCGGCGGTCGAGATCCTCAACAGCCCCGAGGGCCTGCGCCTGCTCGAGCACCTGCGCGCCATGACCGCGCGCTTCGAGCAGGGCCTGGTCCGCCTGGGCTACGAGACCATCCCCGGCGAGCACCCGGTCGTGCCGCTGATGGTGCGCGACACCGCCAGGACCAAGGCGCTGGCCGCCCACCTCAAGGCCGGCGGCATCCTGGCCACCGGCCTCGCCTACCCGGTCGTCCCGCGCGGCGACGAGGAGATCCGCTTCCAGGTCAACGCCTCACACACTCCAGCCGACGTCGACGAAGTTCTCGCCGCGCTGGCCAGCTTCCCCGGGCGCTAGCGCATATCGCCGCCGAAGGCGGATGTGACAATGTCAGCCTCTTCCCGAGGCGTGAGCCGATGAGTCCATGAGACTTCCTCGGGAGAACAAGGTGCGACGGCGCCGCCGGCGGCGCCGGGGGGAGCGCGTCGTCGAACCGCCGTCCGCGGGCGAGCAGTCTCAGCGGCGCCCAGGTTCTCGGCCAGGGCGCACAGCCGCACCGTGTTCATCGTCCGGATGCCGCCCTCGAGCCCGCCTTCGACCTCGAAAGCGATCAGCCCTCCCCCTGCCCGCTGCTGGCGGCGGGCCAGCTCGGCCTGCGGGAAGTCGTCGAGCCCGGGGTAGGAGACCCGCGTCACCCGCGGGTGGCGGACCAGGGAGCGCGCCACCTCGAGGGCGCTGGCCGAGTGGCGCTCCATCCTCATGGCGAGCGTCTTGATGCCGCGCAGCGTGAGCCAGGCCTCGAGAGGCGACTGGCTGCAGCCGATCGCGTTCTGTACGAAGCGAACCCGCTCGGCGAGATCGGGATCGCGGGCGAGGACGGCGCCGCCGAGGGTCGCGTTGTGCCCTTCGATGTACTTGGTCGTCGAGTGCACGACCAGGTCGGCGCCGAGCTCGAGCAGCCGCTGCAGGGCCGGGGTGAGCAAGGTGTTGTCGACCGCCAGCAGCGCCCCGGCGGCGTGGGCGAGGCGCGCCGCCGCCGCCAAGTCGGTGAGCTTGAGGGTCGGATTGCCCGGCGATTCGATCAGCAGCAGGCGGGCCGGCGCGCTGCCGCCGGGCGCGCCGGCCGCGAGCGCCGCCTCCAGCCGGTCGAGGCGGGAGGTGTCGGCGACGGTGGTGTGCACCCCGAACGGCCCCAGCACCTGGCGCAGCAGGCGGATGGTGCCGCCGTAGACCACGTCGCCGACCACCACCCGGTCGCCGGCGCGCAGCAGCGCCAGGCAGAGCGCGGTGAGCGCCGCCATGCCGGTCGCGAAGCAGGCCGCCGGCAGCGCCCCTTCCAGGGCGCCCAGGTTGCGCTCGAGGGCGGCGACCGTCGGGTTGCCGCTGCGGCTGTAGGTTAAGCCCTTGTCCTGGCCGACCGCTTCCTGGACGTAAGTCGTCGTCTGATAGATCGGAGTGAGGATGGCGCCGGTCGTCGGGTCGGCCGCCAGGCCGCCGTGAATGGCGAGGGTCGAAAAGGCGTGAGCCGATGGGTCCATGAGACTTCCTCCCCTGAGTGCAATCGATCGCAAGCGATCAATCGCGATCGATCGCGATCAATCGCTGTCGCGGTCGGGTTGGCCGCAAACGAAAACGCCACCTGGTCGGGCTGAGCCCGGGCGGTGGCGTGTCGCGGCAGGGGAAGATGTCTCAGCTCAAGCTCAAAGCGTCAGGCAGCTCCTCCCGATGCAAACACCCCAGCACCCGGGCCGGGCATCTGCATAGGCATCGACATTCGGAGTTGGCGGGTCAAGACGTTCGGCTCCACGAGCATCAGGCCGCGCAGCATAGCAGCAGCCTTGGCGCTGTTGTCAAGGGCCGCACTCCGTGACGCGGGTGAATTGCCAGCGATCGGCATTGTCGGCGCCGAGCTCGAAGCCGGCGACTCGGCCCGCGGCGTCGCGGCTGAAATGGACGGTGAGGGCGAAGAAGGCGCTGGGCATTGCCATCCGATCCGGGCCGACGTAGATCAGAGGGCCGTCGAGCTGCACCGGCGAGCGCAGGACGAGCCTGCCGTCCTCGCTCCGGAGCTCGTACACGGCGCCCAGCTCGTCGTTGCGGTAGAGGCCGGCATAGGGTGCGAGCGCGGCGGCGGCCGGGGGCGGCGGCAGTCTCTCGTAGCGCGCGGTTGGGGAGTCGTGCCCCTCCTCGAAGAGACTCATCCCCGCCGCTTCGGCCTGCGCTGCCCCGCCCGCGCCGTCTTCGAAGACGTAGCGCAGACCGAAGTCGCGGCGCAGCGACTGGAACTCGCGCGGCGAGGTGGCGAGCAGCTCGATGCGGATGCCGCCGACGTAGAAGACGAGGCGCCCCGTTTCGACCGCGGCGCGCACGATCGTTCCGGTAGCGGTGTTGCGGTACTCGCCGGCGCGGCGAGCCAGATCGGCCGGCGGGAGCTCGACCGCGGGCGGCACGTCTTGGGCGGCGACTCCTTTCGCGGCCGAGGACGCGGCGGCCGATCGGCCCGGCACGGCCGGGCGCTCGGGCGCGGCCGCCGGCGCCGGCGCTCGCCTGGGCGCCGACCGATCCGGTGCCGCGGCGGCGTCGAGATAGAGGTCGGCGACGCGCCGGCTCAGGGTGCGGCTGTCGATGGTGCCGTTGCACAGGCAGAAGATCGAAAGCTTTTCGGCGGGGAAGCGCACGACGTCGGCCACCTGGCCCGGACCGCCGCCGGCGTGCCAGACGATCTGGTGCCCGCGGTAGTCGTCGAGGAAGAGGCCGAAGCCATAGCCGGTGGCGCGGCCGTCGGCGAGAGTGCCGGAGGTCACGGCCTGCCTGATCAGCTCCGGACGGCGGCGGCCGAGGCGGTTGTCGTCGAAATTCCGGTCCCAGAGGACGAGGTCGCCGACCGTGGTCAGGAGACCGCCGCTCCCCATGAGCGTCCCTTCGCGGACGACGCGGAAGCCGACCGCCAGGTCGCCTTCGTAGCCGGTGTCCCGACCCGGCACGACCGCCGCGGCGTCCTCGCTCCAGGTGGTGTGGGTCATGCCGAGCGGCTTGAAGATACGCTCCGCGGCGAACTCCCGCAGACCCTGGCCGCTCACTCTCTCGACGATCAGCCGCAGCAGGACGTAGTTGGCGTTCGAGTACACGAAGCGCGTGTCCGGCGGGAAGCTCGTGTGCCGCTGCCGGGCCAGGAGCTCGTAGACGGTGCGCACGCTCAACCTCTCGTTCGGCACGCCGGCCAGGAAGCGCACCAGCTGGTAGTCGCGCAGGCCGCTGGTATGGCCGATCAGGTTGCGGATCGTGATCGGCCGCTCGTAAGCAGGCATCTCGGGCAGGAACTTGCGGATGTCGTCGTCGAGCGCCAGCTTTCCGTCCTCGGCGAGCAGGGCGACGCTCATGGCGGTGAACTGCTTGGAGATCGAAGCAACGCTGAAGATGGTCTCCGCGGTGTTGCGCACCCCGTAGGTCAGACTGGCCATCCCGAAGCCCTGCTGATAGACGATGCGTCCGGCCCGCGCCACTGCCACGACGCATCCCGGGGTGTCGCGCCGGTCCCACGGCGAGAACAGCTTCTCCACCTGGGCGGCGAGAGCCGCGTCGGCGGCCCCTGGCTGGCCCGCCGGCGTGAAGTCCGGCTGGCCGGCGGCCGGCCCGGCGAGCAGGGCGCCGGCCGCCAGGGCGAGCGCCCCGACGCCGCGCCGGGCGACGAAAAGCGCCCCGCGGGAGTCGGCGTGCCGGCGGCTCGGAGGTGGGAAGACGGAGGCAGAGCAGCTTGACGAACGATTGCGAGCCTGCAGCATGGCGAGATCCTTTCCTGGATAGGCAGAGTATCACTGATCTAGTACAGTGTATCACTATGACTATGGGAAAACAAAGGCGCGGCGGCGGGAGCGGCTGGGAAGACTCGGAACCCGGTGGCCCGGAACCCGGCGCGCATCCGCTCCGCCGCGCAGCCCCTTCGGGCGTTGGCAGTCCTCGGAGCGCTCCGGGCAACCAGCTTCAACGTCGCCTGGCCCGAGACGACCGGCGAATCAGCGAGGCGCGGGCGCTGGCGGCGGCGATTGCTGGAGACAGCTCAGTTCTTGGAGGTGCTCGGCCTTCCAGCGCATCGCGGTCAGGATGCGGGTCCGGCCGCTCGGGTGGTCGTAGAAGAGCCATTCCTCGAGACGGCCCGGGCAGAGCTTGCGGTACTCGGCGAGGTGGAGCGCTGCCTCGGCCATGCCGTCGGCCTGGCGGGTGGCGTTGAGGCCGAAGAGGTCGGCCTCGGCCTCGTCGGTGCGGACGACGGTGTTGCTGACCGGCGTGAGGACGAAGAAGTAGAGCATCAAGAGCGCCACCAGCAGCGGCAGTCCGGCGGGATCGGTGATGCCGCGCACCCGCCAACCCGCACCGAAGCGCGCCAGCACGCGGCCGAACGAGACGTGCAGCAGGGCGAAGCCGGCGACCACCATGACGGAGAAAACGAGTAGCGCCTTGGGGACGTGGTGGAGCACGTAGTGACCCATCTCGTGGCCCATGACCGCTTCGATCTCGCGCGGCGTGCCGCGGCGCAGCAGGTTGTCGTTGAGGGCGATGCGAGTGGTGCCGAAGAGACCTGAGACATTGGCGCTCACCCGCGTAGTCTGGCGCGAAGCGTCGACCACGTAGACGTGATCGCTGGGGATGCCGTTGGCACGCGCCAGCGCGAGGATGGGGCGGCGCAGTGCCGGGTCCTCGAGCTCGGTGTACTTGTTGAAGATCGGCTCGATCAGGACCGGCCCCAGGGTCATCAATATGGCCATGAAGACCGAGAAGACCACAGCGCCCCAGATCCACCAGGTGCGCGGCGCCCGGCGCAGCACACCGTAGAGGGCGGCGAGCAGGAGGCCGCCGATCACCACCGAGAGGCCCAGCCCTTCGAGGAGCTCGACCACCCAGGGAGCGAAGCTCTGGGTCGCGAGGCCATACTGATGCTCGCGCACGAACTCGCTGTAGAAGGTGAGCGGGAAGACGAGGACGGTCGAAGCCAAGATGTACTGGACGGCGTAGCAGGAAGCTTGCAGCGACGGCGCGGTGAACCACCGCTCCGCGAGATCGCGCATGCGCGCCGACAACCCGCTGGCGAGCAGCAGCCAGAGCATGCCAAGCCAGTAGAGCAGGCCCCAGAGCTGCAGGCAGTAGCCGCCTTCGAAGTAGGCGTCGGAGCGCGACCGCTTGGCCGCCGGAATGCTCGCCAGATAGGCTCTGGTCGCGGCCTCCGCGTCGAAGGCGCGCGCCGCGGGCGCAGGCGCGGGCGCGGCGGCCGCGCGGGGCGGGGGCGCACCGCCCGGCACCGGCGCTCCGGCAGCGGCAGGAGCGGCGGCGATGCCCGACAGCGCCAGCAGCAGCGCGGCCGGCGCCCAACGCCTCTTCGCCATCACCAACGTTTCCCCTCGCTGCCAGGGGCGCCGGCGACCGCCTGCTTGATGCGCTCGATCTGGCGGCGGTGGAGCAGGTCGTGGGCCGCGGTCAGGCGCAGCATCCTGCCGACGCTCTCGGCGCCGCGCTCGCTGTGCAGGCCGGTGCGCTCGAGCTGCGCCGGCGACAGGCGGCGCAGCAGGCGCAGATTGGCGGCACGCAGCGCACGCAGCTGGGCCAGGGAGTCTTGCAGCGACACCGTCTCGTAGCCCAGCTCGCGCGCCCAGAGGTCCTGGTCATAGCCCTGGAGCGCCGTGCCGGCCTGGGCGGCGACGCTGCGGACGCGATAGCCGGTGACCAGCTCCGAATCCGCCAGATGCTGGACCACCTGCGCAATGGACCACTTGCCTGGCTTCTCGGGGCGCCGCACCGCCGCCTCGTCGAGGCCGGCAATCGCCTGCGCCACGGCCTCCGGCAGCTCCTGCTGGACCTCGAGAGGGTCACGGTCGCCCAACAGGGCGAGCAGGCTCGCGACATAGGCGTCGGTCTCCTCCTGCGAGCCCGCCGCTGCATTGCTGAACTCGGACATTGCGCTCTCCTCGGTCGGTGCGACCCGCCACACCGTCAGATACTGTGCGCGGCTCCGCCTCTCAGGGGCTCTTACGCAGTCGATCCGCGAAGGTTCGGGCCGGTGCGAGAGTCTATAACGCGGCCTGACCCCGCCCGCGGCGGGCCGCCGGACTTCGCACCCAGCCTGGTCACTGCCGCGGCTTGCGGCGGCCCGGCCGCGGCGCGGCGGCGGCGGGCTGGGGAGCGCCGGCGGCGCCCGCCGGCCGCTGGTCGAGACGCCGCAGCAGCATCAGCGACCGCCCGCCGACGTGCATCTCGTAGATGATCGATTCGTGCAGCGGCACGCGCGGCGCACGGTCGTTGGCCCAGTCGAAATAGGGATTGACGACCACCGACCTGGGGACGAAGGACGCGCTGTCGAGGTCGCTCCCCTGGTCGCCGGCGGGATCGGCGAAGCGGTAGGGAAAGACCGCCTCGTTCCAGGCCACCTCGCCGTCGATCGCCTTGGCATAGGGGTCGAGCAGCAGCTTGGACGGATGGCAGCGGTGCCCGGCCGAGGGTGCCCACGGGCCATGGACACGGAAGCCGTAGCGCTGGCCCGGCCCGACCTGCGGCAGGTAGCCGTGCCAGCAGAAGGCGGTCACCTCGGGCAGGTCGACGCGGGTCTCCCGCCCCTGCTCTTCGAAGTTGTCGAACAGGCAGAGCTCGACCCTCTCGGCCACCTCGGAGAAAACCGAGAAGTTGGTGCCCGCGCCGTCGAAGGTAGCGCCCAGGGGATAGGCGTTACCGGGCTGGATCCTCATCTCTCCCCCGTCTCCCCGGCTCCCTCTCCCTTCTCCCTCGCGGCACCTCTCCCGGCGGCGACCGCCTCGTCGAGCACCGCTTCGATGCCGTCGAAGAGGTGGTGCGCCTCCTCGTCGGTGATCACGTAAGGCGGGAGGACGTAGAGGACATTGCCGAGCGGCCGCAGGAGCAGGCCGCGGTCGAGCAGGCGGCGCGCGAGATGGGGGCCGAGCTCGTCGAGATAGCCGCCGGCGGAGGCGGGGGCGAGCTCGAGGGCCGCCATGGCGCCGATGCCGCGCACGGCGGCGACCCGGGGATGGCGGCGGAGGCGGGCGAGGCGGGCGGCGAAGAGGCGCTCGAGGGCGGCGATGCGGCCCAGGCGATCTTCCTCCTCGAAGAGGGCGAGGCTTTCCAGGGCGACCGCGCAGGCCAGCGCGTTGGCGGTGTAGGAGTGGCCGTGGAAGAGCGCGCGGCCGCGGTCGGGCGAGAGGAAGGAGCGGTAGATCTCCGCGCTTGCCAGGGTTGCCGCGAGCGGCAGGTAGCCGCCGGTCAGCGCTTTCGAGAGGCAGAGCAGATCGGGGGCAACGGGGCCGTGCTCGCAGGCGAAGAGGCGGCCGGTGCGGCCGAAGCCGGTGAGCACCTCGTCGGCGATGAGCGGGATGCCGTGGCGGCGGGTGAGCGCCCGCACCTCGCGCAGGAAGTCGGGCGGATGGACCAGCATCCCGCCCGCCCCCTGGAGCATCGGCTCGATGATCACCGCCGCGACCCGGGGGCCGTCGCGGGCGAGCAGCTCGGCGAGCGGCGGCGAGGCGCTGCCGCGCGCCGCCGAGTGCGGGGTCGAGGCGCGCAGGAAGGTGCAGAAGAGATCGCGGAACAGCGCATGGAAGGCGGCGACGCCGCCGGCGGCCATGGCTCCGAAGGTGTCGCCGTGATAAGCGTCGTCGAAGGCCACGAACAGGGTGCGCGCGTCGTCTCCTCGGTTGCGCCAGTGCTGGTAGGCGATCTTGAGCGCCACCTCGACCGCCGTCGAGCCGTCGTCGGAGTAGAAGACGTGCGGCAGCCGCCCGGGAGCGCGCTCGACGAGCGCCGCGGCCAGGCGCGCCGCCGGCTCGTGAGTGAGGCCGGCGAAGATCACCTGCGCCAGGCGCGCCGCCTGGGCGGCGAGGGCGCGGTTGAGGCGCGGATGGTTGTGGCCGTGGATGTTCACCCACCACGAGGAGATGCCGTCGAGCAGCCGGCGGCCGTCGGCGGTGTAGAGATAGACCCCCTCGGCGCGCTCGATCGGAATCGGCGGCGGCGCGGCGAGCATCTGGGTGTAGGGATGCCAGACGTGGCGGCGGTCGGCCGCCACCCAATCGGCGGCCGCCGTCGGCTTCGCCGCGCGGCTCATTCCGCCTCCCGCACGGCGGCCTCGCCCGCGCTCGCGACGGCCCCATCCCCGCCGCCACCCGCCGAGGAACGCCGGTGCGGCGCGGCGGCGGGAAGCGGCGCCGGCGGACGCAGGAAGGCGGCAAGCGCCGCCGCGGGGTCGAAGGCGGAGGCCGCCGCCGAGACGGCCGGCCGGTCGAGCCCGGCGAGCGGCGGCAGCTCGAAGGCGTGCGGCGGCAGGCCGTAGCGCAGGATCGCCTGCCGGTTCTCCTCGTTGGGCGGGCCGCTCAGGACGACCGCCGCCACCGGCAGGCCGCGGGCGCGCAGCGCCTCCAGGGTTAGGAGGGTGTGATTGATCGTGCCCAGGGCGGGGGTCGCGACGACCAGGCAGGCGAGCGGAGCGCGGCGCTGGAAGTCGAGGAGCAGATCGGCTTGCAGGTAGCCACCGGCGAGCGGCACCAGGAGGCCCCCGGCGCCTTCGATCAGCAGGGAGCGCCCGGCGCCGAGATACCGTTCGAGATCGGCGAGCAGGGCTTGGGGGTCGATCGCCGAGCCCGCGAGGCGCGCTGCCAGGTGCGGGGAGAGCGGCGCCGGGAAGAGGTAGGTCTCGGGGAAGATCAGCGCGCGCGGCCCGGCCAGCCTGGCGACCAGCTCGCTGTCGCGGCCGCCGTCCGCGCCGGAGGCGACCGGCTTCCAGTAGGCCAGCGGCAGCACCCCCTGGTAGCGGGTCAGGACGACCGCCGACACGATCGTCTTGCCGACGTCCGTGCCGGTGCCGACGACCGCCAGGATCATCGCGGCGCGCTCGCCGGCGGAGCGCCGCCGGAACGTCCGGCCGGCTCGGGAAGGGCAGCGGCGCCGGCTGGCCCGGAAAGGGAGGACGAGGAGGAGGAGGAGGCGAGTGCCGCGGCGACCGCGAGCGCCAGGGCATCGATCTCCGCTTCGCTGTGGTCGGCGTGCACCGAAATCCGCAGGCGCGCGGTGCCCGGCGGCACGGTCGGCGGGCGGATGGCGCGCACGTCGAAGCCCTGCTCGCCCAGGCGCTCCGCCGCCGCCACGGCGCGGCGGTTGTCGCCCAGCAGGACGGGCACGATCGGGCCGCTGCCCGGCGGGCAGGGAATGCCGGCTTCGTGCAACCGCAGGCGGAGGCGCGCGGCCAGCGCGAGCACCCTCCGCCGCCGCTCGGGCGCGCCGGCCTGGCAGTCGAGGGCGACGGCCAGAGCGTGCAGCAGCAGCGGCGGCGGCGCGGTGGTAAAGATGAAGGGCCGGCAGCGGTTGATCAGATAGTCGCAGACGGCACGGGGGCCGGCGGCGAAGGCGCCGCTGAAGCCGATCGCCTTGCCCAGCGTCGAGACGACGGCCAGGGCGCGGCGGGCGACCCCCAGCGCCTCACAGAGGCCGGAGCCGCGCTGGTCGCCGAATAGGCCGGTGGCGTGAGCATCGTCGACGATCAGCTCGGCGCCATGCGACTCGGCGAGGGCGGCGTAGCTGTCGAGCGGCGCGATGTCGCCGTCCATGCTGAACAGCGACTCGGTGACCAGGAAGGTGCGGCCGTCGAGATGGGGCAGCGCCAGCTCGCGCTCGATCGCCGCCAGGTCGAGATGGGGATAGACGACCCGGCGGCAGCCGGCGAGACGGAGCCCGTCGATCAGGCTGGCATGGTTGTGCGCGTCGGAGAGCGCCCGGTCGGCGGGCCCGAGGAGCGCCGTCAGTACGCCGATGTTGGCCTGGTAGCCGCTGGGAAAGAGCAGCGCCGCTTCGGTCCCCTTCCAGGCCGCAAGCCGCCGTTCGAGGTCGGCGTGGAGCCGGGTGTGGCCGCGCAGCAGGCGGGAGGATGGGGCGCCGAGCGGCTCGTCCGGCGCGAGCGCCGCGAGGCGCGCCAGCAAGTCGCGGCGAACTTCCGGGTCGCGCGACAGTCCGAGGTAGTCGTTGGAGCAGAAGTCGACGCCGCTCGGTGGCCGCAAGGCGCGCTCGAGCCCTGCCGCCGCCGACGCGGCGAGGCGTCGGCGCAGCTCGCCTGCGAAATCGGACTCGGGCGGCGCGGCCGGTGCGGCCGGCAGATCGCGCCGATCGCCGCCGGGCGTGGCGGCGGCTGCTGCCTCAGGCCTGGCGGGCACGGCCACGATCGGCGAAGGAGAGCGGCGCCAGCGCGCGGGCCGGCGGCAGGGCGCGAGGGTGTCGGGGCCCCCGCTCGCTCACAGCGGTGACAGCCCGAGCTTGCCGAGCAGCGCCTGGTCGTGATCCTGGCCGGGATTGGGGGTGGTGAGGAGCTTCTCGCCGGTGAAGATCGAGTTGGCGCCGGCCAGGAAGCAGAGCGCCTGGGTCTCGGTCGACATCTCGGAGCGGCCGGCCGAGAGGCGGACCTTGCTTGCAGGCATCAGAATTCGGGCCGCGGCGATGGTGCGCACCAGATCGATCGGGTCGACCGGCGGGCAGTCGGCGAGCGGCGTGCCGGCGACCCGCACCAGGGCGTTGATCGGCACGCTCTCGGGATGCGGGTCGAAACGGGCGAGGACGCCGAGCAGGGCGATCCGGTCGCGCAGGCTCTCCCCCATGCCGAGAATACCGCCGCAGCAGACCGTGATGCCGGCCGCGCGCACGTGGGCGAGGGTGCGCAGGCGGTCGTCGTAGCTGCGGGTGGTGATGATCCGCTCGTAGTAGCCGGGTCCGGTGTCGAGGTTGTGGTTGTAGGCGGTGAGACCGGCAGTGGCCAGCCGCTCGGCCTGCGCGGCGGTCAGCATCCCTAGGGTGCAGCAGGCCTCGAGACCGAGCTCGCGCACGCCGCGCACCATCGCCAGGATGCGGTCGAACTCGGCCCCATCGCGCACCTGGCGCCAGGCGGCCCCCATGCAGAAACGCGTCGAACCGCCGGCCCTCGCCTGCCGTGCGGCGTCGAGCACCTGCTCGACATCGAGCAGGCGCTGGGCCTCGACCGGGGTCGCGTAGTGGGCGCTCTGCGGGCAATAGGCGCAGTCCTCGGGGCAGCCGCCGGTCTTGATCGACAGCAGGGTGCAGAGCTGGACCTTGCTCGGGTCGTGATGGCGGCGATGGACCAGCTGGGCGCGAAAGATCAGCTCCGGCAGCGGCAGCGCATGGAGCGAGGCGATCTCGGAGTCGGTCCAGTCGTGGCGGACGGCGCCCGCGACACTCTCGACCTCGACCGGGGAAGGCAGCTCTGCGGCGGCGGCAGGGCGGCTCACCATAGGCTGCATCGGTCGCGTCGACATGCGCTCTCCTGAGGCGGCGGTCCGGGATCGATCCACGCGCTCGGCTTCCGGGGGCGGCGTCAGGCCGGGCCCGGCGGCGAGACGGCGGCAGGGTTTCGCTGACCTCGAAGGATAGAGAAAAGGGCCCCCAAGGGGCAAGCCGAGGCGGCCAGCGGTCCGGCCGGGCCGCGGCACAATCGCCTATGATGCCGGGATCGCCCAGGACTCCTCTTGGGCGCACAACGGAATTCCGCGCCGCATTTCGCGCGCGATCGGCGGCAGGATCAATTACATGCGGGATCAGGAGCCGTATCGGCTGGGGGGTTACCAGGGACGGGGCGGCGGCCCGCCCATCGCGACAGCTCTGGTGCTGGTCCTCGGGGACGAGCGGCCGCCCGGACGCGGCCTCTTCCCGATGCGCCGATGGCGGTGGCCGGCGCGCGGTCGGATGCCGGTCCTGGCTGGAGTCGCCGCGCTGCTGTGCGGCGCCTGCAACCCGAGCCGCGAAAGCTGCCGCCACCTGATGCCGGCGGCGGTGGTGGCGCCAGCCGCGGTGGCGCTGACGCCAGCCGCGACCCGCGGATGCCGCGCCGAGCAGGATGGGGTCGCGGTCCAGGTCGAAGCCGTGCGCCGCAATCTGCGCTGGGAGCGCGGCCGGATCTGGGTCGACGGCGTCGAGACTCCCGAAGCCGCGGTCGCCTCCACGGTGGCGGCGGTGCAAGCGCGGCGGGCCGGCGCGGCGCTCGGCGCCAAGGCGGAGCAGGAGCGGCGCCGGCTGCGCGAGCTGGCTCCCGGCCTCCGCCTGCGCCGGCCGCCCGGCGGCCCCCCGGCCGGCTCGCCGCCACCCCCCTCACCCCAGTAGCGCCAGGGGCCGCCGCCAAGGCGGCACCGAGCAGTCGCGGCTCGCTGGCAGCCCCTTCGCATTCTGATCAAGGGTATGTGGCAGCCCCCGTCGGTCCCGCCATTGGGTGTGTGTCGCCGCCCCCCCGCCGGCGAGCTTGGCGGCAGAAAAACGCTCGTTAAGTTAGTGAGCTCCTGTCGTTGTGGGCGGTGCCGTTTCTTACCGGCCAACGCCACGCGGATGCAGAGCTGTGACGGCGCCCGGAGAGGGTACTCGAGGACTTGACTTACGCTTTATTACCGCCTATGCTGACCGGGTGGCGACGAAGCGCGGCGGTCCTCCCACTCCCCCCGCTCTCCCCCCGCCCCCAGGATCCCCGGAGCCCCCGGGAAAACCGGGGGAAAAGGCAGGCGAGTGGCTGGACATGTTCGAGCCGGCGGGGCGCAGCTTCGGCTCTTCGCCGGCGGGGCTCGCCACCTCGCCGGGGGCGCGCAAGGAGAAGTCCAGGCAGCGGTCGTACTCCAGACCGCGCGCGGCGCCCACTCCCCCCGGCGCGGAAACCCTCAGCAAGAGCCGCCCCAAGGCGCGCTCCAGGACTCGCCAGACTCCTTACATCGAGCTGCACGCCGCCTCGGCGTTCTCGTTCCTGAGAGGGGCCTCGCTGCCCGAAGACCTGATGCAGCGGGCGGCGGCCGTCGAGCTGCCGGCGGTGGCGCTGGTCGACGTCAACGGCGTCTATGGCGCGCCGCGCTTCTACCAGGCAGCCCGGCAGGCGGGGGTGCGGGCGCTGGTCGGCGCGGAGATCGTGCTCGCGGAGAAGCCGGGACCGCCGCAAGGGATCGATCCCAGAGGACCCCTGGGACCCCGAGGACCCCTCGGAATAGTGCCGGAGCCGCCGCCACAGCCGGCCGGGTCGCTACCAAACCGCGAGCCGCCTGCCGCCCGGCTCACCCTGCTGGTCGAGAGCCGGGCCGGCTACCGCAACCTCTGCCGGCTGCTCACCGCCGCGGCGCTCGGCCACCCCAAAGGCGAGGCGCGTGCCACCTGGGAGCTGATCGCCGAGCACGCCGGCGGCCTCCACTGCCTGACCGGGGGAGGGGAAGGGCCGCTGGCGCAGGCACTCGCGCCGGGCGGGGCATTTATTGGGCGGCCGGGTCCCTGCCCGGCCTTAGTTGGGCGGCCGGGTCCCTACCCGGCCTTAGTTGGGCGGCCAGGTCCCTGCCCGGCCTTAGTTGGGCGGCCGGGTCCCTACCCGGCCTTGGGGCCCTCCGGGCAAATCTGCGATGTTTTCGCCGACCCCCTGAAGAACGCGCGGCGGCTTCTCGAACGGCTCGCCGCGATCTTCCCGGGGCGCCTCCACGTCGAGCTGCAGCGCCATCGCCGGCGCGACCAGGAGCACCGCAACCGGGCGCTCGTCGACCTCGCCCGGCAGCTCCGGCTGCCGCTCCTCGCCACCAACGGCACGCGCTACGCCGCCCCCGCGGACAAGCCGCTGCACGACGTGCTGACCGCGATCCGCACTCACACCACGCTCGACGCGGCAGGCGGGCTGCTCGCCGGCCATCGGGAACGGCACTTGAAGAGCGGCGCCGAGATGGAGCGGCTGTTCGCCGACCTGCCGGAGGCCATCGCCGCCACCGCCGATCTCGCCGCGCGGCTCGACTTCACCCTGGCCGATCTCGGCTATCGCTTCCCCGCCTACCCGCTGCCGCCGGGCGAGACCCCTTCCTCCTACCTGCGGCACGTCGCCTGGAACGGCGCCCGCGGGCGCTTCCGTCCGCTCACCGGCAAGGCCCAGGCGCAGATCCAGAAAGAGCTCGACCTGATCGACAAGCTCGACCTCGCCGGCTATTTCCTGATCGTCTGGGACATCGTCCGCTTCTGCCTCGAGCGCGGCATCCTGGTCCAGGGGCGCGGCTCGGCCGCCAATAGCGCGGTCTGCTACGCGCTGTCGATCACCGCGGTCGACCCGGTGAAGATGGACCTGCTGTTCGAGCGCTTCCTCTCCGAGGAGCGCGGCGAGTGGCCGGACATCGACCTCGACCTCCCCTCGGGCGACCAGCGCGAACGGGTCATCCAGCACGTCTACCAGCGCTACGGCGCGCACGGCGCGGCGATGACCGCCAACGTCATCACCTACCGCGACCGCTCGGCCACCCGCGAGGTGGCCAAGGCATTCGGCTACTCGGCGGAGCAGATCGACAAGCTCGCCGGCCAGCTCGGCTCCTTCAACTACGACCTGGCGCGCGGCGATGACAAGTCGTTCAACGCCGAGCTCGCCGCCGCCGGGTTCGACCCCGGCGAGCAGCGCATGCGCCTGTTCACCGAGATGTGGACCCGCATCCACAACCTGCCCCGCCACCTCGGGCAGCATTCGGGCGGCATGGTGCTCGCCGCCGGCCGCCTCGACGAGGTGGTGCCGCTCGAGCCGGCCGCGATGCCGGGCCGGGTCGTGGTGCAGTGGGACAAGGACGACTGCGCCGACCTCGGCATCATCAAGGTCGACCTGCTGGGCCTGGGAATGCTCAACGCCCTGGAGGAGGCGGTGCCGACCATCCGCAGCCGCGAGGGGGTGCAGATCGACCTCGCGCACCTGCCGCCCGATGACCCGAAGGTGTACGAGATGCTGCGGCGCGCCGACACGGTGGGCGTCTTCCAGGTGGAGAGCCGGGCGCAGATGGCCTCGCTGCCGCGCAACAGCCCGCGCCACTTCTACGACCTGGTGATCCAGGTGGCGATCATCCGTCCCGGTCCGATCGCCGGCAACATGGCGAGCCCCTTCTTCGAGCGGCGGGTCGGCCGCCAGCCGGTGACCTACCCCCACCCGAGCCTCGAGCCGATCCTGAAGCGGACGCTCGGGGTGCCGATCTTCCAGGAGCAGCTGCTGCGCATCGCCATGGTGGCGGCCGGCTTCAGCGGCGGCGAGGCCGAGGAGCTGCGGCGGGCGATGGGTTTCAAGCGCTCTGCCGAACGCATGCAGGCGATCGAAGCCCGGCTGCGCACCGGCATGAACGAGCGCGGCATCACCGGCGAGGCCCAGGAAACCATCGTCAAGGGCATCACCTCGTTTGCGCTCTACGGCTTTCCGGAATCTCATGCCGCGAGCTTCGCGCTCATCGCCTACGCCAGCGCCTACCTCAAGGCCCATCACCCCACTGCCTTCTATCTCGGGCTGCTCAACGCCTGGCCGATGGGTTTCTACCACCCGGCGACCCTGGTCAAGGACGCCGCGCGGCGCGGCGTCGAGATCCGGCCGATCGACGTCGTGCACTCGGGGTGGAGGTGCCGCTGGGAGGAGCGACCGGGCGCGGAGGCGCCCGACGCCGCAAATGGGCCTGGATCCAAGGCGCGCGAAGGCCGGACGAGCGAGGCGTACGAGCAGTACGTTGAGCGAGTCCGACCGAGCGCAACGCCGGAGACAGGCCCATTTCCGGCGCCGGCGGGCGCGATCCGCCTGGGGCTCCGTTACATCCGCGGCCTGCGCGTCAAGGCCGGGCAGGCCATCGAGGAAGAGCAGGCACGGGTCCCTTTCGCCACCCCCGACGACCTCGTCCGGCGCTGCGACCTGCGCGACCACGAGCTCCAGACGCTGGCCGGCATCGGCGCCCTCGCCTGCTTCGGCATCAGCCGCCGCGCCGCCCTGTGGCAGGTGGCGCGCCTCGGCAAACCGTCCGGACCGCTGCTGGAGAGCCTCGACGACCCCGAACCCTCACCGCTGACCGAGATGACCCCCATCGAGGAGACCCAGGCCGATTACGCCGGCACCCAGCTGACCCTGGGACCCCATCCGCTCTCCTACCGGCGGGCGCAGCTCAAGAAGCGGGGGGTGGTCGCCGCCGTCGACCTCGACCGCTACCGCAACGGCGACCGGGTGCGCACCGCCGGCTCGGTGATCGTCCGCCAGCGCCCCGGCACCGCCAAGGGGCTCCTCTTCCTCACCCTCGAGGACGAGACCGGCATGTCGCAAGCCATCATCACGCCCGACCTCCTGCAGCGCCATCGCCGGCTCATCGTCGGCTCGCCCGGCCTGGTCGTCGAAGGCGTCGTGCAGAAACGCGACGGTACCCTTTCGGTCCGCGGCGAACGCTTCTGGGCTCTCTCCGAAATGCTCGCCATTCCGAGCTACGACTTCCGGTAGACAGACCTGTCCTCTCGCCGGGAGGGTCGCAAAACGACAGCACTCTATCCCGGTGGGGCTGCCCCGTGTCGCCCAGCGAGTAGGGGCGAGCGCGGACCGCGAGCGATGACTCGGCCGGTTGGGGCATAATCGCAGGCCTCATGGGGGCCGGAGAGATCGTGGCGATGGTCGCCGCCTCGGTGGTGGCCGGGGTGATGAACGCGATGGCGGGCGGGGGCACGATCGTCTCGTTCCCCACCCTGGTGCTGCTGGGCGAGCCGGCGATCACCGCCAATGCGACCTCGACGGTGGCGCTCCTGCCCGGTGTGCTGGCCAGCATGTTCGGCTACCGGCGCGAGGTCGAGACTCACCGCCAATGGCTCAAGACCCTGGTGCTCCCCAGCGTGCTGGGCGGCGCACTCGGCTCGGTCCTGCTGCTGAGCACTCCGGAGAAGATCTTCGCCGGCCTGGCGCCGCTGCTGGTGCTGTTCGCGACCCTTCTGTTCATCGTGCAGGGAATCACCTCCCGCGGCAGGAAAAATCCGCCGGGAGATCCCTCCGGGGAATGCCGCTCGTCCACCGCGGACGAGCGGCCGCCGGCCGCCCCGGCCGCGGGCGAGGCCGCTGAAAACGGCTCCCAACCGCGTCACATCGCCTCGGGGCGCTGGACGTTCGCCATCCTGCTGCAGTTCGGGATCGCGGTCTACGGTGGCTACTTCGGCGCCGCGATCGGCATCCTGATGCTCGCCGTGCTCGGCTTTCTCGGCCTCTCGGACATCCACGCCATGAACGGGCTCAAGAATTTCTTCACCTTCTGCATCAACGGCGTGGCGGCGGCCTACTTCATCGTCCGCGGGGTGGTGGTCTGGCCGGTGGCGCTGATCATGATGGCGGGCTCGATCGCCGGCGGTTACGGCGGAGCCCTCTTCGCGCGCGCCATCGGCAAGGAAAAAGCCCGCGCCGCGGTGGTGGTGATCGGGTTGCTGGTCACCGCCGTTCTGGTCTGGCAGCGGCAGAAGCACTAGATCGAGCCCGGGTGAGACCTGGCGAGACCTGGCGCGGGTTTGCGTGGCGGACTCACCTGATGCGGAGAGCTACCGCCGCCGCCATGGAGGATGCGTTCGTGAGAGACGTCAAGGTTGGACCGCCCGCCGCCAGGACGGTTCTCGCGTCGGCCCTCTGCGTCGTGGCGCTGGCGGCATTGCCGGGGCTCGCCCAGGACGCCCACCCCGAGGCGGGGCTCGATTTTGACGGCCGCGCCGCGAGCGCCGGCGGCGGGCAGACCGCGGCCGGCGCGGAAGCGGACGTCAAGAAAGAGCCGAACCCGCTGCGGCTGCTGCTCGCCGACTCGCGGTCGATCTTCACCGCGCCCCTCCGCTGGGGCGGACACGAGTGGACGCTCTTTTCGCTCAAGGTGCTGGCGGTCGGGGCGGCGGCCACCACCGACAGCTGGGTGCAGCGGCAGGTGCTGCGCGGCCACAGCTCCCTGGAGAACCATCTGGCAACCGACTTCGAGCAGCTCGGCCGCGGCCCTTCTTTCGCCATCCTCGGCGGCTTCTATCTTGGCGGCGCCATCGCCGACGACACCAAAGCGAAGAATGTCGCCATCGACGGGCTGATCGCCAGCGCCATCGCCTCCGGCGTCATCACCCCGGCGCTCAAGTTCGCCGTCGGACGCAGCCGTCCGAGCCAGCACCAGGGCACTTTCCATTTCAGGCCGGGCGGCGGCAGCGCTTCGTTCCCGTCGGGGGACGCCACCCAGGCGTTCGCCGTGGCTTCGGTCATCACCTCCGCCTACCGCGCGCCCTGGGTCCAGGTCGCCGCCTACGGCTCGGCCGGCCTCGTCGGTTTCGCCCGCCTGCGCCTCAACGGGCACTTCGCCTCCGACGTCACCGCGGGCGCGCTGATCGGCGCCGGGGTCGGCAAGGCCGTCGCCCGCATCAACCGCAACCTGCGGGTGAAGGTGGCGCTCTCTCCGATCGTCGCGCCCGGCAAGCGCGGCCTGGTCTTCACCGCCGCGTTCTGAACGGGGCCGGCGCCGGCTCATCGATCGCTTCCCCTCCCCATGCGGGGCGAACCTGAGTTAGGCTAGGGTGCCTCTCCGGGGCCTGGGGCTCTGGCGAGTAGGAAGGAGCGTCATGCGCCAAGACCTCGATGCCCAGCAGCCCACGTCTCCGGCCCCTCGCGGCTCCAGCGGCCGCTCCTCCACCGTGCGCGAGCGGCTCACGGCATCGGTGGGAGTCCCGCGGCCCCTCGCCTACACCCTCGCCTTGCTGCTCGCCGTCCCGCTGCTGGCGGCGGGGGCGGCAGGATTACGGGGCGAGGCGCGGCGACTCCCCGAGCCGGAGGCGCGCGGCATCCACAAGCTCAAGCACATCGTGATCATCATGCAGGAGAACCGCTCCTTCGACCACTACTTCGGCACCTTCCCGGGCGCCGAAGGCATTCCGATGCGCCGCGGCCGGCCGGCGGTCTGCGTCTGGGACCCGGTGACCAACCATTGCATCAGGCCGTTCCACGACGCCGCCGACCGCAATCACGGCGGGCCGCACGGCCTCGACTCGCAGAAGAACGACGTCAATCACGGCGCGATGGACGGCTTCATCGCCGAGGCGGAGTCGGCATCGAGCGGCTGCCGCGATCCGCTCGATCCGGCGTGCGGCGGCACCGGCACGGACGTCATGGGCTGGCATGACGAGCGCGAGATCCCGAACTACTGGGCCTACGCGCGCAACTTCGTGCTGCAGGACCACATGTTCGAGCCCAACGCCTCGTGGAGCCTGCCCGCGCACCTGTTCCTGGTGTCGGAGTGGTCGGCCGCCTGCCGCAACGACAACCCGATGACCTGCGTCAATGCCCTCGACGATCCGCCATTCCCGCCCGGCTTCCTGGGCAACCGGACGACGCCCCACTACGCCTGGACCGACCTAACCTACCTGCTGCACCGCCAGGGGATCAGCTGGGGCTATTACGTTTTCAAAAGCACCCAGCCGGATACCGAAGACGCCGACGAGATGGGGACGCCGCACATCGCGCAGAGCGCCGCGACCTCAGGCATCTGGAACCCGCTGCCGTTCTTCACCACAGTCAAGCAGGATGGCGAGCTGGGCAACATCAAGGACACCAGCGAGTTCTATCTCGCCGCCCAGAACGGCACCCTCCCTGCCGTATCGTGGGTCATCCCCGGCGGCGGCGTGAGCGAGCACCCGCCCGCGCTGGTGAGCGTGGGCCAGGCCTACGTCACCTCGCTGATCGACGCCGTCATGCAGGGCCCCAACTGGAACGACACCGCCATCTTCCTAGCCTGGGACGACTTTGGCGGCTTCTATGACCACGTGGTGCCGCCCAAGGAAGACCAAAACGGATACGGCATCCGGGTGCCGGGGCTCGTGATCAGCCCCTACGCCAAAGCCGGCTTCATCGACCACCAGACGCTCTCCTTCGACGCCTACGTCAAGTTCATCGAGGATCTCTTCCTCGGCAGCCAGCGCCTCGATCCGGCGACCGACGGCCGGCCCGACCCGCGGCCAACGGTGCGCGAGGTGTCGTCGATTCTCGGCGACCTGCGCGCCGACTTCGATTTCAACCAGCCGCCGCGCAAGCCGCTCATCCTGAGCACCATGGCACAGCCCAAGCCGCGGTAGACCGAAATTGGTCCGTGCGCCAGCCAGGGGAGGGGGCGGGTCGCGCCATCCGCGGCGAAGGCGCGCGGCTCACCGGCCCGCGGGTTGCGGCTCGCCGCTCGACGCCAGGGCCGCGAGCGCCGGGGCGACCGAGAGCTGGTTCGAGTGCTCCCGGCAGTTGCCGGTGGCGAGGTACTGCGGCGCGATCTGCTCGACCGTGCCCAGGCTGCGGGCGAGGCTGGCCTCTCCCGCCTTGAAGGACGCCTCCACCGAGGCGGCGCCGGCGCCTGCCGGGTCGGAGGCGATCGCGGCCTGCCAGAACGGACGGATGAACGGCTCGCAGCGGACCTCGTGGTGGTCGTCGGCGCTCGACACCGCCACCACGTTGCGCCCCAGCTTGCCGGCGGCGTTCACGAAGCCGCCCGAGTCGCACTGATCGGCGATCAGGATGAGCTTGCCGAAGGGCAGCACCGAGACGGCGTGCATGAAGCTCTCGGCGCTGACCGAGCCGCGCGAAAGCTTGAGCTCCGCGTGTCCGAAGGCGCGAAAACCATGGCCGGTCAGATAGATCAGCAAGAGGTCTTCGGCGTGCATCCTGGTACGCAGCGCGCGCGTGGTTTCTTCCAGCCCCTGGTTGGTCGCCGCCACCCAGTGGATGGCAGCGCTTCCCGGATCCGTAGCCTCGACCTTCGCCGCCAGGACGAACGTGTTCTGCGGCGGGTACTGAAGGTGCGCGAGAGCCTCGAGCGCCAGAGAGACGTTGAAGTTGTGGGTGAAGGAATCGTCGCCATTGACGATCACGGCGAAGGCCTGCTGGGAGGCGGCAGCCTCGGCGGAGCGGGCACAGACGAGCAGCGGCAGGAGCGCGGCCGCTACCGCGACGACAGCCAGCCTCATGGCGCGCGGGCGGCGCCGCGTAGGAGCGACCACCGGCATCGTCGCGGCATTCGGAGCCTTCGCCGCCTTCCGGTTCATCTTCAGCTTGGTGTCCATCGCCTGATCCCTCCCTTGCGTCCGTGTCGGTCGTTGCGCTGCTTGCGCTTGCCGTCACTGCCCTGCATCGTCATGGTATGAACGCAGGCGGCTCGCGGCCATCGGCGCAGGGCGTCAAGACAGGTCAGAGCACGACCCGGCTGCATGTCGGAGAAAGACCGACAAGAATGGGATCGTCGACTCCCGGGGGACCGGCTACAATCCGGGCCGTGCCAAGGCAGCTGCTCCGCTTCCTGTCACCAGCCTGATGGACAACGACGGAGAACGAACCATGAAGGCGAAGCCCCTCCGCAGCGTACGAGCCGCGTTTGCCTCGAGACTCCTGGCATCTTCGGCGCTCCTCCTGCCGTTGGCCATTGCCGCGGCCGCGCTCCCTGCCGCCGCCGAGTCCGGAGCAGTCCGCTGCGGCAAGCTCCTCGACGTCCGGTCGGGCAAGGTTCTCGCGGACCAGGTGGTGATCTTCGCGGACGGCAAAATCACGGCTGTCGGACCGTCCGCGTCCAACGCTCTTCCCGCCGGGATCACGCCCATGGACCTGTCGCGGGCGACCTGCTTGCCGGGGCTGATCGATGCCCACACCCACCTGACCTACGAGCCCGGCGACACCGGTTTCAGGGGGCTCGGCATCTCCGTTCCCCGCGCCACAGTCACCGGAGTCAAGAACGCCCGACTCACTCTCCGCGCCGGATTCACCACCGCCCGCAACGTACATGCCGGGGGCTTCAGCGACGTGGCGGTTCGCGACGGCATCAACGCCGGCGACATCGAGGGGCCGCGCCTCCTCGTCTCCGGACCCGCCCTCGGAATCACGGGTGGGCATTCCGACAACAACCTGCTCCCCGCCGAGTACGACCATCAATCCGCCGGCGTCGCCGATGGAGTGGATGCCGTGACCGCAAAGGTGCGCTGGGACATCAAGTACGGCGCCGACGTGATCAAATTCATGGCGACCGGCGGTGTGCTCTCCGAGGGCGACAACCCACAGGCGGCGCAGTACAGCCTGGCGGAGATGCGCGCCATCGTCGAGACTGCGCATTCGCTGGGGCGCCGGGTCGCGGCGCACGCCCACGGCGCCCTCGGCATCAAGAACGCCGTCCTGGCGGGCGTCGATTCGGTCGAGCATGGCAGCTACATCGACGAAGAGGGCATCAAGCTCATGAAGCAGCACGGGACCTATCTCGTGGCGACGCTCTATCTCGGCGACTGGCTGCTCGACAATCTTGGCAAGCTCGGCCTCACGGCCGGCATGGCGGCCAAGGCCAGAGCGGTCATCCCGGAGGCGCGCAAGAATGTCGCGCGCGCCTTCCAGGAGGGCGTCAAGGTGGCCTTCGGCACCGACTCCGGGGTCTACCCCCACGGCCTCAACGCGCGCGAGTTCGCCGTCATGGTCAAGCTCGGGCTCACTCCTCTGCAGGCGATCCAGGCGGCGACCGTGAACGCCGCGGATCTGCTCGGCTGGTCCGACCGCGTGGGCACTCTCGAACCGGGCCGCTATGCCGATCTGATCGCGGTCGACGGCGACCCGCTGGCCGACGTGCGAGTCCTCGAGTCGGTCAAGCTCGTGATGAAAGGCGGCGCCATCTTCCGCAACGACTTCTGAGGCCGGCGCCCGTTTTCCGCGCCCGCTGCCTGAAAAAGGGCGCTGCGCTCGACCTGAAGGCCGGCGGCTGTAGAATCCGGCTCCTCGGGACCAGGCAGCGGGAGGTGGGATGAAGCCAGCGGCTTTCGAGTATGTGGCGCCGGAAGAGGTGGGGGCGGCACTGGAGGTCTTGGCGCGGCGCGGGGAAGAGGCGAAGGTGCTGGCCGGAGGGCAGAGTCTGGTGCCCATGCTCAACTTCCGGCTGGCGCGGCCGGCGCTGCTGGTCGACCTCAACCGGCTGGGAGAGCTGGACTTCGTGCGCCGCGGCGAGGACGGGGGGTTGCTTATCGGCGCGATGACCCGGCAGCGCCGGCTGGAGAGGGAGCCGCTGGTCGCCGAGCTGGCACCCCTGCTCGGCGAAGCGGTGCCGGCGATCGCCCATCCCCAGATCCGCAACCGGGGGACGCTCGGCGGCAGCCTGGCCCATGCGGACCCCGCCGCCGAGCTGCCGGCGGTGGCGGTGGCGTTGCAGGCACGGCTGCGGCTGCGGCGCACCGGCGGCGATCGCTGGGTGGGGGCGGCGGATTTCTTCACCGGGCTCTTCACGACGGCTCTCGCCCCCGACGAGATCCTGGTAGAGATGGAGATCCCGCCGCCGCCGCCGCGCTCCGGCTGGTGCTTCCTCGAGGCTGCCCGCCGTCCCGGCGACTTCGCCCAGGTGGGGGTGGCGGCGATGGTCGCCCTCGACGCCGAGGAGCGCTGCGCCGAGGCGCGGCTGGTCTACCTCGCCGTCGCCCAGGCGCCGTTCGCGGCGCCGGCCGCGGCGCGCCTGCTGCTGGGCGAGCGGCTCGAGGCGCCGCGGATCGCCGCGGCGGCCGCGGCCGCGCGCGACGAGATGGCGCCGCGGGACGACATCCATGCCACGGCGGACTTCAAGCGGCATCTGGCGCGGGTGCTGACCGAACGGGCTCTCGCCAGGGCGGCGGCGCGCGCGCAGGGAGGAAGGGCGGCATGACGGCGCACACGGTCGAATTGACCGTCAACGGCCGAGCTTACCGGAGCGAGGTGGAGCCGCGGTTGCTGCTCAGCGACTTCCTGCGCCACGAGCTGGGGTTGACCGGCACCCATGTGGGCTGCGAGCACGGGGTGTGCGGCGCATGCACGGTGCTGCTCGACGGCGAGCCGGTGCGTTCCTGCCTGCTGCTGGCGGTGCAGGCCGCCGGGCATGCGGTGGAAACGGTCGAAGGGCTGGCGTCGAGCGCGCACCAGCTCCACCCGCTGCAACAGGCCTTCTGGGAGGCGCACGGCCTGCAGTGCGGGTTCTGCACTCCGGGTTTCCTGATGACGCTGGTACCGTTCCTCGCCGAGCACCCCGAGCCGTCGGAGGACGAGATCCGCCACGCCATCTCCGGCAACCTCTGCCGCTGCACCGGCTACCAGCACATCGTGGACGCCGTGCTGCTGGCGGCCAGGAGACTGGGCGCCAAGCCCTAGCCGGGAGGGCACTGACTGCGGGTCAGGATTTGGGCATGAGAAAGCGCGCTGAGAAGCCGCCCGGCGAGACGGCCGGGTTCAAGACGTTGGCCGCCGCGCTGCGCGCCGGCCGGCTGCCGCTCGCCGCCTACATCGACCGGCTCGAGGCCCGCTGCGGCGAACGCGAGCCGGCGCTCGGCGCGCTGCTGCCCGAGCCGGGCCGGTTCGACCGGCTGCGCCGCGAGGCGCGCGCGCTGCTCGTCCGCTATCCGCGGCCGGCGAGCCGGCCGCCGCTGTTTGGCGTCGCGGTGGCGGTCAAGGACGTCTTCCGGGTCGAGGACTGGCCGACGCGCGCCGGCAGCCAGCTGCCGGCTGAGCTCTTCACGGGGCCGGAAGCCGACTGCGTCACCCGGCTCAAGCAGGCGGGCGCCCTCGTGCTCGGCAAGACGGTCAGCACCGAGTTCGCCTATTTCGCGCCCGGAGCGACGCGCAATCCGCATCACCTCGAGCACACTCCCGGCGGCTCGAGCAGCGGATCGGCCGCCGCGGTGGGCGCCGGGTTGTGCCCACTGGCACTGGGCACCCAGACGATCGGCTCGACCATCCGCCCGGCGGCCTATTGCGGAGTGGTGGGCTTCAAACCCAGCTATGGCCGGATCTCGGCGGCCGGACTCATCCCACTGGCGCCTTCGCTCGACCACGTCGGCGTGCTGGCGGCGGAAGTGGCCGTGGCGGAGGCGGCGGCCGCTCTGCTGTGCCGCGACTGGCGGGCGCCGGCGCTCTTGCGGCGCCGCCGGCCCCGCCTGGGAGTCCCCGAAGGACCCTATCTGGCGCACGCCTCGGCGGGGGGCCTGGCCTCTTTCCGCGCCACCTGCGAGCGCCTTGCCGCCGCCGGATTCGCGGTCGAACCGGTCGCGGCCCTGCCTGACTTCGACGAGATCGTGGCGCGCAACATTCTCGTCGTCGCCGCCGAGGCGGCGGCGGTGCACGCCCCCTGGTTCGGCCGTTACCGCGAGCTCTACCATCCGCGGTCGGCCGAGCTGATCGAGCGCGGCCAGCAGGTCGGCCGCGCCGCGCTGGTCCGCGCGCTAGCCGGCCGCGAGGAGCTGCGCCGCGAGCTCGAAACCCTCATGGATGCCCATCGTCTCGACGCCTGGCTGTCGCCGTCCGCCCCTGGTCCGGCGCCGCACGGCCTCGAGAGCACCGGCGACCCGGTGATGAACGTTCCCTGGACCCACGCCGGCCTGCCGGCCCTCGGCTTGCCCTCGGCAATGAGCCCGGAGGGGCTGCCCCTGGGCCTCCAGGTCGTTGGCCGCTATGGCGGCGACGAGGCGCTCCTAGCCGCCGGCCGGGTCCTGGAGCGCACCCTGCGCCCCGCGCCAGGCTCCGCAGCGCCAGGAGCCGGCGCACCAACGCCGGCATCGGCGCAGAGCCCGCCACGGTGAGCCTGCCACCGGTCACCCGCTGGGCGGCGCGCCACGGCGCCTACCACGACTCGCTGGTCCTGATGCAGCTGCAGGCATCGCTGGGCGCCTTGCCCGGCGTGCTCGACGCCGCGGTGGTGATGGCGATCCCGGCCAACCTTGCGCTCCTCGCGGCGAGCGGCCTGCTGCCAACCGAGGCAGCCGGCGCCGCCCGCGCCGACGATCTGCTGGTGGTAGTAAAGGCGGAGAGTGAGGCGGCGGCCGGCGAGGCCCTGGCGCGGGTCGACCCGCTGCTGGCCGAGCGCCGGCCGGCGGCAGGCACTGATCCGCTGGCGGGTTTCCGGCCGCGCAGCCTGGCGGGAGCGATGCGGCAGCTTCCGGCGGCGCGCTGGGTGCTGGTGTCGGTCGCCGGCCGCTACGCCGCGGCGGTGGCGCGCGAGGCCCTCGACCTCGGGCGCCATGTCTTTCTCTACAGCGACAACGTGTCGCTCGCCGAGGAGGTCGCGCTCAAGCGGGAGGCGCAGGCCAAGGGGCTGCTGGTGCTGGGGCCGGACTGCGGCACCGCCCTGATCGGCGGCGCCGGCCTGGGTTTCGCCAACCGGGTGCGGCGCGGGACGGTCGGCCTGCTCGGCGCCTCGGGCACCGGGCTGCAGGCGGTGGCGAGCCAGCTTCACGCCCTGGGCGCCGGCGTCTCGCAGGCTCTGGGCACCGGCGGGCGCGATCTCACCGCCGAGGTTGGGGGCGCAACCGCCCACCAGGCTCTCGATCTGTTGCGCCGCGACCCGCGGACGGAAGTGATCGTGCTGGTCGGCAAGCCGCCGGCGCCGCCGGTCGCCGCTCGCCTGCTGACGGCCGCTCTCCAGGCCGGCAAGCCGGTGGTGGTGCACTTTGTCGGCACGCCGGCGCCGGCGCGGCGGCTGGGCAATCTGCACTTCGCGGCCACCCTGAGCGCGGCGGCCGAGACGGCGGTGGCGCTGCTGGCCGCCGCGCACGCTCCCGTTCCCCCGGCGCCGGCAGCGGGACAAGCCGCCGCCGACCTGCTCGAGGCGCCAGTACCGTCAGAACCGCCGGCGCCGCCGCCGGCCCCCGGCCAGCGCTATCTGCGCGGCCTCTTCTCCGGCGGCACGCTGGCCGCCGCGGCGCTGCAGGGGTTGGGGGCGCTGCTCGCGCCGATCTTCTCGAACCTCTCCTCGCCGGCGGCCGAGCGGCTGGGCGACCCGCACCAGAGCCGGGGGCATACGCTGCTCGACCTGGGCGCCGACGAGCTCACGGTCGGCCGCCCGCATCCGATGATCGACCAGGACCTGCTGCTGCGGCGGCTGGCGCGCGAGAGCGCCGATCCCGAGGTGGCCGCCATCCTCCTCGACGTCGTCCTCGGCGACGGCGCCCATCCCGACCCCGCCGGCGCTCTCGCCCCCGCGGTCTCCGCCGCCCGCGCCGGCGCCGCGGCCGCGGGGCGGGCGCTGGCGGTGGGCGCGATCGTGGTCGGCACCGACCAGGACCCGCAGGGTCTGGCGGCCCAGATCGACGCCCTGGCCAGCAGCGGCGCGCGGGTCTTCCGCACAGTCGAGGAGGCGGTAGAGTGGAGCTGCCTGTACCTGACGCGGATCGCCGAGCGGCGGCCGGAAAGCGAGCCGCCGGCAGTCCCCCTGGCCGCGATCGAGGCGCCGCTGGCGGCGGTCAACGTCGGCCTGGAAGCGTTCCACGCCAGCCTCGCGTCCCAGGGCGCCGCGGCCGTACAGGTTGCATGGCGCCCGCCGGCCGGTGGCGACGAGAAGCTGGCCGGGCTGCTGGGCAGGCTCAAGCAGGCCAATCAGGCAGGGTAGTCGAGGACGACCCAACGTGGACATCGATCAAGCCAACCGGGCGGCGCTCGAACGCATGTTTGCCTCGCGCCCGCTGCTGACCGCGGTCGCGCCCGCCCGCCAGGCGATTCCCGGCATGCGCGACAACCTGCTGCTCCACGCCGGCCCGCCGATCACCTGGGAGCGGATGTCGGGGCCGCTGCGCGGCGCGGTCATCGGCGCGCTGCTGTACGAGGGGCTGGCCGGCGACGAGGCGGGCGCCGCCGCCCTGGTCGAACGGTGCGAGATCGACTTCGCGCCGTGCCACCACCACGGCGCGGTCGGCCCGATGGCCGGCGTCACCTCGGCGTCGATGGCGGTCTACGTGGTCGAGGACGCGACCCATGGTCACCGCGCCTTCTCGAACCTCAACGAGGGCTACGGCAAGGTGCTGCGCTATGGCGCCTTCAGCCCGGAGGTGATCGCCCGGCTGCGCTGGATGAACGAGGTCATGGCACCGCTGCTCGGCGAGGCCGTGGCGGTCGCCGGCGGCCTCGACCTGCGGGCGCTGATTGCCGAGGCGCTGCACATGGGCGACGAGGGGCACAACCGCAACAAGGCCGGCTCGCTCCTCTATCTCAAGCTGCTGGCGCCGCGGCTGGCCAGGGCGGCCCCTCCGGGAAGGGTGGCGGAAGAGGTCTTGCGCTTCCTGGGCGACAACCCGCTGTCGGTGCTCAACCCGGTGATGGCGGCGTGCAAGGCGATGGCCGACGCCGCGCACGGCGTCGCCGAGAGCACCCTGGTGACCGCCATGGCGCGCAACGGCACCGACTTCGGCATCCGGGTGAGCGGCCTCGGCGAACGCTGGTTCACCGCCCCGGCCGCGGTTCCCGAAGGGCTCTACTTCTCCGGCTTCGGCGGCGGCGACGCCAATCCCGACATCGGCGACAGCACGATCACCGAGACCGCCGGCATCGGCGCCTTCGCGATGGCCGCGGCGCCGGCCATCGTCACCTTCATCGGCGGCACGCCGGATGACGCGCTCGCGGCCACCCTCGAGATGTACGAGATCACCGCCGCCGAGCATCGCCACTTCACCATCCCGGCGCTCGCCTTTCGCGGCACCCCCACCGGCATCGACCTGCGCAAGGTGGTGGAGCTCGGCCTGGCACCGCGGGTCAACACCGGCATCGCCCACCGCCTCGCCGGCGTCGGCCAGATCGGCGCCGGCTGGGTGCGTCCACCGCTCGCCATCTTCGAGCAGGCGCTGGTCGCCTTTGCCGAGCTGCACGGGCTCTGAGCAGCCGCCCCGAAAGGAGGAGACGTGTACGTTCCTTATGATCTCAGCAAGGTGACGGTCCTCGACCTGTCGCAGAACTTCAGCATGGATTCGCCGCCCTTCGCCTTCTACGAGGGGCCGACGATCAAGTGGGTCAAGAAGCTCGCCTTCGACGGCGTCAACGCCCAGCTCATCACCACCACCAACCACATCGCCACGCACCTCGACTCGCCGATCCACTTCTACGACCCCGGCCCGGACATTTCGGGCATCCCGATCGCCAAGCTCTTCGGCCCGGCCTGCATCGTCGACCTCTCGCAGTTCGGCATCGGCGACTACGACATCTACGGGCCGGAGCACTTCGAGCGCTGGGAGAAGAAGACCGGCATCACCATCGAACGCGACGACATCCTGGTCATCCACACCGGCTACCACCACTACTACAACGAGGACTGGTACAAGGTCCACAACCAGGTGCTGCCCGACCTGCCGCGCGCCTTCCTCCGCCACCCGGGGCCGCGGCGCCCGTTCTGCGACTGGGTGCTCGACCGCGGCATCCGCTGGCTGGCGGTCGACGCCATCTCGACCGATCACCCGTTCAACACCAAGGTCCGGGTGGCCCGTCCCGACGTGGTGCCCGAGGTCGAGGCCAAGATCGGCATGCGCCTGGAGGAGGCCTTCCCCTGGCCGGAGGACTACCAGTGCACCCACGTCCAGCTCTTCCCGCGCGGCGTCTTTCACGCCGAGAACCTCGGCGGCCAGATCGACGAGGTGCTCGACAGTCGGGTCTGGCTGGGCTGCTTCCCCTTCCGCTTCAAAGGCGGCGAAGCGGCGTTCGCGCGCGTCGTCGCCTTCGTCGGCGAGGGGCGCTGACCGATCGTGACACGCGAGACGCCGGCCGAGCCCCGCGGAGCAGAGCGATGACCACCCCGCCCGTCGGACAACGCATCAAGCGCAACGAGGACCCGCGCCTGCTCACCGGCCAGGCGCTCTTCGTCGACGACCTCGAGCTGCCGCGGATGGGGCATGTGGCCTTCCTGCGCAGTCCCTACGCCCACGCCCGGATTCGCGGCGTGGACGTCGCGCGGGCGCGCGCCCTTCCGGGGGTGCTCGCCGTCTATACCGCTGCCGACCTCGGCGGCTACTGGCAGCCGGGCCCGCTGCTGGTGCCGCCGCCGCCGATCGCCGGCAGCGTCTTTCACGAGCGCACGCAGGTGCCGCTCGCCCGCGACAAGGTACGCCACCTGGGCGAGGCGGTGGCGCTGGTGGTGGCCGAGAGCCGCTACCTCGCGGAGGACGCGCTCGAAGAGATGGCGGTCGACTACGAGCCGCTGCCGGCGGTGGTGGACCTCGAGCGGGCGCTGCTGCCCGGGGCACCGCTGGTGCACGAGGACCTCGACTCCAACCTCGCGGCGCGGGTCCCGCAGCGCAAGGGGGACTACGCGGCCGCCCGCGCCGCCGCCGCGCTGGTCTTGCGCCGCCGCCTGCTCTACGACCGGGGGGCCGCCGCCGCGATCGAGAACCGCGGCGTGGTGGCGCAGTGGGACGGGCGCGCCCAGCGGCTGACGGTGTGGGACACCACCCAGGCCCCGATCCCGATCCGCAACGGCCTGGCCGCGATGCTCGGCCTCTCCGAACACCAGGTGCGGGTGGTGGCGCCCTTCATCGGCGGCGGTTTCGGCCCCAAGATCATGATGTTCTACCCCGAAGAGGTGCTCATCCCCTGGCTCGCCATCGAGCTCGACCGGCCGATCAAGTGGATCGAGGACCGCGCCGAGAACTTCGTCGCCACCACCCAGGAGCGCGGCCAGATCCACGACGCCGAGATCGCCCTGGCAGCGGACGGCCGGATCCTCGGCATCGCCGATTCGTTCCTCCACGACACCGGCGCCTACGACCCGTACGGGCTGACGGTGCCGCTCAACAGCCAGTGCACGTTGATGGGCCCCTACCGCGTACCGGCCTACCTGAGCGAGTTCCGGGCCGTCTTCACCAACAAGACCATCGTCACTCCCTACCGCGGCGCCGGCCGCCAGCACGGCGTCTTCGTGGTCGAGCGGCTGCTCGACGCCGCGGCGCGCGAGCTGGGCATCGACCGCATCGAGATCCGCCGGCGCAATCTCCTCACCCCCGAGGAGTTCCCCCACTACCACGAGATCATCTACCAGGACTTTGCCCCCCTGGTCTACGACAGCGGCAACTACGCGCCGATCCTCGACAAGGCCCTGGAGATGATCGGTTACGAGAGCTTCGTCCGCGACGAGCAGCCGCGCTTGCGCGCCGCCGGCCGGGCGGTGGGGATCGGGGTGGTCTGCTACGTCGAGGGGACCGGCATCGGACCCTTCGAGGGCGCCCGGGTGCAGGTGCAGAGCAACGGCAAGGTGACGGTGGTCACCGGCGTCGGCACCCAGGGGCAGGGGCACTTCACCGTCTTCGCCCAGATCGCCGCCGAGCAGCTCGGCGTCGCGGTCGCCGACGTCGAGGTGGTGACCGGCGACACCGACCAGTTCCACTGGGGCACCGGCACCTTCGCCAGCCGCGGCGCGGTGGTGGCCGGCAACGCCGTCTACGAGGCGGCGCGCGACGTGCGCGCCAAGACCGTGCGGCTGGCCGCCCAGCTGCTCGGCGCGAGCGAGGCAGAGATCGAGCTGGCGGCGGGAGAGGCGCGGGTGGCCCCAGCGCGGGTAGGGGATCACGGTGCACCGGCGCGCGTCATTTCTCTGGGCGAGCTCGCCAAGGCCGCCAACCCGATGCGCGGCGCGGTCAAGCCGGGGAGCGAACCGGGGCTCGAGGCGACCAACTACTTCGGCCCCTACCGCGGCGCCACGGCGAGCGGCGCGCATGCCATGATCGTCGAGGTCGACCCGCAGACCATGCAGCTCACCATTCGCAAGTACGTGGTGGTCCACGACTGCGGCCGGCTGCTCAACCCGCTGCTGGTCGACGGCCAGGTCCACGGCGGCGTGGCGCAGGGGATCGGCAATTCGTACTACGAGGAGCTGGTCTACGCCGACAACGGCCAGCTGCTCAATGCCTCCTTCATGGACTTCCTGCTGCCCACCGCGCTCCAGGTGCCGCGGATCTCGGTCGGCCACCTGGAGACCGTCTCGCCGCTCAACGCCCTGGGCACCAAGGGCGCCGGCGAGGCCGGGGCGATCCCGGTCGGCGCCCTCTTCGCCCAGGCGCTCGAGGACGCGTTCGCAATCCCCGGCCTGGAGATCCTCGAGATCCCGCTCAAACCGAGCCGCCTCTGGGAGCTGGTCACCGAGGCGCGCTCCCGGAAAGCGCGGCCGTCGCACGTCCGGTGATGGACGTGCGACATTCCCCGGAGGGCTGTTTCGGTCGCCCGAGGGTCCGCTGAATGTGACGCCTGCCCAGCAGGGAAGCGGCGCCTCGGATGTAAGCCTGCAACACGATCGCCATCTCGCCGAGGACTAGAGTCCATCCAAGGCTGACACCGGTAGCGGTTGGTGTACATAGTACGCGGCGACGTCCGGGATGCCGGGGCGCGCTGCGCCGCGGGTGCTAGACTCGCCCGCGTGTTTTCCAGAGCCCGGCGTGCATCCGCGGCTCCGCGCCGCCGCGCAGGTCCCCAGCAGCCCTCGGACTCCGACCTGCAGGGAGTGCCGGCAATGATAGATCTGCCGGCCTCCGGGCAACCAGCTTCTTGCGACTGGGCCCCGGAAGAGCGGCGATCTACCGGGAACCGGGAGCTTGGCTAGTTGAGTCGAATAGGCCGCCCGCCAGCCGGCGCCGCCGTCATGGACCACTCTTGAGCGTGAGCAACAGGCTGCTGGTTGGGGCGCTGCTGGGCGCGGCGATCGCCGCCGCTCTGACCCTGGGCCAGCTCTCCGGCGCGCTGGCGCTCTCTCCCGACGTGCTGGCGGCGGTGCGCTGGGCGGCGATCGCGGTGCTCGCCGCCTACGGCTGCCTGCGCCGCTCGCTGACCACCTGGATCCTGATCGCCATCGTGGCCGGCGCCGAGATCGGCTTCGACTTCCCGGCCTGGGCCGGCAACCTCCAGGTCCTGAGCCAGATCTTCCTGCGCCTGATCAAGATGGTCATCGGGCCGCTGCTGTTCGGCACGCTGGTGGTCGGCATCGCGGGGCATGCCGATCTCCGCCAGGTCGGCCGGATGGGGATCAAGGCCCTGGTCTACTTCGAGGTGGTCACCACCCTGGCCTTGTTGATCGGCCTGGCGGCGATCAACCTCAGCCGGGCCGGCGAAGGGCTCAAGCCGCCGCCGGCCGCGGCCGCAGCCGGGCAGCTCGCCGCGCCCCGCCAGACGCCCTCCGACATGTTGTTGCACGCCTTTCCCGAGAACATCGCGAAGGCGGTGGCGGAAGGCCAGACGCTGCAGATCGTCGTCTTCAGCGTCCTCTTCGGCATCGCGCTCGCGCTCGTCGACGAGCGCCGGCGGCGGCCGATGCTGCAGCTGGCCGAGAGCCTCTCGGCGACGATGTTTAAGCTGACCAACATCGTCATGCTGTTCGCTCCGGTCGGGGTGGGCGCCGCGATCGCCTCGACGGTCGGACACCTGGGTCTCGGCATCCTCGGCAACCTGCTCCGGCTGCTGCTCACGCTCTACGTGGCGCTCGCCGCCTTCCTGCTGCTGGTGCTGCTGCCCGCCGCCCTGCTGGCCAGGGTGCCGCTGCGCAGGTTCGTGCTCGCCGTCGCCGAGCCGGCCTCGATCGCCTTTGCCACGACCAGCTCGGAGGCGGCGCTGCCGCGGGCGATGGAAGCGATGGAGCGCTTCGGCGTGCCGCGCCAGATCGTGGCGTTCGTGATGCCGACCGGCTACAGCTTCAACCTCGACGGCTCGGCGCTCTACCTGACGCTGGCCTCGGTCTTCGTGGCCCAGGTCGCGGGCATCCACCTCAGCCTGGGACAGCAGCTGCTCATGGTGTTCACCCTGATGCTGGCCAGCAAGGGCGTCGCCGGAGTGCCGCGGGCGGGCCTGGTCATCTTGCTGGGCACCGCGGCCTCCTTCCGGCTGCCGGCCGAGCCGATTTTCATCCTGGTCGGCATCGACGCCCTGATGGACATGGGCCGCACCGCGGTGAACGTGATCGGCAACTGCCTCGCCACCGCCGTGGTCGCGCGCTGGGAGGGCGAGCTGGCTACCGACGCGCCGTCCCCCGCTGCCGCCGAGCCCGCCCCTGAACCGACCTGAGGCCGCCGCCGGCCGCGCCACCCGGGCGGCGCCGGATGCGCGCGCCGGACGCGGCCCGCACGCCAAGGAGGATTGATCCGTCAGGCGTCCAGACGGCTTTCAGGAGGGCTCATGGCCCGGGCCGTCCTGCTCCACGTCCCTCTCTTCTTCCTCCCAGCGCTCCCGCAGGGCCGCCGCGCGGAGCCGGCGCCGCCGAGCCGCGGCGAGGGCGAGCAGGGTGATCCCCAGCCAGAGGGTCGCCGAACTGGTCATCAGCGGCAGCCAGCGCCGCAGCGAGTGGCCGCTCCAAAAATCAGCCTCGAAGGCGGCGAGCGGAGTGCCGGTGGCCTGCGCGAAAGCACTCGCGAAAGGCAGGCCGGCGGCGACTCCGGCGAGGATGCGCCCAGGCGCCGCGGCGCCCGAGCGTTGCACCATCTCGCGCACCATGGCGCCGGCAATGGCATAGGCGCTGGCGACCTGCCGCTCGCCGGCGCCAAAGCGCCGGTCGAGCTCTGCCAGCGACAGCTCGCCGTCGACCAGCAGAGCGAGCATGACTCGTGAGCGATCGTCGAGGCCCCAGCTGTTACCGGCGATCATCGCCAGCCCTTCGTCGAACCAGCGCGGCAGGGGGTGGCCGGCCGTGGCGCGGGCCGCGAGGACATGAGCGATCTCGTGCCGCAAGACGTCTTCGAGCGAGGAATCGGGATAGGTCGGAGCGCGCGCCGGGAACAGCACCACTACGCCACCGGCGCCGGTGGTGTAGCCGGCGATCCACGGCGGGGCCTCGCGCGCCGCCGGCGTACCCTCGGCGACCAGGATGACCCTGATCGGCGCGCCGAACCCGGCTTGCCCGGTCAGCCGCAGCACCGCCTCGAGCTTCGCGGCCGGAAGCTCCCGGAGCCGCGCCGCCACGCCTTGGAGGGCAGGCGGCGCTTCGACGATCAGGCGAGGATCACTCCTGAGATCGACGGGATCCGCGAGATCGCCGCTGGCCAGCGCAGCGGCCAGTGTGGGAACCACCAGCAGAGCGCACAGCGCCAGTCGCCGGAGCCATCTCGGCGATGTGCCGCGACCGGCTCGGCGATGCCGGCGCTGAGATCGCCACCGGGCAGTGGCGGCGGGCGGGCCAAGACTCATGAGGAGCCAAAAGGGTCGGACTCTCGAATGAACCCTCGGGCGCGCCGGGATCCCCGGCGGTCGGGGGGAGGGCCGGGCTAACGCTAACCGACCGTTCCCACCTGCAGCTGGTTGACGACCCCTTGCACGCCTTCGGTGCGGCGCGTGATCTTCTGGGCCTCGAGCTTCGCTTCCTCGGTCGCTACCGTGCCGCTCAGCGTGACCTGACCGTCCCGTGTGTCGACGTGGATGTGAATGCCGCCGAGGTCCGGCGCCGCCACCAGCCGAGCCTTGACCCGCGTGGTGATCACCGCGTCGCTCAACGCCTCGCGGGCGGCCGGGCCCACCCGGTCGTCGATCTTCTTCGCCCCATCCTCGATGGCCTTGCCGAGGTTGCTGGCGTCCTTCTTCAGCTCCTGATTCGCCTTTTCGAGGTTGCTCTTGAGGCGCTCGTTGTCGATGTGGATCTGTTCGTTGCCCTTGGCGTCGCGGCGGGTCTCGATGACCGGCCGATCTTCCCGGCTGCATCCGGCAAGCAGCAGCGGCGCCAACCCGAGACAGAAGGCTGCCGCCGCGTACAGCGCTTTGCGTCTCATATCGCTTCTCCCCAGGGGACCCAAAGTTCCGGCCCTGGAACGAGGGACAGCAATTTCCGCGCCCATGCAGCCAGATCCCGGGTAAGCGAGACAGCCGTCGGGACGCGACCCGGTCTGCGCTCGTCTAAAACGATACTCTCCGGAGCAAGAGGGAGGGGGCGTCCCCTTCCCCCCCGGCGCCGCCGGGCAGGCCGCACGTCCGGTGATGGACGTGCGGCACTTCCCGGAGGTCGGGACCCGGCGGCTTCCGACAACCGGGAAGGGGACTCGCGGGGGTTGCGGGGGGCGATCCGATCGATGCTTCGAGTAGGCCCCCACCGCCACATCGCAGTGTCGTTTCATCCCTCGGGATCGGCTGAGGACTTGAATGAAATCGGCTCGGTTCCTGCACCGGTCTCAAGGCGGCCGGGTTCTTGTCCCGCCCAGGGGCGCCTCGACCTTGATCAGGTTGTGGACCGAGGCGACACCCCGCGTCTGGCGGGCCCGTTGCTCGGCGAGAGTGCGCGCGCTGGCGCGATCGACCCTCCCCCACAGGGCCACCTTCCCGGACTGGGCATCGACCTCGATCCGCTGCGTGCGAAGCTCCGGGTCGGAGGCAAGCGCCTCCTTGACCCTGGCCAGAAGCGCGGCGTCATCCGGGGCGATACCGGTCTTGAGCTTGTCGCCCTCGATCTCGACCACTTCCATCTTCCTCGGCGGGTCACGGCGCGAACCGGCGGCACCGGCCTCGGGCGGGCGCGCGCGGCCACAACCCTGCCATACGACCAGGCTGGCGGCGAGCAGGAGAAAGAGGAGCGCCAAGCCCGTCGTGCGGCCATTGCACTCGATGCAAGAGCTGTCCGTGCAAGAACCGTCCGGCGCGTCGTCCATCGTAGTCATCCGCAGGCCATCCTACCAAGTCTAATCTGGCGGCCGAGTCCCGACCGGCCTTGGGATTCTCCGTTGCCTTTGTAGCGGTTACAAGGCGGGCGCCACCGCCCACCGGCCCGCGGGCGCCGAGGCCGCACCGATCGGGGATGGCGACCCCGCCCCTTGCTTTCGCCGAAAGGCCATCGCCGCAGAGGCACGCCGGCGAGCGTCGTCGCCGAGCCGCGGCGGGCAAGGCACGCATCTTGCCCTACCAGGCGCTCAGGGCAATGCCCGAGGGAGGTCCGCAATGCCCCGAACCACTCGCGCAGGGAGCACAGGCCAAACAGGAGGCGCCGGACGGACACGACGCGCCGGGCGAACATCGCGATCCGGCCGCAAGGCAGCCGGGAGTCGTACCCGAGCGGCGAAGCCCTCCGCACCCTCCGCGCAATCGCGGCCGGGGCGCTCCAAGCACCGTCACGGAGCGGCCCGCACCCCGAGCCGCCGCAGGAGCGCCTGAGGCATGGCCCTCCGGGAGTACAGAAAGAAGCGCGATTTCTCGCGCACGCCGGAGCCGGCGGGAAAACCGTCCCCGGCACGGAAGGCCGGCCGGGCGGGCAAGAAGGCAAGGGCGCTGAGCTTCGTGATCCAGAAGCACGCCGCGCGGCGCCTGCACTACGACTTCCGGCTGGAGCTCGACGGGGTGCTCAAGAGCTGGGCGGTGCCGAAGGGGCCGAGCCTCGATCCGGCAGAGAAGCGGCTCGCCGTCCACGTCGAGGATCACCCGCTCGAGTACGGCGGCTTCGAAGGGGCCATCCCGCAGGGGGAGTACGGCGGCGGCACGGTGCTGCTATGGGACCGCGGCACCTGGAGCTCGACCGAGGGCGACCCGGCCGCAAGCTATCGCGCCGGCAAGCTCAAGTTCGAGCTGCGCGGCAAGAAGCTGCACGGCGGCTGGACCCTGGTCCGCATGACCGGCCGGCGGGCCGGCGACAAGGGCGAGAACTGGCTGCTGATCAAAGAGCGCGACGAGGCGGCGCGGCCCGGCAGCGCCGACGCGGTAGTGGTCGAGCAGACCGAGAGCGTCGCCTCGGGAGAGGAGATCGAAGAGATCGCCGCCGACCCGCGCCGGGTCTGGCATTCCAGCCGGCCCGAAAAGGTCGCCCGCCGGGCGGGAGCCGCGCGCGGATCGGCGCGCCGGGCGGCGCCGGCGGCGGCAAGCCGGGCGGGCGGCTCCCATTCGCCGGGGGATGCGACGGCCGGCCAGGCCCTGCAAGCGCTGCAAGCGACGGGGGCGGCCGGGGTGCGGAAGGCCGCCATGCCGCGCGCCCTCGAGCCGGAGCTGGCAACGCTGGTCGCCGCGCCGCCCGACGGCGAGAGCTGGATGTACGAGATCAAGTACGACGGCTACCGGGTGCTGTGCGAGCTGCGGCAGGGCAAGGTCAGGCTGAGCACCCGCCACGGCAAGGACTGGACCGACCGCTTCGCCTCGGTCGCCGCCGCCGCGGCCGCTCTCCCCGCCGACTCGGCCCTGCTCGACGGCGAGGTCACGGCGCTGCTTCCCGACGGCAGGACCAGCTTCCAGGAACTGCAGAATGCACTCGGCGATCACGGCGGCGATAGCTCGGCGCGCTCCAGGCAGCCAGGGCGCCAGGCGGGTTCCGCACGCTCCGCCCCCGAGATCGTCTACTTCGCCTTCGATCTCCTATACCTCGACGGCTACGACCTGCGTCAGGCGCCGCTCGAGGCGCGCAAGGAGGCGCTGCGGACGCTGCTCGAGGGTGCGGGGCAGGGACCGATCCGCTGGAGCGATCATGTGATCGGCCAGGGCGAGGACTTCTTCCGCCAGGCCTGCAGCTTTGGCCTCGAAGGGATCGTGGCGAAGCGCCTCGACCTCCCCTACCGCAGCGGCCGCAGCAAGGACTGGCTCAAGGTCAAGTGCCTCGAGCGCCAGGAGCTGGTGATTGGCGGCTTCACCGACCCCGAGGGCGCTCGCGTCGGCTTCGGTGCCCTCCTGCTCGGCGTCTACGACGATGGCGGCGCGCTGCGCTTCGCCGGCAAGGTCGGCACCGGCTTCACGCAGCGCTCGCTGCATGAGCTGCGCGAGCGGCTCGACCGCCTCGAGCAGGCGAAGCCGCCCTTCGCGGGCCCGCCGCGCGGCGCCGCGGCGCGCGGCGTGCACTGGGTCGCGCCCCGCCTGGTGGCCGAGGTCGCCTTCACCGAGTGGACCGCCGACGGCAGCCTCCGCCACCCGACGTTCCAGGGCCTGCGCGAAGACAAGCCGCCGACCGAGGTCCGGCGTGAAGGTGCTTCCCCGCCGCCGAAAGCGCCGAGCAGTAAGCCGCGCCGGGCAGCCCCCGCTCCACCCCAGGGGCGGCGCAAGGCTGCCGGAACCGGAGCTCGCGCGGCCGCGGCCGGCCGCGGCCGCGCGCCCGCCGCCGGCCGGGGGGCCGCACGGCGCCGTGCCCAGGCGCCGGCGCCCGTGCCGGCGAGGCGCCGGCCAGAGCGCTCATCGGAGCCAGCGCGGCGATCGCGGCCAGGAGGCAGCGCCGAGAGGCTCGAGGTCGCCGGCGTCAGGATCAGCCATCCAGACCGCGTGGTCTACCCGCAACAAGGGCTGACCAAGCGCGACCTGGCGCTCTACTACGAGCGGACGGCCGGCTGGATCCTCCCCCACCTGGCCGGCCGGCCTCTCACCCTGGTGCGGTGCCCCGAGGGGCAGACCGGCGAGTGCTTCTACCAGAAACACGTCGGAGATCAATTCCCGCCGGCGGTCGAGCGAGTGCCAATCGAGGAAAACGAGAAGACCGTCGAGTACGGCGCCATCGACTCGCTGCCTGGGCTCATCGCCCTGGTCCAGATGGGCGTCCTCGAGCTGCATGTCTGGGGTGCGCATCGCGACCGGGTCGAACGGCCCGACTACATGGTCTTCGATCTCGATCCCGACGAAGGGCTGGGCTGGGAGAGAGTTGCGCGAGCGGCACTGGAGCTGCGCGACCAGCTGGCGGTATCGGGGGGGGGGCTGCAGAGCTTCCTCAAGACCACCGGCGGCAAGGGGCTGCACGTGGTGCTGCCGCTCATCCGCCGCCAGAGCTGGGACGAGTTCAAGGGGTTCGCCTCCGCGGTCGCCGAGCGGCTGGCGGCCAACGATCCGGACCGCTACACCACGAATCCGCTCAAGGCGCGCCGCAAGGGGCGGATCTTCATCGACTATCTGCGCAACAGCCGCGGCGCGACCTCGATCGCCGCCTACTCAACGCGCGCCCGCCCGGGAGCCCCGATCTCGACGCCGCTCGCCTGGGACGAGCTGGGCGCCCCGGTGCGCGCCGACACCTTCACGGTGCAGAACCTCCAGCATCGCCTCGAAACCCTAGCTTCCGACCCCTGGCACGACTTCTCCCGGGTGCGCCAAACGATCACCGCGGCGATGAAGAAGGAATGGGGGGGTAAGTGGTAGCCAGACGGCGGCAGCTGCCGCCGGGGAGGGTCGGGCTATTCAGGTCTCCGGCGACGGCGGCGCTGGCGGCGCTGGCAGCGCTGGCAGCGCTGGCCAGTCTGGCCGGAGCGAGTTGGAGCTGCCATCCGACCCGACCCGGCGAGCAGGTGCCGCAGATCGTGCCATTGGTGCGCCAGCCGCAGCCGCTGCCCTTTGGCGTCGGCCAGCACTTGCGGTCCATCCTCGAGGCGCGGGCGCTGCCGGCGGCGGTGCGCGACCGGCCGATGGCGCGACTCGCCTGGCGCGAGATGCGCTCCTTCTACCGCAATCGGCTCTTCCAACCCGCCTGGTGCGGCGCCAGCGGTCCGTCGCCGCGCGCTGACGAGCTGATCGGCGCCATCGACCTGCTGGCCGCCGAAGGGCTCGATCCGGCGCTCTACCAGGGCGCGCGGCTGGCGGAGATGATCGCCCAGCTGCGGGAGGCCCGGCGGCATGCGCCAGAACCCGATCCGTTCCTCGACCCGCGTCTCGAGAACGACCTGGTGACACTCGATCTTCGCCTCACCTATGCCTTTCTCAGCATGGCGGCGCACCTGGCGGAAGGACGGCTGCCGCCGCACGGGCTCGATCCCGACTGGCACACGCAGCCGCGCTCCATCGAGCTCGCCGCGGTCCTCGAGAAGACCCTGGCCGGGACGGCCCCCCTCGGGCCGGCGCTGCTGGCGCTGGCGCCGCCGGCGCCCGAATATGGCCGCCTGCGGCAGGCGCTCGCTCGCTACCGGCAGCTCGCCGCGCAGGACGGCCGGCGCGGCCCTGGACAGGCTGGGGCGCCGCACAGCCGGGGCGCCAGCCTCGACGAGGCGGCACTGCGCGAGCGCCTCGCGGCGCTCGGCGATCTGACCGGCCCGGCCGCCAGTACTTCTTCTCCAGCAGCCGGCCCTTCGGGCTCCTCGTCTTCGGCCGCCGGTCGCGCTTCATCCGGTTCGGCGGCCCAGGCGCCGGCCGCGGCCGCCAGGGGCGACCTCCCACCCGAGCTGGCCGCGGCTGTCGCCCACTTCCAGGCCCGCCACGGGCGCGAAGCCAGCGGCAAGCTGGATGCCCAGACGCTGGCCGAGCTCGAGTTGCCGATCGCGGCCCGCAGCCGCCAGCTCGAGCTCAACATGGAACGCTGGCGCTGGATGCCCGGCGATCTCGGCCCGCGCTACATCCTGGTCAACATCCCGGATTTCCGGCTGCAGGTCGCCGAGGGCGACCAGGCGGTGCTCGCGATGCGTGTCGTGGTGGGCAAGGAACGGAGCAAGACCCCGGTTTTCAGCGATCGGATGACCTTCCTGGTGCTCAACCCTTCCTGGCATCTCCCCGGCTCCATCGTCGCCAAGGAAATCGCGCCGAGGCTGGCGGCCAACCGCCACTACCTGGACGAGCACCACTTCGAAGTGGTCAAGAACACCGACGAGTCGGCGGGCGCCATCGACGCGGCGACCCTCGCCGACTCAGACCTCCAGGACCTGGGCACTCCGGGGTCGCCCTACCGCCTGCGCCAGCCGCCGGGAGCGGACAACCCGCTCGGGCGCATCAAGTTCATGTTCCCCAACCGCTTCGACGTCTACCTCCACGATACGACTGCCGGCAAGCTCTTCGACCGCGCGAAGCGCGACTTCAGCCATGGCTGCGTCCGCCTGGAAAAGCCGATCGAGCTGGCGAGCTACCTGCTGCGCGGCGACCCGCACTGGACGCCCGAGGCGCTCGCCGATGCCATCGCCTCCAGCCGGCGCACCACCGTAACGCTCCCCGAGGCCATGCCGGTCCACATCCTCTACTGGACCGCCTGGGCCGAGCGCGACGGCACCGTGCAGTTCCGCCACGACGTCTACGGCCACGACGCCGACCTCGACCGCGCACTGGCCGCGGAGCCCCCGGTCTGGTTCGACATCCCGGCGCCGGGCGCATCCGAGCGTCCCACCACTCCAAACCTGCCGGCGCTGTCCGACCGCCTTCCGCTCCATAGGCCCATTCACCTCCTAACCACCGCCACCCTGGCCCGCCACCAGGAGGGGGGCACGAAGTGCGCGGCGGCCCGCTGCTTGGGCCAGATGACCCGGTATCCGTCGGGCTCCGGATACTGATACTGGAGCATGTTGATCGTCCGGAAGCCGCTGCCGAATTTGGGGTGGTGATCGGGCTCGAACCGATACCTTCCCATGACGCCCACCGCATCCGTCTTCTCCAGCGCGGCGGCCACTCTCGCCACGTCGATGCTGGCCGCGCTGGCGATTGCCTGGCGCAGCAGATAGACCGCATCGTAGGAGTAGGCGCTAGTGTATTCGGGGTCGCCGTAGCGCGCGGTGTAGGCACGGTGCCAGGCGGCGGCCGCGCTGGAGAGGGGATTGTTCTCCGAGGGGATGACGCCGACCGTGCAGACGCCGGTCCCCGCGGCCCCCACCTCCTCGTAGTACTTGCGCGTCCCGGCTCCCGTGGGCACCGCCCCGATCAGCGGCCCTTTCGTCTCGGCCCAGCGCTTGAGGTAGAGCGCGGAAGGTACGCGCGAGGAGGCATCGAGGACGTAGTCCGCGTTCGCCCTCTGGATCTGCCGGAAGGTGGCGCCGAAGTCGGTCGTCTGAGGCGAGAACGTATCCTCGAAGACCAAGCTCATGCCCGGGTTGGCCTGGATCGTCTTCTTCCACTCGTCGCGGAGGTATTTGGTCCAGATATCGTCCTCGACCAGGATGGCAAATCGCTTGAGCCCCAGCTCGCCGAAGAGGAAGTCGCGCAGGAACTCCGAAGTCACGCCGGCCAGCTCCGAGGAACGGTGCATGACGCGGAAGAAGCGGCCGTAGCGGGCGGGATCCTGCCGCACCATTTCCGTCAGCCGGTCTGCCGCCACGCCGGTGCCGAGCACCGGCACTCCGTAGCGCGAGAGCTGCTCCATGACCGGGAAGACGTCGCTTCCCGCGAAGCCGATGACGGCGACCACCCTGTCCCGACCCGCCAGGCTCTGGTAAGCGAGCGTCGCCTTGGACGGCGAGAACTCGTCATTGACCTCGACAACCTCGAAGGTGCGCCCGAGGACGCCTCCCGCGACGTTGATCTCCCCGACCGCCATCGCGACGCCATGCCGGATACCCTCGCCGGGAGTGGTGAAGAACGGCGCCACGACCCCTATCGGGATCGGCGAGCGCGAGACGTTCTGGGCTACCTTGCCCTGGCACGCGGCCAGGATCGAGAAGACCGCCGCCAGCGACGGCAGGACCGCCCAGCCACGATTCAGGTTATGCTTCTTCACGATTCGTCCTCCCTTCATCCTGCGGGGTCGCTCGGCGCTCGGCGGCAAGCAGCTCGCGGAGGATCAGATCAGCACTTGGCCGGTCGGATCGGGTGAGGCGGAAGACCTCGCGGCCGCCGGCCAGGGCCAGGACCCGATCAGCAAGGTCGAGGGCGAAGTCGAGGTTGTCGTCGACCAGAATCACCGAGCGCTCGCCCTCTGCGACCACTTCGCGCACCAGCGCCGCGATGGCGCCGCGATAGAGAGGCGCCAGACCACCGGTCGGCTCGTCGAGGAGCAGCACGCGCGGCCCGCTCATCAACGCCCGGCAGACCGCGAGGAGCTGCTGTTCGCCGCCACTCAACGATCCCGCCTTCTGCGCGCTGCGCTCGGCCAGCAGCGGGAAGCGAGCGAGGAGCTCCTCCGCCCGGCGCAGCGCGGCGTCCCGCGGTGCCAGGTAGCCGCCCAGCAGCAAGTTCTCCCGGAGCGACATCTCCGGAAAAAGACTCCTCCCCTCGGCGCAGAGCACGACCCCGGCGCGGAGGCGCTCCGGGATCGCGGCGCCCGCCAGCGGCCGACCCCCGCAGCGCAGCTCGCCGGAGGTCGCATGGAGGCCGGCGATGCCTTCGAGAAGCGAGCTCTTGCCGGCGCCGTTGCGCCCGACCAGGGTGAGGACCTCTCCTGGCTCGAGAGTGAAGGAGAGCCCTCGGACCACTGGAGTCCGCAGCCGGGTCACCGCAAACTCGAGTAACTCTAGCAGCGGAGTCATCCCGCGTTGCCCTCGCGCTCTCGCAAGCCATAGGCCTCGCGTACCACCGGATCGTCCAGCACCTGCGCCGCGGGTTGGCGAGAGATGATGCGACCGTGGTCCATGACCACGACTCGTTCCACGAGCCGAAAAAGCTCTCGCAATCGATGCTCGACGATGACCATCGTGACCCCCCGCCGCTGGAGCGCCTGGATCGCCTCGCAGACCGCCTCCACTTCCTCCCGGTCGAGCGCCGCGAAGGGCTCGTCGAGGAGGAGAAGCTCGGGCGGCGCGGCAAGCGCCATGGCGATCTCGGCCAGCCGGGCGCGGGATGGCGGCAGTCGCTCCAGCGGGGCCGCCTCTCCCGCCGCCCCGTCGCAGGCCGCGAGCCGCTGCAGCGCCGCGGCGTCGACCTCGAATTCGCCCCCTTGCCAGCAGGCCTGCGCCACGGCCAGGTGCTCGTCGAGAGTCAGCTGCGGGAAGTAGACCACTTGTTGATGCGTCTTGCGGATGCCGAGCCGCGCCCGCTGGGCTTCGTCCATCGCTCCCAGCGCCCGACCTCCCCACCGCACCTCGCCGATCTCGGCTCGCCGGACTCCCGCGATCACGCTGAGCAGGGTCGTCTTGCCAGCACCATTGGGACCGATCAGGCCGATCGACTCACCGCGGACGACCTCGAGGGACACACCGTCCAGGGCTTTGACCCCTCCGAAGCGCACTCCCAAGTCGCTCAGCATCAGGCCCGGCGCATCGTGATCAGGACCCAGTGTCGTGGGCCGCGGGCAACTCCGCTGCCGAGGCCAGCGCGGACGAAGCGGCAGGAGCCCGCGCGGCAGGAGGAGAACCAGGCCCAGAAGCAGGCCGGTGTAGGCCAGCGCATCCTGCCTCGTCAGACGAAACAGGGCCGCTTGCACTCCCTGCAGTGCGAAGACCGAGAGCAGCGCCCCGGGCACGCTCCACAACCCGCCGATCGTGCCGAGCAGCAGGGTCCGGATCGAGATCTCCTCGCTGGCGAGCTCGGCATTCGCCTGCCCCTGGGTCAGCACGTAGAGCCCGCCGCCGAGACCGGCGAGCGCACCCGCCAAGGTGAGACCGCGCAAGCGCAGTAGCGCCACACGCACCCCCAAGCTGCGGGCGAGCTGTTCGTTCTCGCCGGTTGCGCCGAGCAGCAGCCCGGTGCGGGAACAGAGGAAGGCGTCGACGACGATACAGGCGGCGACCAGCGCCGCCGCGACCGTGGCGTAGATCCCGGTGCGGGTCGCCGCCAGGGAACGGACGCCCACGATACCCTCCTCGCCGCCGAGCAGATCGCTGCGCAGGAAGAGGGCGCGATAGAGCGTGAGCTGCAGCGCCATCGTCACCATCGAGAAGTAGAGCCCGCGATGGCGAGCGGTGAACAGAGCGACGAAGGCCCCGAGCAGCAAACCGCAGCCGACCCCGGCCAGCAGCGCACTCCAGGGGTTCCAGCTCGACCGCGCCTGGAGGAAGCCGGCGAGGTATCCGGCACTACCGATAAAGAACGCGTGTCCGAAGCTGATCTCTCGCGTCGGCCCACAGAAAACCGTCCAGCTCAAGACCATGATGCCCGCGATACAGGCGGTTCCGAGCAGGTCGGTGAGGAAGGAGTCCGGCGCGGCCAGCTCCGCAGCGGCGAGGACCGCCGCCAAAAGCAGAGGCAGGAGCAGCCGCCGCCCCCGCCGCGAGACCCCGGGCCGGAGCTGCCAGGGGGGGCCGGTCAGCCGCTGGTGCCAGCGGCGGTCGCGCGGGAGCTCCTCAAGCCCACTCACCGGCCACCCCTCGCGGACGCGCCGCCAGCGCGACCAGCGCCAGTAGGACGGCGATGAACTCGGCCTCCGCCTCGCCAAAGAGTGCGCCGCCGAAGATTTCGACGGCACCGAGAGCGTAGGCGGTCGCCAGCGCGCCGCCCAGGCTCCCGATGCCGCCGACGATCACGATGGTGAACGACTTGAGCAGCGCGAACGTCCACAGCTCGGGCACGACCACGCGCACCGGAGCGGCGAGGGCCCCTGCCATCCCGGCGAGCAGGGCGGAGACCGCGACGGTCGTGCCGAGCACCGACTCCGGCCGGATACCCACCAGCCGGGCTCCCTTGATGTCCTGGGCGACCGCCCTGATGGCGGCGCCGCGGCGCGTGTGGCGAAGCAACCACCAGAGGGACGGGAAGAGCACCAAAGCGGCGATCAGAACGAGCGCCTCCTGCCAGAGCACCCGGGCCGCGCCGATGCGCAGCGTGCCGGCGACGATCGGCTCGACATAGGCCGCCTGGGTGCCGTAGGTGGCGCGGAAGAGCTGCGCCGCCAGCAGGTTGCATACCACGCCGATGACCATCATCTGGATCGGGCGTCCGGCGTAGCGCCGCACGACCGCCCAGAAGTAGGCGTAGCCGATCACTCCCACCGCGGCGGCGGCGAGCAAGGTCAGAAGTGCCCGCCCGGGCGCGCCGTGGAGTGGCACCCCCAGTTTCGAGAGGAAGAACGCCAGGTAGGCGCCGGCCAGGAAGAAGCCCCCGTGAAAGAGGTTGAGGACGCGCCCGGCGCCGAAGACCAGGGCAAAGCCGATCGCGATTAGCGCGTAAAGGCTGCCGCGCGCCAGAGTGAGGACCAGCAACTCCGCGAAATGCCAGAGTGCCTGACTCAGGGCCGGCTGACCTCCGGCGTCGCCGGGTCGGCGGGCGCTCCTTGCTTCCCAGCCGTGGGAAGTGTTTTCATTTCGGCTGTGATACCACAAGCATCTCGCGGCGCCAAGCTTCCGACACTTTGGGTCGCGGCGCCCCAACGGGCTCGCGGCCGCGCGAGAGGCCGGGGATGAGCGGCTACCGCAGGCGCGTGGCCGAGATCGAGCGGCGACTCGGGCGGCGGCGGCTGGTCTTCTTCGGGACGCGGGGGACCGACGCCCGGCCGCTCCTGGAGCTCGCTCCGTTCGCCGAAATCTTCAGCCAGATCGCCCCGCTGGAGGCAGTTTCGATCCGCGAGACCTGTCTCGAGCTCATCAAGCAGGAGAGGGTCGATCTCGACCGCTACTCAATCGACCTCGACGGCTCGCAGGCGGTGCACGAGCTGCGCAAGGATCTGCTGCGGGCCCTGGGGCAACCGGCGGCCGTCCTCCCCTATCGCCCGTGCGCCGTCCTGGCTTCGGCGTGCTTCACGCGGGCCAACCTGGTGCACTACCTCGGGCTCTTCCACGAGCTGCAGGCCTGCTTCGAGCACAAGCCGTGGATGGAGCTCCAGCTCGCCGCCGCCGGGGTGCGCGTCGTCCCCTGGTCCTACTTCGCGGACGAAGACCTGGTCCTCATCGAGGAAGCCGCCGCGTCCGGCCCACTCGTCCTGCGCACCAACCGCTCCGACGGCGGCGCCGGGCTGACCTTGATCGAGCACCCGGCCCAGCTCGCGCGGAGCTGGCCCTCCCATCCCGAGGGGTTTCTCGCCGCCGCGCCGTTCCTGGCGCCCAATGTTCCCCTCAACGTCAACGCCTGCGTCTTCCCGGACGGCCAGGTCTCGTTGCATCCAGCCTCGCTGCAGCTCATCGGGCTCGCCTCCTGCACCAACCGCCGCTTTGGATACTGCGGCAACGACTTTGCCAAGGCGGCGGAGCTCGACCGCGGGGTCTTGGACCAGCTCGAGGAGGCGACCGTCGCCGCCGGCCGGTGGCTCGGCCGCCAGGGTTATCTGGGGGCCTTCGGCGTCGATGCGATCCTGTACCAAGACCAGGTCTATCTCGTCGAGGTGAATCCGCGCTTCCAGGGGTCGTCGGCGTTGGCCGCGCGGCTGGCCCGCGAGCTGGACCGTCCCGATCTCTTCCTGGATCACATCGCGGCCTTCCTGGATCTGCCGCGGCCTGCCCCGATGCCGCTGCACGAGATGACCCGGCGCCAGTCGGCGCTCGCCCATGTTGTCTGCCACCACCTCGGCAGCCAGCCGCTCCACTGCGCGCCGGTCGATCCCGACCACCTAGCGGTACGCTGTGGCCTGCTGCCACGGCCCGAGGTCGCGGTGGGCAGCGAAGCCATCCTCTTCGATGCTCTCTTCCGGGGCAAAGTCACCGAGACCGGCGGCGAGCTGCTGCCCCAGGCCAAGGAGCAGGTCCTCGACGTGACGCGGCAGCTGTACGGCTCGGCGATCGCCGACGACGATCCTCCCAGATCGCTTAGTTCCGCCGGTCAGAGTAACCGCGAGGCGCCTTGAGCGAGCTCCGCAAGCGATTCGAGAATGGAATCCAGCGGCCTTCATCGATGACGTGCAAAAGAGCTTCGAGAAGGACCTCGCAGAATGATCGCGGTCAAGAAGAACCGCGCGCGCGTTGCCCTTCTTCTTCTTGCCCCTGGTCGGCCTGTCGATCGCCGACCTGCTGGCGATCCAGCTCTCTCGAGGAATGCCGAATTTGGCCCACCACAACCTGGCGAAACAGTGCTAGATGTAGTATGCTTGCAATAACCTGTGCAAGGGAGAGGCGGCGGCAAGCTGACTCGACAGATCCAAGCCCACGTCTCGGCAGGGCGGGGCTACTACCGTAGGAGCAGCAGTATGATCATGGCGGCAGATCTCGGCCAAAGGGATTTTGGCACCGACGACACCTCCCAGGAGCTTCTCGGCGTCCTGAAGACCGGCCGCTTCACCCCCTTCCTGGGAGCCGGCGCCTCCAGCCTGAGACCCGCGGTTCTCGATATCAAAGACAGCCCGTGGCAGGAGATCGCGCAGGCCATAAGCACCATCGGCGAAGGCCTGAAGCTGCCGGAGGAAATACTCTTCCTTCGCTCCTTCGCCCGACAACGCTTGCGCCCGAGCCCCGTGGAAGTCGCGCTTTGGCTGCCGCTTCCCGCCGCCGGCTCCCCATCCGCCGAAGCCAAGGCTCCATCAGCCGCATCGCCCGACTGGCCCAGCCATGAGCTTCTCGCACTTCAGCGTTCCGTTGTCCGGGTCGCCACGCTGCTTGGCGATCTCTTTGCTCGGACCTTTCTCAACTCCCACTGCTCGGTGACAAGCGCCGCCGACATCGCCGTCTCGCTGCCCATCGCCGAGAGTGAGAGCGCAGGCCTGCCCGAGCGCCTCATCGAAGCGGCGGACGCCGCGGCAGGCCTCGACAACGCGAGCACCCTCAGCCAATCCGGACCTCGCGCCAACTCCGCAAGGTACTCCTCCGTTCAAAACGCAGAGCCGCGCGTCCTCGAGACGGATGGGATATACCAGAAACTGCTTCAGCTGCTGGCTCTCCTCGTGAGCCGTGAACGCTGGATCAGATCCGCGCACAGCCAGAGCGAGCCCGCGGCGACCGTCTTCGCAAAACTGGAATCGACCGCCACGGAGATCCTGCTCCGTCTCGATCAGCTGGCCTGGCTCTCCGATCTCCTCTGGTACACCCTGCGATTCTGGAGCCCATGCTATCCGACTACTTCCGAGCTCGCTTTCGAGCTCGCGCTCAGCGCCTTCCTAACGCCGCCGCGCAAGGCCGAGCTTTCTCAGGCGGCCGAGGCCGTGCGCGACGACAAGGAACTGACCAAGCACATTCACTCGCTGTTCCTGTACTACGAAGGCGCGTCACAGCCGTCCAGATTTCATCTGCTCATCGCCGCTGCGCTTCATCAAACCCACCACTGCTGGCAGCTTGGGCGTGACAGAGGCCGCAACATCACCGATATCGACGATGAGACTACTCCTTGCTTGTCCATTGCCTTTACCACGAATTTTGACCGCGCTCTGGAAAGGGCCTTCGATGAGCTCGGCGTCATCTACCACGTGATCTATCCAGTCCAAAGAGGGGAAGTCCTGTGGCTGTTCAAGACTGTCTACCGGCGGGGCGACACGCAGCGCTCCTTCCCCGAGGGAGGAAACTGCCAGCATCTCACCGAAGATGGCTTTCAATCGCCTGACCTCCCTGCCGGTCAAGTCGTCCCCTTCGCCGGCCCCATCGTCGTCAAGTTGCACGGCTCTCCTCTCGATCCCGTCAGCGGTCCGCAGCGACACTGGCTCGTGCTCTCGGAGGGAGGGTACCTCGACGCCATGCTCAATAGGCCCAAGGCGTTTCCTCCCTGGATCGACGCACAGCTCAATGTGTCGCCTGGTATTCCCCGTAGCCTCTGGTTCCTCGGGTATTCAGTCGCCGACTGGAACATCAGGCTCCGGCTCTACGAGGATCTCCGACGCAGCCTCGAGCCGAGAGGCGACAACAGACCCAGGCCCCAGAAAAGGATCGTTGACCGGCCTCTCGACTCCTTTCGCAAAGCCATTTTCGGAAGACTCGAGATTCAGCTCTTCGTCGGTGATCTCAACGACCTTCCCGGAATGATCGAGTCTGCTCTTCGCCATCTGTCAAACGAGAGGAAGCTCAGCCCGGAAGTCGAAGGCTTCTTGCAGCGAATGCGGAAGAGACCATGACGCGATCCGATAAAGAGCGCGTCCCCTGGCCCGGTCCGCGACCATATCGCGAAGACGAATGGCAGTTCTTCTTCGGCCGGAACTCCGAGGTTCGGGAAGTCTACCGCCGCGTCGTCGCTCACCGCCTGTCGTTGCTCAGCGGCGGAAGTGGGGCGGGCAAGACCTCTCTGCTGCGCGCCGGAGTAGTGCCGCTCTTGCGCCTGCGCAGGTACCGCGTCGATACCGCAAAGGAGGAACGCAGGAAGGAGTGGCCGGTTCTCGTGCTGCGTGACTGGGGTACCGCTCGAGGCGCCAACCTACCCGAGATGATCGTGACCCAAATGACGGACGCGGCGGAGGCCTTCGACTTCTGGTCGAAGGACAGCGAGCAGGCGCAGAATGACAAGCAGATCGTCCTTCGCGCTATCCGGGCGGCCGGAGACAACATAGACATACATGCCATTGTGGAGGAAATCTGCAAGGAAGCAGGAGGTCTTATCCTGGTCTTCGATCAACTGGAAGAGATCCTGCGGGCGGGCGAGCAGACCGCCAAGCGGGTGACTGAGAATATTCGTGAGTTTTTCGAGTCAGAGCTTCCCCTAAGACTTCTCCTGTCGCTCCGCATTGAGCACATCGCCGATCTCCGTCAGCTCGAGAACCAGATCGGTGGCCTCGTCGCGCGCACTTTCTTCCTTGCCCCCATGGCCCAGCAGGAGATTCGAGAGGTGATCCGCGACGCGTCGAGCGTGGTGAACGCCGTGATCGAAGATCGCGTGGTAGACCAGATCTTGGAATGGCTGCGCAAAGGTGGGCCGCGGCGGGGTCAGGAAGAGCCAGCGGAACCTGACGGCATGAGCGGCCCCGATCTTCTTTCTCTTCAGGCGGTGCTTCGCGAGCTATATTTGGAGTGCGGCGGCCTTTCGGAGGCCCCCATTGTCGTGGATGAGACGTGCCTCGAGTGCTACCGCGAGAAGTACGGCCCCGAGCCCGCGGTGATTGCGGGCAACGCGCTGCAACGATGGATCACGCGTGCCCTTGACGAGAATCCGAGCGCACGGGGAGACGGGCGGCTTGAAGAATCGGAGCTCACGGGCCTCGTCCATCGCATCGCGGTTCGACTCGCCCCCCATCTCTCCTCGGGAGACTTCAAGGTGGCCCTGGAGCAGTCCGATCTATTCCGCAAGTCACTCGGCGATGAGATCTGGGATCTGGGGCTCAACGATCCGGGCCAGAGACAGAAGATCCGCATCCTCGACGGCGATGCGCTGAACACCCCGGAGCTAGCGTTGAGCTGTGAACGTAACGCGGAAAACCTAACGCGGTTGTCGGGTGCCGCCCTGGAGAGCAAATGGGGGACCCCAGCAGCGACGGCCGACGTTCTCTTCGTGGCTTTCCGGGAAACTTTGAGGAGATTGCAAAAGGGCAATATCCTCAAGCCGATCTTCAGTCCCACGGTCAGGATGGTCAATCAAGCGGGAAGCTGGGAGCTCGTGCACGACCGGCTGGGGCGTGCCTTTACCGACTGGGCGGAATCGAGACGCGGCACATGGGACGATTGCCTCTCCTCGCTAGTCACTGTCCGGGGCGTCTCCCCGATCCTGATCCGTCCGCTTCAGCGTGCGGGCGCCTCGCCGGCGAATCTGCAAGATTCGCGGGATCAGTTGCGCTACCTGCACTGGGAAGGCTGCGTCATCGCGCCGCTCGACGGAAAGCAAGCGGTCTTCGAATCGGTGGAGTTTTACAGGTGTCGCCTCCAAGGCTCCATCTTCAAGAGCTGCGTCTTCATCGGCGGGGGCTTCCGCGGCTGCCAGCTGGACGGCGTCATGTTTCGCGACTGTGAGTTCTGGCCAGATTCCAAGGGGGATCCTTTCACGATTTCTGGGGAGAAACCGTCATCGCTCGGCATCCTTGCCAGCACTTGCGGGGCGCTCGCTTTCGAGGGCTGTCAGCTCACTCAGCTAACCCTCCATAATCTTGCTCTGGCCGGCCCGATCTCGTTTACCGGTGGCAATGTCGTCCTATCGAGGCTTACACGACTGCGTCCAAAGAAATCCGTCGGCGGCCCGCGCAAGTGGGTTCTCTTCAGCGCCGACTGCGGTGTCTATTACTGCTCGGGAGACGCTTCGAGCTGGGAGTTGGTCGAGCTCGAGCGCGGCTGCAAGAATCTCAACAACGGCCCGCTTCCCCCGGGAGTGGCGGCGATCGGCTGAGGGGCGGCGCCGCCACTCCGGCGACCACTACTCCGGCACCGGCTCGGGGGCCGATCGAGGCCGCGACCAGACACCCGATCTATTCTCGTTAAGCAGAGCGCTTTCGAGCACGGCCATGCGCACGAAGAGGCCAAGGCGACTCTGCTCGAAGTACCCGGCCTGCGGCAAGGCGTCCACTTGCGGATGAATCTCGTCGATCCGCGGGAGGGGATCCAGGATCACGGCCCGCGGTTGGAGGGCGCTGGCCGCTTCGGCAGTGAGGCGAAAACGCGCCCGGACCTCGGCCTGGAGGCAGGAGCCACCCTCGCTGGCGGGGAGACCAGCCATATAGACCACTTCGAGACCATCCAGGGCGAGTTGGTCGCCGGTGTGGACCGCTCGCGGAATGAAGGCGGCGAGCAGGTGGTCTGGAAGCTGGTGGCCCGGCGGCGCCATCAGACGCAGCTCGGAGGGCGGGAAGTAGACGAGGGCGCGCACCAGCGAGCGGGCGGCGCGGGAGCCGAGTAGGGCTCCCACGACACCGATCTTCAGGCCGTCGAGCCGGCCGAGCCGATTGCGGATGGCGAAGAGGTCGATCACGGTCTGGGTCGGATGGTGTTCGACGCCGCTTCCCCCGTTGACGACCGGGACCGACGAGGCTGCCAGGGCGGCCTGGACCTCCTCGGTCGAGGGATGGCGGAGCACCAGCGCGTCGCAGTAGGCCGAGACGCAGCGCACCGTGTCGGTCAGCGACTCGGGCTCGGACATGCCGGGCTGATGCTTGCTCGCCCCGAGCTCGATCGCAGTTCCTCGCAGCCGCGCCATCGCCGCGTGGAAGCCGAAGCGGGTGCGGGTCGATGGCTGGAAGAAGAGAAGCCCCAGGAGTCGCCCGGCGGCGCAGCGGCCGCGGCGCGCCGGCGTGGCGGCGAGCCGCGCAGCGCGATCGAGGAGCGCAAGGACCCCGCCGCGGCCGAGATCGTCGACCGAGAAGAGGTGACCCAACCCCGCCGCCGGCGTCATCAGAGGCGAACCAACGGCGCCTGCCGGATCACGAGAGGCGAACCGGTCATCGGGCCGGCTATACCGCCTCGGCCATGAGAGGCGAAAACCGCCGCGCCGCCTGTCATCGCTGACTGTGGGGGAAGGGAAGGTCCGGTCGAGGTCCTACGGCCGGACATCAGCACGGCGCCGGTGGAAGTGGGCTCAGGCCGACCAGAGCGCGGCGCCGGAGTGCTGCGCTTCGGGCTGGGCCAGGTAGGCGTCCTCGGGGAAAGTCAGGGTATTGTGCTGACATGGGATGCAGCGCGGCCCGAGCCGGACGCCGAGGCGATCGACAGTCTCGGCGGAGCGCTCGTAGAGCTCGGCTAGAAAGTCGATGCTGGGCGGCGCGGTGTGGCGCAGCGGCGTCGACGGGTCGGGCCGGAACGGGCTCAGGACCGGATCGCAGCCGCGCTGAGCCAGGGCCTCGACCGCTTGCAAGGTGTCCGCCATCGGCTCGAGGCCGGCGACGAGAAGCGAACGCACTTTTCCAGCGCCAAAGATCTCCACTGCTCGCGCGATGAATCCGAGGAAGTGGTCCCTTCCCAGCCGGGCCTTGGGCCGCATCAAGGCCCTGGCCCGTTCCGGGTTCCAGAGCTCGAGGTTGATGGAAAGCCCGTGAATGCCCGCCTCGTGCAGCCGCTCAGGGTCGAGCAACCCCGGCATGGGGACCATCATGACGTCCACATCGAGCTGCGGGAACACCGCGGCGACGCGCGCGTAGACTTCGTTGAGGAACTCGTAGTCCTCGGCGCGCGGCGTTCCACCTGAGATCAGCACGTGCTTGGCGGGGAGGAGCGGATCGCGCACCGCCCGGGCCACCGAGTCGACCAGCGAATCGACCGGCTTCCTACGGTAGTGGAACTCGTAGGGCAAATCGCAGAACTGGCAGGCGATGGCGCAGCCCTCGACCGGCGAGATCCGCACGCGGTCGGTGTGGGTGATCGCGAGAGAGCGGTAGGGCTCGCCCCAGCGGTTGAGCTGGTCATGATACGAAGGAACCGGAACCGGCAACGCCCGCACCTCGATGCCCTTCGACCGGACCCAGAACTGGCCGTCTTCGCAGTCGAGCCGGTGCGGCGGTGTCTCGACGAAGTTCGGATTGAAGTCTGGAATCGGGGCATTGACCCAGATCTCCCCTTCGAGCTCCATCGAGATACCGGAAGTTGATGCATAGTCTGCCAAGGTAAGCGGACGCTCTTCGCCAGCGCCAAGCTGGCGGGACGCCTCGACACTGACAGTCATCCCTTCGGTAAAGAGGGCGATCTTGAGACGCTGCACAGGGCTGAGCATCAAGAGCGACCGGCACCCCGGCTGGAAACTCGACGAAGCCGGGGGGCCCGATCGAGATCTCCACTCTACTATGAAACTCCAAAGGATCAAGTGTCCCTCAGATGGCGTTGCGGGCGTGCCGCGCGTGCCTCCAACGAGTCTATTTGGGCAGCCGAGTCCCGACACGGGCTAGCGATTGGACCACGGTGGCGGCCAGGATGAGGGCGCCGCCTCCTAGCGCCCATGGGCCTGGCCGCTCGCCGTGGGCGAGCCAGGCCCAGATCGGGTTGAGAACCGGTTCGAGCAGCAGCAGCAGCGACGCCTCGAGCGCCCGCAGGTGGCCGATGCCGCGGGTCAAGAGGGCGTAGGCGCAACCGATCTGGAAGACGCCGAGGAAGGCGATCACCAGCCAGTCGAGCGGGCGGCCGGCCGCCAGCGGCAGGGCCAGGGGGAGCGCCGCCGCGCAGGCCAGGACGTTGCCCCAGACCGCGGCGGCGGCCGCGGCCCAGCTCGCCCGCGGCACCGGCGCCGCTGCCGCGGCCTCCCCGGCCGCCTCCCCCCACCACAGCTCCCCCCGCGCCGCCAGCTCGGGCGCCGCGTGGTCAGGCGCCGTATCCACCCCGGCCGCCACGGTCGTAGCCGTCCTCCTTGGCTCCCCGGCGAGGCCGGGCGGCGCCGCGCGTCCGAGGGCGCGCAGGCCGATGATGGTGAGCGCCCAGGTCAGCCCGGAGAGCGCCGCCAGGGCGTTGCCGCGCAGCGGATCTGGCGCGGTGGCGGAAGCCGAGTCGAGACCAGCGAAGAGCATGCCCAGCCCGAGAGCGAGAACCGCCATATAGACGAGATCGCGGCGGCGGAGGCGTTCGCCCAGGAGCCAGGGCGAGAGCAGCAATACGTAGAGCGGGGCGGTCGACTGCAGGAAGATGGTGCTCGCCGCGGTGGTGAGCTTGTTGGCCAAGACGAAGAGGATCATGGTCAGCGCATAGGTCGCCGCCACTGCCAGGACGCGGACGGTGGGCCGACGGCGCGCTGCCGGCACGATCGCCAGCAGGGCCAGGGCCGCGACCCCGGAGCGCAGACTGGCCACCTGCCAGCCCCCCAGCTGCACCGCCTTGATCGCCGCTCCGCCGGTCGAGAAAAGCGCCGCCGCGCCCAGCACCTGGAGCCGCGGCGCGAACGCGGCGAGCCGGGGGACGGATGAGGAGGAAGGGGGGGAGACCGGGTCGTCGCGCACGCAGGGAATTGTGCACACCCGGGGCTGTGGCGCAACCAGCACCGCGCCCCGGACATCAGAACCCGGTAGGTGTCGCCTTATCTCATCGAGGTAGGTGTCACTTGACAGCGGGGGCGCGAGCGGCAATGAGCTCAGGGTGCGCGACGAAGGTCAACCCGGGGAAGCCAATAGCGTGGCCTTCGGCGATCATGGGCGAAGGCCAGGATCCAGAGCGTGTCGTCGGTCTCGACGTAGACCACTTGGTACGGGAAGCGATTCACGGGGGCACGCCGGACGGCAAGAGCCGGCCTCATCGTCTGTCCGGAGCGGCTTTTTCACCGCCTTCGGAGCGTCTCTTCAAGTCGGCGGCGCACTTCGGGCCAGGGAACTCCCGTGGCTTCACCGGCAAGAACCCGCCGCGCTCGCTTCTCGATTTCCTCTGCCCAAGCAGCCTCGACATCGGCCGGAGGTTCGGCCGGTTCGTCCAGGCTGGCCAACAGCTCAGCGGCAACGTCAGCCCGTTCGCCGGTGGGCAGCTTCAAGGCTTCGCAGAGCAACTGTTCGGCGCGCGCTGTCACAGGCTCAGCATATCAGTTGGAGTCCTGCCCATCTCGGGAGGTCGAGGTCCCCTCCCGCCGAGAGCGCCCTCTTCAGGGGTCTCACTCACTGCAGATCCAGCCGCGGCGTCGTTCCTCGCCACCTCCACGAAGCTGGTGCATTGAGCGCGACCCCTGGAGAGGGCGCGGCCCGCTCGGTATGGTGGTCCTCCTCCCCCCAGGACAGGGCCGACAGGGCCAGGACGGAGGGAGACCCGCGCCCTCTTCGTGCTAATCTCGCGGCAGCGGCTCGCACTAGCGGAGACTGCCACCCGACCGGAACCGACGAGGCCCCATGCCCGGAAGTCTACCCAAGATCTTCGTCCTCGATACCTCGGTCATCCTCTACGACTTCAACGCCATTCTGAACTTCCAGGAGCACGACGTCGCCATTCCCATTTCCGTGCTCGAAGAGCTTGACCAGTTCAAGAAGGGCAACTCGGTCCTCAACCTCCAGGCGCGCGAGTTCATCCGCCAGCTCGACCGGCTATCGCACCGCAACATGCTGGCTGAGTGGATCCCGCTGAACGGCGCCGCCCACGGACGCTTCCGGGTGCTCACCGAAGAGGGCGGCCAGCCCGATTCGGCCGAGGTGTTCGGCAAGAAGGCGGACCACCGCATCCTCAACTCGGTGCTGGCGCTGGCGCGGCGCGAGCCGGAACGCAAGGTCGTCCTGGTCAGCAAGGACATCAACCTGCGCCTCAAGGCGAGAGCCTTGAGCGTGCCGGCCGAAGACTACGAAACGGTCAAGATCAAGGATCTCGATCACCTGTACAAGGGCAAGAGCGAGCTGGAGGTGGAGAACCCGGCGCTGATCGACCGCCTCTATCGCGAAGAATGGCTGCCGGTCGAGGAGCTGCTGGCCGAGGCGCCGCCAGCCAACCATTACTTCATTCTCCGGAGCAGCGGGAAGTCAGGACTCGCCTACTACAACCCGCGCCTCCATCGCCTCGAGCGGGTGGTCAAGCCGCTCGCCTACGGCATCTCGCCGCGCAATGCCGAGCAGACCTTCGCCCTGCATGCGGTGCTCAATCCCGAGGTGCCGCTGGTGACGCTCTCCGGCGCCGCCGGCACCGGCAAGACGCTTCTTGCCCTGGCCGGAGCGCTCGAACAGCGCCGCCTATACCGCCAGATCTACCTGGCGCGCCCCATCGTGCCGCTGTCGAACCGCGACCTGGGCTTCCTGCCGGGCGACATCCACTCCAAGATCGACCCCTACATGCAGCCGCTGTGGGACAACCTCTCGATCATCAAGAACCAATACGGCGAGAAAGAGCGCGAGTACAAGAAAGTCGAAGAGCTGGTCGAAAGCGAGAAGCTGCACATCGTGCCGCTCGCCTATATCCGCGGGCGCAGCTTCGCCAACGTGATCTTCATCGTCGACGAAGCGCAGAACCTGACGCCGCACGAGATCAAGACCATCATCACGCGCGCCGGCGAGCGCACCAAGGTCGTCTTGACCGGCGACATCTTCCAGATCGACACCCCCTACCTCGATGCCCACACCAACGGCCTCTCCTACCTGATCGACCGCACCAAGGGCAACGCGCTCTACACCCATGTAAACCTGGAAAAAGGCGAGCGCTCCGAGCTCGCCAACCTGGCCAGCCGATTGCTATGACTCGAGGGTGATCTGGGACTGATCGCGGCCGGCGCGATCTTCGGCCAGCCGCCCTGACGCCAGCGTCTAGACCCGCTCGGCGGCCCCGGTCTTCGACTCGCCCAGGTACCAGCGGGGCTGGCGCTCCCAGACCAGGCCGAATTCGGTCACCGCTTGCATGATGCGGCTCATGGCTTCCTCCGGCGAGTCGGTGACCAGGAGGCGCTCGAGGTCGACCGGCGAGATCGTGCCCTCGGGGATCATGCGCTTCTCGAAGAGCTCGAGCAGCGGCTGCCAGAAGTCGACGCCCATCAGCACCAGCGGGAAGTCGCGGATCTTGCCGGTCTGGATCAGGGTGGCGGTCTCGAAGATCTCGTCCATCGTGCCGAAGCCGCCGGGCAGGACGACGAAGGCATACGAGTACTTGACCAGCATCACCTTGCGGACGAAGAAGTAGCGGAACTCGAGCCAGAGATCGAGATAGTCGTTGTGCCGCTGCTCCTTGGGCAGCACGATGTTGAGGCCGACCGAGCGCGCCCCCACGTCGTGGGCGCCGCGGTTGGCCGCCTCCATGATCCCCGGCCCGCCGCCCGTCATCACGGTGAATCCGCACCTGCCGAGCCGCTGCCCCATCTCGCGCGCCAGGGCGTAGTAGCGATGCTCCTCGGTGAAGCGCGCCGAGCCGAAGACGGTGACGCAGGGACCGACGAAATGGAGGGCGCGGAAGCCGCGTATGAAATCGAGCCCGATCCGCAGCAGCCGGCGCAGCTCTGAGGTGCGTGTCTTGGGACCTTCGAGGAAGCGGCCTTCCTCGCCGCTCTCCGTCCCCTTGCCCCAGCGTGGCGGCTCGCCGCTGCGGCGGGAAACCTCCGCCTCGGCCGCCGGGACTCCAGCGGAGCCGGGATCAGCTGGGCTCTTGGACGGCTCTGGGGCGGGCGGTTCGGCGGGCGGTTCGGCGGGCGGATCGGCAGGCGGCGCCATCGCCGGCAGTCTATCAGCCGGCTAACGCGGGCTGCCGGGCAGGCCTGGCACCGCTCCTTTGCGGCGGTAGTTGCGTCGGTGGCGCCGGGCGGGCGCTGTGCCGGGTGGCGCAATTCCGGTATCGTTGGGGCTCTCCGCGGGTCGCGAGGTGCGATCGGGTGCCGATGATCAAGCCGGTTTTCCTGCTGGGCGACAGCCAGCTCCTGTTCTGGCGCGAGAACGATGCGCTGTTCCTCGAGCGCGCCCGCACTCTGCTCGCCGCGGATGCCAACAGCCGCGAGCTCAACGCCGCCTACCTGGGCGCCTCCAATGGCGACGCGCCCGAGTTCTACGAGCTCTTCGTCGCCGCCATGGAACAGGTCGGCATCCGCCGCTGCCGCATGATCCGCGCCTCGCCCGAGCCCGCGGAGCTGGCGTTCCTCGCCGAGGCCGATCTGATCTTGCTCGCCGGCGGAAGCGTGCAGCGCGGTTGGGAAGCGTTCCAGGCCGCGGGGTTGCCGGCGAGGATCATCGAACGCTACTACGGCGGGGCGCTGCTGATCGGCGTCTCAGCCGGCGCCGTGCAGCTCGGCCTCAAGGGGTGGAGCGACGATGGCGAGGGTCTCTTCGATGCTTTGCGGGTGGTGCCGTTCGTGGTCGACGCCCATGGCGAGCCGGGCTGGGCGCGCCTGCAGCGAGCGGTTGCCGGGGCCGGGGAACACGCCCGCGGCCTCGGCGTGCCAGGCGGCGGCGGCGCCCTCTACCACCCCGACTACTCGGTCGAGCCGGTCCGCGCTCCGGTGGTCGAGATGACGGTCGACGAATCGGGCAGCCATCAGGCGCTGCTGTTCCCCGGCGGGCCGGGCGGCCGTGGCGACTCCGGCAGCCAGCCCGGCCACGCAAGCCCGGATGCCACGGCGCGGATCGGTGCTTCCCGCAGCTCCCCGACGGCACCGGCGCGCGATGAGGAGCCGGCGCCCCTGGAGCGTCCCTATACGATCGGTCCCGATGGGGTGATCGAGATCCATCGCGGCATTCAGGGCGAGAGCGCGGGCGAGATCGGCGACCGGGCTCCCGACGGCGACCCCGCGCGGCGGCCGGGGGTGACTCTGCCGCGTGGCCGCTCCGGCCGCGGCGGGGAGCCGGTCAACTGACGCCGAGCCGCCCGGCGGAGCCATGAAGCTCTATGCCATCGCCGATCTCCATCTGCGCTACGAGGAGAACCGGCGGGCGCTGGCGGCACTGCCGCCCCACCTCGACGACTGGCTGATCCTGGCCGGCGACGTGGGCGAGACCGAGGACCACCTCCGCTTCGCCTTCTCGATCCTCGAGCGCCGCTTCGCACGGCTCCTGTGGGTGCCCGGCAACCACGAGCTGTGGACGGTGCCGGGGCGCTCCGGCGGCGGGGCGCGCGGCGAGGCCCAGTACCAGCGCCTGGTGGCCCTCTGCCGCGGCCGCGGCGTGCTCACTCCAGAAGACCCCTTCGTGGTCTGGCCGGGCGAGGGACCGCGCTGCATCCTGGCCCTGCTCTTCCTGCTCTACGACTACAGCTTCCGGCCCGACGAGGTGCCGCAGGAGGAGGCGATCGCCTGGGCGGCCGAGGACAACCTCCTCTGCTCCGACGAGGTCCTCCTCCATCCCGACCCTTTCGCCAGCAAGCCCGCCTGGTGCGCGCAGCGCTGTGCCGCCGCCGAGAAGCTGCTCGAGGCGGCCGCCGCTCAGGCACCGCTGGTGCTGGTCAACCACTTTCCGCCGCGATACGACCTCGCGGTGCTGCCCCGCATTCCCCGCTTCTCGATCTGGTGCGGCACCCGCCGCACCGAGGATTGGCACTGGCGTTTCAACGCCCACGCGGTGGTCTACGGCCACCTCCATATCCGTTCCTCTCAGCTCCGCGACGGCGTGCGCTGCGAGGAGGTTTCGTTCGGCTATCCGCAGAACTGGGACCCCCGCCGGCCGCTCGAGACCTACCTGAGGGAGATCCTGCCCGGCCCGCCAGCGGCGCGCGATTGAGGCAGCCGAGCCGGCCTCGCGAGGGCTTGCAAGCCCGCTACCGGTTGAGGCAGACTGCCCAGGCTCTGGTCGGCGATCGAGGAACGCGGGGACGGGCGAAGAACGAATGGGAAGCCTGCGGACGAAGCACCACAACCAGGACGATTTCTTCGGCAGTCTGGCGCGGGCCATCAACACGCTGCGCGAGGCGGGCTTCGAGGACGCGGCCGGCGAGCTGCGCCAAGCGGCCTTCGAGACCGCTTGGCGGACCCCGACGGAAATGCTGGGGCGGGTGGGCCAGACGATCCAGCGGGTCGAGCGCCTGCTCGCCGGCAAGATGCCGCCGCAGGCCGTGACCGATCTCAAGATCTGCATCCGCCGCAGCCAGCAGGTCTGGCCGACGATGCACCTGCGCTGACCGTATCCAGGAGCAGTCGAACCCGCCGGCGGCACTGCCGGCGCCACCCTTCCTCGCCCACGTCGGCAGAGCCTTTCCCCGTCGTTGCTAGTCGCAGGATTTGCACAGGACCGCACTCCTATCTTCGCATCCCAATGAGCTCTCGGCCGTCGGAGCCATCGGGCCTATCGGGCCTGTGGCCTTGACACGCTCGCTCTGCGAAAGTGGTAACATTTGTGGAGTCTCCCTCGGGAAAGAGAGCGGCAAGTCCGTCTACGAAGTAGGACGAGTTTTGTCGCGCTGAGCCAGCGATCGTGGACCACACTCCGTCTGCGGGATCCGGCCAAGGAGGTCGCGGTGTGGTATCTCAACGATGACTTGGCGACACCGCCGCCGCCGCCAATCATCCCACCGGTGCGGCGGCAGGCTGGCCAGAAGCAGCCGCGCAGCCGCTTGCAAACGGGCCCGCCCACCGCCCAGCTTCTCACCCCCGGGTGCTGGCTCATACAGGTGGTTCCACGCTACGCCGACGACGTCGATCCCAACCTGGCCATCTACCCGGTTCTCCGCGGCTGGGACATGAGGTATGTCGGAACCCTGCGAGTCGAGAAGTGCAGCGCCGACGCGGTTGCCGGCAAAAAGAAGGTCGAGCCCGGCAGCGTGCGCGCGAGCGGCGACCTATACGTCCAGCGCCATCCCTGGACAGAGGCGGGGACAGCGGATCCGCCGCCCTTGACTCCCCCTTCTCCGCCGGTCGAGATTCCCATCTTTCGGCGACAGGACTACGCTTTCTATTTCACCGTCCAGAGCGTCACCCTCCTTCGTGACGGCCAAGTCGAGCTGAAGCTCGCGTGCTTCCAGTTCGACGCCAAGAAGTTCGCCTGGAATCCAGCGCCGATCCTGACCGCCACGCTCCACCGAGCCAAGCCGACGGAGATCCCGCCAGCTTGGAGGCAGCCCCGCCCACGGCCATACCTGATCGGCGAGGTCTATAACAATCTGCCAACGAAGGTGGCGGATCTCCAGATCGGCTGGATCTCCCCTTACCTGCGCGAGGCGAGCATCGCCATCGCGACGGCTCCCGGCCTCACTGCACCTACGTCGAACGGCCAGGGCGACGACGTGAAGAGCGTATTCGCGAAGCTCGACTGGAAGATCAACGTCCATGCCCCCATCACGGCGCCGGTGAACGCCGCGGTGTGGGAAGCGAAGGATCTTCATGCCTTCATGACCGTACTGGAAGAGCCGGTGAGTTTCGACGACGCCTGGGTCTATTCAGCTCTGGTGGTGCCGCGTTTCGACTCCGCGGAAGTCTACGGCTTTGGCAAGATGTACGACGGTGGAGCCCTCGATACCGACCTGATTCCGCGCGAAGGGCTGTTGGTCGCGGCCGATGCCAAGTTCCCGGCGGATGCGCGGTTCGGCCCGGCGCAGGGTCAGATGCTCAAGAACGTGCCGCGGGCGGCGTTCTTCAATTTCATGCACGAGCTGGGGCACGCGATGGGCCTCTTTCATCGCTTCACCGGCAGCGGGTTCATGCAGGAGCTGGTCTACTTCGCCCTCCGTGCAGCCGCTGACCAGCCGCCCTTTCCGGACAATCTGCCGGTCAGCTACCATACTCCGGACGAGGTGCGTCTGCGCCACCACCCGGACAACTTTGTGCGTCCCAAGGCAGTGCCCTACGGTGTGGGGTATCTGGCTGCTCCCGTGCCCGACACCGACATCGTGACCGATGTCGGATCTCAACTTCAGCTGACCGTCACGCCGCTGCGCCGGGTCCTGCCGATGGGAGCCCCGATGAGGCTCGAGCTGCGCCTGACTAACATTCAGGACGGCGTCAAGCTGCCGGGGCCGGCGCGGTTGAGCCTTGCGGACGGGTCGGTGGCCGGTCGGGTCATCGCGCCCAACGGTCAGGTCCGCTCCTTCTCGGCGGTGGCCCCACTCGACTATCAGAGCGTGGCCGATCTCGATCCGCGGCGGTCGCTGTTCCATGGCGAGACGCTCTGGCGGGGACCGGAAGGCGCGCTGTTTCCCGCGCCTGGCGTCTACCGGGTCGAGCTCGAGGCGATATGGGTGGCCCCGGGTGGGGTCGCACGGAGCGCGACGCATTGCGATGTGCTGATCGAGGCGCCAGAGAACAGGCGCCACCAGCACGCTGCAATCGAGTTGCTGGCCTCCGAGGACGTAACCCTCCTCCTGATCTTGCGTGTTTCGCCCGATGGCGCCAGCGCCGTCGTCAACAAGCGGCTCACGGCGGCGGTCAAGATTCTTCGGGACTCACTGGAGGTTCAGGAGCTGAGGCCCAGCCTGGCCCCGCTCGAGGCACGGCGGCTCGCGAGCACCGACCTGGTGCAGGCCGCCGGCCTCATCGACGACGACAGCTGGCTTACCACCAGCGAGATCGACTACCTGCTCACCCAGGTGAAGGAGGCCCCGCCGGACATCGCCAAGAGCGCTGCCGTCGGCCGCCTGATAGCGGTCTGCCGGCGCAAGATCATGCAGGCGTTTTGCGCTCGGCACATCGATCAGGCAGAGGTCGAGCGGCTGCTCGGCCTCGAGGGGGGCACTTGAGAGCGCAGCGGCGGTTTGCCGCCGGCCTGCTGGCGGCGCTAGCGGCGGGTTGGCTGTGCGCCGGCTGCGCGCCGGGGCCGGGGTCGGCGCCGCAGCTCGAGGCCCGGCTCTGGAAGCGCGCACGGCCGCCGGTCGAGCTGGTCGCCGGCGACCTCGTGGCGGCCGGAGACGAGCTGTACCTGACCGTCATTCCGCGCCGGACCCTCTACGTCTACCTCCTCAACCGGGACGCCCGCGGCGAGCGACAGATCCTCTACCCGTGCCGTGGCTGGGGCCGGAGCCGGCCGCTCGCCGGCCGACTGCGCCACCGGCTGCCCCCGCCGCTGCTGGGGCGGGAGACCTTCTGGCCGGTGCGCGCGGCGACCGCCGACGAACACCTGCTGGTGCTGGCCTGCGCGCGGCCCGCCGCCACTCTCGACGAGGCGGTGCAGGCGGCTGCCGGCACGCCGCCCTGCGCGGCGCCCTTGGGCAGCGACGCCGGCCGCTGGCTGGAGGGGCTGAGCCTCGTCGACCTTAGCGCGAGCGGAGGTCCACGCGGTCCTCATGCCAGCTCCTGGCGGGCGCAGCCGTCCGGCGAGGAAGGGTGGCTGCTGGACTTCAACCTGGTGGGCGCGGCGGACCATGGCTAGCCCGAGACCCCGCCGCCGGCCGGCGCGGCCGGCGATCTCGGCCTGGCTGGGCGGAATCCTCTTGCTGCTCACGGCGACGACCAGCGGGCGCGCCCAGCAGGTTGCGGAGAGCCTGAGCGTTCGTATCCAGGGGCTTGCCGCCCTGGACACCGGGGCCGTGGCGCGCGAGTGCGGCGCGCTCGCTCGCGGCATCAACGAGAGTGCCACCACGCCGCCGCGGCAGCGCGCCGGCGATCTGGACCAGCTGCGCGCCGCCTGCGGCCGCAGGCTCTCATGGACCGATCCCGCCCTGGTCGCCCTCGCCGAGCGCGTCGTGGAATGCCGCCGCGCTCTAGTTGCCGAGGAGCCGGCACCGTTCGCCGAATCCCTGCGCAACCTCGGGCTCAGCTATCACTACCTGTCCAGGCTCGATGCGGCGTTGCAGCTCTACCAGGAAGCGGTGGCGGTTTCCCGCCGCTTCCTCGGACGAGGCACCACGAGCGAGGACATCGCGGCGGCACTGGAATCTCTCAGCTCGCTGCTGCTCGACCAGCGCAGGTTCCACGAGGCGTCGGCCGCCGCCGATGAGTCGCTCGACCTGCGGCGCCGGGCGGTACCGCTCCGTCCCGAGATGGTGGTGACGGCGCTGGTCACCCGGGCGCGCATCGAGGAGGAGCTCGATCTCGCGGCCGCCAAGGCGACGCTGCTCGAAGCTCACGCCCTCTGCCGCGAGCTGGGGCCGGGACATGAGGGCGATAAGGGCCGGGTCGCCAACAATCTTGGCGAGACGCTCTATCGTCTCGGTGACCTCCCGCAGGCGATCACGCTGCTGCAGGAGGCGGAGAAGCTCTACGGAAGCCTCGTCCCGCCGTCGCGCCGGCTCGCCACGACGCAGCTCCTCCTGGGTGAGGTGCTCTCTCAGTCTGGTGACTACCCGCGGGCCCTCGAGTACTACCGCAAGGGCGTCGCTGGCCATCGCGCCTGGTTGGGCGAGGAGCCTTTCCGCTATTGCGACGCCCTCAGCGGCCTGGCCTCGGTGCTCGAAGCCACCGGCCAGTGGGAGGAGGCTCTGGCGCTGGAGCGCGAGGCCCTGGCGATTCGCGAAGCGGCGCTGGGCTCGAAGCCAGCGCCCGGACAGGTCGAGCTGCAGCTGATCCTGGCCCGTTCCCTTACCCGCTTGGGAGCCTTGCAACGACGGATGGGCGCTGCCCCGGGTGCACGCGCGTCGCTGGAGCGGGCGCTGGGCATCCAGGATGGAGCGCTCGGCGGGACGGCGAACGTCGATCGCGCGGCGAGCATGTTGGAGCTTGCCGACTACTGGCTCGAGGAAGGCGACCAGGAGCGAGCGCGGAGCCTTGCCGACCGCTGCCTGCGCGAGCTCGCCGCGCTCGGCGAGCGCAGCCCGCTGCTGCTGCGGGCCACCGAGACCGCCGCCCGCGTGACCGCGGCCCCGGCCGCCGCTCTGCGAGCGCTCGAGGATGCGCGCCGGCAAGTCGGGCCGGCCTTCGGCGACCGAAGTCCGTGGGCGGCCAGCCTCCTCCAGACGCGGGCCGAGCTGCGCCTGCGCCAGAACGATGCCGCAGGAGCCTTGGACGACGCGCTGCTCGCGCAGGAGATCTCGCTGCCCCAGGTGAGGACCGTCGTTCAGGCGTTTCCCCGCGATCAGGCGCTGGTGTTTGCCGCCAACCGCCGCCGGAGCCTCGACCTGGCCTTGCGCCTGACGGCGGAGCACGCGGCCCTCCGAGCACACTCGGTAACGCGAGTCTGGCAGGTGGCCGCGAGCAGCCGCATGCTGGTGCTGAATGCCGAGATCGACCGCCAGCGGCTGCTGCGCGCAACAGCGGATCCACAGCTGGCCAGCGAGGCCAAGCTGCTCGCCGCGGCCCGCGAAGGCTTCGCCTACCTGCTGGTGCGGAACGAGAGCTCGGAGGGAGCGCGCCGCGACCAGCTCCAAGCCTCGCGGCGCGAGCTGCGGGCGGCGGAGGAGACGATGGCGGCGAGGCTCCGGCATCTTCTCCCAGGCTCCGCCACCGGCCGGATCACTCTCGCCAAGCTGCGCCAGCGCCTACCCGCCGGCGCCGCCCTGGTCGCGTTCTTCCAGTATCGACGGCCGCCAGGGGGTGACGCCTACCTGGCCTTCGTCCTGAACCGTTCAACCCCGCCTAGCGCCGTGCGCCTGGGCACGGTGCTGGAAATCGACTGGCTGATCCAGCAGTGGCGCAATGCGATCCTGAGCCCGCATGGCGATGCGGCAGCCCGGAGGCAGGCGGGGCTGGCGCTGCGGCAGGCCGTCTGGGACCCGATCGCGCGGCGGCTAGGCGACAGCCGGACAGTCTTCGTTGTTCCGGACGGCGCCCTGCATCTGGTGCCGTTGATGGCTCTATCCACGCCAGGCGGGGGATACCTCGTCGAAGAGGGCTGGGAATTCCATACCCTGACGTCGGAACGCGATCTGCTCGCCCGTCCCGCGCCGCGCGGTCCCGGACCGTGGCTGGCGGTCGGCGGCATCGACTATGACCGGGCCGCATGGCAGGTGGCATCGACGGCAGCGCCGACCTTAGACACCCTGCGCGGCGGCGGCGCGCACGCCGGCGATGTCGCGTCGCGGGACGCCGAAGCCTGTCCGGCCGGAAGTCTGCCCTTTTTTGCTGCCCTGCCCGGCAGCCGCGCGGAGATCGAGGAGCTGAGGACGCTCTGGCGCCGCCTGCTGCCGCGCTCGCCGCGGAATAATGCGCCTCTCACCGTGCTGACAGGCCAGGAAGCGACCAAGCAGGCCTTTAGGAGTGCGGTGCACGGGCAACGGCTGGTGCACCTCGCCACTCACGGATTTGCCGTCGCCGGCCACTGCGGAGCGCGACCGCCAGCGGTCCGCGGCATTGGCGGTCTGTCGCTCGGCGAGGCGGCCGGCGCCGAGGAGCTCGAACCGCTGGCCGGCCTCGTCCTGGCGGGCGCCAACCGTCGGGCGCCGGCCGACGACGGCAACCTCGACGGCATTCTCACCGCGGCGGAGATCCTCGACCTGGACCTGCACGCGGCCGATTGGGTGGTGCTCTCCGCCTGCGACAGCGGCCTGGGAACGGTCCGTGCGGGAGAAGGAGTGGTCGGGATCCTCCGCGCTTTCCAGGTCGCGGGCGCGAAGACCGTCGTCGTGAGCCTCTGGTCGATCGACGACCAGGATGCACGCGAGTGGATGCGCGAGCTCTATCGCGCCCGCTTCGAGCGCCGGGTGTCGACCCGGGAAGCCATGCGGCAAGCGACGCTGCGCAGCCTGCAGATCAGCCGCAAACAAGGTGACGACAATCCGGCCAGATGGGCCGGCTTCGTGGCCACTGGCCAATGGAACTGAAAGGAGATCGAGATGAGCAACGAACAGGTGACCTCATTGATCGGTTTTGGAGTGGGCAAAGATGGCGAGCTGCACCTGGTCATGGCCGAGGAGATCTGGAAGGTTTTGCGCGGAGTTGCCATATCGGGCCAGTCTCCCCCGGTAGAGCGTGGCTACGTCAGAGTGCACGTGACGCGGAAAGTGACCGGGCTCGATTTCACCGCGGTCCCGGCGCACCAGGATCCGCCCTGCCCGCCGTTCACGTGGCCCGTATGACCTTCGACGAGGTCGCGCCCTTCCTCTCCAGCCGGCTGCTGCACCTGATCCTGATGCCGACGGAGCAGTGCAACTTCAGGTGCGTGTATTGCTTCGAGGACTTCAGCGCAGGCGAGATGTCGCGGCAGGTGATCGGCGGGGTCAAGGCGCTGCTGACCCGGCGGGTCGCCGGCCTCGACCTGCTCTCCCTCTCCTGGTTCGGCGGAGAGCCGCTGCTGGCCTGGCCGATCGTCGAGGAGATCCAAGGCTTTGCGGCCGAGCTCACCCGCGTTCATCCCGGAGTGCGCTTCATCGGTTCGATGAGCACCAACGGGTCGTTGCTCACCCCGGACCGCTTCGCGCGTTTGCTTGCTCTAGGCCTCCGCAGCTTCCAAGTCTCGCTCGATGGCAGCCGCGAGGCTCATGACTCCACGCGCCGCCGGCGGTCGGGTGGTGGCAGCTTTGCCGCCATCTGGCGCAACCTTCTGGCCATGCGGCCGAGCACGGAAGCCTTCGACGTCCTGCTGCGCCTGCATGTGACACGGGACAACCAGGAGGCGATCGGGCAGCTGCTCGGCGAGCTGGCCCGCGAGCTCGGAGGCGACCCTCGCTTCGCGGTGGTCTTCAAGGCGATCCGACGCTTCGGAGGTCCGCACGATGCGCAGCTGCCGGTGCTGCTGCCAGACGAGGAGGCAGCGGTGTTGGGCCGCCTCGGCGCCCGCGCCTCCGAGTTGGGCTTCGGCAACCGGCAGGACGTCTTCGCTCGGCCGGGCATGCTGCAAGGTTGCTACGCCGCTGCACTGGGCTCCTACGTGGTGCGGTCGACGGGAGAGCTCGGCAAATGCACCGTAGCCCTGGACCATCCCAACAATCGCATCGGCAAGCTGCTGCCGGATGGAACGCTGGATATCGATTCGCCGAAGATGATCGGCTGGCTGAGAGGAGCGCTCAACGGGGATCGGGAGAGCCTGCGTTGTCCCGCGAGGGTCTGGGCCGGCGGTGCCTCGGGACACGAGATCCCGCAGCGCCTGGTTCAGATCGGTACTGCCAGCTGACGCCGCCCCGCCTTCGGCCCATCTCCGCCTGCGGCTCCCGGGCGGCAACTGGGTCCGCCGTGCCGAAACGAAACTGTCGGTGAAGGTTTTGGGTCGATACCTGCCTTTCGGTCATGCGATTCCGCGAGCGAGGAGCCGTGCGCGGATGTGCTTGGCTCGGGTCGCGAGCGCCTTGCTGCCCGAGCGCTCGAAGGAATCGAGATACGGGGTCACGAGCGACAGGAGGGTGCGGTCGGCCTCGGCGAGCTTGGCCAGGCCGTCGAGCGCCCAGGCTGCCACGAACCTCTGCGAGTGCTCGACATCGCGGTGGAGGATCTCGATCACGCGCTTTCGTTCGCGAGGCGTCCACGCAAGGAGAGGGAGCGCGCGCACGACCTGCAGCCGGACCTCCCACTTGTCGCTGTCGGCCAACGGGCCGATGAACAGCTTCTTGTACGGCTCTACCCAGTCAGCGTGCTCGTGCGCCAGCTTCTCGAGTAGATCCAGCGCGCGCATCGACACGAGCCAATCGTCATCGTCCGCGAGCACGGCGATCTCGGAGACCCTCTCCGGCCTTGCGTTCACGAGCGCACGTGCTTGCTCGGACTGCCGAACCGATCTGCGGTCGCCGCCCGCAATCAGATCCCGCAGCGAGACGTCCGGCCTCGAGCGGTCGACCGGAGACCAAGCGTTCTTGCCACTCACAGGCATAAGTATGCGGCGCTCGCTCCGGATTCGTCCAGCACTCCTGGACGAACGAGGGGCTTGCAGGTTGCTGACTTCCGTACGCTACATGGGATCGACGTGATAGGGGCCGCTGCACCCAGCTCCCATGGAGGACAGCGGCTGCCCAAACTCGTCCACCATCTCCCACCTCCCCGCGAAACCACCCGGCGCGGTTGGATGAGTGGCCTGCTCTCGCCGGCGGCGGCGGCGTCTCCGCCTTACGCGGAGGGCCGCGAAGAGGAAGATCGCGGAAGCGATCAGGATGAGCGCGAGCGCCCCGGCGACCGGGCGTGGCAGGTAAGGGTCGATGCAGGCGGTGATGAAGAACCGGAGTAGGCTGCGGAGCAGCGCATCGGCGGCCACCAGTAGCGCGAGCAGCACTGCCCACCGCACGAGCGGGCGCAGCAACGGGTAGAGAAAAAGCCAGGTCACGACACCGCGCTCATTTCCGCCGCGCTGCGGGCAAGAAGAAACACTCCGAACGCGACCATGAAGGAGGAGGCGGCCAGAACGGCGCCGGCGATGAGCCAGCCGGTGGGCGTCATCCTCTGGGCTGGCGGCGGTGCGGAGGGCGCCCGCTGCTGGGCAAAGGCGGCGATCTCGCCCGGCTCGTCAATGGCTGCGAAGTGGCCGGGGCTGCCGCGCGTCGCGGTGAGCTGGGCCGCGGTCCTCCCGCGCCAGACCAGCCGGCTGCCGCCCAGCTCGCCGTCGAGCGGCCGTCGCCGCGCCGGGCAGTCAGGCAAGCAGCGCTTGCCCCCTGCGGTGGGCGACCACTCCCAGGGGTCGCGGCCCAGCGGGAGCGGAAGCCGGCCCAGTGCGGTTGCCGTGGCCCACCGCCGATCGATCAGGAGCTCGGTCACCCACCCGTCGTGGCTGCCGGCAACGTGAACCCACTTCCCGAGCGGCACGACTTCGTCGGTCATGAAGGCCCGGCCGGCGAACGGGCCAGCAAAGGCCAGGAAGCCAGCCGCGCCGCCTGTCTGATCGCACACCAGGCCGAGCCGGTATCCTGCCCGCTCGACGAGCACCGGGCATCCCCGGTAGCTGCTCAGCAGCACCCAGGCCTCGAGCGTCACCGCCCGCTCTCGACCGGCGGCCTGCTCCGCGGTCGGACCGGGGCGGCCGGAGGGACCGCCGCCGCCGTCGGGCTGCGAGCGGTGCGGGCGGCAGTGACCGGCCCAGGTCGGCAGCAGCAGTAGGACCCCGACCACACCCATGAAGCATCCGCATCCAAAGCCCTCTCGTGACCGCAGCCGTTCTTCCACCGTCGTGCCTCCAGCCCCTAACCCAGAGAGACGGAAAAGCCGCGCCGCTCCGGCACGATTCCGACCTGCCGGGAGTGCCGGCAATGGTGAACCTGCCGGCCGACCTGCGGGGAGGGCCCTCCGGGGAATGCCGCCAGTCCATTACCGGACGGGGGGCGGCCGACCTGCCGGGAGAAGGCCGGAGGGCGTGCTTCCGCGCGGCAATGCCGGGTCTGTCCTGGCAGGTCGAGGTCCCCGCCTGCCGGAGCGCCATTTGCAGGGCCTCACTCACTGCGATCCAGCCCTCGCAGACTTCCCCCGCTCCCTCAACGAAGCTGGTGCAGTGAGGGAGGCCCTGCAGATGGCGCGGCCGCTCTCGATCGAGGAGGCTGCGGAGCCCGGCGTGCACCTGCACCTCCGCGCAGCCCCGCGGGTCCCTCGCCGTCCTCGGGCTCCTCCGGGCAACCAGCTTTCGACGCTCGGCCCGAGAAGACCGGCGATCGACTGGCTAGTCCCTGGCTAGCGATCGAGCAGCGCGAGAGCCCGGGCGGCGGCCTCGGCGGGGGGGACAAGGTGCTTCTCGCGGTCGCGGCGCAGGGAGAGCTCCACCTGGCCGCTGGCGAGCGACCGCGAGCCGACCACGACGCGCACCGGGATGCCGATCAGGTCGGCGTCCTTGAACTTGACCCCCGGGCGCTCGTCGCGGTCGTCGTAGAGGACCTCGGCGCCTTGCTGGCGCAGCTGCGCGTAGAGCTCCTCGGCGACCCGGGCGACCTGCGGGTCGTCGGGGTTGAGCGCCGCAAGGAGAATCTCGAAGGGCGCCAGCGGACGCGGCCAGATGATGCCGTCGGCATCGTGGTTCTGCTCGATGGCGGCGGCCACCGTGCGGCCGATGCCGAGGCCGTAGCAGCCCATGACCATAGGGTGGTCGGCGCCGCTCTCGTCGGTGTAGTTGCATGCCATGGCGGCCGAGTACTTGGTCCCCAGCTTGAAGATGTGGCCGACCTCGATGCCGCGGAAGAGCTCGAGGCGGCCGTCGCAGCGCGGGCAGAGATCGCCGCCGGTGACCAGCAGGAGGTCGGCCCAGGCGTAGGGCTCGGCGTCGCGCCCCCAGTTGACGCCGGTCAGGTGAGCGTCCGCCCGGTTGGCGCCAGCCACGAAGTTGGTGAGCCCGCGCACGGTCTGGTCGGCGATCAGCCGCAGGGAGAGGCCCACCGGACCGGCGAACCCGACCGGCGCGGCGGTCGATTGGCGCACCTTCTCCTCGCCGGCCAGCGCCGCGTGCTGGACGCCCAGGTGATTCGCCAGCTTGACCTCGTTGATCTCGCGGTCGCCGCGGATGGCCGCCGCCACCAGCCCCTGCTCGGTCTCATAGATCAGGGTCTTGACCACCCTGCGGGGCGACACCTTGAGGAAGCGCGCCACCTCCTCGACGGTGTGCAGCCCGGGGGTCGCGACCTCGGCCAGCGGCTGCGGCGGATGGGGGCCGGCCGGCGCCGCGGCCAGCGGGGTGGTCGTGGCCGCCGCCGCTGCCGGCTCGGCGGTCGCGGCGGCCGTGGTGGTAGCAGAGGGGGCCGCGCCCGCCAGCCGGGTCTCCGCCTTCTCGACGTTGGCGGCGTAGGCGCACGCAGGGCAGCGCACGACCGCGCTCTCGCCGGTCTCTGCCACCACCATGAACTCGTGCGAGGCCGAGCCGCCGATCGCCCCGGTATCGGCCTCGACCATGGTGTAGTCGAGGTGGCACGACTCGAAGATGCGGCAGTAGGCGTCGCCCATGGCGCGGTAGGTCGTCTCCAGGCTCGCCGCGCTGGCATGGAAGGAGTAGGCGTCCTTCATCAGGAACTCGCGGCCGCGCATCAGGCCGAAGCGCGGCCTGATCTCATCCCTGAACTTGGTCTGGATCTGGTAGAGGTTGAACGGCAGCTGGCGGTAGCTCTTGACGTCGCGCCGCACCAGGTCGGTCACCACCTCTTCGTGCGTCGGTCCGAAGACGAAATCGCGCTCGTGCCGGTCTTTGATGCGCAGCAGCTCCTTGCCGTAGCGCCCCCAGCGCCCCGACTCCTGCCACAGCTCGGCCGGCTGGATCGCCGGCAGCTCGAGCTCCAGCGCGCCGGTCGCGTCCAGCTCGCGGTGCACGATTGCCATCAGCTTGGCGACGCTGCGCCAGCCAAAGGGCAGGTAGCTGTAGATCCCCGCCGCGACTTTCTTGATCATCCCGGCGCGCACCATCAGCTGGTGACTGATCACTTCCGCATCGCTCGGCATCTCGCGGGTGGTGAACAGGTAGTAAGCGCTCCAGCGCATTCGTCATCCCCTCCGTGCCGGCGGTCTGCCGGCGCCCCAGGGCCTGGGCCCTTCCAGCCCAGCCGCCCGTGTGGATCTCTTTGTCGACTCGCGAACGATGAGAGCTGGTGAGCCGCCGCTGGCCGCCGTCGCCCGCCCGGCCGCCGCGATCGCCGCGGTCGCCGGAGCCATGGTCCGGCTACCGCTTCTGGCCGCGCCGCACGCGCTCGAGCAGGCGCGTCGAGTCTTTCATACACTCCATCATCTTCTCTTGCAGCCCGAACCCGCGGTCGCCCAGGTTGCGCGCGTGCGCGAGGACCGTACGCGCCCGGTCCTCTTCCCCCGAGGCGAGCAGCGCCATGCCGAGATGGGTGAGGGTGGTCGAGGACGGACCCAGCTCGCTCGATTTCGACAGGAAGTCGATCGCCTTTTCGAACTCGCGGCGCTTGTAGTGGACCCAGCCGAGCGCCGCCAGCGGGAACTGCTTGATCTCGTCGGGCGACAGCTCGACCGAGCGCTTGGCGAACGACAGCGCCTCGTCGAGGTCTTCCTCCATCTCGGCCAGGTTGTAAGCCATCTCGTAGTAGGCGATGGTCTTGCTGAAGTTGGAGTCGCCCTCGTCGACCATGCGCATGCCGATGCGGTTGCCCTCCCGGTACTTGCCCTGGCTGCGCAGCGCCTCGATGAGCGCCGCGCAGGCGGTCGCCCTGAGCATCTCGCCGGGGTTCAGGTCGAGCACCTTCTGGGTCACCGCCTCGATCTCCTGGCTGCGGTTGAGGTGCAGGCAGAGCAGGGCGTAGGACATCAGCAGCGTCGGGTTTTCGGGATCGAGGGCCAGCGCCCGCCGGTAGCAGGCGTGGGCCTGCTTGAGGTTCTCGCGGGCCAGGAACTCCTCGCCTTTCGACAGCCAGGTGGCCGCCTCGCCATCCACTCCCGGCAGCGGGCTGCCGCCCGGATGGCCCGAGAGGTAGCGCACCAGGTCCTGGTACTGGAGCTTCTTGGGATTGAGCCGCTGCGCCTGCCTGAATGCCTCGAGCGCCTTGCGGTTCCAGTGCCGGTCGAGGTAGGCCAGCCCGAGCAGATGGTGCGCCTCCTCGAACGCCGGGTCGTGCCGCACCGCCTCCTGCAGGTGCTGGACGGCCGGCGACAGCTTGCCCATCTCGTAGCAGCAGCTGCCCAGCAGATAGAGCGCCTGCGGCACCGCGTCGATCTCCACCGCCCGCTCGAGGAAGAGCACCGCCCTGGCGAGATTGCCCTGCCCGGCGTACACCGCGCCAAGGCTGAAGAGCGGCAGGAAGCTGTCGGGATAGATCGCCACCGCGCGCTTCAAGTACTCCTCGGCGCGGGTGTGATCGCCGCGCTCGTAATGGATGACGCCGCTGTAGACCAACCCCTCGTAGTGGTCCGGCTTGACCTCCAGGACGCGCGAGAAGAAGGTCAGCGCCTTGGCGCTCTCGCCCTCGTTGAAATGGGTCTCGCCCAGGAAGTACGCCAGCTCGTAATTCTCGCGATCGAGCTTGTAGGCGGACTCGAGAGCCGCCACCGCCTGCTCGATGTCGAAGGCAAAGAGGGCGTATTCGGCGTCTTCCAGGTGCTGCAGGAAGACTTTTCTCTTGTCGCCGTGGTGCAGCGCCGCGATCCGCTCCTTGATCGAGAGGAAGCGCTCCCGCTTTTCGAGCGCCAGCAGCTGGTAGTCCATCTTGGACTCCCAGAGGTCGTTCCACTCGTCGCCGGCGATGACGCGCTTCTGCTCGAGCAGCTCGCGCAGCGCGGAGATGCCGGTCTGGCTGATCAGGATGTTCTTCTCCTGCTTGTGCAGGGCGCCGAGCAGCTGGCGAACCGTCTCGGCGGTGCGCTTGACAGCCTCCTCGAGGATCGAGATCCGCTCGAGCAGGTGCTCGTCGAAGGAGAAGCTCTCGTCGCTGCTGCCGCCGCTGCTCGGCTCTTCGTAAGGCTCCTCTTCGCCCTGCACGCCGCCGGACAGCACCAGCAGCTTCTGGTGACAGCGCAGGCAGTACTCCTGGTCATCCCGGTTGAGGGCGCCGCAGGCCTGGCAATACATCCTTGCTCGTCTCCTCCTTCTTCCTCGCCGAGTCGGCTACGACGAGCTTCCCGGCGCCCCGGCGCCGGCCAGCGCCGGCGATGACTGTTGCCCGGCGGGTTCGGCGGGCGCGGCGGCGCGGGCCGGAGCATAGTCGTAGAATCCCCGCCCCGACTTGCGGCCCAGGCGGCCGGCATCGACCATTTTGACCAGCAGCGGACAGGGGCGGTACTTGGGATCGCCGAACCCCTGCTGGAGCACGCGCAGTATGTCGAGGCAGACGTCGAGACCGATGAGGTCGGCGAGCGCCAGCGGCCCCATCGGGTGGTTCATCCCGAGCTTCATAACCTCGTCGATCGCTTCCGCCTTCCCGACTCCCTCGTGGAGGCAGAAGATCGCCTCGTTGATCATCGGCATGAGGACTCGATTGGAGACGAAGCCGGGGGCGTCGTGCACTTCGACCGGCGTCTTCCCCATCCGGCGCACCACGGCGCCTGCCGCGTCATAGGTGGCCTGGTCGGTGGCCAGGCCGCGGATCATCTCGACCAGCTGCATGAGCGGCACCGGGTTCATGAAGTGCATGCCGATGACCCGCGACGGCCGGCGGGTGGCGGCCGCCAGGCGGGTGATCGAGATCGAGCTGGTGTTGGAAGCGAGCAGCGCGTGGGGCGGGCAAACGCGGTCGAGCTCGGCGAAAACCGCCTGCTTGACCTCGAGCTTCTCGACCACCGCCTCGATCGCCAGATCGACGGCCGCGAGGGCCGAGAGGCCGGCCGCCGGGGTCAGGTTGGAAAGCGCGCGGTCGCGTTCGGCGGAGGTGATCTTGCCCTTGTCGGCCCACCGCGCCAGCCCCTTGCCGATCTGCGCCACACCCCGTTCGAGCGCCTGCGGCGCCGCGTCGACCAGCACCACGCCATAGCCAGCGGCGAGCGCCACCTGGGCGATGCCATGTCCCATGGTGCCCGCGCCAACCACGCCCAAGGTGCCGGCGGACGCCGGCACCGCTCCAGGTCGATTGCCGGCGGAAGCCGGCACCGCTCCGGATCGATTGCCGGCGGCGGCGTCGATCTCCATATAAACCTCTCCCTCGCGGCCGCTTCCAGCCGCAATCGACGCCGAGAGTAAGAGATCGGGGAGGCGGGGTCAAGGCCGGCCGGCGGGCTCTGCGGGCTGCTCTAGTGTAGTGCGTCCAACGCTTCTTGACATTTGGCGATTTTCGCCAAGATGGTGTCGGTGGCAGCGGTCCACACGAAGACGTGCGGCTTCTGGTTCGACTGAGCCACATAGTCCTCGATTGCCCCGACGAGTGCCGAA
>DASZZP010000085.1:0-100394 GCA_035544875.1 Thermoanaerobaculia bacterium | reverse complement strand
CCTTACGCGAGCTCTCGCCAAAGTCGATGCTGAGATTGACATCCTGGTCCAAACCGCCTTCCCCCTCTGCAAGAGCGCGTAAGGGCCATATTCTGAGCAGTTTCGGAAAACTCGGCTCGTTTCTCCACATCATGCTCGGATGAGACGGCTAGAGCACGAGAACTGCCCAACAGCGCCACGAGCAGCCAGACTGCAACCACGGATAGGACACGTCCAGCCAGACCAGATAATCCCGCGTCGCCACGGGCGCCAGCCCTCTTTCCGACGAGGCAAGCCTAAAATGGTGGTCGTCAATGAAGGGCGCCGGAGCGCGCACGCCCGGTGGCAGGAAGGAGCTCGGGGCCGGGATCGAACCGGCGGCGGGCGCGGCGAGGCGATGGTAAGGGCCGACGGCCGGCGTCGCCCGCGAGCGCTTCCTCGCCACCCTCTCGCACGCCGCGACGACGGTGGTGGACCGCTCTGGACTCACGGACGGGATGTTGATACGGTCTGGTGAGGAACCGCGAAAGGTCAGTGAAGGAACTGGGATGCGACCGGTCAGGCGCTTGGAGGACGGGAAGGGCGCGGCATCGCACAGGGTCGGCAAGGAGCGCCTGAGCGGCAAGCGCGTCGATGTCCGCGATGCGGGATCGGGCCTGCTGGCGGTTGCGGAGGAGAGCCGGCCGGCACTGCCGAAGCTGTTCTCGAAGAACAGGGTGGCGCTGGCGGACGCCGAGGACATCATGCAGGAGGCGATGGTGGTGATGGTGCGGCGGTGGGAGGAGATCAAGCAGCCGGAGCGCTACCTGTTCGGGACGGTGTGGCGGCTGATGCAGGTTCTCATCCGGCGGCGGCTGCGGGAGAAGTGGGTGGAGCTCGACGAGGAGCTGCTGGGGGAGGCGGCGCTGGTGAGCTCGGCGGCGCGGTCGGTCGAGGCGCGGGAGGACGCGCGGCGGCTGCTGGCGCTGCTGCCCGAGCGGGCAGGCCTGATCGTCGAGATGCGCTACGGCCAGGAGCTCTCGGAGCGCGAGATCGCGGCGGTGCTCAAGCTGGCGGTGAGCGGCGTGCGGAAGATCGCCGGGCGCCAGCTGGTGCGGCTGCGGCGGGCCGCGAAGATCTCGGAGTCATCGGCGAGGGTCGGGCGATGCCAGAGAAAGTGACGACGATCCAGGTGGGGCGGGCGACGTTGGCGCAGCTCGAGCGCTGGGGGGCGCGGGCGCACCGGGGCGGCGGCGACTTCGCGCGCAACACGGTGCTGCTGCGGTCGCTGCAGGCGCTGTATGCCTTCGTGGAGTTCTCGGACCCGCGGGAGACCGCGGGGCTGCCGGAGGCGATGTTCCGAGTGGTGGTCGAGGCGGTGGAGGCGCCTTGGAGATTGCGGCCGCTGGAGGTCAAGCAGCTGGCCGAGGTGCTGCGGCGGTCGCCGGGCTTCGAGGAGGCGGCGCGGGAGGCGGGGATCGAGACGCGGGAGCTGCTGGCGAAGATCGAGCCGCTGGGCTTTGCCGAGAAGTTGGCGCTGGTCTACCGGGCGATCCAGGAGCAGGCGCCGCGGGCGGCGGCGGTGGTGCCGGCGGAGTTCTAGCATGGTCAAGAGGGGCGGGCGCTGCACTCGGCCGATGACTGAAGTGGTTGCACGCGGCTGGCACGTCCTGCGACTCCCCTCCCCCACCCGTCGAGGATGTCGCGACGATCAACAGCCATCAAAGCGCATCGATCTCGATGGTCTCTAAGTAGTTCGAAACGAAGAGCCGGCCGTCTTCCCTGAACACTCTCTTGAACCCGAAGCAGGGTAGGATCACCTTGTAAGGCAGCGTTAGGTTAGGCGCGATGAGAGCCTCCGAATGGTGCGCATATCAGTTCGGTCTCTGCCAGACTCTTTTTCGGTATCGTGACTTACCGCCTCTATGCGGTCGGGTAGGGCGCGCAGAATTCTCTGACTGCGGGCAGCAAAAGCATTATGCAGACGATCGCGGAAAAGAGCAGATGGACCCAGTTGATAGTGGAAGCGCCGACGAGCAGCGGAGAGAGAAGGCCGGTGACACCGGAACCTGCCCAATAGACCAACCCCGCGAGGCGCCCAGACTCGCGAAACCGCCACAGCTGTGCTGCCGCTACCGGGCCGAACGAAAAAGCGAGAACATAGCCTAGGCCAACGCCGACACGAACCTTAGCGGAGTCGGAGAAGATGTAGGTCGGTGCGCTGAGAAGATTGCCCAAGGTGATGACAGCGTTGATCACCGACATCGTCGTAACAAAAGACATGATGCGAAGGAGAACCGCCACCCGCTGCGGCCTCAGAACGCCGAGGTGTCGGCGAGGCTCGCTAGCCGTCCGGCGGGGTTATGGTAGGTCTTGACCGCTCCTGTCGCCGTATCGGTGACCGTCAGTGTGTAGTCGACGTCCGAGAGCGCGCCGTAGAACACCCAGAACTTGCCGTTCACGGCCCGCCCGTCGAGCACCTTGACAACCAGCTCGACGTTGGCGGGAGCGAAGAACCAGAAGGCGCCGGTGTCGGAGGTGAGCGGCACGGTGCTGCCCGCGCCCTGCCGCCCCGAGAGGTCCTGCCAGGCGACGGTGACGGCGAAGCGCTCTTGCTCGAGGCATAGCCGCGCGGCACCGGCCTGGCAGCTCCCGGCTCCTTCCGGCGGGACGAGCGCGCCTGCGGCTCCGGCTCTCGCAGGCCCCGGAGCAGGATGGGCACCGGCAGACGGCGAGCCCGGGGGGCCGGGGATCGAGACGGCGCCCAGCGGCCCGAAGGCGTGAGTGTCCGCGACGCTGGCGAGCTGACCCGGCGGGTTCTCGTAGCGGCGAGTGACGCCGGTCAGGGTGTCGGTCACGGTGAGCGTGTACTCGACGTCGGAGAGGGCGCCGTAGAATACCCAGACGTGGCCGTCGAGCGGCCTGCCGTCGAGCACCTTGAGGACCACCTCGACGTTGTCGGGTCCGAAGAACCAGAACCAGCCGGTGTCCGCGGTGAGCGAGACGGCGTGGCCGGCGCCGAGGTTGCCCTGGCTGTCGCGCCACGCGGCTTCGACGCGGAAGCGACCGCCGAGCAGGCAGAGCCAGGCGTCAGCAGGTTGGCACGGCGGACCGCCGGTCAGCGGCAGCGCCCAGAGCTGGACGCCCGACAGGCCGTCGTCGGCAGAGAAGAACAGCAGGCCCCCAGCCTGGGTCATGCCGGCGGGCGCCGACCCGGCCGGTCCCGGTGCCAGGTCGTCGACCATGCGGGTGCCTTGGGCGGTGCCGTCGGTCTGCCACAGCTCGAAACCGTGCACGCCGTCGTCGGCGGTGAAGAACACCCGGCCGGCGGCCGCGACGAGCTGCTCGCCGCCGATGAAGAACGCCGCCGGATCGAGCACCGGAGCCGTGCCGGCGGCGGTGCCATCGCTGCGCAACAGCACGAGCCGGTCGGCGGCAGCGGCGGTGAAGAAGACCTGGTCGCCGAGGGCGACGAGCCGCGGGGGCAGGCAGCAGTTGGCTGACACTTGCGCGGCGTTCACCTGCGTGGTCCCGGCCGCGGTGCCGTCCGAGCGCCAGAGGTGGTTGTCGTGGTCGAGCATGTAGAGCCTGGTGGCGGCGGCGATGAGGCTGAACGGCGCCGTGGGACCGAGGGGGGGCGCCGCGACCGGACCGGTGCCGGCCGGCGTGCCGTCGGTGACCATGAGGGTCGGTTGCGGTGCGAGACCGGTGAAGTAGACCCGCGAGCCGAAGGCCGTGAAGCCTGGATCGTAGGAGGGGCTCGGGGGCTGCTGCGGAGCGAAGACGGTCAGCTGTACGGTACCCGCCGGGCTGCCGTCGCTCTTCCAGATGCCCCGCGCGCCCTGGGTGTCGAGGGCGGCGAAGTAGAGGTCGGAGCCGATGACCGCCAGGCCCGAGGGGGAGCTGGTGCCGGCAGGACAGTCGAACGCCTTGAGCGTGCCCTGCGGGGTGCCGTCGCTCTGCCAGATGGCCGCGGGTTGGCCCGGCGTGGCGCCCGCGGCCCGCACCGCGAAGTAGAGCCGGCCACCCGGGGATGCCGCCAGGCTGGAGAGGAGCGTGCCGGCAGGAAACGCGATGAGCTTCAGGGTGCCGCCGGCCGTGCCGTCAGCGCGCCAGAGCTGGATCGTCTCGCCGTCGCGCTGGAGATAGAAGGCCATGCCGCCGGCGGCGGTGAGCGAGGAGAAGTCGAGGCTAGACACACCGGGTACCGGCTCCGTGCCCGAGGCGGTGCCATCGCTCTGCCAAACCGAGCCGCCCGGCAACCGGGCCTGGAAGAACACTCGCTCTCCGACCGCCACGAACGACTGCGGGAAAGGGGAATTCGGGATGACGAAGTCGGTGAGCTGCAACTCGCTGCCAGGCGTTCCCTCGCTGACCCAGACCTGCTGGCCGATCGCCAGGTCGTCGGCGGTCCCGTCGTCGGCGGCGGCGAAGAACAGCTGCGCGCCGCGCGCGCCGAGCGGCGGCGCGAGGCGCTGAGCCCGCGTGACCAGCTGCGAGAACAGGCTGCCGATCACAGCGGCGCGCAGCGAGACCAGCCGGGTGCCGGCGGCGGTGCCATCGGAGGCCCAGAGCCGGGGCGCGGCCGGAGGGGGGCGCATGACGTCGAAATAGACCCGGTCGCCGAGCGGCACGAGTGCGAGCGGGCTGGCGACGTCGCAGCCGCCGGCGCAAGGCTCCGCGACCTGGCTCGTGCCCGCTGGCGTGCCGTCGGTGGCCCAGAGCGCGGCGGCCGCGGTGGCAGTCCCGACATCGGGGGCCGCGAGCGCGACGAAGTACAGGCGCCCGCCGGCTTTGACGAGCGGCGGAGCTTCTGGTGAATGGCAGGCGGCAGCGGAGGGGCAGAGCGGCTGCTCCGCCCCCGGCGAGCCGCCAGCCACCCAGGGCTCGAAACCCGTCTGGCCGAAGGCGAAGAAGACGAGCTTGCCGGCGATCTCCTCGAGCTGCGAGGGCTCCGAGACGCCCAGCGCGTCGGGCGCGACGAGGTTCGTCATCCGCACCGTTCCCGCAGCGGTGCCGTCCGAGCGCCACAGCTGCGCGCCGTGGGTACCGTCGTCGGCCGCGAAGTAGACCCTGCCGCCCAGGGCCTTGAGCGCCAGTGCCGGGAAGGGGGTCGATGCGGTGAACCGGGTGACGGGTCGGGTCCCAGCGGCCGTGCCGTCGCTCGCCCAGAGCTGCTCCGGCTCGCCTCCCTGGTGAGCGACGAACACCACGCCAGCCGCCACGGCGGTGACATCAACCACGAGATCGAGCGTGTCGAAGTGGGTTACGACGTGGGCGCCGGCCGCGGTGCCGTCGCTCACCCACAGATCCCGCGGCGGGTTCGGGCCGTTCGCCTGGGCGAAAAAGTACAGCTTGCCGCCGGACGCGGCAACCGCCGAGCCCCCGACCGGAGCAATTGGCGTCGTCCCCGCCGCCGTGCCATCGCTGCGCAGCAGGCCGCAGCCAGCTGCGCTGCAGCCGGTGAAGAATAGCTGGCGGCCGAGTACCACGAAAGAGCGGAGGCTGACGATGCTGGCCAGCCTCGAGGTGCCGGCGCGCGTGCCATCGGTGCGCCACAGAGAGCCCGGGAGCGGATGGTCCTGGCCGAAGAACGCCAGCCGGCCCATGGTGGCCAGGAAGGTGATGCAGTTGGGGTCGCGGCAGGGGAGCTCCGCCAACTGGACGGTGCCGGCCGCCGTGCCGTCGGTCGCCCAGACCTGGTGTGCGTTCGCGAACAGCACCCGGTCTCCCAGGGTCAGGAACTGATCGGCCGCGAGGTCGGAGCTGGTCACCACCCCTGGGGCGAGGTCCTTGACCAGGTAGGGAATTTGATTCTGGCCCCCGGCCTGCAGCGGCGTTGCCAGGACCCAGCAGCACACCCAGCAGCCTACCCACAGGGCGGACCGAAGGCGTCGCGGTACGCGAGGTTGGACGGGGCGGTTCATGGCACCTCTCCTTTGCTCTCGGCGGCGGCGGGCGGCGTCGCGTCGGCCCAGTGACAGCTGTTGTCGACCACGGTCGCCGACGCCGGGGCGTCGCCTCTTCGCCATAGGGCCGGAACTCGCGGTAGACCGGGCGTGGGTGTGCCGGTCTCGAGGCGCACGCTGCCCAGATAATCGACGCCGAAGTGGCGCGGCGCGCCGTCGGGCGGCAAGGCTCCGACGAGCGGTTAGACGTAGTCCTCCCAGGTCAGCGTCGAGCCGGCGCTCACTTGGTGGAGATCAATACAAGACGCGGCCACTCTTGTACCAGATGCCGGTTGTTTTAGCCCTAAAGGCACGGAGATCGGACGGACGCAGAGGCCGAGTCAGCGCACGCGCGCCGAAATACGAAAGCTCCCTAGTCTCACACTCTGACCATACAACAGAACCATCAAGGATGCTTTGCGCGACCAACGTTCTTGCCGAGCTCTCGCTCTCCGCGGTCAGGCCGATGTTCTGGTAGTACCCGGTCGCCGCGCCATCCGTCTCCCCATCCTGCCCCACGATCGGCTCGGGTGGGCGAAGCACGACCGAGGCAAGCACATGGAACCTCTTTAGCCGCGCCATTCCAGTGCGATCCGTAGCCAAAGTCGTAGGCGCATCATTTCGTGCATACTCCTTCGATGCAGATGGCTCCGGAGAGGAAGAGACTCACCAAGAGACACCGTCGTGCCAGTATGATAATTGAACCCCGAGAAATCAGAGAGCTGGCGGGCGTTGGGTAAATGCAGCGTCACCTGGTTCAACTCAAACAGCCTGCCGGTTTCCCGGACCGTCACGCAGTGTCTTGGTCGGAGTAGAGTGCCCTGCCGCTCGCATACCAGATCCCCTCAGCCATCCAGTCGCCTGCGCGAGCGATGACGTCTGCGTCCAGCGTCTCAGGGTCGACCTCCGAACTCTCCGACTTGATCCAATCGATCTCGCCGTCCTCTACCACCGACGTGACGAGCTTCGCCGCCTGATGCTGACTGTGAGCGGTTACGCCGAAGACCCTGTAGTACCCATCGAGCGGTTGCTGGTCGTCCGGCTCGTCGCCCCCTCGGACCGCAGTACGCAGTCGTACGTGAAGAACGAACCAGAACGTCCGAAGACCAACTGTCATGGCGATCGCCCTACTTCGGTGGCGCTGCGCAGACTCCTTCAATATAAACGCTACCGTTGTAGAGTGTCGACACTGAGGAACCGCCCGTAAATCGGCAGGTAGTAGCGCGCATTCATGTAGTCGATGTCGTCCGCGGTGGAAGTGAGGTTGCCAAGATCGCGTTCCTGCCCCGCAAGAAACTTCATGCGCTCGCTGCCGCCGGGCGCTGTCGCCTCTTCGCCGTAGGGCCAGAACTCGCGGTAGACCGGCGGGGTGGCAGCGGTCTCGAGGCGCACGCTGCCCAGATGGTCGACATCGAAGTGGTGGGTCGTGCCGTCGGGCACCACGGCCCCGACCAGCTGTCCCTCGCGGTAGACATAGTCCTCAACAGTCAGGATCGAGCCATTGTTGCTAAAGAACCGCAGAACTCTGCCGTCTCGCCCACGCAACGCGTAGTTGTCGATCCGCGAGGGCGAGGTGCGCCACGACCACACCCGCTCGCCCGCCGCGTCGTACACATGTACCCAGGATTCCGAGCCGGTGTTCACGGTCATCGCCTGCTGGAGGACATCCCAAGTATAGGCGCTGCCCTGATAGGCGGTCAAACTCCCGGAAGCGTCGTAGGAGGCTCCTTGCAAATGATTGCTGGCGGGGTCCGCTAAGTAGTCGACGTAGGTCAGAATGCTCCCGTTCTGCGTGCCTCGCGCGATGCGCGTCAGGTTGCCGAACAGGTCGTAGGTAAACTCCTGATACGGCGCGCTGCCGAACTGCGCCATGGGAGCGGCACTCGGCACGGTCGCCGATGTAATGCGCGAAGCCGCATCGTAGGTGTATTGCTTGCTGCCGATTTGCTTGATATTGCCTGCGCCGTCGTAGGCGTAGGTCTCGGACTGCCAGAGGCTCGAGGCGCCGGCAACGCTGAGCGACCGCGGCCGCGCGATGCCCGACGGATCCGGGGTCTCAGTAAAGAGCACGTTGTTGGCGTGCGTGATGGTGGCGAGCATACCGTTGTCGTTGTAGGTGATCGACGAAGCGAAGCCCGGAATCGACGTCGGCCGCCCGAAGGCGTAGTTCGTGGTCACGGTGCGCCCCGCCGAGGCGCAGTTGGCGACGCAGTTCGGGTTGTTCGTCTGTACGATCCTGCCGGCGCCGTCGTAGACATAGGACTGGGTCCACTTCTGGAGGACCGTTGTGCCCTGGAGCAGGGTCGTGTCCTCACTCGCCAGGCGGCCGTGGTTGGGGTCGTAGCGGAAGTCTTGCTGCACCTCGTAGAACGTGCAGGCACCGGTCGAGCGCCAGTTGTAGGCGCGGGCGGTGACGAGCTTGCCGTTGTCGTTATTGGGCGTACCGTAGATGAACTCTCTGAACAGCGTGTTCCCCACAGTGCTCACCTTCCGCAGTCGGCCAGCCGCGTCGTAGGAGGAAAACACCGAGCCGGTCGGCGTCGACTTCTGGATCACGTTGCCGAGCACGTCATAGCGATAGCTGGTGGTGCCGTTCTCCGGATGCTTCTCAGCCGTCAGGAAGCCGCGGCCGTCATAGTTGAAATTGCGGATCTGGCTGCCGGTGATGACCGTCCCCAGGCGACCGCCGACATCGTAGTAGTAGCGACTCAGAGTGCCGTTCGGGTCGGCGATCTGGCGCAGACGCCCCAGGCCGTCGTAGGTCTCCTGGTTCGTGACCCAGACCTCGGCTGTCTTCTAGACTGGGCCTTACGCACCCGGTTCCTGCAGCTGCTGCTGGACTCGATTCGAACGCGTGACCACACGGGCGCCAAGATAGCCGAACTGCGTCTTTTTGCCATCCGCCGCGTCGATCTCGGCGGGGCGGCCGACTGGGTCGGGCACGCTGCCGCGCGGGTCGGAAGGATTGTAGTAGAGATAGGTGCTCCCCGGCGCGCCGACTCCGGACGTGCTCTTGGGTGTGGTAGAACACACTGCCCCTCGGGATGGAGCTGGGGGATCGTCAAGGAGGTGTGCCATGGGCAAGAAGACAGACGTCAACGACCTCCCAAGCTTTCGAGCGCTCTAGCAAGCGGAGGCGAGGGATACCCCTCCGAGACCAAGGTGAAGCGCGGTGTGCGCCTTGTGCATGGGCACAAGGTGCTGGAAGAGAAGCTCGGCCGCAACGACCTGTGCCCGTGCGGTTCTGGACGTCGGTTCAAGACTTGCTGCATGAAGACAGGCCGTTTTTGACGATTCCGAGCGCGATCAGTACTTCCGAGATCTAGAGTAGAGTGGCGGCCCTGCATCTCTGCGAGGTGCGGGGCCGTTTTGCGCTCGGGTTCCTGGATTCTCTGGTGACGGAGCTGGAAGAAGACGGGCGGTCTGAGTGCCGCCTAATGCACGGATAAGCTGCGAGAGCGCCGTGTGGCCGCCGAAGGGCTGCTCGGCTCCTTGCAGGCGGAACAGGGCTCTCCCGTGACCCTCGTGCGCCTCGACCCGACCGACCCCAGTCAGGCCATTGCCGTCATCAACGGCAGCCTCTACAAGACGACGCGCGGCAGCCTGAGCTTGACCCCCGCGCCCCTGCGGGGCCCGGTCGACGATGTGGTCGTCGCGCCGAGCGCCGCGGGCGCCCCGCCTACCCTCTATGCCGCCGTCAGCCGCCAGCGGGCGGTCTGGAAAAGCGCCGACGGCGGGGCCCACTGGGCGCCAGCCTCATCCGGGCTCCCCCGCTACGCCCGGACGGTCGCCTTGGCCCTCGATCTCAACCGCCCGTCAACCGTCTACTTGGCCACCACCCTGACGCTCTACGTCAGCGACGACGGCGCCAACACCTGGCAGCCGCTCGCCACCGCGGGACTGCCCCCCCTCACCGTGACCTCGATTGCCACGGGGCTCTCAGGCACGGGCCGTGCGCTCTTCGCCGCGACCGACGGTGGCGGGGCCTTCGTGCTGACCCGGCCCTGACCCCTGCTGGAGTTGGCCCGGTCGGCCGGGGCTAACCAGGCGGGGCCCGGCGGCCCGGTCGGCCCCGGCGACCCCAGGTGGATGCCTTCTTGGCAACGCCGGCGGCCGCAAGGCAGAATCGGCGCATGCCTCCCCGACTTCCTCGGGCGCTCCGACCGCCCTGGCTGCCGTGTCCCTCGCTGCGTTAGCGCTTGTCCTCGGGGCGGCGGTGCTGCACGCCGCCTGGAACCTAGCGGCGCAGCAGGTGGCGGAACGCTTCGCCCTGCTGGCGTGGGCGATGGCGGGGGGAGCGGTGCTGGCGTCGCCGCTGCTCGCAGGGGCGGAGGCCCTGCCGGGGTGGGCGTGGGCGGCAGCGGCGGCGAGCGGCGTTCTGAACTGCTGCTACTTCGTAGCGCTGGCGGCTGCCTACGGGCGCGGCGACTTCTCGGTGGTCTACCCGGTGGCGCGCGGGGCGGCTCCTCTCTTCCTGACCGCCGGATCGATCGTGCTGCTGGGGGAGCGGCCAGGGCCGGCCGGACTCGCCGGGCTGGGGCTGGTGGTCGCTGGGTTGGTGGTGATGACGAGCCCCAGCGGGCGGGGTTCCGTCGTGCCGGCAGAGCCCGAGCCGGCCGCGATGGCGGCTCGCGTGCCCAGGCGCGCCGCCGGAACGGGCACGGCCCTGCTCGTCGCGGCGCTGATCGCGGCCTACTCACTGGTCGATGGGGCGGCAGTGCACTTCGTGCCGCCGGCGCCCTACTCGGCCCTGGTCTTCCTCTTCACGGCGAGCGCCCTCCTGCCGCTGATGGTGGCACGTCTGGGGTGGTCGGCGCCTCTCGGCGTCCTGCGACGGCACTGGCGGCGGATCGCCCTGGTCGGCGGCCTCAGCTTCATCGCCTACCTCCTGGTGCTACACGCCTATGCGGTCTCCCCGGTCGCCTACGCGGGTGCCGTCCGGGAGTCGAGCGTGGTCGTCGCCGCGCTGGCTGGCTGGCTCTTGCTCGGCGAGCCTCTCGGGCTGCGGCGTACCGCGGGCTCACTCCTGCTGCTTGCGGGGGTGCTGACTCTCGCCGCGGCGGGACCGGTGCGCGGGAAGGGGTAGGAGGGCGGGTTGGCGGCAAGAGCCTCTGGAGAGGCCGGACCGCAGGGGGGGCGGGCGAGAGTGGGTGGTTCCTCAGGATCTCATGCATCGGTTGCATCCGCGCTTCAGGTTGCCGGCGGATCGACCAGGTCCTTGACGTCGCGGACGAGAGGGGGACGATCTGCCCTCACCTATCATGTTCAGCTGAGCATAAAAGTGATATCGCGAGCGGGATGTTTTCCACAGCCCGGCCTCTATCTCATTGAGCCCGCGAGGCTTTTCCGAACTAGGACCTCGCAAACCTCCACTCCATCCTGGAGCTCATGGAGGGGCTCGCAGGCAGTGGACTTGGAGGTGGGAGATGTCCAAGCCGTCGCCGCCGGCCCGGCCGATACTCGCTTGGACCGCCTGCCCTTGGTCCGGATCACGGGCAAGGGCCGCAAGCAGCGGATTGTGCCCCTGCTGCCGGCCACGGCTAATCTCGTCCGCAGCTATCTGGCAGGCGATCGCCGATTTCGAGATGGTCGACGACGACCTGTGGAGGTGAAGATCCTACCTGTCCACGGGGTTCGAAAGCCCCGTTCATGCCGGCTCCGGTTAGAGGTCAAAGATCGCGAGGGCGAAGGCGCCGGCGCCCGCGGTGCCCGCGTAGAGCGTGCGATGGTCTCCGGACGCCAGGGAGAGGGTGCCCAGGAAGAGCTGCACGGGCAGACCCTCTCCAAGCGGCTGCCAGGTGGCGCCGCCGTCGCGGCTGCGGAAGACACCTTTCTGCCGGATTCCGGCGTAGACGGTGGCGGGCTCGAGCGGATCGGCCACCAGGCTGCCCACCGCCCCGGGGGGAAGACCGCTCGAGGCCGGCGACCAGTGGCGGCCGGCGTCGGCGCTCCTAAAGACGCCGCTCTCTTGCGTGCCGGCGTAGACGATGCGCCGGGCGACCGGGCTCACCGCCAGGCTCACGACATGGCTCGGAGCGCTCGCCGGCGAGACGAAGCTCCGGCCGCCGTCGATGCTCTTCCACAGATGAGCCCCGTCGGCGAAGTGAGCGCCGCCGGCGTAGATGGTCGAGGATTTCACCGGATCGAGTGCCTCCGTATCGATGGCTTCGTCGAGCGGCAGGCAGTCCCAATTCCGGCCGCCGTCTCGGCTCACGAAGGCGTTGCAATGGAGAGAGCAGCCATGGATCTCGACGGGGGTGCCCCCGGCATAGCGACTCGGCGAGCTCGGATCGACGGTGATCGAGTTGACGAACGAGCACTCCTCCGCATCGCTGAAGCTCCAGCTGCGGCCGCCGTCGCTGCTGTGCGCAATCCCGGAGCCCACGGCGGCATAGAGGTCGAGCGGGTCGCCGGGATTGATGGCGAGCGCTTCAATCCAGTCGGCCGTGAAGAAAGGGTCGATCACGACCGGGATCGATTGCCAGCGCCGCCCGGCGTTGCGGCTGCGCAGCAAAATTTTAACCCGTCAAAATTTTTCGGCGGGTGGGACGCGCAGGTGGGGCGGGTCTGGCCGGGCGCCGCGTGACACGATTGCACGATCGAGGGCGGAGCCTGGATGCCGGCGGGCGGGCTCTGGCGGCGGAAAACGGTCGGAGCGGCCGCCTGGAATCGTGAGTTAGCAAGAAAGTGGATGGCAAGTTGAGACCCTAGGTGTCACTTTTCGGGGGAGAAGGCAACTATAAGACAGGGGCACCCATATCGCCAGCTGTGGCCGCGAGGAGTCGATCCGATGCACACCCACGGGATGGCCGCCTGGCTGCTGCTGCAGGAGGCGGTGGCGACGGAGACCGCGCCGGTGCAGCGGCTGGCACGGGAGATCGAGCGCTACTTCCGGCAGGCCTGGCTGCGGCCGCTGCCGTTCGAGGCAACGGCGAGTGTCAAGCGGAGCGAGACTTTGACGCGTTAAAAGATTTCGAGCGATGGCCGGCGACGGGTCGGGCTCCCGAGCCGGGTCGGCAACGATTACCTGACGACGCCCCACGACTCTCCGCCATGGACGAAGCCCGACATCGGATCGTGCGACGAGCGGTCCTGGGGGTGGCCGCAGCGGTCTTGCTGGCGGTGGCCGGCTGGTTTGGGATGCGGCTGGCCGGCGCGCATCGGCTCGCGGCGGCGCGGGAGAGATTCGCGCTGGAGGTCGGGCCGCTGCCAGCGCCGGGAGTGGTGATGGGCGCCGCCGGCGGGGCGCGGGAGCGGGCGTTCATCGAGCGTCTGGGCGGGCCCCGGCTCAGCTTGCCGACGAGAGCGACCTGGTGCGCGTCCGACAGCTCATGGGGCGCGCGCCGTCGAGTTGGTCGGCGGAGGAGGTCGACAGGTCGCGGCGATTCGTGGCCGCGAACGCTTCTCTGCTCGCGGCGTGCGAGCGGGCGGCAGAGCGGCGGGAGCGGCGGGGAACGGCCTTCGACGGCGGCGCAGCGCTGCCCTGGGAGTCGGCCGATATCAACCAGCTGTGGCGGCGGGCCCACAACCAATCGATCCTGCTCAGGACGAGGATCGGCCTCGGCTTGCGTGAGCGCTCGCCCGGCGAGGTGCGGCGCGGCATGGAGGCGCTGGCCGCCGAGGTGGAAGCCTACGCGGCGGAGCCTGGCATGCTCTTCCAGCTCTACGAGCTGCCGCTGGAGAAGAGCTTGCTGCGGGCCATGGCCTGGGTGGCCGCAGAGCGCGACATCGATTCCGGAGACCTCGCCGCGATGCGTCAGCTGCTTCACCGCCGGCCGGTGGCGGCGACGATTCGCCGGGCGTTCGCGGGCGAAGCCGGTTACTTGCTGGCGATCGAGGGGCGGCGCGGCTACCAGCGGCTGTCCGACGCGGATGCAGCCGAGGTACTGGACGGCTATCGCCGCCTCGCTCTGGCGCTCGCACGGATGACGGGCACCCGCGGCGCGGCCGGCGCGGCGGGCGTGCGGGAATCTCCTCACGCGGCCCGCTACCCCACCATGGCGCGCGCCATCCTGGCCCTGGTGCGGCCGAACTTCGAAGAGGTCGCCAAGCAGATCGCGGCGACCGCCGCCGCCCGCCAGCTCGCGGAGCTGGCTTTCGATCTGCGCCTGGCCGGGCGCCGTGAGTGCGCCTACCCCGAGACGCTGGAGGGTGTGCCGCGGGCGGGCGAGCCGGACCCCTTCACGGCGCGGCTGCCGAGCTATCGGCGCGGCGCCGTCGGTGGAGCGCTGCTCGCGAACCCGAGCGCGGCGGCGGCCTGGCAGGCGCTGCCGCGTTGTGCGACGAGCCTGCCGCTGCCGTTCGAGTGGCGGCTGCCGCCGCCCTGCGCGGCGGCGGCGATGTAGGCAAAGCAGTTCACGGTTTCGGTCGGTGCCTGCCCGCCGCCTGATGCATCAGCGCCGGCGCTGCGGCCAGAAGGTCACCGCGTGAGCGGTGTCCGAGGACCAGACCAGCTCGCCGCCCCGGTAGAGACGGGCACGCGAGCCACGGTATTGCCATGCAGCGAGCAAGTAGGCGCCGTTCCAGGCGTAACTGACGAGTTCCTTCTCGGTGTACGGCCAGCCGGGCGGCTTCACCGGACTCCCGGCTTGATCTACGAAGGCGGCCAGGCCGGTCGAGTACGCAAACTCGGCACTGACCTCCCAGAGCACGAACCGCGTGTCGCCCGAGCCGAACCGAATCCACCCGTTACTGCCTTCCACCGGGTGCGCCTGCGGAGCGAATTTGGCCAGCCTCGCAAGCAGCGCCTCGTCGAGCTCGATATCTCCCTGAACAAACGGCGCGAGCACTTCGGTCGAGCGGAAAGAGCGGCGGTGAGCTCGCGGACGCCGGGGGCGTAGTCGGAGCCGACCGTCGAGCTCGCGGTCTCAAAGCGCTTCCACGCGCCGTCCTCAAAGGCAAACGCGTGGACCAGGACGCGGTCCCCTCCGGAGGCGGGCTCGAGCTTCACCGGGGTTCCGTCGACGAGCACCTCGCCTTTGTCGGTCTCGGCCTCGGTCGGTTCCTGGAGCGTGAGGGCGATCATTCGGCCCTTCGGGTCGAAGCCAAGGTCGCGCATGCCGGACGGAAGCGGCACGGGCGTGGCGGTGCCGTTTGCGAGATCGACCTCGAAGAGCCGCGGCATGGTGCCGGGCGGAGCGTGCTCTTCGAGGACCGCCACGGACGGATCGAACCAAACCGCGCCGCGTTCCCGGTCGGCCGAGAGCGCAATTTTTCCTCCGCGGCAGTCACCGTCGAACGTCGAAATCGCCAAGCGCTTTTTCGAGACGGCGTCGAGCTTGGCCCAAATGCACTGCGCACCCTGCGGCTCGAGCAGCGAGAGGGTGGAGTCGGTCGCCGGGAAGTCCTTCCGGGAGGCGACAGCTCGAGGGGGCCGCTGCTTCGGCGGCTCGTTCTTCCAGGAAGCCAGCGCGCAGGAAGCCAAGGCGAGAAACGCGATAGCCCACGCCGCGCATCGAAGATTCAACCTCATGACATCCTCCGAGCTGGGACTCTACCCTAGTTGTTAGGCTGTCTTGGTCTAGCAGCGCGACCTCGGCCGAGCCGGTTGGCGGTCGGAAACGCCGAAAAATTCTTGACGTGTCAAAATTTCTCGGGCTCTCGGCGCCGGTCACTGGGTGACCGTCTTTCCTCCTGTAGGCCCCCCGTAGGCAGGTTCGACAGAGCGCTTCGCGCGCGGCCATCGTGGCGGCCGCGGAGGCGGGCGACGAGCGCTATCCATCGTATTGCCAGTGCTTTGTCTGGGTTTGGAGGTCGCCGGCGGCGGGCTCCGGGGAGGAGTATTGTGGGCGAGAGGATCGAAAAGGTATGGAAAAGTTGCCTAGGTGGAGAAAGAACGTCTAGTCTCGCAATAGAGCTGAGGAGGGGAATGGGTGAGACCGGCTGCCGAGCAGGATGAGGAGCGGGCGCGGCACTTCCGCGAGTCGCTGGCGCGGGCGGTGGGGCCGGCGGTGATGGGGGCGCTGGCGGAGTCGGAGGTCAACGAGATCTATGCCAATCCGGACGGGCGGCGGTTCGGGCAGGCGCTGTTCGGGGTGGCGATCGTGCTCGGCGCGGTCAACCTGGTCGACGCTCTCGGCTTCCAGGGCGTGATTTCTTGAGGGGCTAGGGGGAAAAGGTGCTCGCCAAGAACCCGATCAATGCGGCGCTCTACCGGCCGGTGCTGTACGGCGGGGTGGCGCCGCAGTTCCTGCTGGTCGAGGCGTCGGCGGTCTTCCTGCTGCTGTTCGAGGCGGGGCTGCACGTGCTGACCGTCGGGCTGTGCCTGTTCTACTGCCTGGGGTTCCATCCGCTGGCGGTCTACCTGTGCGGCAAGGTCCCGCTGATCGCCGACCTCTACGTGCGCAGCTACGTGCGCAGCCTGCGCGGCCGCGACTTCTACTGCGCGACGCCGGCGCTCGCGGCGCGCTGCCCGCGGGTCGACCCGGCGCTGCCGGAGGGCGGGTAGCGGTGGAGACGGCGAGCGCGGTCGCGGGGTTCTTTGCCGGCGCCGGGGCGCTGCGCTGGCTGGAGCGCTTCCGGGAGCACCGGACGGCGCCCGAGGGGCTGTCGGACCTGGTCGGCTGGCTGCACCTGGTCGGGCCGTCGACCATCCTGCAGAAGAACGGCTCCTTCCTGACCGGCTGGAGCTACCGCGGGCCGGACCTCGCGGCCGCCACGCCGGCAGAGCTCAACGCGCTCGCGGCGCACCTGAACGACGCCCTCCTTCCCTACGGCGACGGCTGGATGTTCCACGTCGACTCGCTGCGGCGGGCGGTCGAGGGCTACGCGCCGCCCGGGGCCTTCCCCGACCCGGTGACCTCGCTCATCGACGAGGAGCGGCGCGGCGCCTACGAGAGCTCGCGGCGGCACTTCGTCAGCGAGAGCTTCCTCTGCGCGACCTACCTGCCGCCGCGCGAGCTCTACTCGCGGCTGGGCAACCTGTTCATCCATCGCGAGTGGGGGCGGGGGGCGGAGGAGGCGTCGTGGGCGGCGGTGCATGCCGGCTTCGAGGCCGAGGCGGCGCAGCTCGAGCGGCGGCTGTCGGCGCAGCTCAAGGTGGCGCGGCTCGGCGCCGACCGCCTGCTGACTCACCTGCACGGGTGTCTCTCGGGGCTCGACCACCCGGTCAGGGCGCCGCGCCACGGCTGCTATCTCGACGCGCTGCTCGCCGACCGGCAGCTGGTCGGCGGCTGGCGGCCGCGGATCGGCGAGCTGGCGCTGCGGGTGGTGGCGATCCACGGCTTCCCGCACGAGTCGTTCTCCGGCATCCTCGATTTTTTGGGCGGGCTGGGGTTCGCGTTCCGGGCGTCGCACCGGCTGATCCCGCTGTCGCAGGCGACCGCGGCCGGGAAGATCGCGAGGAGCCGGCTGTCGTGGTTCAAGCGGCGGCGGGGGGCGGCTTCGTGGCTGCGCGAGCTGACCGGCGGCGAGGCCGGCGGGAAGGGGGGCAAGAGCGCCGCCCAGGAGCGCGACGACGAGCTGTTCCTTGACCAGGACGCCGGCGCCATGGCGCGCGACGCGGCGGCGGCGGCGGCGGAGAACGCCTCGGGGCGGGTGCGCTTCTGCCTCTACACGCCGGTCGTGGTGGTGGCCGACCGCGAGCCGGCGGTGGCCGACCGGCACGCCGGCGAGATCGTCAAGGCGCTCAACGACCGCGGCTTCACGGCGCGGGTCGAGGACCTGAACGCGGTCGAGGCCTTCCGGGGGAGCTGGCCGGGGCACGGCCACGCCAACATCCGGCGGCCGATCCTGTCGTCGCGCAACCTGGCCGACCTGCTGCCGGCGACCAGCGTCTGGGCCGGGCTGCCGCACAACCCGTCGCCGCTCTTCCCCGCCCAGAGCCCGGCGCTGCTGTGGGCGGCGACGACCGGAGCGACGCCGTTCTGGCTCAACCTGCACGACGACGACGTCGGGCACACGCTGGTCGTCGGTGGCACCGGGGCCGGCAAGAGCACGCTGCTCAATCTGATCATCGCGCAGTTCCTGCGCTACCCGCGGGCGCAGGTGTTCAGCTTCGACATCGGCTACTCCGGCTGGCTGCTGGCCAAGGCGGCGGGCGGGCGGCACTACGACCTGGTCAACGAGGAGGTGGCGCTCGAGCCGCTGGCGCAGATCGATCAGCCGGGCGAGCGGCTGTGGGCGCTCGAGTGGCTGGAGACGGTCGCCGAGCTCAACCGGGTGGCGGTGACGCCGGCGGGGCGGCAGGCGCTCGCGGCGGCGCTCGCGCTGCTGGCGAGCGAGGCGCCGGAGCACCGGCGGATCTCGGACTTCCTGCCGCAGCTGCAGGACCGCGAGCTGGTGGCGGCGCTCGAGCCCTACGCGGAGGGCAGCCTGCGGCAGCTGCTCGACGCCGATCACGAGGACCTCGAGGCCGGCCCCTACCAGGTGTTCGAGCTCAAGCGGCTGGCCGAGATGGAGGACCGGGTGCTGCTGCCGGTGCTGCTCTATCTCTTCCACCGCGTCGAGCAGCGGCTGGAGCAGGGGCGGCCGTCGCTGATCGTGATCGAGGAGGCCTGGCTGCCGCTGATGAAGAGCGCCTTTGCGGCGCGCATCAAGCAGTGGCTGCTGACGCTGCGAAAACAGAACGCGGCGGTGGTGCTGGCGACGCAGTCGCTGGCGCAGCTGTGGGAGAGCGCCAACCGCCACATCCTGGTCGAGAGCTGCCCGACCCGCATCCTGCTGGCCAACGCCGAGGCGGCGCTGCCCGGGCAGGCGGGGCTGTATCGCGAGCTGGGCTTGAACGACACCGAGCTGCAGCTGATCGCCCAGGCGCGGCGGAAGCGGGACTACTACTTCAAGAGCCCGCGCGGCTCGCGGCTCTTCGAGCTCGGGCTGGGGCCGGTGGCGCTGGCCTTCGTCGGCACGCCGGAGGGGATGACGCAGGGCGAGGCGATCGCGCAGGCCAAGGAGCTGATCGAGAGGCACGGCGAGGGGTGGCCGCGCGAGTGGCTGCGGCGGCGCGGGCTGGGCGAGTGGGTGGCGGGGTACGACGGATTCAAGGGAGGAACAGATGAGGCAACGAGCTGAAACTAAAGTGATCGGAAGGAGCGGAAGGGGCGGAACGAGCGGCAAGAGCGACGGGAGCGGAACGGTCGGAACGGTTGGAACGATCGCAAGGATCGGAAGGGCCGGAACGATCAGAAGAGCGGCGCTCGCGGTGGTGCTCGGAGCCGGGCTGTTGATCGGCGGTGGCGGCGGCCGGGCGGCGGCGCAGATCCCGGTCACCGACGTGGCGCACATCGCGGTCAACACGTACTGGCACTACTTCCACTACGTGCAGTTCGCCTACCAGATCTATCAGCACTATCTGCAGCTGCTCAACCAGTACACGCAGATCCGCTATCAGCTGCAGGCGCTGCGCAAGCTGGAGAACCCGAACTGGCGCGAGATCGGCACTCTGCTCGGCGAGCTCGACCAGGTGGTGCGCTCGGGGCGCGCCCTGTCCTATGCGCTCGCCAACGTGAGCGGCGAGTTCCGCGCGACCTATCCCGGCTGGCAGCCGTGGAGCGATCCGGCGGCCTATCGGCAGCAGACCGAGCGCGCGCTCGACACCATGCGCGCCGGCCTCGCGGCGGTAGGGCGGCAGGCGCAGAACCTCGCCGCGAGCGAGCAGACGCTCGACGCCATCCGCCAGCAGATGGCGGCGACCGCCGGCCACCAGCAGGCGCTCGAGCAGCTGGCGACGCTGGCCGGCTTTCAGGCGCAGGAGCAGCTGCTGGCGCGGCAGTCGCTGGCGGTCGGCGCCAACCTGCAGGCGGTGGCCTACGGCTACTGGCTGAACCGCGAGGCGCAGAGCCAGGCGACCTGGAGGCTGCTCACCACCGAGACGGCGCTGGCGGCGGACCAGAACGGATCGCCGGGCTGGAACTTCGTGCCGGCCTGGTGGCAGCAGAACTGAGGAGAAAACCTTGCCAAAGCAGAGCAACGAGGGCGTAGGGGCGGGGCGCGCGGTTCTCGCGGTCGCACTGGCGATCGCCGGCCTGGCCGCCGGCGGCTGCGGGCGCGAGCGCTTGCTCGGCGCGCAGGCGCGCGACCCGCTGGCCTCGCTGCGCTCGGCGAGCGAGTCGCGGAGCTTCGACCTCGCCTTCTGGGCGCAGCAGGAACGGGCGCGGACCCCGGTGTGGCAGCAGGCGGCGGCCTTCTGCCGCGGCCGCGCGGAGAGGCTCTACCCGAACTGCGGCGCGGTGCGCATGGCGGGATGGTGGGGCAACCCCCCTCCCCCACCGGCCCCGCCCGAGATACCGCAGCCGCCGTTCGCGCCGCTGAGCGCGAGCGCGGCGCAGCGGGCGCCGGCCGCGGCGCCAGGGGACCGGCGATGAGCCGGGCGGCGGCGAGTGGAGGGAGGCGCCGGGCGGGGTTGGTGCTGGCAGCGGCCCTGGCGCTGGCGGCGCTGGCGGCGCGGCCGGCGCTGGCGGCGCTGGGGGCAATCATCGCGCCGCTCCCGGCTGGCGCGGCTTTCGCGCCAGGGGTGCCGGCGCCGCTGGCGGCGCTGGCGGAAATCATTACGCTGCCGGCGGCCGGCGCGGCTTTCGCTCAGGCGGCGCCGACGGCAGGAGGGGCGCCGGCGGCGCAGGCAGCGCAGGGAGCACCGGGAATGGCGGGCGCCGCTCCCGGCGGGGGCGACCAGATCCTCGACGGACTGGTGCGCGAGTACGCGGGGTCGGCGGCGGATTGGCTGCAGACGGTCATCCCGCTCGCCCAGCGGACTTTCGCGATCCTGGCGGCGCTCGAGCTGGCGATCTCGGGCCTGCTGTGGGCGCTCGGGCGCGAGGGCATCGACGCCGCGTTCTCGACCCTGCTGCGCAAGTTCATCGTGCTGTCGTTCCTGTTCTCGCTGCTCCACCTGTTCCCGCTCTGGGTGCCGGCGATCAGCCGCGGCTTCGAGAGCGCCGGCCAGGCGGCTTCCGGCAGCGCGGCGGTCAACCCGTCGCAGGTGCTCGACGTCGGGGTGACCATCGCGTCGAACATGCTGCTCGGCCTGGACGGGGCCGGCTTCCTCACCAATCCGGCGGGCAACCTGGTCGGCTCGCTGGCCGCGCTGCTGGTGCTGCTCGCCTACGCGGCGATCGCCGCCCAGATCTGCCTGACCCTGATCGAGAACTACATCGTGCTCACCGGCGGGGCGCTGTTCCTGGGCTTTGCCGGCTTCCGCGGCACGGTGCCGTTTGCCGAGAACTACCTGCTCTATGCCTTCCAGGTCGGTACAAGGATCTTCCTGCTCTATCTGCTGGTCGGCGTCGGCCTCGGGCTGTCGCGGCAGTGGGTGCAGCTGACGCTCGGCACGAGCGGCCAGCTCTTCCCCTCGCTCACCCCGCAGCTGCACGTGCTCGCCGGCGCGCTCATCTTCTGCCTGCTGGTGTGGCGGATCCCCGGCGCGGTGGCCTCGCGCCTCACCCAGGGGGCGAGCTTCCGCCTCCAGGACGCGCTGCGGTGAGCGGTGGGGAACCGGAAATGGGACGGGATGCCAATCCTTACCTTGCGGCGCGGCGCGAGTTCGGGACCGTGTTCGGCGACCTCGCCAAGGGCAAGCGCAACTGGCAGCTCGCCTGCTTCGGCCTGCTCGTCCTGCACGGCACCTTGCTGGCCGGCTATGTCCGGCTGGCCGGCGAGGCGCGCATCACTCCCTACGTGGTCGAGGTCGACCGGCTCGGGCAGGCGGTCGCCTTCGGCCCGGCCGAGGCGCTCAAGAAGAGCGACGCCCGGATGATCGTCTTCCTGCTCGCGCTGCTGGTGCGCAACCTGCGCACGGTGACCAGCGACTTCGAGGCGCAGAAGGAGCTGCTCTACGGCGCCTACGCCTACGTGTCGGGCAGCGCCCGGGCGACGCTCGACGACTACTTCCTGCAGCCGATCAACGACCCGCGGGTGCTGGGGCGGTCGGTGAGCCGCCAGGTGCAGGTGACGGCGGTGCTGCGGGTGCCCAACTCGGAGAGCTGGAAGGTCGCCTGGAGCGAGATCGAGCGGCCGCGGTTCGCGGGCGCCACGCGGCGGACCAGCTGGGAAGCCTACCTGCAGGTCAAGACGAGCCCTCCGACGACGAGCGCGGCGATCCTCGCCAACCCGCTCGGGATCTACGTCACCGAAATCAACTGGACCCAGGTGTCCACGGGAGAGACGCGATGAACTGGTCAGCGATGGTGGTGGCCTTGTGCCTGGGGGCGGAGGGGCTCGCGAACGGGGCCGGGGGCGGGATGGCGGCGGCGGAGCTGACGGCGGCGGGCGGGACGGCGGCGGCAGAGGAGGAGACGGCGGCGCCGGAGCAGCCGGCGGGACAGCAGGAGGCGCCGCCGTACCAGGCGGCGCGGCCACAGGCCGCGGCGCCGGAGCTGAGAGCGGCGCCAGAGTCCGCGGCGGCGACGAGAGACGGTGCAGCGGCAGTGCCCGAGGGAGCGGCGGGGCGGGAGCCGGTGGCAGCGCGGGCGATGGCGGTCAAGCGGGAGCAACCGGTGGCGGCGCAGGAGCCGGCGGCCGCGGCGAAGAACGGAGATGCCGCGGCGCGGGGGGAGGCACCGCGAGCGGAGGCGCCGGCGGGAGAGACGGCGCCGCGGAAGGGCCAGGCAGAAGGTCGCCGGCCGGATGAAGCCGTGGCGGAGCGGCGCGGGCGGGCGAACGGCGCGGTGATCAGAGCCAGCGCAGGCAGCGCGGTGATCGGAGCCAGCGGAGCCAGCGGAGCGAGCGCGGGCAGCGCGGGCAGCGGCGCGATCGAGACCGCGCCTGGCGACCTGCTGGTGCCGTTCGGGCATGGGCGCGCCACGGTGCGCTGCGCGCCGCTGCGGGCGTGCGCGATCGAGCTCGAGGCCGGCGAGGTGGTGCTCTCGACCTCCTCGGGCGACAGCGAGCGCTGGCTGATCCAGGCCGCGAGCGCGGGCAGGGACGGGCGGACGCCGCTGCTGGTGGTCAAGCCGACCGGGTGCGACCTCGCGACCAACCTGCTGATCTCGACCGACCGCCGGCTCTACGAGGTCGAGCTCGACTCGCCGCCCTGCCGAGACGCCGACGTTGCCGATGGCGATGAGCGCGCCGACAGCGGCCACGGCTCCGATCTCGCCCATGACGCCCATGGCGCCCATGGCTCCGACACCGCCGGCGGCGGGGGCGAGGGCCGGCAACGGCGGCAGGGCGCTTACAACCCGCGGCTCTCTTACACCGGCGTGCTGCGCTTCTCCTACCCCGACGAGCTGGTGCGGCGCTGGGCGCGGGAGGAGGAGCTCGCCGCCCTGCGAGCGGCGCGGGCGGCGCGGGCGCAGCGAGAGGCGGCGAGCCAGACGCCGCTCGCCCCGCGCGCCCGGCTCACCAGCCTCAACTTCGACTACGCCTGGGAGCGCGGGCGCGGCTTCCCGTGGACGCCGGCGCAGGTCTTCGACGACGGCGAGCACACCTACGTCGTGCTGCCGGAGGGGGCGCGCTACGAGGCGGCGCCGGTGCTCTTCGCCGAGCAGCCGGACGGGACGCTCGCGCTCCTCAACTACCACCTCGAGAACCGGACCTACGTCACCGACCGGGTGCTCGCGAAGGGAGTGCTGGTGATCGGCAGCGAAGGGGGGCGGCGCAAGAACGAGCAGCGGCTGGAGATCACCAACCGGCGGCGGACAAGGAGCTAGCGATGACGGAGCCCACACGTCCTGAGGAGTCGATGCCGTCGGCGCGCCGGCTGAATCATGGCGTCTTGGTGGCGGCGGCGGCGGTGATGCTGGTGACGGTGCTGGCGGTGGTCTTCGTGGTCGCGCCGCGCTCGCCGAAGCCGGCCGCGGCGCGGCCAGCGCCGCTGGCGGGGAGCAATCCCGGCTTTCTCGAGCATCCGCCGGGGAACCTGCCGGTGCCGGCGCCGCTGGCCTCGGAGCAGGAGTACCTGCTCGGCCTGCTGCACAAGGAGAGCCGGCGGGCGGAGGGCCGTCAGGCCGAAAAGGAAGAGAACGAAATGGCGCCCGAGGCGGGCGGTGTCGCGCGGGCGAGCGGCGCGATGGCCGCAGGGGGCGAGGGCGCCTGGGCCGCCGGGAGCAGGCCGCCGGCCGGGCGGGGCGACCCGCGGCGGGAGGCGTTCCTGCGCGCGTTGCTGGCGCCGCTCGCCGTGACCGGCGCCCCGCGCCAGTCGCCGCAGCTGCGGCAGCAGGCTGCTGCACAACGGCAGCTGGGCGCGAGCGCCGCGGGTGCCGCGAGTCTCTGGACGGCAGCCGGCGGCGGCGAGGGGATCGAGGAAAACGGGGAGGGCGTGGCTCCAGAGGCGAGCCTGCGCCCGGCGTGGCCGGCCTGGCTGGCCGCCGCCAATCCTTGGCCGCCCTGGCCGCCAGCTCCCGGCGGCCAGGCGGCGGCGGCAGCCGGCGGTGCGGGCGCGACGCCGCCGCAGCGCGCGGCGGGGACGCCGGCGATGCCCGCGACGTCGGCGGTATCGGCGCCAGGGGCGGCAGCGGCGGCGGCCGCGGGGACAGCGGATGACTCGCAGGAGGAGATGCGGCAGGAGCATCGGGAGGAGCGGCGGAAGAGCCAGGGCGAGAGCCCGCCGCCAGGCCAAGGCGCGAGCCAACTGGCAGGCCAAGGCGAGAGCGGGCTGGATCGGCAGGGCGAGAGCGAGCCGGAGCGGCAAGGCGAGGGCCGAGGCCAGAGCGGGCGGGAGGACCAGTACGAGGAGCACCGGCCCACCCCGCGGAACGCGGCGGCGGCCGCCGTGCGGACGGCGCCCCGCGGCGCGGCGCGGAGCCGCTTCGCTGGGCCGGCCGGGGGATGGCGGGTGCGCGCCGGCACGGTGATCCCGGCGCTGCTGCTGACCGAGATCAACTCGGACCTCCCCGGGGCAGTGAGCGCGCAGGTCAGCCGCAATGTCTACGACGAGCGGCAGGAGACGATCGTGATCCCGAAGGGGACCCGCCTGCTGGGGCGCTACGACCACCAGGTGGCGGCCGGACAGCGCCGGCTGCTGGTCGCCTGGACGCGGCTGCTCTTCCCGGACGGCTCGGAGCTGACGCTGCCCGGTCTGCCGGCCACCGCGGCCAGCGGGGCGGCGGGCCTCGCGGGCAGCGTCGACAACCACACCCGGCGCATCTTCGGCGACGCCCTGCTGCTGTCGCTCCTCGCGGCGGGCGCTCAACTCTCGCAGCCGCAGCAGAGCGGCCTGCTGCAGGCGCCGGCGGCGCGCCAGGTGGCGGCGGGGGCGCTGGGCGGCGAGCTCGCCAGCGTCGCCACCGAGCTGGTGCGGCGCGACATCGCGATCCAGCCGACGCTGCGCATCCCGGCGGCGACCGCCTTCAACGTCTTCGTCAACGACGATCTGGTGCTCCCGCGGCAGGTGGCGGGGGATTGAGGTGACGTCATGGGAACCATGGGAAATACCGCGGCCGGCCGCGCCGGCAGCGGCAGCGGAATGAGCGGCGCCAGCGGCGCCGGCGGAGTCAGAGCGGCGATCGGAGCTCGGGGCGAGCCGGCAATGCAGATGGAGGCGCTCGAGGTGCCGCTCGGGCAGATCGCGCCGGACCCGCAGCAGCCGCGGCGCCGGATCGAGGCGGCCGACGTGGCCGAGCTCGCCGAGAGCGTCCGCGCCCAGGGGGTGGTGCAGCCGCTGCTGGTGCGGCCGCACCCGGCACGGGTCAAGGACGGCCCGCGGTTCATGCTCATCACCGGCGAGCGCCGCTGGGCGGCGGCGCGGGCGGCGGGACGGGCGACGGTGCCGGTCGTGGTGCGCAGGGACAAGCTCGGCCCGGCCGACATCCTGATGATGCAGCTCGACGAGAACGACGGCGCGCTGCGCCGGGAGCTCAGCCTGGCCGAGCGGGCGGCGGCGGTGGTGCGCGCCTACGAGCTGTCGGGCCTGCGCAAGGAGGAGTTCGCCACCCGGCACAAGAAGTCGGCGGGCTGGCTGTCGCACTACCTGACCATCGCCAAGGCCAAGGGGGTGATGCGCGAGGCGCTCGACGAGGGGCGGCTCGGCGGCATCCGCGCCGCCGTGGCCTACGCCAAGCTGCCGGCGGCGGAGCAGACGCGGCTGCTGGCGGCGGCGCGGCGCAGCGACCTGCCGCTGAGCGCGGACGCGGTCGAGGAGGCGCTCGGCCGCGGGGCGGGCAACGGCGCCGCGAGAGCGGGCGGCGGGACTGCGGGAGAGGGCAACGGGCGCGAAGGCGAGGGAGCGGCGGCGGGACCGGCGGCGGCCGGGGCGACCGGGACGGGCGGTGGCGCGGCGGGCGAGCTGGCGGCGGCGGAAACGGCGGAGGCGACGGCGGCCATCGGCAGGGCTGGCGGAGCGCCGAGCGCGGACGCAGCTGGAGAGACGGGAGCGGCGGCAGCCGCCAGGGCGGCAGGCGTCGCCGGGGCCTTGGCCACGGCGGGCGAGGGCGCGGCGTCCGGCGGGTCCGCGGCTGCCGGTGCGGCCGGAGAGGCCGAGCCGGCGGCGCTCCCAGGGGGGGCAGAGCGGGCCGGCGCAGCCGGCACGGCCCGGGCGGCGGCCTCGGCGGCGGCGGCCACGGCGAACGGCGGCGGCAGGTTGGCGGCCGGCGCTGGTCCTTGGGGCGGCCTGGGGGAGCGGCCGAGCTCGGCGGCCGGCAACTTCCTGGCGGCCGGGGCGGCGATCGCCCGGGAACGAGACGGCGAGGAGCAGGCGCGCCACGCGAAGATCTCGGTGGACTTCACCCCGCGCCAGCTCGAGATGCTGCTGCTGAAGCTCGGCGAGAGACCGCGCCGCACGGCGGCGCTCCAGGTGCAACAGCTTCTTTTGTGTCTTGAGTGACACGGAGGTCTCGGTATGCGAAGGCTGCGAGCCTTGATGACAGGAGTGTCGGCATCGATCATCGGCGCGGCGGGCGCGGTGACCTCTGGGGTCGCGGGGGCGGCGGCGCCGGCTCCGACTCTGACCACGAGCTATGTCTCATTCACCGACGTCAACGGCAATGGGCAGCTCGACTGCGGCGAGCCGGTCAAGATCGTCGCGGCGTATGCCACCAACAACTCGGGCACGCCGGCGCTCACCGGCAGCCTGTTCGTGCCGGCGGCCGGCACCAACGGCCTGATCTTCGAGGCCGGCTCGGTGCGCATCGAGCCCGATCTGACGGTCGGCTGCCTGGGCCAGGTGGTGCAAGGGAATTCGCCGGGAGACGGCGCGGCGCGGATCGACTTCAGCTGCCCCGCCGACCCGCAGGACAACAACAGCTGGACGATGGTCGTGAGCTATCAGGCGATCTATCACAATTCGACAGCGCGGCAGTTCACCGCGACCGCGCATGCCACGACCTCGGACGGCAAGAGCTATGACGCGGCGACGACGCAGACGATTCCGGCCGAGAGCTGCCCGGGAACGCCGAATCAGCTCGCGATCACCAAAGCCGGCAACGGCAGCGGCAAGCCGGGCTCGGTTTTGACCTACACCATCACGGCGACCGACACCAGCGGCCTGGGCGACGGCGGCGTGCAGCTCGTCGAGACGGTGCCGGCGCATACGAGCTTCGACGCGGCGGCGAGCTCGCCGGGATGGCTGTGCGGCGGCACCCCTGCGGGCAGCGCGGGCAGCGAGTGCCGCGACCCGATCGGCAACCTGAATCCGAACGGATCGCAGACCCAGTTCTTCGCGGTGACGATCGACAGCCCGCTGCCGGCCGGGGTGAGCGAGATCGACAACACGGTGTGCGCGCGTTTCGGGCCGACGACGGTCGCGGGGTGCGCGAGCACCACGACGCCGACCCAGGGGAGCCCGCTGCTCCACCTCGCGAAGTCGCTGGCCAGCGGCACGGCGGCGCCGGGCGCGACGCTGGTCTTCGGCCTGACGGTCGCCAACGGCGGCAACCAGGGCGCGGCGGCGGTCGACTTGAGCGAGACGGTGCCGGCGAACACGAAGTTCGCGGCCGGCGCGAGCTCGCCCGGCTGGGCGTGCGTGCCGGCAGGCGGAGCGGCGGGCGCGAGCTGCACACTGGCGGTGGGTGGGCTGGCGGCCGGAGCGGCGGCCAGCCGCAGCTTCGCGGTCACGGTGGCCGACCCGCTGGCGGCCGGCGTGACGCAGGTGGCGAACACCGCCTGCGCGCGGGCGGCCGGATCGCCGGACTCGTGCGACCGGATCGTGGTGCCGACGGTCGGGATGGCGGTGCTCAAGGCGAGCAAGAGCCTGGCGTCGGGCTCCGGGGTGCCGGGCTCGACGCTGGTGTACGCGGTCGCGGTGCAGAACACCGGCAACCAGGACGCGGCCGGGGTGGTGGCGGGCGAGACGGTGCCGGCCCACACCACGTTCGCGCCTGGCGCGAGCGCGCCGGGGTGGAGTTGCGCGCCAGACGGGCTGGCCGGCGCGCAGTGCAGTCTAGGGATCGGGGCGGTGGCGGCGGGGCAGAGCCGGCAGGCGGCGTTCTCTGTGCTGATCGATACGCCGCTGCCGGCCGGGGTGGCGGCGATCGGCAACACCGTCTGCTTCAGCATGGCGGCAGCGCCGCTCGAGGCGGCTGCCGTTGGGGGCGGCGGCGAGTGCGCCACGCTCACCACGCCGACCGCGGGGCGGGCGGTGCTCGGGATCCAGAAGTCGTACGGCGGCGGGCCGGTGCGGCCGGGCGACACGGCGGTCTTCAACATCGTGATCGGCAACAGCGGCAATCAGGACGCGGCCGGGGTGGCGGCCACCGAGACGGTACCGGCGCACACGACGTTCGTGGCCGGGGCGAGCTCCGCCGGCTGGAGCTGCGTGCCGGGAGCGGCGGCGGGAGCTGCCTGCACGCTCGCGATCGGCGGGCTGCCCGCCGGCGCGACTGTGACGCGGAGCTTCGCGGTGCGGGTCGATGCGGCGCTGCCGCCCGGCGTCGGCCAGGTGGCGAACACGGCCTGCGCGCAAGACGATGTCGGCAGCGGGGGCAGCCGGGTGTGCGGGCAGGCGACGACCCCGCCGGCGGTGAGCGTGGCGGCGGAGCTGCGCGACCTGGTGGTCGGCGGGGCGGGCGAGGACGCGCCGGCGCATCCGGGCGACGTCATCGAGTACACGCTGGTGGTGAGCAATCCGTCGCCGGGGACGGCGACCGGGATCGAGGTGCCGACCGCGCTCGACCCGCATCTCGGGCTGATCGCGGGCTCGGTGACCGTTACGAGCGGCGGCACGGTAACGCTGGGGAACCGGGGCGGGGATCCCTATCCGTCGGTGCACATCGCGAGCCTGGCGCTGGGGGAGTCGGTGACGATCGTCTTCCGGGCCGCGGTCGCGGCGACGCTGCCGGTGGGGCTGCAGCTGCTGTCGTCGCAGGCGTCGCTCGCCGGCGACAACTTCAGCCCGACGGTGAGCGACGACCCCGACACGCCGGCGCCGCTCGATCCGACGACGACCCGGGTAGCGGCGGCGGGGACGCCGGCGATCCCGACCCTGGGGGGCGCGGGGATGGCGGCGCTCGGGGCGCTGCTCGCGGCGCTCGGCTGGCGGCGCCTGCGGCGGCGGGAAGAGAGGGTTGGCGCGGGGAGGAGCGGGTGCGCGTGACGAGGGGAGGTGTTGCGGGGGCGGGAAAGGCGGCAGAGGGTGGGCGGAGGGAGGGCCAGCGCAACGACCGCTGGCAGGGCCGGTCGACGGGTGCATGAACACGGGCGCCCATGTGGGTACGCATCGATGACTCGATCGCTCACCATCCGAAATTCGTGCGCGCCGGGCCGGAGGCGTTCGCGCTGTTCGTGGCGGGGCTGTGCTACTGCAACCGCTACGAGACCGCGGGGCGCATCGCCAAGGCCGAGGTGCCGCACCTGCTGCCGGGGCTCGAGGAGGGGCGGGCGATGGAGCTAGCGCTGCGCCTGGCGGCGAACGGGGCGCAGCCGTCGTGGGTCGACGAGGGCGACCACTTCTCGGTGCACGACTACGAGCTGTTCCAGCTCGGGCGGGACGAGGGGCGGGAGGAGGCCAGGCGGGCGCAGAACGCGGAGCGGCAGCGGCGGTTCCGCGAGCGCGGCGCGGGGCGCGGCGGGCGGGGTGGCGGAACAGGTGAGGCGACGGGCGATTCAGAGCGCGACATCGCGCTTGACGGGAACGGGGACGCGGATGGGGACGACGGCGCCGTGACGTCTGACGGTAACGTCTCTCTTGCGGGAGCTCACTCCCCTGCCCTGGCCGTGGCGCTCGGAAGACCCGGAGGAAAGGCCTCGGGGACGGCCGGGCACGGGGAGCGGCAGGCGGGCGCGGAGTTCGAGGCCTGGTTCGACGCCTACCCGCGCCAGGAGGGCGAGCTGCGCGCCCGGCAGGCCTGGGCGGTGGTGGGGAGCGAGCTGCCGGCGCTCGCGGTGCTGCTCGAGCGGCTGGAGGCGCAGCGGGCGGCGAAGCCGGAGGCGAGCTTCTGGCCGGCGGCGGAGCGTTATTTGCGCGAGCGGCGCTGGCGCGACCGGCCGCCGCTGCCGGCTGGGGCCGGCGCGGAGCGGCGCCCGCGGTCGGCGGACGCCGAGCGGCGGGCGCTGGGCAGCGACCCCGGGCGCCGGCAGCGGCTGCGCGAGATCAGCGAGGCGGCGCGCTTCGATCCGGAGGCGGGCAATGGCTGAATGCGCGCGGTGCGCGGGGCGCGGCTGGGTGGTCGAGGCCGACGGCGGCAACGGCACGGCGCGGCGGTGCTCCTGCCGGGCCGAGCGGCCGCTCGCCGAGCGCCTGGCGGCGGCGGGCGTGTGGGAGGAGTACCTGCACTGCAGCCGCGAGAGCTGGCACGGCGAGTGGCCGGAGGCGCAGCTCGACGGCTTCGGCCGGGGGCCGCGGCCGCTGTGCACGATCTTCGGCGCCGTCGGGAGCGGCAAGACGCACCTGGCGACGGCGATCCTCGGCGAGTGGCTGCGGGGCGGCGGGCGCGGGCTGTGGCAGGAGACCAGCACGGCGCTCGCGGAGATCAAGCGGGCGATGGCCGGCGGCGGCGGCGAGGGGCTCGGGGACCGGCTGGTCGACCGGCTGAAGTCGCATGAGCACCTGCTGGTGCTGGACGACCTGCTGAGCGAGCAGGGGACGGACTGGACGGAGTCGCTGCTGTCGCACGTGCTGCGCTACCGGCAGGGCAGGCGGCTGCCGACGGTGATCACCGCCAACGTCACCGACCTGGTCGATTTGGACCGGATCGAGCCGCGGTTGAGCTCGCGGTGCGGGGCGGGAATCGTGATCGGTCTCGAGGGCGGCGATTGGCGGATGCGGTCGGCGAGGGAGGCGAGGGGGGTGACGGCGGCGACGGGGGCGTAGGGGGCGGGGCGAGAGGGGACTGCTAGACGACGAAACGGAATGATTGCGGAGGCACCTCTGGCGGAAAGGCGGTGCCGACGGGTCCGACGAAAGCCCGGCGAGGGGCCGGCGGAAAGGCGGAGGCCAGATGAGAATCCTGACGATTCCGGAGGTGGCCGAAAGAACGTCGCTGAGCCGGGCGACGATTTACCGGCGAGCGGAGAGCGATCCGAGCTTCCCGGCGCTGATTCCGCTCTCGGCAGGGCGGACGGGGATCGACGAGGAGGAGCTCGACGCTTGGCTGACGGGTGCGAAACAGGCGGCTGAGGCGCGGCGGGCGGACCGCCAGGCGAGGATGCGGCAGCTGGCGCAGAGGCGGCTGGGCCGGAGGTGAGCGGCTGGAGGGGGCCGGCGCAGGCGTTGGGGGTGATCTGCTTCTCGGATCGACGCAAGGAGCTGGAATTGTCTTGCGACCATCTTGGTGAGCTGAAGCGCGGTCTTGATGATATGGATGCCGCCATGAAAAAGCGCAGCGTCGACACAGGTGTCAATGCTTGATTTGCGCTTCGAACACCCGCGCGGCCTTGTAATCGCTCCCAGTGGCCACGCAGCGCCCATCCGCGCTGAAGGCCACCGCAAAGATCCTACCCTCTTGGGTGAGGCGCGCAACCTCCTTCCCGCTGGCCGCTTCAAACACCCGCGCGGTCTTGTCATGGCTCGCGGTCGCCACGTAGCGCCCATCCGCACTGAAGACCACCGCAGAGACCCTACCTTCGTGGGTGAGGCGCGCAACCTCCTTGCCGCTGGCCGCTTCAAACACCCGCGCGGTCTTGTCATCGCTCCCAGTGGCTACGTAGCGCCCATCCGCGCTGAAGGCCACCGCACGGACCCAATCCTCGTGGGTGAGGCGCGCAACCTCCTTGCCGGTGGCCGCTTCAAACACCCGCGCGGTCTTGTCACCGCTCCCAGTGGCTACGTAGCGCCCATCCGCGGTGAAGGCTACCGCAATGACCGCACCCTCGTGGGTGAGGCGCGCAACCTCCTTGCCGCTCGCCGCTTCAAACACGCGCGCGGTCTTGTCATCGCTCCCAGTGGCCAAGTAGCGCCCATCCGAGCTGAAGATCACCGCAATGACCCAACCCTCGTTGGTGAGGCGCGCCACCTCCTTCCCGCTGGCCGCTTCGAACACCCGCGCGGTCTGGCCCAACAAGGTCGTAGTGACCAGGTAGCGCCCATCGGAGCTGAAGGCCACCGACAAGACCGGCACCTCCTGGTGGGTGAGGCGCGCAACCTCCGTCCCGCTGGCCGCTTCAAATACTCGCGCGGTACCGTCCGCGCTCCCAGTTGCCACGTAGCGCCCATCCGAGCTGAAGGCCACTGCAAAGATCCTATCCTCGTGGGTGAGGCGCGCAACCTCCTTCCCGCTGGCCGCTTCAAACACCCGCGCGGTCTTGTCATCGCTCGCAGTCGCTACGTAGCGCACATCTGCGCTGAAGGCCACCGCATTGACGGCACCGTCGTGAGTGAGGCGCGAGACTTCCTTCCATTTGGCCGGTGAACGGTTGCCTACCATGTACAAGATTCCAAGCACTGCGGCCAGCACACCCACTGCGCCGACAGGGATCCAGCGCTTCTTCGACGAGGGTTGTGTCTTTGCTGCGGCGGCCACGGCGGCCACGTCCACAGCCTTTCGCGCCGCCTCCGTTGCTTCCTGCTGCAAGCGCCGCCTTCCCGCCTCGCTTGCAGCCTCCTGACGCTCGTGCTTCAGGCGCTCCTGTTCTGCGCGTCTTGCCGCTTCCGTCGCCTCGCGGTTTTGCTTGTCATGCAATCCTTGGGGCGGTGGCCAGATCTCTTTTGGCGCTCCGGCCTGTTCTCTGACTCCCAAGGCCTTGAGCAGCTCGCAGAGTCCGCGGTCGTAGTCGGTCCTGAAATCAATATATTGCAGCCTGTGCAACCGGAGGGGAACCTGGCAATCGCGGTAAAGCACTGGAATGATCTGTTTCCTTTCCTTCAAAGCGAAGGAAACCTCATCCATCACGTTCTCGGAGCTCACCGCAGCAGGCGATAGAATTGCGACCTGCCGGGGAGAGCCGCGAAGGGCCTCTTCCACCGCGCTGTCCCAGCGCTGGCCGGGGCCGATATCAAGCTGGTCCAGCCAGATTCTGGCGCCCTTCTGTCTTAGGTCTAGGGCAAGCCGCAGCGAAAACTCAGAATCTTCGCGTGAATAGCTGAAGAATGTGGTTGGTGTCTCTTTCGGCATGATCTCGGGTGCCGCCTCTGCCCTCCCCGCTACCCCCGCCTGGTGCCGCTGCAACACCGCCACGACCATCGCCGCCAGCTCCCCCGGCTCTCGGAAAGTCTCTACCAACGGCTCTGTCAGGATCTTCGCGCGGAACCGCCTCTGCCGCTGCCACATCTCGTCCGGCTCGCGAAGCGTCGGGGCCAAGGGCAGATCCTCCGCCGCGAGGAACAGCAGGCGGGGTTTCTCCTGTTTCGCGGCCTCGTCGTACTCGAGCTCGGTGTAGGAGAGGTCGCTACCAGAGGGTCCGCTGCCATGAAGATGACCGATCACGCCCACGTAGACATCAGCCGCGGCCACCTGCATCCGGCAGACTTCCTCGGGCGTCCCGTCGCGGGCGCCAGAGTCCTGCATCCGAACGCCGTGGCGCCGGTCCATCGCCGCGATGGCCCGGGAGACGGCATCGCGGTACGGCTGGAGATCCCGCGGCGTTGAGCTCAAGAACACGGTGGTGAACTGGGCCATAGGCACTTGAGGAGTTGTCGCTATTGTAGCAAGCGAGAGGCGTGCAAACGCGTCGCTAGCGAGTGCGAAAGACGCCGCCGATGGCCAGGCGACGCCAGGCGCTGGCGTCGCTCGAGGCCTACTTGGAGGTGCTGCGTGAGGCGGCATCCGGCCGGATCTGAGAGCCCTGCTCGCGCACTTGGGCCGGCGGTATCACTGATGGAATCGTTCCACGTACCGACCCACTACGGCCTCTTCGCCACCACCATCGACCTGTCGCTGAACCGCCCTTAACACCGCAGGGCCGGGAGACCCGTCCACGCTCCCCACGGCCCCGCGCAAATGCCTCCGCCAGGCGGCAGCGCCGCTCCTCGGGCCCTCGGAAGCCCCTGGCTGTTTCCCTACAGATATGTCAATATTTAGTTAATTCTCTTGACGCTCATGATTCTTGACTGTATTCTTAATGGTGACCGATGGGGAAAACACAGCATGAGTCCGTCGAATCAGCACAGAGAGACCACGAAGTGGCCGCTCCGCCTGTCCCACTGACAGGAGGAGGGCAAAGCAAAGCCCCCATCGGCATGCGGCCTAGCGGAGATTTGAGACATGAGCCACAGCGCAGCGGTACGCCAGAATCTCATCGGAGCCATCAGGGGAAAAGCGCGCTCTCTGAGGAGCCACGCATCCGCCGACCCGGCGCCGGAACGACAGCTCCCCGCCGAGGAGCCGGCGCCGGCTCCCACTCCCGAGCCCCGCTCCGAGCTTTCGGAAGGCGACATCGATCCCTACACCAACAAGCGGATCGTAACGTTCATCATCGAGGATAATGGATTCAGGGTGTATCTCGACAAAGAGCACGTCGTCCACTGCAGTCCCGTCAAGAAACGTGCCGCGTACCCCAAGAGTTCGGGTGGGGTCTTCAACACCGTGACGTACCTCGAAACCCTGTCGATACCCTTGAAAAAAACCTCACACCGCCTGCCGATGGGGCGGCTCCTGGGCGAAGCAGTGGCGCGGATGATCAGCGATAAGCGTGCTGCCGCCGCCAGATTCATGCTCGAGAAGGCCGAGTACTACCTGAACGCGCGGAAGTCCGAGCTCGCCAGGATGTGGTATCTCTCGGCCGCTGGTGCGGTCGCCGCCCTGCTGGCCCTTCTCGCCGTGGGCCTCTGGATGGCACGGCACCGGCCGGTCGCCAGCCTTGCAGCAGGAAGTACCGCGCTCGACGTGGCGCTGACCGCGTGCTGCGGCGGCATTGGAGCCTTCATGTTCATCCTAGGCAGATCGAACATGATCGGGATGGAGGCGGGCGCAGGTCGCAAGATCCACTACGTCGAAGGCCTTGCACGGGTGGTCGCCGGCGTCGCAGGCGGCTTCACGGTCGCCCTGGCCGCGAAAGCGGACCTTCTCCTGGGTGTCACCACGAAGCTGCCGCAAGCTCATGGGTTGGCTTTGATGCTGATGCTGGGACTGGCCGCGGGCGCCAGCGAGCGGCTGGTACCGAATCTGGTGGGGCAGGTTCAGGCGAGGGTCGGAATGAAAGCGGGTGCCAGCCAGGCGGAGACTACGCCCGATCAGAGCGATCGCGCGAAGAAAAAACTCGGCAAGAAGAAGGCGGTTGCAGCGGACTGACCAGGGTTCTGGTCCAAGTTATCGCCAAGAGAGTCTCTTGGGCCGGCGCCAAGTGCGTCTCACCGATCCCCAGATTGCCGAGCACGAGCAGATCGCTCGCCCGATCCTCGTACGTAAGTGAACTGTGCCCCGTGGCATGCGTCGGGGCCCCCCCAAAAGCATGTCGCGGGCAGGCGCGCAGGTGCCTTGGCTGGCCAAGACTTCTCGTCGACGCAGAGCACAACGGCTCAGCTCTCAGGGCAGGCGGCGTCGTGGACAACGGCGCCCGAGACCGTCCACTGATGAACCCTGTTTATATGATGTTTGCTTAACTGACAGATAGGTCATGGCTTCGACGGCTCGACAGAGAACATGCTGGCGCCGAATCACCATCTCAATGGATTCGAGATCGAGGGGCGGCGGATCGTATGGACTGGCCTATACCGCCTGAAGTCGATCGCCCGGCTGTCCGGAGGTGATCGCCTCCACATGCGCTCCCCAGGCGACGAGAGCGCCTTGCTTCTCGACATCGCCGTCGTAGAGGTTGTAGACGGCCCTGACACCGCGGCGGTTGTGATTGAGAATGCGGTCGATGTCCTCGTCGCGGAAGTGCAGGCGGCCAAGATGGGTGGCGCCCGTCCGCCGCAGGTCGTGCGGGGTGAACGAGAAGCCGACGGCACGGCAGATGTCGCCCCCGACCTTGCCGAGAAACTCGAGCGGCTGGCCCGGACGCTTCGGGCTTTCGAAGACCCACTCGGAGCGGCCGGTGCGCGGCTGCAGGCGCTCGAGAATGGCGAGCACGGGAGGCGAGAGGTAGACGCGAGCCTTCGCGATGCGGACCGCGGTGACCGCGAAGGTCTGCTGGTTCACACACAGAGCATTGTACCTTCGGCGTGCCGTGACTCGCCGCCGCCTTCCACCCGGAAAACCTGTAGATTGTCCGTCTATCAACGATAGGGAGGGAAGTGTCCGGCGGCTGGTCACGCTTTCCGGCGGAGCCACTTGCAGCGGCGTGCTGGCGCCTCGCCTCTGCCTGACCTGGTAGAATGAACGCGCTCGTACGAAAGTGAGCGAAGTGCGTCGGGACCGCCGAGAGAGCGGAGGTCGGGGTCTCCCTCGGGTCGCTCAGCGCGAAGACCATGCGGAAGTCTCAGGCTCTGCCGTCGCCGATTCTGGCTGCCGCGTCCTACGCCATCCTCCTTGCTTGCGGGGGTGATGCCACGCGGCAGCGGGCGGACCTTCCTGCTCTCGTCTCCGCAGTGGGCAACCGCCGGCTGATCGAGGCGCGGTTGAGCGGAGGCTTTCCCTACGCTCCATGCCGGCGCGCTGCAGGCGGCGCCGGCCTTCCAGGGCACCTCGCCTGCTCGCCCCTGCCGCCCGCTCACTCTTCCGAGTGGAAGGAGCTCGCGGACGTGGTCCGAGCGATCCGCGTGCGCGTGGCCTCTCCTCCCACGCCCGGGATGCTGCATGCGCGCGGAATGACCTATCTGCTCACCAGCGACCGGCGCGGGAGCGTCGAGCACGCCGTCCGCGACCTCGCCATCGCGGCGGCTCTGGCTCCGCACGACCGCGCGCTGGCAAGCGATCTCGCTGCCGCGTACCTTCTGTGTGCCGACAGCACCGGAGAGCCATGGGACCTGGTGCTCGCCCTGGGCGCCAGCGAGGCGGCGGCCGCCCCGAGTCCGGCCGCACCCGAGGCTCTCTTCAATCGCGCCTTGATCCTGGAAAAGCTCTATCTCAGGGGGGAAGCGCGGCAGGCCTGGGAGCTCTATCTGCGACGGGATCCCTTCTCGGGCTGGGCGCTCGAGGCGCGAGAGCACCTGCGGCGCTTGCGCCAGCCGGTGCGCGCGGAGTTGTGGAGCGCCCGTGTGGCAGCGCTGCGCACGGCAGCGCTCCCAGGAGACGCCACGGCCCTCCGCGCCCTGGTCGAGATTCTTCCCCAAGCCGCCCGCGAGCACGCCGTCGAGGAGGTGTTGGGCGAGTGGGGAGACCTCGCAGCGGCAGGTCGGAACCGCGAAGCCCGGGATCGTCTCGCCACCGCGCGCGCCATCGGCGATGCCCTCGCCGCGCTCACCGGCGAGGAGACCGTCGCCAGGAGTGTTGCCGCCATCGACCAGGCCGAGTGGTCGCCCGCGGGAGCCGGTGCCCTGGCTGCCCTGGCGCGCGGCCACCGCCTCTACCGCCTGGGGAGCGCGCATTTCCGGAAGCTCGAGATCGGTCCGGCCGCCCCTCTGCTTATGGAGGCCGGGAAGGCCCTGAGGCGGGGAGGAAGCCCGGTCGCCCTGTGGGCTGCCGCCTCTCTCGCCGGCGTCGAAAGCTACCGCGGGCACATCGACCTTGCGGTGCGGCAATTCGATGAGGCCTTGCGCCGCGTGATGCCGCTCCAGTGCGTGGCCCTGGTGGGCAGGATCGAATGGGGGCTGGGATGGACGGCAGTCCGGGCGGGCCGATTCGGCGAGGCTCTGCACCACTACGGCGCCGCTGCCGCGGCGTTTGCGAAGGCCCGGGAAACCGAGAACCAAGGGGCCGTCGAGGAGCTGATGGCGGAGGCTCTGGGCCTTCTCGGACAGGGCGAGCCGTCTTGGGAGCATCGGCACCGCGCCCTGGCCGAGCTGAGCGAGTTCCCTTCCTCGATCCGCCTCCACACGGCGCTCTGGGAGGCCGCCAATGCGGCGCTCCGGGGAGGGCAGGCGGCAGCGGCCAAGGTGCTGCAGGACGAAGGCGTGGGTGTGGCGCTTAGCGCTCGGCAGCCGCGTATGCTCGCTGAGGCCCTGTTGTGGCGGAGTAAGATCCAGCTTGCCCTCGACCAGCCGCCACTCGCCTTCGCGGACCTGCGCGACGCGGCTGCGTGGAACGCAGCGAGCGAAGCAGGCGAGATACGGCGGCGGGTCGAGGCCGACATCACCCTCGCAGAGGGCGAGGCTCTCCGGCACCAGCGCCGCTACCCCGAGGCCGCGGCCCGCTTTGCCGGAGCCTTGCGCTACTACACGCAGCATGGGCTTGCCCTCAACACGGCAGCGGCATACCTCGGCTGCGCCCGGTCGAGCCTGGCCGCCCAGGACGACGCCGCGGCGGAGGCGGACCTGCGCGCTGCCATCGCGCTGTATGAAAGCGAGAGCGCTTCGCTGGTCGACGGCACGCTGGTGGCTTCGTTCGCCGAAACGGCTCAGGAGCTCTTCGACGAGATGATCCTGCTGCAGGCTCTGCGTAGGGGCCGGCCCGATCTCGGCCTGGAGCTTTCGGAAAGGGCCCGCGATCTCCCATGGCAGATCGCGCTCGCCTCGCCGCGGGGCCCCGCGGCGAGCCCGAGAAACGTAGGAGCGGCGCCGCTAGCGGGGCGACTGCGCTGGCTGCCGCAAGACGTCGCCATCGTCGAATATGCCTGGGTGCGCGAGCACTTGCTCACCTGGATTGTGAGAAACAGCGGCATCCTGTTCACGGATCGGACCGTCGAGACTCGCCGCCTCGAAGAAGAGGTGCGAGCCTTCGCCGAAGCTGCCCGTCGCGGCGCTCCAGCCGCCCAGCTCGATTCGCTGGGGCGAGACCTCTGGGAGGCATTGATACCCGAGCCGGTGCGTCGGCTGCCTCGCGACGTGGCACTGGTGATCGTGCCCGACAAGAGCTTGAATGAAATACCCTTCGCCGCCCTCCGCGATCCGGCGGCCTCCCGCTTCCTGGTGGAGGAGCGGACAATCAGCTTGGCGCCCGCGGCAGGGGTCTACTTGGCTTCCCGGCCGCAGTCTCGACAGCGCAGGGCAGCCGGGAGCTGGCACGCCCTGCTGGTGGGGAAACCCACCTCGAGCCGCGATCTGTCCGCCGCACTCCCCGACCTGCCCGGGGCCGAGACGGAAGTCAAGGAGGTCGGGCATCTCTATCCGCATGCCACGATCCTCTTGGGGAAGTCGGCCACCCGCACCGATGTCCTGCGGGCGCTCGACCGCTGCGAGGTCTTCCACTTCGCCGGCCATGCCGTCAACAACGCCCGCGACCCGCAGCGCTCTTACCTGCTCGTCGCTTCCGGCGCGGCGCCCGCCGACGACGGCGTCCTCCTCGGCCGCGAGGTGGCGGCTCTCCGCTTCTCCAGGCTGCGCCTAGTCGTTCTCGACGCCTGCGACACTCTCGGAGCCCGCGACGCCCGCGCCACCGGAGTCTCCGGCCTTGCGCGAAGTTTCCTCACGGCAGGCGCTGGAGCGGTCGTCGCGACCCTCTGGGCGGTGGACGACGAGGCGGCGCGGCAGCTCCTCCCGGTCTTTCACAAAAGCTTCCTCGCCAGCCAGGACGCCGCCAAGGCCCTGCGCTCCGCGCAGCTTGCGCTCTTGGCGAGCGCCGATCCCGCCCTGCGCTCCCCCGCCTCCTGGGCACCCTTCCAGGTAGTCGGCGGATTCCAAGGCATTGAGTCAGGAAAGGAGAGGAAATGACCTTCAACTTGCGGGTCCGCTTCACCGGCGGCTGTGCTTTCGTCCCGGACAGGCCTTTCAAGAATGAGCCGAAGCAGGTGATGGTGGTCATCCCGGACGGCGAAAGTCAAAGCTCGGGACTTGACTCGAAAGGCTTAAACCGGCACCGCGCTTTCGTCAGGTTCAACCTCAGGGACGTAATCGGGATGCCGAAGGTACCGAAGTCGACCCAGGGCATCTGGGACCTGGGGCGGAAGCCTAGAACGAAACTGGGCCGTGCGCGAGGGGAGGGGGCGTCCCCTTCCCCCCCGGAGGGGTGGGAAGGGGATCGAGGGGATGCGGGGGGCGATCCAATAGATGCTTCGAGAAGGCCTCCACCGCCACATCGCAGCGCCTTTCATCCCTCGGGGTCGCCGCAAGCGGTAGCAGCTGAGCAGAAGAAGCTGGTCCAGACCAGGCTCACCCTATCCGTGAAGGGCGGTCCGAGCAACTTGACGATCGGCGATGTCGCCAGACTCGCCGACATGGGGCCGATCGTTGACGGTTACTACTCTATCGACCCCGATGCGACGTCCTGGAAGCCGCCGAAGAGCGTGCTAGCGCAGTTCGTGATCGAAAAAGGCAGGTTGTACACTGGCGGGTACCAGGGGACTTGGGTGTTCCCGAAGTATCTCTGCAAGGAAAACGTGGTGATCGAGGAGATGTCAAACGAGGTGATCCTCGACGTGAAAAAAGTGGCTGAGGCAACCCTGATCGCAAAGCCACTTTCCGGAGGCGGCGCGAAAAGGCTTTGCCTTGCCCCCGGGACGGGGCGGTGGGTCGAGATCACAGTGGCGAATCTCTGCGACAACAACCCCCTCGAGTGGCCGGTGGATACCGGTACTGCACAGCCCGACCAGGACTTCCGCTGGTTTTTCGAGCTGCTCTCAGAGCCCGACAGGCAAGAGCTTGGCGACATCATCAAGGGTCTCTATCTGCCGCATCCATGGCCGCAACCCGATGACAATGGGCAGGGGATGGACTGCTTCCCCACGTCCTTCCAACCGGCAAAGTCAAGAGCCACTGCCGGAGTAGGCGGTGAACGCGGATCCACGTCACCTCGCCGATATGCGAAAGGAGGGCTCGATGCTCCCTGAGCTGGCCGTCAACACTTCTCTGCTGCTGAAGCTCTTAGGGAGGGTGGCGCTGGACGCCGCACCAGAGGGTGCGCCGGTCAGAGGAGAGCTGGCGCTGCTCGTGAAGACACTCTCTCCAGATGGCGCAGAGGCGGGAGTGGAAATGCGATGGTTCCGCCTCTACAGCTCTCGCCCCGACGGGACGCGTGACGAGGAAAGCGGCATCTATATTCTTGGCGTCCGAGGCGGCGGCAAGCTCATGCAATCATCGGCCGAGGCCAGCCTCAGCTTTGACCTAGAAGCGCGGGTCTATCAGGCGGCGCCCGCGCGCGCCGCCGCCGACCTGGAGGAACGGCCGGAGGAGGAGGCGCCTGGATTCGCAATCTTCAAGGGCAGGCTAGAAGGCAGCTTGGCGCCTGGAACCGACGTCAGCTTGTCCTTCCAGCAGAGTCATCTCGCACTGAGCGATGGGCGTCTTTTGTCCGGCGTGCGAGGCTTGGCGCTGCAATTCGCGCCTGCCACGCCGACCGTCCTTTCGCCGGCAACGGTTCTGGATCTAGAGGGACGGCGGGTATCGGCGGCGGCGAGCATTGAGCATAGCCTCCGACTCCAGCCTGTGCAGTTCGCCGCCTACGGCCAGCGCCCCGCGACCGGCCGTTTTTGGGACTTGCAGTATAAAGCCGCCGTGAATATCTGGGGCAAGTGCTGCATCCGGATCCTGGCAGAAAATCTCTGTACCTGCGCCAATAGTGGGCTCAGATCGTCGACGAATACCAGAATGTTGCTGCAGTGCCTGCCAGCTTTGAAGGCCCATGTGGTCCCCGTCTTCATGGTCGACCGGAGCTTAGGCGATAGCGGCGGACAGCGGGATCCGGCAACCGGAGTCATCGTGCTGAGCGGCGACTGCAAAGGCAACCCGGCGCTCCTCGCCCACGAAATCGGCCACGTTCTGAACGGCAAGCATCCACTCGCAAGCCATGCGCGCTGCACCGGGAAGGACAAGTATGGGTTTTGGCAGGCGGACCCGTGCACAGTGCTGAACCCGAGCGGCTCGGCCATGCGTCCCTGTCCTGAGCTGAACTCTGACTGCAACTGCAAGAACGCCGACTCGCCATGGCTGGAACCGCTGGGAACCTGCGTGACCAAACCGGACGAACTGCCAAGGGACGGCTGTCGCGACGATTCCCTTTACGAGAGAGTCTTCGCACTCTTGAAAAGCGGTCTGGACACGCTGCTGGGGAGATGACGCGCCCCGGCTGAGGTCCCTCCGGCACACCCCGTCGCCGGCGCTTCACGCTGTAATGGATCGTTCGAGTGCACGATGCCGGCTGCGGCGGGATGAGGAGTTCGTTCTTGAAGTGAATGAAGTCGGGTGAGAGGTGGTCTCAGGCGGCATGGCGAAGGCTCAACCGCGAAGCCGAGGTCGTTGAGGCGGCTGACGAGCCGCTCGGCCGCTCTTTCCGGTAGAACTGACCTATACCGCCTGGGGACGATCGCCCGGCTGGCCGGAGGCGATCGCCTCCACATGCTCGCCCCAGGCGAGGAGAGCGGCCTGCTTCTCGACATCGCCGTCGTAGAGGTTGTAAACGGCCCTGACGCCGCGGCGGTTGTGATTGAGAATGCGGTCGATGTCCTCGTCGCGGAAGTGCATGCGCCCAAGATGGGTGGCACCGGTCCGCCGCAGGTCGTGCGGGGTGAACGAGAAGCCGAGGGCATGGCAGATGGAGCCCCCGACCTTGCCGAGAAACTCGATCGGCTGGCCTGGACGCTTCGGGCTTTCGAAGACCCACTCGGAGCGGCCGGTGCGCGGCTGCAGGCGCTCGAGAATGGCGAGCACCGGGGGCGAGAGATAGACGCGATGCGACTTGCCGTTCTTGGTACGCTCGCCAGGCAGGGTCCACCAGGGGCCGGCGAGGTCGCGCCAGCGCATCGAACAGACCTCGCCGGGACGCTGCAGGGTCAACAGGATGACGCGAAACGCCGAGGCGAGGACGAAGCCGCGGCGGTCGAGCTCGCGCCAGAGGGCGCAGATCTCGGCATCGGTGAGCCAGCGCTCACGCCGGTGCTCACGGCCGGGTGCCGGAACACCGAGGGTGGGGTTGTGCTCGACGAGGTCGCAGCCGAGGCCAAAGTTATAGATCTTGGAGACCAGGACGCGGGTGCGCCGGGCGGCGATCACCGCGCCGCGGGCGACAATGCGGTCGAGCAGCTCGCTCACGTCGCGCCGGCGGATCGCGGCGGCGGGCAAGTCGCGCCAGGCGGGAACCAGGTCGCGGCGCAGCATGCCCTCGTCGTCGCGAGTGCGCTTTTTGAACCGCCAGGCGTGCCGCTCGAGATAGTGCAGAGCGAGGTCGGCGAAGGAGCCTTCGCGGATCGGCGCCGGGCCGAAGATCGCATCGCGCTGCGCCTGGCGATCCGGGTGGGGGCCGGCGGGCAGGGACGGGCGGTGATGGAAGGCGGCGGCAGGCTCGGGCAGCGGGCCCTGCGGATCGCGGCCGCGGGCGATCTCGACCTTGGCGGCGCGGGCGCGGGCGCGCGCCTCGGCGAGACTCAGCGCGGGGTAGCTGCCGAGGGTCAGGCGCCGCTGCGGGTGGCGGCCGTCGCTGCCGGTGGGCGCGCGGTAGACAAGTTCGAAGGATTTGTGGCCGGTGCGGCTGACGCGGACGCGGAATCCGGGGAGCTCGGCGTCGGAGTAGCTCTCCTGGACCAGGGTGGTCGAAAGGGCCTGGAGGACTCGGCTGGTGAGGTGGAGTCGGGGCATGGGGCGTTCGCCTCTATGTAAGAGTCACGAAGTTCGGCGGAGGCAGCCGAGCGCGGCGCTGAAGCGGCTCGGAGCTTCTGCGCGCAGAACGCGCGCGGGCGCGGCATGGGCGGCAATTGGCCGCTGCCGCCCGGACGAGAAAGAGGCCCTGAGGTGCTGGAGGGACCGGGGCGGCCGACGGCGGCGGCGCCTCGCTGGCCAGCACCGCGAGAAGCTCTCAGAGGTTAGGGTCGAGGGAGGATGCTGGAAGCTTGCCGCGGACCCGGCCCCGGCGAGTAGCAGCGTCCAGCCAGTTCGGGGCCGCGAGGGCGTCGCAGTATGGAGGGCGCGAGTCACGTCGGACGAGGGTAGGATCATCTGTTCGAGAGTTAGGTCATCTGTTCTAGGTCATCTGTGCGATAATCAGAGGGTCTGCCGATCGAGTTTTGGGCCCTTGGTCAGTCAGCTCGTCCAAAAAGCAGTCATCCACTCACGGTTTTTTGACGGTTTTTCGACCTCTAGGTCACAATTTTAGGTCACACGGCGACAGAAGTCAAATGAAACACGGTGAGACGCGCTGACCCCATAAACATAGCCTTATCAATTATTTACTGGCAGCGGCGAACCAGGCTGAGACGAGATGAAATGTGCTGAAAACAGCCTGATTAGATTCGTAATCAGCAGGTCGTCAGTTCAATCCTGACCGTCGGCTCCACGATAATCTCAGTCAAATCAGTGGTTTGAGTCACAAGTGAAAGTCAGCACCTCTAGCCTGTCCTTGGTCTGCGTAAGCTCCACGTAAGATTTCGCGACACTCGCCGACGCGCCGCCGGCCTGCGCCGAGACAACACCGAGCCGTCTCCCGCCCCTGCTGACGCACACACTGGCCATCTCGACTACCTTACCGACACAACGCAACGACAACAAATCTGTCACCCTCTCCGGTCTTCCTTTCGCGCCGGAGGCTCTATTTGCGCCCCTTCCCCCCCTTCGGCCGCGGCCTCTTCGCACGAGCCTGAGCCTTCCAGTATTTCGTGGTTCGCTCCGCCCTCCTCTTTTCTGACTCAGCCCTGAGCAGATCTGTCTTTAGCTGTTCCGCATTTAGGCTATCCAGCTGCAGCCGATAGTTTACTTTCGCATTCAGCGAGCGAAAGAACTCTGGTCGCTCAACATAGGGAACCTCGTCCATATAGTTAGCTGAAAGCTGTTCGCCCAGGAGTCCCTGAAATCTCTTCTGCTCTCTAAGGAATTCTTCCTCCACTCTCCCGACAAGAGGAGCAAAGAATCTGCGCATCCCAGAGTCACTTACAGGAGAGACGTCAAAATAACTCGTTCTCAACCAGTCCCCTAGATTCATTGTTGTCTCGGGTTCTTCCAGAAGGCTGCGAACCTCAAGGAAGCCATCTATCGTCATTACCAAGGGAATTGTTACACCAAGGTCACGCGCCACCCTGTTAAGCATTCCTCCGCGTGGCGGCGAGGCCTGGCGGCGTGTATGCCTCATGGCACCCTCCTGGACCGCGCCGACGCAAGCTGACGCAGCTCCTGCTGCGAGCTCCTCACCACGATCCATCAAGAAAAAAGTTGACCATGTAGTGGCGTCGCAAGCGGCGATAGCCGACCGCCCAGGGCGAGCTTCTGGAGGCGGCCCTTGACGCGCCGCCGTGCTAGGAAATCTCTCGGTCTGTCCGTCTTCTCTGATGGCTGCTGGCTCTGGAGGGGGAAGAATGCTCGGAACGATCTTGCGCGCGATTCGAGACGCCATCCGCGACCTCGTCCAGGTGCTGGAGCCCTGTCGCTGGAGCATCGCCATCGTGGCGGTCGGGGGCGCCTCGTTCCTGCTTCTGGCCCAAGGCCAGGACGTGGTCCGGCGGCTTGCGGAGTGGGGCACCTCGCCTTGGTGGTCCCTGGTGGGGCTCCAGCACTGGGTGCTCTTTCTGCTGGCGGTCCTCTTATGGGCCCTGAGTAGCTGGTACTGGGCCCGGGTCATTCTTTATCTCGGCGCACCCGGAGGCTCACCGAGGCAGCTTTGGTTGCGGGAGTGGGCACCACGGCTGCTCGGCACGTTGGCGATCGCGCTGCTCGGAATCGCGCTCTGGCGCGCCGCCCACGGTTACTTCGAGTCCACCGACCCGCTGCCGATTCCGCGCCTGCGGGCTCTGTCGGTTGCCTGTTTCGCGCTTGCCCTTGCCTTCCTCGTCTTCACCATCGTGCGCCGCCCCCTGCTTAGGCGCCTTCTCCGAAGGGGCATCCAAGGACAAGTCCCTGGGCCCTCCTACCGCGTCCCGCTCTGGCAGGATCTGCCCCCCAGCACGCGCTGGGCGGTGGCAGCGTCGCTGTCGGTCTCCGGGCTCTTGGGGCTGCTCTTTGCCTTCTGGCCAATCCAGGTCGGTCAGTTCCTCGGGACGGTTCCGATCCTGCTGATCACCGCGGCGACCTGGGTGCTGTTCGGCACGGGGATCGTCTTCCTGAGCCGGCGCCTCGAGATCCCGGTCCTGCTGCTCGCCTTGCTGGCCGCGGTCGTCTTCAGCGCCTGGAACGACAATCACGCCACCCGGCTCGTCGGCGGCGGCTATGGCGAGCCACCAAGGATCCCGCTTGGGGCGTACTTCGCTGACTGGTACCGCGGCATTGGAGACGGACCGATCTTACTGGTCGCCGCGGAGGGCGGCGGCATCCGGGCCGCCTACTGGACGGCGATCGTGCTCGGTGAGCTGCAGGACCGCGACGCGACCTTCGCGCGGCACGTGTTTGCAATCAGCGGCATCTCAGGAGGGAGCCTCGGCGCCGGTCTGTTCGACGCCCTCTTGGCGGAGAGCGCGGAGCGCCACGGGCCGCTGCCGTGCGGCAGGCTGCACCAGTGCGCACACCAGATCCTGGGTAACGATTTCCTCTCTCCGCCACTGGCAAGGCTGATCGCCCCGGACCTCGCCCAGCGCTTCCTCCCCTTTCCGGTCCCGCTCTTCGACCGCGGGCGTGCCATCGAGGACGCGTGGGCGGCAGCCTGGGAGCAGTCCATCGGCAACGACCGCTTCACCCAGCCGTTTCTGAGCCTCTGGAGCCGAGCCGACGCGAGGGTGCCGGCGCTCTTCCTCAACGGCACGCATGTCGAGACCGGCCGGCGCATCGTGACCACCAACTTGAAGTGGCAGGCGGGAGATCTCGTGGACGCCTATGACATGCATCAGATCCTGGGCGCTGACCTGCTGCTCAAGGCGGCCCTCCATAACAGTGCCCGCTTCACCTACATCAGTCCCGCGGGAACGCTGCGCGCCTCCGAGGTCGCCATGTCGCCCGTGCAGGGGACCCTGCCGGCGCCCCAGAAAGCGGCAGACCCCGCCGAGCGGCGGGTGAGGGGACACGTCGTCGATGGCGGCTATTTCGAGAGCTCGGGCGCCGCCACCGCGCTCGACCTCCGGCGAGTCATCGAGCGAACCATCGGCCACGACGCGGCCGCCCGCAAAGTCTACGTGCTCTACCTGCGAAACTCACCGCAAACCGACCCCGTTCGTCCGCGCTCCTCCTCCGATCCGGAGCTCGAGCCCACGGCCAAGCCGTATCCGATGCTCAACGAATTGCTGTCGCCACCGCGCGCGCTGCTCAACACCCGCGACGCCCGCGGCAGCCTGGCGGTCGCCCATCTGCGCGTTGCCGCGGCGCAAGAGCACTTCTTCGTGATCGGCCTTTGCAAGCGCATCGATGCGCGGGACGGAAAGGAGACTGGCCTGCTTCCGCTGCCGCTCGGCTGGCAGCTCTCCGCAAGCGCTCAAGAGGCGATGGAGAGGCAGCTGCGCGAGCCAAATCACGTCATCGGATGCTCGAGCTCCAACAATCCGAGCGTGATCGGAGACGTCGTCAAACTTCTCGGACCGGTTTCCGTCGCGCCGCCCGCCGCGCCAGCGAGCACCGCACCCGTGACCAGCCCTTCGCGCGGCTCGCTGCCCGCTGGCCGAAACCCGACAGCAAGCGGGACGCCACGTGGAGCATAGTCAACTCCCTTGCCGCAGCCGGTCGAGGTTGGCGCGAGAAGATGCGGCCGGGATCACGCCCTCGCGGTCTCGGACGACGATGTCGACCGCGGACGGGAGGAAGACATGAAAGACGCTCCCTACATAGCCATCTTGGCAGGAGTATGGGCAAACTGGAATAGTGTGATCCAAGCTGCTCGTTTCGTAAATGATTTGAGGGAGAGTGTTGTTACGGGCCAGAAAGGGAATCGACATTTGACGCTCGATCATCGGCGTGCAATGCGTTTCGACTGGCTGCTCACGATGGCGGGAGCTATAGCCGTGTCTGTTGTCTTTGGCGTGATTCTGCTCGGGATCGTCCTGGCGTCTGTCCCCGCCTCCGACAGAATCCTGAAGGGAGTGCTGTTGCTGCTTGGGCTAACTCCGATCCTCGGCGCGGTCCTGTTCGTGCTCTGTGGTGTCAACGATTGGCGTCTGATGGGAAAGGCACTGGCAGCGCACCACAATGAGCATCTGACTGAAGGCCGGCAGGTTTCGACCTCGATCAGCGCCCAGGACGTGCGACCTGCTCCAGCGTTGCAGAGCAACTCGCCACGTGGCCGAGGATCCATCCGAGCAGGCCGAAACGCTCGAGGTGCGGGAGGTCTCGCCCGATGAGGATGCCTCTAGGAGGTTGCCTATGAAACGCATGGACGCCCAGTACCTGAGAGACGAGTTCGCCGTCACCTACTTGACGCTGATCAGTATCTTGCAGGCGGTGTCGCTTGGTCTCCTTGCAACTCTCGTAGACCGGCATCTTGAACTCGACTTGCTCGACGTCGACAATTGGCTGCGAATCGCGACCTCCGTAGTTGTGGCGGTACTCGTGTGGAACGAGTACCGGATGGGCGTTGCTCAGTTCGCTTGGGTCCCGAGCCTAGTCGACACTGTTATCCCGTTCACGCTTGGTATTGTGCAGTTCGGCTTGTTTAGGGCCAGCGTCAAGGGCACAGATTCTCACTGGTTTATTGCCATTAGCTGTCTATATATCGCAGGCGTGGTAGGCTATGAAAACATGTACCGCAGTGCAAAGGCAGAGGGCGACGTCAACCCCGATGTTCTCAGGGCGATTGGCGGCTGGCGAAAGGCAAATCCGCTTCTCGGTCTGGCAGGTGCTGGCTTATTCGGCTCCTTTGCAGCGATCACATCCTCTGGCCGGACTGTAAGCTGGGTAAGGCTCACGCTGCTCGCCGCAACGTTGGTATTGACGGTTGCGTTTCTGGTTAGAGGCGAAGCCAATTGGCGGCGAGTGGTTCGACTCGCACGGCTTCGGGAGGCCTCCCCGCGCAATGCTAAAGGAGCAAAGAATGGGCCTCGAGCCACGGCCTCTCCGCCCCGCGACCCTTGGCGGCACCATTCGCCACCGACCAAGTCGACGAAGGAGGACCGGCGCCCAACTTCAGGCCCGAACGGGCCGCAGGGCCTCCGCAGCCCTGTTTCCGATCCCGCCGCTCCCGCAGCCGGCGAGGATTCGGTTGTTCGTTTCGACGCGCCTGATCCTCAATAGTTTGACGGGCGCCGTCTTCCAATACATATTTCGATCGCCCATTGAGCGCATCTGCCTGGCAGAAGAGTTCCTCATCCTGGCGCCGCAGAGTTTCCAACTGGCCAGCGACGCCCTCGCCGCCTGGAAGAGACAAAAGGGCATCACCACTAAGGTGCTCACCATCGATGACGGCAGCGGCGGCTTCCGGACAAGAGAGCAGATCCGCCAGATGATCGATGACGAGTATGACCACTGCCTCGTCGCTCCCAGCTACGTCCTCCTGCTCGGCGACGCCGGCGTCATCGCACCTTTTTATGTCAATGGCATCGCGACCGACTACCCCTACTCCGTGTACCCGCATGCTGGCGGCGGTTCCGGCCTGCCCGACTTCGCGATCGGCCGCGTACCCGTGACCAGTCTCGAGCAGGCAAACACCGTCGTGCACAAGATCATCGATTACGAGAGCTCGCCGGTCAACGATCTTTCCTTCTACGGCAACATGACCATCGCCTCGTACTTCCAGGCTGAAGACGTCGAGACGTTCAGGGACAAGCGTACGTACCTTCATCCGCACTTCCGAGTTCGTTCGCGACGGCATGCAGGCGCTCGGCTACCATGTGCAGCGCATCTATACCCGCGACGTCGGGCCATCGTTCGACACTCCCTCGCAGTACGACAACGGCACCGCTCTGCCTGCCGATCTCGCACCCGGCAGCGGTTTTGCCTGGGACGTGGCCACGCGGGACCGGGATCCAGCGCCTCACGCGCGAGCTGCGCAGCGGCGCCGGCCGTGCCCACATGGTGCCGCTCGGCCAGCTCTTCGGCCGCTTCCGGCACGATCCTTGGCCGCCACCTATGCGCTACTTTGCGAAGCCAAGTACTTTGCGTCATGATCGTGAATCTCGATGAATCTGGAAGCCGCGTATATGCGTCGACCCTTGAAAAAGATGCTCCTGGCCCTGGCGGGCGTCGCAGCCGTGGGCGCGCTCGCCGTGGGGGTCCTCTTCGCGTCCCTCTGGTTGGAACACAACTCGTCGCTGGAGCTGCCACGCCCCACGGGCCCGTTCGCCGTTGGCCGCGTCAGCACCGCATGGGTGGATACGGCCCGTGTGGATCCGTTCGCGCCGGCGCCGGCGCGGCAACGAGAGCTGGTCATCTGGATCTGGTATCCGGCGCAGCGCTCTGACCGAGCGCAAACGGCCGAGTACCTCCCTGGTCCCTTGCGGCGCGCCATCGCCGAGCACGCGGGGGTGACGGTGACGCAGTTCTTCTTTCGGAATCCGGCCAAGGTGCGCGGTCACAGCGTCGAAAACGCCGACATCGCCCGAGCCAGGGACCGGCATGATTGGCGATCCGAGCGGGGTCAGCGGTAACCTCGACACCCCCCGGCGGGCACCGTTCCGCCGGCTTCGTTCGCGGGAACCGTGGTCCTTTCGCGTAGTATTCGCGGCGACAAACTGGAGGTGTCCCGATGGAGAATCTTCTTGCGACGGCATGCGGCGCTGCCGTCGATGCATCCGCTCTCTTGCAGCGCCCGCTCCACCCGCGCTCCGTCCGGCGTGCGCTCCCCTGTCTCGCTCTCGCGCTCGCTGCCGCCTTGCCGGCCCGGGCCGCCCAGGCGGTCGAGACCGGAACGCTGATCCAGGCGCCCGGCGCCACGCTCTACGTCGAGGTCCGGGGCCCCGGGTCCGGGGTGCCGCTGGTGGTCGCCAACGGCGGGCCGGGCTTCCCCCACGACTATCTGCACAGCTCGGACGCCTGGGACGTCCTCGCCCGCAGGCGCCCGGTCGTCTTCTACGACCAACGGGGCGACGGGCAGTCTCCCCCTCTGGCCGCGAACCAGAGCTGCAGCTTGGCCGATCAGATCTCCGACCTCGATGCGGTGCGCGCCCACATCGGAGCGGAGAAGATCGATCTGCTCGGTCATTCCTGGGGCGGTTACCTGGTGATGGCATACGCGGCAAGCCACCCCGAGCACATCGCCCATCTCATCATTCTCGACTCCGCCGCTCCCAAGTGGAGCGACACCAAGTTCCTCTTCAGGGAGGTCTTCCCCGAGGGGACCGAGCGCCAGGACCGCTACTCGTTCGCAGATGAGATGGGGGACCGGAAGGCGCAGCAGAGCAGCCTGCGGGAGTACCTGGCGATGCTCTTCTACTCACCCGAGAAGCGTGACGCCTTCCTGTCCAGGTTCACCGATATCCACTTCAACAAGAAGGTCAACCAGACGATCGAGGCGGATCTTGCGCGCTTCGATCTGAACCCCGAGCTGCGCAAGTACGGCTTCCCCACCCTGGTCGGCACCGGCCGTTACGACATGAACGTGGCGCCGGTCGTCGCCTGGAACATCCATCGCGGCATCCCGGGCTCTAAGCTCGCCGTCTTCGAGCGCAGCGGCCACCTGCCTTTCTACGAAGAGCCCGAGGAGTTTGTGCGCGTCGTCGAGAGCTTTCTCTCCGGGCACTAGCCCTGGGCTAGCAGTCGAGGGCCGGCCCGAAGCGAACGTGCCGTCCGGGTCTCGCGGCGGCGCGAGGTGATTCAGCGGCTCAGTGGCACGAGGAACAGGCGGCTTCGCGGGCGGCGTCGTTGGGGTGCGGCGCTCCGCACCAGGGAGCAGCTGGTCGCGGCCCTGCAGGAAGCGGCCGAGATCGAGCACCAGCTGATGATCCAGTACCTGTATGCGGCCTTTTCGCTGAAGAAGCGGCCGGACGAGCGGGCAGCGCGGCGCAGCTCGAGAACGTCCGGCGGTGGGGCCCGACGCTGCTCATGGTGGCGCACCAGGAGATGGAGCCTGCTCGGCTACATGCAGGGCAGCCTCGGCATACCGTTCCGGCCCGCCGGTGTCTAGCTCGGCTAAGCTGATATGGAACGACCGCTTGTCAAGAGGCAAGACCATCCCGGGTGAGGGGCCTGTGCCCGAGGTTGCGCCAGCCTGAGACGGCGGACGAGTCTGGACGCTTCGACGACGAGTCACGCTGATATTCGCTGATTGCGCCGAGGCGAAGAGCCGCAGGTGCGTGAATTGCGCACGCCGGGATCTGTGAGGCGTGGGCAGCAATGCCCATAGCGACCGCGATAGAGCTCGCAGCGCTCGCGAGCTGCTCGTTCCCCTCCCTGTCTGGCTGCTAGTGCTCCTCCGTCGCGCGGTATTCCGCCAGAGTAGTGTCGTACTCCTTTTTTCGCACTTCTGGCGCCAGCTCGATCGCTCGCAGCTGATAGCGGATGGCCGCCGCGCGATCGCCACTCAGGAAGGCCACGCGTGCGCGGGTGCGCAGGATCTCCGGATCCTCGTCGTGGGCCGAGGCCGCCGCCTGCTCGACTGCAAGGCGCGCCAGTTCGAGGTCGCGGTCCGGCAACTTCTGGCGAGGGTTGACCACCGCCCAGGCGATGTGGTTCAGGACTTCTGGATCCCGCACCGTTCTCACCACTTCACGGTCGCCGCCGTACCGCCGTCGTACATCGCTTCCGACATCTCCTTGCCTGGCGGTACGGTGACCTTGTCGAGCGCCACGGCAAAGCCAACCTCTTCCTTCAGACCGGAAAGGAAGCGGTCGAGCTCGCTGGGGCGAGGTTCCCAGACGTTCATCCAAACGAACGTGGCGTCCTTCGAGTAGCGCCGCTGGAGCGCATTGAGATGAGGCAGGTCGGCAACGCAAGGCCCGCACCAAGAGGCCCAGAAGTCCACGACGTAGGCTCGGCCAGGTGCGAAGACCAAGACCGGCTTGCCCCGAATCCATCGAGACGGGACGAGCGGCGGAGCGGGGTCGCCGACCATCAAAGGGAAGGGCTTGGCTGCGGGATTCGCAGCCACGGCCGCAGAGACCATGCCAGCCGAGACGAACACATGAAAACCGAGTGCAGCGACTGCGGCGCGGCGTGCTGCGTTGGTGGTCTTCACGGCTTCGTCCCTTGATGAATGGCTCTCTCGCTCGACGTCGGCTTACAATAGTTTGGGGATTCTTACTCGGTCTAGAACGAACCGAACCTCGATGCAGACGGTCACACAGGGAGCGGTGCTGCATCGAGCCGTCGCAGACGGCCTCGGTTTCACGCTCACGGCACACGAGCCACACCGCCGCCTCGACTGGCATACGGAGCCGGTTGCGACGCTGACCCTGCAACTTGCCGGTGCATGCGACGAAGACATCAGCGGTGAGGTCTACACTTGCCGCCCCGGCACGCTGCTCTTCAAACCTGTTGGAGCCCCACATCGCGACATGTTCGGGGGGGACGGCGGCCAGGCGGTGATCGTGGAGCTTCCCGAGGTGCTGCTTGCGGCGCTGGGCAGAGGACCAGGGAGGAAGCCGGTCGCCACGGCCACCAACGCTGTGACGTGGGCCCTGGGACTCGAGCTCTACGTGGCGGCGCGCGAGGGCCGGACCGGCTTGCAGGAACGCGCTGCTCGCTTGATGGGCCGGCTGCAGGCGAACAGCGCGGCCGAGCTCCGGCTGGCGCGCTGTGAAAGCTGGCTGCGAGACGTCGCAGAGGCCCTGCGAGGCTGCGAGCGTGGCCAGCGTCGCTCGCTCGCCGAGCTGAGCGCCGAAGCGCAACGCCACCCCATCTACCTGGCGCGGGCGTTTCGCCGCGTCTATGGCGTGTCTCCACGCGAGTACCGGCAGTGCAGCCGTGTGGAACAAGCGGTGCCGGCGGTAGCGTTCGGCGAGATCGAGCTCGTCGACTTGGCGCTGGCGCTGGGATTCGCCGATCAGAGCCACCTCGGCCGGGTCTTCCGGCGCACGGTCGGGATGACACCCGGCCGACTCCGTCGAGTGACTCGGGCGCTTCTCGCCTCAGTCTAGCCGGCCCGGCGAAAGGAGGGACGGTCCCATAGTTGTGACGGTGGGCACTCGGCCCGGCGAGCGGGCGGACGGCTCCCAGAGCGCCGAGCCTGCAACCAAGCGATGCCGCCGGCGTATTGAGGGAATACCGAGGCGAGGAGGGTCCATGCTCGACACACTGCGGCAGGATACCGAATTCGGACTCCGGCGACTGGCGAAGAATCCGTTATTCACAGCCACCGCGGCGTTGGTCCTGGGGTTGGGAATCGGCGCCAACACCGCCGTCTATTCGGTAGTCCGAGCGGTTCTCCTGCGGCCTCTACCCTATCCCGAGGCGGGGCGGATCATGCTCATCTCGGAGAGCAATCGCGCGAAGGGATTCTCCCTGTTCGGCGTGTCTTCGCCCGACCTGCGCGACTGGATCGAGCGCAGCCGCGCTTTCGAGCGGATGGCGGCGTTCACGACCAGCGGTGCGAACCTGGCGGGCAGGGAGGCTCCGGAGCGCGTGCGCCTGGCGAGCGTGACGCCGGGGTTTTTTCCGGTGCTCGGGGTGCGCGCCCAGCTGGGCCGCGTCTTCCCGAGTGAGCGCGAGGCGCGAGAGAGCGAAGATGTCGTGGTGATCAGCGCTAGGCTGTGGAGGGCGCGCTTCGCCGCTGCTCCCGACGTGGTCGGCCGCGCGATCAGGCTCGGCGGCCGAGCCCACCTGGTGATCGGCGTCGCCGGTGACGAGTTGCGGTTTCCGGAGAACGTCGACATCTGGAAGCCATTGCTTCTCGAGCGCGACAGCAGCGGGCGCGGGGCGCGCTGGCTGTCGGCGCTCGGCCGGTTGCGGCCCGGGGTGTCGCGCGAGCAGGGCCTCGCGGAGGTGAACGCGATCGAGCAGGACCTGGCGCGGCAGTATCCGGACCCGGACCGGGGCTGGAGCGTGGACGTGCTGGCGCTCCGCGACGCGATGGTGCAGGATGCGCGGCCGGGGCTACTTCTGCTCCTCGGCGCCGTGGGCCTGGTGCTGCTGATTGCCTGCGTGAATGTCGCCACGCTGCTCCTGGCGCAGGCGACCGGGCGCACCAAGGAGATCGCCACCCGCCTGGCGCTGGGCGCCACGCGTTCGCGGCTAGTTCGCCAGCTGGCGATCGAGAACGGGCTGCTGGGCATCGCCGGCGGGACGCTGGGCATGGTTCTCGGAGGCGTGATGTTCCGCGCCTTGCTCTGGATCAGCCCGGCGATGACGCCGCGGCGGGGAGAGATCGGCCTCGACGCCGTGGTCCTCGCCGCCGGGGTGCTCTCCGGCCTCGTTGCCTCAGTTCTCGCCGGCCTCGCTCCGGCCTACGAAGCCGGCCGGCAGGACATCCGGAGCAAGTTGGTCGCCGGCACGGCATCGGCGGGAGGCCGGACGGCGCGCTTGCGCGCCGCTCTGGTAGTGGGCGAGCTGGCGCTCGCGATCGTCCTTCTCGTCGGCGCGGGGCTCCTCCTGCGGAGCGTCTCCCGCGTGCTCTCGATTCGCCCGGGATTCGATCCCCGCGGCGTGCTGGCGTTTCGCATCGCGCCGCCGCAGAGCGCACCCGCCGCCGCCGACACCCAGGAAACGTTCCTCGCCAAGTACCGGGCCGAGCGCGGGCGCATGGCGGGCTTCTACGAGAGCGCCGCGGCCGAGCTGCGATCGCTCCCCGGGGTCGAGTCAGCGGGGGCGATCAATCGTCTTCCGCTCACCGGCGACTGGTGGACCGACGAGCTGGCGGTCGAGGGACGGCCAGTCGCGCGCGGGGAAGAATTGAGCCCCAAGGCGCGGGTCGTTACCCCGGGCTACTTCGCGACCCTGCACCTGCCACTGCTCGACGGTCGCGACGTCTCCGCCGGAGACACCGCAGCGAGCCCGCGCGTGGCGCTAGTCAACGAGACGCTGGCGCGACTCCTCTGGAACAAGGAGGACCCCAAGGGGCGGCGAGTCTGCCTGTGCCACGACCCCGGCCCGAACGCCCCATGGCTCACAGTCGTCGGCGTGGTGGGCGACGTCAGGCAGACGAGCTTGACGCTGCCGGCGGAGCCGACGGTCTACGTGCCGTTCGCCCAGGCGATGACCGGGCTCTTTCCCGATTGGGGCATGGATCTTGTCGTGCGGACGCGGACCTCGCCCCTCGCGCTCGCCGGCGCGGTGCGCAGCGCCTTCCGCACGCTCGACGGCAGCTTGGCGGTGTTCGACATCCGGACGCTCGAAACGGTGGTTGCGAATACGGTCGAGCAGGAGCGCTTCCTGCTTCTCCTCTTGAGCGCGTTCGCCGGCGTCGCGCTCTTCCTCGCCGCGGTGGGCATCTACGGCGTCATGTCCTATCTCGTCGTCGCGCGGACGCGGGAGATCGGGATCCGGATCGCGCTGGGGGCGCAGGCCGAGGGCATTCTCTGGCTGGTCACGCGGCGCGCCGCGTCGCTGTCGATCGCCGGCGTATTGCTCGGTACGGCTGCCGCCCTGGCCCTGACCCGGACCATGACCAGCCTGTTGCACGGCGTTGCGCCGTGGGACCCCGCGACGTTCGCGGGCGTCGCCGCGGTCGCGCTCCTGGCCGCCGCCGGCGCGGGCTGGCTTCCGGCGTGCCGCGCGATCCGGGTCGATCCGATCGTGGCCCTGAGCCACGAGTAAGCACGGGCGCTCTCCGGCTACTACTACCTTGTCCGCTATAACGTGACCTGATATAGTCAGCGGCATGCGAGAGCTCAGCTTGTCGCGCGACACGCTCCACATCCTGATCGCGCTGGCCGACCGCGACCGCCACGGCTACTCGATCATGCAGGAGATCGGCGAGCGCACCGGCGGCCGGGTGCGCCTCAGCCCGAGCACCCTCTACGGCGCGATCAAGCGGCTCGAGGCGGAGGGCTTCATCGAGGAGCTGGCGGAGCGGCCCGACCCGGCGCACGACGACGAGCGCCGGCGCTACTACCGCCTCACCGCCGCTGGCAGGCGCGCCGCCGTCGAGGAGGCCCGCCAGCTCGAGAAGCTGCTCGCCGACGCCCGCTCCACCGGACTGGTGCCCGGGCGGAGCTGAACGGCGATACCAGGCACGGAGGGGCACCGCGGCCACCCATGGCACCGATGTCACCGACGTCACAGAGCCCGCCGAGCGCCGGCAGGGAGCGTGCGGCGGAAGCCGGGGCGTTGCGGCTCTACCGCCGGATGCTCTCCCTTGATCGTCACCGTCAGCGAGTCGTTCGCCCGCCGGCACTGGCCGCGCGAGAGCGCCCTCGGCAAACGCATTTGCGCCCGGCGCCGGCGCGGCCAGCTGGCGCTCTGGATTTTGATGCGTCGCTGGGTTATGCTCCGCGCACATCCGGAGCAGGTTCGGGCCAGGGCTGTGCCGGGGTGGGGGCGCGAGGTTGGGAGCGCGGCGCGATGATCACCCTCGCCGCGTCGCGCGGCCGGATGGCGCTGTATCGCGCCCGCGCCGGGCCGAGGATCGGAATCAAGACTGGTTTGCGCCTTATCTGATGGAGACCTTTCACACCACGCTCTCGCCGCGACGATCTCGATTCCGAGCCCCGCTCGCGAGGGCGCCTTTTTGCGCGCTCCCCGGGGGCCCGTCCGGCTGCCGCGGGTGGCTCGCCGCGGTCGCCGCCGCGGGCCTGCTGTGCTGCAGCCCGCAGCGCGGTCTCGCTGAGATCGCTGAGGTCGCTGAGCTCGGCGCGCCCGGCATACAGGGCTCATCGGCTGCCAACCCGATCGTGCGCGAGAACCAGAATCCCGGCGTCGCGCCCGGGGTCTGGGACCTCGCGGGCGGCAAGAGCGACCCCCTCCTGGCCGGCTTCAGCACCGATATCAGCTACGAGCCGGGCGAGACCGTCGCCTTCAAGGTCAAGACGGAGGCCCGCGCCTACCGCCTCGACGTCTACCGCCTCGGCTGGTACGGCGGCAAGGGGGCGCGCCTGCTGGCCGCGGTCCGCCCCAGCGTCCCGCTGCCGCAGAGCCAGCCGCCGTGCAATATCGAGCCGATCGACTGCGACGCCTGGCGGGTCTCGGCTTCCTGGAGCATCCCCGCCGGCGCGACCTCCGGGGTCTACCTGGCCAAGCTGGTGCGCACCGACGGCACCGCCTCGCCGGGCAGCCACATCGTCTTCGTCGTGCGCGACCCGGCCGGCCGCTCCGATCTGCTCTTCCAGACCTCCGACACCACCTGGCAGGCCTACAACAGCTACGGCGGTTTCTTCAGGACCAGCCTCTACAACGGCGCCGTGCGGGTGAGCTACAACCGGCCGCTGACCGCGCGCGAGACCAACGAGGCGAACTCGTTTTTCGGCGTCGAGTACAACATGGTGCGCTTCCTGGAGCGCAACGGCTTCGACGTCAGCTACACGACCGGCGTCGACACCGCCCGCCGCGGCGCCGAGCTGCTGCGCCACAAGGCCTTTCTTTCGGTCGGCCATGACGAGTACTGGTCGGGCGAGCAGCGCGCCAACGTCGAGGCGGCGCGCGCCGCCGGGGTCCACCTCGCCTTCTTCAGCGGCAACGAGATCTTCTGGAAGACGCGCTGGGAAGCGGGTTTCCGCACCATGGTCTGTTACAAGCAGACCTCGTTCAACGCCGAGCCCGACCCGTCGTCGATCTTCACCGGCACCTGGCGCGATCCCCGCTTCCGCACCGCCGACGACCCGCCGCGCCCGGAGAACGCGCTTTCCGGCACGATCTTCGCGGTCAACGCGACCCAGGAACGCCAGATCCTGGTGCCCGCGGCCGACGGCAAGATGAGGCTGTGGCGCAACACCCCGGCCGCCGCCCAGCCGGAGTGCGGCGTCTACGGCCTGGCGCCGTTCACTCTCGGTTACGAGTGGGACCACGACGAGGACAACGGCTCGCGGCCGCCGGGGCTGCTGCGGCTGTCGAGCACCTACACCGCCCATGCGCCGGTGCTCTATGGCTACGGCACCGACGCCGCCGGCAGCTTCTTCAACGAGCTGTCGGGCGATTCGCTCCATCACCTGACGCTCTACCGGCACCCGAGCGGCGCGCTGGTTTTCGGCGCCGGGACGATCAAGTGGGCCTGGGGGCTCGACAACTCGCACCTTGCCGGCCGCGGCAACGCCGCGATGCAGCAGGCCACGGTGAACCTGTTCGCCGACATGGGGGTGCAGCCGGCCACGCTCGCCAGCGGGCTGGTGGCCGCCAGCGCATCGCTCGACGGCTCGCCCCCGAGCTCGGCGATCATCTGGCCGGCTGCCGGAAGCTCGGTCCGCCTAGGCTCGCGGGTCGCGATCACCGGCACCGCCGCCGACGCCCAGGGCCAGGTCGGCGGCGTCGAGGTGTCGGTCGACGGCGGCGCCACCTGGCATCGCGCCGAGGGGCGCGAGAGCTTCCGCTACGTCTGGATGGCGAGCGCCGCGGGAGCGGTCACCCTGATGAGCCGCGCCGTGGACGACAGCGGCAACCTCGAGCAGCCCGGCGCCGGCGTCGGGGTGAACGTCGACTGCGGCAGCGGCGGCTGCAGCCTGTGGGGACCGGCCGACGTGCCCGCCGTGCGCTGGGTCCCGGACCTCAACCCGATCGAGGTCGGGCTGCGCTTCCAGTCCGACGCCGACGGCCAGGTCGCCGGGATTCGATTCTTCAAGGGGCGCCGCAACCGCGGCCCCCACCGCGTGCACCTCTTCTCGGCCGCCGGCGCCCTGCTCGCCGTCGCACGCTCCACCGGCGAGAGCGCCACCGGGTGGCAGACGGTGCGGTTCGACCCTCCGGTCGCCATCCAGGCCAATACGCCGTACATCGCCGCCTACAGCAGCCGGACCGGTTACGCGAGCGACCTGGGCGCCTGGAGCGCGCGCGGCCGCTACGCCCAGCCGCTGCGCGCCGGCAAGGAGGCCGGCGTCTTCAGCTACGGGGCTAGCGGCAGCTTCCCCGACCAGCCCGCCGGGGGCGGCGCCAACTACTGGGTCGACGTGGTCTTCAACGCCGGCCGCAGCCTGCCGCGCGGCCTCTTCGCGGCCGCCTCCGTGCCGGCCGTCGCCACCCATCCCGACCCCGAGCCGGCCGAGGTCGGCATCCGCTTCCGCTCCGACACCGACGGCCTGGTCGCCGGCATCCGCTTCTACCAGGGGCCGGGCAACACCGGCACCCACGTGGTCAACCTCTGGGCGCCGGCGCCCACCGCCGCCTCCAAGCCGACGGCCGGCGACGGCCGCCTGCTGGCGAGCGCGACGGCCGGCGTGGAATCTCGCGCCGCGGGCTCCGCCGACGACCCCGGCTCGCCCGGCCCGCTCGGCTCCACCGGCTCCCCCGGCTCTACCGGCTCGAGCATCGGCTGGCAGCGGGTCGACTTCGCGGTGCCGGTCGAGGTGACCGCGGGCGTCGAGTACGTCGCCTCGGTCCACTCCACGACCGGCTACGCTCTCAATCCCGGCTATTTCGCCAAGGCCGAGGCGGTTGACCCGCCGCTAACCGCCCTGGGCGCCGTCATGCGCCACGGCAAGAGCGCCTTCCCGCACGAGATCGTCAAGGGCGCCAACTTCTGGGTCGATCCGGTCTTCATCCCCACGGCGCCGCTCCGGTTCAGCCTGTGGAGCGACGAGACGCCGGCCGCGACGCCGCCGCACACCGACCCGGCCGAGGTCGAGGTCGGCGTCAAGTTCGAGGCCGAGGTCGACGGCTACGTCGCCGGCATCCGCTTCTACAAGCACGCGCTCAACTCGGGGGCCCACACCGGCTCGCTGTGGACGGCCGATGGCCGGGAGCTGGCGTCCGGCGCTTTCACCCAGGAGAGCGCCTGCGGCTGGCAGACGATGACTTTCGACCAGCCGGTCAAGATCGCTGCCGGCGCCACCTACGTCGCCTCGTACCACTCGACGACCGGCTACGCCCTGGAGGAGGACTTTTTCAGGCTCGCTCCGGCCGGCTGGCGCGGCGTCTGGAACCCGCCGCTGCGCGCCCTGCCGAGCGGCGAGGCCGGAGCCGGCCCCAACGGCGTCCAGCATCACGGACCCCACGCCTTCCCCGAGACCGGCTCCCCCGCCGACGCTAACCACTGGGTCGACGTGGTCTTCCAGACCGCGCCGCACGATCCCTAGAGTTCAGGCGTCAGTCACCGATCGCTGGTGAGCAGCGCCGGAGGTCGACGGCCCCGGCCGTGTGGTGAAGCGAACACGGCCGGGGCCGGCGACCTTCGGCGCTCCGGACCGGCGAGGGGGCGCGGAGACCTGCCGCGCGGGGCTGGCGCGATGCAGGCTCTAGGTAGTTGACCAAGCCCGGCAAGCGGCGATCGCTGGGCTGCGGGACCGGCAAGGGGGCGCGGAGACCTGCCGCGCAGGGCTGACGCGGCTTCGATCGGCGTCGAGTCGGCGCGCCTCGGTTCAGGGCGCCAGCTCCTGCTCGTCGACGTAGCACCAGATCCAGGTCTCGCCGGGCTCGGCGGAGGTCACGATCGGATGGCCGCTGGTGTGGAAGTGCTTCGTCGCGTGCCGGTTGGGCGAGGAATCGCAGCATCCGACATGGCCACAGCTCAGGCAGGTCCGCAGGTGGAGCCAGCGGCCGCCGATCTTGAGGCAGTCTTCGCAACCGGCGGCGGGGCGCCGCACCTCCTGGAGCTTCACCGCCGCGACGTGGCCGCAGGGCGCCGCGATACGCACCGACTCGGCCGACTGAGAATGGCGCATGGGAGATCCCCTCCTCGAGTCCCATTATTTCTGAAGTCGGTTCAGTGGGTCGAGCCCGTATCACGCCAGGCCCAGGTGGCAGGCCTCCGCGCCCCGCCGCCGGTCCGGAGCGCCGAAGGCCGCCGGAGCCGGCTGTGCTCGCTTCACCACACAGCCGGCTCCGGCGGCCTTCGGCGCTCTACACCACGACCCGCGAACCCTCCCCGAAACCCGGCGTACTTCCGCGCCGCCGCGCAGCCCCGCAGGTCTGCGGCGGTCCTCAGGCCGCTCCGGGCCAAAGAAGCTTTCATCCTTCCGGGAGATGAGGCGCCGCGGCTCAGCTCGCGGCGGGGCCGTCGAGCGCCTCGCGCACCTTTTGCGCCAGGGCTTCGGGCTTGAACGGCTTCTGGACGAAGCCGACGCCCGGCCGCAGGTTCTCGGGCTGCACCGCGCGCGAGGTGTAGCCCGACATGTAGAGCACGCGCAGGCCGGGGCGCCGGGCGGACAGCCACTCGCCCAGCTCGACCCCGCTGGCGCCGGGCATGATCACGTCGGTGAGCAGCAGGTGGATCGGCCCGATGTGCCGGTCGGCGAGCGCGAGCGCCTCCGCGGTTCCTGACGCCACCAGCACGACGTAGCCACAGCCGGCGAGGATCTCGCGCGCCAGCTCCCGGATCTGCGCCGCGTCCTCCGCCAGCAGGATCGTCTCGTAGCCGCGCTGCCAGAGGAGCCGATCGGGCGGCCGAGAAGGGCTCGCCGCCTCCTCGGTGCGCGGTAGGTAGACGGTGAAGGCGGCGCCTTCTCCCGGCTGGCTTTCGACCGTGATCCGGCCGCCGCTCTGGTGAACGATCCCGTACACCATCGCCAGACCCAGCCCGGTCCCCTTGCCCTCCTCCTTGGTGGTGAAGAACGGCTCGAAGACATGCTGCAGGATGGAGCTGTCCATGCCGGCCCCGGTGTCGCGGATCGACAGCACCACGGATTCGGCCTGCTCGGTTCTTCCCTCCGCGGCCGGCTCGTTGCGGGTGTGAATGGTGATCTTGCCGCCGTGCGGCATGGCGTCGCGCGAGTTGATCACCAGGTTCATGATCACCTGCTCCATCTGCCCGGCATCGGCCCGGATGCGGCCGAGCTGCTCGCCGAGATCGGTGACCAGCTCGATGTCCTCGCGGATCAGCCGCCGCAGCATCTGCTGGAGCTGGCGGATCAGCGCGTTGAGGTCGAGGATCTCCGGCACCAGCAGCTGGCGGCGGCTGAAGGCGAGCAGCTGGCGGGTCAGCGTCGCCGCGCTCTCGCCGGCGCGCAGGATCTCCTCGACCCGCCGCCGCAGCTCGGGGCGGTCGGCGAGCGGGCCGAGCAGCAGGCTGCCGTAGCCCAGGATGAGGGTGAGCAGGTTGTTGAAGTCGTGCGCCACGCCGCCGGCGAGCCGGCCCACCGACTCCATCTTCTGCGCCTGCAGGAACTGGGCTTCGAGCCGCATCTTCTCGGTGACGTCGTGGGCCAGAACCAGCCAGGCCCGCCGGCGCCGGAACTCGATCGGGCTGGCGGCGACGTCGACGTCGAGGAGCCGGCCGTCCCTGGTGCGGTGGCGCATCGGGCGGACCGAGTGAAAGACCTCTCGCTTTGCCCGATCGAGCCTCGCCCTCTCCTCCACGAGCAGCCGGACCTCCTCGGGGAGACAGATGTCGTGAGCGGACATGGCGAGGAACTCTGCGCGCGCGTAGCCGTAGTGGCAAACGGCGGCCTCGTTGACCGCGAGGAAGGCGAGGGTCTCGTCGTCGCAAACCATCATCGGCTGCGGGTTGTAGTCGAACAGCAGCCGGTACTGCACCTCGCTCTGCTGCAGCTTGAGCTCCATCTCCTTGCGCGCGGTGACGTCCGACCATGAGCCGACGACCTCGACCGGCTCGCCGCTCGCGTCGTGGACCACCCTCAGCTCGGAGCGGATCCAGAGGTAGTCGCCGCGCTTGTGGCGAAGGCGGGCCTCATAGGCGGCGGAGCCCTGGGCGAGCAGCGAGGGGAGGAGGCCCATGCCGCGGTCGTCGGGGTGGAGGCGGTCGAGCCACCAGTCCGGCGCCAGCGCCTCGGCCGCGCTGTCGCCGGTCAGCCGCTCGATGTTGTCGCTGACCCAGGTGGCGGCGGCGATCTGCCCGTTCGCGACCCCGAGGGTGAAGAGGACGGCCGGGCTCGAGGAGACGACGTGCTGGAGCCGCTGCTGCGCCTCGCGCAGGGCCGCCTCGGACCGCTGGCGCTCGGTGATGTCGTGCAAGATGACCAGGATCTTCGACTCCTCGCCCAGCCGCACCAGGGCGGCTGACACTTCGACCGCGGCGCGCGTACCGTCGGCGCGCAGCAGATGGCGCTCGATCCTCACCGTTCCTTCGCTGAGCAGGACCTCCGCGCGCCGCGCCGAGTCTTCCAGCTCGTCCGGCACCACGAAGTCGTCGTAGCGCCGCTCCAGGATCTCCTCGCGCGGGCGCCCCAGTAGCCGCTCGGCCTCGCGGTTCGCCTCGACGATCCGCTGCGGCGGATCGAGGATCAAGATGGCGTCGTTGGCCTGCTCCATCAGGGCGCGATAGCGCTTCTCCGACGCCGCAAGGCGGGTGAGCGACTGGCCGAGCGCCACAGTCTGGCCGAACTGCACGGCCAGGCTGTGGCCGAAACCGACCCAGCTGTCCTCCGCCAGGTCCTGGGTGTCCGAGGTGAGCACCAGCACGCCGAAATCCTGGCCCAGGACGACGAAGGGGACGATCAGCGCGCAGGGGCGTCCGAGACGGGCCAGAAAGTCGCGGGTTTCCGGGTCGGCCCCGGGGGTGACACACAGGTAGGCCGACTTGCGGCTCGATTCGACGATCCGGCCGATGATCTCCGGATGGCCGAAGCAGCTCTCCGCGTCCTGCCGCGCCCCAACCGGCACGCCGGAGTGCGCTTCCAGCCGGTAGCGGTTTCCCGGCTCCAGGATATAGAGCAGACCGGTCGACAGTCCGGCGGCGTTGAGGCACTGGACCAGCAGCTCGCCGATGACCCTGGGCACGTCTTGCGGCTGGGTCAGGACCTCCGACAGACTGCTCATGACCGCCAGGGTGGTCGAGTGGATGGCCGCCTCGCGCAGCAGCGTCTCGTTCTGGGCCTTCTGGCGCTCGAGCTGGATCTGGAGGCGCTCGCGGTGCAGCGCCGCGACTTCATCGCCGGCGCTCGGCGCGGGCGGATGCTGGCCGCCGCGCAGGATCTCCTCGAGCGCCGCACGGGATTCGCGGAAGTCGGGGGTGCGGGTCACCAAGGCATTCGCCCCCATCCTGCGCGCCAGCTCCCGGTCCGCGTCGTCGACGAAGGAAGAGAAGAGGACGATGGGGATCGCCGCGAGCAGGGGGTCGCGGCGCACCTCGGCACAGAAGGCGAAGCCGTCCATCACCGGCATCAGGACATCGGCGAGGATGGCATCGGGCGCCCTGCGCCGGGCTTTCTCGAGGCCTTCTTCCGCCCCGTGCGCCGTCTCCACTTCGTAGCCCTTGTTCTGCAAGTGCAGCGACGCGAGCTTGAGGTTCAGGGGCTCGTCGTCCACCAGCAGGATCTTGCGCCCGCGGCCTCCTTGCTCGGCGGCGCAGAGATGTGCGGCGACGACCTCGAGCAGCCGCGACGGCTCGACCGGCTTGGGCAGGAAATGGGTCACCGCTTCGCTCTCGCCGCGCAGCTCTTCGAGCGCGAGCCTCCCGGTCACCAGGAGGGCCGGCAGCTCAGGCGCGCCAGTCTGGCGGCGGATCTCGGCGAGCAGCCGCAGGCCGTCGGTATCGGGGAGCACGTAGTCGACGACCACCAGGCTCGGCCGGCGCAGCGCCAGCGCCGCCAGCCCCGAGCGCCCATCGCCGGCCTCGACGACCTGGTAACCGCCGCTTTCCAGGGTGACGCGCAGCATCTTCCTGGTCAGCGGGTTGTCCTCGACGACCAGGATGGTATGAGGCTTCATCGCAGCGCCTGCTTCCGCCCACCCTGCTCGCGGAGAAAGCGCGCGATCTCGCGCGGCAGGGCGCGGGTGTCGATCGGCTTCGCGACGTAGGCGTCGCAGCCCGCCGCGAGGGCCTTCTGCTCGTCGCCCTTCATCGCATCGGCGGTCAGGGCGACGATGATGACCTCGTGCGTGCCGGGGTCCTCCTTCAGGCGCCGGGTCAGGGTGAGGCCGTCCATGCCCGGCAGCTGGAGGTCCATCAGGATCAGCAGCGGCGAGAAGCCGGCGAGGACCGCCAGCGCCTCTTCGGCGTCCGCCGCGACGCGGACCTCGTAGCCCTCGGCGGCGAGCAGCACCCGGGCGAGCTTGAGGTTCGCCGGATTGTCGTCGACGATCAGGATCTGCTCAGCCGGCAAGCGGTTCCCCCGTTCCGGCCGCCCGCGGCCCGCCGAGCGGCAGCGGGGCGTGGCGGCCCAGCTCCTCGAGCAGCGCGGCGGCGCCCCCCTCGGACTTGGCCACCACCGCCTGGGCGAGATCGGAAAGGCGGCGGCGGTCCGCGGCCGAGAGCTCGGCGACGCTCCAGACGATCACCGGCACCCGCCAGGCCTCCGGAGCGCTGCGGAAGCGCTCGAGGAACTCGAAGCCGTCGACCCGCGGCATCAGCAGATCGAGGACCACCCCCGCCGGGGGGTCGAGAGCCGCCAGGCGCAGGGCGGCCTCGCCATCCCCGGCACAGGCGACGCGGTAGCCTGCTGCCTCCAGCGCCGCCCGCGCCAGCTTGAGCGTTCCCGGGTCGTCGTCGACCACGAGCAGAGGCCCGGCCGCTTGCGGCGCGACACCGGCGCGCTGGAGCGCGGCGAGCAGCTCCTCGGAGCGCAACGGCTTGGTCAGGAAGTCGTGCACCTCGAAGCCGTTGACGTGTTCGGCGACGACCGTCACCACGATGACCGGGACATCGCGATTGAGCTCCTCGGCGCGAACGACGCGCAGCAGCTCCCAGCCGCTGCCGTCGGGCAGCAGCAGGTCCAAGGTGATCGCGTCGAAAGCGCGCCGCCGGCAGAGCGCCAGCGCCTCGCCCACCGTGGCGGCGGTCTCGATGGCGTAGCCGGCGCCCCGCAGCACGCGCGACAGCCAGGTCCGATCCGCGGCGTCGTCCTCGACGACGAGAATGGTGGGCGCACCGGCGGCAGGAGGGGACGGTCGAGCCAGCGCCGCGCTCTCCTCCGCGGCAGCGAGAGGCAGCGGAAGTGCCGGCGCGGCCGCCCGCGGCAGCACCGCGAAGAAGACGCTGCCCTGTCCGGGTGTGCTCTCGACGCCCACCCGCCCACCCTGGGCCTCGACGATCCGCCGGGTGAGGGCGAGCCCCAGGCCGGTGCCGGGGTACTTCTTGGCCGCCCCGGCGTCGAGCTGCTGGAACTCGACGAACAGGCGTCCCACGTCTTCGGCGCGGATGCCGATGCCGGTGTCGGCCACGGAGAGGCGGAAGTGCTCCGCCCCCTCGGGCGCCAGGCGGATCGTCACCTTGCCCCCCTCGGGAGTGAACTTGAGGGCGTTGGAGAGATAGTTGTAAAGCACCTGCTTCAACTTGGCGGGATCGGCGACCACGCCGCCGTCCTCGGGGCCGAGCCCCGGCGCGACCTCGAGCGCCATGGTGATCCGCCTGGTCGCGGCCATGCCGCGCAGGATGTCGCGCACCTCGCCGGCCACTTTCGCCGGATCGATCGGCTCGGGGTGGAACTCCATCTTGCCGGCTTCGATCTTCGACAGGTCGAGCACGTCATTGATCAGCCGCAGCAGGTGGCGGGAGCTGGTCAGGATGTCGCCCAGGAACTCTTTGTGGTCGGCCACGACCGGCCCGACCCTGCCGTCGTGCATCAGCTCGGCGAAGCCGATGATGGCGTTGAGCGGCGTGCGCAGCTCGTGCGACATGTTGGCCAGGAACTCGCTCTTCAGGCGGCTGGCCTCCTGCAGGCTCCGGTGGCGCAGCTCCTCCAGGCGCCGGCGCTCGCTGATGTCGCGGAAGATCAGGATGCCCCCCTCGGTCTCGAGCGGGCTCAAGCTGATCTCGACCGGGAACTCGGTGCCGTCCTGGCGCCGCCCATGGAGCTCCATGCCGGCGCCCATGCCGGGCACGCGCGGATCGGCGAAGAAGCGCGAGCGGTGGTCCGGGTGCTTGCCGCGGAAGCGCTCGGGGACCAGCATTTCCGCCTCGCGGCCGAGCAGCTCGTCGCGGGGGTAGCCGAACAGCTTCTCGGCCTGCCCGTTGACCAGCTCGATGCGGCCGTCGCGGTCGACGATGACCATGGAGTCGGGCGCCGCCTCGAGCAGGCCGCGGAACTTCGCCTCCACCCGCCGCCGGTCGCTGACGTCGCGCACCGCGGCGGTGGCGAAGGTCCCCTCCTCGGTCGCCATCGGCGAGAGGCTGATCTCGGCGGGAAAGGTGGTGCCGTCCTTGCGCCGCCCGGAGAGCTCGAGGCCGCGGCCCATCGGCCGCTGGCGCGGGTCGCTGAAATAGCTGCCGCGCTGGCGCGGATGGCCGGCGCGGTAGTTGTCGGGCACCAGGTCCTCGATCGGGCGGCCCAGGAGCTCTTCGCGGGTGTAGCCGAAGAGGCGCTCGGCCTGGGTGTTGACCAGCACGATGCGCCCGTCGCGGCTGACCATCACCATGGCGTCGGGAGCCGTCTCGAGGAGCCCCCGGAACTTCGCCTCGAGCAGCCGCGCCTGCCGCAGATGGGTGAGCTCGGAGATGTCCCGGATGTTGGCGGCGATTCGACCGCCGCGCTCGCCGCGAGCGTTGTCGTGGACCAGGCGCAGGGCGATGCTCACGAAGACGACCGAGCCGTCCTTCCGGCGGCAGGCCGACTCGAAGGCCGCCCAGCCGCGTTCGCCGGCCAGGTGGAGCTGCTGGCGAGTCTCCTCGACCCGTTCGGACGGGATGATCAAGGGGTCGAAGATGGAGCGGTTCAGGACCTCCTCTCGCGCGTAGCCGCAGAGGATCTCGGCGCCGCGGTTCCAGGTGAGGATCTCGCCGCCGCGGCTGAGCATGAAGAGCGCGCCGAGGAACTCGTCGACGAGCGCGCTGGGAAGCGGAGAATCCTCGGCAGCCATGGCGGCAATGCGTCCAGCGGCGCTCCGGGGGGAAGACCCGGGTCACGAATCCTGGAGCTCGCTCAACGATAACGGCTTGGAAGCAAGCGAAAGAATCAGCCGATTCCCCACGCTCATGTAGGACGAATTGCTATGGCCTGTCGGCCACCCACCTACGTAATTCTGCGAAGTGGAGGCCGAGTTTTTCGCGTCAATCGCCCCTCCACCTACGCATTTTCCCCGAGAAGAGGCGAGACTTCGCTTTTGAAGCTTCCCTTTTGAATCAGGCACGCAGCGGCTACGATATCGCGCGATCGGCCGGCAGCTCATGCAGCCCGTTGGATCAGGGAAACGTCATCGCGCCGACTACATGCGGCAGAATGGCCGCGATGCGGGCTCAACGTCCGAGGCCGAGCTCGATGGCATAGTGCATTATCTCGGCGTTGGTCTTCATGTGCATCTTTTCGAGAATCCGGGCGCGATAGGTGCTGACGGTCTTGACGCTCAGATGCAGGTCGACGGCGATCGCGCTCGCCGTCATGCCGGCGGAGATGAGCAGCAACACCTGCAGCTCGCGGGCCGAGAGCCGCTCGTGCTCGGGGCGTTCAAAGCTGGCGTCGAGGTTGAAGGCCAGGCGCTCGGCAAGGGACGGGCTGACGTACTTGCCGCCGTTGGCGATCTTGCGCAGCGCCGCCACCAGCTGCTCCGGCGCCGCGTTCTTGGTGACGTAGCCGTCGGCCCCTTCGCGCAGGCAACGCACGGCGAAGTGGTCCTCCGGGTGGGCGGTCAGCATCAGGATCTTGATCTTTGAGTCGCGCCGCTTGAACTCCTGCACAGTCTCGATGCCGCCCCGCCCGGGCATCGAGACGTCCAGCAGAACGACGTTCGGACTGCTGTCCCATGCCCGCTGCAGCGCCTCCTCGCCGCTCGCCGCCTCGGCGACGACTTCGATCCCCAACGCGGTCTCGAGGATCCTCTTCAGCCCTTCGCGAAAGATGACATGGTCGTCGGCAATCAGGACTTTGATCATAGCCGATACCTCCCGGCGCCCTGCCCCCCTGCAACGACGCCGCATAAGATCGCCAAAGAGCATTCATTGGCGAGGACAAACTACGTCCTCGTGATTCTACACGATTCTTGTGACAAAACCTCTCGCACCTTTTCCTTCTCGCATTATCAAGTATTCAGAACGCGCGCTCTCTCAGCGCAAGCTTGGATTGCCGCTTGCCCCGTTCAGCGCTGATGATACCGGTACGCGAAGTCGCCGGCCTGCCCGGCCGGCGGCTGAAACAAAGTGGCGCGACGGCGGCGGGCGATGCCGGCGCGCGGCGCGGCTCCGGCGGCCGGGCGGCTGCGGCTCCATGCTCAACCCGCGGGCGGGCCGGCGGGCGGCGGGTTCTGCGGCGGCCGCTTGTCGGCTGGGGGCGGCGGCTTGCGCTGCGGCGGCGGTTGCTGCTGCTTCGCCGGCGGCTGGCTCTGCACCGCCTGGCGCTCCCGCTGCTGGCGGCCCTGCAGCGCCTGCTGCTGGTGCTGATGCTGGGACTGCAGGGCCTGCAGCTCGTCGGCGTGCTGCTTCGCGGCCGCGTCGCGCTGCGCCTGCTCCTGGCGGCTCGCGAGGTCCTGCTGGTGAAGCTGCTGCAGGCGCTGGCGCTCACTCTGCTGGTAGGCCTGCAGCGCCTGCTGCTCGCTCTGATGGCGCTGGTTGAGCTGCTCGGCCGTGGTCTCGCGCGGGGTGTAGCGCGGCGGCCGGGGCACAGCCGCGGCGGCCGCCGGCCCTTGCGCCGCGGCGCCCGGGGCGCTCTCGGGGCGGGCGGTCCGCGGCGGTTGGGCCTGAGTGTTGTCGGACGGCCGGGTCGGTGCCGGCTGGGAGCGCTGCGGCGGCTGCGGCTGCCCTCCGGTCTCGGGGCGCACGGAGCGGATGGGCGGCGGCGCCTGGGCGGTCTGCGCCGTCCGCACCGGCGGGCGGAAGAAGGTGACCTGATTGCCCGCCACGGCGTGCGCGGCGGCCGGCGTGGGGACGCTGGCGATGCGCAGCGGCTGGATGGGGCGGCCGATGACTTGCTGGACGTGCTCCACCGGCACGCCGCGGTTGACGACGCGGTTGCTGACCACGGTGTAGTTGGTGATGTTGATGGTGTTGTGGATGATCGTCACGTTGCGGGCCGGCGGCACCACGACGTCGGCCACCCGCGGCGCCAGGATCTGGTGCTCGGGGACGAAGCTGTACCAATGCGCCGGGATGGCGACGCGCAGGTCGAGGCCGCCCAGCTCGAGACCGATGCCAATGCGAAAGCCGATCCGGGGAGGCAGCGGCGCCCAGCCGACGTAGCCGGCGCCGGCCTGCCAGGAGACCCACGCCGGCGCCCAGACCGGTCCGGGCACCCAGGCCCAGCCGTACTGGTCGTCGTCGTACCAGCGCCCGTAGTGGAAGGGACCCCAACCCCAGCGCTCGTTGGCGACCCAGGCCCAGCCGTCCTCGGTGTAGATCCAGTGGCCATCGGTGTAGGGGCGCCAACCGTACTGCACGCGCGGCACCCAGACCCAGCCGTAGTCGGCGCTCTCGACCCACTCGCCATACGGGGCCAGCGAGTCATAGAAGAAGCTGACGTCGATCTCGCCGCCCGGCCCGGGCGCGGGCTGGTCGCCGTAGCCCTGGTCGTAGCTCCCCTGGTCCGGATTCGGCGGCGGAGCGCCGTCCGGCGGGTAGGACGGCGGCGCGTTGTAGTCGGGCGGCGGGTTGTAAGCCGGCGGCGGCGGCTCATAGGGCTGGCCGGGCGGCGGCGGCTGGGAAGAGAGGCAGCCGCCGCCGGCGGCGATGGCGAGCACGGTCAGGATGGCGGTTTTGAGCGCTCTCATGGGTCACCTCGTCGGCTGGGCGACCGGGGGGGCCAGCTGCCCGTTCCACAAGAAAGGGCACGCGGCCGTCCGGATGGCCCCGCCCCTGGTCTGATTCGAGCCAATGCCAATCCCGTGCCAAAAAAGGGCAAGCAGGAACGAGAGAGCCCGCAAGCAAGCGCGAGCTTCCCGGAGGGCGGGCTCTGCGCTCACAGTGCGCGCAGGAAGGCAACCAGGTCCTTCTTCTCCTGAGCCGCCAGGTGAAGCTGCTGCACCAGACTGAAGTACTCCACCGCGTCCTCCAGAGTGAGGCAGCGCCCGTCGTGCAGGTAGGGTGGGGAGTCCTTGATCCCGCGTAGCGGAAAGGTCTTGATGGGTCCGTCGTGGGCCATCATCATCCCGTCGACGAGCTCTTGCTTGTAGAACCGCTCGGCTTGGAGGTCGTGCATGGAATTGTCGGTGTAGTAGGGGGCCGGGTGGCAGCCGGCGCACCGGGCCTTGCCGTTGAAGAGCGCCTCGCCCCTCAGCTCCGCCGGCTGGGCCCTCGTGGCGTCCAATTTGCCGTAGATGTCGAGCTTGGGCGCGGGCGGAAAGTCCAGGATCGCCATGAATTCGGCCATGAAGTGGACCTGGCTGGCGCGTTCCAGGACGTTGACCCCCTTCTTGGCGGCCATCGCCATGTCACCGTCGAAGTAAGCACCGCGCTGCTCGAACTCCGTGAAGTCCTCGACGGTCTTGAGCGCGCGCTGGGAGCCGAAGAGCCGCTGGATGTTCACGCCCCGCAGGGAGGGTGTGGTGATGCGGTGGCGGAACTCCTGCGGCCGGATGTCTCCCACAAGGTGCGTGGCCTTGTTGGTGTGCCCGTTGACGTGACAGTCGAAGCACGTCACGCCCAGCATGCCGTCCGCCCGGTCCGTTCGCCGGTCCTCGGTGGCGTTGAACTGCTGTTGCGGGAACTGGGTGAGCAGGAGCCGCAGTCCTTCGAGCTGCTTGGGGTTCAGGATGCCGTTGAAGATCTCGTAGTAGTTCTGGATCGTGATGAGGCGGCCCTTGGCGACGTCACCGAGGTCCGGGCGGGTGGTGAGGTACATGGCGGGGACCGGATCGGGAAGGACTTGCTCGGGCAGGTCGAAGTCCACGTCGAAGCGGGTCAGCCTCGGCAGAAGCTTCAGCGTCATTTGAGGAAAGAGCATGCCCCCTTCGGCGTGGTCCGGAAAGGGTAGGGGCGGGTACGGAAAGAGCTCCTTCTCCCGGATCTGCGCGGGTGTCATCGCATCGAGCTGATCCCACGTCACCTCACGGAGTCTGGCCGTCGGCCCCACGGGTACGGGCTTGCCGCCGGACATGGTGGTTTCTGAAGTCGTTCTCTTCCCAAGGTCATAGCGCCTGTTCAGAAGCCCCGTGTGCTCCTTGGACCGTTCGGCCTTCACGGCCAGGCGTGCCGCCTTGATCTGCTCGAAGGTCCGGCTCTGATTCGTCGGGCCGTAGCTGGACGCAACTTCTCCCTGCTGTGCCTGAACGACGATCGCGATCGCCGCTGCGGCCAGCAGGCCGGCGACGGTGTACGTTCCGCGGGTGGCTGGTCCGTTCATTGCGGGCTCCTTCGGCGTCGATGCTTGAGTCGAGCGATTGCCCGTGCCAGGAAGATGGGGGTGAGGAACACGATCAGGGTGGTGTGCGCCCCGTGATCGCTTCGAGGTCAGAAGAGCGATTGCTGGCTACGTCGCCAGCCTGCGGATCGCTGCGAAGCCCAACAGGGCCAGGAGGGCCACGAGAATGGTCATCCCCCACCCGGAGAGCGTGGGGATAAGAGCGATCAGCGGCGGGCTGCAACCCGCGAAGGTCATTGGCGCTTCGTTGGTCACCGTCACGTCAGTCTTCGCCAAGGCTCGCCCGAGGTAGTTTCCTCTGGTCAGAGTGATGGCGCTACCCGCGAGGATGGTTCCTATGAACTGCGAATCCGTCATCGTGGCGGCCTGGGCGGTCCGCCAATACACGTTGCACGGCAGCGCGGTGCCGCCCATGACCACCTGGAAGGTGTTGCCCGTGAGGCTGCCCAACCCGCTGGTCCCGATCTTGAAAACCCAGACATCGCTCGCGTTCCCGGTGAGCGTAAAAATGACGCCGGCGCCTATCGTGGTCCCTGCAGCGGAGCAGTAGACACCGGGCGGGAGCGTGGTGCTGACGGTCGGCACGACGCCGCCGCATATCGGGTTCAGGCTATCCAGCGCGCTGTACGCGTTGTTGAAGTCAGTTACAACCGAAGCGGCGACCGGCGCGTTGATCGCCCCGGTGATCGTGCACCCGGTGTTGGTGATCGAGGTGAAGGTGGAGCCCACGTCTCCGTTGATGGTGGAAGTGGTGCAGGTCATCGTCCCCACAGTCGGGATGGAGTTTGTACCCAGGGCCGTGTAGCTCGAGGCCGTACCCAGTGATGGCGCGACCGCCGCGGCCAGTGCTGGGGAGGTTTGCGCCCATGAAAGAAGGGCGGCGAATCCTACGCTCGCCAAGAGCCTCGAGTGCTCGGGTTTCATGTTGACTTTCCCCTTTCCGCGTTGTCGATCGGGCGCAGACCGGTAGCTGGTCCACTAGTGAGCGTCTCGGCGCCGCCGCGCCGGCGAGGGCCGCCTGGTGCGTGAAGAGGAACATGCGTGAACTCGCGCCCAGGGCGCGGCCGGCCTCGATCTGAGTCAGCAAGACGGTCCCAAGTCCTGGCCGTCCCGCGTCTTTCTCGTATCTCTGCCTCGAGGTCGGCCCGCGACCTACCCCAGATCATTATACACCTATACACCCTCCGCGTGAGGACGCGGGAGGCGCGCCGAGCAGCGGTAGTGGGGTACTTCCAGGCTGACCTTGTCCTGATCCTGCAGACATCGGTATCACGACGACCTGGCGACCGCCCCTCGGTGTGGCCGCCCAGGGTCGGCAACGGGATTCTTCTCGTTCGGGCGGGCCTGCCCGAGACCGCACCGATCGGAATGGGTGGCCGCCTTGACGTCGGAATCCCTGGCCGGCTGCGCTCGGAATACGCACCCAGACCGTGCTCATTTCTCCTTTGCCTTAAGTCGACTCGCGCCGCGCCTCGTCCGCCTGCAAGGCCAGACGGAGCAGGAGCTCGACGAGCCCGTCTGACTTGCCGTTGACGGTGTGTCCGATGAAGAGCCCGTCGGCCGCGAGCCCCTTGACGGCGGCCACCGCGCCCGAAAACCTTATCGACGTGGGGCGAATGATCGAAACGGGCGGGAACCTCTTGTTCAGGAAATGGGTCGGCTCGGGGAAGATCAAGTTGGCCTGCAACGTGTCCCCTTTCAGAGATTCCGGGTTGGTCTCCCCTTGGGCCTTCTTGAGGTCCGGAAACGTCACCGAGCTCCCTGTCGACCCGCGGAACCCCGTATCCGTGTCGGAGATCGGCAGCGCATTGCCGGCCTTGTCCTGCCAGGTCTGGAAGTGCATGGTCTCGCTGGGGCCGATCGCCAGCAGGATGCGCAAGACCTCCAGGTTGGTGACGTTCTGCGCCAGCGTCGGGTAGAGGCTGGTGCCGCCCCCCTCGATGAAGGCGAAGTGAAACCCCGCCGTGAAGGCGATCGCCTGGAGATGCGTGGAGATGGAGTTGGGATTGTTGGCCGGATCGGCGCTGAGCGTGCTGCCGGCCGTATCGTCGTCGGTCCGGGGAATCGCCGTATGCTGGCCCTTGCTCAAATCCGGAACTGCCTGGGCGAACGATGCGCCCGTATCGACCTCCGGATTCGTGATGCTGCGGTAGCGGGACCAGAAGCTGGTGTCGATGGTGAGCTGTGTGATGTTGGTGAGCCGTCCGCCGTCCCCGCGGTAGTTCTGGTTCGCCCCGGTCGCCCTACTGCTCGGCAGATGACGAAACCGCTCGAGGTTGACCGCCGCCACGCCCTTCGATTCCAGGTACTTGCCGAGGAACGCCACGTGGCTGGCCTCGTCATCGGTGTTGTCGTGAATGTACTGGTCCATGTCGCTATCGAGAATCTGCAGGGCGGCCGTGTAGAGCGGGTTTCCTCCATTGACCCCTGAGACTTCGTTGTCTTGCGTGCCTCCGAGCTCCGAGTATTGAAGCCACAGATCGGTCTCGATCTGCTCCACGGCCTGCAAGAACTTCAGGATCGCGATGTCCCCCGTGGTGAGGGGCCCGCTGTCTTTCTCCTCGATGCCCAGGGCGGACAAGCCCTTCGGCAAGAGTCCGGCGCCCCAGGTCGTCACCGCGCCCGCCGCCAACATCCCCCTTTTCAAGAATGCCCGCCGGTCGCTGCCGCTGGATCCGCTTCCCTTTCGCTTCATCACCTTCCCCCTTCTGCTGAATTTCGGGCCTGCGGCGTGCTGGCCCGAAATGCTTGTAGCCTGGTCGAACCCGGGAGAGCGCGACCTGCCCCGGGGAGAGTCTGCCGCGCGGCAAGTCGCCAGCGACCCGCCTTGACGGTTCGTCCCTGTCCGGGCAGCACCGGTTCAAATGACAGGGGCAAGCGCCGGTTCGCACGTCGAACCGCGACCCATGCCATGGGCACTGCGGGAATTGTGCTCATTATGAGTCTACGCGCTCTTGCGGATCCTGGCTCGAACCTTGCACTATCGTCATCTTTATAGTTCTTGAAGCTCATTATCAGGCGACAGAGTCGCCAAGGAGAGACGCAATGGGAATCGGCAAAGACGGTGCGAAGAACCAGGGCAAGGGCATCGCGAACGAGGTCAAGGGAAAGGTGAACGAGGAGATCGGCGCGGCGACCGGCGACCGCGGTCGAGAGGTCAAGGGCACGGTTCAGAAGGAAGTGGGAAAAACGCAGCAGAAAATCGGACGCGCCGAACAGAAGCTGGCGAAGTAGAGCCTGGCATCCAGCAGGGATCCGCGCCGGGGAGTCCTGTGGGCAAGTCCAAGTGGCACGTTCGTTGCTCTAAGGAATGGTTGTCGATGTCACAAAGGCATCCTCATTTCAGAAGGAGCTGCGCATGTCGGACAAAGATCAGCATAGCCAGGGTGGGGGGCAAGGCCAGGGCGGCCAGCAAGGTCAGGGAAGTAAGCCCGGCCAACCGGACCCGGGGGCGCACAAGCCCGGCCAACCGGACCCGGGAGCGCACAAGCCCGGCCAACCGGACCCGGGGGCGCACAAGCCCGGCCAACCCGGCCAGGGGGGGCAGAAGCCCGGCCAACCGGACTCGGGGGCGCAGAAGCCCGGCCAGCCGGACTCGGGGACGCAGAAGCCCGGCCAACCCGGCCAGGGGGAGAAGAAGCCCGGCCAGGGCGCGTAGAAGCCGGGAGAGGGCGGCAAGCCCCAGTCGCCGCGTCCCGGCGGAGGCAGATCGAGCCGCGGCCAGGGCGGCCGCTGAGTTGATGTGAACATGTATCGATTGAATATTTGAAGATCTCGCCAAGGGTGAGACGTTCCTTTCGCAAGATCTGCACGATCTGAGGCTCTCGGCAATTCCTGCCATCGACCTGGACGGTACATCCGTCCAGGTCCTTCGTGCGGTCCCCCTCGGCAGCATCATTGCTTTTGAGAAGGGCTCCTCGCCGGCCGGCGCGATCGCCAGCTTCACCAGGCGGGGCTTGGGCGTCGTCGCCGCCATCGACACCGTGACCTGCTGCGTCTTGCGGGGCACGTTCTTCAGCAGCGTGGTTCCTTCGAGCATTCAGGCGCCGCGTTCGCGCGCGGCGTGGTTGTAGCATGGGCAACCAGCAACGGAGCCCGCCATGGAGAACCTTCACGCCGCCTGCCAGCCCACCGCCGATACCCTGGCCGGATGGGTGGCAGACGCCCGCGCCCGCACCCTGGCGCTGGTCGACGACCTCGGTGACGAGCAGATGATGGGGCCGCAGCTGGCCATCATCAACCCCCTGCTGTGGGAGATCAGCCACGTCGCCTGGTTCCAGGAGAAGTGGGTGCTGCGCCACGTGCTCGGCCGCGCCCCGCTGCGGGCCGACGCCGATCGCCTCTTCGACTCGATCGCCATCCCCCACGACACGCGCTGGGACCTGCCGCTACCCTCGCGGCGCGATACCTACGCCTACCTCGCCGAGGTCCGTGACCGGGTGCTGCAGGCGCTGGCGCGCGACGGCGCGAGCCCCGAGCTGCGTTACCACGCGCTCTACTCGGTTTTCCACGAGGACATGCACGACGAGGCCTTTACCTACACCCGCCAGACGCTGGCCTATCGGCCGCCGGCGCTGCCGGCCCCGCCGCCCTTGGCGGCAGGTGGCCTGCTGCCGGGCGATGCTGAAGTCCCCGGTGGCACCTACCTGCTCGGCGCCTCACCGGAGGAGCCCTTCGTCTTCGACAACGAGAAGTGGGCGCACGCAGTGGAAGTCGCACCCTTCCGGATCGCGCGGGGGGCCGTGTCGCAGGGGGAATACGCCCCGTTCGTCGAGGACGGCGGCTACCAACATCCTGAGCTCTGGAGCCCTGCAGGACGGGAGTGGCGGCAGCGTGCCGGAGTGGAGGGGCCGCTCTACTGGCGGCGCGAGGGGGGCGGCTGGCTGCGCCGCGACTTCGACCGCTGGGTGACCCTCGAGCCGCACCGCGCCATGGTGCACGTGAGCGCCTACGAAGCGGAGGCGTGGTGCGCCTGGGCGGGCCGGCGGCTGCCCAGCGAGGCGGAGTGGGAGGCCGCGGCCGCTGGTGCTGGCCCGGAGCGCCGGCGGCTCCCCTGGGGTGAGGAGCCCGCCGGCGGCGAGCGCGCCAACCTCGACGGCCTGCGCCTGGGTTGCACCGACGTCGGCGCGCTCGCCGCCGGCGACACGCCGGAGGGCTGCCGGCAGCTGCTGGGCAACGTCTGGGAGTGGACCGCCACCGAATTCGCGCCTTACCCGGGCTTCACTCCCGACCCATATCGAGAGTACTCGCAACCCTGGTTCGGCACTCATCGGGTGCTGCGCGGTGGCGCCTGGACGACCCGCGCCCGCCTGTTGCGCAACACCTGGCGCAACTTCTACACCCCGGACCGGCGCGACGTCTGGGCGGGATTCCGCACTTGCGCGCGGTGAGAGCCTTGGGCACCGAGTCACCAGCAGGTTCTTCGCGGCCGCTCCGCATCCAGCTGGTAACGCCGGCCCGGCCAGGGTCGCGCCAGGGCAACCGGGTGACCGCCGAACGCTGGGCACGCCTGCTCGGCGAGCTCGGCCACCGGGTGGAGGTCACGGAGGACTGGGACGGCCAGGCCTGCGAGCTGCTGGTGGCGCTGCACGCACGCAAGAGCGCCGAGTCTGCCCGCCGCTATCGCGCGCAGCACCCCGCCGGTCCCCTGGTGGTGGCGCTCACCGGCACCGACCTCTACCAGGACCTCGGCGCGAGCGTCGAGGCGGCGGCGACAGTGGCCGCCGCCGACCGGCTGGTGGCGCTGCAGCCCTTGGCCGCGGCCGAGCTGCCGGCGGCGCAGCGGCCGAAGGTGCGGGTGCTCCTGCAGTCTGCCGAGGCGGCGCCACCGCTGAGCGGCGAGCTGGCGGAGCTCGCCGACGGCGGGTTTGCCATCTGCCTTCTCGCCCATCTGCGCGCGGTCAAGGACCCGCTCTGCGCCGCCCGCGCCGCCCGGCTAGTGCCGGAACGCTCGCGGCTCCTGGTGCTACACGCCGGTGCCGCCCTCGACACCGAGCTCGGCGCGGCGGCCCAGCAGGAGATGGCCACGAACCGCCGCTATCGCTGGCTCGGCGAGCTGCCGCGCGCCGAGGCATTGGCCTTGCTCGCCCGCTGCCGCCTGCTGGCCGTCAGCTCGTGGCTCGAGGGGGGCGCCAACGTGGTCTCGGAAGCGATCGCCGCCGGCGTGCCGGTGGTGACGAGCCGCATTCCCGGCTCGCTTGGCATCCTCGGCGAGGACTATCCCGGCTGCTATCCCGCCGGCGACGCGGCCGCGCTCGCCGCCTTGCTGTGGCGCTGCGAGCGCGACCCGCAGCTGCTCGCCGAGCTCGCGGCGCGCTGCCAAGCCCTGCGGCCGCTGGTCGACCCGGCCTGCGAGCGAGAAGGCTGGCGGCGGCTGCTCGCCGAGCTCTTCCCGCGCTAGGCCTGCTCTAGGCCGCTCTAGGCCCCATTTCTCACACGCGTTCGTCGCGAGGCGGCGCAAATGGTCCTGGGTGCAAGGCGCAACGCAGCAGACAGGCCCATTTCCGCCGACGCAGCAGGAGGCGTGTGAGAAATGGGGGCTATGCCCTCAGTGCTCCGGCGGCCGCTGCACCGGCACCTTCTTCCGCACGCCGCCGCCAGCGGTATCGTTCGATCCCGGTCTGCTTGTGGATGGGGCACCAGTCGTCCTGGGAGTTAGTGCCGCACGTCCATTACCGGACGTGCGGCCATCGCGAAGCGACGCGACTAAAGGCCCGCGCGCCGAGGGAGCCCGACGAGGGCCGCCCCTTCCCGCCGGCCGATCGAGCCGGCCGATCAAGCGCCGCCGCCGGTCGATCCAGCCGGCCGACCAAGGCGCCCTCACCGCCGGTCGATCGAGCCTGAGCCCGGCGTACCTCCGCGCCTGCGCACCGCCCCGCGGGTCCGGTGCAGTCCTCGAGCTCCTCCGGGCCAACCAAACCAACCGCGAGGAGTCGTGTACCGATCGCGTTGGCTTCAGCCCATGAAGCCGAGGTCCGGGTTGCTGAAGCGGTTCAGGTTGGGAAAGACGGTGCGCATTTCGGTCGGGCTGACGCCGAACCACTTAGCGAGGGTGGCGGAGTACTCGTCGACCGAGGTGGTCGGGATCCAGCGGCCGTCGCCGGTGTCGTCGGGGCCGTCGATGGCGAGCGTCGGCACGCGGCCGAAGAGCCGGCCCCCCAGGACGCCGCCGCCGACGATCAGGTGGTGGCTCCCCCAGCCGTGGTCGGAGCCGTCGCCGTTGGGATCGTTGTTGGAGACGAAGGTGCGGCCGAAGTCGGAGGCGGTGAAGGCGGTGACGCTGCCCGGCACCTGCAGCTCGACGGTCGCCGCGTAGAAGGCGGCGAGGGAGTCGGACACGTCCTGCAGCAGCTGCACGTGCGCCGGCAGCTGGCCGCCGTGGGTGTCGAAGCCGCCGGTGGCGACGAAGAAGACCTGGCGCTGCTGGCCGAGCGCGGCGCGCGCCTGGATGAGATGGGCGACGGTGAGCAGCTGCTGGCCGAGATCGCTCGCGGGAAAGACGGTGGTCAGCGGCGGCAGGCCGGCGAGCGCGGTCTGCAGCAGCTGGTTGTCGCCGAGGGCGCGCGAGAAGACGTCGCGGTAACCGGACTGGAAGAGGTTGCCGTAGCTCCTGGCGAGCAGGGCGCGCAGCGCGTTCGAGGCCGGGTCGGTGGTGTCGGCGGTGTAGCCGTCCAGGCCGAAGGCGCCGTTCGGCGACACCTGGAGCTGGGTGACGACGTTGCCGACCTGGAAGGTGTTGATGCCGGCGAGCGACAGGCTCATCGAGATCTGCGACGTGCCGTTGAGCGCGTGCAGCATGTCGGCGACCCGCCCTCCCCAGCCGGTCTGCGGTGGCTGGTCGGGGATCGAGGTCTGCCAGTGGGTGGTCTGGTCGCTGTGCGAGAAGAGCTGCGGCGGCAGCGCCGCGGTGCCGTTGATGTAGTCGGCCTGGGTGACCGGCGCGACCAGCGGCCCGACGTTGCCCAGGACGGCCATCTTCTGCTGGTTGAACAGGCCCTGCAGGCCGACCATGTTGGGATGGAGGCTCCACAGGCGGCCGTCGCCGCCGCCGACCAGGTTGATCGGCAGCAGGGCGGTGCGGGGCAGGGCGAGGCCCATGCGCGCCGCGGCATAGCTGGCGTAGTCGGCCGGGTCGTAGGGCACCAGCATGTTGTTGCAGTCGTTGCCGCCGTAGAGGAAGACGCAGACCAGGGCCTTGTAGTCGGCGGCGGTGAGGGGCGCCGCGGCGGCCACGCGCCGCAGGTCGAAGACGGTCGAGGCGAGCGAGGTCATGCCGACCGCGGCGCACACCGACTGCCGGATGAACTGCCGGCGGGTAGGGGGAACGGGCTTGGTTTCGGTCATCTCGGGCCTCTCTTTTCTCATGCGGCGGCGACCAGCTTCAGTTCTGCGCCGAGAATTCGGGCGACAGCACGATCAGCCAGATCAGGTTCTTGACCCGCACGGTGGCGTCGTTGGGATCGGAGAAGCCGGGATCGGCGAGCGCCGTCCGGAGGATGGAGCGCGTCTCGGGCGCCATGGCGTTGGCCATCAACACCAGGTTGAGGTAGTCGAGCAGGGCGGCGTCGGAGAGCCCGACCAGGCTCGAGTAGTCCGGATGGATGGCGTAGGGGTCGGAGGCCTCGCCGTTGTAGATGATGGAGAGGAAGTGGTTGGCGGTGCCGAAGATCGAGGTCTCGGTGGTGATCTTGAACTCCGGCGCCACCAGGCCGGCCTGCGCGATCGGACCCGGCTGGACGTAGGACGGCTCGAAGAAGTTGAACACGGTCGGAGCGCGCAGCGGGTTCTGGTTGACGCCGTACTGCGGGTCGGAGAGGTCATAGATGCGCCACTTGCCGTCGGCCGGCGGCGTGAAGTGGAGAGCGCGCAGCAGGGCGCCCTCGCGCACGATCGGCTCGCGCAGGTGGCCGTAGCCGGGCCGCCCAAGGAAGGTGGTGGAGCGCGCCTCGTAGTCGGTCAGGATCGCCTGCACCACCGCTTTCATGTCGCCGCGCACTCCCTGGCCGTTGTTGGCGAAGGCCTGGCCGCAGCGGTAGACGTAGGCCGGGCTGGGGTTGCTCGACACCAGGCGCTGGATCAGCTCGCGGCAGATGAAGGGTCCGACGTTGGGATGGTTGAAGATCACGTCGAGCGCCTGGTCGAGGTCCTGGCGCGGCGTCTGGCCGGCCGGCAGCACGCGGCCGTCGAGCAGCAGCTTCTGCCCCGGCGAGTGGTGCTCCGGCCAGGCCTCCATCGGGGCGCGCCAGCTCTCGGTGACGTAGAAGAAGTTGTTGGGATCGCTGTGGTCGCCGCCGGCGAAGGTCCAGCCGGTGAAGACCTGGGCAAAGCCCTTGATCACGTCCTGGTTGTAGGTCGGGACCGGCAGGCCGAAGGCGTCGAGGATCAGGGTGCCGTTGGGATTGAGCTTGTAGAGCCCGATCGAGAACAGCTGGTTGATCTCGCGGGCGTAGTTCTCGTTGGGGTTGATGCCGTTGGCGGGGTCGCCCTTGTCGTTGGCGAGCATGTTGAGGTAGACGCCCATCGTCGGGTCCAGGGTGACGTCCGAGAGCAGCTGGCGGAAGTTGCCGAAGGCGTCGGCTTCCAGGAGGTCGAGATAGTGGGCCAGGCCGTCGGGGACGATGTTCGAGCTCTGGTCGGAAACCACGACGATCTCCGACAGCGCCAGCGCCACCCGCTGCCGCAGCTGGTCGGGGCCGGTGGCCGCCTGCTTCCAGAACGACTCCATCACCTGGTCGCTCGAGATGTTCTCGCCGGCGGCGCGCGCCGCGTCGACGTAGGCGAGGTGGGAGACCAGCGGCTGCGCGAACTGGCTGGCGAACCAGGGGCCGAAGCCGCGCGCATCGGACGACAGGGCGGCGATGTCGGCCGACGTCTGCGGCCCGTAGGTCGCCTGCAGCAGGAAGCGCGCGGCGTCGCTCTGGGTGGGCGGCGGCGGCGGCAGGGCGGGCGGCGGGGGCGGCGGTGTGAAGGTGCCGCCGCCGGTCGAGACGTTGAAGAAGCCCTTGATCTCGCCCGCCGGGTATTGCGCGGTGTGCAGGTTGATGTAGCACTGGCCGGCGCGCAGCGCCGCCAGGATGTCGGCCACGCTGTGAGTGCCTACCGGCACGATGGTCCAGGTGCGGCCGCCGGTCGAGTCGGGGGTCGCGGTGTCGATGTCGAACCAGATGCCGGTGTCGCTGCCGTGGATGTGCTCGGAGACGATCGGGCCGGTCAGGTTCGAGTAGGTGAAGTGCAGCACCGCGCTGGCGCCGTTGGCGGCGAGCAGCAGGCTGGCCGAGCCCGAGCCGAGCGACAGCGACTGGCCCTGCGGCACCATGGTGGCGAGGAAGAGGATCGGCATGAGCGCCAGGTCATACTGGCCGGAGGTGACCGGGCTGTCGGCGAGGCCGGACTTGACGGCGATCGCCCGCAGGTTGGCGCTCTGGGCGAGCGGCACGGGGGCGCTGTAGAGGGTGGCGTGGGAGCTGCTCGGCGGCGATCCGTCGGTGGTGTAGTAGATCTGCGCGCCGGGAGTCGAGGAGACGATGGCGACCGACTGCACGCCGGTATAGCTGCCCGGCGGCGGGTTGAAGGCGGGCGGATCGACCGTCGTCTGCGCGACCGTCGGGTCGGCGAAGTAGCCGTTGACGTCGACGATCAGGTCGACGGTACCGACGGCGAGACGGGCCAGGACCTGGGCCGCTCCAGCGGTGCCGAGGCCGATGACGCCGTTGTTGGAGCGCACGTCGCCGGCCCGGAAGCTGATCTCGGACGTGGTCGGCGCGCCGGCGCCGGCGGCGGCGAACCCAAGGTCTCCCGCCTGCGTGGGGAGGACCACGGTGACGTTGACCGAGACCGCGACGGCGCGGGTCGAGATGCCGCACTGGCCGGCGGCGGCGAAGACGCGGCCGATGCCGCCGGTCAGCGCGGGGGCGCCGAGCGGGCCGGCGGGGCCGCGGGTATCGAGCAGGCGGCAGGGCGTGACGGTGTAGTAGCTCGTCGCGGTGGCCTGCGCGGCGGGCGGCGCAGCGCCGAGCATCGCCGCCCCGAGGGCCAGCAGCAGGGCGAGGCTGGCGGCCGGCACTGGCCGAGCGCCCGAGCCGAGCCCATGGGATCGATCGCCGGAGCGGAGCCGGTCAGATCGCTTGCCGCGGCGGCCCGACTGCGAAGACTGCGATCGATTGCCGGAGCCAGGCCCTTGCAAAGGCAAGGCGGCGCTGCGATCCGGGGTCAGGGCGACTTCGGGCTGGTCCACGTCAGCCTCCTCTTATTCTTCTTCTGAGACCTGCTTGGGGCCTGCGCTTCCATTGTGAGCGGACGCGCGGCGTTCACCTATGTCTGAGATCACGCCCGATCTATGACCGAGGTCACATCGCGGATGTGTCCTTGATCACAGGAGACCGGGCTCCTCCGGCTGCCGCGGACGCCGGCTAAACCGGCGGCTGTGCCGCGAGCGTGCCTGTGTTCTATAGAGAGAAGCGTATTTTTTGAATGGGCTCGATATGAGCCCGCCGCGAGTTGGCGCGAATGGATCGGGCGGCCGGGTCCTGACCTCCGGGGAATGCCGCCCGGCGATCGCCGGCCGGGAGGCCGACCCGGCCAATTTGATCAGGCGGCCGGGTCCCGACCCGGCCTTATGCGTAGCGTGTTCCGTCCGGCATGACGCCCGGCCGCCCGGCTGCGCTAGGCTAGGAGAGCCAGAGTCAAGGCTCCGTGGGGAGCGGGAAGGAGAACCGAAGGCATGAGTGCATGGCGGTGGAGCTGTGCTTTTTGCGCGGCAGTCCTCGTCTCTACTGCGGTTACCACTTCGTGGGGGCCCGGCGTTGCGGCAGCCCCGGCGGTCGCGGCGGCCCCTCCGGCGGCGGCTCCGCGCGCTCCCGCCGCGGCGCCCGCAACGCCGCCCTCCTCGCCCGGGCCCGGGACGCCGGCCGGAAAAGCGCCGGGAGCGGCGCCGGCCGGGGCGGGTGCGAAGGCCGCGCCACCGGGTTCGTCAGCGACCAAGGCGGGCGGGTCGGCGGAGAAGGACAAATCGATCCCGCCGGCGCCGCCGCGCGCCGAGGGAGAGGGACCGTACCCGCGGCTCATCCTGCGTAGCGCGACCCTGATCGACGGCACCGGCGCGCCGCCGATCGGCCCGGTCGACATCGTTATCGAGAAGAACCGCATCGCGCGGGTGGAGAGCGTCGGCCATCCCGGTGCCACCATCGACCCGGAAAAGCGCCCCAAGGCGCAGCCGGGCGACAAGGAGATCGACCTCGCGGGCATGTACGTGCTGCCCGGCTTCGTCGACATGCATGCCCACATCGGCGGCAAGGAGCAGGGGACGCCGGCCGAGTATGTCTTCAAGCTCTGGATGGGCCACGGCATCACCACCATTCGCGACCCGGGGAGCAGCAACGGCATCGACTGGACGCTCGCCGAGAAGGCCAAGAGCGCGCGCAACGAGATCACCGCGCCGCGCATCATGGCCTACGTGGTGTTCGGCCAGGGGCGGGAGGAGCCCTTCACCACTCCCGACGAGGGGCGGACCTGGGTGGCGCAGATGGCCGCCAAGGGGGCCGATGGCCTCAAGTTCTTCGGCTACCGCCCCGACATCATGAAGGCGGCCATCGAGGAGGCGAAGCGGCGCGGCCTGCGCAGCGCCTGCCATCACGCGCAGATGGACGTGGCGCGGGTCAACGTGCTCGACTCGGCGCGCTGGGGCCTGACCACCATGGAGCACTGGTACGGGCTGCCCGAGGCGCTGTTCGCCGACCGCACGATCCAGGATTACCCGCTCGACTACAACTACGCCGACGAGGCGGACCGCTTCGGCCAGGCCGGGCGGCTGTGGCGGCAGGCGGCGCCGCCCTACTCCGAGCGCTGGAACCAGGTGATGAACGAGCTGATCGCGCTCGATTTCACCATCGATCCGACGTTCACGATCTACGAGGCGACGCGCGACGTGATGCGGGTCCGGCGGGCGGAATGGCACGACGAGTACACCCTGCCTGCGCTCTGGGAGTTCTATCAGCCGAACCGCAACAACCACGGCTCGTTCTGGTTCCACTGGACGACCGAGGACGAGGTCGAGTGGAAGCACAACTACCGCCTGTGGATGACGTTCGTCAACGAGTACAAGAACCGCGGCGGCCGGGTGACGGTCGGCACCGACTGCGGCTTCCTCTACAAGCTCTACGGCTTCGACTACGTGCGCGAGCTCGAGCTGCTGCGCGAGGCCGGCTTCCACCCGCTGGAGGTGATCCGGGCCGCGACGCTCAAGGGGGCCGAGGCGCTTGGTCTGGCGAGCGAGATCGGCACCGTCGAGGCGGGCAAGCTCGCCGACCTCGTGGTGGTCGAGGACAACCCGCTCAAGAACCTCTCCGTTCTGTACGGCACCGGGGTGATCAAGCTGAACGACAAGAACGAGGTGGTGCGGGCCGGCGGCGTCAAGTACACGATCAAGGACGGGATCGTCTACGACGCCAGGCTGCTGCTGGCCGACGTCCGGCGCATGGTCAAGGAAGCGAAGGCCGCCGCCGCCAAGCCCAAGATCCCGCCGGTGCGGCCTCCCGGCTCCTGAGTTTCGATTTCTGAGGCTGGCTCGTCGCGAGGCGACCTTCCGGGAGAGACCCGCGAGGAGCGACCTGCCGGGAGAGCGCTGCCCGTCCATCGCCGGACGGGCCAGTCGCCGCTGGGGCGGCTGGGCCACAACATGCGACAGCTGCGGCCGACCTGCCGGGGGTGCCGGCGCTACGTGGGCCGGAGAAGTTGGCCGGGGCGCTTTGCGGTCTCCGGGAAGGCCGCCAGCACGGCCTGGTCGAAGGTCGCGAGAGGAAGGCGCTCGCGCTCTGCAAGTTCCACGAACAGCGTGTCGTAGGCAGCGACTCCCGAGCTGCAGGCCCGGACAAGAGCTCCATGCCAGAGGCTGGGGACGGGTATCGAGTGGATCTCCAAGGCCTTTGCCAGGTCGAGCTTCAGGAGCGCTTCGACGACGCCGAGAACCTTTGTCCGAGCGGCCATCCACAGAATGTTGGCAACCTCCGCCTCCCACGACGCCGGAGCAAGGGCAACTTCGACGAGCCGCCAGAACCTCCCGCACTCCTCCCGGAATGGTTCGGTACCCAGCAGGTAGTAGGCGATGACGTTGGTGTCAACGACCACTCTCACCCGCGGCCCGACCCGATCCAGGAGTCAATCTCCTCGGCGGACGGAGTGCGGGCCTGCGCGTCCCAGGACAGTTCGATCTGTTCCGCGGCCGAGAGGCGGTCCCCGACCTGAGATTCCAGGATCGCGCGGACCTCCTGCTCCATCGAACGGTGATGCCGCTGGGCAAGGGCCTTCAAGGAACGAACGACCTCAGGCGAGAGGTTGCGGATGGTTAGAGTCGACATGCTAGCGGAATGCTAGCACAGTTCGCGGGGAGCGGCTCGACAGGCCGGAAAGGGCAGCACCTGGGCAGCAGGAGGAGGCGGACAGCAGAGGGCGCTGTAAAGGGGGCGCAGTGGGCGGAAGGTGAAGGGCAAGAGCTGGGTAAGGGGGGCTGGCAGGAAGGCAGGGGGCCGACACCCGGCCGGGTGCACGACAGATTTGTGACGACGCCTGAACCTAGGCGGCAGCTCGACGCTGCCAGAAGCCATCGAGGCGGCCAGAGAGCTTGGCGCAGCGCAGAGCAAGGATCGCATTGGCGCCGCGGAGGGTCCAGTGCATGCCGGCGCGCTTGAGTCGTGTGGCGACGACGACCTTGCAGCCAGCCTCGAGGACGCCGGTGGAAGTGCACAGGCCCTGGCGGTGGAAGTCGGGGTAGCGCATGCGGCGCCTGTTGCGCGAGACATAGTCGATGCAGCGGCTGGCTTCGGGCTCGGTGGCCGCGTGGACCCGTAGAGCGTTGAGGATGGCTTCGAGCTCGCCGCGGTCGAGTTCGGCGTGACGGGCGGACGCCCAGTCGCGGCTCGTCAGCCCACTGTTCACAGGCCCTCCAATAGGCCTCGATGCGACGGCGGAACTCTTGGCCTGCCGCCACTTGTCGTTGCACTCTTTCGGCTTGTTCAGCCGAAAGAAGCCGCGACTGCGTGCGACCGTTGACCATGCGGGTATGCGTGAAGTAGGGACCATGCCGCGCTTCGGGTCGGCGATGGCATGGGCACTGTGCCTTCCCACATTTCATGTAGCGCTCGGTCAAAGAACCCCGGCGCATGGGCGCGGGCTGGCACGGCTCCTGAGCCAGTGCTTGGACTTCGTCGGGGACCTCCGTGTCGGCCATGGGACCTCCTTTCCTACGGCTATTATAACCGAAGGAAAGCCGGTTATGGCCCGAGAGAATCTCATCTCCTCACTTTCCGGTCGTGCACCCCACCCCGGCCGCGTTTCTTGACAGGCTCAGCGCGCCGGCCTATACTTCGATTCATTGCCTGATTTCACTGGTACAACACTTCGAGCTTCATGCATATGTATGTCTTGTCGCACTGCTTGAAGGCTCTCGGGAGGAATGGCCATGTGCCAACACCGCGGCGAAAAGCGGGCTGTCTTCGCGACCACCGTGAGCGGCCTCATCGCGAAACTGGCGTGTATCGCAGTGGGCTGCGCTGGCTGCAACCTTTACTTCGTTGCGGCCCGCGTGGATCCTTGTTCTCTGGAGCCAGGGTTTCGCCAGGGGGCGCCCAAGTGCGGCGCTCCCGAAGCCCCGCCCCACGACGTTTTCAAGCACGTCCTCCTCATCGTGTTGGAGAACCAGAGCTACGATCGCGTGAATAGGAATCCTTACTTCCAGGGACTCTCCGGCCGGGGAGCGTCATTTTCCAACTTCCATGGCCTCTTTCACCCGTCCTACTCGAACTATCTTGCCATGGTTTCCGGCAGGACGATCGAGACCCACAGCGACCGCCAAATCGAGTCTTGCTTGCCTACGATTGCCAATCTTCTCGCCGGAGTCAAGGGAGACAAGGGAGATAAGAAGACGAAGCCATGGCTCAGTTTTGCCCAAGGGTATCCGGAGGAGGCAGATGGCTGCTTCATCAAACCCTCCAACCCGGCCCAGCCGCTCTATGCGCGGAAGCATGTACCGTTTCTGACCTTCACCCAGGGCGCTCCGTGTCCGAATGTCGTGCCGGATCTCGCCTTCGACCGCCATGCGCTCCCGGCCTACGGGTTCTACTCACCCGATCTGGTGAACGATGGGCATAATCATTCTCTTTGCCGCGCGGACCAGGGGCTCGAAAACGCAGTGGCCTGGCTGCGACGTTTCCTCGATCCCATCCTGGACGATGCCGAGGTCATGCGCGACACCCTGATCGTGGTGACCTTCGACGAGTCGGAGCCCGGTTGTGTGCGGAAACTGCTGTTTCCTGAACGTGACAACCACATCTATACGGTCTTTCTCGGAGGCATGGTGCGCGCAGGCTTCGTATCCCCCAAGCCCTACAATCATTTCAACGCCCTGCGGACCATCGAGGAGAACTTCCACCTACCCCCTCTCGCCGACGGCGACGGCCACGCGCTGGCCATTACCGACGTTTGGCAGGCCCGAGCAGCTCAGTCGCCGCAGACCTCGCAGAAGTAGGTGGAGCGCCCGCGTTCTCGCTAGTTCTGGACCAACCTTCTGACCTTCGTAGCTGGGCCGCCTCTGTGCCGCCCGGCTGGACTCAGAGCGTTAGCCTGCGCTAGCGCCACCGGCTCGGTACACGGAGCGTGGCGTACATCGATGCCTTCGCGTGAGCCCCGCAGGTCCCCTGCAGTTCTCGGACTCCTCCGGGCCAACCAGCTCCGAATGCTCTGCTCGTGGACGAGGAGGGTGCTCGGGGCGAGGAAGCCGGTCCGTCCCGGCTCCTGAGCGAGCCTAACGACTCCGGCTCGATCGGCAGTAGCCGCCAGAGAGGGGAGTAATGTTGCCATTCTGCCGCCCCGCGCTCGTGCCGCGGCTATGAGAGGTCAGAGCGCAGGGCGGCGGTGGGATCCAGCAGCGATGCCCGCCGCGCGGGCAGGTACGATGCCGCGACGGCTACCGCGGTGAGCAGCAGGGCGGCGCCGGCGACGACCGCGGGATCGCCGCCGTTGATTCCGAACAGCAGGCCGGACATCAGGCGGGTGAGCGCCAGCGTCGCAGCCAACCCGACGCCGACCCCGGCGGCGGCGAGCCGGGCTCCCTGACCGGCAAAGAGTCGCCGCACGTTCGTCGCATCGGCGCCCAGCGCCATGCGGATGCTGATGTCGTGGGTCTCGAGGCTGACGGCGTGGGCGAGCACCGCGTAGAGTCCTGAGACTGCGAGCAGGAAGGCCAGGGCCGCGAACAGCGCGAGCAGCACCACGGTCAGCCGCTTCGGTCCGAATCCACGGGCGACGATCTCGCGCAGGGTCAGCACCTCGTAGATCGGCTGCTGGGGGTCCAAGGCCATGACCTGGCGCTCGATCGCCGCGGTCCAGGCCGCGGGATCGCCGCTGGTGCGGACCAGGATCGCCACGTCGCGCGCCTGGCCGGCGGTCTGCGCCAGCGGCAGGTAGAGCTCGGGCCGCACCTCGGCCAGCACGCTGCGGCGCTGCCGGGCATCGCCGGCCACGCCGACGATCGTCAGCCAGCGCCGGCTGTCGGCCGCGGCGCCAGGGTTGCCATGCGCGGCGCCGCGGCCGGTGGCGACTGCCTGCCGAGCGGGCTGGCGCCGGGCCAGAAACGGGCCGCCATGGTCTCGTTGACGATCGCCACCGGCAGGCCGCGAGGCTGGTCCTGGTCGCCGAACGGCCGCCCGGCACGCAACGGGATGCCCATGGTCCGGAAGTAGTCGGGGCTGACCCGGCGCGTCACCGTGGTGGCCATGACGCCGCCGGCCTCTTCGCTTTCTTGAATAGTCAGCTCCTGGTTCGACAGCTCGACCATCGGGCGGTCGGAGGCCGCCGCGGCCGCCGTCACGCCGGGCAGCGCGCCATGGAAGGCCCGCAGATCCTCGGGCCGCGGATAGCGCATCTCGGGCAGGCCGACGCGCAAGGTCAATACACCGTTCGGCGCGAAGCCCAGCGGCAGCGTTGTGAGATGCGCATAAGTTTCGATCATGAGCCCGGCTCCGGCCATCACCACGAGCGCCAGCGCGATCTCGCCGACCACGAGCAGATCGCGGGCGCGCCGCCGCGGGCCGCCGGCGACGGAGCTGCGGCCGCCGGCCCGGAGAGCGTCGACGGCAGCCGGGCGCCGCGCGTACAGCGCTGGCGCCAGGCCCACGGCAAGGCCCATCAGCAGCGCGATGCCTGCCGCCACGCCCATCGCGGCAGAGTTGATGCGGACCTCCGCCTCGGAGGCGATGTAGTTCGGCGGGATGAGGGCCAGCAGCAGGGGCAGGCAGCCCCACGCCAGCAGGCAGCCGGCGTCTGCTCCGAAGACGGCGAACAGAAGGCTCTCCGTCACCAGCTGGCGCGCCAGGCGCAGCGGCTCGCTCCCAGGGCACCGCGTACCGCGATCTCCCGGGCGCGCGCGCTGAAGCGCACCAGCAGGAGGTTGGCGACGTCCGCGCCGGTGATCAGGAGGAGCAGGGCCACCGCGCCGAGCAGCACGGCCAACGCCGGACGCAGGTCGCTGGTCAGCGCATCGCGGACCAGGATGGCGTTGAGCCGCAGCCCCGCATATTCGGGGCGCTCGCCGCGCTGCTCGCCCTCGAGCTGCCGCGCCAGAGAGCCCAGGTCGGCCTGCGCCCCCGCCACGCTCATCCCGGGACGCAGATAGCCGCCGACCTTCAGCCAGCGGCGGCCGCGGTCGGCCAGGCCGGCGCGGTCCGGACGGCCGGCACCACCCGGCGGGACAGCGGCGCCGCCCGCGTTGTCCGTGCCGGGGGCGCCCCTGGTGTCGGGGGCATTCAGGCGCAGGGGGAACCAGAGCTCGGCGCCCCACAGGCGGTAGCGGTACGGCATGAAGCCAACCACGGTGTAGCTCTCGCCGTCCAGGGCGATCGTCCGGCGGAGGATGCGCGGGTCGGCGCCGAAGCGGCGATGCCACAGGTCGTAGCCCCATCATCACCACCCTAGGCGCGCCGGGGCCGTCCTCCGCCGCCAGAAAGGGGCGGCCGAGCAGCGGCGGCACGCCGATCAACGGGAAGGTGTTGGCGGAGACCTCCGAGGAATGGACACGCTCCGGGCGGTCGCGCGTGGTGAGGTTCACGGTCAGCTCGGGCTAGGCGACCAGATCCTGGAAGGCATGGCTGCGGCTGCGCAGGTCGAGGTACTCGGGGAGCGAGAACATCCAGCTCTTGAGCTCCTGCCGCGGAAAATCCTGATTGAGCACGACGAAGCGGTGCGCTTCACGGTAGGCGAGGGGATGGAGGAAGGCGCCGTCGACGATGCTGAAAAGGGCGGTGCCCGCGCCGATGCCAAGCGCCAGGATGAGCACCACGCCGAGGCTCGCGGCCGGGCTCCTGCGGCCATGCGCAATCCAGAGCGCAGATCCTGGAGCAGGCGTTCGAGGGAGCCCCAGCCCCACATCTCCCGGCTGATCTCGCGCAGCCGCAGGGGGTTGCCGAACTGCCGCGGAAAACATCTACCTGTTGGCGGCGACCGGCGGGCGCGCAGATATAGTAGGCGTCATACCACCCGAGGAGGGGCGAAATGAACGCAGTCAAGATCGTGGCGATTCTCTTGATCGTGGCCGGCATTCTGGGTCTGATGTACGGCGGATTCACCTACACCAAGAAGACCCACGACGCCAAGCTGGGGCCAATCGAGCTCTCGGTGAAGGAGAAGCAGACGGTCAACGTTCCGCTCTGGGCTGGCATAGGCGCGATCGTGGTTGGCGGGCTCCTGCTCGTGGTGGGCGGCAAGCGCTAACACCACCAAGCCTCCCGCGCGTCCTCGCCAACACCAGACCGGACTGACCCTCAGCGCTATTACGGCGTGTCCAGGAATCTGCCGGGATTGGCGTCGAACAGCTCCTTGTGTTCCGGCATGCAGAAGTAGTAGGTCTTGCCTTTGTAGACGGACTTCGGCGCGGCGGTCCGATCGACATCCATCTCGCAGACCGGACAGAGCGGATGCGCGTCCGTCGAGATCGCTTGGGCGTACATCGCGTTCGAATCCGGATTCAGCCAGCCTTGTCCCTGGTATTCCATATGGTCGGCAGTCCTGGCGGCGACATCGCGGCCGTAGTAGCGTTCGACGACGCGGAGCGCGAGATCGATGCCGGATGAGAGTCCGCCCGAGGTGGCGAGATTGCCGGCTTCGACGAACCTGGCCCCACGCCTGAGGCGGATGTCCGGGAAGCTCATGGCGAACTCTTTGTACCCGTGGTGATGGGTGGTAGCCGCCTTGCCCGCCAACAGGCCGGTCTTTGCCAGCAGAAACGCGCCGGTGCAGACCGACATGGTCACGTCGGCGCTCTTGCTCGACTTGCGAATCCACGCCAGCATCGCCTCGCTGCTGCCGCTCTGCGCCGGGATGACGATCACTTTGGGCGCGGGAGCAGCGTCGAGGGTGTAGTCGGGCACGACCGTCATGCCGCCGCTCGTGCGAATGGGATTGGTCCTCTCGGCGACGGTGTAGAGACTGAATGGATCGTCTTGGCCGGGGATGCGCACATCCTGGAAGACCTCCCAGGGTCCGCAGAAGTCGATGACCACCGCGCCTGACGAAAGGAGAAAGGCAACGGGAATGCTGCCCTGGGCGGGAGGGGTGAGCGGATTGGGTGCGGCCGGCAATCCGCTGCCATGCGCACCCGCCGCCGCTGCGGCGTTTCCATGCGCCGCCCCTGCCGCGGCGGAGCCTGGGCTCGCGAAGAGCCTGCCGAAAGCCGAAAACGGCAGCGCAGAGAGGAAGCCCAATCCAGCCGCTCCTTGCAGCAACTCTCTTCTCCGCATGGTGTTCGTCCTTTCTTTCATGACATCGATTTCTATTCGAGGTTCGGCAACCAGCCTCAGACGGCGCGCAGCGCGAGCGACGGTTGCACGGCGGTCGCGCGGCGGGCCGGGAGCAGACAGGCCAACGCGGCGACCACGATCAGCAGCAGTGCGACGGCGAGATAGGTGACGGGGTCGGTCGGCGGGACGCCGAAGAGCAGCCGGGCCACGACGCGCGCCAGGAAGAGCGCCGCCGTGGCGCCCACCACGAGGCCGACGCCGACCGCCACCAGCCCCTCGCGCAGGACGCCGGCGAGGATCGCGCCGCGATCGGCGCCGAGCGCCATGCGGATGCCGATCTCGCGGGTGCGCCGGACGACGCCGAAGGCGACCACGCCGCCGAGACCGATCACCGTCACCGCGAGCGCCAGCAGAGCGAAGGCCGAGAGCAGGATCGTGGTCAGCCGCGGCGCGGCCAGCGACGCCGAGCGGGCGGTCTCCAGGGTCTGCACCCGGCCGACCGGCTGGCGTGGATCGATGCCACGCACCAGGGCGCGCGCCGCGGCGGTCAACGCCGCGGGGTCGCGCGGCGAGCGCAGCAGTAAGCTTCCGGCGAGGGCCGGGCTCTGATCGAGGGCCAGCCAGACGGCGCCGCCGGGGTCCTGGTCGAGCGCCAGGTCGCGCACGTCGGCGATCACGCCGATGACCGTGAGCCAGGCCGGCTGCCGGTCCGAGCCCAGGGCGATCCGCCGGCCGACCGGGTCCTCCGCGCCGAACAGACGGCTCGCCAGTGCGTGGCCGAGCACGGCGACGCGCGGCGCGCCGTCGCGGTCGGCGTCTTCGAGGCCGCGCCCGCGCTCGAGCCGGATGCCGAGCGCCTTGAAGACGCCGGGGCTGGCGCGGCGAAGATCAGCCTGCGGGAGGTTGGCGCCGGCGACGTCGCGTCCTTCGATGCGCACCCCGGTGGTGCCGCGGCCGGTGCCGTCCAGCGGGTAGTTCGAGGAGTAGGCCGCGGTGGCGACGCCGTGCAGGGCGCTGGCCCTGTCGAGCAGCGCGCGGTGGAAGACGCGGCGCTGCTCCGGCTTCATGTAGTGCGCCCAATCGAGGTCGATCGCCAGGGCGAGGACGTTTTCCGCCTTGAATCCGGCATCGACCGCCTGCAGCTTCCAGATGCTGCGCAGGGTGAGCCCGGCGCTGACCAGGAGCAGGAACGACACCGCGACCTGGACGCCGGCGAGGACGGCGCGCAGACGCAGGCTCCTCGCATCCCCCGGCCTGCCGCTGCCGCCGCCGCGCAGGGCGGCGGCGATGCCGCGGCTCGCGGTGACCGCCGGCAGGGTGCCGGAGAGCAGGCCCGCAGCGAGCGCGACGGCGACGGTGAAGGCGAGCACCCAGCCATCGAGTGCGATGTCGCCGGTGCGGGTGGTGAAACGCGCCGCGAAGGCGACCAGGCCCTTGAGCAGGGCGGCGGCGACGCCGACGCCGAGAGCCGCGCCGAGGAGCGCCAGGATCACGCTCTCGGTGAGCAGCTGGCGCAGCAGCCGGCCGCGGCCGGCGCCGAGCGCGGCACGCACCCCAAGCTCGTCGCCGCGGCTGCTGAGCCGCGCCAGCTGGAGGTTGGCGACGTTGGCGCAGACGATGAGCAGGACGAGCAGGACGGTCGCGAACAGCAGCCAGAGGGTCGGCCGGGCGCGCGCGGTGAGCTCGGTGAGCAGCGGCGCCGCCTCGAGCCGGTAGCCGCCGGCCGGGTAGTCGCCCGGGTACTCGGCGGCGAGCGCGTGGCCGATCGCGGCGAGGTCCCGGTGCGCCCGCACGAGCGTCGTGCCGGGCAGCAGGCGGCCGAAAACGTTGTAGCCCCGGAACTGGCGCGTGGCGATCGCGTGCGGATCGGAGCGGAAGGGACAGGCCGAGGTCGGCATCCAGAGGTCGTTTTCCTCGGGATACTGCGGCACCGGAGGGAGGACGCCGATCACCCGGTGCGGATGGTCGTTCATCTCGAGGGTCTTGCCGACGACCGCCGGATCGCCGCCCCAGGAGCGCTGCCAGTAGGCGTAGCTGAAGATCAGCACCGGCTGGGCGCCGGGCCGGTCGTCGTCGGGCGAGAAGGTGCGGCCGAGGAGCGCCCTGGTGCCGAGCACGCCGAAGAAGTTGGCCGAGACCACGCCGGTCTGGACGCGCTCCGGCTCGGCGCGGCCGAGCAGGTTGAACCACATCGAGTGGTACTCGGCCAGGCCGGAGAAGGAGTGGTTGCGCCGCCGCAGGTCCTCGATGTCTAGCACCGAGAAGCTCTGGTCGGAGGCGTCGCCAAGCCGCTCGCGCTGGTGCAAGACGACCAGCCGGTCGGGCTGCTGGTAGGGCAGCTCGCGCAGCAGGACGCCGCGCACCACGCTGAAGATCGCCGAGTTGGCGCCGATGCCCAGGGCGAGCGCCGCCACCACCGCGCCGGCATAGCCCTTGTTGCGGCGCAGCAAGCGGAACGCGAAGTGGACGTCCTGGCCCAGGGTCTCGAGCCGCCGGTAGGCGCGCGCCGAGCGCGCTGCCTCCTTGGTCGGCTCGAGCCCGCCGAGCCTGAGCGCCGCGCGGCGCTTCGCCTCCTCGGGCGAGGCCCCCCGGCGCACTTGCGCGTCGGTCTCCATGGCGAGGTGGAAGCGCAGCTCCTCGTCGAGCTCGGCCTCCAGGCGGCGGCGCTGGAACAGGCCCTTGACGGCGGCGATCGCGCGGCGAAATGCGGACATCGTCGGTCCCCTCACACCGTCCGCAGCACACGGCCGACGGCGGCGGCGAAGCGCTCCCAGCTCTCCGTCGCGCGCGCGAGCTGGCGCTCGCCGGCGCGCGTCAGGCGGTAGAACTTGGCGCGGCGGTTGTTCTCCGAGATCCCCCACTCGGCCGCGATCCAGCCCTGCTCCTCGAGCCGGTAGAGCGCCGGATAGAGCGAGCCCTCGGTCACCGACAGGACGTCGTGCGAGATCTGCTGGATGCGCTGCGCGATGCCCCAGCCGTGCTGCGGCTCGAGCGCCAAGGTGCGCAGGACCAGGAGATCGAGGGTGCCTTGCAGCAGGTCTCCTTTTTCGCTGGCCATCGTGCCTCCCCTAGATAACCGACAGAGGGAGTGTCTACCCGCTCTTGTCGATTGTCAAGGGAAATACGCAGGCCGGGTGGGGAGAGTTTCAGGCCGGGCGGGAAAGGTGGAGACCACCTCCCCACTTCTCGTGACTTCCTTAGCGGGTCGTCACGATCCTACGATCACGGGGAACCGGTCGTTCCATATTGTCTGAATCAGGCGTGCGGGATCCCTGCCGGCGCCGCAGCAGAGCGGTGTGGGGATCTTTTGCTATGTCCTCTTGAGAGGACGGAACCCCCGTCCGGCTGCATTGGAGGCTCGGAGGCTCGGACTTGGGGAGGGCGACGCCGGTGACTGCACATGTGCTATCATCAGCAACGTGATCGTGGTGGTCGATACCAGCGTCTTCGTGGCTGCACTGCTCGGTCCATCTGGCGCAAGTCGAAGCATCCTGCGAAGCTGTCTCGACGGGCGCCTCTTCCCTCTGATGGGTGCAGCTCTCTTCGCGGAGTACGAGTCACTGCTCAGTCGTGAAGCCCTGTTCCGAGGGTGCCTTCTCGACCGCAGCCAGCGCGAAGCCATCCTTGACGCCTTCCTGAGCGTCTGTCGCTGGACGGTCATCTATTTCAGTTGGCGTCCCAACCTCCGAGACGAGGCTGATAACCACTTGATCGAGCTCGCCGTAGCCGGAGGGGCGAGTGCCGTAGTGACGAAAAATACGCGCGACTTTCGGCTCGCTGAGCTTCACTTTCCAGGTCTGCGCATACTGCAACCCGAAGAGCTGCTGAAGGAGATGCTGTCATGGGCACCCTAACGATTCGCTTGCCCGAAGAGAAGCACGAGAAGCTGCGCCAACTTGCGACCCGGCGCAAGATCAGCATCAATAAGCTGATGGAGGAGCTCTCCACTATCGCGCTGACCGATTTCGACGCCGAGACCCGCTTTCGTGCCCGCGCAGCGCTCGGTTCCCCGAAAGAAGGGCTCTGGCTCCTGGAGCGCCTGGACCGCGAAACTCCGGGCGGCGAACCGTCGACTCGACGGAGGGTGAGGCGTCGGCGTTAGGCCAGCGTCTCCGGCAGTCTTCGCCCCCCGGTGATTCCCAAGGGTTTCATTCCGGACGAGGAACCGGCCAGATCTTCGCCTTCACCGAGGGCTCCGAAGACATCTCCCCCGAGTCGCTCTTCGCCCATCAGCAGCAAGCGGCGGCGATCGATATCGACCGCGACAAGGCGGCGAGCCTGGGCGTCAACGCATTGCAGGTCGAGGTCGCTCGGCCGATGGCGCGGGGACCGGCGCAGCCGTCGCCGGCACACCAACCGCTGCGCCCGGCGCCGGGGCCGCAACCGCGGGATGCGCGGCATCGTACGGGACTTGTTTCGTACCCGGTTCGCCGACCGGATCAAGCCACCGCGGCTGATCGTCCACGGTTAGCGCCGGCGGAACCCCCCGACACGAAACGCCACATCACCTGGTTGGCATCGAGCCCCGCGCCACCGCGTATCCGTGCCGCCGCCGCCACCACGAGTACCCGCCGAGCGTGAGCATTAAGACAGCGTGATGAGGATGCCGGCTTCTTCAGCAAGCTCCATGACTCTCGCCAGTCCCTTGCCAACCCCGAGAGGAATGGGCCCCTCGACGGGCGAGAAGTCTTTCTCCGCCACACGGTCACCGAAGAACACCACCGCGGCGGAGGGGTCGTGGAGCCGGGACGTCCACACCAGCCCCCCCGCTTGCGGGACGGCCTGGTAGAGAGCCGCAGCCCAGCGAACCGATCGCGAATACTGATCGGCCTCGGTTTCGATCAGCTCGCGGCGTTGTAGCCGCAGCCGGCGAAGGCCTGTCCCGCGCAGCTCGACGAGCTGCACCTCCCGCCGGAGCCGCAGCAGCGACATGGCGCGGAGCTCGGGCTCGGCCCCGCGTTTGGTGCGCGGAGCTCCCCGGAGGGGCACATCCCGGAACACGGTTTCAGAGACGGCGCCCTGCCAGGTGCTCGCCGCATAAAGGGTCGCGACAGGCTTGCCGGCGAACCCCGAGAAAGGATGAAAGCGGCCGATGTCCATGCCGGGATTGAACTCCGCCGGGCGGCGTTCGAGCTTGTGCACGCGCCAGAGATCGGCCCCGCTGGGCCATACCTTCAACAGGGGATCGAGAGTCGCCGGATCGGGAGGTCCCGAGACCTCCGGGTCAGTCAAACGCCTCGGCCTCTCGGCGCGCTGCCGCCGCCACGGCCTCCGGCGCAGACTTGAGGAGGTCCACCGGCCGCTTCGCTCCGAGCCAGCCGTTGGCGCCGGTAAACCAGAGCGCGGTCTGCCACCCCGCAGCCCTGGGCCCGAAGGCCGCCAGGACCTCGGCGACGACGGGCCTGGCCTGGCCGTCCTCGGCAAACTGGAAGGCGGGGAAAAGGCTTTCGCCACCAGCCTCGATGGCGAAGATCCTGCCTCGAGCCTTCCAGCGGTTGGCGAGAGCGGCCCGGTTGGTGGCACGAGATCCGACGAGCTCGGCCACTTGCTTGCTGGTGAGCGCTCCAAACTCGGCGAGGAAAGCCTTGCGCGCCTCGGCGTTGCGCCGCAGCTGCACGATCTCCGCACCGGATGGCTCTTCGGCGGGAGAGAGGAAGTGCTGCAGGAGCTGCCGGCTCCGCAGCTTGCTGTGGTACAGCCGGCGGGTCAGGGTCACCGCGTCCTCCAGCAGAGAGGCATCGTCCGCGGTGATGACGAAAGCCCCCCCTTTCACCGTGGCGCCGGCTTGGCCATGTTCGCTTGCGAAGCGGCGGCGCTCTGCATCGCGGAGGGGGGTGACAACGAGACGAGGCGTAGCCATGGACAGTCTCCGAATGATTCTGATGATCAAGCGCAGCCTATCATGCAGATCACTTTACTCTCGATGCCCCTGCGAAAGCAACCCTGCGTCTTGTCTCCCGCGTGCCGCGGCGCCTTCCCCGTGGCAGCAAGCGAGGAGTCGGCCTCTGCTCGAGGGCGGCGCGGCGCTTGCCGACGTCGAGCACGGTTTCGACCAGGGAGCCGCCGAGCGACCAGAAGCGGCTGGGCAGCGCAAAGAGCTTGGAGAGGGTCGAGCTCTCGAGGCCGGCCGACCCGGTCAGCGAGAGGGTCGGGAAGTAGGCCGCGGTGGCGACGCCGATCTGGGCGTTGGCCGCCGCCATGCGGCGCTCGGAGGCGGCGATGTCGGGACGGCGCTCGAGCAGCTCGGAGGGCAGCCCGGCCGGCATCGCCGGCGCCACGTCGGTGAGCGGCGTGGGAGCGATGGCGAGGTCGGCCGGAGGCTTGCCGATCAGGATGGCGATCGCGTGCTCGAGCTGCGCGCGGGCGACGGTGGTGTCGGTCGCCTGGGCGCGGGTCTGCTCGAGCTGGGTGCGCGCCTGCGCCACGTCCACCCCCGAGACCACGCCCTGGTCGTAACGGTTGAGGGTGAGCTGCAGGGCGGTCTGGAAGTCGGCGGCGGTGGTGTCGAGCAGCCGCTTCCGGGCGTCGAGGCCGCGCAGCTGGAAGTAATCGAGCGCCAGCTCGGCGTGCATGGAGAGGCGCACCGCCTCGAGGTCGGCGGCGGAGGCCTGGGCGCTGGCGACGCTGGCCTCGATCAGGCGCCGGATGCGTCCCCAGACGT
>DASZZP010000084.1:0-2829 GCA_035544875.1 Thermoanaerobaculia bacterium | reverse complement strand
CGACGACGGCGAGCACACCTACATCGTGCTGCCGGAGGGGGCGCGCTTCGCCGCGGCGCCGGCGCTCTTCGCCGAGCAGCCGGACGGCGGGCTGGCGCTGCTCAACTACCACTTCGAAAACCGGACCTACGTGACCGACCGCGTGATCGAGAAGGGCGTGCTGGTGATCGGCGACGGCGGGGGGCGGCTCGGGCGGCGCAAGAACGCAGAGCGGCTCGAGATCAGCAACCGGCGGCGGGGAGGGAGCGCGCGATGAGCGAACCGAACCGTCGCGAGGAGGCGCCGCCCGGCGCCCGCCGGCTGAATCACGGCGTCCTGGTGGTGGCCGCCGCGGTGATGCTGATCACCGTGGCGGTGGTGGTCTTCGTGGTCGCGCCGCGCGCGCCGAAGGCGCCGGCGGCGCGGCCGGCGCCGCTCTCGGGAAGCCATCCCGGCTTCCTGGAGCATCCGCCGGGGAATCTGCCGGCGCCGGCGCCGCTGGCCAGCGAACAGGAATACATGCACCAGCTGCTGCTCGAGGAAAGCCGGCGGGCGGAGGGCCGTCAGGCCGAAAAGAAAGAAACAGAGACGGGGCCGGAGGCGGGAGGTCTGATGGCGTCGCCGGCGGCAGGGGCGCCGGCCGAGGGGTCCGGAGTCAGGCCGGCAGCGCCGGCGGGGCGGGGCGACGCGCGGCGGGAGGCGTTCGTCCGGGCGCTGGTCGCGCCGCTGGCGACAGCCGCGAGCCCGGCCACGGGCCCGGCCGCCGCGGCGCGGGCGAGCGGCCGGCGGGAGAGCTGGGAGATGCCGCTGACGGCGGAGGCGTTGCCGGCGCCGGCGGCGCCGGAGACACCGGAAGGGCTGGCGTGGAGGCTCGGGCCGGGGTCGAACGAGGCGCCGGAGGCAGCCGAAGCGCTGGCATCGAGACTCGGGCTGGCGGCGCCGCCGGCGGCCCTCGGGCCGCTCTCGCCACGCGCCAGCGCGGCCGAGCCGGGCCGGCGCGTGGCGCGGCAGGGGTGGGCCGAGCCGGAGGCGGCGCCGCCAACGGCGGCCGGGGCGGACGCCCTGGCGCCCGGCTCGGCGCGGCAGGGGTGGGCCGAGCCCGAGGTAGCACTGCCTTTGGGCGCGGGGGCGGAGGCGCTGGCGCCGGGCGCGGGGGCGCGCGGCGAGGCGACGGAGAGCGTGCTCGCAGGCGGGCTTGACGGCCAGCGCGCCAGCGGGCAGGCGAGCCGGCGGGAGGACCGCTACGAGGAGTACCTGCGGGCGGCGGAGGGCGGCCGGCCGGGACGCGCGGCGCAGAGCGGCTGGCACGCGGCGGCGGGGCGGCTGGTGGTGCGCGCCGGCACGGTGATCCCGGTGCTGCTGCTGAGCGAGGTCAACTCCGACCTGCCGGGGCCGGCGACGGCGCAGGTCGAGCGCAACGTCTACGACCAGCGGCAGGAGGCGATCGTCATCCCCAAAGGGACGCGCCTACTGGGCCGCTACGACCACCAGGTGGCGGTCGGGCAGCGGCGGCTGTTGATCGCCTGGACGCGGCTGCTCTTTGTCGACGGCTCGAGCCTGGAGCTGCCCGGCCTGCCGGCGGCGACTGCGAGCGGCGCGGCGGGGCTCGCGGGCGCGGTCGACAACCACTACGGGCGGATCTTCGGCGACGCGCTGCTGCTGTCGATCCTAGCGGCCGGCGCCCAGCTGTCGCAGCCGCAGCAGAACGGGCTGCTGCAGGCGCCGGCGGCGCGCCAGGTGGCGGCCGGCGCGCTGGGCGGCGAGCTGGCGAGCGTCGCCACCGAGCTGTTGCGGCGCGACATCGCGATCCAGCCGACGCTGCGCATCCCGGCGGCGACCGAGTTCAACGTCTTCGTCAACGACGATCTCGTGCTGCCGCGCGAGGCGGCGCGCGCCGGCGCGGCGGCGGGAGGGCGGCCATGAGCGGTGTTGGCAAGGCGGGCGAGGCGGTCGAGGCGGCAACCCCGCTCGAGGCGCTCGAGGTGGCGCTGGCGCAGGTGGCGCCGGACCCGGACCAGCCGCGGCGGCGGGTCGAAGCGGGCGACGTCGTCGAGCTGGCCGAGAGCGTGCGCGCCCACGGCGTGGTGCAGCCGCTGGTGGTGCGGCCGCACCCGGCGCGGGGCAAGGACGGGCCGCGCTTCATGATCATCACCGGCGAGCGGCGGTGGGCGGCGGCGCGGGAGGCCGGGCGCAAGACGGTGCCGGTGGTGGTGCGCAAGGAGGAGCTGGGCGCGGCCGACCTCCTGATGATGCAGCTCGACGAGAACGACGGCGCGCTGCGGCAGGAGCTGACGCTGGCCGAGCGGGCGGCGGCGGTGGTGCGCGCCTACGAGCTGTCGGGGCTGCGCAAGGAGGAGTTCGCGGCGCGGCACAAGAAGTCGGCGTCCTGGCTGTCGCACTTCCTGACCATCGCCAAGGCCAGGGGTGTGATGCGCGAGGCGCTGGACGAGGGGCGGCTGCCCGGCATCCGGGCGGCGGTGGAGTACGCGAAGCTGCCGGCCGCCGACAAGACGCGCCTGCTGGCGGCGGCGCGGCGCAGCAACGAGCCGCTGAGCCTGGAGAGCGTGCGGGAGGTCAACGGCGCGCGGGGCGCAGGGGCGGGCAACGGCCGCGCCGGCGACGGTGGCGAAGGTGAAGGTAGCGAGGTCGAGGAGAGCGGCGGGCCGGAAGGCAGCGGGGCGGCGGCGGGCGGCCGTGCAACGGCGGCGTTGACGAGCGCGGCGGGCGGCGGCGCCCGCGCCGAGACGGGCCTTGGCGCGCTGGGCGAACGGCCGAGCTCGGCGGCGGGCAACTTCCTGGCGGCCGGGGCGGCGATTGCCCGACAACGCAACGGCGGCGAGGAGGCGCGCG
>DASZZP010000083.1:0-503154 GCA_035544875.1 Thermoanaerobaculia bacterium | reverse complement strand
GCCGCGCTCGCGCGCCACGCGCGGCACCTGGAAGGCCGCGGCCGCGGGCGTCAGGTGTGGATCGAGGCCCGAGCCGGAGGAGGTCACGAGATCGACCGGCACCGGCGCTCCGGGCCGCTCGGCGCGCGCCGCCGCCGCCGCGGCGCCGACCTGTTCGACCACCAGCTTGTGGCTGGTCGGCCCCAGGTTGGTGCCGCCCGAGGCCATCGGGTCGTAGGTCGCGCCGGCTGACCCGGCGGCGGACGGCCGGGAGTGGAACCAGCCGGGCCCCGAGAAGGCCTGGCCAATCAGCAGCGAGCCCGCTACCCTGCCGTCGCGGCGCAGCAGGCTGCCGCCTGCCTGCTCGGGAAAGAGGAGCCGCGCCAGGCCGGTGACCGCAAGCGGGTAGACGATGCCCAGCAATACGGTCAACACCACCGTGATGCGGACCGCCGGAACCAGGTGCTCCTTGAGTTTCATGCTGCCTCCGATGCTGCGCTGCGCGGGGCTGCCCGCGGCCGGGCGGGACGCCAGCTAGGCAAGGCCCACCGCCGCGACCAGCATGTCGATCAGCTTGATGCCCGCGAAGGGCACGACGATGCCGCCGAGGCCGTAGATGATCAGGTTGCGGCGCAGCAGCACCGCCGCTCCCAGCGGGCGGTAGCGGACGCCGCGCAGCGCCAGCGGGATGAGGGCGACGATGATCAGGGCGTTGAAGATCACCGCCGAGAGGATCGCCGATTCCGGCGTCGCCAGGCGCATCAGGTTGAGCGCGTCGAGCGGCCCGCCGTGCACGCCTTTGAGCGCGTAGAGCGTCGAGAACATCGCCGGCAGGATGGCGAAGTACTTGGCGACGTCGTTGGCGATCGAGAAGGTGGTGAGGGCGCCCCGGGTCATCAGCAGCTGCTTGCCGATCTCGACGATCTCGATCAGCTTGGTCGGGTTCGAGTCGAGGTCGACCATGTTGCCCGCCTCCTTGGCCGCCATGGTGCCGGTGTTCATCGCCACTCCGACATCGGCCTGGGCGAGAGCGGGAGCGTCGTTGGTGCCGTCGCCGGTCATCGCCACCAGCTTGCCCTGCGCCTGCTCGCGCCGGATGAGGTCCATCTTGTCCTCGGGCTTCGCCTGGGCGAGGAAGTCGTCGACCCCTGCCTCGGCGGCGATCGCCGTCGCGGTGAGCGGATTGTCGCCGGTGATCATCACCGTCTTGATCCCCATCCGGCGCAGCTGCTCGAAGCGTTCGCGGATGCCGCCCTTGACGATGTCCTTGAGGTGGATCACCCCGAGGGCGCGCCGGCCCTCGGCGACCACCAGCGGCGTACCGCCGGTCTTGGCCACCCGCTCGACGATCTGCTGCAGGGGGGCGAGCTCGGCGGGAGCGGCGCCCCCCTCGCTCTGCACCCAGCGCAGCACCGCGTCGGTGGCGCCCTTGCGGATCCGGCGTCCGCCGAAGTCGACCCCGGACATGCGGGTGTGGGCGGAGAAGGGAATGAACTGGGCCTCGGCCGCCGCCAGCTCGCGGCCGCGCAGGCCGTAGCGGTCCTTGGCGAGCACTACGATCGAGCGCCCCTCGGGGGTCTCGTCGGAGAGACTCGAGAGCTGCGCCGCGTCGGCCATCTCGCTCTCGGCGACTCCCGGCAGCGGCAGGAACTCGACCGCCTGGCGGTTGCCCAGGGTGATGGTGCCGGTCTTGTCGAGCAGCAGCGTGTCGACGTCGCCCGCCGCCTCGACCGCCCGCCCTGACATGGCAAGCACGTTGTGCTGCACCAGCCGGTCCATGCCGGCGATGCCGATCGCCGACAGCAGGCCGCCGATGGTGGTCGGGATCAAGCAGACCAGCAGCGCCACCAGCACGGTGGTCGAGGGCGGCGTAACCGCCTGGAAGCCGCCCGCCGCCCTGGCCGCGCCGGCGCTGTAGAGAGCGTAGGGCAGAAGGCTCCCCACCGCCAGCAGGAAGATGATGGTGAGCCCGGCGAGCAGGATGTTGAGGGCGATCTCGTTGGGGGTCTTCTGGCGCTCCGCCCCTTCGACCAGGGCGATCATCCGGTCGAGAAAGGTCTCGCCGGGGTTCGAGGTGATGCGCACCTTGATCCAGTCCGAGATCACCTTGGTGCCGCCGGTCACCGCCGAGCGGTCGCCGCCCGACTCGCGGATGACCGGGGCGCTCTCGCCGGTGATCGCCGCCTCGTCGACCGAGGCGACCCCCTCGACCACTTCGCCGTCGCCCGGGATCAGCTCGCCGGCCTTGACCAGCACGTGATCGCCCTTGCGCAGGCTGGGCGCCGCGATGGTCTCGGTCTCAAGGCTCTCGACCGGCCGCGAGGGGTCGCCAACGATGCGCTGGGCGACGGTCTCGGTCTTGGCGCGGCGCAGGGTGTCGGCCTGCGCCTTGCCGCGGCCCTCGGCCATCGCCTCGGCGAAGTTGGCGAAGACCACGGTGAACCAGAGCCAGAAAGTGACCTGGGCGGTGAACAGCAGCTCGCCGTGCCCGGTGGTCCCGCGAAAGAGATCGCGCACGATCAGCAGCGTGCAGAGCACGCTCCCTACCTCGACCACGAACATCACCGGGTTCTTGGCCACCTGGCGCGGGTCGAGCTTGACGAAGGCGTCGCGGATCGCCCGCTTGACGATCGGCGGGTCGAACAGCTGCCGTTTCTTGGTCCTGTCTGCCATTCCTTCTCCGGTCAGTGTTTAAGACGAAACTGGTTCATGCGCCAGGGGAGGGGCGTCCCCTTCCCCCCCGGAGGGGTGGGAAGGGGATCGAGGGGATGCGGGGGGCGATCCGATGGAAGCTTTGAGTAGGCCTCCACCGCCACATCGCAGCGCCGTTTTCATCCCTTAGCGATCGCCGCAGGCGGTGGGGCTTCACGAAAAGACCGTCCCGGCCCGCATCAGGAAGTGCTCGACGATCGGGCCGAGCGACAGCACGGGAAAGAAGGTGAGCGCGCCGACGATCAGGATGACGCCGATCAGCAGCGCCACGAACAGCGGCGTGTACACCGGAAAGGTGCCAGCCGAAGCGGGCACGACTTTCTTGACCGCCAGATTGCCGGCGATCGCCATCATCGGAATGATCATCAGGAAGCGGCCGACCAGCATCACCAGGCCGCCCGCGATGTTGTAAAAGGGGGTGTTGGCGGACAGCCCGCCGAACGCCGAGCCGTTGTTGCCGGTCATCGAGACGAAGGCGTAGACGATCTCGGACAGGCCGTGCGGACCGCTGTTGCCGAGCGGTGCGGTGCCGTAGGGGACGACAGTCGCCCAGGCCGACATCACCAGGATCGAGAGGGCAAAGATCAGCGCGTAGAGCATCGCCATCTTGACGTCTTTCGATTCGATCTTCTTGCCTAGGTACTCGGGGGTGCGGCCGACCATCAGGCCGGCGATGAAGACGGTCAAGACGATCATCACCAGGATGCCGTACATGCCCGCGCCGACGCCGCCGAAGATGACCTCGCCGAGCATGATGTTGAGCAGCGGGATCATGCCGGCGAGCGGCGTGAACGAGTCGTGCATGGCGTTGACCGCGCCGCACGAGGCATCGGTCGTGACGGTGGCGAAGAGCGCGCTGCCAAAGATGCCGAAGCGAACCTCCTTGCCCTCCATGTTGCCGCCCGCCTGTTCGAGCCCGGCCCGCTCGACGACCGCCTGGCTCACGCCGTGGCGCGCGAGGATCGGATTGCCCTCGGCCTCGAAGGCGTAGATGGTGAAGAAGCCGGCCAGCATGAGGATGAGCATGGCAGCGAAGACCGCCCAGCCGTGCCTCTGGTTGCCGGTCATGCGGCCGAGGGTGTAGGTCAGGCCGGCGGGGATCGCCAGGATGGCGAGCATCTCGAGGAAATTGGCCAGCGGCGTCGGGTTTTCGAACGGATGCGCCGAATTGGCGCCGTAGAAGCCGCCGCCGTTGGTGCCCAGCTCCTTGATGATCTCCTGCGAGGCGACGGGACCCTGGGCGATCAGCTGCTCGGCCTTGATCTCGACCTTGACCTGACCGTCGGGGGTTTTCGTCTCGACGCGCTGCGGCTCAACCAGGGCCGCCCGGGTGTAAGAGGAAAGGTTCTGCACCACGCCCTGAGAGACCAGCAGCAGGGCGCCGGCCAGGCAGAGCGGCAGCAGGAGGTAGAGACAGCAGCGCACGAGGTCGACCCAGAAGTTGCCCAGCGTCTTCGCCTCGCGCCGCGCGATGCCGCGGATGAAGGCGACGGCCAGGACGATGCCGGTGGCGGCCGAGACGAAGTTGTGGAAAGCGAGCCCCGCCATCTGGGTCAGATAGCTCATCGCCGACTCGCCGGAGTAGTTCTGCCAGTTGGTGTTGGTGGTGAAGCTGGCGGCGGTGTTCCAGGCCAGGTCCGGCGCGACGGCCGGAAAGTGCTGCGGGTTCCACCACGGCAGCACCGCCTGCAGCCGCTCCAGAGCGTAGAGCACAAGCATGCTGACGGCGCTGAAGATCAGCATGGCGGCGGTGTAGGAGGTCCAGTGCTGCTCCTGCCGCTCGTCTATCCGGCAGAGGCGGTAGAGCAGCCGCTCGCCGGGCTGCAGCAAGCGGCTGAGCGCCGTTTTCTCGCCGGCAAAGAGGCGCGCCATGTAGACGCCGAGCGGCTTGGTCACCGCAAGCAGCGCCAGCAGGTAGATCAGAAGCTGCAGCAGTCCGTTGGCGGTCAATTTAGGTCCTCACCGGCAGAGCCGATCCCGAGGGATGAAACGGCACCGCGACGGGGCGGCTGAGGCCTGCTCGAAGCGTCCAACGGATCGCCCCCCGCATCCCCTCAATCCCCTTCCCACCCCTCCGGGGGGGAAGGGGACGCCCCCTCCCTCTTGCTCCGGGGAGCTGTCTTAGCCTCATAGCGTCACGCCTCGGCGCGCCCGCAAGGCCGGCTCGCCGCGATCAGAAACGATCAGAACTTGACCAGCAGCGCCCAGTTGATCCGGCTCTCGGTCTTGCGCAGGTCGGGGGTGAAGCCCGGCACCAGCGAGCCGGCTGGACCGGTGTTGCCACCACCCGGCGTTACGCCTCCCGGACCCGCGAAGTAAGGCACGTTCGCGCCGCGGCGATCGAGCTCGGCGCGGAAGGTCACGAACTGGCTGGGCATGTAGTCGAAGGTGACCGAGCCGTCGTAGGCCCTGAACGGGTCGCCGGGCTTCTCGGTGAAGTAGGGCGTGCCGGAGAAGGCGGTGGCGCCATTGATGGGCGGCAGCAGCACCAGGTAACGGCCCGGGTTGTTGATCTGGCCGCCGCCGATGGTCACCGCGAAGAGGTCCTTGTGGAACCAGAAACGGTTATAAATCATGTAGCCCAGGAAGTACTGCGCCGGGACCCCAGGCGACGAGCTGGTGCAGTGAACGCCGCCGCCGCTCTCGCAGCCCGCGTCGAGGGTCAGCGAGAACGCGGACTTGTCGAAGAAGCGCTCCGGATGATCGTAGTACTTGACCTCGATGCTGTCGTCACTGTGCCAGCGCGTGCGGGTCGGGTTGCCCAGGGTGTCGGTGCCCACGGCGTAGGAGTTGGAGAGCACCGAGATCGAGCCGGTGGGACGCCACAGAACCTGCATCCCGAGGCCGGGCTTGCTGTTGAACTTGCCATACGACTGCCAGCCGTTGATGAACCAGGGCTCGATCTTCAGCTTGTCGGTGGGGAAGATCTGCACCCGCAGGCCGTTGAAGAACCAGGGCGTATTGGAGGAGACGTACGACGGCTGGTAGGCCCAGTTGTCGAAGTTGTAGTAGCTGAATAGGCCGACGTACGACATGAAGATGCCGGCCTGGATGTTGATCCCGTTCCACTTGTCGATGTGATAGCCGCCGTAGGCCTCGGAGAGATAGCGGTAGGCATTGTCGAGGTTCCACTGGCCACGCCCGGGGCTGGCGTCGTTGCGCGGCGTCATCGTCGAGTACATGCCGAACTGGGTCATCAGCCTGCCCTGCACGTTGTCGTAGTGGAAATCGCCGCCGATGCCGAGCTGCTGGAGCTGGAACTCGTTCGTGCGACCGGTCTCGCTCGACCCGACGAGCGTGTTGTCCTGCGGATGGTTGAAGTCGGTGATGTAGCTGACGTCGGCTCTGAATTCGCCGGTGAAGACCTTGGTGTCGATCGGCGACTCGGAGGTGCGGCTGTTGCCGTTCAACCAGGTGAAGTCGGCGAAGGCGAAGGGCGCCGGCGCCTTGGCGGCGGGCGGCGCCGGCGGCGGGGCTGCGGCCGCGGCAGGCGCGGCAGGATTCGGCTCCCCATGCACGGGAAGTTGCCGCTCGTTCCCCTGGGCCAGGGCCTGGGCCCGCGAGGCAAGATCGCGCTCGCCGGCGGTCGTGAGCGCCTGCCCACCCGACGGCACGGCGAGGGCGGCGAGCGCGCGGTTGAGCGTGTGGGCCGCGTCGCGGTCGCGCTCGCGGCCGCCGGCGGCGGGCGCTTCGAGGCGAATCGGGAGGGTGCTGGCAAAGCGGTCGCCGACCGGCGCGGGCGCGCCGGCCTCCAAGCGCCGCAGGCGCGCCTCCTGCTCCTCGATCTGTTTGCGCTGCTCGGCCAGCTGCGCTCGCTGCTCGGCCAGCTGCGCCCGCTGTTCGGCAAGCTGCGCCCGCTGCTCGGCTAGCTGCGCTTGCAGCTCCGCGGACTGGTCCTGGCCGGAGGCTGGAGGGGCCTTCGCGGCCAGCGGCGCTTTCCCGGCCGGCCGGGCGGGCTCCTCGGCGCGGGCGGCGGCGGCGGCGGCGAAGCAGAGCGGCAGCAGCAACACCGCGTGGAGGATCGGAATCCCTTTCATCAACACGTGCAATCTCCTATGGTTCGCGCTTGTCCGGCGCCGGCGATGCGGCGGAGTGTCAGGCGCGGTCGAAGATGAGCTTCCTGCCGGCCATTCAAAAGCGCTCGGGCCTGAGCAGGGCGTAAATGAGGTAGACGAACAGACCGAGGGCGATCAGGCCGCTCACGATGTATTCGAGGTTCATCGCTTCTCTCTCTCTCTCTCTGTCTCTGGCTCGGCGGCCCTGACTAGATCCGCTCGCAGAAGCGGACGTACCAGAGCGCCAGCGCGAAAAAGGCGATGGTCAAGACGACGAACACGAGGTCGAGCATCGGGTCTTCCTCAACAATCTGGCGCCGCGGGCGCCGGCTGCAGCGGCGCGGCAGGCTCCCGCCGCGCCTCGGTGCGATCGGGAGCGCCCGTGCCGCGGGCCGGCGCGGGCGCCGCCGGCAGCGTGAAAGTGAACGTCATGCCCTGCCCTTCGCTGCACTCGGCGCCGATCGTCCCGCCGTGGGCCTGGACGATCTCCTTGGCGATCGCCAGCCCCAGTCCGGCGCCGCCCAGCCGCTCGGTGCCCGGGACCTGAAAGAACTTGTCGAAGATCTTGCCGAGGTAGGCCTGGGGGATGCCCGGTCCGCCGTCGGCGACCGAGAAGCGCACGGCATCGCCGTGCGCCACTGCCTCGACTTTGACCGTGGCGCCGGCCGGCGTGTGCTGCAGGGCGTTCTGCAGCAGGTTGGCGAGCACGATCTGGGCGCGCACCGGATCGGCCAGGACCTTCGGCGCCTGGGGATCGATCGCCAGCGTGAGCTCGATCCCCTCGTCGGCGAAGGCGGTGCGCAGCGGCGCCACCGCTGCCTCGAGCAGATCGCGCGGCGAGACCGGCTCGAAGCGGAGCTGCTGGCGCCCCGACTCGAAGCGCGCGATCTCGAGCAGGTTGACCAGGATCTGACGCAGCCGCTCGGCGTCGTCGCGGGCCGCCACCAGCAGCTCCGTCTGCTGCGGCGTGAGCGGGCCGAGCTGCTCGTCGAGCAGGATGTGCAGCGCCATCTGGAGTGAAGTCAGCGGAGTGCGCAGCTCGTGCGAGACCGTCGACAGGAGTCCGCTCTTCATCTCGTCGATGCGCCGCAGGTTGGTGATGTCCGAGAGGATCAGGGTGATGCCGAGCAGCTGGCTCTCGGCGCCGCGCACCGCCACCGCATGCGGCAGGTAGAAGCGCTCCTGCCCTTCGTGGAAGATCTGGCGCGCCGCCTCGTAGCCGCGGTCGCGCAGGCCTTCGGCGCGGGCGGTCTCCTGCAGCAGCTGAGGCAGCCAGTCGGCGTGGCGCGCCGGCACCGGCTCGCCGGGCCGCAGCCCGAGGGCCGAGACAGCGGTGCGGTTAGCGAGCTCGACCGCGAAGTCGGGCGAGAAAACCGCCACCGCGTCGGGCAGGCTGTCGATGGCCAGCTGCGAGGTCTGCTGGGCACGCAGCAGGCGGTCCTGGTTGCTGCGGCGCAGCTCGCGCAGGCGGCCGGCCATGGAGTTGAACGCGGCGGCGAGCTCCCCCATCTCGTCGCGCGATCCGACCGGCACCACCAGGTCGAGGTTGCCGCGCTCGATCTCGCGCACCGACTGAGTGAGGCGGCGCAGCGGCACCAGGATGGCGCTGCCAATGAAGAGCACGCAAAGCACCGCGAGCGCGGCCCCCAGGGCCAGCATCGCCACCATCCGCCGGCTGGCCTGGGCGGCGAGGCGGCGCGCGCGCGCGTTGGCGACCACCATGTGCTCCTGGTTCATCTGCAGCACCTGGTCGGCGGCGGCCTTGATCTCCTGGAAGAGCGGCAGCATGCGGTCGAAATAGATCGCCTGGCGGGCCGCGACCGGGAGGCTGGTGTCGAGGACCTGCGCCAGGTTCGGCGGGTAGCCGGAATAGAGGTCGCGGATGTGGTAGGCGAGAGGGCCCTCCCCAGGCAGGGTGATGTTGTGCAGCTCCGCGTCGAGGGCGCGGCGGAAGCGCGGGTCGTGCAGCGCCGCGAGCGCCTTGCCGCGCGCGGCATCGCCCGCCAGCGCGAACAGCGCCCCGCTGTCCATCCGCTCGAGCGACTCCTTCATCTCCTCGCAGGCGACCACGCTCTGATAGTTCTCGCGCAAGATGACGTCGATCGAGCCGCCCAGGCGCGAGATCCAGACGACGCTCAGCATCCCGAGAAGGGTGAGAAGGGCCAGGAGGCCGCCAAAACCAAGCGCGAGCTTGGTGCGCAGTCCGAACATCGAAACCGCCACCAGTGCATTCCCGCTGCCAGCGCCTCACCGGGCGGCTCGATGCTGTGATTTCAAGCAGATAGAGCGGCATGCCACGCGACCTTCATGCCGCGGCCCTTGCGGAGCGCAAGATCTCAGTGCGTCGATCGCTTCGGAATCTGACTCACCATTGCATTTCGCAAGCTCGTGGGCCGGCGCCACGAGTCCTCAGCCGCGCGTTGCTTTTCTGTTCAGAGGCCGTGCTGCTTGCGGCGGCGCCAGAGGGTCGCCTGGTCGATACCCAGCACCGCGGCCGCTTCCTTGAGCGAAGAGGTGCGGGCGACCACGCGCCGGATGTGCTCCTGCTCGATCTCGGAAAGAGAGAGCAGGTCGCCGAGCGCGGTCTCCCCGCCTTGGGGATCGGCGCCGGAGATGGCAGGGCTGGATGCCTTGGCCGCCGGGGAGTCGGCGACGTTTGACGATGGCGAAGATGGCGCCGCGGGAGGCGGCGTCACCGGCGCGGCCGGCGACTGCGGCGGCCCCGGCGGCCCAGCCGTTGCCTTGACGGCCGTCGCATACGCGCTGGCCGCTGGCGCCGCGGGCTTGGCGAGCAGCAGGCCGGGACCGATCTCCGCGCTGTCTTCCGCCAGCATGGTGGCGCGCTCGACCGCGTTGCGCAGCTCGCGCACGTTGCCCGGCCAACCGTAGGCGCCGAGCAGGCTGACCGCGGCCGGCGACAGCGCCAACCCCGGCCGGTGGTACTGGCGTCCGAAGAAGCGGACGAAGTGCTCGGCGAGCGGTCGGATGTCCTCCCGCCGCTCGCGCAGCGGCGGCAGCTCCAGGGTCAGGACGTTGAGCCGGTAGAAGAGGTCCTCCCGGAACCGTCCCTCGCGCACGCTCTGCTCGAGGTCGCGATTGGTGGCGGCCAGGATGCGCACGTCGGCACGGCGCGGGGTCGGGTCGCCGACCCGCTCGTACTCGCGCTCCTGGATGAAACGCAGCAGCTTGGGTTGCAGCGCGAGCGGCAGGTCGCCGATCTCGTCGAGCAGCACCGTGCCCCCTTCGGCCAGCGCGACCCGCCCCGGGTTGTTGCGGGTGGCGCCGGTGAAGGCGCCGCGCGCGTGGCCGAACAGCTCGCTCTCCAGCAGCTCGGCGGGCAGCGCCGGACAGGGCACGACCACGAAAGGCCGGTCGCGGCGCCCGCTCCAGTCATGGATCGCGCGCGCCAGCACTCCCTTGCCGGTGCCGCTCTCGCCGCGCAGCAGCACCCGCATCTCGCTGTCGGCCACCTGGCGCGCCATGCGCAGCACTTGCCGCATCACCGGAGCGGAGCTGATCAGCTCCGCCTCGCTCTCGGCGGCGGCCAGGTTGCCCTCGAGCGCCTGCACCTTGCGCTCGAGACTGGAGAGCGCCACCACCCGATCGATGGCCAGGTCGAGCTCGAGCGGGTCGAACGGCTTGGCTAGGTAGTCGGAGGCGCCGCGCTTCATCGCCTCGACCGCGGTCTCGATCGAGGCGTAAGCTGTGATGACCAGGATCTTCAGGCCGGGGTCTTCGGCCCGGAGGCTCGCCAGCAGGTCGAGGCCGGAGCCGGTCCCCAGGCGCAGGTCGACCAGCGCGACGTCGAAACGCTGCCGGCCTGCCTCGCGAATCGCTTCGTCGCTGGTGCCCACCGCCCGCACCCTGTGACCGCGCCCCTCGAGGCTCAGCGCCAGGGTGCGCCGGATGTTGGGCTCGTCGTCGACGATCAGGATGTCGAGGCTGACGGTGGGCGGCATCGTGGCTCCGGGCTGCACTCCGCACGATAGCGCCCTTCCCGCGGCCACTCCAGCGGGCAGGGCTCCCGAGCGGTCCCAGTCCCCACCGGCTGTGCCGATCCCGAGGGGATGCCGCAGCTTTCGCCTGTTGCGGCACTTCCGGCAGGTCGGAACCGGCGCTGCGATATGGCGATGGAGGCCTACTCGAAGCATCGATCGGATCGCCCCCCGCAACCCCGGGATCCCCTTCCCGGTTGTCGGAAGCCGCCGGGTCCCGACCCGGCGGCGCCGGGGGGGAAGGGGACGCCCCCTCCCACTTGCTCCAGGGAGTTTCGTCTCAGGGGGGTCTGTTATCATCGCGAATAGGAGCGCTTGCCGATGATCGTCGACCCGGAGAAGAGCCTTCGCAGGGTACGCAGATCGATTGCCTTGGCGCTGGCGGCGGCGCTGCTGCCGCTAGGCCAGACGGTTGCGTACGCTCAGGCGACCGCGCCGGCGGAGAGCCCGGAGGTCGAGCAGCAGCTGGAGAACGGCCGCCAGCTGCTGGCGCGCCACTCCGCGCGCACCGCCATCGACGCCTTCCGCAAGGCGAACAAGCTCGCCCGCGGCCATTCCACGGGCGCCCTGGTCGGCCTCGCCAGCGCCTACCTCCAGATGGGTGACGCCCGCCAGGCGATCGACTACGCCCACCAGGCGCTCGCCAGTGCTCCGGCCGATACCGCCGGCCCCGAGCAGCGCGAGCTGGCGGTCACGGCCGCGAACCTCCTCGGCATCGCGCTGATGAAGAAGGCACAGGGAGGGGGCGGAGAATCCCGCGCGCGGGCGCCGCTGGAGGAGGCGGAGCGGGCGTTCAGGCAAGCGCTGGCGCTCTCCGGCGGCGAGTCCGGCCCGGCGCGCTTCAACCTGGGCCGCGCCTTGCTCTGGCTGTCGCGCGACGAGGAGGGGATGGCGGTGCTGCGCGACTACCTGGCGCAGCAGCCCGAGGGTGAGGACGCGGAGCGGGCGAAGCTCTGGATCGAGAACCCCCGCCGCGCCCGCGAGCGCTACGCGCCAGCCTTCATGCTCGAAACGCTGGACGGCGACCATCTCTCGCTCGCCGACCTGCAGGGCAAGATCACGTTGCTCGACTTCTGGGCGACCTGGTGCGGGCCCTGCGTCGCCTCCGTACCCTCGCTCAAGAAGATCTCGGCACAGATGGCCGGCGAGCCTTTCACGATGATCAGCGTCAGCGCGGACAGCAATTACAAGCAGCTCCGCGACTTCGTGGCCGGTCACAAGACCACCTGGACTCAGTGCTGGGACGGCAACGGCCACGTGCGAGGCCAGTTCGGGGTCAGCGGCCTGCCCACCTTTCTCCTGCTCGACCCGGAAGGCAAGGTCCTCTTTGCCAGAACCGGCTGGGGCAACCGCCTCGAGGGCGACCTCCTCTCCGAGATCCGCAAGGCCGTGAAGTCGCTTCGCGCCACCGGCAAGAGCTCCTCCTAATCCCTGCGCCGCCGCCCAAGTCTTGGCTGCCATCACCTGCGGCGACCCCGAGGGACGAATCCGCAGCTGCGATGTCGCGGTGGAGGCCTGCTCGAAGCATCGATCGGATCGCCCCCCGCAACCCCCGCGAGTCCCCTTCCCGGTTGTCGGAAGCCGCCGGGTCCCGACCTGCCGGGAGTGCCGGCAATGGTAGATGTGCCGGCCTGCCCGGCGGCGCCGGGGGGGAAGGGGACGCCCCCTCCCCTGGCCCACGGATTAATCCGCCCGTCCCGTCGACCCGTGCGATATGCTGCCGCTCTTCGATAGGAGCGCGGAGCATGGACCGCAGATACTGTTGGCCGGTTGGTGCGCTGATCGCCTTGGCCGTCCTCGGCGCCGCGCAGCGGGCGGCAGACGTTCCCGGCGCAAGCGACGCCGGCCAGCGCTGGTGGGCCCACGTGCGGTATCTGGCTGACGACAAGCTGGAGGGCCGGCTCACCGGCAGCACGGGCTACCGCCAGGCGGCCGAGTACGTGGCGGAGCGATTCAAGGAATATGGCCTGGCGCCCGCCGGCAGCGACGGCTACTTCCAAGCGGTGCGCTTCGAGGTGCAGCGAGTGGTGGCCGCGGAGTCGAGCCTTGCCCTGGTGCGCGGCGGGCAGCAGGAGCCCCTGATCCTCGGCCAGGATGCGCTGCTGGGCGCCCGCGTGCCGCAGCCGAAAGCGCTGGACGCGCCCCTGGTGTTCGTGGGCTATGCCTTGCATCTGCCGGAAGCTGGCTACGACGACCTGGCGGCGCAGGATCTGAAAGGCAAAGTGCTGGTGTACCTCAACGGCGGCGGCCCGGGCAACATTGCCGGTCCCTTGAAGTCGCACGCGCACGCGGCGCAGGAGCTCGGCAAGGCGCTCGCGGACGTGGGGGCAGCCGGGTGGATCGCGATCCCCAACCCGACCTCGATGGATATCCCGTGGGGACGCATGGCGCTGTCGGCATCGCAGCCCGGGATGTGGCTTGCGGAGGCCGGCCTCCAGGACACCCGCGGTCCGCTGTTCAGCGGCACTCTCAATCCGGCGGCGGCGGACAAGCTGCTCGCCGGCTCGGGACATACCTTCGGCGAGTTGCGGGCGCTGGCCGACGCCGGCCAGCCGTTGCCGCGGTTCCCCTTGGCGGCGTCGCTGCGCGCCAGGGTCGCCACCAGGTCCGAGCGGGTGGAGGCGCCGAACGTCGTCGGTCTGCTGGCAGGCAGCGATCCCAAGCTGAGCCGCCAATACGTGGTCCTCTCGGCCCACCTCGATCACCTGGGGGTGGGCGAGCCGATCCACGGCGACAGCATCTACAACGGCGCGATGGACAACGCCTCGGGCGTCGCCTCGCTGCTCGAGATCGCGCGCAGCATCCACGCCGCGGGCGTGAAGACCCGGCGCTCGTTGCTCTTTCTGGCGGTGTGCGGCGAGGAAAAAGGGCTGCTGGGGTCGCGCTATTTCGCCGGACGTCCCACCGTGCCGCGGACCGCCCTGGTGGCCAACCTCAACATGGATATGTTCCTGCCGCTCTATCCTCTCCATTACCTGACCGTGCAAGGGGTCGACGAGTCGTCGCTGGGCGACGACGCGCGGGCGGTGGGAGCGGCGGCGGGGGTCGAAGTCATTCCGGACCGCCATCCTGACCGCAACCATTTCATCCGCAGCGATCAGTACAACTTCATCCGCCAGGGGATTCCCGCACTGGCCTTCAGCTTCGGCGCGGCGCCTGGGTCGCCTGAGGAGAAGATGAGGATGGATTGGCTGACCAACCGCTACCACGCGCCGTCCGACGATGTGAACCAGCCGGTGAGCTTGGCCGCGGCGGCCCAGTTCAACCAGTTGATGCTGGCGCTCACCGAGCGGGTCGCCAGCGCGGACGCCAGGCCGGAGTGGAAGCCGGCCAGTTTCTTTCGCCGGTTCGCCCAGCCGGCCGCCCCAGCAGCAGAACGGAGATGACCAAGACGAAATTGGTCCGTGCGCCAGGGGCGGGGGCGTCCCCTTCCCCCCCGGCGCCGCCGGGCAGGGACCCGGCGGCTTCCGACAACCGGAAGGGGACTCGCGGGGGTTGCGGGGGGCGATCCGATCGATGCTTCGAGTAGGCCTCCACCGCCACAGCGCAGCGCCGTTTCATGCTTCGAGGGTCGCCCACCGAGCGGCGCCAACTAAGTACTGTGGGGAGTGCTCTAAGTCTCAGCGCGCGCCGCCCGGCGCGACGCGGGCGACAGCGGCGCCGTGGATCGCCAAGGACGCCGGGTCCTGCAGGAAGGCGGCGACGCTGAGATTGGCCAGCCGCTTCGGGTCCCGGGCCGCTCCCGAGGGAAGCTCCAGAGCCAGCTCGGCGGAGCGCTCGGCGCCCGCCGCCGCTGGGAGCGTGAAGGCTTTCTCGAGGCGGCGCACCACGTGGTCGTTGCGCAGGGTGCGCGACGCGTTCTCGCCGGCGCCGACGGCGGTGGTCAGGCCGCTCTCGGTGAGCGCGACCCAGAGCTCGAGGCCGCCCGGCCCGGCCCCCGCGGCCGCCCTGGCGAGCCGCGCCGCGACCGTCGCCCGCAGCTTGCCGTCGGGCGACGGCGGCGCCAGCGCGAGACTGACCCGGGCCGCGGGCTCGGCGGCCAGGGCGTCGGCGATGCCGCGCCGCACCTGGTCCTCGCGCGAGCCCACGCACTCGCTGCGGCCGCCGATCACCACCTGGGGGGTATAGACCTGGGAGCTGCGGAAGGCGCGGGCGTAGCCCTCCTGGCGCTCCGACCAGCGCCGCGCCGAGAAGGGGTCGGTCCAGCCGATCTGGTTCCAGTAGTCGACGTGGAAGGCGAGCGGGATCACCTTGCCCGCCAGCCGCGGGTCGTCCGGCAGACGCGACAGCAGCCGGTCGGCCGGCGGGCAGCTCGAGCAACCCTGTGAGGTGAACAGCTCGACCACGACCGGACCGTAGGGGCCGCCCTGAGTGGCGGCGGCCTGCGGGCTGCCTTCGAGGCGCAGCCAACCGAGGGTGAGTAGAGTCGACGCGACAATTGAAAGCAGCAACAGACGACCCATCGCGACTCCTAATGCAGGAACATCGGCAGGCCGAGGACGCCGATGATGTTGGGGCGGTATTGGTCGCGGTCGTAGAAGCGGTCGACGTCGACGTTCTTGCTGCCCTCGCCGACGCGCTCGATTGGCACCGTGTCGTAGCGGCCGCCGAGGATGGCCACCAGGCGGCCGGTCTTGCCGGCCAGGACCAGGTCGGCGGCCAGGTTGGCGTAGTTGCTCGCCACCAGCCGGTCGAGGGCGTCCGGCGGACCGGAGCGCATCAGATACCCGAGGCGCTGGTAGATGACCCGGTCGCCGGTGCGCAGCTGCAGCTCGCGGCGCAGCAGGCGGCCGATGCCGCCGAGCTCGCGGTTGCCCACCGCGTCGGCCTCGCCGCCCTCCACCGGCTGCCCCCCGATCGGGTAGGCGCCCTCAGAGATCGCCACCACCGCATAGTTGCTCGGGTTGCCGCGCTTGTCGGCGGCCAGCATCTCGACCACCGCCGCCGTGTCGAAGGGCACCTCGGCGATCAGCGCCCGATCGGTGCCGGCAAGGTAGGAGGAGAGCAGGCAGGTCTCCCCTGAGTAGCGCCCGAACAGCTCGACCACCAGGAAGCGCTCGTGCGAGCCGGCGGCGGTGCGCAGATCGTTGATGAAGTTGACCGCCCGGGTGACCGCGGTGGAGAACCCGATGCAGTACTCGGTGCCGAAGACGTCGTTGTCCATGGTCTTGGGGACGCCGATCACCTTGACTCCCTCGGCGTGCAGGCGGCAGGCGAACGAGAGCGTCCCGTCGCCGCCGACCGCAACCAGCGCCTCCAGCCGGAGGAAGGCGAGCGCCTCGAGCGCGGCGGGCGTCAGATCGAGCCGCTCCTGGGCGTCGCGGTGGAAGAAGCGGGTACGCAGGTGCTCGGGAACGCTCTCGGCCTTCATCATCGCCGGGTTGATGCGCGAGGTGTGCAGGACGGTGCCGCCGCTGCGGTCGATGGTGCGCGTGTTGGCGCGGGTCAGGGGCGTGAGCCACTCGGAGTTGTCGGCCTGCCGCGAAGGGACGACGCCGAGCAGCGCCGCCCAGCCGCGGCGCAGGCCGATCACCTCGTAGCCGGCCTCTTCCATGCGGCCGACGAGGCCCTTGATTGCCGTGTTGAGGCCCGGGACGTCGCCGCCGCCGGTCAGGATTCCAAGCCGTTTGCGCATCACTTCGCGGAGCAGCCGCACCCACCCGGACCGTGCGCTCTCGGGGCGCCGACCCTCAACCGACCTCCAGCAGGCGATCGATCAGGTCGACGACCCGGTTCGAGTAGCCCCACTCGTTGTCGTACCACGCCACCACCTTGACGAAGCCGTCGCCCGCCGCCGCGGTCGACAGGGCGTCGAAGATCGAGGAGTGGGGATTGCCGATGATGTCCGAGGAGACGAGCGGCACCTCGCTGTACTCGACGATCTTCTCGAGCGCCCCCTGGGCGGCGCCGCGCACCGCGGCGTTGACCTCGGCGATGCCGGGCCGGCCGCGAAAGCGGGCGACCAGGTCGACGATCGAGCCGTCGGGCACCGGCACCCGCATCGCCATGCCGTCGAGCTTGCCCTTGAGGTGCGGCAGCACCTTGCCCACGGTGCGGGCGGCGCCGGTGGTGGTCGGGATGATGTTCTCGGCCGCCGCGCGGCTGCGCCGGAAGTCCTTGTGCGGAACGTCGGCCAGGCGCTGGTCGTTGGTGTAGGCGTGCACGGTGGTCATGAATCCCTCTTCGAGGCCGAAGCTCTGGTCGAGGATCATGGCCAGCGGCGCCAGGCAGTTGGTGGTGCACGATGCGTTGGAGACCAGCCGGTGCTCGGGCCGCAGCTCGCCGTCGTTGACGCCAATGACCACGGTGGCGTCGATCTCGTCCTTGGCCGGGACGGTGAGAACCACCTTCTTGGCGCCGGCGGTCAGGTGCTTGGCGATCGCCTCGCGGCGGGTGAAGACGCCGGTCGATTCGACCACGATCTCGACTCCGAGATCGCGCCACGGGATCTTGGCCGGGTCGCGCTCCTCGGTCATCGCCACCGCCTTGCCGTCGACGTAGAGCGCCCGCTCGTCATAGGTGACCGCGCGCTCGAAGGCGCCCATCACCGTGTCGTACTGCAACAGGTAGGCGAGCTGCTTGTTCTCGAACAAGTCGTTGATCGCCGCCACCTCCAGGTCGGGACGCCCGGCGAGGATGCGAAAGACGCTGCGCCCGATGCGGCCGAAGCCGTTGATACCGATCTTGTGAGTCTCGCTCATCGCGCATTTCCTTCCTCGCGGCCGTCCTGCTCCTCCCGCTCGTCGATCTCGCGGAAACGCCGGATGAGGTCGACGACCCGGTGGGAGTAGCCCCAGCCGTTGTCGAACCAGGTGAGGGTCTTCGAGACGTTGCCCGCCAGCACCATGGTGGCCAGGCTGTCGAAGACCCCGGAGGCCGAGTTGCGCAGGATGTCGGAGGAGACGATCGGGTTGTCCTCGAACCCCAGGATGCCGGCGAAGCGTGGCGACGCCGACGCCTCGCGCACCAGCTGGTTGATCTCCTCCTTGGTCACCTCCCGCTCGTGCCAGCAGACCAGGTCGACCACCGAGCCGTTGGCGACCGGCACGTTGATGGCAAGCCCGGTCAGCTTGCCGCGCAGCTCCGGCAGCAGCTCCATCACGACCTGGGCGGAGTTGGTCTCTTGCGGGATGATGTTCTCAGCCGCGGCTCGGCCGCGGCGCGGGTCGGCGGCCGGCACGTCGGCCAGCCGCTGCTGGTTGGTGTAGGCGTGGACGGTGGTCAGGAAGGCGCGGCGGATGCCGAACGCCTCGTGCAGCAGCTTGAGCACCGGGGCCGCCGCATGCGCGGTCGACGAAGCGTTCGACACCACGCGGTGCGAGCTGCGCAGGGCAGAGTCGTTGACCCCCTCGACCACGGTGATGTCGGGCGGGTCGGCCGGCGGCGAGCAGAGGATCACCCGCCGCGCTCCGGCTTGCAGATGGCGCTCGACCTCGGCGCGGGTGCGGAAGCGAGCGGTCGCCTCGATCACCGTATCGACGCCGAGCTCCCCCCAGGGGACGGTGCCGGGCTCGGCGCCCGAGAACATGCGCACCTGCCGCCCGGCAACGATCAGGTTTTCGCCGTCGACGGTGACCGGGGCGGGGAAACGTCCCAGGAGGGTGTCGAAGCGGAGCAGGTAGGCGAGCGCGGCGTGGTCGGCGACGTCGCTCACCGCCTCGATCCGCAGGTCCTCGCTGTCGTAGAGCAGGCGAAAGATATTCCTGCCGATCCTGCCCAGACCCATCAAGCCGATTCGCCCGAGCTGCGCCATCCGCGGCCCCCCTTTGACCCCCTGTGTGGAGCGCCCCTGCGGCCGCTACAAACCGGGTCTCCGCCGGGTTCGCGGAGACCTTAGCACGTCCGTGCTACGTCTCTGAGCTGGCGGCAAGCCGCCGAGTCGTCGCGCCGCGCCATTCTCGAGATGCCGCGCCCGCCTCAGTCCAGCCGCTCCACGCGCACGTCCGGATCGCCGTAGCGGTCGCGGGTGACGGTGAGCTGGCAGGGATGGCAGCAGACCTCGCAGTCCTGGACCATCGCGCCGTGAACGTCCGGCTCGATCAGCACTTCGAAGCGCTCGCCGCAGTAAGGGCACTGGATCTCGATCGGCAAGCTCCAGTAGCCGTCGCCGCTCACCGCGCCTTCCGCCCGCCGCGGCCGAGCCGCAGCACGACCTCGAACTCCGCCGCCGTCACCGGCTGCACCGACAACCGCGAGCCCTTCTGCACCACCATCATCTTTTCCAGGCCGCGCGCCGCCTTGAGCTCCGCAAGCGACACAATCTGGCCGAACTTTTCGACGTAGCGGATGTCGACCGCGAACCAGGTCGGGTTGCGCGGGTCGCTCTTGGGATCGAAGTAGTGGTGCCCGCGCTTCCAGGCGAACGGGTCCGGATAACCTGCGCGCGAAATCTCGGCGACGCCGGTGACGCCGGCGGGATCGGCGTTGGAAGCGTAGAAAAGCACCGGGTCGCCCACCTTCATCTGGTCGCGGAGCAGGTTGCGCGCCTGGAAGTTCCGCACTCCCTCCCAGCTGGTCGTGCCGTCGCGCTCGAGGTCCTCAATGGTGTACGCCGCGGGCTCGCACTTCATCAGCCAGTAGCTCTTGCTCGGCATTTTCCTTGCCTCTCTCCTTGTCATTCCGCATCGTTACAGATCTGATTCTAGCCGCACTGATGGCCCACTTCGGCCGACTCGGCTCCTCCTCCGCCGGCGCCCATGAGCCGTCGCCGGCGCTCCCGGCCTCCACGGGATCGAACCACCGGCTGCGGGCACCGCAGTCGGCGTTGTGACTTTTGCCATAGCGCCGGCCTCGCGACGGGCGCTAGGCTGAGGGGCGGTTCAACACGCACGAACCGGTTCACCACGCACGAACGACGGGTTCGAGCGACGAAGCGCGGGGGTCCGGTCCCCGGCCCCCGCGCCTTTTTCCGGTTTCAGACTTCCCGGAGGAGATCGCCTGGTGGAGACGAGGGTGGGGCAGCGGCGTTGGGCCAGCGGCCCAGTCGATCGGCCGGGAATCGGCCGGCTGCGAATCGCGCGGGCGGCGCTGGCAGTGGGGCTGCTCGCGGGCGTCGGGCTCGCGCGGCCGCCCGCGGCGCTCGCGGCGGCGGCGGCGCTCATCGCCTACGACGACAAGCTGGAGAACGGGTTCGCCAACTGGAGCTGGGGGACCTTCAACTTCTCCGAAACCGCCGTGGTGCATTCGGGGACAGCGGCGATCTCGTTCGCGCCGGCCAACTGGTCGGGACTCTTCTTCCACCGCGCCTCCGGGATCGACACGACGCTCTATGACGGCATCGGGCTCTGGATCCAGGGCAGCGGCGCGGGCGGCGAGGTGCTGACGGTGGCGTTGACGGCCGGCGGCAGCCCGGTCGGATCGGGACAGCTCGCCGCCTTCGTGCCGGGGGGCGCCATACCGGCGGGCCAGTGGGTCCAGGTGAAGGTGCCGTTCGCCAGCCTCGGCCTCACCTCGGGGAGCTGCGACGGTTTCTGGCTCCAGGACGGCACCGGCGGCTCGCAGCCGTCGATCTATGTTGACGACGTGCAGCTCACGCCGCGCTCGGGACCGCCGCCGCCGCCGCCCGCCGGCGCGCCGGTAAACGTCGGGGTCGACCCGCAGGCGGCGCGCCACCCGATCAGCCCCTTCATCTATGGCGTCAACTTCGGCGACGATAAGCAGGCCGCCCGCCTGCACTGGCCGGTGCGGCGCTGGGGCGGCAACGGGACGACCCGCTACTCATGGCAGGACGACATCGCCAACCACGCCAGCGACTGGTTCTTCTACAACATCGAGAACGCCAACTCCAACCCGGCGGCGCTGCCCAACGGCTCGGCCTCGGACGTCTTCGTCGACGCCACCCGCGCCGCCGGCGGCCAGCCGCTCGTCACCGTGCCGCTGATCGGCTGGACGCCGATCGACCGCACCCGGCACTGGGGCTTCTCGGTCGCCAAGTACGGCCCCCAGCAGCAGACCGAATGCACGGCGACCGGCAACCCATCGTGGTGCAACCATGACGCGGGCAACGGCCTCCACCCCGACGGCACACCGATCACCGGCAACGACCCGCATGACACCTCGCGCGCCATCGGCCCGAGCTTCGTCACCGACTGGCTGGCGCACATCGCCGCGCGCACCGGCTTGCCGGAGAACGGCGGCGTCAGGATGTTCGCCCTCGACAACGAGCCGGCGCTGTGGAACAGCACGCACCGCGACGTCCATCCGTCGCCGACCACCTACGACGAGCTGTGGCAGAAGACGCTCGCCTATGCCGCGGCCATCAAGGCTGCCGAGCCCCACGCCCTGGTCTTCGGGCCGGCCGACTGGGGATGGTGCGCCTACTTCTTCTCCGCCGCCGACGGCTGCCAGGCGGGCGCCGACGCGCAGGCGCACGGCAACCTGGCGTTCATCGACTGGTACTTGCTGCAGACTCAGCAGTACCTGACGGCCAACGGCGTGCGGCTGATCGACTACCTCGACGTCCATTTCTATCCGCAGGCCGTCGGCGTCGCGCTCTCGGATGACGAGTCGCCGGCCACCGCGGCGCTGCGGCTGCGCACGCTCAAGAGCCTCTACGATCCCAGCTACGTCGACGAGTCGTGGATCGGACAGCCGGTCAACCTGGTGCCGCGCATGAAGGCCTGGATCGCCAACCGGCTCCCCGGCACCAAGTTTGCGATCTCCGAGTACAGCTGGGGCAACGACGCCGGCCTGAGCAGCGCGCTCGCGCAGGCCGAGGCGCTGGCCATCTTCGGGCGCGAAGGGGTCGACCTCGCGACCCGCTGGGTGGCGCCGGCGGCCGGCAGCCGGGTCGAGGACGCCTTCCTCCTCTACCTCGACTACGACGGCCAGGGCGGCGGCGTGGCCGGCGCGAGCGTCCAGGCGGTCAGCTCCGACGTCGACGCGGTGGGCGCCTACGCGGTCGACGGCGGCGCGCGCCTCTACTTGCTACTGTTCAACAAGGCTACGGCGAGCCGGCCGGTCGCCTTGCAGGTCGCCGGCGGCGGCTCGGGACCGGTCACCCTGTTCGGCTTCGACGCCGGCCACCGCCTGGGGCCGGCAGGCACGGCGACCGTCTCGGGCGGCGCCCTGTCGCTGACCCTGGCGCCGCGCTCGGCGACCCTCGCCGTGGCGGAGCTACCCAGCACGCCGCCGCCCGCGGCCAGCTTCTACACCGTTGCGCCGTGCCGGGCGTTCGACACCAGGAACGCCGCCGGCCCCTACGGCGGCCCGGCGCTCGGCGGCGGCGCGGCGCGCACGCTCGACCTGGCTGGCCAGTGCGGCATCCCGGCCGGCGCCCGGGCGGTCGCTCTCAACCTGACCGTCGTGCAGCCAACCGCGGCCGGCGGCCTCTCCGCCTATGCCGGCGGCACCTTCGCGCCGCCGGGGAGCGCCATCAGCTTCGGCCCCGGTCAGGTGCGCGCGAATCTCGCCGTGCTGCCGCTGTCGCAGGACGGTAACGCCGCCCTGACCATCCAGGGCGACCTGCCGGCCGGACAGTCGGTGCACGTCCTGCTCGACGTCACCGGCTACTTCCAGTAGCGCACCAGGGAGCGGGGGCGGTCACTTGCCGCTGCCGACGGTCAGCACGTCGCCCGCCGAGTAGGCCGCGAACTCGGGCGCGTACATCGATTGCACGGTCGCCGGACCGACGCGGAAGGTGCCGGCCAGGTTGGCGCGCAGGCGGTAGCGCAGCGTGTACTCGCCCGCGGGCAGGCTCTCGATGAAGAAGTTGGCGCCGCTGTCGCGGGTCTCTTGGTAGAAGCCGACCCCGAGGTCCCAGCGGTAGCCCGAGAGCGACGCCGCAGGCTCGAGGCCCGCGGCCCGCGGGTCGCGCAGGTGGACGTACTCGGCGGGAGCTCGGCTGTGCAAGGCGAGCTGCACCTCGATCTCGTCGCCCACCGCCAGCGGCTCGCCGGCGGCGAGCGGCCGCAGCACCGTGTCGGTCGCGGTCTCGAGGCGCCGGAAGTAGCGGCGCGAGACCGCGAACAGGTCGCCGCGCTCCTGCTTCGGCAGCTCCTCGGTCGAGAAGCTCCAGGTCGCCGAGGCGAACATCAGCCCCGGAGTCTGCTTCGCAACCACCACCGTCGCGTCGCGCCGCGGGTCGAGCTGCGGGCCTTCGACCAGCATCCGGCTTCGGCTGGCGGTGTAGCGGTCGGGCTCGAAGACGAAGCTGGCCTCCCTGCCACCGACCTGCACCACCGCCGCCTCGCGCGCCGCGAGCTGGCCGCTGCGACCGAGGTAGGCCGAGAGCGCGTAGAGCACCTCCGCGGTGGCCCGCGTCGATTTCCAGTGGTTGAGCTGCCGGTTGAGGAAGAGCCACTGCACGAGACCTTCAGCGCGCGGCTCGTTCCGCTCGTTCCGATCACCGGGCTCGAGCTCGGCCGCCGCCCGCAGCGCCAAGGCGTGCGACTCGACGGTGTCGCGGTACCAGAGCCAGGCGTTCTCCTCGGGAGCCCAAAAGGTGCCCTCGTCGGGCGTCGTCTTCGCCGCGTCCATGACGCTGTCCCAGACCAGCCGGGCGTCGGCCGCCCGGCCGGCGCGCCGCAGGGTCAGGGCCAGCATCGTCTTGAGATACGGAGAGAGCTCCCGCCAGTGCAGGAAGGATCGGTCGAGGACCGCACGCCGCTCCGCGGCCGAGAGCGCCTGGCCCATCCAGGACGGGTCGGGGTAGGACGAGGCGACGTAGTTGAGAAAAGTCAGCAGCTCCAGGCAACAGCCGGGCGCCTTTTTCATCTCCGGCACGATCTGCGCACGGTAGTGCGCGGCGAGATACGACCAGCCGCGTTCGACCAGCGGACGCGGCAGCTCGACGCCGAGCTCGGAGGCCTTGGCGAAGCCGTACATGAGATAGAGCGTCATGTACGGCGACGGCGGCCCGCCCGGCCACCAGGGAAAAGCGCCGCTCGGGAGCTGCGCCTTCTCGAGCCGGGCGAGGGCCGCGTCGCGCTCGGCGCGGGCGATTCGCGGGTCGAGCACCCGGATCAGCTCGGAGTCGGACTCGCCTTCCCGATCGCCGCCCTGCGCCGCCGCCAGCCACGGCGTCTCCTCGAGCGCCATCTTGCGGTTGGGATCGAGAGAGTCCCAGGTCTCGTAGCGCGTCTCGCGCTTGGCGAGCTCCTGCGCCATGCTGGCGACGGCGGGGTAGCGTGCGAAGAGGCTTGCCATGATGCCGGTCGAGAGGAAGCGGTTGAGCGTCTGCTCGGTGCACTCGTAGGGGTAGTCGACGAGGTAGGGCAGCGCCCGCAGCATGCTGTAGAAGAGCTGCCCGTCGAGGGTGACCACCAGCTGCTGGTTGAGCCGCGTCGGGTCGTCGTCGCGGCGCAGGTCCTCGAAGGTCATCTCGCGCCGGCCGGGGCCGCCGCGCAGGGCGACGAAGCGCGTCTGCACGAGCTGGAGGCGCGACGGCAGGACCGGCAGCGCGCGTAGCTCGCCGTCGCCGAGCCCGCCGGCGGTGGCGGTGACCTTGAAGGCCACCGGGCCGACGCGCCGCGGCGCGGTGATCGCGAACGCGAAATCCGCGGCGCCGCCGGGCGCGACCTCGAACCGGCGCGCGGCGGCGCCGCTCGCATCGGTGGCGAGCCCGAAGGCAGCGGCCAGGCTCTGCTCGCTCTCCGGGTCTAGGATCTCCAGGCGCAGATTGCCCGCGAGCTCGGCGGCGGAGGCGTTGTTGACCGCCACTTTCAGCTCGGCCCGGTCGCCCTCGCGCAGGAAGCGCGGCAGGTATGGACGCACCATCAGCTCCTTGACGCTGAGCGCCTCGCGGTTGAGCGAGCCGCTGCGCAGGTCGCGGCTCACCGCGTGCACCCAGACTTTCCACGCGGTCACCGAGTCCGGCACCTTGAACTCGAGGGTGGCGGTGCCGTCGGCGCCGGTCAGCAGGTGCGGCTGCCAGAAGGCGGTCTCGGCGAAGTCCGAGCGCAGCTGCACCGGCGGCGGGGACGGAGGCGGAGGCTTGGGAATGCCGCCTTCTGCCGGCGCTGTCATCCGCCGCTCGCTCCGACGCTCGGCAGGGGCGGCCACCGTGCTGGTCTCGGCAACTGCGAAGGCGGGGCGCGGCGCCATTGCCGGCGGCGCGATGACCGGCGGCCCGAAGGCAGTGACGCCGATACCGCCGTAACCGCCCACGCCGCCGATACCGGCGCCGGCGACACCACCGCGCCTCCTTCGCATCCTGGCGGGCCAGAGTCTCGCGCTCAGGTCGTCGCCATGCAGTTCGGGTTCCGCGGCGACCCGCGGCCAATCCCAGCCGCCGATCGTTTCGCCGTCGCCCCCGAGGGTGGACTCCCAGCTCTCGACCCGGTCCAGACGCGGCAGGGCATCGAGCAGCGCCGGCGGCTGGTGTGGGACGAAGAGGTCGAGGCTCCGGTCGTACATGTAGGCGAGCAGCTCGGCCGCCGCGGCCTCCGGAGCCGAGCCGTCCAGCGGCCGCACCTTCACCCGCCAGGTCTCAGCGGTCCCCGGCCGGATGCGGTCGCGGAAGGTGTTGAACTCGAGCGCCAGCTCGTGATCGTCCCACGGCACGAAGACCGACGCCTCCGCCGCGAGCAGCTGATGGTCGCGAACCAGAACCAGGCGCGCGGCGATGCCGCCGCGGTCCTCGGGTCCGACCGGCAGCTCGACGATCTCGGCGTCGCGGCCCGAGCGCAGGCTGCGGCTCAGCAGCCGGTCGCCGCGCCGCAGCTCGAAAAGCAACGGCTGGTCGGGGAGTCCCGAGCGCACCAGGAAACGTGCCGTCCCGCCGACCCGCACGCTCGGCGACTCGGCGAGCAGCACGACCGGCAGCGCCAACCGTGTGGCCGAGCCCGCAACCACCAGCTCGTAGACGGCCTCACAGCGCGCCCCGAAGTCGTCCCGCGTCTCGTAGCGTAGGCGGTAGGCACCGGGCGGCAGGACCGGCAGCTCCACCTCGGCCTGTCCACGCACGTCGTGGCGCACGGTCGCGGTGGCGAGCTGACGGCCGTCCGCCCAGCGCCGCAGGGCGCTGGCGGGCGTGTCCGCTTCTGCCCAGCGTGGGCGCTGGCGGTCGCCCGGGGTCTGGAAGGCGCCCGCGGCCGCCGGCGGCGCCTCTTCGTCGGCCGGCAGCGCGGCACCGGCCGGCTGGCGCAGCTCGAGCAGGCGCCAGCTCCCCTCGCCCGGCCGCGAAGTGCCGTCGAGATCGCGCCGGGCGATGCGCAGCCGCGCCGGCCCGCCTGCCAGGAAGAAGGCCCCATCCGCAATGACCTCGGCCTCCACCGCCACCCAGCCGAGGCGGAAGGCGCGCTCCGCCTCCCGCGTCTCGCCGCCCTCGTCGGTGACCTCGGCGCTGACCAGGTAGCTGTAGGAGATGCTCCGGGCGGCGCCCTCCTCGGGACCAGCGCTCTCCTCGGGTCTCTCGCGCTCGTCGGCACGCGGAGTGAAGGCGATCTCGAAGCCGCCGCCGGCGCCGAGCGCCGCCTGGCCCGCGGCCACCACCTCACCCGGCTCGCCGCGCACCTCGCTTGCCGGGTCGATCGAGAGCCAGTCCCACCGCGGATAGATCGGCCGGCGCCGCACCCGCCAGGCCACGCGCCCGGCCGTCACCGGCAACCCGAAGTAGTAGCGGGCCTCACCGCGCAGGCGAGCGGGCCGGTTGAGGCGCAGCGGCTCCGCCGGGTCGAGCAGCTTCGCCTCGAAGGTCGGCCGCTTGTACTCCTCGACCTGGATCGTGGCGCTTCCCTCCGGGGTGGACTCGAGCCGCCATGTGCCGAGCGGCCGCCCCGGAGGCAGGGTGAATTCGCCGGCCGCAGTGCCGAACTCGTTGGTGGTCACGACCGCCTGCGCCACCTCCTGCCCGTTGGGGTCGTGCAGGGTCACGGTGGCCGGTCTCGCCGGCCTTGGCCGCGGCGGAGAGGTCGGCGAAGGGCTGCCATAGGCCAGGACCTTCCACAGCACCCTCTGACCTGGACGATAGATGCTGCGGTCGGTGTAGATCAGCGCCGAATCGCCCCCCGGGCTCTCGCCGGGGCTTGCGATCGACGTCCAGGCGAACGCCACCTCGCCGCCGCGCAGTGCCAGCACCAGGCCCGTCGCGTATTCGCCCCTCGTGAGATGCGAGAGGTGGACCAGGCCGTCGGCGCCGGTCGCCTCGCTGGCCGCTGGCCGCGCCCTATCTTCTTCACCGTAGAAGCGGACCTCGACGCCGGCCAACGGCTCGCCGGTCGATCCCGACATGGCCCGCACGGCGAGTCCCCGGTCGCCCTCGCGGCGCACCAGGAGGACGAGGTCGCCGAGGACGAGCGAGGCGGCGTCCAGCCGGTTTCCCTTCCCGGCAAAGTCCTTGCGCGCCGAGGCCGCCACCAGGTAGACGCCGGTCGCGACGAGAGGAGGCGTCAGGTAGGTCCGGTGCTGCCGGAAGTCGGGCGTCGCGGGAAGCTCCGCGGTCCAGCTGGCGGACGGCGCGCCCAGGGCCTTCCCACCGGCCCCGCCGGGCCGCGGCCAGTCGTCAGGCACCGGCTGCTCGCGGTGCTCGATCCGCCGGCGCACGTCGAGACGGTAAGCGCGGAAGAAGAGCCGCGCGAGATTCTTGTGCGTCACCTCCAGCGAGCGGCGGCCCGGCGCGTCGCTGGTCATCGCCTTGAGCCCGAAGTCGGGCGCCTCGATGCCCTCGCGGAGCGCCCGGCAGCGCCGGCCTCCCAGCGAATCGGGGAAGGCTTCCTCGCCCTGGCGCAGCAGGCCGTGCGCCCGCCGCAGGCTGTCGGGCTCGTCCATGTCGCGGGTGAGCTCGGCGAGCTGGGCCATGCCGGCGGACCACCACGGATCGGCGCGAAACGCGGCGAGACGCCGCTCGAGATCGGCCCGCACCAGCGCCCAGTCGGCGGGGCGGGTCAGCGCGGCATGCAGCCGGCGCAGCCGCTCCAGGCGCGCCTCGAGCGCCGCGGCGCGCCGGCCGCCGGCGGCGTGCCAGGCTTCGAGGTCGGCGAGCAACGCGCCGAGCTTCTCCAGCGGGTGGACCGCGGGGTCGTCGAGCTTGACCGCCGCGGCGCGCGCCGGGTCGCCGGCGACCAGGGCCGGGAGATCCAGCAGATAGAGCTCGTTGCTCTCGCGCGGCGACCAGAGGCGGGTGTCGGCGAGCAGGTCGACGAAGAGGTAGGCGAGCGCATCGCGCAAGGTGCCGCGCACACCGGGCGGGTAGTTGTTGGGCTCGACGTAGTCGGCGAGCCGGGCGAGCGGTGTCGCCCCGAGCTCGCCCCGCTGCTGCCACGCGTCGCGATAAGCGCCGGCGGCGGCGGCGAAGAGCTGGCCGCCGGTGCAAAGCTCGAGATCGAGGGCGCCGCCCGACTCGACCCGCTCGCGCCGGTCGATCGCCTCGCCCGCGTAGCGGTAGTAGTAGAGCAGCGCCCGGGCATAGAAAAGATCGAGCGTGGTGCGGTAGAGCGGCGAGCGCGGCCATGGCTGCTCCTGCAGGAGACGCGCCGCGGCCTCGTATTCTTGCAGCTCGGTGAGCAGCTGCGTCTGGCGCACCAGCCCGCGCAGCCATCCCTTCTCGTCGCCCGCCGCCCGCGCTTGGTCGCGCAACGCCGCCGCCAGCCGCGAGGCCTGTTGGAGCTTACCCTTCGCCACCAGCTGCTTGAACTGATTCCAGCCCTCCTGCCGCGGTGCCGCTTTCGCCCGCGGAGTCTCTCCAGGCGCAGCGCGTGCAAGCCGCGCGGATGCGGTGGAGCCGGCGGGTGCGGCGGCGAGCGCCAGCAGCAGCAAGGCGGCGGCCCACAGCACACTGGGAGTGCGGGAAGGCATCTCGAAGAGTATTAGACACACGACCGGCGGCAAATGTTCCTGCTCGCTCCGACCCCGCAGGAGGGAGGGGCCGCGAGCCTATTGATTGGCGGGGCCGGCGGCCGGCACGTAGATGCGCGGCAGGTCGAGCTTGACGGCGGCGGCGTCGAGCGCCGCGAGGTCGGTGCCGAGGAGGCCGTTGAGGGCCGCTTCGTCGGCGTCGAGCTCGCGCTTCTCAGAGGCGAACAGCGTCTCGATCCCTTCGGTGGGCGCGCCGTCGCCTTCCTTCGCCCATTCGAGCAGCGGCGCAAGGCGCGAATAGAGCTGCGCCCCGCCCTTCTGCGCCAGGACGTCGTAGACGATCTCGGCCTTGGGGTTCTGCATCTTCGCTTCCAGGCCGTCGAGCTTCTGCGCCAGCTCGCTCGAACCCTTGACCAGCTCGGCCGCCCGGCTCTCTCCTTTGAGCAGCTCGTTGCGCGCCAGCAGCTGCTGGCGCACCGAGCGCAGCCGCGTGGCGTCGCGGGTCAAGCGGGTGATCTGGTCGCGGATCTCGAGGGAGAGGCGGAGCTGCGCGGCGAGCGCGGCCGCGGGCACGGTCTCGCGCGGGTCCGGCAGCAGGCGTAGAGGCAGGGTCGAGCTCTGGCCCTCGACGGTCAGACGCACGGTGTAGGTCCCCGGCAGCGCCCGCGGCCCCTGCTCGGGATCGCCGGCGTCGAGCTTGGCGCCCGGGATCATCTCGGCGCCGGCCCAGGTCAGGTCCCAGACCGCGCGCTGGACGCCCGGCTCTTTCGAGAGCGCCAGTTTCTTGCGCGCCTCCTTTTCCTCCTCGACGTACTCGGAGGCGCCGGTCGGCTCTTTCTCTTTGCTGGTCAAGGTGTTGACCAGCTTGCCGGCGCCGTCGAGGATCTCGACGGTGACCTCGCTGCCCTTGGCGGGCGCCTTCTCGAGCTCGTAGAAGATCGCCGCGCCCCGGGGCGGGTTCTCGCCGCTCCAGCCGAAGCCGATGCCGTTGCGCAGGGCCCAGCGGACCGCATCCGGCGCGAGGGTCAGGCGAGCGCCCGGCGCCACGGGCGGATGTGCGGCCTGGGCGGCCGGCCGCGACGCGGGATAGAGGAGGGCGAGGTGATCGAACATCCAGAACGAGCGTCCGTGGGTGGCGAGCACCAAGGCGCCTTCCTTGACCGCGATGTCGTGCACGGCGACCGCGGGTAAGTTGAGCTTCAGCGACTGCCAGTGGGCGCCGCCGTCGCGCGAGAAGACGACGCCGTGCTCGGTCCCGAGATAGAGCATGCCGCGCTGCCACGGATCCTCGCGCACCGCGTGCAGGTAGTTGTTGCGCGGCAGGCCGCCGTCGAGCCGCCGCCAGCTGTGGCCATAGTCGGCCGTCTGCCACAGGTAGGGCTGGGGGTCGTCCAGGCGGTGCGCGTCGACCACCACATAGGCCGTGCCGGCATCGAAATGCGACGGCTCGATGGATACCACCGTCGCCCACTCGGGCAGCCCGGGGATGGCGGCGGTGACGTCGGCCCAGTTCTTGCCGTCGTCGCGCGTCACATGCACCAGGCCGTCGTCGGAGCCGGCCCAGATCACCCCTCTGGCCAGCGGCGACTCGGCTACAGCGAAGATCGTGCAGTAGATCTCGACCCCGGTGTTGTCGCCGGTGATCGGGCCTCCCGACCAGGTCTGCTTCGACTTGTCGTCGCGCGTCAGGTCGCGGCTGATGGGGGTCCAGCTCTGGCCGCCGTCGGTGGTGCGGAAGAGCACGTTGGCGGCGTGATAGACCGCCTTGGGGTCGTGCGGCGAGAGGGCGATCGGCGCCGTCCACTGGAAGCGGTACTTCAGGTCTTCGCCGCCATGGCCGGAGGGGTTCTCGGGGTAGACGCCGACGTGCCGCGCTTCGCCGGTGCGATGGTCGTAGCGCGAGATGAAGCCGCCGTACTCGCCGGCGTAGACGATCTCGGGGTCGAGCGGATCGGAGACCACGAAACCGGCCTCGCCGCCGCCCACGTCGTACCAGGCGGAGTTGGGGATGCCGCCGCCGCTCAGGCTGTTGGTGGGGCCCTGGGCGGTGCCGATGTCCTGCAGCGCGCCGGCGACCCGGAACGGCACCCGGGTATCGGCTGATACATGGTAGAACTGCCCGATCGGCAGCGGCGGCGTGACCCAGCTCTCGCCGCCGTTGCTCGACAGGTCGATCCCGCCGTCGTTGCCCACGATCACCCGCTTGGGGTTCCGGCGGTCGATCCAGACGTCATGGTTGTCGCCGTGGTGCAGGTTGATCACGTGACGGAAAGTCTTGCCGCCGTCGATGCTGCGCAGCAGCGGCACCTGCGGACACCAGATCTCGTCGGGATTGATCGGGTTGACGGTCAGGGTCGAGTAGTACCAGGCGCGCTGGCGCAGCTCGTGATTGCCGCTCGCCAGAGTCCAGCTCTCGCCGCCGTCGTCGGAGCGGAACAAGCCGCCTTCCTGGGCCTCGATCAGCGCATAGACGCGCCGTCCGTCCGAGGGCGCGACCGCGATGCCGATCTTGCCCCAGATCCCTTCGGGCAGCCCCTTGCCGGTGAGCTGGGTCCAGCTGTCGCCGCCGTCGCGCGACACATAGAGGCCGCTGCCCGGTCCGCCGCTGGTCATGGTCCAGGGGCGCCGGCGCGCCTGCCAGAGGCCGGCGAAGACGATGTTGGGGTTCGACGGATCGAGGGCGACGTCCGAGGCCCCGGTGTCGGCGTCCTTCTTGAGGACCTGCTGCCAGCTCTTGCCGCCGTCCCTGGTGCGGTAGACGCCGCGCTCCGGATTGGGGCCGAAGGCGTGCCCGAGGACCGCCGCGAAGGCGATGTCGGGATTGCCGGGGTGCACGGCCATGGTTCCGATCTGCCCGACCTGCTTCCAGACGTGGGTCCAGTTCTTGCCGGCGTCGACCGATCTGTAGATGCCGTCGCCCGCCGCGACGTTGCCGCGGATGTTGGCCTCGCCGGTGCCGACATAGATCACGTTCGGATCGGAAGGCGCGACGGCGATGGAGCCGATCGACATGGCCGGCTGCTCGTCGAAGATCGGCGACCAGGTGAGCCCGCCGTCGGTGCTCTTCCACACCCCGCCAGATGCCGCGGCGAGGTAATAGAGGTTGGGGTTGCCCGCGACGCCAGCCACCCGCGCCACCCGCCCGCCCCAGGCCGGCCCCAGCAGCCGGTACTTGAGCGCCTTGAAGCCCGACGGGTCCTCGAGGCCTGGCAGCCGCTCGGCGTTGCTCCCCCGCTTGGCCTCTTCCACCGCCCGGGCGGCCGCGGGCACTGCTCCCGGAAGGGCCGCGGCGGCCAGAACCAGCAGGACAACAGTCAGGATCGACGAACCAGGACGCCGGATCAGCTCGCGCATGCTCTTTCCTCGTGGGGTTGGACCTACCACGGCAGGGCCCCTCCGGCCTGGCCTGCGGGAGGTAGAGGAACAATTCTATCCTGACAAACGGGCCGCGCCGTCTGCAGGGCCTCACTCACTGCACCAGCTTCGAGGGGCGGCAAGGCCCCTCCGGGGTTGGAGCGACGGAGACTTCGACGCTTCTCCCTCAGGTGGCTGCGCGGATCATTTGACCCAGGCGGTCGAGGCCACGGCTTACTTCCTCGAAAGTAGGGCCGAAGGAGAGGCGTGCGTACTGGTGGAAACGCGACAGGCGCTGGGCGCGGCGGCGGCCGGGGTTGACGTCGAAAAAGACGCCGGGCACCGAGATCACCCGGTGTTCGAGGGCGGCGCGGAAGAAGGTCATGCCGTCGGAGATCGACGACGGCAGGTCGCGCACCGAGACGAAGGCGTAGAACGTCCCCTCCGGCTCGCGGTCGACCCGCATGCCGAGCTCGCGGATCCGCTCGAGCATCAGCTGCCGCTTGGCCAGGAAGGCGGTGCGGATCGCCGCGTTCTCGGTCAGCACTCGCGCCGGGTCCATCAGCTCGATCGCCGCCCGCTGCAGCGGCTTCGAGCCGCCGCCGTCGAGGAACGAGCCGGCGCTCTCGACGGCCTCGATGACCTGGCGCGGCCCGAGCGTCCAGGTCACCCGCCAGCCGGGATAGCGCCAGTTCTTGGTCAGTCCGTCGACGATGACCACCGGATCGCGGTCGACGTCCTCGACGTAGCGCGCGGCGCTGACCAGCGGTCCAGGCTCGCCCGGACCGAGGCGCCAGATGTACTGCGAGTAGAACTCGTCGATCAGCAGCGTGCAGTCGAGCTGCCTGCCCACCTCCACCCACTGCGCCAACTCGTCGCCCGAGATCACCTTCCCCATCGGGTTGCACGGGTTCGACAGCAGCAGCGCCGACAGACCGCGACCGAGCACCTCGCGCCGCAGATCCTCGACGCTGAAACCGTAGCCCTGCTCGCGCGACAGCAGGATCGGGATCGGCGTCACCAGGCGGAAGATGTCGAGGAGCTCCTCGTAGGCGGTGTAGTCGGGCAGGAAGTGGCCCAGATTGACCCGATCGAGCGAGGCGACCGCCCGTGTCAGCGCCGCCCGGCCGCCGCCCGAGATCGCCACGTTCTCGGCGCTGTATTGCGAGGGCAGACCGCGGCGGTAGAGCTGGTTGTAGAGCGCCGCCACCGCCTGGCGCAGCTCCCAGATGCCGCCGATCGGCGCGTACTCGTGGTCGGCCGGGTCGATCGCGAGACGAGCGACACGGGGTGGCGCTCCGGGCAGCGGTCCGGTCTCCGGCTGACCCTGGCCGAGATTGCACCAGTCGGGATGCCCGGCGACATATCCCCGGGCGCCAGCCTCGCGGGTGACGTAGACCACGCCGGTGCGCGGCACCCTGCGGAACGCTTGCAACGTCGAGATGCGAGTGGCCGTCGTGGGAGGAACCAGGGTGGTCATGAAGCATCAAGCCTAACACTCAGCTTGGTGCCGGCACTTGGTCCGCGCGCGCAGCCAACCCGCCCCGGTTTGACCGGGCGGCTCAGCGGTTGGGGGCCGGACGACCTTGGCGTAGACCTCGCGCAGCGGCAGCAGGCAGTCGATCGAAGCCAGCCGGACCGTGTCGTCGCACTTTACCAGCGCCGCCGTCACCGCCAGTGGATGCGCAGGCCGAGGCGGAAAAGGCGCGGCGCCATGACCTCGTCGACGAAGTTGGCGCGGGAGACACCGAGATCGGTCTGGCGGCGCAACACGGTGCCGGCGTTGAGCAGGTTGAGCGCCTCGAGGCTCAGGCTGAGCCCCACGTCGCCGCGGCGCAGCTCGAGCTCCTTGTCCAGGCGGGCGTCGAGGCTGACCAGGTCGCCGCCGCGGAAGCTGTCGAGGCGATCGGTCAGCAGCACCTCGACCGGCCCGGCGTTCGGGCGCGGGGCCTGGCGGAAGTACGGCAGCGGGAAGCCCTGGCGGCCGTTGACGGCCGCGGCGGCGTTCCACCCGGCCGGCAGCTGTACGAGCCCGCTGAGGTTGAACGACCAGCGGCTGCTCAGGTAGATGGCGCTCTGGTCCAGGAGCCCAGCGCGTCCGGTCACCGGCTGGCCGAGGTAGTCGCTGTTGCGCTGGGCGAAGGTCGGATCGTAGGTCCGGCGGTAGTTGCGTCCGAACTGCCGGGTCCAGTTCTGCCAGTTGACATAGCCGCGGGCCATCCAACGCTGGGCGAGGCGCTTGTGCCCCTCGAGGGTGAGGCCGACGAACTGCTGGCGAAGGTTGCCATTGTCGAGCAGCGTCCCCCCGGTCGCGGTCAGGCCCGGCCGCAGGTCGTAGTAGGGCACGTTGTAGGCGGATCCGTCGGGCAGCTGGCCGCGCAGCCAGCCGGCCGGCACCCAGTCGGCCAGCGCCGGAACCAGCACCTGTCCGGTGACGCTGTCGCGGGCCAGCAGGTGCTCTTCCAGGACGTGGCTGATCCTGCGGTATGTGGCATAGAACCCGAGCCGGCCGTCGGCCGCGAACGCGTACTCGGCGCCGGCTATCGCCTCGTCGGTGAGCTCCGGGCCCAGCTTCGAGTCGATGGCGTTGGGCGACACCCCTGGCGGCAGCCGCGGATCGAACCCCGACGAATACCAGAAATGCTCGGGCTCGTGCTCGCCGCTGTCGAGAGTGAGGTCGCGGTCGGGGTCATAGACGTAGTAGGAGGCGCTCGCCGGCGCCGCCGGGTTGACCCGGGCAGCGATGTCGCTTGCCAGCAGGGAGGCATAGCGGGAAAGCGATCCGCGCAGCACCCACCGCCGCTCCCGGCCGGCGGCGTAGGTGGCGGCGAGGCGCGGCAGCCAGCTCGTCCAGCGCACGCCGCCGGCGCCGTTGCCGGCGAAGTCGACCGCGGCGAGCAGCGGCTCGAAAGGATTGCCGGCGATGGCGCTCGGCCGGTTGGCGAGTGTCTGGACCTCGTAGCGCAGGCCGGCGGTCGCGGCAAGTCCGCCCCAGGTCAGGGTGTCGGACGCCCAGAGGCCGCCCCGCTCGACGGTCGAGTCCACGGCGCCGCCGCGGAAGAGCTCGAGCACCGCAATGTTGGGGTCGAGGCCGAAGTTCTGGCCCGCGGTCAAGCTCCGGCCGCCTCCCGGGGCCGCGAGGCTCGATTCGCCGGCGGTCCGCCGCCACTCGGCACCCGCCTGGAGCTCGTGCGTCACGGCGCCGCCCCCAAGGAGCTCGCTGGCGGAGAGCGTCGCCGCCCGGGTGCGGCGATCTTCGCCGCGGGCAAACCAGCTGCCGTGCGCCACTCCGGCGCTGTCGATGCGGAGGTAATCACCCAGGCCCGCGGCCGGCACATCCCTCGTGGTGTCGTGGATCAGGCCGGCAGCGGCGGTGGCGTAGGAGCGCGGCGAGAAGATCGCCGTGTCCTCGAGCTTCAGCACGCTGGCCAGCGCGCGATGCTCGAGGGTCGTCTCCGGCGCCCGCTCCGGTCCTGCGTCGAGGCCGCTGCCGCTCTGTTCGCCGCGGTTCCAGGCGAAGACCGCGGAGTCTCCCGCCAGCAGCTGAGCGTTGAGCTTGGCCGCCCCCTGCTCGAACAGGCTGCCGACCGGCTGGCCGCCGAAGACCGTTTCGCGCGCCTGCGTGCGATCGAACGATCCCCAGAGCCAGAGCCGGTCGCGGACCAGCGGGCCGCCGGATTCCAGGCCGAAGACCTTGGCGTCGCGCACCCGGTTGGCGCTCAGATCCTCGCGCGCCGCGGTCTGTCTCGCGGCGAGGCCGTGCACGGGCGGAGTCGCCCCGGCGAGCGCGCCGCCGGTCGCCAGGACGCGGCCGCTGGCGCGCCACTCGTTGGTGCCGCGCTTCTGGATCAGGTTGATCTCGAGGCCCGGCGCGAGCGCGGTGATGTCGCCGCCGCCGGTCGAGACCTGGATCTCGTCGGCCGAGACCACGCCGAAGCCGACCGGGAATCCATGCTGCCCGGCCGCTCCGACCTCGAAACCGTCGATGCGGACGACGCTTTCATCACTGGTCGAGCCGGGACCGATGAACGCACCTACCCGGTCCGCGGCGTAGCCGCCGGTGAGATCGGCGCGGTCGGTGCGGACGCCGGAAGTCCGCGCCAGCGCCGTCCAGGGACCCGGGGTGTCCGGCAGCTGGTAGAGATCCATCGGGCCCTGCACGGCGCCCAGGGCGAGCCGGCGCTCGTCGAGCGGCAGGCTGCTGTCGGCACCCGCTGGCGGGGGAGCCAGGGGGCCGGCGCCCGGCGGCCTGGGTAGCGCACCCGCTGCGGCGCGATCGAGCAGCCCCCACGCCCACCCTACCGGTACCACCAGACCAGCGGCGCGGGCAGGCGGCGCGGCGGCGAGCGCGAGGAGGCTCGCCACCACGATCAGCGGGCGCCTGGAGGGCGCCGGGAGGAGCCGCGGGCGGCGGCGCGGAAGGCTCACCGATCGTGCCTCGAAATGGAATTGGTCCGTGCGCCAGGGGAGGGGGCGTCCCCTTCCCCCCCGGCGCCGCCGGGTCGGGACCCGGCGGCTTCCGACAACCGGGAAGGGGATCTCGGGGTTGCGGGGGGCGATCCGATCGATGCTTCGAGTAGGCCTCCACCGCCACATCGCAGCGCCTGTTTCATGCCTTGAGGATCGCCTGGACAAGCGGCCCCAACTAGGACTGGCACTGGCGGGCTGACTTGCGGCGTCAGGCCCATGGCTCGCAGGGGCCCGGCAAGGTCCTCGGGCAGCGGCGCGCGGACCCGCAGCGGCACGCCGCGCCGCGGGTGCTCGAAGGCCAGCTCAAAGGCATGCAGCGCCAGGCGATGCAGGCCGAACCGGCTGCGGAAGAGCCGGTTGTGCTCGCCCTTGCCGTAGCGGACATCGCCGATCAGCGGGTGGGAAAGGTGCTTGAGGTGACGCCGGATCTGATGCAGCCGGCCTGTCAAAGGGACCACTTCGAGCAGGGCATAGCGTTCGAAAGTGCCAAGCCGCCGGAACTCGGTGACCGCGCTCACCCGCGGCCCGCCGGGAGAGCGCGGCAGCGGATGTTCGATGACACCCGATTCGGGAGGAACGCCCCGCACCAGGGCGAGATAGCGCTTGTGGACCCGGCCGGTCTCGAAACCAGCGGCGAGTCGACTGGCGATCTCGGGGGTCAATGCCAGCAACAGGGCGCCGCTGGTGCCGCGGTCCAGGCGGTGGACCGGATAGACGTGCCGGCCCGCCAGCCGGCGCGCCAGCGTCAGGGCGAACTCTCGGTCGTGGGCCCAACCGCGATGCACGGCGATTCCAGCCGGCTTGTCGACCACCAGCAGGTCTTCGTCCCGGTAGAGAACCCCTAGATCGGCCTGCATGGCTTGCCGCCTCCGGCGCCAAGCCTGATCCGCCGGCGCCGCCACATTTTACCTGGATCGCGAGCAACGGGGGTGCCGGTGCGGCGGCGCAGCTCGTGCAACGCTATCCTACGGCCCGTGGACGACTCCGTCTTCGGCGCACTGGCAGAAGTCCTCGAACGGACGCTGGCCAGCCTCCCCGGCCCGTCGCGGGAGCGGCTGGGCAAGGAAGTCTTCCAGCTCAAGGAGCTGCTGATGGAAGCCAGACCGCCGAAGCTGATGATCCTGGGCCGCCGGGGAGCCGGAAAATCGTCGCTGGTCAATGCCATCTTCGGCGAGCGGGTGGCAGCGGTGGGGTCGGTGCTGTCGCAGACCGGCCAGCTCACCTGGTATGCCTACAAGAGTCCCAAGGGAGAGCTGCGGATTCTCGACACCCGCGGCCTCGGCGACCGCACCCAGCCGGAATCGGCAAATTTCAAGCGCGCCGGCGATCAGATCAAAGAAACGGTGCGCGGCGAGGCGCCCGACTCCATCCTCTTCCTGTGCAAAGCCAAGGAGGTCGATGCCCACATCGCCGAGGACGTCGGCAACATCGTCGTGATCCGCCGCTTCATCGCGCAGAAACATGGCTTCGAGCCGCCGGTGGTGGCGCTCGTCACCCAGGTGGACGAGCTCGATCCGAAGCGGGTCGAGCCGCCGTATGCCGACCCGGTCAAGCAACGGAACATCGAGCTGGCGGTCGCCGCCGTCGACGGCGCGCTGCGCGAGCAGGGGGTCGCGCTGGCCAAGGTGCTCCCGGTCTCGGCGTACGCGGAGTACGGCGCCGATGGCGCGCTGGCCTACTCCAACTCCTGGAACATCGACCGGCTGGTCGAATACCTCGTCGACGGCCTGCCGCAGAGCGCCCAGATCCAGATGGCCCGGCTGAGCCGGCTGCGCAGCGTGCAGGAGCGGATGGCGCGCCGGCTGATCGGCGCCGCGGCATCGCTGAGCGCCGGGATCGCGGCGGTGCCGATCCCGGTCGCCGACATCGTTCCGCTCACCGCCCTGCAGGTCGGGCTCATCACCGGCATCTCCTACATCTCGGGACGGGAGATGTCGGCAGGAGCGGCGCGCGAGTTCCTGGTGGCGCTGGGCGCCAACATCGGCGCCGCCTTCGTGCTGCGGGAGGCGGCGCGCGCGCTGGCCAAGGTGGTCTTTCCAGTTGGCGGCGAGGCAATCTCCGCCGGTGTTGCCTTTGCGGGCACCTGGGGAGTCGGCGAGGCCGCCATCGCCTACTTCATCCACGAGCGGTCAATCGCCGAGGTGCGCAAGCTCCTCAAGCGCCGCGGCCGCCAGCGCGAGGTATGAAAAAGGCCCTGCGCTGTGGCGATGGAGACCTACTCGAAGAATCGATCAGATCGCCCCCCGCAACCCCCGCAAGTCCCCTTCCCGGTTGTCGGAAGCCGCCGGGTCCCGACCTGCCGGGAGTGCCGGCAATGGTAGATGTGCCGGCCTGCCCGGCGGCGCCGGGGGGGAAGGGGACGCCACCACCCTCTTGCTCCGGGATGTTTTCTACTAGCGCGGCACCTTGAAGCGCGGCCGGAAGGCCGTGGCGGTCCGGTTGGTGCGGGTCTCGGTGTCGCCGAGGCGCTCGAGCTCGGCCTCCATGCGCGGGAGACGCGGCTGCGCGTCGCCAACGGGGCGGTGGCCGGCGGGCCGGCGATCGCGATCGAACTGCCGGCGCCCTGAATCGGCGGCGCGGGAAGCTTGGTCGGCCGGACGATGGCCGCGCTCAGGTGAGCGCTGGGAACGAGGGTCGCGGGAAGGAGCGGGCGCGCTCCCGCCGTGCGCGGGGTAGCCAGCGCCGCCGGCGCCGTTGGCACCGGCTACGCCGGCTCCAGCCAGCGAGCGCGATTGGTGGCGGCGCCGTTCGCCAGCCGGCGCGTCCGGGGTGTTGGGCGGCTGCCGTCGGCCATCTTGCCGGCGGCCGGCCACGGCATGCGGGCCAACGTGCTGCGGCTGCCCGGCTGCCTGCTGCGCCTTGCGATCGGCCTTCTCCCGCGCCCGCGCGCGCTCTTCTGCCTTGCGGGCGCGGATCGCCGCGATCCGCTCGGCAAGCGGGATCTCGAGGCGCTCCGCGCTCTTGGCCTGATAGTCGAAGCCGGGAAGCGTCAGCTGCGGCAGGCGCCGGCCGATCGCCCGCTCGATGGCCACCAGCTCGCCCTGTTCTTGCGGCGCGACCAAGGTGAAGGCGTCGCCGGTCGCCTCGGCGCGCGCGGTGCGCCCGACGCGGTGGATGTAGTCGTCGGGGACGTTGGGCACGTCGAAGTTGATGACGTGTGACAGCGCTTCGACGTCGATGCCGCGCGCCGCGATGTCGGTGGCCACCAGCACGCGCAGGCTGCCCTCCTTGAAACGGGCGAGCGCGCCGGTGCGCTGGGGCTGGCTGCGGTTGCCATGAATGCGGTCGCAGGAGACCGCATGGCGCTCGAGGAAGTCAGCCAGCCGGTTGGCGCGGTGCTTGGTGCGGGTAAAGACCAGGACGTTCTTGATCTCGTCGCGCCGCAGCAGCTCGAGCAGCAACGCCCCTTTGAGCTCCTGGGCGACCGGGTAGACCGCCTGGGTGACGCCGACCGCCGGCTCCGGCTTGCGCTCGACGTTCAAGATTACGGGCTGGCGCAACATCTCGCGTGCCAGCGTCACGATCGGCGGCGGCAGGGTGGCCGAGAAAAGGAAGGTCTGCCGTGCCTGCGGCAGCTGGTCGAGGATGCGGCGCACGTCGGGGAGGAAGCCCATGTCGAGCATCCGGTCGGCCTCGTCGAGCACCAGGACCTCGAGGCCGTCGAGGCGGGAATAGGGATACTGGAAGTGATCGAGCAGCCGGCCGGGAGTGGCCACCAGCACGTCGACTCCCTTGCGGAAGGCGCGCTCCTGCGGCTCCATCGCCACGCCGCCGAAGACCGCCGCGCCGGTGACCGCGGTGTGCGCCGCGAGTCCGGCCAAGTGCTCAGCGATCTGCGCCGCCAGCTCGCGCGTCGGCGTGAGCACCAGCACGCGCGTGGTGCCCCGTTCCCTGCCGAGCAGGCGTTGCAGGATGGGCAGCAGAAAGGCCGCCGTCTTGCCGCTGCCAGTCATCGCACAGGCGAGCACGTCGCGTCCGGCGAGTGCCGGCGGGATCGCGTCGCGCTGGATCGGGGTGGGGCGAGTGAAGCCGAGATCTTCGACGCCGCGCAGCAGCTCGGGGTCGAGGCCGAAGGAAGAAAAATCGGTCATGAACAGTCCAGCTCTTTCTCGAGCGCGCACTCCCAGAGCTTCGGGGGAGCGCTCAGCGCTCGGAGTCTTCCGGCTTGAATAACCAAGAAGAACGGGGGACTTGCCGGCCGGCCGCCGCTCGGGCTCTGGCTGGGGACCAAGGAGCCGCTATGGATCAGCTGTCTCTACGTTTGCATCCCGCGACCCTCGCGAGATCGGATCGTCGAGATCAGATCGGGAGGTCCGGCGATGTAGATCGGGGTGAAGACTCTCACATCTCGGACCAAACGCCAAATGCCGGTCGAGAATCGTCTTCCGGGACCGTCCCCACTCCGACCATCGGTCTCTCTAACGCCGGGGCCGCAGCAAAGATTCCGATTCTGGAGTACTAGCGTGCCGCGGGGGGCTCGGGGGCCCTGCCGGCGCGGCGCCGGACGCGCAGCAGTTCCACCGCCGCGGGGATGAGCGAGACGACGACGATCGCCAGGATGACCAGCGAGAAGTTCTGCTTGACGACCGGCACGTTGCCGAAGAGGTAGCCGGCGAGGACGCCGACCACCACCCAGAGCGTCCCGCCGACGACGTTGTAGACCATGAAGCGGCCATAGGTCATCCGTCCCAGGCCGGCGACGAAAGGGGCGATGGTGCGGAGGATGGGGACGAAGCGAGTGAGGACGATGGTCATGGCGCCGTGCCGCTCGTAGAACGCGTGGGTGCGCTCGAGGTGCTCGGCCTTGATCAGCCGCCCGCCGCGGGCCGCGACCAGCCGCGGTCCCAGCAGGTGGCCGATCCAGAAATTGACGGTATTGCCCAGCACCGCGGCGAGCAAGAAGACGACTCCCAACCACCACGCCGAGAGCGCGCCCATGCCGGCGACGGCGCCGGCGGCAAAGAGCAGCGAATCGCCGGGCAGGAACGGGGTGACCACCAGTCCGGTCTCGCAGAAGACGATCACGAACAGCAGCACGTAGATCCAGCCGCCGTACTGCTGTACAGCGTCGCCCAGATAGCGATCCAGGTGGACGAAGAGGTCGACGACATGTCGCAGGAATGTCATGGTGCGCCCCCGGACTCAGTGGGTCGTGCTCAGTGGAGATAGCCGAGGGCGCGCAGCTTGGTGATGTAGCGCCACTCGAGATAGGTCGCGCCGAGCGCGTCGCTGCCGGCGAGGAAGCGCGCCCGCTGCTCCTGGCGCGCCGCGATTTCGCGCTCTCCCCAGGCACGCAGCGAGGCCACCAGACGGCTGTCGCGCGGCGCCAGGTTGCGCAGCTCTCCCGGATCGCCCCGCAGGTCGTAGAGCTCGACCGGCAGGGCGCCGTCGCGCGGCACCACCAGCTTCCAGGGACCGCGCCGCACCGACCAGCGCTGCTTGCCGTGCAGGATGCCGTCGGCAATCAGCGTGGGCCGCGCCGCCGGGTGGCCGTCGAGCAGCGGGGTCAGGTCCTGACCCTGGCTCGGGGGCGGTTCGACGCCGACCGCGCGCAGCAGGGTCGGAAAGAGGTCGACCAGCTCGACCGGGTCGTCGATCACCTCGGGATGGTGCCCCGGGATGCGGAGCAGCGCCGGAACGTGGAGCAGCTCCTGGTAGAGCGAATGGCCATGGTCGCGGGCCTCGTATCCCATCTCGCCCTCGCTGGCGAGCCGCGTCCAGAACTCCTCCCCATGATCGCTGACGATGGCGACCACCGTCGAGCGGTCGAGGCCGAGCTCGCGCAAGCCATCGAGGAAGCGCCCGACCTGGCGGTCGGCGAAAGCGACCTCGGCGCGGTAGAGCCCCAGGAACCATGGCCGCAGTGCGGGCGCCGGGACCGTCGTCCCGTCGGGACCGCGGTCGGCGCGGCAGCCCGGCCAGCCAGGCGCGCCGCGGGCGCCATGGGCGCTTTGGGCGTTTTGGGCGCTATGGGCGCTATGGGCAATCGGCGCGAAGCGCGGCGCCACCGCGTGGCACTCCGGCTCGGGCGGATCGTAAGGCGCGTGCAGGTCGAACAGATGGAGATAGAGGAAGGTGCGGCGGTCGGGAGAGGTGCGGCGAAGGCGCTGGAGCGCGTTGTCGACCAGGAGGTCCGCCGGTTCTTCGAGCGAAGCGTACTCGTCGAAACCCTGCTGCAGCCCGAAGGCGGGCGAGACGTAGAGGTTGTGGTAAACGCCGATGGTGTAGAGGCCCTGCTGCCGCAGGGTCGAGGCCAGGGTCGGTACGCCGAAGCGCAGGCCGCTCGGCGCGTAGTCGTCATGGCGCGGGCTCTCCGGCGCGAGATCGCCGAAGCGCTGCCCGGCGCCATGGGTCTGCGGCTGCAGGCCGGTCAGCAGCGAGGCGACGCTGGGCAGCGTCCAGGGGGCCGGCGCCTGCATCGCGGCGAAGCGAATCCCTTCCCGGGCAAAGGCATCCAGCCGCGGCGTCAGGCCGGCCGGGTCGCCGTAGGCGCCCAGCACGTCCGCGCGCAGGGTGTCGATCAGGATCACGACAAGATTGCCCCCCGGTGGACGCCGCGGACGGACCAGCACCGGATTGCCCCACAGCGCCGCCCCCACAGGCAGGGCGGCGCCGTCGCGCCGCGCTTCGACCTCGAGCACCAGGCGGGTCGCGGCGCCGGCGCCCGATTGATTCCGGGAGAGGTCGCCTTCCTCGCCGCCGGACCCGGGCAGCTCGCGGCGCAGCAGGCGCCATCCCTGCCCTTCCCCGGTGGCAGAGCCGTCGACGACCTGCTCCAGCCAGAGACGCCGGACGCCGCTTCGTTCGAGGTAGGCGCGGAAGACCGCCCGCACCCCATGGCGGTCGTACTCGGGGACCAGACCGAGGCGCGTCTCGAGGGCAGTCCCGGCTTCGAGGCCGGATGGCAAGGGGATCTCGAGCCGCGCCAGCCCAGGCAGCGCCGGCACGCTCTCGCCGCGCAGCAGCATTGAGCGGTAGGGATCGCTCGGCGGCTGCCCCGTGAATCCGATCAGCCGCAGATGGCCGCTACCGACCTGCAGGCGCAAGCCATCGATGCGGCCGTTCCAGTATGGCTCGCGCTGCAGCTCCACCTCGTAGGCGTGCAGCTTGCCGTCCGCGGCGAGCGGGAAGGTGAGGCTGCGGAACGGGAGAAAGCCACGGTCCTGGGCAAGCTTCCAGGAGAGGGTCGCCAGGCGGGCGTCTCCCTGGGCCTCGAGCCGCAGCCGTGCGACCTCCGCGGTCGAGAACCCGGCCGCCACCTGGTAGGGCGCTCCCGGCGCCAGCTCGCCCGGCGGCAGCCGCACCGGCGCTCCGGCCGCCACCCGCAGCAAGGTGCCCACCCGCACCACGTTCGGGGGGCCGTGATCCGCCCGACGGTCAATGGAGCAAGCGCAGCCGGCGCAACCGGCGAGGCTGGCGGCGCCGAGCAGGAAGAGCAGCGCCGGCGCCCCGATGCGGCCCAGGAGGCGGGCTGGCCCACCCGGAGCGCAGAGATGGCCGGCGCGCGACACGTCAGCCGAGCCGGCCCTGGATCCAGCAGCCGCCGAGGACACGGCTGCCCTGGTAGAAGACCGCGGCCTGGCCCGGCGTCACGCCGCGCTGCGGCTCGGCAAACTCGACCTCCACCGTCTCGAGCGCGGCGCCCCGGGCGCCGGCATCTGGCCGCCGCCGGGCGCGCGGGCGGATGCAGGCCGCGACGCCGGGGTGGCGGGAGCGTATCTTGACCGTCGCGACGAGCTCCGGGCTGGCCGGGTCTGCCGGGTCCCGACCTGCCGGGAGTGCCGGCAATGGTAGATCTGCCGGCCAGCCGGGCGGCGGACCGATCCAGTGCAGCCGCTCGCCGATCAGGCCGCGGGCAAACAGCTCCTCCTCGCCGCCGACGACGACGCGGTTCTGCCGCGGCTCGATCGCGAGGACGTAAAGCGGCTGGCGGGCCGGCAGACCGAGACCGCGGCGCTGGCCGACCGTGTAGCGGTAGTAGGGCTGGCCCGCGCCGAGCTCGCCGCCGGCGCGGTCGACGAGCGTCGCCGGAGCGCCGGTGACGGCGCCGGGGAAGCGCCCCGGGGCAGCAGCCACCTGCGTCTCGACGAACTCGCGCACGCCGTGGGCGACGAAGCAGACCTCCATGCTCTCGCCCTTCTCCGCCACCACCAGGCCGGCCTGGCGGGCCAGCTCGCGGACCTCGCTCTTGGTCAGCTCGCCGAGCGGAAAGAGCGAGGCGGCGAGCTGCTCGCGGGTGAGCTCGAAAAGGTAATAGCTCTGGTCCTTGCCGGCGTCGCGGGCGGCATGCAGCTCCGGGCCGCCGGGGCCGTCGACGATGCGGGCGTAGTGGCCGGTGGCTATCCGCTCGGCCCCCAGGCGCCGGGCCCGCTCGTGCAGCAGATCGAACTTGATCCAGGTATTGCAGCGCACGCAGGGGCTAGGGGTCCGCCCGTCCAGGTAGTCGGCGACGAAGGGGTCGACGACCTGGGCCTGAAACTCCCGGTCCAGGCGCAGGGTGTAATGCGGGATGCCGGCCTGCTGGGCGACCCGCCGCGCGTCAGATAGATCGAGAGCGCCGCAGCAGCGGCCATTTACCGCCTCCTGCGAACGGTCCCAGAGCAGCATCGAGAGGCCAATGACCGGGATGCCGCTCTGCGCCAGCAGCCAGGCGGTGACCGACGAGTCGAGACCGCCGCTCATGGCGACCGCGGTCAGGCGGCCGGCGCTCACTTGGGGGGCGCCTCGATCGCCGCCAGCGCCGCGACCGCCGCGGGCGCCGCGGCGGGGACCAGGCGGCGCAGCTCCCCCAGCTCGCGCCCGAGCGCCGCCAGGAAGGCGTCGATCTCGTGCGGCCGGTTGGCGATGCCGAAGCTGACGCGCAGCGAACAGAGCGCCTCGGCCGGCGCCAGGCCGATCGCCAGCAGCGTCTTGCTGGGCTCGACCGTCCCCGAGGAGCAGGCCGAGCCGGTCGACACCGCAAAGCCGGCGAGGTCGAGCCGGATCAGCAGCGCCTCCCCCTCGGCGCCCGCAAAGGCCACGTGGGAAGTGTTAGGGAGGCGCGGCGCCATGCGGCAGTGGACGATGGCATCGGGGATCTCCGCCAGGCCGGCCTCGAAGCGGTCGCGCAGCGCCGCGAGCTGGAGGCCGCGCTCGGCGAGCTCCGCCTCGGCCAGCGCCGCCGCCTCGCCCAGCCCGACCAGCGCCGGCACGTTCTCAGTGCCCGCCCGCCGCCGCCGCTCCTGGCTGCCACCGACCAGCAGCGGCTCCAGCGCCGCGCCGCCGCGCACCCAGAGCGCCGCCGCGCCGAGCGGACCGGAGAATTTGTGCGCCCCCAGGACCAGGTACTCGACGCCGAGCTCGCGCGCCTGGACCGGAACCTTGCCCACCGCCTGGACCGCATCGCAGAGCAGCGGCACGCCGCGGGCGCGGCACTCCCACGCCACTTCCGCTACCGGCTGCAGGGTGCCGAGCTCGTTGTTGGCGAGCATCAGGCAGACGAGCAGGGTGTCGGTCCGCAAGGCCGCGATCACCTCGGATGCCGGGACGACTCCGTCGGGTCCTGGCGCCACCCGCGTGACCGCCAGGCCGAGCCGCTCGGCGCGCGCCGCCGCCTCACGCACCGACGGGTGCTCGATCGCCGAGATCACCAGGTGGCCCCTCCCGCCGCAACGCTGCGCGACGCCTTCGATCACCTGGTTGTTGGCCTCGGTGCCGGAGGCGGTGAAGACCAGCTCGGGAGGGCGGACAGAAAGGAGCGACGCGACCTGCTCGCGGGCCTCTTCGACGGCGTTCCGCGCCGCCTGGCCGAAGCGGTGAAGCGAGGACGGATTGCCATGGCGTTCGCCGAGCCAGGGGAGCATGGCCTCGCGCACCCGTGGATCGAGGGGCGTGGTGGCGTTGTGGTCGAGGTAGACGGCGGGCATGGCCGCGCTATTGTATTGGATTGAGCGCCGGCCCGGCCTCGACCTGTCCCCGGGGGCGGCGAGGAAACCAGGGCGCGCATGATGGCGGAATGACCGTCATGGAGCGCATGTTGCTAGAGGTTATGCTGGAACCCATAGCTCGATCTCTGGTCCTGCTAGCTCGATCACCGATGCGTGTCCTGCTGCTGGGTGCTTTCGGCCTCCTTGGCGCGGGCGCTCTTCGCGCGGGCGCCGCGGGCGCTGCCCTGCTCGCCGACCAGCCTCCTCCCGCCGGTGCCGCCGCCGCCGCGGGCTCCGGCGCGGGCAGCGCCGCGGGCGCGGTGTCCTCCGCAGGCTCCGCAGGCGCCACGCCCGCCGCGGCCGCCCCTCCCGCCCCCGCCGCTGCCCCGGGCAGCCCTGCGAAGAAGCTGACGCGCAAAGAGCAGAAGGAAGCGATCGCCAAGCTGCCCAAGCAGTACCAGGACTGGCTCGACGCGGTGGAGCTCATCATCACCGCCGATGAGAAGGCGGCCTTTCTGGCGCTCGACAAGGACTATCAGCGGGATGCCTTCATCGCCCGCTTCTGGGAGGTCCGCGACCGCGGCAGGGCGGGCTCCTACCGGCAGGAGTGGGAGGCGCGGATCGACGAGGCGCGCAACGAGTTCCACCACCTCAATGACGAACGCGCCCGGATCTTCCTGCTCAATGGCACACCGGCCGCACGGATCGTGTCGCGCTGCACCCAGCTCATCTGGCCGCTCGAAGCCTGGTACTACCACGGCAGCGACCGGCTGGGCGAGGACTTCATCGTCATCTTCTACCAGCACTGGGGGGCCGGTCCGTTCCGCATCTGGGATCCGATGAGCGGGATCCAGGAATTGTTCGTCGACACCAACGGCGGGCGCCAGCACGACCTCGGCGAGGTTGCCAGCAGCTGCCCCAACGGCGACCAGCTCGCCAGCGCGATCAACTGGGTGGCCAGCCAGCGCATGGGCTATGCGATGATCCAGGCCAAGTTCGACTACTCCAAGCCGAAGGGGCCAGGCGGGGAGTGGGTGACCTCGTTCCACTCCTATTCGACCGACATCCCATCCACCGCCCAGCTGCTGCCGGCCAAGCTCGAGGTCTCCTTCCCCGGACGCCACGGCAGCCGCACCCTGGTGCAGGGGCTGGTCACCGTGCCGGTCGCGGCGGCGAAGGTGCTGCAGCTCGGCGAGCACCGCTCCTACGACCTGTTGCTGACCGGCGAGGTGCTCGCCGGCGGCAAGCTGTTCGAGAACTTCCGCTACAAGTTCGATTTCCCCGGCAGCGAGCCGCCCGATGCCACGCTGCCGCTGGTCTTCCAGCGCCCGCTGCGGCCCGGCGACTACACGGTCATCGTCAAGATCGAGGATCTAAACGCCCCCAAGGTCGCCCGCCTGGAGCGCGCCGTCAGCGTGCCGGTCGCGGACCAGGAAGCTCCGCCGCCGCCGCCGACCGACCCCGAGAGCGCGCGCCTCTTGCGTGAGGCCAACGCCGCCCTGGGCACCGGCGAGACGGCGCTCAAGATCATCGCCCCGCGCGGCGAGCTGCAGACCGGCATGTTGCGCTTCGACACGCTGGCCACCGGCCGCGGCATCGACAAGGTCACCTTCGCCCTGGACGGCAAGGCGGTGCTGACCAAGCTCAAGCCCCCCTTCAGCGTCGAGCTCGACCTGGGCCGGCTGCCCCGTCCCCGCAACCTGACGGCGACCGCCTATGACTCGGCCGGCAACCAGGTGGCGAGCGACCAGATCACGATCAACGCCGTGGCACACCGGTTCAAGGTACGGCTGGCGGAACCGCAACGCGGCAAGAAGTACGAATCGAGCCTGCTGGCACGCGCCGAGACCGACGTGCCGGAAGGCGAGATGATCGACCACGTCGAGCTCTACCTCAACGAGACGCTGGTCGCGACCCTGTTCCAGCCGCCCTACACCCAGCCGATCGTCCTGCCCAAAGACCAGCCGATCGCGTACGTCCGGGCGGTCGCTTACACCCCCGACGGGAACTCGACCGAAGACCTGGTGTTCGTCAACTCGCCCGACAACAACATCGAGAACCTGAACGTGCAGTTCGTCGAGCTCTACACCTCGGTGCTCGACCGCCGCGGCCGGCCGGTCGCGGGGCTGGCCCAGAAAGATTTCACCGTGTTCGAGGACGGCGTCAAGCAGAGCGTCGCCCGCTTCGAGCGTGTCACCGACCTGCCGATCCACGCCGCCGTCGTCCTCGACACCTCGGCGTCGATGGAGAAGAGCCTCGAGACCTCGCGCGATGCGGCGCTGCGCTTCCTGCAGGAGGCGATCAAGCCGAAGGACCGCGCCGCCATCATCACTTTCAACGACCACCCGAACATCGGCGTCAAGTTCAGCAACGACCCGACGGAGCTGGCCGGCGGGCTGGCGGGGCTCAAGGCCGAGCGCGGCACGGCGCTCTACGACACCATCATTTTTTCGCTCTTCTACTTCAACGGCATCAAGGGACAGCGGGCGCTGCTGCTGCTCACCGACGGCAGGGACGAGAACAGCCGCTTCGGCTACGAGGACACCGTCGAGTACGCGCGCCGCGCCGGAGTCACAATCTTCACCATCGGCCTGGGCGAGGACATCGAAAAGAAGAAGCTGACCAAGATCTCCGAGGAGACCGGCGGCCGGGCGTTCTTCATCAAGAGCGCCGCCGAGCTGACCTCGATCTACACCACGATCCAGGAGGAGCTGCGCTCGCAGTATCTGATCGCCTACCAGTCGACCAACACCTCGACCGATGCGAACTTCCGCAGCGTGGACCTGAAGCTCAGCCAGTCAGGTCTGGAGGCCAAGACCCTCCGCGGCTACTACCCGTAAGCCTTTACACTCGGGTCCCATCGGCGGTGCAGATGCCGAGGGATGAGAGGCGCTGCGATGTGGCGGTGGAGGCCTACTCGAAGCATCGATCGGATCGCCCCCCGCAACCCCTCATTCCCCTTCCCACCCCTCCGGGGGGAAGGGGACGCCCCCTCCCTCTTGCTCCGGGGAGTTCGTCTAGCTGCCACCGCGAACGCCAGGCGGGTGTAGGATCGCAGCAATGGTGCTTCTCTGCCGCCGCCGTTGTTCGTTTCGCAGGCATGCGCCTCGAGTGAAGACGGGGCCGCGCCAGGGGGCGACCCTCCGGGCGGCGGCGCTGGCGGTCGCGATCGGGGTGGCCGCGGCTCTCCCGGGAGCCTTCGGCCCGGCGCCGGCGGCGCTCGCGGCAGCCGCGGCGGCGCCGCCGCCTGCCGCGGGTCAGGAGGCGCGCCTGCGCGACCTCGCCCCCAAGTACCGCGACTGGCTCGACGAGGTGGCGCTGCTGATCAGCGCCAAGGAACGCGAGGCCTTCCTGGCGCTCCAGCGCGACTACCAGCGCGACGCATTCATGAAGCGCTTCTGGGCCGTCCGCGACCCCTTCCCTCAGACTCCGCGCAACGAGCTGCAGGAGGCGTGGGAGCAGCGCGCCAAGCTGGCGCGCGAGCGCTACGGCAACGTCGTCGAAGACCGCGCCCGGATGCTGCTGGTCTTTGGCGAGCCGGCCCACAACTTCCGCTCGCTCTGCTCCGAGGTGGTGCTGCCGCTCGAGGTCTGGAGCTACAACGCCGGCGGCCACATCCGGCACGGCTTCTCGCTGGTCTTCGTCCAGGACCTGGGGGCGGCGCACGGCCGCTACCGGCTCTGGGCGCCGAGCCAGGGGCTCTGGTCGCTGTCTGCACCCGAGATGCGGGCGAGGAAGCCCGGCGAGATCGGCCTCAACGACCTGGCGGAGCACTGTCCGCAGGGGTCGGAGATCGGCGGCTACCTCTCGGAGGCGCTCGACTGGACGTTGGCGGAGGCCAGGGGCCACGTGCTGCCGGCGCCTGGCGACGAATGGCTGTCGAGCTTCTCCTCGATGTCGACCGACCTCCCGGCCGGCGCCGCCGAGCTGCCTGCCGGCCTCGACGTCACGTTCCCGGGCCGCTACGGCAGCCGCACGGTGGTCCAGGGGGTGGTGCGCGTGCCCAGGGAGGCGGCGGCACCCGAGCAGCTCGAAGGGCACGCCTTTTACAGCTTCGTGGTCGACGGCGAGGTGCTGCGCGGAGACGAGCTATTCGAGCACTTCCACTACCGCTTCAGCCTGCCCGCGGAGCAGGCGCCGGCCGACGCCATCCCGCTGGTGTTCGAGCGTTACCTGCGGCCGGGCCCCTATTCGCTCGTCCTCAAGGTCGAGGACCTGGGCGGCAAGCGCTACTTCCGCCAGCAGAGCGAGCTCGAGATCCCCGCGGTGCCTGCGGGCGGCGCGGGCGGCGCGGGCGGCGCGGCGGCAGGAGGAGCCGAGGGAGCGGTGGCGCCGGCCGGAGTCGGAGCCTCGGGGACCGGCGGGGCCGTAACCTCGCCCGCGGCCGGCGGGGCAGCCGGGATCTCCGGAGCGGCTGGCGCAGCCGGGACAGCCGGGACGGCCGTAGCCAGGCAGGGGTCCGGGACCGGCGCGCCCGTCCCCCTGACCGCGGCGCTGGGCGAGGCCAACGCTTCGCTCCGCTCCGCCGAGCAGACGATCCGCATCGTGCCTCCGCAGCCCGGGCTGATCACCGGCGCGCTGCGCATCGACACCTTGACGACCGGCGAGGGGATCGCCCGGGTGAGCTTCCTGCTCGACGGCCGGGAGATCCTCGCCAAGAGTCATCCGCCCTTCAGCGTCGAGCTCAACCTCGGACGGCAGCCGCGGATCCACCTGGTCAAGGCGACCGCGCTGGGGGCCGGCGGCCAGACGCTGGCCGAAGACCAGGTCGTGCTCAACGCTGGCCCGCACCGCTTCGCCTTGCGGTTGACCGAGCCGCAGGCGGGCAGGGTCTACCGCAACAGTTTGCGCGCCGCGGCGCAGGTCGAGGTGCCGGAAGGCGACACGCTCGAGCGGGTCGAGTTCTACCTCAACGACGCGCGCGTCGCGACTCTCTTCCAGCCACCCTTCGTGCAGCCGATCCTGATCGCGGACAGCCGATCGTTGACCTATGTCCGCGCCGTCGCCTACCTGGCCGACGGCAACTCGACAGAGGACCTGGTGCTGGTCAACTCTCCCAATCCGAGCGACCGCATCGACGTCCAGCTGGTCGAGCTCTACACCACCGTCGCCGACCACAAGGGGCGGCCGGTCGAAGGGCTGACTCGGGACGACTTCAAGGTCTACGAGGACTCGGCCGAGCAGACCGTCCGCCGCTTCGAGCTGGTGCGCGACCTGCCGATCTACGCCGGCGTCCTGCTCGACACCTCGGGCTCGATGGCCACCCAGCTCGACGAGGCGGTCCAGGGCGCGCTGCGCTTCTTCCAGACGGTGATCAAACCGAAGGACCGCGCGGCGGTGATCACCTTCGCCAGCCAGACCAACCTGGCAGTGCGCTTCACCAACAACCCCGAGGTCCTGGCCGGGGGGCTGGCCGGGCTCCAGGCGAGCGGCAACACGGTGCTCTATGACAGCGTGATCTATGCCCTCTACTACTTCGGCGGGGTGCGCGGCAAGCGCGCCATCATCCTGCTCACCGACGGCAGGGACGAAGGGAGCAAGTATCGCTTCACCGATGCCCTGGAGTACGCCAAGCGCAGCGGGGTCGCCTTCTACACCGTGGGACTCGGCATCTCCTCCAACGAGCAGGACGTGCGCATGAAGCTCGAGCAGCTCGCCGCACAGACCGGAGGGCGCCACTTCTTCATCGAGCGCTCGAGCCAGCTCGCGCCGATCTACCAGACCATCGAAAGAGAGCTGCGCTCGCAGTACCTGCTGGCCTATCAGTCCGGCAAGCAGGGCAATGACGGCAAGTTCCGCACCGTCGAGGTCAAGATCGCCCGCCCCGGTCTCGAAGCCCGGACCCTGCCCGGATACTTCCCCTGAGCACCCGTCCCCTGAGCGCCGGCCCGCGGCTTCCCTCTCTGGTGCTCGCCTCGGCCTCGCCGCGGCGGCGCGAGCTGCTGGCCAGCCTGGGCCTGGCGTTCAGGGTGCGCGCTCCCGGCGTCGACGAATCGCCGCGCCCGGGAGAGGATCCGCGCCGGCTCGTTCGGCGCCTCGCAGTCGCCAAGGCGGCGGCGTACGCGGGTGCCGGCGAGCTGGTGCTGGCCGCCGACACCGTGGTCGTGCTCGGCGCCGAGATGCTGGGAAAACCGCGCGACCGCGACGACGCGCGCCGGATGCTCGCGCTCATCGCCGGGCGCGAGCACGTAGTGCTTACCGGCGTCGCCTTGCGGGGGCCGGCCCGGTCTGGCGTCGAGGACGGCGCGGGCGGAGAGCGCTGCGCGGCGGCGGTCGCTTCCTCGCGGGTGCGCATGGCGCCGATGAACGGCGAGGAGATCGAATGGTACGTGGCGACAGGCGAGCCGCTGGACAAGGCCGGGTCTTACGCGGTCCAGGGGCTGGGGGCGTTGTTCGTGGAGGCAGTCCGGGGCAACTACACCAACGTGGTGGGTCTGCCGCTGCCCACGACCTACCGCCTGTTCGCGGCGCTGGGTCACGACCTGCGGCGCTTCATCGCTTGACGGACTCAACCGCCGAACTTGATCGGATCGCCGAGCTCGTCGAGCGAGAAGTTGGCCATGATCTGGTGGCCGTTGAAGTCGAGGACCCGGATGTCTTCTTCGCGCTCCAGGTCTTTGAGGATATTGGAGTAGGAATGGGCGTAGCGCGTCTTGACCGCTTCGAGATCCACCTCGTAGGCGATGAACTTGTCGATCCCCTTGTAGCGCAGCTTGTTCACCAGGCGGAGGTCGGTGAGCTTGGGATAGGTCGACAGTACCAGGATCGGACCGGTGCCGGTGAAGATCAGGTACGCACGCGTCGCCGCCTTGGGACTCATAGCGATCCTCCCGGTTTGGGTCCGCCAGAAACTAACGTCCCGGCATCAGGCTGTCAAGGAACGAACCGCAAGCCGGCGCCGCGCGGCCGCGACGCCCGGAGAGCGCAGGGATGACCGGCGATCCGGATGCCGCTGACGCTCCGGCGGTGGTGCTGGTGCGGCCGCGGGAGGAAGGCAACGTCGGCGCGGCGGCGCGGGCGATGGCCAACATGGGGCTCGGGCGGTTGATCCTCGTCGAGCCGGCGGCGCCGCTCGGCGGGCAGGCGCTGGCCATGGCGGTGGGTGCCAGGTCGGTCCTTCTCGGCTGCGAGCGCAGCGCCAGCCTGGCGCTGGCGCTGGCCCCGTTCCGGCGAGTGGTGGCGACGTCCTCGACCCGCGACCGGCGGCTGCGGGCGGCGCTGCTCGCGCCGCGCGACCTGCCCGAGGCGCTCGCCGCCGATCCGCCCGGAACCCCGACCGCCCTGGTCTTCGGCCCGGAGGTCGGAGGCCTCACCAACGAGGAGCTGGCGCTGGCCAGCCTGCTGGTCACCGTGCCGTGCGCGCCGCGGCAGCCGACCCTCAACCTGGCGCAGGCGGTGCTGATCCTGGCCTACGAGCTCTACCTGGCGCGCGTCACCCGGGGGGCTCGGGCATCGCGCCCGGTGTTGCCGGCCGCCGCCGCCGCCAGCACCGCGGAGCTCGACGGCCTCTTCGAGCAGCTGCGGGAGCTTCTTGGGCGCATCGGGTTTGAACGCGACAGCACCTTCCCCGGGGTGCTGCGCGACCTGCGTCAGCTCGCCGCGCGCGCGGCACCGGTCAGCCGCGAGGTGAGCATCCTGCGCGGCATCTGCCGGCGCGCGCAGCGGGCGCTCCAGAAAAGCGACGGTAAGAAACTCTAGCTATCGCTTTCGACCGCGGAGCCGAGGACTTCGCGCACGTCTTCGCGGGAGAAGCCGCGCGCCACCATCTCGTAGGTCAGGGCCGCCATGCAGCGGCGCGCGACCTTGCGCACGCTCGCCGGGTGATAACCCATCCGCTCCGCCACCTCCGATGAGTCGTACCCCAGGCCATAGCGCAGGCGCAGCAGCTTGCGGCAGCGCGGCGGCAGTCCTTCCATCAGGTCGTTGAGGTCCCAGAGCAGCTCGGCGCGCTCCTGCGGCGCCGAGACCGGCTCGGTGAGCATCTCGAGGATCACCGTGTCGACCGAGTTGTAGAGGCTCGCGCGGCGCTTGCGCCAGTAGACCACGCAGCGGTTGCGCAGGGTGACCAGGATCCAGGCTTCCGGGTCCTGGATCTCATGCCATTTCTGGATGGTGGCGACCAGCGCTTCCTGGACCAGGTCCTCGGCGTCATGGGCCGGTACGTGGTAGCGGCCGAGGACCTGCTTGATGCGCGGCCGGAGCCGTCGCAGCAGCTGGTCGAGCGGCTCCTTGCCTGCTGGATGCTCGGGGACTGGCATGTTGTCGGCGGTCAGCCTGGGACAGGCGGCCTCTCCTCGGATGCGTGCGCCCATGATAAACCCGCCAAGGGCGTCTTGCCCACCCCGCTGACGCGGCGGCAGCGATGGTATTGCGGACGGCCGCGACGCGCCGGGGCGGGCGGTCGTGAGAGTGATAGACTCCCGCCCCGCATGGCCACGGAGCTTGCCAACCGTACGTCGATCGCCGCCAGCTTGTCGCGCTCGCCGGTGATAGGCGTCGTGCGCACCCACGCCGCGGACGAGGCCGCGGCGCAGGCGCGGACGCTCGCCGACGCCGGGCTCGAGCTGATCGAGATCACCTTCACGGTGCCCGATGCCGCCGCCCTGGTGCGCGAGCTGATCGGAGGGCGGCGCGGGTCTGGTCCCCCCTGGTTCGGGATGGGCACGGTGACCACCGCGGCACGGGCCCGCCAGGCGCTGGCGGCCGGGGCAGAGTTCTTCGTCACCCCCAACGTCGAGCCCGAGGTGGCGCGAGAGGCCCGGCGGGCGGAGATCTTCCTGATCATGGGTGCCCTCACCCCATCCGAGATCGTGGCGGCGCGGGAGATGGGTGCAGACCTGGTCAAGGTCTACCCGCTGCCGCCGGTCTCGGGCCCGGCCTACCTGGCGACCATTCGGGGACCGCTCGGCGACGTCCCGATGCTGGCCGCCGGCGGCTTCGGCGTCGAGGAGATCCCGGCCTACCGCCAGGCGGGCGCGGTGGCGTTCGGGCTGGCGTATTCACTGCTTCTCGGCGGAGCGCGGGAAGGCGGCGGCGCGGAGAGCCGGCGCCGCATCGCGCACGCCGTCGCGCTGGCGACCGGCAATCCCGAGGCCGCTCACACCGTTGCCGCCGCCGCTGCCCCTGCCGTCGCCAGCGCTCTTGGCTTCCCTGGCTCCCATGGCCCTGGCTCCCATGGCGACCTTGGCAACCCTGGCTCCCTTGGCGACCCTGGCGACCTTGGCTCCAAAAGCGAGGAGGCGCGGTGAACTCCCCGACACCGCCCACGCCCGCCCGGCAGGTGGCCTTCGATTCGACTCCCGAGATCTTCGCCACCGATACCGCGGGCGCGTTCAGCTATCCGCTGGTGGTGGCCGGCAAGGCATTCCTGGCCACCGGGACCTACGACGAGGTGCGCTTCGTCTTCTCGATCTGGCACCCTTCGGGGCAGCGCACGATCGATCTCGACCGCGCCTACGTCGAGTTGCGCGCCTCGTTCGATCCGGAGGAAGACCACTGGACGAAGATCGCCGAGATCGAACCGGTGGTGCCCCCTTACGCCGGCGGCGAGAGCTTCGACGGCTGGATCGTGCTGCCGATCCTGGGCGGCTCGACCGCCTTCGTCCTGGTCGGCAGCGGCTTCGAGCCGCGAGCCCGCCTGCAGATCCGCGCCAGCGCCTATTTCGTGGCCTGATCCGGCCTGCTGCGGAGACCCCGCGCCATGAACCATCTCGAGCTGCTCGGCCGCCTGGCGCGGCCGCTGCCCGAGGGCGAGGGCAAGATCGTGCTGCTGGTCCTCGACGGGCTGGGCGACATCCGGACGGCCGACCAGCCCGCCACTCCGCTCGAGCGTGCGGCGCTCCCCAACCTCGACGCCCTCGCCCGGCGCTCGGCGCTCGGGCGCCTGGTGCCGGTCGCGCCCGGCGTGACCCCGGGCAGCGGACCGGGTCATCTCGCCCTCTTCGGCCACGACCCCACCAGGCCGGAGGCCGATATCGGCAGGGGCGTCCTCGAGGCGCTCGGCGAGGGCATCCGCATCGCGCCGGGAGACGTCGCGGCGCGCGGCAACTTCGCGACCGCCGATGCCGCCGGCAACCTGACCGACCGGCGGGCGGGGCGCATTCCGACCGCCGAGTGCCACCGGCTGTGCGCCGCCATCCAGGCGGCGCTGGCGGCCGAGCGTCCGGCGACCGCCGCGGCAGACATCGAGGTCGAGGTCGAGCCGGGCGAAGGACACCGCTTCGTGATGGTGCTGCGCGGCCCGGGTCTCTCGCCCGAGATCGAGGACACCGATCCGCAGCTGCTGGGCGTGCCGCCGCTGCCGGTCAAGGCCCGCACCCAGGAGGCGGAGAAGACCGCCGCCGCGGTGCGCCGGGCGCTGCGCACGATCGAGAAGACCCTGGCCGGCGAGCCGCGCGCCAACCGCGCCCTGCTGCGCGGATTCTCGCTGCTGCCGCACCTGCCGCCGATGCGGGAGCTCTATCACCTGCGCTGCGGCGCTTTCGCCGGCTATCCGCTGTACCTCGGCGCCGCTGCCGCATGCGGGATGGAGGTCGTGAGGTGCGGCAAGAAGCTCGCCGAGGCGCTGCCGGTGGTGCGCGGCGCCTGGGAGCGCTTCGACTATTTCTTCGTTCACGTCAAGGCGACCGACGCGGCCGGCGAGGACGGCAACTTCGCCGCCAAGGTGCGGGTGATCGAGGAAGTCGACGCGGAGCTGCCGCAGCTGCTCGCCCTGCGTCCGGCGGTGCTCGCGATCACCGGCGACCACGCGACGCCGGTGCCGCTCAAGGCTCACGGTTGGCATCCGGTGCCGTTGCTGCTGCACTCCGCCCACTGCTCGATCGACGGCAGCACCGAATTCAGCGAGCGGGCGGCGGCGCGCGGCGAGCTCGGCACCTTCCCCGCGTTCCAGCTGATGGGCCTCCTGCTCGCCAATGCCGGCCGCCTCGCCAAATACGGCGCTTAGCAGCGACCGAGTTGCCAGAGCGGTAGTCGGGTATTAGAGGATAGCCGGCGCCCGCCGGCCTGAGATGCGTTACGGTCTCCCGTGAAAGGGGAGGTCAAGGCCCCTGGCAAAACAAGATCAACTCGGTGGCATCTGGGCTGAGAAACGGGTTGCCTTCATAGTACGAAACGTGCTGATGATTCGGCGCGTGCCAGCTCGGTGTGAGCGCCAAGCGCTTGAGATTCTCGTTGAACACCTATAGATGACGCGGAGCTCCGGTCACCAGCGGCTCAAGCGCCAGCCGCCGGCCGGCGCCGGACGCTAGCGGAAGCCGCGGCGCAGCTCGCGGCGGAAGGTCGAGAAGGCTTCTTCGCCGCGCAGGCAGATGACCACCCGGTCGAGCTTGGTGCCGCCCTGCAGGTAACGGTGGATCTCGGTCAGCATGACGCGGGCGGCGCGGTCGATGGGGAAGCCGTAGACGCCGGTCGAGATGGCCGGGATGGCGATCGACTTGAGTCCGCGCCGGTCGGCCAGCGCGAGCGCGGCGCGCACCGCCGAGGCGAGCTTCTTGTCCTCGTCTCCCTCGCCGAAACGGGGTCCCACCGCGTGGATGACCTGGCGGGCGGGAAGGTTGCCTGCCCCGGTCATCACCGCGGTGCCGACCGGGGTGCGTCCGATCCGCCGGCACTCCTCCTGGATCGACGGCCCCCCGCGCTCGCGAATCGCCCCGGCCACCCCAGCGCCGAGCTCCAGGCGCTCGTTGGCCGGGTTGACGATGGCATCCACCTCCAGGCTGGTGATGTCACCTTCGACCAGCTCCAGCTGGGTGCTGTCGAGCGTCAAGGTTATCCGGTTGTCGGACAGCGGCTTCTCGGTCAGCTTGTTCTCGGTCATCTCATCCCACTGCTCCCGGCCCGATTTTAGCAAGCCCCGGGCAGCTTTTCTCGCGCCGCGGCCAGAGCCAGCCGAGACCGCCAGCCCGGCCGGGCTCGTGTAGACTCCTCGCCGCCATGTCGACCGATTGGACGCGGCTCAAGAATGGGCTCGCCGGCGAGATCGCGAGGCTGATCGGCGTGCGCTTCGGGATCGAGCACCGGCCGGTGCTCGAAGTGCCGCCGCGCCGCGAGCTGGGAGATCTCGCGTCGCCCGCCGCCATGCAGCTCGCCCGCCTGCTGCGACGCAGCCCGCGGGCCATTGCGGACGAGCTACGCGACGCCCTGCGGCGGGAGCTGCCGGCGGCGGTGCGCGCGGTCGAGGTGCAGGGGGCCGGCTACCTCAACCTGTTTCTCGACCGGCGGGCCCTGGCCGCGGCCCTGCTCGCGGCACCGGCTGGGGGGGAGACCCGCCCCGCGCGCCCCGGCAAGCTGGTCATCGAGCACACCAACATCAACCCCAACAAGGCGGCGCACATCGGCCACCTGCGCAACGCGGTGCTCGGCGACGTCCTGGCGCGCTGCGCCCGCAGCCTGGGCCTGGCGGTCGAGGTGCAGAACTACATCGACGACACCGGCGTGCAGCTCGCCGACGTGGTGGTCGGCTTCATCGACCTGCGCGGGGCGACCCTGGCCGAGGTGGAGGCGAGCCCGGAGCCGTTCGATTTTCTGTGCTGGGACCTCTACAGCCAGGTCGGGCGCTGGTACCAGGACGATCCGGAGCGCCAGCGGCTCCGCCGCGAGACCCTGCACCAGCTCGAGACCGGGCGCGGCGAGCGCGCCGAGATGGGCCGGGTGGTCGCCCGCCGGGTGGTGGCGCGGCACCTGGCGACGATGCGCCGCCTCGGCATCGCCTACGACCTGCTGACCCACGAGTGCGACATCCTGCACCTGGACTTCTTCGCCAGCGCCTTCGCGCGGCTAAAAGAGAGCGGCGCCATTCACCTCGAGAAGGAGGGCAAGAACGCCGGCTGCTGGGTCATGCCGCTCTCCCGCAGCGAGGAGTTCGCGGGTCTCGAGGACCCTGACAAGGTGATCGTCCGCTCGGATGGCACGGTCACCTACGTCGGCAAGGACATCGCTTACCAGCTCTGGAAGTTCGGCCTGCTGGGGCGTGACTTCGGCTATTGCTTCTGGCCGCAGGAGAAGGTCTGGGAGACCTGTCAGAACGGCGCCGGCGAGCACCCGCGGTTTGGCGGCGCCCATCGGGTGATCAACGTCATCGACGCCCGCCAGAGCTACCTGCAGAAGATCGTGCGCGCCGGCCTCGAAGCGCTCGGCCACACGGCCGAGGCGGAGCGCTCCATCCACTTCGCCTACGAGATGGTCGCGCTCTCGCCGGCGACCGCCCGGCTGCTCGGCTACCTGCCCGCCCCCGACGCAGACAACGCAGACAGCGCCAACAGCGACGACAGCGACGGCGCCGCCGCGGACAGCGAGAGCGCGGGCGATCTGCCTGGTGGCGCCGGCGGCCGGCCGGCCAAGACTCTCGAAATGTCAGGCCGCAAGGGGATCGGCGTCAAGGCGGACGACCTCCTGGACCAGCTCGAGGCCAAGAGCCGCGAGGAGGTCGCCAGACGCAACCGCGCGCTCCCGGACGGAGAGCTCGAGGCGCTGGCCCACGAGATCGCGGCGGCGGCTCTCCGCTTCTTCATGGTCAAGGCCACCACCCACCGGATCATCGCCTTCGATTTCGACGAGGCGCTCAACTTCGAGGGCGAGTCCGGACCCTATCTGCAGTACTCGCTGGTGCGGGCCAAGAACATCGGCCGCCGCCTGGCGGAAGAGGGGTTGGCGCCTAGTGTCGGCCCGGCCGAGATCGAGGCCCTGGAGCACGAGCGCTTCGGCGACGACTCTTGGGACCTGATCCTGGCGGTGGCCCAGATTGGCGAGCTGGTGGAGAAAGCCACCGAGTCGCTCGAGCTGTCGCTGGTCGCGCGCCATGCGCTCGAGATCGCGCAGCGGTTCAATGCCTTCTATCACCGCCACCCGATCCTGCAAGAGAAGGACCCGCGCGTTCGCGCCGCGCGGCTGGCCACGATGCAAGTCTTCCGCCGCGGCCTGGAGAGCCTGGGCGAGCTGCTGGGCATCTCCTGGCCGGAAAGGATGTGAAATGGATCCCAACGCCGGAGCACCTCCTGCCAGCAAACGCAAGACCTCTCCCTGGATGTACGTCGGCTGCGGTTGCGCCATCCTGCTGGTCCTGGCGATCCTCGCCGGGATCGGCTTCATCTGGATGTTGCGCCAGCAGACGAGGAAGAGCTTCAAGCAGGGATTCACCGAGCCGCGGGTGCGCGAGCAAAGGACCCGCGAGATCCTCCCCTATCGCGAGCTCCCCGCCGGGTACCATCCGCTCGGCTCGCTGTCGATCCCCTTCATCATGGACATGGCGATGCTCTCCGACGAGGAGCCGGCCGCCGGCCGCTTCGGCAAGTTCCGCGAGCGCGGCTTCCTCTTCATGAGCATGCGCCTGGGGCGCATCCCCACCTCCGAGGAGCGCAAGCGCCGCATCCTCGAAGGGACCGACTCCGAGGTCCCCTGGATGCGCTACTCCGGTTGGCGCCAGGGACGCGGCGAGCACATCCGCGACGGCAACCTCGACGCCGGCGGCGCCCACATCGGCTACACCGCCAGCCGCGGCGACTTCAACGTCGACAGCCGGCGCCACCAGGCCATCTCGGCCTTCCTGCTCTGCGAATGCCCCGATCGCCACCTGCGCTTCGGCATCTGGTTCGTGCCCGACCCGGCGCCCGCGCAGCCGCTCGACCAGGTGGACCTGACCGGCACCCCGGCCGACCCCAAGGCCATCGCCGACTTCGCCAACCATTTCCAGCTCTGCCCCGGGGAATAGGGGGGCCGGGAAGCGCCTACGACGCCGGTGCGGAGGCGATGCGGAGGCGCTGCAGGATGGTGTAGAGGTGGTGGGCTTCGTGGAGCAGGAAGAACTCGAGCCAGAGCCGGATGGGCAGCGGTCCCATGGCCGGATGGACGCCGATGCGGTCGAGCTGGTCCGGGGTCAAGGAGTCGACCAGGCCGGCTTCTGTGCATCGGCTCACCGGCGGGCTACTCGCCTTCGTAGGCGATTTCCATCCGGCGGATGCGGAAGGCGGACACCACGAGGAGGGCGACGATGAGGGCCAGGAGGCCGCCGATGGCGACCCAGCGCGAGGGCGCATCGGAGAGCAGGGCGAAGGGACCCTCGGAGATGGGGACGGGGCAGAGAGACTGGAGGTAATGGATCACCGACAGCTGCTTAAGCAGCGGCGGCAGGAGGAAGTGGATGGACTCCCAGCCGAACATGGCGAGGGCGGGCAGGGCCGGGCTGCGCACGAAGAAGGCGGCGGCGAAGAAGACGGCGCCGTAGCCGCCGCAGGCGAGGAGAGTGACCAGGAGGTAGGAGCCGAGCTGGGCCAGGCCGGGGCCGTGCAGCAGGTAGCGCTCGACGCTGCCGCCGGAGTAGGGCAGGTAGGCGAATGCGAAGGAGGCCAGCGTCGAGCCGGCGAAGAGCACCGCCGCGACCAGCAGACCGGTCATGTACTTGCCCAGCGCGAGCAGCTCCCGCCGCAGCGGGGTGAGGAAATAGAAATGGAGGCTGCGGTCGAGCACCTCGCGGCGCACCAGGCCGCCGAAGATGAAGACACAGGCGAGGAAGATGACGAGCCGCACGATGAAGCCCTGGAAGATACCGGCAAAGATCTGCGTCGCCTCCCCGAGGTCGTTGGGGTCGGAGACCCCCCCTGGCTTGAGGGCGCGCAGCGCGAGGATCAGCGGCGGCGCCAGGGCCAACAGGTAGAGGCCCACGGCGCGCCGGCCGAGGAAGCTCTTGCGCAGCTCGAGCCGCACGACGGCGAGCAGCTGGCGCCGCCAGGTCCGCCATGGCAGCTTGCCGGGCTCCGGGCGCAGCGGGTCCTGGCGTGCGGCGGCAAGCGGCGCGGCGGCGCTCATGACTTGCCTCCCGGGGCGCCGATCAGGTAGCCGTAGACCGCCTGGACATCGGCGTCGGCCGGCGCCACCGCCTCGACGGTCAGGCCGTCTTCGAGCACCACCCGGTTGAGGAGCAGATAGAAGCGGTCGGCGTCGCGCGTGCGCACCAGCAGGCCGCGCCCGTCCTCGGCGAGGCGCGCTTCGACCGCGTGGTCCTGCTCGAAGACCCGCGCGGCCAGCAGCCCCGGGCGGTCGCAGCGGATCAGGACCTGGATCGGATGCTCCTCCTCCATCTCGTCGCGCACTCCGCCGATCTCGCCTTCGGCCACCACGTAGCCGCCATTGATCAGCACCACCTGGTCCGAGATGAGGTCCACCTCGTGCAGGATGTGGCTCGACACCACGATGTGCAGCCCGGCGCCGGCCAGCTCGCGCAGCAGCGCGATCAGCTCGGCGCGCGCCATCGGGTCGAGGCCGTTGAGCGGCTCGTCGAGGACCAGCACGGAAGGCTGGTGGGCGATCGCCTGGGCGAGCTTGACCCGCTGGCGCATCCCCTTGCTGTAGGCGGCGACCTTGCGTCCGGCGGCGTCGACCAACCCGACCCGCTCGAGCGCCCGCCAGGCGAGCGCCTCGGCTTCGCGGCGCTCGCGGCCGTGCACCAGCAACAGCAAGTAGATGAGCTGATAGCCGGTCAAGCCGCGCGGAAAGGAATCATACTGGGTGGCGTAGCCGACCACCCGGAAGAGCTCCTCGGCGCGCTCGGGGGGGATACCCAGCACGCGGACGGTGCCGCGGGTCGGCCGCAGCAGCCCGACCATCAGGTTCATCAGCGTCGTCTTGCCCGAGCCGTTGGGGCCCACCAGGCTGGTGATGCCCGGCGGCACCGACAGGTTCACCCGGTTGACGCCGAGCACCTCGCCGTAGAACTTGGAGACGTCCTGGAAGACGATCCGGTCTTCGTTCGCGCTCATGCTCTGGTCACCGCGCTCATGCGCTGATTACCGCGTTCAACTGATCACCGCACCACTTCATAGGCCCGCACCCGGCGCGACAGCAGCCAGAGGCAGATCAGGCAGCCGGCGGCCAGCGCCGCCATCGCCGCCGCAACCGGCAGGTCATTCTCGGCCGGCACGTCGAACAGCGCCGCGCGCAGCCTGCTCCAGACCTGCTGCATGCTGAACATGACACCCCACCAGGTGCCGAGCACTTTGTCGGCGGCCAGGCCGAAACCGGCCAGGACGAAGTAGAGGATCAGGATGACGATCCTCGCCACCGGCTTCCACTTCACCCACGCCGACACCGCTAGCACCACCAGCGACAGGAGGGCGATCCAGGCGGCGCTGGCGGCGATCAGCGCGCCGGCGATCCGCCAGTGGGCGGCGAGCCATTCCGCGCCCTCGAGGTTGGCCTCCAGGAAGAAGAGCAGCAGACCCGGCACCCAGGTGACCAGCGACATCAGGACGACCAGCACCGACATCTTGCCCAGCACGTACTCGGCGCGCGAGAAGGGGCGTGAGAAGTAGAGCGGCAGGCCGTTGTTGCGCAGATCGGGAGAGATCAGCGCCGGCCCCACGGCGAGCGCGATCAGGAAGGCCATGAAGCCCTGGAGCGCCAGGCCGCGCTCGAAGAAGAGGCTGTCGATGGGCAGCGCCTCTTGCAGCCGGTCGAGCGGCAGGTTGAGCAGCTTCAAGGCGGAAAGGTTGTGGTGCAGATAGATCATGATGAGCCCCGCGAAGGGCGGGGCGAAGCAGAGTGTGAAGAGGGCGATGAACAGCCGGCCGCGCAGCACCTCCGCGACGGCGTAGCGCGGCAGGATGAGGAAGCGCCAGCGCGGCGGCGTCAGGGGACCTTCGTAGCGCCGGTAGCTGTGCTCATACACCGCCATGGTTGCCGCCCTCCATCGCCTTGAGGAAGATGTCCTCGAGTGAATCGCGCTTGAAGTCGAGCCGGCGGATCTGCAGCTGCCGCTCGGCGGCAAGGCGGTAGAGGTCGCGCACCTCCACCCCCTCAGGCAGCACCAGCTTCAGGCGCTGCCGGGTGCCGGCGGCGCATTCGCAGCCCAGCGCCGCGGCGGCGGCGGCGAACGCGGCGCTGCCGTCGGCCCCGCGGGCGCCGCGCACCTCGAGATCGAGGAAGCGCCGGTTGGCGCGCCGCTCCTCTTCCAGGTTGGCGTAGACCGCCACCTGCCCGCCCTTCAGGACCAGCACCTCCTCGCAGCACTCCTCGACGTCGCGCAACAGGTGCGAGGAGAGGATCACGTGCACCTCGCCGTCGTCGCGGATATCGCGGATCAGCTCCAGCATGCGCTGGCGCGCCGGGGGATCGAGCCCGTTGGTCGGCTCGTCGAGCAAGAGCAGCCGGGGGCCGTGGACCAGCGACTGGGCGAGCTTGGCGAGCTGCTTCATGCCCAGCGAGTAGCTCTCGATCGGCCGGTAGCGCGCCTCTCCCAGCCCGACGTAGAACAACGCCTCGTGGGCGCGCTCCATGGCCTGCTCGGCCGGCAGCCCCGAGAGCTCGGCCATCAGCCGCACGAAGCGCACGCCGCTCATGCCGGTGACGAAGGAGTCGGTTTCCGGCATGTAGCCCATCAGCGCGCGGATCGCCCGCGCTTCGCTACGCCCACCGCAAATATCGAGGCCGAAGATGCGGGCGGTGCCCGAGGCCGGCGGATGGAACCCGAGCAGGGTGTGAAGCAGCGTCGTCTTGCCGGCGCCGTTGGGACCAAGCAGGCCGATGCAGCGGCCGCCCAGCTTGGCGGTCAGCTGATGCAGGATCGGGCGGCGCCCGAAGCGGACCGAAAGCTGATCGAGCTCGACGACAGAGGCGGGACATGCTGGCGCGCTCCGGGCGCCGGGTGACGCCGGCGCGTCCCGCGCCTCCGGCGCCCCGGGCTCCGACAGCGCCTGGGGCGCCGGGGTCGCGGCGCTCGTTGGGGAAGCGGATGGCACGGGATGGGCGGCGGGCCGCTCAGCGGCCCGACTCCTTCTGCGCCAGCGCTTCGCCGTGCACCTGGTGCATGCTGCCCAGGATACCGCCGAACCCGGCCATGGTCGCCAGGTTGACTCCCAGCGGGCCCGTGTTGCCGCGGCCGCCGAAGAGGATGCGATTGTCCTCGGCGTAGGCGTAGAGCAGCGACGGGCTCTGGCCCAGCACCAGGTTGCCCAGTGACGGCCGCGCCAGTGCCGCCCTGGTGCGATCGGCAGCCGCGCCGCCGCCGCCGTTGATCGACCCCGCTCCCGCCAGCGGCGCGAGGGCGCCGGTCACCGCCGCCATGCCGGTCAGGTTCTGATAGAAGAGGGCCGAGACGTTGATCTGGCCGTCCTGACCCAGCAGCTCGCGGAACTTCGACGACGAGGCGAGGGTGACGCCGGAGTCATGCTGGGCGAGCGCCGTATCGAGCAGCGCCCGGCTGGGTGCCGCCACCAGATAGCCGTTGGCGAACACATAGTGGACCTCGAAGGCCGGCTGGTTGGAGACCAGGGAGTAGTAGGTACGGCTGCCCTCCTGCTCCTGCTGCAGCGTGACCGGCGGCTTGCCCTCGGCGCGCAGCGAGTCGTTGGCCTCCAGCACCACCCGGGTGAAGGTCTGCTGCAGCTTGACCGGGTCATAAACCTCGGCCACCAGCTTCCACGACGGGTTTGGCAGCACCGGGCCATCCAGGCCAAGCGTGATCTCGCCACCGAGCGGCACCGCCAGGTCGTTGCGCAGATTGAAGCCGTGCGCGGCCTCGACCTTGGCCAGCTCGGCGGCAAACTCCGGCGACAGGCTGAGCAGCTCGTCGAGCAACGTCACCGGGTTCTTGATGACGAAGGAGACGGCCAGGCTGGCGTCGGGCGAGAAGAACCCGAGGCTTCCCATCGGTCCAGGCGCGGCGAGCCAGGCGGCCAGCCCGCGGCGCGGCTGGTCGAAGTTGAGGGCGGCGCGCGTGTCGGTCTTGCCGTTCTCACCGTCGCGGCGGTCGACGGTGAAGTTCTCGACGTCGAAGACACCGAGCGCTTCGGCCAGGCGTCGCGCGCGATCTGCCGTTGGCGTCGCGGGCGACTCGGGCGAAGCTCCCGCCTGGCGCGAGGCGGCGGCTCCGGCGCTCGCCAGGCGCTCACGGGCCACCAGGCGCGCGAGGTCGGCGGAGAACAGCCAGCCGGCGCCGTCCGCGTACTCCTGAGCGATACGGCCGTGGAACGGAGTCGCGGTGAACGGATTGACCGCCCCGGGCTGGAGGTTGGCCGCCACGCGCGCGATCTGCTCGCGGCTCGGCGAGGCGACGAAGACGCCGCCACCCACCCACAGCAAGATCTCCTTGCCATTGGCCGGCGCGGCGGTCGCCGGGTCGGCGATCAGGCGCAGCGGCATCGCTCCAGGCTGCTGGCGGAGCCGCGACAGCTCCTGCTCGAGGGTGGCGCGGAAGGAGCTCTCCTGGGTGACCTCGGCCATCAGGACAGGGGCCTCGGATGGGGCGGAGCCGAGCTCGCCGGCAGGCGTCGAGAAGCCGGCGGCGATCGCGATCTCGTCGCCGAGGTTGCGGCCCAGGTCGCCGATCTGCTGAATGACCTCGTGGACGCGGGCCTCGTTGGCCGACGAGCCGAGCGAGTCGCTCCACCACTGGCGCAGCACCGGACTCTCCGCCAGCCGCTGCTCGAGCAGGCGCTGGGTCTCGCCGAGGTTGGCGGCGAGGTTGGGCAGCGCGAGGTAGATGGTCGAGCCGGCCGGCGCCAGATCGAGCAGACGGGTCGAGTTGCGCAGCCCGGCGACCTTGACCTGCCGGTCGATGTCGCGCGAGACGGCTGTCAGCTCGCCGAGCAGCCGGTCATAGCGGGCGGCGTCACGGCTCCAGGCGACCTCGTCGTGGACCGGTACGGCGGCGACGCGGGCGCTGGTCGAGACCTGCTCGCCAGGATGCAGCACGCTGTCCAGCCGCGCCTGCCGCACCCTCACCTCGCCTTCGATCACCGACACCCGCGAGCCCTTGGTCCCGTTGTTGACCGCGAAGATCGTGCCGGTGACCGAAACCAGACAGTCGGCGGTCGCCACGTAGAGGTGATGCAGGCGCTGCTTGGCGGCCTGCACGATGATCCGGCCGCGCTCCAGGCGGATGGTCGCGCCGCGGCGCCCGGCGCTGAGCGACAGGCCGGCCCGCTCGCTCATCTCGATGCGCGAGCCGTCATTCATGCGCACGACGGCGCGCGAGCTCTTGGCGGTGCGGATCTCCTCGTCACCCCGCACCAGGTCGCCGGCGCCGACCGGCACGCTCGACTGGGCGGAGACCTGGTAGAGATTCCCCTCGATCAGCTCGACCCTGGCCATCGTCGCCCCCTGATTCAGGGTCCCGCCGGCAAGCCAGAAGAGGCCGAATCCGAGTCCAATCGCCAGCACGGCGGCGGCGGCCAGCGCCGCCCTCTCCCGGCCCGGCCGTCCCGCCGCCGCGAAAGCGCGGCCAGCGCCGCGCCAGCGGCTCGGCGCGAACGGCGAACGGCGGAAGGCGTCAGGAGTGTTCACGGCAGCCATCGCAGCCGGGGCATCCGCAGCAGGGGTCGCCGCGGCAGCTGCCTTGGCGACTTTCTGCCGCGCTGCGAGCAGAGCGCGGCGGCAGGCGATGCAGCCCCGGGTATGGTCCTCGAGGAGCATGGCGCGCGCCGGCGCGAGCGCCGCGGCGCCCGCGACATAGGCGGGGATGAGCCGCTGGAAATCGGCGCAGCTCTGCAGGGCGCCGGCACCGTGATCGGCGCCGGTGTCCAGATCGGCCGGGTCGGGGCCGTGGGTGCCGGCCAGCGCGCCGCTCGTGCTCGCCTGCTCCAGCCGCTGCCAGACACGGGCCGCAGCTTCCTCGATCCTCCGCTCGTCGATCGGCTCGGAGGTGACTGCCTCGACCGCCTGGCCAAGATCAGCGAGAGCGAGATCGTTCTGGTGGTGGTTGTCGATGCGGCTCATGACGGTTCTCCTTGAAGCGAGCCCAGCTCACGCTGGAGCCGGTGGCGCGCGCGATGCAGGATGACGGCGATCGAGGTCTGGGAAGTGCCCAGCAAGCGGGCGATCTCCAGGTTGCCCAGCCCTTCGAGATAGCGCAGCGAGAAAACTTCGGACTGGCGGGGTGAGAGCCGCGCGAGGGCGGCACGCAGCCGCCGGGCGAGCTCGCGGTTGCGGCTGCGGCGGTCGGGGTCGACATGGGTCTCGTCGACCAGCGCCTCCTCGACTTCGCCGAGCGCCACGGCGCGCGCCCGTTTGCGGGCGCGCAGCAGGTCGAGGGCGGCATTGACCGCCGCCCGGTGCAGATAGCTGGCCGCGGTCGTGGAGAGGTCCGGCTCGCCACCCTCGCTCTCGCGGCGCAGCAGCCGGGTGAAGACGGTCTGCAACACGTCCTCGGCGTCCATTGCATTGCCGGTGACCCGGTAGGCGGCGCGGAAGACCGCCGCATGGTGCTTCTGGAATACCGCCTCCAGCGCCGCGAGCGGCCTAGCCGAAGGTGTGCTGTCGTAGGCTGCTGCTTGCACGGCCTCGACCCTCCTTTCGTCCTCACTCATGGAACGGCGCTCCCCGGCAAATGTTACGGCCGTTGCCGCACGACCTGACCCGGCGGGCGGCGATCACGGCGGGCGCGCGCTCCGCAGACCTGCGCCGGTCGCGGCGGTCAGCCGGCGCCTTCCGCTGCCGCAAGGAACTCTTCGAGGAGGTGGTTGAACGGTTCGGGGCGGTCCATCATCAGCCAGTGACCGGTGCCGCGCAGGAGCTGGACGGGCAGCGCGGGAAGCAGGTTGTGCAGGCTGTAGGGGAGGTCGTTCAGGTCGCTGATCACCGCCAGCCGCGGTCCCTGATAGCGCGCCAGCGCGGGCAGCGGGGAGTAGCGAACCGAGGCTTCGACCGCCCGGAGGATGGCCTCTTCGTCGGTCAGCCGCAGATCCTCCAGCACCCATTGCGCGGCGTCGCGGTCGCCCCCGACCAGGAGCTGGCGGTAGTAGCTCGCGAGCTCGTGGAGCGGGTCGGCCGAGAGCGCCGCGAGGAACGGCTCCACCGCGGAGCGCGGCAGCCGCGTCTGGTCGCCATTGGGGTCGACCAGCAGCAGGCCGGCAACCCGCTCGGGGTGAAGGCCGGCATACTCGATCGCCACCGAGGCTCCCAGGCTGTGCCCGACCAGGAACAGCCGGCGCAGGGCAAAATGATCGGCCACGGCAGCGACGTCGCGGGCCAGGGCCGGTACGTCGTACGACCCGTCGTCGGCCGGGTCCGAGTCGCCGTGACCACGCAGGTCGAGCGCCAGTGCCCGCCGCCGCCGGCGCAGGTGGTCGAGCTGCAAGGCCCACTGCCCGCCGTTGCCGGCCAGGCCGTGGACGAAGAGCACCGGACGCAGCCCGGCGTGCGCCCCGGGCACGCTGCCGCCATCGCGAACGAAGAGGTTGCCGGCCGGCCCGGCGATCCAGACCTGGGTCGACTCCGCGGTGCCCGGGACCTCCGGCGCTTCCGGGATCCCGCCGAACCCGCGACCAGGCTCCGACGGTGAGGGTTGCCGCTCTTCGGGAAGGTGGGTCCGGCGTCGTCCGGGCTGCAGCTTTCGCCGTTCGCGGCGCTCCCAGCGGGTCGCCACCGCGATCGCCAGCACTCCGACCGCCGCGACCCCCAGCAGCGGCCAGAGCCGGCGGCTGCCGCGACGCTGGCGCCGGCGGTGGATCCGTTGAGCCCTCATGCACACCTCCCGCGACACGACCGGGCGCCGCGCGCCGCCAGCGGCCCCCCCTCGCCACAACGTTACATGACCGCAGGCGGAACGGGAAGGAGAACGCGGCGCAAGTCGAGCGGCAGATTGACAGGATGGAGCGCGGTCTTGTATGTATCGCCGTCTTGTCTCGGCTCTGAAGACTGACCCGTCGGGCAGCACGCAGCGGGTGCTCGTCGTGAACTCCTGACCGGAGGGACGCTTGCGCTCGAAACGGTCGTTCCCTTCCCGTCTGATGAGGGCCGCCGGCTTGCTCGGGCTCGGCTGGCTGGCGGCCGGCGCTGCGGCGCGCGCCACCGAGGCCGTTCCACCTGCCGCAGCCTCTTCGCAGTTCCCCGCCGCCACGACTGCGATCGGTGCGATCGGCGCGATCGGATCGAGCCCTTCCGCGCAAGCCCTTGGGACCTGTCCGCTGCCGGCGGAGGATGGGCCCGCGGCCGAGCTTTCTCCCTGGGCGGCGGCTGACGCCGGCGTGGAGCGAGCGGAGCCGGACGTGCCCACAGTGCCCTCAGTGCCTGCAGCAAGGGCTGCCGGCGCGCTGCCCTCGCCGGTTACGGCGCCGCCGCCCTTGGCGTTGCGCCCCGAGCCGGTGCCGCCGCTCGGGTTCGATCGCGCGCTCGGCGTGCCGCGCACGCCTTTTGGCAAGCTGATCTACAGCACCGCCAGCCGCCACGCCTTGAATCCGCGGCTGGTGGCGGCGCTGGTCGGAGTGGAGTCGGGTTTCAACCCGCGCGCCGTGTCGCGCCGCGGCGCCTGCGGCCTGATGCAGGTCCGCCCGGCCACGGCGCGCCGCTTTGGCGTGCGGCGGCGCAAGGACCTCTTCAACCCGCGCAAGAACCTGGAGACCGGCAGCCGCTACCTGCGCTGGCTGGTCGACCGCTACGGCGAGGATCCGCTGCGCGTTCTGGCGGCTTACAACGCCGGTGAAGGGGCGGTCGAGCGCTTCGGCGGCCTGCCCCCGTTCGCGGAGACCCGCGGCTATGTGCAGCGCATCTATGCCCGGCTCGGATTCGTCCTCGCGGCCGAGCTGACGCAGCCGGCCGCGGTGGCGGCGGCGGCCCCGGCTCCGCCGAGCTCGTCAACCCGCTAGCAGCCGCTTTGCCCTGAACAGGTTCGAGCGCCCACCGGCGGTGCCGATCCCGCGGCATGTAACGCTGCTGCGATGTGGCGGTCGAGGCCTACTCGAAGCATCGATCGGATCGCCCCCCGCAACCCCCGCGAGTCCCCTTCCCGGTTGTCGGAAGCCGCCGGGTCCCTGCCCGGCGGCGCCGGGGGGGAAGGGGACGCCCCCTCCCCTGGCGCGCGGACCAATTTCCTTCGAGTAGGATTGCCGGGCTCGAGCGGTCGCGCCGGCGTGCACCTGCCCGGCGGCCTTCTGCTCGGTGGAGGCCTCATGCGCATGCGCTTGCTCCGATTCGTGCCCGCCGTCGCGTTCGCGTCTTTGCTCGCACATGCGACCGCCAGCGTGGTGGCGGCGCCGGATTCGCGGCCCGCTCCCGCTCCGCCGGTCGCCGCGGTGCACCCCCACGACGTCCCCTCCCCGAACGGGGCGCGCAGCGACGACTACTACTGGCTGCGCGATGACACGCGGTCGAAACCCGAGGTCCTCGCATATCTCAAGGCAGAGAACGCGTATACCGACGCGATGACGGCGCACACGCAGGCAGAGCAAGACCTCCTCTTCCGCGAGCTGCAGGGGCGGATCAAGCAGGACGATTCGACGGTGCCGCAGCGCAAGAACGGCTACTGGTACTACCAGCGCTTCGAGGAAGGCAAGGAGTACCCGATCTACGCCCGCCGGAAGGGCTCGCCCGAGGCGCCGGAGCTGATCATGCTGGACGGCAACGCGCTCGCCGCCGGTCACTCCTTCTTCCAGATTGCCGGCACCACCGTGACCCGGGACGGACGGATCCTGGCCTACGGCGAGGACACCGTCGGGCGCCGCCGCTACACCCTGCGCTTCCGCAATCTCGAATCCGGCGCGGCGTTGCCGGACGCGATCCCGGGCGTCGAGCCCGATTTCGCCTGGGCCAACGACAACCGCACCGTGCTCTACATCGAGAAGGACCCGGTCACTCTGCTTGGCCAGCGGGTGAAGAAGCACGTCCTCGGCACCGACCCCAAACGAGATCCCCTGGTGTACGAGGAGAAGGACCAGTCGTACTACATCCATGTGAGCAAGAGTCCGAGCGACCGCTTCCTCTGGATCAAGGTCTACTGCACGGTGGCTTCCGAGGAATGGCTGGCGAGCGCCGACGACCCGCGGCTCGCCTTCCACATCCTCATGCCGCGCGAGCGCGATCACGAGTACGACGCCACGGACCTGGGCGGCGATTTCGTCCTGCGCACCAACTGGAGGGCGAAGAATTTCCGCATCGTCCGCGCGCCGATGGCGCGGGTCGCCGACCGCGCGGCATGGCAAGACGTCGTGCCGGCGCGCGAGGACGCCTTCGTCTACGACGACTTCGCGGCGCTCAAGGACTACTTCGCCGTCGGCGAGCGCTCGGGCGGGCTGCGCAAGATCCGCGTCAAGCGCTGGAGCGACGGCAAGGAGTGGCTGATCGACGCCGAAGATCCGGCCTACGTCATGCGGATGGGGCAGAACCCGGAGCAGGATTCCGGCACGCTGCGCTACGTCTATTCGTCGCTCACGATTCCGGCGACCACCTACGACCTCGAGCTCGCGACCGGCGCCCGGAAGCTGCTCAAGCGCACTCCGGTCCTCGGCGGCTTCGACCCGGCGCGCTACGAGTCCGAGTACGTCTGGGCGCCCGCCCGCGACGGCCAGCGCATCCCGGTCTCGATCGTCTACCGCAAGGGCTTCGCCCGCGACGGCAGCGCGCCCCTCCTGCAGTACGGCTACGGCTCCTACGGCGCTGCCTCGGACCCCTCCTTCGAGCCCAACCTCCTTTCACTTCTCGACCGCGGCTTCGTCTACGCGATCGCCCACATCCGCGGCGGCCAGGAGCTCGGAAGGAGCTGGTACGAGAACGGCAAGCTGCTCAACAAGAAAAACACCTTCAACGACTTCGTGGACGTGACGCGCTTCCTCGCCGCTTCCGGTTACGCGGCGCGGGACAGGATCTTTGCTCTCGGAGGCAGCGCTGGCGGGCTGCTCATGGGCGCGGTCGTCAACCAGTGCCCGGAGTGCTACCGCGGCGTCGTCGCGCTGGTGCCCTTCGTCGACGTCGTGACCACCATGCTCGACGCGACCATACCGCTCACGAGCAACGAATTCGACGAGTGGGGGAATCCAAAAGAGAAGACCTACTACGACTACATGCTTTCCTACTCGCCCTACGACAACGTCGAGCGCAAGGCCTACCCGGCGCTCATGGTGTCGACCGGCCTGTGGGACAGCCAGGTCCAGTATTTCGAGCCCGCGAAGTGGGTGGCAAAACTCCGGGCGCGGAAAACCGATTCCCGCCCGCTGCTCCTCCACGTCAACATGGAGGCCGGGCACGGCGGCAGATCGGGCCGCTTCCAGCGCCTACACGAGACCGCCCTCTACTACGCCTTCCTCTTCGACTGCCTCGGCCGCGACGCGGCGAAGGAGGCCGCGGCGTCGCCGGCGCGTTAGCTTGACCCTATGCCTGAACAGGCATAGTCTTTAGGGGAACAAGCGATCGACTGAAGATGGCGACCCGAGACCAGATCCAGCCCAAGCCGGTACGCTGGGTCGGCAGCAACTCAAGCGGGCAAGAGAGGATTATGACCAATGGTCAAGCAAGAACCCGAGATCCCGGTGACGCCAAGCAGCGGCAACGTGTTCGCCGATCTAGGTTTCGCCGAGCCCGAAGAGGAGCTGACCAAGGCCCAGCTTGCCAGCCACATCCGGCAGATCATCAAGCGCCGGCGGCTGACCCAGGCCGCCGCGGCAGCGCTCATGGGCGTCGATCAGCCGAAGGTCTCGGCGCTGCTCAACGGTCGTCTCGCGAACTTCTCCAGCGAGCGCCTGATGCGCCTCTTGACCGCACTCGGCCAGGACGTGGAGATCGTGGTCAAGGCGAAGCCCCGCAACCGCGAGCGAGGGCGCATCCAGGTCATGGGCGCCGCCCATCCATGAGGTGTCATTGCCCTCGTCGGCCTATTCGGGTGGGAATGAGGATCATCTACACGTTCTCGCGCTAGAGGTCCGCCCACAGGTCACCGAGCAGCCGGGCGGTGGCCTCGGCGCGGGCGCGCCAGAAGTCGGCGAGCTGCGGGGCGAAGTGGAGCTCCGGCTGGTGGCGGCCCGCCCAGGCGGCGGCCTCGGCGCCGAGCCAGGCCAGGGCTGCCGCGGCGTCCTGATCGAGCATGGTCTCGAGGGCCAGGCGGCGCTCGCCGGCCCGCGGCGCCAGATCGAGGTCGCGAGCGGCGCGGGCGAGGTCGGCGCGGGTGAGGATCATGCCGCTGCGCACCGGGCTGAGCAGCGATCGTAGGAAGGCTTGCGGCCCCCCCTCTTCATCCCGGGGGCTCGCGATGCCGGGCGCGGCGCGCAGGTGCAGCGGCAGCCGGGCCGGCAGGCGCAGGGCGGCCGCCTCCTCGCGCAAGGCGTCGCGCAGGAGGGCGCCCCAGCGCAGGTAGAACGGCGCGGCGACCGCCGCGAGGCCGGCGAGCTTGCCGAGGAAGAGCGGCAGCCAGCAGAGCAGGTGCTCCCACAGAAAGGCCGCGCGGGCGTGGCGCCAGCGGCCGGCGGCCGGCGCTGCCGCCAGGTTGCCGTCGCCATAGCCGGCGCTGCCGGCAGGTCGTTCCCGCTCCGGTCCGTCAGCGGCCTCCGCCGCCGCCTCGAGCTCGCTGAGTCGCGCCTGCAGGCCGAGCATCAGCGCCAGATGGTCGGGCTCCGGCGGCGGCGTCTGCCCGAGAGCGCGCCAGAAGCCCGCGATCCGGTCGCCCGCCTCTCCTCCCATCATTCCCTCGGCGCCCAGATAGACCGAGGCGTAGGGGTAGAGCTGGAAGAGGAAGAGGTCGCCGTGGGCGGCGCGCGTGGGGAGCGCTCCGAGCTCGAGGAGGTCGGCGATCCCCTGCAGCTCGGGGCGCGGCGACTCGCAGAGGGCGCCCAGGGCCCGGAAGAGCTCCACGGTCAGGCGGCCACGCCGGGCTCGGGCCTAGCCCTGGCCCGGGCCCTGGCCCGGGGCACCGCCGGCGGCGGCAGCAGGCGGGTCGGACCGCGGCGGGGCTGATGTGGTGGATGAGCCTGGCGGACCTTGGGGCAGGCGGTAGGCCTCGCGCGAAGGCCGGAGCGGCCGGATCAACCAGTGGGGCCGGCGCGTGCCGTCGGGCGAGATCCGGGTGGCCGGGCGGGTCCTGGCAAGCCACTCCTTGTAGACCTGGTGCGATTTCGCGGTGTCGACGGCGACCTCGCCGTAGCGGTCGCCGGTCTCGGCCTTCCGCACCCGCACCGCCTGGTGCCAGCAGTGCATGCCGGAGACCGGATCGGGGTGGACCGGAAAGGTCAGGTTCTGGTGCACGCCCGTGTCGGTCCACCAGATCCGCGCCGAGTCGGGATCGGCCGAGGCGTAGGGCTCGACGCCGCGCTCGCGGCGCATCGTCCAGGCGCTCCCCTCGTGGCCGAGCGCTACGGTGGCCATGAGCTGCCGCTGGCCCTGGCCCTGCCCGGAGAGCTTCCAGCGCCCCATGTGATGGCTGCAGGCCACCACCCCGGGCCGAATCCCCTCCGTCACCCAGGCCTGGTCGACGAAATGGCCGATCTCGGTCTCGATCCGCACCAGGTCGCCGGTCCCGACGCCCAGGCGCGCCGCGTCGCGGGGATGGATCCAGAGCGGGTTGCTGTGGGCGATCTCGTCCAGCCACTTGGCGTTGGCGCTGCGGGTGTGGATGTGGACCGGCAGCCGGAAGGTCGAGATGAGGCACATCTGCCCCTCGCCCAGGCTCTGCGGATGAACGTGGCTCCGGATGTAGCCCGGCAGCGCCTGCTCGCGCCAGCCCCAGCGCGCCAGCGTCCCCGAATAGAACTCGAGCCGGCCGCTGGGGGTGGGGAACCCCGCCCGCACCATGCCGTCCACGCGCACGCCGGCAAGCCGCCGGCCGGAGGCGTCAGGATCGGGGAGGCCGGTGGGCACCAGATTGAGCGCCGGCGGCTTCGGCGCGCGGCTGTAGACCCGCCCGTAGCGGTCCTCGGCCACGTCCACCAGCTCCACCGCCGGGACTTCGCGCTCGTGGACCGGGCCGATCCCGCGGGCGATCTCGAAGGCGCCGTAGCGGCGCATGAAGGCCAGCGGCTCGAGCCCTTCTTTCCTGGCCCTTTCCGGCAGCCCGGGAACGGAGTTCTCGAAGATATAGCCGTAGTACTCCTCGACGCTCAGGCGCGTGCCGGGGCGGGCAAGCGACTCGGCGAACTTGCGGATGCCCAGGCTGCCGTCGGGATCGATGCGCCAGGTGAGCTCCAGCCAGAACTCGTTCTCCTCCCAGACCTCGCCGGGGTTTGCCTCGCGGCTGTCGTGAATGGCTTCGCCGAGCCGGGCGCGGGCGGCCCGCAGCACCGGCTGGCGGAAGCCCAGCCACTGCGCGTCGTGGGTCTCGTACGAGTGGAGGTCGTGGCGCTCGGAGCCGTGCCCCATGGGCAGGACGAAGTCGGCGAAGTAGGCGGTCTCGCTCCAGGTCGGGGTGAGGGCGACGTGCAGGCCCACCAGCTGCTCGTCGGTCAACACCTCGATCCAGCTGAAGCCGTCGGGGTTAGTCCACACCGGGTTGTAGACCCGGGTGAAATAGACGTCGAGCCGCCCGCGCCGCTCCTTGAGCAGGTGCGGCAGCAGAAACGACAGCTCGTACATGGACAGCGGATACTCGACCGGCCAGGTGAGCTCGTTCCAGTGCTCCGGGTGGCGCGGCAGATGGATGGGCCGGGGAACGAACTTGTTCCAGGCATTGGGATAGGTGCCGCCCTCGGTCGCCACCGCCCCGAGCAGGGCGTTGAGCAGGAACAGGGTGCGCGCCACCTGCCAGCCCCCGAGGTTGCCGGAGGCGGCGCTGCGCCAGGTGTGGGTCGCCAGACGCGTGCCGGCGCCCGCCACCAGCTCGGCGATCTGCGCGACGACGCCGGCTTCCAGCCCCGACTCGGCGGCGGCGTAGTCGAAGGAATAGCCGGCATAGAGCGTCCCGAGCACCGTCTCGAAGCTCTCGAACGACGGCGCGAGCTCCGGGTGCTCGGTTTCGAGGTATTCCTGCCAGTTCCACCACCGGCGCACGAACTCGCGGTCGTAGAGCCGGTTCTGGATCAGATGGTTGGCGACCGCGAGGAAGATCGCCGCCTCGGAGCCCGGGATCGGCGCCGCCCAGAGGTCGGCGTGGGTGGCGGTGTTGGAGAGCCGCGTGTCGAAGACGATCAGCTTGGCGCCCTGCTGCTTGCCTTCGATGATGCGCTGCGCGTGCGGGTTGAAGTAGTGGCCAGCCTCGAGGTGGGAGCTCACCAGGAGGATCAGCTTGGCGCGCGCGTGGTCGGGGCTCGGCCGGTCGATGCCGCTCCAGAACGCGTAGCCGGCGCGGGCGCCGGCGGAGCAGATGTTGGTGTGGGAGTTGTGCCCATCCACGCCCCAGTTGGCCAGCACGCGCTCGGTGAATCCGTCCTCTCCCGGACGTCCGACGTGATACATGATCTCGCCCTGGCGCCGCTCGACGATCGCCCTGCGGATGCGCCGGGCAAGCTCGTCGAGGACCTCGTCCCAACCCACCCGCTCCCATTTGCCCTCGCCGCGCCGCCCGGCACGCTTGAGCGGAAAGAGGATGCGGTCCGGGTCGGTGACCTGGTTCAGGGTGGCAGGCCCCTTGGCGCAGTTGCGCCCGCGCGAGCCCGGATGCTCTGGGTTGCCCTCGAACTTCGCCACCTGCAGCGTCTCGCGCTCGACGTAGGCGAGCAGGCCGCATGCCGACTCGCAGTTGAAGCAGGTGGTGGGCACCAGCAGGTAGCGGCGCTCAACCCGCTCGGGCCACGAGCGCGAGTCGAGCTCCACCCAGTCGTCCCAGCGCTCCTTGGGCGGAAAGGCGGCGAGGTGGACCCGGCTCGCGCCGGGGTAGAACGTCTCGCCCCGCGCTTCGGCTGCCGTCCGCGCCGCGCTCACCCGCCGTGCGAGGTCTCTGATGCCCATGCCCGCTTCCCTCTCCCTTAGAGCGCTGTCTGCGGTCCGTTCAGCTCGCATCCCGTTCGCATGGCACGATCCCCTCCGGGCAACCAGACTCAGACTAGGCCAGCGGCACTGCCTGGCCCGCCTGCACGTAGGCGTGCTCGAAGGCTAGCAAACCCAGGAGGGCGAAGAGGGCGGCTCCGGCGCCGATCAAGAAGTAAGGCGCGGCCGAGGCCGCGCCGCCCACTAGATCCGCGGCTGCGGCAGCACCGCCCATCAGATCCGCGGCAGTGCCTGCAACGCTGCCCGTTAGATGCGCGGTGGCACCCGCGGCGCCGAGCCAGGACATTGCCGCGGCCGCGCCAACCAGCGCGATGCTTGCCCAGAACCAGGCGCGGAAGCGGCCGCGGAGCATCTCCTGGCTGGCCAGGTGCGCGTGCGCCGTGGCGTGGGTCATCGTCAGCTCGCCGAGAACCAGCCCGAGGTGGAGCAGGCAGACGGCGGCCAGGATGGCGAGCAGAGACGGCAGCAGGCGCGGCGCGGCCGGCATGCTCAGGATGACCGCCGGCACGAGGGCCGCAGCCCCGGCCAGCACGGCCTGGACCGCGAGATGCGGCGGCAGCAACGGGTTCTGCCAGAGGTCGCGGGCCTTCGCCTGGGCGAAGAGATAAGCAGTGTAGACCGCCGTGAGCAGCGCCAGAGGCAGGCCGAGCCAGATAAGCAGCCGGGTGAGCTGCGGCCGGCCGGCAACGGCACAGAGCAGGTGGAGGGCGAGCGTGACCGCATAGCCGCCGATGAGAAATGCTCCGCGCACCAGCCAGCTGCGCCACTGCGGCCGGGTGAAGATGAGGTAGAAGCGGGCGGGGTGCTCCAGGTCCCAGATCAGGAGGGCGCCGGTTGCGGCCAGGAAGAGGCCGGCCAGGACCGGCACCTGGAACAGCCAGAGCGGGCTCGTGGCGCTCAGCCGGCCGAGCGCCATGAGCAGCAGGGCCACCAGATAGACGCCGGCGGCGATTCCCTTGGTCAGGGTGTAGAGGCTCACGCGCCAGTCCCAGGGAGCCCGGTGGGGAATGTCATAGGCGAGGAGGGCCGCGGCGGAGGAGTTGCTCCGCCCGGCGAGATCCGGGTAACCGGAGACCACCTCACCTCCACCCAACGGCTGCTGCTGACTCCACGAGAAAAGACCGCCGGCCGGCCGCCTGGCCGCCAGCGGATCGAGCGTTGCCTGATGGGCGCCGCGGTAGAAGAGCTTCGGCAGCGTCGCCTTCTCGGGGCGGCGCACGGCGACCGGCTCACGGTGGACGATCTGCGCCACCCGCGAGGCCGGATCGTTGAGGTCGCCGACCAGGATCGCCTCGGTGGGGCAGACCACGACGCAAGCCGGCTCGAGCCCGACGTCCAGGCGGTGCGCGCAGAAGTTGCACTTCTCGGCCGAATGGTCTTCGGGATTGATGAAGATGGCGTCGTAGGGGCAGGCTGCGATGCAGGCCTTGCAGCCGATGCAGATCGACTTGTCGAAGTCGACGATGCCGTCGGGCCGCCGGTACATCGCGCTGGTGGGACAGGCGACCGTGCAGGGAGCGGAGTCGCATTGATTGCAGCGGGTAACCTGGAATACCCGCCGGGCCTGAGGGAAGACGCCCACCTCCACGTACTTGACGTAGGTGCGCGTCACCGAGAGCGGCACCTGGTTCTCCGATTTGCAGGCGGTGGTGCAGGCGTGGCAGCCAATGCAGCGCGTGTTGTCGATGACCTTGGCCCACTTCACCTGGGCCTCCGGCTCGGCGCTGGTCAGCTCGGGCAGCACGCTAGCGATATTACCGGAGGTGAGCCCCGGAGGTGAGCCCCCTCCGTCCTGGCACTGTCCTGAGGAGAGTGGAACGAACCCAAGGTGCCAACGGCCGCGCCCTCCGCAGGGTCCTCGCTCACTGCACCAGCTTCGTCGAGGTGGCGAGGGGGTGTGCGAGGGCTGCAGGGCAATTCCCCCCGCTGCCGGTCCGGGGCGTCGGAGGTCACCTCGCGACCTGGGTCCGCGCGCCATCACTCCCTCCCCCCAGAGCGTCTTTCTCACCAACCCCGGCCAGCGCGCGGACCCAGGTCGTGACCTCCAACGCTCCCCCCGCCAAGGGGCGTTAGGTCTGTCTTACTTGGAGAGAGCAGGCCGGGGCGGAGGGGGCCCTACGCGTCGTAAGAAAGCTGTTTGAGCTGCCGGCGGTGGAGGCCGCCCGGTTCGGGAAGGAAGACCGAGCAGTGATTCATCTCGCCGCCGTAGACGTGGAGAGACAGGGCGATCCGGTCGGGATTGACGTTGGCCAGCACGTGGTAGTCGAAAGGCGGGATCAAGGCCCCGGCCGAGCCGGCGCGGGCGTGGGCCTTGCCCTTCTCGACGAAACGGCAGAGCCCCCGCTCCGACTCGTCGACGAGATCGAAGCGGGTGACCTCCATCTCGCCTTCGACGACCCCTTCGACGCACCAGATGCCGGCATGGTCGTGCAGCGCCGTCGCCTGTCCGGGACCCCAGGTCATGACCAGCGCCGTGAAGCCGAGCTCGGGATCGCGGTAGAAGAGCCGCCGGCAGTACGAATCCGGGCGGGTCCGCCGGAAGGCCTCCGGCAGCAGCAGCCCGTCGGCGGGGATGAAAGATTCGAGCTCGTCCTTGATGCGCTTGGTGATGACCGCCGGGTCGCCCAGCCTTACCGCGCAGCGCAGCCTTTCGATCAGCGGATGGATCTCGATGTCGAGAGCTTTCATCAGCCGTCCTTTCAGGAATGCCGGTCTGGGACGCCGGTCTGGGACGCCAGCGGCCCGCGCGCGCTGCGGTCTGCCGGGACTGGCCGCCTGGTCCGGCTCCGGAGCCTAATCCTGCTCCAGATAGGTATAGCCTGACAGACCTTCCTCGTAGCGGCGCACCAGCAGCCGCGACTCCTCTAGCGTCATGCGCTTGGCGCGCAACGCCGCCTCGGCCGCCTGGCGCACCCGCGCCACCAGGTCGTTGCGGCTATAGCGCACGTAACGGAGCACGTCGGCCACGCTGTCGCCGGCAACCACGCCTTCGATAGTGTAACCCTCTTCGGCGTCGAGCGAGACGTGAACGGTGTTGGTGTCGCCGAAGAGATTGTGCAGGTCGCCCAGGATCTCCTGGTAGGCGCCGACCAGGAAGACCCCGAGGTAGTAGGGCTGCCCCTCGTGATGGGGGTGCAGCTCGAGCACGCTCTTGACGTCGCGCCGATCGATGAAGTGGTCGATCTTGCCATCCGAGTCACAAGAGATATCGGCCAGCACGGCGCGCTTGGAAGGCTCTTCCCGCAGGCGGTGGATGGGAAGGATCGGGAACAGCTGGTCGATGGCCCAGGAATCGGGCAGCGACTGAAAAACCGAGAAGTTGCAAAAATAAGTATCGGCCAGCACCCGCTCGAGCCCTTCGAGCTCTTCGGGCACCTGCTGCAGCGTGCGCATGATCTTGAGGATCTTCTGACAGGTCGCCCAGAACAGGTCTTCCGCCAGGCCGCGGTTGTCGAGCGACAGGTGGCCGAGGTTGAATAGGCTGAGACATTCGTCGCGGTAGGCGATGGCGTCGTGGTACGACTCGAGCAGGTTCTTTCGCGATACCTCGCGATAGGTCTCGAACAAATGCTTGAGCGGCAGCTCGGCCTCCGGCGTGAGCGCGCGAGGCAGCTTGCCGACCGCGAACTCGGAGACCCCGAGCACGTCGATGATCAGCACCGCGTGGTGCGCCACCGTGGCGCGCCCGGACTCCGACACCAGGATCGGATGCGGCACCTTCTCGTGATCGCAGACCTCCATCACGCCGAAGACGATGTCGTTGGCGTACTCCTGGAGCGTGTAGTTGAGCGACGATGCGAAGTTGGTATTGGAGCCGTCGTAGTCGATGCCCAGGCCGCCGCCGACGTCGAGATAGCGCATCGAGGCGCCCATCTTGACCAGGTTGACATAGATCTGCGCCGCCTCGCGCAGACCATCCTTGACCGAACGGATCGAGGAGATCTGGCTGCCCAGGTGGAAATGGAGCAGCTCGAAGGAATCGAGCAAGTTGTGCTCGCGCAGGTAGTCGACCGCGTCGAGCAGATCGCGGCCGGAGAGGCCGAACTTCGAGCGGTCGCCGCCCGAGGCCTCCCAGTGGCCGGCGCCGCGCGCCGAGAGGCGGGACCGGATGCCGAGGCGCGGGCGCACGCCGGTCTTGTCGGCTATCTGCCGGATGAGCGACAGCTCGGAAGGTTTTTCGACCACCAGGATCACGGTGCGGCCCAGCTTGCTGGCCAGCAGCGCGGTCTCCACGTACTCCTCGTCTTTGTAGCCGTTGCAGACGATCAGCGCCTCTTCGTCCTCGAGCATCGCCATCACGGCCATCAGCTCGGGCTTGGAGCCCGCTTCGAGGCCGAAGCGATAGGGGCGGCCGTAGCTCACCAGGCGCTCGACCAGGTAGCGGTCCTGGTTGACCTTGATCGGATAGACGCCGCGGTAGACGTTGCGGTAGCCGTACTCGGCGATGGCGCGCCCGAAGGCCTCGTTGAGCTCGACGACGCGGGCCTTGATGATCTCGGAGAAGCGAATCAGCAGCGGCAGGCCGATGCCGCGCTCGCGCACCTCGTCGACCAGCTCCTTGAGATCGATCGCCGGCTCGCCCATCCCGCCCGGGTGAACGGCGATGTGACCGCGATCGTTGACCGAGAAGTAGTCGCCGCTCCAGCCGCGGATGTTGTAAAGATCCATCGAATCGGCGGCCGACCAGCGGCTGGTAAGGATCGCGGTCGTCATCTCGTTTCGCAACAGCTCCTTCTTACCAGGCAATATGGACGATCGGGGCGGCGCCGCCGGCCGGCAGATTGGAACATGGTGGCGGCGGCGACTTTACCATGGATGGAGGCGCGATCCGGCGAGCGAAAGCGCCCGCGCTCAGGGGGCCGGCCGTGCGCCGCGCCAGGCGCTCCAGATGAAGAGATGCTGCGCGGGCAAGATCTCCAGGCGCTTGACCAGCGTGAAGCCGGCGCGGGTCCACTCGGCGACCACCTGCTCGATCGACATGCGGTGCTCGGGCTTGACGTGGGCCGCCGTCGTCCCTTCGAGCCGGTACTCGACGAGCGCCACCCGCCCGCCGGGCGCCAGACTTTCGCGGATGCGCGCCAGCATCGGCTCCGGATGTTGGAACTCGTGGTAGACGTCGGCCAGAAGGACCCAGCGCAGACTCGCCTTGGGCAGCTTGGGGTCGACGTCGGTGCCGAGGATCGGCACGATGTTGGTCAGCCCGTCGCGGGCGGCGTACTTCTCGAGCAACCGCAGCATCTCGGGCTGGATGTCTTCGGCGTAGACCTTCCCCGATGGCGCCACCGCGCGCGCCAGCAGCCGGCTGAAGTAGCCGGTGCCGCAGCCGACCTCGGCCACGACGTCGCCGTCCTTGAGCTCCATCGCCTGCACGACGAGAGACGGTTTTTCCTCGGCCTCACGCCCTTCGCGCTCGAGCCAGTCCGCGCCATGGAAGCTCAAGACCGCCGCCGGGCGGCGCGGCGGCACGGAAGAAGCGGGAGCGGGCTCGCCGCCCGCGGCCGCCGCCCCGGCCAGGGCGAGCAGGAGCAGCGTCGCCGCGCCGGCCGAGCGATCGAACAGGCGGCGGGGTGGACGGCCGGGATCGGCGGCGTGGATCAGGGGCGGCCTTCGCGAGAGCCCGCTTCGCGGGCGGGTGTTACGCACCGCCACATCATAAACCTCCCTCCCTCCCTGATCCCCTTCCCACCCCTCCGGGGGGGAAGGGGACGCCCCCTCCCCTGACGCACGGACCAATTTCTTTCTAGCCGGTGTAGGACTCGTCCTGCTCGATCTTGCTCAGCACCCAATCGAAATCGCCGCTCGTGATCCTGGCGTCGCAGTGGGTGCAGCGTCCGACCATGTTGACGTCGAGCTGGGCGCCGCAGTTGGGGCAGCTCTTGTCCGCTCGCGGAGCGCCGCGGACCGCGGCGCCGCGGATCAGCGTCCAGTACTCGGAGTAGTCGCGGTCGGCATTCGGATTGCCCCCCACCACCTCGCCGCTCGCCTGCCGCACCGTGGTGTCGCGCCCGGTTGCCCAGATGCGGAAGGTCAGCGAATCGAAATGCTTGTCGCGGATGACCTTGGTCAGCTGGATGCGCGTCAGGCGCATGTTGCGCAGCTCGTTGCGCAGCCCCTGGCTGCGGTAGGCGGCAATCCAGTACTGGAGGTAGTCGAACAGGCCGTCGGAGACGTAGCCGCGGACCGGCGTCAGGTCGAGGGCGGTCCAGGCGGGATTGAGCTCGGAATAGATCAGCTGCAGGCGCTTGGCCACCGCCTCGTCGCTGCTCTCGGGATCGGCGGCCAGCAGCTCGGCGCGCCGCTCGGCGACCGCCGGGTGGCTGATCGTCGGCGCGGAGCCGCTCTGCTCGGCGGTGGTGCCGGTCAGGGCCGGCGGCCGCGACTCGACCTCGAGCAGCTCGATCGCGACCACGCTCCAGTCGAAGCGGCCCCCCGAGACCACCTCGCCGCAATATTCGCAGCGCTCGCCGCCGGCGGGGCCAAGCGGCGCGCCGCAGTTGGGGCAGTGGAAGCTGCGCACCGCCTCCGGCGGCTTGCTGCGCACCGCGGCATCGCGCACCAACCGCCAGCGCTCGCGGACGTACTGCGTCAAGTCGCCGGTGCCGGCGCCCAGGGTCATGTTGGATTCGAGCTCCAGGACCGTCACGACCTGCGGCCGCGCCTCGGCGCCGCCCGGCAGGAGGAGGCTCGCCACCCGCATCGCGCCGATCACCACGCCCGACACCGGTGCACCGGCCGGTTGCCGCTGCGCCAGCTCGGCCCGCGCCTCCTCGCTCAGGTAGGGAGCGAGCGCCTCGAGCTCGCCTCGGTTGGTGCGCGCCTCGTGCGCCTTGGCGTAAAGGGCATAGGCGAAGTCTTCGAACAGGACCACCGAGAACTCCGGGTCGAGATCGCGGATCGAGTCGAGGTCGCGCGACGGCGGCAGGTCGGGGGTAGCCGGCGGCGACGCGCCGCCCGCTCCGCCGAACCCACCGCGCTTGAAATAGATGAAGATGAGGATGACGACGACGAGCAGCACAAGGAGCATGAAGCAGCCGGCACCGCCGCAGCCCGCGAGGCCGGCGCCCGGCAAGCCCACCACCGGCGCGCCGCCACGGCTCGAGCCGCCGCGCGAGGAGCCGCCGGAATAGGTATGGCCGCCGCCGGGGCGCGAGGAGCTGCCGGAGAAGGTGTGGCCGCCGCCGGGGCGCGACAGGCTGGCGGAATGAGTGGAGTGGCTGGAATGACTCCCGGAGTAGGTTTGGCCGCCGCCCGGCCGGCGGGCCTCGGCCATGCCGGAGAGCATTGAGCCGAGCAGCAGCAGGGCGAGCGCCGCGGCGCCGGCCGCCGGCCAGCAGGGACGGCTGCCGCGGCTGATGGAGCTGCTGCGGCGGCTGCCGCGGCGGCAGCTCGGGCGGATCTTGCCGATCATGCGATCGCTCGGGCGCTCCCCAGATCGTTCAGGCAACTGAATCGGCGCCATTCTACTCCGCTGGCGAGTCGCCGAGCGAGCCCGCGGTTACGATGGGCTCTTCTGGTACTCCCCCGCTCAGCCTTCAGACCCGCTCAGACGCGCTCCTCCAGAAACCCCTTGTAGAGCAGCCCGGCCATCACGCCGCCCAGCGCCGGACCGACGAAGTAGACCCAGAGGCCACCGTAGTCGCCTGCCGCCACGGCGGGTCCCAGCGAGCGCGCCGGATTGAGGCTGGCACCGGTGAGCGGCCCCCCCATCAAGATGCAGAAGACCAGCGTCAGGCCGATCGCCAGCCCGCCGGGGATCGTCGCCTTGCCGCTGATGCCGGCGTTCATAACCGCGTTGACCAGGAAGAAGGTCAGCACCGCCTCCAGGAACACCCCGACGGTCGGCGTGATCGTGATCACGGTGCCGTGCACCTCGAGCCGCTGGGCGAGGTGGGTGGCCCCGAGGCCGGTCTCCGACCCGCCGAGCACCTGGCACAGGGCGAGCGCTCCCAGGATGCCGCCCGCGCACTGCGCGACGACATAGGAGGCGGCGCGCCGCGCCTCGATCTTGCCGGCCACCCAGACACCGAGCGTCACCGCCGGATTGATGTGCGCTCCCGAGATGTGGCCGTAGGCATAGGCGAAGCCGACCACGACCAGCCCATGCGCGAAGGCGATGCCCACCAGGTTTCCGGCCAGCGCCACGCTGCCGGCGCCGATGAAAATCAGGGCGAAGGTGCCGATGAGCTCGGCGACCAGGGAGACTGACAGTCTGCTGTACATCGAGATCCCTCCTTCCACGCTCGCGCGCTCAATGGCCGCCTTTCCGCTCCTGCATGCGGCGGACGATGCGAGTCACCAGACGGCGCGGGCTGACGCGCGCGCTCTGGGCGAGCAGCCTGTTCATCAACCCCGGGATGACGATCCGCCGGCCCGCGAGCAGGCCGTCGTAGCCGGCTCGCGCCACCGCCGCGGCAGTCATCAGGTTCTTGCCTGCAAACAGTTTCGACTCTTCCATCGCGGCCCGGGCCTGGAAGCCCGAAGATGTCGGACCCGGGCAGAGGGCGGTGACGGTGACTCCGGTCCCGGCGAGCTCCTCGGCAAGCGCCTCGGAAAACCACAGCAGGTAGGCCTTGGTCGCGTAATACACCGCCATCAGCGGGCCAGGCTGGAAGGCCGCGGTGGAGGCGACGTTGAGGATGCGACCCCAGCGGCGAGCGAGCATGCCTGGAAGGAAGTGCTTGGTCAGCTCGGTCGGCGTCACCATGTTGAGCTGCATCTCCTGCAGCTCGGCGTTGAGGTCGGTCTCGGCGAATGGACCGTAGGTCCCGAATCCGGCGTTGTTCACCAGAACGTCGATCTGGGTGCCTGCTTCCCCGAGCTCCTGCCAGACTTCGCGCGCCGCCGCGGCGACCGCCAGATCCTTGGCGAGCACCCGCACGCCGACGCCGTGGCGGCTGCGCAGCTCGCCGGCCAGCTGCTCCAGGCGGCCGGCGCTGCGCGCCACCAGCACGAGGTCGAAGCCTCCCGCCGCGAAGACGCTCGTCAGCTCGGATCCGATCCCGCTCGAAGCTCCGGTCAAGAGCGCGGTCTTGCGGCCCCGCGGCTGCCCCTGCTCTGCCATGGTGGTTCACTCCTTCAGATTAGGCCAGATTAGGCGCGCGGGTCTCTGCCCGCACTTCGGGAACGCGCCCGCCGCCGAGCGGCGCGGCACGCCGTATCTTAATCCGCAGTCCCCGTCGCGGTACCGGGGGCCGCGGGATAGAATCCGCCCCATGGCCTGGATGCGGCGCAAGTTCCGCCTGACCGCCTGCGCCACCACCGGCGGCTGAGCGGCCAAGATAGGTCCGGGGGACCTGGCGGATCTGATTCGTCCTCTCGCCCGCCTGAGCGGCGGCAACGAGAGCGTGCTGGTCGGACCGGAAACGGCCGACGACGCCGGAGTCTATCTGCTCGGCGACCGCGCCCTGGTGGCCACCGCCGATTTCATCACCCCGGTGTGCGACGACCCGCGCCGTTTCGGGCGGGTGGCCGCCGCCAACGCGCTGTCCGACGTATATGCGATGGGCGGTTGGCCGCTGTTCGCGCTCAATCTCTGCTGTTTTCCCGATGCCGACGTGCCGGAGGGGGTCCTCGGCAGCATCCTGCAAGGAGCGGCCGAGGCCCTGGCGGAGGCCGGCGCCGCGCTGCTCGGCGGCCATTCGGTGCGCGATCCCGAGCTCAAGTTCGGGCTGGCAGTCGTCGGCGAGGCCGATCCTCAGCGCCTGCTGACCAACGCCGGCGCCCGTGCGGGCGATCGGCTCTTGCTCACCAAACCGCTCGGCACCGGCGTGCTGATCAACGCCTTCAAGGCCGACAAGCTCGACGAGGCCGGCCTCGAGCCGGTGCTGCAGCAGATGGAAAAGCTCAATGCCGTTGCCGCCAAGCTGGCGCTCGAGCACGGCGCGCACGCGGCGACTGACATCACCGGCTTTGGCCTGGCCGGGCATGCGCTGGGGATGGCTCGTGCCTCGGGCGCCGGCTTGCGCGTCGTTTTCGAGCGGCTACCCGTTCACGATCAATTCTACCGGCTGGTAGAGGCCGGCATCTCGACCGGCTGCACGGGCGCCAACGAGGGCAACGTTCTGGCCGCCCTTGCCGTTCATGCGGCGCTCGACAAGCGCCAGCGCGAGCTGCTTTTCGATCCGCAAACCTCGGGCGGGCTGCTGCTCGCGGTCCCCGCGGCAGCGGCCGCCGCATTGCTCGAGGCGCTGACGGCGAGCGGCCATCGCGCCGGCGAGGTGGGAGAGGTCGTCGACGGGCCGCCGCGGCTCGAGGTGGTCTAGCCCTGGTCTAGCCCTTCAGCTCCGCGATCTCGGCGGCGAGCCGCTCGACCAGGGTTTCGAGGCGCCCCACGCGGGTGGCGAGGGTGGCGAGCGCGCCGGAAAAACCAGAGGCGCCGGAGGCGCCGGGGGTCGCCATCGCGGCCGCCGGAGCGGAAGCGACCGCACCGGGGCCGATGGGGGCACCGACCGCGGCGAGGGCAGCGGCGCGAGGGTCCGTCGCGCCCTCAGCGGCGTCATCGTGTCCCGGCAGGACCGGCTCGCCGCCAGCGCGCGGCGGGCCGACCAGGTGGGTCCAGCGGCTCTCTTTCTGGCCCGGCCGGCGGGGCATCTCACGCACCAGCGGCTCCTCGGTCGCGGCCAGACGGCGCAGCGTCTGTTCGACCTCCTGCAGGCTGGCGAAAGGATGCAGGCGCTCGCTGCGGGCGCGCAACTCCCCGGTAGTCTGCGGCCCGCGCAGCAGGAGCAGGGCGAGAATTGCCTTGGCGGCGGGATCGAGCTCCCAGCGGCGCTCGACGCTTTGCTTCCAGCGCAGGCTGCGCGCGCTCTCGGTGCGCCAGACTAGAACGTCTTGGCGCAGGCGCTCGAGGGCGGCGCTCACCTCTGCCTCGCCGAGCTGCAGCACCGGCTCGCGGTTGGTCCTCTGGTTGCAGGCCGAGAGCAGCGCATTGAGCGTCAGCGGATAGGACTCCGGCGTCGTCTGCTCCTTTTCGAGCAGCGAGCCGAGGACCCGGATTTCCACCGGATCGAGCGGGCGAGGGAGACGCATCGACACAGGCACCTCCTGCGGGGCGATCGCTGGCCGTCGGGGGGTCTTGCATTCCTCCCCTCGACGTGCCATAGTATGTGGCACCTTCTGCGCGTTATGGCTGGAACTTGGGTTAGCAGCGGCTGCCACGAATCATTCCCCGCTTCATTGCCTCCCAGCAGCTTGCCGATTTGACCGACTAGAAAGCCGCGCCAGGAAACGGAAGTCCCGCCAACAGAGTGTCCGTAATCAGGTCCTTCAACTAAGCTATTGCTTCAGGAATACCGGGAAAGCGCGGGCGCAGTGGGATCGAAGACGAAACTCTCCGGAGCAAGAGGGTGGGGGCGTCCCCTTCCCCCCCGGAGGGGTGGGAAGGGGATCGAGGGGTTGCGGGGGGCGATCCGATCGATGCTTCGAGTAGGCCTCGGCCGCCACATTGCAGCGCAGTTTCATCCCTCGGGCTCGGAACCGCCGGTGGGACTTAAGACTGATTCAACCGGAGGCCGGATTGTGCTGCGAGTGCTGACTCCGGAATCACCGAATTGCGCGATTTGCCCTCGCTTTCAAAGGAGGGGAGGGCATGTTGCCGCGCTGATCGCGGCGAACAAAAACAACCTGTTGCAAGGAGCAAGAGTATGACCGAGCAAGGCACCGTGAAGTGGTTCAACGACGCCAAGGGTTACGGCTTCATCGTGCGTGAGAGAGGCGCGGACGTGTTCGTTCACCACGCCTCGATCATTGCCGAAGGGTTCCGTACCCTGAACGAAGGGGACCGCGTCTCCTTCGAAGTGGTCGAGGGTCCCAAAGGCCTGCAGGCGAAGAACGTCGTCAAGGTCTAGCAGCCGCTTCCGCGCTTTATGAGTGGGCGCCCTCCGTCCCTCCGGTCTCGGGGAGGGGGAGGGCGCTTTCCCTTTTCCCCTTATTTCTGTTCGGGCCGCGCCCTCTTCAGGGTCTCACTCACTGCCCCAGCCTGATGAGAAGTCGCGGGCTGAGGTCTGCATGGGGCTGAACGGGCAGTGAGTGAGCCCTGCAGAGGGCGCTCTCGGCAGCAAGGGCTCTGCGCCCTCCCCGAGAACGGCTGGGACTCCTCCCACTCTTCTGAGTTGTGAGGAGCGGATCGAGCGATGTGACCAACGGCGTCGCGGTCATGGCTGCAAGGCGACTCGCCAGACGGTGGCGCCGCGGCCGGCGGCGGCTCGGATTAGCCAGGGGGCGGGCGAAGGAGCGGGAGGTGCGGCGGCGAGGGACGGCGGGCGGTCTCGCAGATCGACGGCGCCGATCACCAGGTAGGCGACTCGCGAGGACTGCAGCAGGCGGTGCAGGTGCTCGAAGTAGAGCTCGGGCTGGGCGATCTCGGGTCCGAAGGCATCGGGCAGCGCTAGATAGCGGCGGTCGTGCAGGTAGCGGCCGAGAAAGGGGGAGGTGCCGCCGAGCGCGGCGCCGGGCGGCAGGGCGCGGTCGAGCTGGCGCAGCGTCGCGACTTCGACGTAGGGGTGGCGGGCGATGAAAGCTGGCAGGCGGAAGGCGAAGGTCTTGACCGCGAGCCCCGCGACTGCCGCCAGCGCCACCGCGGTCATCAGCATTCGCAGGCGTCGCTGGCCGAGCGCGGGCGGTCTGGCGGGCGCGGTCTCCTCGGGCGCCGTCTCCTTCGGCGGGCTGCCGGCGGGCGCGGCGGGCGCGGAGCCAGGGGGCACGGCGGCCATGGGCGCGAAGGCGAGGGCATAGGCGGGCGGCAGCAGGAGCAGCAGGAACCGGCCCCAGGCGAAGAAGGCGAAGGCGGTTGCGGCGAGAAAGATGCCTCCCGCCAGCAGCAGCCAGGCGGCCGGGTGGCGGCGGTAGTGCAAAGCCCACAACGCCCCGGCCGCAAACAGCGCGACGTGCGCCCAGGTGCCGAGCAGCTGCGCGGCGCCGCCCCCGATCGCGAACCGCCAGAGCTCCGCGATGCCGCCGCGCAGGACCGCGCCGGGACTCTCGGCCAGGATCTCGAGCGCTCCCCGGTAGGGCACTCGCGCGAGATAGGACCAGTCGGGGAAGCCGTGCAGCTTGAACGCCAGGTTCTTCCAGTTCTCGTCGTAGAAGGGGTCGCCGAAGAGCCGCGCCCGCAGCATCCAGTGCGGGAGCAGCACGGCCGCCCACGCGATCACCGCCGCCGCCAGATGCCCCAGGCGGCGGCGCCGGGCGCCGGGGGCCAGCCACCAGGCGAGCAGCAGCGCGGGCACCAGGAAAAGGGAGTTGGCGCGCGTGAAAGCGGCAAGGCCGAGCGCGAGACCGGCGGCCAGCGCCGCTTGCCAATCGGCCGCTTCCAGATAGGCGAGACCGGCGAGCAGAGCGCCGGCGGCGAACGCCGCGAACAACATGTCGGTGGTCGTGTGCTGGCCGATGATCCACAGATTGGGATTGGCGGCGGCAAGCGCCATCGCCCAGTCGCCCGCGGCCGGTCCGGCCAGCCGCCGCCCGTGCGCGTAGGCCAGCCAGGCCAGGGCGGCGGCAGCCAGATTCGACAGCAGCCGCGCCGCGGCAAAGGGATCGCCAGTCACCTTGGCGAGCCCGGCGGCGAGGATCGGATAGAGCAGGGGCCGAAACGGATCGCGCGGCAGCGAGCCGTGGAGCAGCTGCTCGGCTTGCTCGACATAGCCGTCCCGCTCGGCGGTCCCGGCCTCTTCCACCCAGTGATAGCGCTGGCCGAACAGAGCCAGGGCGGTAAAGAGAAGTAGGGCCGCGAGGAAGGCGCCGCGTCCCGCGCTGGCCGGATGGCGCAAGGTACGGGTCAGCGCGGCCGCTCTCGCGACGGCGATGCCTGCCGGAGCGGTGGCGGCGGCGGCGCCGGGTGGGACGGGGCTGGCGCCGCCAGCTCCTGGGGCAGCTCGATGACCACGTCGCGCGCCTGCACCAGGCCGAGGTCTTCGCGCGCCAGCCGCTCCAAGGAAGCCGGGTCGCTGCGCAGACGCTCGATGCGGCCGCGTAAGCGCTCGATGCCGGTGCGGGTCTCGTCGATGCGGTTCTCGATCAGCTTCTCGCGCGCCCCGGCCGCGGTCAGGTCGCGGTAGCTCTTGAGACCGGCGATCCCGAGCAGCACCATGAACAGCAGCACCACGGCGCCGAGCAGCGGGCGCAGCGAGTCGGGGCGCCCTGATCGCCGCCGGCTCAAGCCGTGAAGCGCGGGAAAGCGGCGGTCCCGGGATAGGACGCGACGCCTTCCAGCTCCTCCTCGATGCGCAGCAGGCGGTTGTACTTGGTCACCCGGTCGCTGCGGCATGGGGCGCCGGTCTTGATCTGGCCGCACCGGGTCGCCACCGCGAGGTCGGCGATCGTCGAGTCGGCGGTCTCGCCCGAGCGGTGGCTGATGACGTTGGCATAGCCATGCGACTTGGCGATCTCCACCGCCTGCAGCGTCTCGGTCAGCGTGCCGATCTGATTGAGCTTGACCAGCAGGGCATTGGCCAGCCCGGCGGCAATCCCCTCGCCCAAGATCTCGGGATTGGTCACGAACAGGTCGTCGCCGACCAGCTGGACTCGCTGGCCGAGCTCGGCGGTGAGCTCCTTCCAGCCCTCCCAATCGTGCTCGGCGAGGCCGTCTTCGATCGACACCAGAGGGTAGGCGTCCAGCCACTCGCGGTAGGTGGCGATCAGGTCGGCGCTGGTCAGGTCGGCGCGCCCTTCGCCGGGCAGGGCGTAGCGAGGCGCGGCGCCTTTCCTCTTGTCGGCCAGCTCGCTCGCCGCTACGTCCAGCGCCAGGGCGACCTGTTTGCCAGGGACGTAACCCGCCTGTTCGATCGCCTGCATCAGCAGGTCCAGGGCCTCGCGGTTGCTCCTGAGATTCGGGGCGAACCCTCCCTCGTCGCCGACCGCGGTGACCAGCCCCCGCGCCTTGAGCACCCCCTTGAGCGTGTGGTAGACCTCGACCCCGGCGCGCAGCGCTTCCGAGAAGCGCTCGAAGCCGATCGGCACCAGCATGAATTCCTGGATGTCGACCGAGTTGTCGGCATGCGCGCCGCCGTTGAGCACGTTGAGCAGCGGCACGGGCAGGAGCGTGGTCGCCGGCCCGCCCAGATAGGCATAGAGCGGCAGGCCGGCGGCGCCGGCAGCCGCCTTGGCCACCGCCACCGAGGCCCCGAGCAGCGCGTTCGCGCCAAGGCGGCTCTTGCCCGCCGTGCCGTCGAGCCCGATCAGGGAGTGGTCGATAAGCGCTTGATCGCGGGCATCCATTCCCAGGAGCCGTGGAGCGATCTCGTCCTGCACGGCGGCGACCGCCTTCTTGACCCCCTTGCCGCCGTAGCGCTTGCCGCCATCGCGCAGCTCCAGGGCTTCCCGGCTGCCGGTCGAGGCGCCCGACGGCACAGCGGCGCGCCCGGCCGCCCCTCCCGCCAGCATGCACTCGACCTCGAGGGTCGGATTGCCGCGCGAGTCGAGGATCTCGCGGGCCACGATCGCTTCAATGGCAAACATCTCCCCTCCCGGCGCGGGCGCCCGGCGCCAATAGCTCTGCTCGCAGCTCAAAGGTTAGCCGCAAAATCACGTTGCCTCAAGGGTTTTGCCCGCCGCCGGGCATAATCAGCCGCCATCGCCTCCGTGCTAGACTCCCCCGCTGCCCGGACGCTCAGGGAGCCCGGGGTCCCGCATGCGCCTTCCCTTCCAGAAAACCGCGCCGCGGCTGCACATCGGCAGCGGCCACGCCCGCCTCGACGGTTGGATCAACATCGACGTGCAGCCGCTGCCCGAGGTCGACGTGGTGGCCGACGTGACCAAGGGGCTCGACTTCTCCGGTGTCGAAGCGGTCTTCGCCGAGCATTTCATCGAGCATCTCCAGATCGCCGACGCCCTGGGCTTCCTGCTCGAGGCGCAGCGAGTGCTGGCGCGCCGCGGCTGGATTCGCCTCTCCACTCCCAACCTCGACTGGGTGTGGGCCAGCCACTATCAGCTCGGCGGTGCGCCCGACCTCATGCGGGCCAGCGCCCTCATCCTCAACCGCGCCTTCCACGGCTGGCGCCACCAGTTCCTCTGGAACAAGGAGCTGCTGGGCGAGGCGCTGGGCGCCAGCGGCTTCACCGACCTGCGCTGGTGCCGCCACGGCGAGAGCGAGCTGCCGGTGTTCCAGGGGATCGAGCGTCACGAGACCTACGGCGACTCGGCCGACCTGCCGCACGTGATCATCGCCGAGGCGCGCAAGGGGGAGCCGCAGTCCGAGCGGCTGACCCGGCTGCGCGCGCTGATCGAACGTGAGTTTCTCATTCACCTCGCGGATTAGCCGGCTCGCCGGCGGGCTGCTGCTCGCGGCAGCCTGCGCGCAGCAGAAGCCGCCGCCGCCGCGCAACGTGGTCTTCCTCCTGGTCGACACGCTGCGGGCCGATCATCTGCCGCTCTACGGTTACGGGCGCAACACCAGCCCGGCGCTCACCGCCCTGGCTGGCGAGTCGGTGCTGTTCAGCAGCGCGCGCGCGCAGTCCTCCTGCACCTTTCCATCGGTCAACTCGATCCTCACCTCGCGCTATCCGGCGGTCTTCCTCGGCCAGCCCGGCGGCGCGATGGGGCTGCCGGCGGGCATCCCCGGGCTGGCCGAGATCCTGCGGCACCGGGGGTTCCGCACCGTCGCCATCTCGGCGAGCCCGGTGGTGCGCAGGAGCCCGAGCCGCTTCAATCCCGGCGGCGGCTACGACCGGGGCTTCGAACGCTTCGACGAAGAGTGCCTGTGGAAACCCGCCGACTGCGTGGTCGAGCGGGCGCGCGGCGAGCTCCGCCGTGGCGGCCGGCCGCTGCTGCTCTACCTCCATTTCATGGACCCGCACGGTCCCTACCTGCCGCCGCCCTACCACCGCCGCCGCTTCGCGTTCGGCCACCCGGCCAAGAGATTCGTGCAGCAGGGCGATCCCAACCCGATCGCCAACTGGCTCTACCGGGGGGGACCCGACCCCGGCCTGACCGCCGAGGACCTGCGCTACCTGGTCGATCTCTACGACGATAAGATCGCCTTCTTCGACACCCAGCTCGACCTGCTGCTGCGCGCGATCCGGCGCGCCGGGCTGCTCGACGAGACGATCCTGGTCTTCGCGGCCGACCACGGCGAGGAATTCATGGAGCACGGCCAGATCAAGCACTGCCGGACCGTCTTCGACAGCTCGGTCCGGGTGCCGCTGCTGCTGCGCATCCCAGGCGGCGGGCGCGGGCGCGAGCTCGCCACCCCGGCTCAGAACGTCGACATCCTCCCCACACTGCTCGACTACCTCGGCGTCCCGGCCGCCGGCTTCGCCTTCGCCGGCCGCAGCCTGCGTCCCGCCATCGAGGGCACGGCGCTCGCGAGCTCGTACCAGTGGAGCGCCCAGGGAACCGAGCGCGGCGTCGCCGATGGCCGGTTCAAGCTGGTCTTCGATCTCGCCACCCGGCACTTCGCCCTTTACGACCTGGCCGCCGATCCCGGCGAGCGGCGCGACGTGCTGCGCGACCATCGCGGCGACGCCCAGCGCCTGCGCCGGGCGATGGCCAACTGGATTGCCAGCAGCGAGGGCTCGGCGGCCGGCGACAGCGTGCGCCAGGCCGCCGAGGCCGAGAGCCGCCTGCGCTCGCTGGGCTACCTGGAGTGACGAGGGTTCAGACCGTCGCGGTCGTTGGCCGGATGACGAGGCGCCGGCATTGCCTGCTTTGATGGGCGATTGACAGGGTAGTGGCGATGTGCGACGATTCGGCCTCACCCCCCAAGGGGTGCGCAGGACATGGCGCGGGGTGGAGCAGTCTGGTAGCTCGTTGGGCTCATAACCCAAAGGTCGCAGGTTCAAATCCTGCCCCCGCAACCAATTTCGAGATCTGCCCGCTTCCGACGGCGGCTTTGGATAGTCAGAAAAAGGGCAGGGTGGCGACAGCGCCCTGCCCCTTTTTCGTGCTTGTCGAGTCCGTTCGCCGACACTCCGACGAATAGGCATGGAACAACCTGGCGCGCGCCAATCCGGGGAGCCGAGCGACGGCGCGACAGGTGCGGCAAGAAGCAAGGACGAGCGCGCCGGCGAGACGCTCTCGGAACGGGTGCGCCGGACCCTGCTGGGCGCCCCCCGCGACGTCAGCGACACCTCGCAGCTGCACAAGATGTCGCTCATCGCCTTCCTGGCCTGGGTCGGGCTGGGGGCCGATGGGCTCTCCTCCTCCGCCTACGGCCCCGAGGAGGCCTTCAAGGCGCTCGGACATCACACCTACCTGGCGCTCGGGCTGGCCGTCGCGACCGCGCTCACCGTCTTCATCATCTCCGCCTCCTACAGCAGCATCATCGAGCAGTTCCCGACCGGCGGCGGCGGCTACGTCGTCGCATCCCATCTGCTGGGCCCCAGGATCGGCGTCGTCTCCGGCTGCGCCCTGGTGGTCGACTACGTGCTCACCATCACCACCTCGATCGCTTCGGGAGGAGATACCGTCTTCAGCTTCCTCCCGATGAACGTTCACCACCTCAAGCTGCCTTGCGAGTATCTGACCATCGGGGTGCTCATCGCCCTCAACCTCCGGGGGGTCAAGGAGTCGATCAAGGCGCTGACGCCGATCTTCCTCGTCTTCCTGCTCGCTCACGCGCTGCTGCTCGCCACCACCATCATCGGCCACGCCGGCCAGGTCCCCGCCATGGCGCACCAGGTTAGAAGCGGCTTCTCCTCGGGGCTCACCACCCTGGGGCTCGGCGGCATGGCCCTGCTGCTGCTGCGCGCCTACGCGCTCGGCGGCGGCACCTACACCGGCATCGAGGCGGTCTCCAACGGCCTGCAGATCATGCGCGAGCCGCGCGTCGAGACCGGCAAACGGACGATGCTCTACATGGCGCTGTCACTGGCCCTGACCGCCGGCGGCATCCTGATCGGCTACCTGCTGCTCGACGCCCGCTTCGTCTCCGGCAAGACGATGAACGCGGTCCTCGCCGAGAAGGTCTTCGGCGGCTGGCACGCCGCCGGGATGCCGTTCGGCTACTGGCTGGTGCTCATCACCCTGATCTCGGAGGGGCTGCTGCTGGTGGTGGCGGCCCAGACCGGCTTCATCGATGGGCCGCGGGTGATGGCCAACATGGCAACCGACTCGTTCTGGCCGCACCGCTTCGCCGCGCTCTCCGAGCAGCTGACCATGCAGAACGGCGTGCTGCTCATGGGCGCGGCGGCGCTGGCGATGCTCTTCTACACCCAAGGCAGCATCCAGACCCTGGTCTACATGTACTCGATCAACGTCTTCTTGACTTTCACCCTCTCCCAGCTCGGCATGAGTCGCCACTGGTGGGGGCACCGCGGCGACCGCCGGCGCCGCCGCCACCTGGTGGTGCACGGCGTCGCGCTCGCGATGTGCGCCAGCATCCTGGTCATCACGGTGTTCGAGCGGTTCACTCACGGCGGCTGGTTGACCGTCCTCATCACCTCGGTCTTCGTCGCTCTGTGCTACGCCATCAACCAGCACTACCGCAACGCCAGGGCCGGCCTGCGCCAGCTCGACGAGGTCCTGGGCTCGCTGCCTACCACCGGGGAGCCCAACCGCGAGCCGCTCGACAGCAAGGTGCCGACCGCGGTGCTGCTGGTGAGCGCCTTCAACGGCTTCGGCGTGCACACGCTGCTTTCGATCCTGCGTTTCTTCCCCGGCCTCTTCAAGCAGTTCGTGTTCGTGTCGATCGCGGTCGTCGATTCGGGGAGCTTCAAGGGCAAGGAAGAGCTCGAGGCGCTGCAGAAACACACCGAAGAGGACGTGGCGAAGTACGTCGACCTGACGCGCCGTCTGGGCTTTCCCGCGGACAGCGTCTGTCACCTGGGGATCGAAGTGGTGGCCGAGGCCTCGCGGGTCTGCGAGCGGCTGTCGCGGATCTACCCCAAAGCCACCTTCTTCACCGGCAAGCTGGTGTTCCGCCGCGAGCGGCTCTTCTTCCGCCTGCTGCACAACGAGACTTCGATGATCATCCAGCGCCGCCTGCAGTGGATGGGCGTCCCGATGGTGGTGCTGCCCGTTCGCGCGGAGGTGTAGCCCCCATTTCTCAACGCCGGTTCGTCGCGAGGCGCCCGCCGCCTCTTCTATCATTGCCGGCCCAGCCGCCGCTGCGCGGCAGCAGGCTGCCGCAACTGCGGCGACTGGCCCGTCCGGTGACGGACAGGCGGCTGCCGCACGTCCGGTGATGGACGTCGCAGAGCGACCTGCCGCGGACGGCTGCCCGCGGTCGGCTGCGACTTAGCCGCTCGCGCAGCTCGCGATCCCTGAGCGTTCCAAGCACCCCGCGCGATTGTCCTTCACCTTCACCTAGCGCCGAGGGTCGCACTCCCTGGCTTGGTCGAGGTCAGTCCGGCTTCGACGTCGGTTTGATGATGGTCTATGCTGACCTCTGGAGGAAAGAGAGATGGCCGGACCTCGCGCGGACGCTGGTAGGGTTGCCCAGAACAAAGCGCTGACCGAGATGGCGATGGGCTATTCGCGGAGCCGGATTCTCTGCGCCGCCGCCCGCTTGGGCTTGGCGGATGCTCTCGGCGACGACCAGCGCTCCGTTGACCAGCTTGCTGTATCGTGTGGCGCCCAACCGGGCTCCTTGTATCGGCTGTTGCGTGCCCTAGCCAGCTTCGGCGTCGTCGCCGAAACCACTCCGCGGCACTTCGTCCTGACATCGTTTGGCAAGCCCCTCCGAAGGGACGCGCCCAATTCAGAATGGGCGCCGATTGTATTCTGGGCGGACCTGCTCGCCGACAACTGGTCGCATCTGACCGAGTGCGTCCGCACCGGCGAAAACGCCGCGCGGATCATGGAGCGCGAGGGCGTGGCCTCGCGCTGGTCAAGAGAACCGAACGCCAGAGCCATCTTCGGCGCAGTGATGGGCACGGCGCCCACCGAGGATTATGGTCCCATCGCGGGTGCCTGCGATTTCTCGAATTGCCATACCGTTGCCGATCTTGGCGGAGGCGGCGGCGCGCTGATTGCCGCGGTCCTGAACGCTTTTCCCAACCTGCGCGGAATGTTGGTCGATCGGCCGGAATTCATCGATAAGGCGACATCGCGTTTAGAGAGTGAAGGGCTCGCCGCGCGCTGCCAGATGTTGGGCACGGATCTGCGCCAAGGCGTGCCCGCCGGAGCAGATGTCTACCTGTTGAAAAATGTGCTTCACGGCTACGACGATGAGGCGGCGATCGAGATTCTCGGTCATTGCCGGTCTGTTCTGCCGGCCGAGGGTCGTGTTCTGGTGATTGAAATTGTTCTGCCCGATGTCGTCGATCATGCCGACTCGGAACTGGAACGCCAGTTGATGAGTGACCTGAATATGTTAGCCGTTACTGGAGGCAAAGAGCGCAGCGCAGTCGAATGGAAGAGCCTCCTCAGCAGCGCCGCGTTCGAGTGCCAACGCATCATCGCCGTTCCAGGTGAATTGGTTTCGATCGTCGAGGCGTCCCAGCGCGTTTGACTGCCGGCTGGGGCTGGTCTCAGCCGGCGCCGAGCTCGACTCGCAGGGTGACCAGCAGCTTGCCCTTCTCGCCGGGGGCGGCTTCCACGCGCGCGAGCCCCCGCCAGCTCCGCCCGCGCTCGTCGTCGAATCGCCAGTGACTCGCCGCGCCTGCGCCCACCTGCGGACCAGCCGCCTTCCCCTCCTGTCGCCGCCAATGGCCTTCCGTGGTGAGAGCGGCCTCGAGAGGGGTCAGGAGCTGCCGCGCGCGAACATCGCTCTCCACCAGCCATCGTCCTTCCCAATGCTCGCTCGTTCCCTCGTAGCTGAGGATGCGGCGCGGCAGTGTGTGCAGGAAGGGGTACGTGGATCTCAGGTAGCGGTCGGCGAGCGCGGCGCGCACGTACCTCGACTCCGGGTCCCAGTTGTACTCCATGCCGGTGGCGGCCACCTGCGCGGTGCCCTTGCCGTCCAGTCTTTCGATCACGTGCAGCGCGCCGTCGATACCCGAGGAGAGGCCGGCGCTGGTGATGATGTGGCCATTGTCGACGAACCGCTTGTCGCGCACCACCCGGGTCCTGGGGGCTTCCTTCGCGAGGTCGTCGATCAACGCCGCGAAGGTGGTGGCCTCGAGCCCGTCGAGCAGCCCGGCGCGGGCCAGGATGAAGGCGCCATTGCACACCGACAGCACGATCGGGGTCTTGCTCGCGGTGCTCTTGACCCATGCCACCGCCTTGGCGCTCTCGGTCACGCTGGGGACGTTGCCGCCGGGGACGACCAGGATGTCCGCCGGCGGGCTGGAATCGAACGTGTAGCGCGGCACCACCGTTATCCCCATCGAGGTGGTGATGGGCCCCGGTTTCTCCGCCACCGTGAAGGCACTGTATCCGGCGTGCCCGAAGACTTCATAGGGCCCGGTGAAATCGATGATCTGCACCCCTTCGAAGATCAGGATCGCCACCTGCCGCTGGGGCGCCATCGGCTTCGTGTTCGCCTCCCGGTCTGCCCCAGCGGGCGCGCCCAGGCCGGCGACGCGCTCGGCCATGAGGGCCAGCAGACCGGCGGCGGCCGCCTCGAGCCCAAGCATCCATCTCCGCTTGCCCCGTTTCAGGCTCATCTTGGTATCCCCCTTGTCAATCTACAGGTCTCATTATACGGAAGATCTGTCGAATGTCTATGGGACTAGCCGCTCGGGCCGCTCGGATGGCCGGTTGCCCTGGGGAGATCGGGTCAGGTCGGCTCGACGGCCGCCGAGGCGGGGGCGGCTGCGGCTTCGACCGGCGCGACCGCGGGCTCCATCGAGGCGAGGGCCGCCTCGACGGGGGCCATCGCCGGCTCGCACGGCACGGCTGCGGCGGCCGGCCCGCCGGCGGCGGCCGGCGCCGCGGCGCGGGGCTGGGCCCGCGAGTCGCGGGCTTCGGGTTGGATGGTCGAGGCGAGGACGCCTCCCCCCAGCATGAAGCCGGCCGCCAGCCAGAAGGGCAGGTTGACGTTGAAGCCGAAGGCCGCCGTCGACCAGAGCGGTCCGAGCAGGCGGGCGACGCCGCCGAACGCCTGCTGCACGCCCATGACCTGGCCGGTCTCTTCGCGCGGCGCGCGCCGCGACACCAGGGCGGTGGTCGATGGAAAGAGGAGCGCGGTTCCCACCGGCACCATCAGGACGACCAGCGCCAGACCCGCGATCCGCGCTGCCGCCGGCATGGGCAGCCAGGCGGGCAGCGGGATCGCCGCCATCCCGAGCGCCAGCGCGACGGTGCCTAGCCGCATGGCGCCGACCTCGCCGAAGCGGCGCACCGCCGGTCCCAGCAGGACGGCGCGCATGACCAGCGAGATGGCGCCGACGTAGGTGTAGAAGAAGCCGATGGTCTTCTCGGTCACGCCATAGACCCGGCCGAGATAGAGGGCAAGGACGCCGTTCATCGCCATGAAGGCCATCATGCCGACCGCATAGAGCCAGATCAGCGAGGCCACCGGCGAGGTCGGCTCGCGCACCACCTCGGCGATCGATTTCCTGAGCGAGCGCCGCGGCGGGGGCTGCTCGCCGCGCTCGTTCTTCTCGAGGGGGGCGGCATCGCGGTGCCGCGACTCGGGCAGCCAGCGGGAGGCGAAGAGGAAGTTGACGACGCACAGACCGGCCGCGAGATAACCCGGCGCCGAGGAGCCGAGGTAGGTCGCCGACGAGCCGATCAGGGGGCCGATCACCACGCCGGCGCTGATCGCCGCGGTCACCCAGCCCAGCGCCTTGGCGCGCTCCTCGGGCGCGATCGAGTCGCTGACGTAAGCCTGCACGACGCCGACGGTGCCGCTGCCGATTCCCTGTACGAGGCGGGAGAGAAAGAGCATCCAGATGGTGCCGGCCAGGCCGAACAGCACGTAGGAGACCGCCGACAGCAAGAGCCCGACCAGGATCAGCGGCCGCCGGCCATAGCGGTCGGACAGCCGCCCCCAGAGCGGCGACGTGGCCAGCTGCGCCATGAAGAAGGTGCCGATCAGCGGCCCGACCAGCGAGGGACGGGCGCCGAAGCGGATGACGTAGAACGGCAGCAGGGGCAGGACCATCATGGCGCCGATCATGTCGACGAACACCGTGGCCATCAGCACCCAGAGCTGGCGCATCCCGGCGGCGTGTTCCGCCGCAGTATTCAGATCGCGCAGATCGCCTGGACTGGAGGGGGCGGCAGCCGCAACGGCGGCGGCGGATGACGGTTCGACTTCGCGCATCAGGGCTCGTTCTCGCTCACCAGCAATGGCATACGGCAGCGCGCTCCCGGAGTTGCGCGACAGGCCGCGGCGGCTCGCGCCGCGAGCATCATCTTAGCCGGCCGCCTCGCGGCCCCACAGCGCGAAGGCGGCGGCGCTTCCTGCCATCAGCAAGACGCCGTAGACCGCGCCCATGCCGAGGTCCTGGAGCTGGACGTTGGCGAGGATCTCGATGGCAATCGGCCGGGTATCGTAGGTATAGAGCACGACCGAGGTCACGAAGTCGCCGAGCGCGGTGATGAAGGCGAGGCCGGCGCCGGCCGCCAGCGCCGGCCGCAGCAGCGGCAGAGTCACGCGCCCCAGGCTGCGCCACCAACCGGCGCCCAGCACCGCGGCGGCCTCCTCCAGCGCCGGGTCGAGAGCGCGCAAACCGGCCAGGGCGGCGCGGCCGGTCAGCGGCAGGCTGCGGACCAGGTAGGCGAGCGGCAGGATCCAGGGTGTGCCGATGAGCACCCAGCGTCCCAGCCAGGGGGCATCGACGCTGAAGGTCGTGGCGAGCGCCACGGCGAATACGGTGCCGGGGATGGCCCAGGGGAGGCCGAGCAGCGTCTCGAGCAGCGCACCCAGACGCCGGCGGCCGCGGCTGCCCGCACTCCCGTCCCCGCGGGACTTTGCCGCCCCCGCCACGCAGCGCGCCGCGCCGAAGCCGAGCGCCAGGGCACCGGCGGTGGCCGCCGCAGCCATCCACAAGGAGTTGACGATCGGCCGCAGGTGCTCGCGGTCGCCGAGCTGCGCGTAGTTGCCCAAATTGAGCACCGGCGGGAACGCCTCGGCGATCCAGGTCCGCGCCGGCACCAGCGAGATGAGGATCATCACGAGGTGCGGCAGCAGCAGGACGAGCGCCAGGCCGTAGCCGAGAGTGGCGGCCGCGGCGCGCCAGAGGCGCGACGAGACGCGGTGGCGCACCGGCGCGACGCCGCGCACCCCGGTCGGGAGATCGGCTCCGCCGACGCGGCGCGACAGCCAGAGCCCGCCGAGCGCCAGGGCTGCCAGCATCACGGTTTCCACCTCCGAGAGCTCGCGGTTGCCGTTGAGCTTCGAGGCCAGGATCTGGGTCGGCATCACCCGGAAGCCGCCGCCGAACAAGTAGGGCGCGGAGAACGAGGCCAGGGCGGTCATGAAGGTGAGGAGCGCGGCGCCGGCCAGCGCGGGGCGCAGCAGCGGCAGCGTCACCCGCAGCAAGGCCCGCACCCTCCCGGCGCCCAGGGAGGCGGCTGCCTCCAGCAGGGCGGCGTCCATGCGGGCGAGCGCGACGCGGGTGAAGAGATAGAAGTAGACGTAGAAGGAGTAGGTGTGGACGAGCAGGATCGCCCCCGGGCCGGCCAGGCGCCAGGGCGCGTGGTCGAGCCGCAGCAGCGCCTGGACGGCGCGCGATACGAAGCCGCTCTCGCCGTAGAGAAAGAGAAAGGCGATGACGCCAACCAGCGGCGGCAGAGCCACCGGCAGCGCCGCCACCGCTCCCAGCAGGCGCCGTCCCGGGAACTCTGCGCGCTCGAAGACGAAGGCCAGGGGAATGCCCACCACCCCGGCCAGAGCGACCGAAGCGATCGAGATCCACAGGCTGCGCCACAGCGCCAGCCACTCGTCCGAGCGGCCGCAGAACTGCAGCAGATAGGCCACCGTCCAGCCGCCGCCCGGGCCGCGGAACGCATCGACGGCGGTGATCAGCAGCGGGTAGCCGATCAGCCAGGCGAGCACCAGGGCCAGCGCCAGGGCGGCGACCGGCGGACGGCGGCTCAACTACCGGGCTCCTCGGCAGGCGGCGATGACTGAGAGGGGCGCGACGGGCGCGACGGGGGCGACAGGCTCGACGGGGCCGATGGGGGCGCGGCCGCCGCACCGCGGCGGAAGATGCGCGCGGCGGGACCGTTCGCCGGGGCGACGGCCACCTGTTCGCCCGGGGAGGCGGCCCGCGGTCCGGCCAGCACCTCGACGACTCCCGCCGTGCCAGTCGCCTCTGCCCGCGCTCCCGCGAGGTCGACCTCGACCTGGTAGTAGGTGACCGGCCCGGCATAGCGCCGCTCGAGCACGCGGCCGGCCAGCGCGCCGGCCGTGCCCGGCGGCACGAAGGCCAGCGCTTCGGGCCGGATGACGAGCTCGGCTGACTCGCCTGCCGCCATCGGCTCGGCCGGGATCCCGGCCCAGACCGCGGAGCCGCCGGCCGAGGCCAGGCGCACACGCCCCTCGCCGGGTCCCGACCCGGGGTTGGGCGTGTCAGTCTCGAAGGTGCCGGGGAGACCGCTGGCGCGCCCGACGAAGGTCGCGACGAAGCGCGTCGCCGGGCGCTCGTAGAGCTCCTGCGGGTTGCCTACCTGGTGCAGGACCCCGCCCTCCAGCACCGCCACCCGGTCGCCGAGCTGGAACGCCTCTTCCTGCTCGTGGGTGACCAGCAGGGTCGTGATGCCGACCCGCTCGATGGCCCGTCGCAGCTCGCGGCGGGTGCGCTCGCGCAGTGCCGGATCGAGGTTCGACAGCGGCTCGTCGAGCAGCAGGACGCGCGGCTCCGGAGCCAGCGCCCGCGCCAGGGCAACACGCTGCTGCTGGCCGCCGGAGATCTCGCCGACCCGCCGGCGCTCGAACCCGGCCAGGTCGACCAGCGCGAGCGCCGCGGCAACCCGGGCCGCGATCTCGGGACCGTCGAGCCGTCGCCCGGCGCCGGCGCCGCCGGCTCCCCGGCCTTCCAGGCCGAACGACCTACGGCCTTCCAGGCCGAATGAAATATTGCCGCCCACCGAGAGATGTGGAAACAGCGCGTAGTGCTGGAACACCATGCCGAAGCGGCGCTTCGCCGGCGGCAGCCCGGTGACGTCCTCGCCGCCGACCAGAATGCGGCCGCCTCCCGGATCGGGTGTCTCGAAGCCGGCGATCAGGCGCAGGGCCGTCGTCTTGCCGCTGCCGCTGGGACCGAGGAGGGCCAGCACCTCGCCCTCGCCAAGGTCGAGCGACAGACCGTGCAGCACGCGGGTCGCGCCGAAGCTCTTCTCGAGTCGCTCGAGGACCAGAAAGGGGGTCATTGCGGCGCGGTTCGGGACGGCCGGCGGGGAGTGCGCGCGAGCGGCGGCCAGACTCCGCTCATGCCGCGCCGCGGCCGCGCACCGATCTGTCCCAGCTGCTCATCCACTCCTGGCCGTGTCGTTCGATCAGGCCCCAGTCGACCTTGGCCGGCACGAGCGCGCGGAGCACCTGCCGCGCCCACTCCGGCAGGCGCTCGGGCGGCAGGTCGGTCCGCGCCGGCAGGCGATACGCCTCGCGCGCCGCCAGCTCCTGTCCCTCGACGCTGCCGGCGAAGTCGATGAACCGCCGCGCCTCCTCCGGGTGCTTGCACCCCTTGACCAGACCGATCGAGTCGTCAATCACCGGCGTGCCGCTGCGCGGGAAGCGGTAGTCGAGAGGCGCGCCGCGCTGCTTCTGCCAGAGCATGTCGGTCAGCTCCCACACCGTCACCAGCCCCTCGCGCCGATCGAGCTTCTCCATCAGCAGCGCCGGGTTCTGCAGGTACTCCTTGGTCTGGGCGTCGAGCCGGCGCAGCCATGCGAAACCGCGCTCGGTGCTGCCGGTCTCCGCCACCGAGCGCGCCAGGATCATCCCGAACAGAGTGCGCATGGTGCCTGAAGCGAGCGGATCGCGAATCAGGATCTTGCCCTTCCAGCGCGGATCGAGCAGGTCGTCCCAATCGCCCGGCGCCGCCGCCGCGGCCACCGCGGCCGAGTTGAAGACCAGCACCGGCGCGGTCCGGTAGGCGCCGAAGAAGAGATTGCGCGCGTCGCGGCTGGCGGGCGGCACCGCCTCGGCCCAGGCCGGCCGGTAGGGAGCGAGCAGCCCGTCGGCCGCGCCGCGCGCGAAGATCTCGCGCGGCCCGCCGTACCAGACGTCGGCCTGCGGGTTGGCGGCTTCCGAGCGGATGCGGTCGTAGACGTCCTGCGACCCCATGTCCAGCCAGCGCACCTCGACCCGCGGGTTCTTGGCCTCGAAGCTGCGCTGCATCAGCGTCAGCAAATCCTTGCCATGCGGCGAGTAGACCGTGAGCGGTGTCCGCCCGCCCCCCCCGCCGCCGCACGCCGCGAGCGCCAGCAAGGCAATCGTCGCGCCGAGCGCGCGGACGGCGCCCATTGCGATCAGCGCCACAGCGCCCCGGGGGAACGCCGGAGCCGCCGTCTGTTCACGGAATCTGATCATGCGCCAGGTCGTCGCTTCAGGCTGCCAGCCGGCGGCAGTCTAGCTGATGAGTGCGCTTCGCGCGCTCCTATTGGTTCGAGCGCTGACCGACGATGTCGAGCCCTCGGGCAGGAAACTTCCGGTCGAAGGAGTAGAGGCGTTCCGCGCCACTTTCAAGGGCTTCGGCCCAGAGCAGCGCATCGGCGAAGGAGCAGCGATTCGAGTCGCGACAGAGGCTCAAAGCGCTCAGAGCGCGGGGTTTGCTCAGGTTCAGCAGACGAAGGTTCGAGCGCTGTATCAGATCCAGCAGGGCATCGACGACGTCAGAACGGGGAACCCGGTAGACAGAGGTCAGCACGTAGGCGGTCTCCAGCAGAACCAGCTCGCTCAGCACCAGCTGCTCGTCGCTGTCGATGACGGCACCGGCCTGCGCTGCCATCTCCGCCGGATCGTTCGTCAAGTACCGCACGACGAAGCTCGTATCCAGGAAGGCGGGAGAGCTTTGCTTCATCGTCCGGTTTTCTTGGAATCGTTGCTCTCGCGGACCGCGTGGTTCCAGGCTTCCTCCCGCGCCCTTTGCCAGCTCCGTGTCGGCACCGACCGCTTGATCTTGCCTGCCAGCACGCCGCGCAGCGAACGGTTGTGATCGGGAGGATAGAAGCGGATCTCCACGTGATCTTCCTTCAGGTCCTGCACGGCCATGAAGCCGGGCTGGATTCCAAGGGCGTCACGGATCGGCTTCTCGATGACGACTTGCCCTTTCTCTCCTACTGTATTGGCCATAGTCTACCAATCTTTATAAGTCATACCTCGTGCCGATTGTAGTACTCCGGCTGGCGGCTCGTCAACCGTCCTTCCGCTCGATCTACTTCCTCCCGAGCGCGAGCAGGTTGGCGAACAGGCGGTAGGCGCCGGGCACGCCGGCGGGGAGCTGGCGGAAGAGGGCGAGGCCGGTGTAGACGTACTTGCCCTTGCCGTAGGCCGCCGCCAGGAGCGCGCCGCGCTGCTGCGGCCCGCCGGGATCGGCCATGGCGAGGAGCGGCTTGTAGGCCGGGTCCCAGCTGTGGGCGAAGTAGAGGCCGCGCTCCTGCACCCAACCCTGCCAGTCGGCTTCGGCGATCCTGTTCGGCGTGCTGAACACCGGGTCGGCGAGGTCGAGCAGGGTGACCGCGGCGGTCTCATCGGTCACCCGGTCGTGCGGGCGGGCGATCTCGAGCTTGAACGGCGCGAAGCCGCTCTCGATGAAGGCATACTGCTGGTACTGGACGATCATCAGCCCGCCGCCCCGCACGTAGTCGAGCAGGCGATGGTTGAAGCGCGCCAGCGCCGGCTCGCTCTCGTAGGCGCGGCTGCCGATCACGATGGCGTCGTAGCGGGTGAGATCGGCGCCCGCCAGCTCGCCCGGGCCGAGCAGCTCGAGCGGCACTCCCGCCTGGCGCAAGAACTCCGGCACCTCGTCGGAAACGCCGCGCACATAGCCGACCCGCTCGAGCGGCGGCAGCTTGAGGTCGGTGGCGGTGACCTCGACGGCCGCGTGGCGCGGGTTGGGGGTCGGGTGGATGTGGGCATAGTCGATGACCGGCACCGCGAGGTCGAAACGGGCGCCGTCCTCGAGCACCGCGGCCAGGCGCAGCGGGTAGCGGCCCGGGGCCAGCGCAGCCGGCGGCTGCAGGGTCAGGGGCAGCGCCAGCTGCTCGCCCTCCGCCTCGTCGGCGGCGGGGTCGGGAGCCGGGATCTCGAACGACCGGGGCGGCACCGCGGGCCATGCCGCGCCGCCGGCGGCCGGCGCCGAGGCGACTTCCAGGCGGCCGCGCAGAGCGGCCTTGGCGTGCGAGGTCACCACCACTCGCACGCCGCGCGGCTCATGCCGGCTGAGCGGCCAGATCTGCACGCTCTCGGCGACCGCCACCTCGACCAGCGGCACCACCCGCAGCGGCCGGCGGACCTCCCCCAGCACCTCGTTGCGGTGAAGATGCACCACCTCGCGCTCGAGGGTGACCGGGACGCCGTCGAGGCTGAAGTTGAAGCGCGCGATCAGCGGCGGCGGCCCGAACGGCTCGCCGCGCTCTCCGGCGGCCGCCGCACTCCAGTCGTAGAGGCCGCCGGAGAGCGGCAGGCGCAGGAAATAGGGCATGGTCGGCGGCGCCGCCGCCGGCACCACCGCCTTGAGCTCCCATTTCTGCAGCCCTCCCTGCGCCAGCTCCTTGGCCTCCCCGGCGACCGGCTCGCCGTGCCACTCCGGCGCGGGGGCCAGGGTGACCGCGACCGCGGCGAGCGTCCGGCTGCCGCTGTTCCAGAGGGTCGCGGCGACCGGGAACGACTCGCCGGCGACCAGCGCCTCGCGCGGCGTCGTGGCGTCGAGCGCGACGCCGGCGGCGCTGGCCAGGGCGATCTCGGCCACCTCCAGCTTCTCGGCGATCAGCTCGGCCACCGGCTTCTGGTCGGGGCGCCCGCCCGCTGGCGCGAGCAGCGCCGCCGCGGCGCGCAGGTGCCGTACGGCCTCCACCAGGTCGGGCACCAGCGCCTCCGGCCGCTCCGGGTTGAGCGTCGCCCGGGCGCGCACGGCGAGCCCCTCGACGGCCTCGAGCTCCGCCGCTACTCGCGACCGCAGCACCGGGTCGGCGAGCGGCCGGGCGATCGCCCGCAGATGGGTGTCGATGCCGTCGAAGAGGTCCTTCGCCGCCGCCCCGGCGCCGCCCGAGACCCAGCCGAGCGCGGAGTCCTTGGCCCCCAGCTCCTGCGTCAAGCCCATGCCCTGCGAGCGGTGCATGCCGCGGCTGGCCATGGCGAGCTGGAAGGCCGACTTGCCGCTCCACGGATCGATGCCGCCGAGCGGCAGCTTGAGCGTCGTCGCCTGGGGGTCGAACCAGGTCTTGCGGAAGAGCGCCTGCGGCGCCCAGGGCGCCAGCCCCTCGGCGCGCAGCTGCGGCAGGGCGCTGGCGTCGCCGGCCAGCGGGAAGGCCGCGAACGCCGCGATGCCGGAGGCCTGGTGCTGGCCGTGGGTCTTGACCGGCACGCCCGGAAAGATCGAGACCACGACCTGCGGCTTGAAGCGCCGCATGACGCGGATCGTATCCTCGACCAGCACCTCCTTCGGCCACTGCCCGAGCGTCTCCTCGAGCGACATGGTGAAGCCGAAGTCGTAGGCGCGGCTGAAGAACTGGCGCCCGCCGTCGATGGCGCGGGCGGCCAGCAACTCGCGGCTGCGGATCAACCCCAGCCCGACCCCGAGCTCGGGCCCGATCAGGTCCTGCCCGCCCTCGCCGCGGGAGAGCGAAAGGTAGGCGGCCTCACCCCCCATGCCGCGCGCCACCAGGGCCAGCAGCGACGTGTCCTCGTCGTCGGGATGGGCGCCGATCACCAGCAGCCGCTTGTGGGTCGAGAGCTTGGCGAGCGCCCGGTCGAGCGTCGCGGCGCCTCCCGTCGAGGCCGGCTCGAACGGCGACGGTCCCAGGTTGACCGGCGTCGGCAGAGCCAGCACGGAGCGCCCCCCGAGGATCGCGGGCACCGCCGCCAGCAAGAGTGTGGCGGCGAGGAGCGCCAGCGCGGGCGCGGACTTGGCGGAGGTCACGGTCATGGCGAAGCTTCCTCCGGGGCGCGGCCGAGCGGGGCGGCCAGCTCCCCTGTCTGAATCGATCTAGTCCCCACCGGCGGTTACGATCCCGAAGGATAAGACGCCGCTGCGATGCGGCGGTGGAGGCCTGCTCGAAGCATCGATCGGATCGCCCCCCGCAACCCCTCAATCCCCTTCCCACCCCTCCGGGGGGGAAGGGGACGCCCCCTCCCTCTTGCTTCGGGGAGTTTCGCCTTAGTGCGATCGCCTCGACCCCGGTATCGGCCCCGATGGAGGTCATCGAAGTCGTCGAGGTCAGCGAGGTCAGCGCATTATCGGCCAGTTCCCCGGCGCCCGCGAGGATCGGCTCCCATCCCTTTGAGCGGCGGCCGGCGGCCACCCTGCTATACGCAGCGACGGTCCAAGAGATCTGCCGCGTCTGGCGCCGCTCGCTGTCGCGGCCGGGGAGCGGAAAGCGGTATCCTGATCGCGCCATGACCACCGAGATCGCCACCGCCGTCGCGGAGCCCCGCGGCAAGCTCGATCAGAAGACGCTGAACGCCTTTCGCCGGTTGGGCTTCCTGCAGGCCGACCTCGATCCGCTGCGCCGGCTCGCCGCCGAGCCGCAGCCGGCGCTCGCCGAGCTGGCCGACGCGGAGACCGCGGCCTTCGCCCGCCGGGTCTACTGCGGAACGATCGGCGTCGAGTTCATGCACATCCCGGCCGCCGAGCGGCGGCGCTGGCTCGGCGAGCGCATGGAGGCGCCGGCGCCAGGAGAGCCGGACCGGCAGCGTATCTTCGATGAGATCCTGCGCGCCGAGACCTTCGAGACCCTGGTCCAGACGCGTTACCTGGGGAGCAAGCGGTTCTCGATCGAGGGCGTCGTTGCGCTCATCCCGCTGCTCACCGAGATGCTCGAGAGCGCCGCGGCGCACGAGGCCAGACAGGTGGTGCTGGCGATGAGCCACCGCGGCCGGCTCGCGGTGATGGTCAACGTCGTCGGGCGCCCGGCGGCGCAGATCTTCGCCGGCTTCGAGGACGTCGATCCGCGCAGCGTGCTGGGGGGCGGCGACGTCAAGTATCACATGGGCGCGACCGGCACCTTCAGGGCGCGAAACGGCCGCGAGATCGACCTCCACCTGGTGTCGAACCCGAGCCATCTCGAAGCCGTCGACCCGGTGGCGGTCGGCCGCGTGCGCGCCAAGCAGGTGCGGCTCGGCGACCGCGACCGCACCCTGGTGATGCCGATCGTGCTGCACGGCGACGCCGCCTTCGCCGGCCAGGGGGTGCTGGCCGAGACGCTCAACCTGGCCGAGCTCCCCGGCTACCGGGTCGGCGGCACCGTGCACGTCATCGTCAACAACATGATCGGCTTCACCACCGAGCCGGCGAGCCTGCAATCCTCGCGCTTCGCCTCCGACATCGCCAAGCGCCTGCCGATCCCCATCTTTCACGTCAACGCCGAGGACCCGGAGGCGGTGGCGCGGGTGGCGGCGATGGCGGTCGATTACCGCTACGCCTTTCATTCCGACGTGGTCGTCGATCTGATCGGCTTCCGCCGCTACGGCCACAGCGAAGTCGACGATCCGACCATCACCCAGCCGCTGCTCTACAAGAAGATCGAGGCGCATCCGCCGCTGTGGAAGATCTACGCCCAGCGGATCGGCCTGGCCGACGACGAGGCCGAGCGGCGCGAGGCGGTGGTGCGCGCCGAGCTCGACGCCGCCCAGGGCGAGGCCAAGGGGCTCGAGAAGCGCGCGTCGCTGCGCACCCTGCCGGCGTACTGGGACCCCTATAAGGGGGGTCCGTTCAAACCCGAGTACGAGGTCGCGACCGGCCTGCCTGCCGAGACGCTCGGCGAGCTGACCGCGCCGCTGACCAGCTGGCCGCAGAGCTTCGCGGTGCACAAGAAGATCAAGGCCCTGCTCGCGGAGCGCGCCGAGATGGGGCACGGCAAGCGGCCGCTCGACTATGGCATGGCCGAGGCGCTGGCCTTCGCCTCGCTGGTCCGCCAGGGGGTGCCGGTGCGGATGAGCGGGCAGGACACCCGGCGCGGCACCTTCGCCCAGCGCCACGCCGTGCTGATCGACGTCGAGACCGGCGGCGAGCACACGCCGCTCGCGCACGTGGCCGCCGGCCAGGCGCGCTTCGAGATCTACGATTCGATGCTCTCGGAGGCGGCGGTGCTCGGTTTCGAGTACGGCTACAGCCGCGATTACCCTGACGCCCTGGTCCTCTGGGAGGCGCAGTTCGGCGATTTCGCCAACGGCGCGCAGATCATCATCGACCAGTTCATCGCCGCCAGCGAGGGCAAGTGGAACCTGCTCTCGGGGCTGGTCCTGCTCCTCCCGCACGGCTACGAAGGCCAGGGCCCGGAGCATTCCAGCGCGCGCCTCGAGCGCTTCCTGCAGCTCGCCGCCGAGGACAACATCCAGGTCTGCCAGCCGTCGACCGCGGCGCAGTACTTCCACCTCCTGCGGCGGCAGGCGCTGCGCCCCTGGCGCAAGCCACTGGTGGTGATGACGCCCAAGAGCATGCTGCGCCACCGCGATTCGTCGTCGCCGCTCGCAGAGCTCAGCCGCGAGCGTTTCCTGAACGTCATCCCGGACCCCGCGGTGGAAAACGCGCAGCGGCTGCTGTTCTGCAGCGGCAAGATCGCCCACGAGCTGCGCCGGGAGCGGGCGCGGCGGCGCGGCCCGGCTGGCGCGGCGACCACGGCGACCGCTGCCACGACAGCGACCGCGACGACGACGGCAATCATCGCCATCGACCAGCTCTACCCGTTCCCGAAGAGTGAAATCGCCGCCGAGCTGGCCCGCCATCCCGCCTGCCACGATCTCGTCTGGGTGCAGGAGGAGCCGGCCAACATGGGTGCCCTGTTCTATGTCCATCCGCGGCTCGAGCGCCTGGCCGGCCACCCGGTGCGCTCGGTCCGCCGGCACGCCGCCGGCAGCCCCGCCACCGGCTCGGCCAAGGCCCACGCCCTGGAGCAGGCGACGCTGCTGGCGATGGCCTTCGCGACCTGACTGCCCGGAGGCCGCCCACCGTGATCAGTCCGGCGCGAGCGGGGTGAAGTCGCGCTGGATGTCGGTGTCGCCCTGGCCGTCGAGCCGGGCGCACGGCGAGAACGCGATGCTCGGCAGGGCGCTGTAGACCCGCAGCCCGCGGTCGGAGTGATGGACGAAGCGGTCGATGCCGTGGCGGATGCCGCCGGTGGTGGCCTGGTCGACCAGCTTGCGCGCTCCCGCGGGCGACACCAGGTAGCCGAACAAGCCGCCCATGTAGTCGAGCCAGCCCATGGGCTGCAGGCGCGGATCGCCCCCTTCGCGCGGCGGCTCGGCGAAGCGTGCCTCCCAGGGGGTGTACCCGAGGAAGACGAGGTCCCAGTCAGGGTCGGTGCTGCGGGCCTGCTCCAGGATCGAGCGCAGGCCCGGGACGAAGGCCTCCGCGAGCTCGACGTCGTCTTCGAGCACCAGCGTCGGCCGGCGGACCGCTCGCCAGACGCCGAGGTGACTGAGGGCGCAGCCGACGACGCTGCGGCGGTAGCCGAAGTCGTTGTCGCGGAAGAGCTGGCGGATCTCGGCGGTGAGCGCGATGGCCTGACCGTCGACCGCTGCGACCCGCCGGTAGGAGAGCCCGCTGCGCTCCGCCTGCGCGCGAAACGCGGCGAGGCGATCGGGCCGGCGATCGAGGTTGATCAGGACGACGTCCAGATCCTCGGCGTCGCACGTCGGCAACGGCATCCCCGCCTGCGCCGCGACGACGATCCGCTCCAAAGTGGGGAAGAACTGGAGCTGGTCGAGGATCCGCCGCTTTTCGCGCCGGATGGCGTCGAGCCGCTTCTCCCACTCGCCGTTGGCGATCGTCGTCTCGATGGTGCGGGCCGCCGCTGCGAAGTCGTCGAGGTCGAGGGCCACGTAGGCCGCCGGGTCGAGGTGGCCGGCGAGGTTCGGGCAACCCGAGTAGAAGCAGAGGCACTCGGCGAGGATCGCGTCGACGATCTTCTCGGTGAAGTAGTTCCTTTCCCAGTGGTTCTCCGCTGCGAAGGTGTAGCGATAGGGGAACAGGCCCGCGTCCTTGCACATCCGCGGCAACGCTCCGCGGTAACCGGCGAAGCCGTGATGGTTGCTCCAGCCGTAGACGTCGATCGGCACGCCGTTCGCCTCGAGGTGCTTGATGAAGGCGATCCGTGCCCGATGGCCGGGACAGAAGTGGAGCGAGGAGGTGACGGTGGAGAGGGTCCGGGTCTTCTCGATCGGCAGCGCGCAGAGCTCGTCGTAGGTCGGACCGAGGTGCCACTCGCAGACGTTGGGGAAGGCGGCGTGGCTGCGCACCTGGAGGAAACGCGCCGGATCCGGATCGCGCCACTCGGCGGGCATCGATGCGATGGTGCTGCGCGGCTCCATGTGGAAGACGATCGTCCGCGCCGGGTCGACCGCGGCCCCGGGCGGCGCGGCGTTGATCACCGCATGGAAGTCGACATCGCCGCCGGCCGTGACCTCCAGCCGTCCCCAGCGGCCGCCGCCGCGCGACATCTTCTCCCACATGCGGCAGAGCTCTTCGCTGGTGCACCAGTTGGCGAGCAGCTGCACGCGTATCGGCCGGTCGTCGAACCGTGGCATGCCGTTGAGCCCGTAGGCATTCGGCTTTGCCGTATCGTCGCGCTCGCTGGTGAGCCTGCCGATGTGCAGGCAGTTGACGCCGTCGAAGAAGGCCGAGGAGAGGCGCGCGTGGACGTAGCGGCGCGCGTAGTCGAGCTCGAAGTGGGAGGCTTGCTCGTCGAAGGGGCCCACCCGCTCGAAGACGGTGGCGCGCAGCAGCGAGGGGCGGAGCGAGTAGTGGGGCCAGTAGACGTTGGAGGGCCGCCGATGGACCTCCGCCAGGCGGCGATACAACTCCGAGCCCGGGTCGTGGTGCTCGTGCACGACGTAGCGATCGCCCGCCGGCGACACCCGCAGCTGCCCGCCGGGAATGTCGCGGTCCGCGAGCACCTCGGCGTAGTTGCGGTTGAAGAGGACCTGGCCGAGCTCGGGCTCGCGTTCGAGGATGCGGATCGCCGGCCCGACGTAGTCGCGGCGCTCGAAGAAATGCCAATCGTCCTCGAGGTGGACGAGGAAGGGGGTACGCACGGCGCCGCGGATGATGTTCATGCTGCGCGCGTGGCCGCGCTCCTCGGGTCCCTTCCAGACGTACTCGAAGAAGGGGAAGAGCCGCTGCATCTCGCGGCGGTCTTCGGGGCTCGAGCCGTCGTCGACGCAGAGCCAGCGGTCGATCAGGTCGAGGTCGGTACAGGCGTTGAGGAAAGAGCACACCGTCTTCTCGAAGAGGTCCCGCCGCCGGCAGCTGGTGATGGTGAGGGTGACCCGAGGAGCGGTCGCGCGCGACCGCGCCAGGATGCGCCTAACGATCGCCGCGTCGTGCTGCAGCCTGGAGTCCTTGACCCGCGGCACCGAGAAGTCGCGGTTGCTCTCGATGCGCCCGCGCTCGCGCTCGGGCAGCCGCGAGCGGGCCAGCAGCTCGCTGTTGATGCGGAACGACTCCTCGAGGTCGCCGAGGTAGTACGCGGCGATCGCCAGCTCGTCGAGGGCCCGCCAGGCATAGGCGGCCGGCTCGACGAACAGCTCGTCGTCGACCGGATCCGGAATCGCCGCCGCCCGGCTGGCGAACAGGTGCGCCTCCGGCCAGCGCCCGGCGAGTCGGGCGACGGCGGCCAGGTCGACCAGCGCCTCGGCGCGCGTCGGGCGCGCCGACCAGGCAGCGAGGAACGCCGGCAGAAGCTGCGGCCACGGCCGGCCGAGGTCGCGCCGGCAGCGCGCGGCGCGCAGCAGGGCGACGTAGACCTCCTCGCCCCAGCCGCCGAGGGCGGCGCGTCGTTCGTAGAGGGCCCGCGCCTCGCGCAGCCGCCCGGCGTCCTGGTGGCTCTGCGCGAGGTAGAAGAGGCTGCGGGTGTCGTTGGGGTCGCGCGCCACCGCGGCGGCGAACACCGCGGCGTCGCGATCGTACTTGTCCGCCGGCCGGTTGCGCGCGCCGAGCCGGCGCGACTCGGCCGCGTGATCCCCGGCGAGCCTGGCGATGGTCGCCGGCCCATCGGCGCACTGGGCGTACTCGTGCAGCTCGCCGACGAAGCGCCAGGCGCGGTCGGAGCGGAACAGCAAGGGACGCCAGTAGCGCAGGTCGCCGTCGAAGCGCAGAGAGTAGGCGTCGTGGGTGAGCTCGGTGAGGTCGGGCGTGCCGCGCAGCAGGTCGTCGGCGTCGAAGACCCATAGATAGTCGGCCTTGCCGCGCGCCAGCTCGAGCGCCTCGGTGCGGTTGGCACCGAAGTCGCGCCAGGGGCGCTCGTGGAGCTCGCCGGGGATGCCGCGGTCGCCGAAGAAGTCGCGCACCACGTCACGGGTGGCGTCGGTCGAGCCGGTGTCGACCACGACCCAATAGTCGAGATGAGGCGCCAGGCAGGCGAGCGCCTCGGTGACGATGTGCGCCTCGTCGCGCACGATCATCGACAGGCAGATCGTCGGCCGCCGGTCGCCAGGCTGGGCTGTTCGCGGCATGCTGGCGGCGGGGCTCACCGCGGCGGCAGCGGCGCGCGACGTGCGATGAGAAGCCCGGCCGCGGCCAGCAGCAGGACGAGCAGAGCCAGGCCGCGGGGATCGAGCGTCGGAATCGCCGCGGTGAACCCAGTGACGACGGCCGCCTGCACCGGATCGCTGCACACGGTCGGCCCAGCCGCGAGGTTGTTGGCGTCGCCGCTATAGCTCGCGATCCACCGGTAGGTGCCTGGAGTCAAAGCCGCGAAGGAGTCGGAGGTGTAGGTGCCATCGCCGCTCACGGACTTCGTCGAGGTGAAGATCGAGCTCGCGCAGCCCGTGTCGCCAGGGGCGAAGAGGTTGAAGGTGATCGTGCCGGTGGGTCGATCGCCGCCCGAGAGCGTGGCTTGATCGGCGATGCTCCCGCCGACCGGGGCCGACGACGGGGTCGCTTGGGCGGAGAGGCTGGTGGGCGCCTTGGTGACGATGACGCCGCCAGCCAGCGCCGCGCCGCAACCCACGCGTACGCGGAACGAGGAGCTCGCCGCCGTGCCCGAGGGGTCGTGGGAGAGGCAGCTCCAGAGCCGATGGCTGGCCGAGGTGGCGAGGCCGCCGCCCGAGGTGAGTGCGGGGGTCTCGACGACGACGTTCTGCGCGAGGAGCCCGCGAGAGCCGAAGCCTGCCATCAGGGTGAAAACACCCAGGGCTGCTGGCAGGCCACCCATCCTGGCGATCCGGGGGAGCACCGCGTCGCCCCGGCTAGGGACCCGGTCCGGTGGCTCCCGTGGCGCCAAACCCCGGCCCGGTCGATCCGATCGGGCCCGTTGGCCCGGTAGACCCTTGTGGACCGGTCGAACCGGTCGTTCCGGAGGTGCCCTGCGGCCCGGTGGGGCCGGTACCTCCGGAGGCTCCGGCGGCTCCCGACGCGCCCTGCGGCCCGGTGGGTCCCGTCGACCCGGCGGGCCCGGTGGGTCCTTGAGCGCCGCTCGAACCGCTCGGTCCGGTCGGTCCGCTGGCGCCGGCGGGTCCCGAGGATCCTGTCGGTCCGGTCGCTCCGCCCAGGCCCGTGGCACCGGTGGGTCCGGCACCGGTGGCGCCTATCGGCCCCGTCGGTCCCGTCACCCCGGCGGTGCCACTTGGCCCCGCTGGCCCGGTGGCTCCAACCACGGTGCCGATGGCCCACGCGGCGCTCGTGATGCGCAGGTTGGGCAACAGCGTCTCCCCGTCGATGGTCACCTCGAGGTGGCGAACGGGACCGAACGAGTCGGTGGGTGGGCCGGCGAAGAGCGCGGGCGTCAGCGGCGTGATGCTGCCGAGCTGCACCGAGAAGAAGCCGTTGTCGAGCGGTACTGCCGGATGCGTCTCCGCCCAGCCGAGCGGGTTGCCAGCCGCGTCGACGATGCGAAACGTCATGGCGGCGCTGCCGGTGCGCGGCAGACCGGCGGCGTCGGTCAGGCGACCTTGGTAGTTGAGGAGTGCGACCGCGTTCTGGGCCAGCGCCTGGAAAGCGTCGAGACCCCAGACCAGAGACGCGGTCCATCCGAGCGACTGCCGCACGAAACCCCGTCGGGAAATATCCTGGCTCATCGGCGCGGCTCCTCCTCGGCGCCAGCCTGATCGAATTTTGAGGCGATGTTACGGCAGCCCGCACAACGAGTGCAACCGCGGCGAGTCCACCACCCAGACCCGCCGCCGGCCAAGTGTCAGGGCGATGGCTCCTTACTTCGCGCCGCTCACGCTGAAGCCTTCCGCCGGACAGCGGGTTCGCCAGCGGCTCGGCTTGCCGCCGGCCTCGCCACCCCCCGCCGAGGTGGCTCAGCCGAACGAGCTGCAGCTCGCGATTACGGCGGCTATTCGCGCGCGCGAGAAGGCGATGCGTCAGCGCCTGGACGCCCTCGCCAAGGAAACGTCCGCCACGACCCCCGCCCCGAAGCCTGCCCCGCCGCCGAATCGCTGAGACCTTCCCGACATCCCACCGAATCGCTAGCGATTCAACTGGTACACGGCACTAGGGACAGTTGGGGAAAGCCGTTGTGTCCTGCACCGGCTGGTAAGGCGTATTCGGCCGGTTGTCGTACTGCGTGAACCCTTCGTTCGTCGTATCGGCAACTCTCATGATCACGTTGACGTTGGTCAGGCCGCCGGCAAACACCCAGTAATGCTGGTTGACGCCGCAGCCGTTGAGCACCTTGACGATGATCTCCACGTTGCTGGAGCTGAAAAACCAGAAGTAACCCGTGTCGTCGGTCAAGGGTACCGCGTGAGCTCCCCCCGTCACCCCTTCGTTGGTGCGGAAGTTGGCCGTGGTCCGGAAGCGGCCATGATTAAGGCACATGGTCGTGTCATCGGCCACGCAAGGGAAGAGAACCTCGGCCGGGCCAGCCGCCGGCGATGGGGCGGACAGTTCCGCAGCGCCGCCCGGGGACGCGGCGGCGAAGGCGAGGCCGAGAGCCATGCCAATCAAGAGCGTGCGTTGCTGGATTCTCATGGTCGTCCATCTATTTTAGCACTTGGCTGCGGCGCTCGCCAGGCGGGCGAGGTAGTGGCAGTTGGTCGGTTTGACCTCAGCGAGGACGGACAGCTATGCAGGCGGTCGAATCCGCCTGTGGTGTGCTTGGTCCTGAGTCTCGCGGAGTCGTGCCATCGCCGCCTGGAGGGCGGCGTACAGTTCGGGGTCTTGGGCTCTCTGGCCTGTTCAAGGCCTTGGATTTGCTGGCTCGGGCTCGGGCGTATGATGGGCTGATGAACAGGCCAGCGTTGAAGCGCATAGGCGGACTGCTTCTGGTGACCGAGGTGCTACTACTCACCGCTGCATTCGCGACAAATTCCAGGGCGAGCTCCTTCCCCGGCAAGCGCCCTGAGCCGGATTGTTCTTCGGCGATGAGCGCGGCTCGGCAGGTCGTTGATCTCTTCCTCGCCCAGGAAGAGGCCCGAGGGACCATAGTTTTTCTCATTGCCTTCCCCCTTGCAGTGTTGATCCCAACTCTTGGGCTCTTCGTTGTCGGTGACGCGAAACCTGGCTCGATCCAGGACTCCATCGGCTGGGTTCTGGTCATCCTCGGCGTGCTCTCAATCATCTATAGAGCGCTCAACGGAGGTCTCTAGGGACATAGCAACCGATCTCCCGGGCAACCCGGCAGTACTCGGCCGGCGGTGAAACTCGGGGCGGCGAAGGTCCGTAGAGGTAGTCATTGGGCGGCCGGGTCCTGCCCTCCGGGGCTTGCCGCACGTCCATCACCGGACGTGCGGCCGACCCGGCATTGATCAGGCGGCCGGGGCTCTACCCGGCCTCTAAAGGGAAGGCGGACGACGATGATTGCCATGGGCGCGCTGTTCATGATCTTCGCGGGGCTCTGCCTGGCGGGTCTGGTGCTCGCCTGCGTGCTGCTGGTGTTGAAGCTGGTCTTTCGGGTGGTGTTGTTCCCGCTCTTTATCGGTGTCGGACTGCTCAAGCTGATCGTGCTGCCGGTGGTGGCCCTGGCCGGGCTGGTGGTGGCGGTCGTCGTCGGACCGGTCCTGCTCGCGCTGGGGATGGTTTTCGTGCTGCCCCTGCTGCTGCTCGGCGGTCTGATGTGGACCGGCATCCACCTCGTGACCCGCTAACCCCTTCCCGACCGGCCCAGCGGCAGGCCGGCGCGGCTATCAAAACTCAGACCGCGGTCCAGCGTAAGAGTGAACAACCTGCAGCGGGGGTGGAGCCGCGTGGGGCCGACTGGCCAGGACTATCTGGATTGGAAGCAGGTCAGCCAGAGAACGCATGAGATCGGCGTCCGCATGGCCCTCGGGGCTGGAAAGTACGACGTATTCAGGCTCGCCGTTGGGCAGGGGCTGATGCTGACCGTAGCAGGCGTGGCGGTCGGTGCCGGCGCGGCACTCGCCCTCACGCGGTTCTTGACCAGCATTCTCTATGGGGTCCGCCCCAGCGATCCATTGACTTTCTTGGGGGTCGCGGCACTGCTGATCTCGGTTGCGGCCCTGGCCAGCTACATGCCCGCGCGGCGGGCGACGGCGGTCAATCCCGTGGTGGCGCTGCGGCATGAATGACTGGCGGCGATCACACTTCTCCGGGGCCGCCTTGAGACGAAATTGATCCGTGCGCCAGGGGAGGGGGCGTCCCCTTCCCCCCCGGAGGGGTGGGAAGGGGATCGAGGGGTTGCGGGGGGCGATTCGATCGATGCTTCGAGTAGGCCTCCAGCGCCACATCGCAGCGCCGTTTCATCCCTCGGGATCGGGCACCGCCGGGGGGACTAGAACTTGCGCGATCAGGGCGAACGGCGCAGCTCGCCCTCGATCACGCCCGGCAGCTCGGCGGCGAAGTGCGGTCCGAGCGCACGGCCGGGGGTCCAGCTGCCGGGCGCCACCTTGCCGGCGAGGACGCGCTCGACGACGGTCACCGCCGAGACCGCGGTCAGATGGTAGGCCTCCGGGGTCTCGAGCGTGGCGGACACCGTGGCGCCCGCGGCGTTGCGCGCCTCGCCCCAGAGATAGACCCGGGCGGTCTTCTGCACCTCGGGCTCGGGCCCCGTCACCCGCGCGTCGACCACGCGCTGCAGCAGCCGTTTGACCGGCCACCAGGCGGCCAGCGGCAGCAGCGGGGCGAGCCGTCTCGCCCGGCGTATCGCGCCCCGGGGAGCGGCGGTGTAGACCCGGATGTTGGGGATGCCGGTGGTGTGGTAGGCCGTCGCCACGTCGCCCCAGGGAATGGTCATCGCCCAGCGGCGGCCGCAGCTGAACTCGATCTCGCGCACGTCGTAGGCGATCGGCACCGGCACGATCCTGCCGCCGCGGCGCACCGCGCCGGCATTGGGCAGGCCCTCGATCATGGTCTTCAATGTGCCGCGGCTATAGGTGCCGCGGTCGGAGGCGAAGGCCAGCGCCAGCTCGGTGGCATCGACCAGGGCGTCGGCCAGCCGCGCCGCCAGACAGTCGGTGGGCACGACGTCGAAACCGACCCCCGGCAGCAGGACGATGCCGGCCTCCTGCGCCGCGAGTCCCTCCGCCAGGACGGCCTCGAAGACCGCGATCTCGCCGGTGATGTCGAGGTAGTGCACGCCGGCGGCGAGACAGGCGCCGACCATCGGCGCGCTGGTGCGGACGAACGGACCGGCGCAGTGCAGGACCGCGGCGACCGCCGGCTCGCGCGCCAGCGCCCCGCGCAGCGCCGCGGGATCGTCCAGGGCGAAGACCCGCACCGGCAGCCCGAGCTCTCCGCCCAGCGCCGCCAGGGCGGCCTCGTTGCGGCCGGTCAGGATCGGAGCGAGCCCGCGCCGCACCGCCTCCCGCGCCACGAGCTCGCCGGTGAAGCCGTTGGCGCCGTAGATCATCCAGCCGGTCGCGCGCGCTCGCGGCAAATCGCCCGGGCGCGGCGGCGACGAATCGCCGGCGGGCGCGGAAGAGGATCCGGCCTGGCTTGCGGGGTCGGAGGTGGTCATGGCGCTCGCTTTGCGAAAGTCGCCGCGGGTGGGGCGGCGGCCACCGCCGCCGGCTCGCCGGCGCCGGTATCGAAGCCCGCGCCGGCACCTGCATCGACGTGCGCGCCGGCGCCGGCGAAGGCACCGGCAACGCCGGCGGCCGCCGCCGCGGTGGAGAGTGCCCGGCGCGCCGCGGCCACCCGAGCGAGCGCGGTGCCGGGATCGGCATCGAGCGCCGTCAGGTGACCCATCTTGCGGCCGGGCCGGGGCTGCGCCTTGCCATAGAGGTGCAGCTTCACCTCCGGGAAACTGCACGCCGCGGCCCAGTCGGGCTCTCCCGCCTGCCACAGCTCGCCCATCAGGTTGGCCATCGCGGCCGGCCGCAGCAGCTCGGTCGAACCCAGCGGCAAGCCGCAGATGGCGCGCAGCTGCTGCTCGAACTGGCTGGTCAGGCAGGCATCGAAGGTCAAGTGGCCCGAGTTGTGAGGACGCGGCGCCAGCTCGTTGACCAGCAGGCCGCCGGTGCGGGTGACAAACAGCTCGACGCAGAGCACGCCGACGACCGCGAGCGCCTCGACGATGCCGCGCGCGATCTCGACCGCCAAGGCGGCAAGGTCGGGGCTGATCAGGGCGCGGGGCGCGGGAGCCAGCGAGACGTCCAGGATGTGGCGGCGATGCTGGTTGGCGATCACCCCGAAGTGGGCGAACGATCCATCGAGGCCGCGCGCCGCCACCACCGAGACCTCCGCCGCGAAGTCGATGTGCGACTCGAGGATCGACTCGACATTGCCGAGCGATCTCCAGGCGGCCTCGCCCTCCGCCGGCGCGCCGATCCGCACCTGCCCCTTGCCGTCATAGCCCCAGCCGGCCGTCTTGAGGACCGCGGGAGTGCCGAGCGCGGCAATAGCGGCGTCGAGCTCGGCGGCCGAGCGCACCGGCCGGAAAGGGGTGACCGGGAACCCCGCCGCCGCGAGGAACCCTTTCTCGCGCAGCCGGTTCTGGGTCACGTGCAGGACCGCGCCCGCGGGCCGCACCGGCGCGTGCTCGGCCGCGGCCTCGGCGGTCGCCGCCGGCACGTTCTCGAACTCGAAGGTGACGAGGTCGACGCGGCGGGCAAAGTCGTGGACCGCGTCGAGATCGCCATAGCCGGCCCGCACCTGGCGATCGGAGAGCTGGCCGGTCGGGGAGTCGTCCTCGGGCGAGAAGGTGTGCACCCGGTACCCCATCCGGCGCGCCGCGATGGCGAACATGCGCCCGAGCTGGCCGCCGCCCAGCACACCGACGGTCGATCCCGGCAGCACGCTAGCCGCCATCGCTCACTCCTCGACACCGCAACGTGATCAACGACACCGCGTGCTTCACCGGTACCGCGGATGCCCGGTCCCGGCCACGAGCGACCCGGGCGCTCACGGCAGGGTCTCGTCGCGGACCCGCTGCGCCTGCTCCTCGGTCCAGCGGCTCAGCTTCTCGCGCAGCTCCGGGCGGCCCAGCGCCAGGATGCGGATGGCGAGCAGCGCGGCGTTGGCCGCGCCGGCGCGGCCGATGGCGAGGGTGCCGACCGGCACTCCCGCCGGCATCTGGACGATCGACAGCAGCGAGTCGACGCCGTGCAGCGACTGGCTCTGGACCGGGACGCCGAGCACCGGCAGCCGGGTCTGGGAGGCCACCATCCCGGGCAGGTGCGCCGCCCCGCCGGCGCCGGCGATGATCACCTCGATGCCGCGCCCTTCGGCGCCGGCCGCGAAGTCGCGCATCCAGTCGGGGGTGCGGTGCGCGGAGACCACTCGGCACTCGTGAGGCACCTCGAAGCGGGCGAGCATCTCGTCGGCATGGCGGAGGGTCTCCCAGTCGGACTTGCTGCCCATGATGACGCTCACCACCGGCGGGTCGCTGGGATTCATGGGGGGCTGGGACCGGCTGCCGCGGCAGCTGCGCGGCGCCGCCGCGGCGGCCCGAGACTAGCACAGTGCCGGCGGGCGAAACCGGGCCACCCCGCGGATCGCGGCGGTCGCGGCCACGGCGATCATCGCGGTCATCGCGGTCATCTCTGTCGTGGCCCAGCCATCGCATCGTCACCCAGGGTTCATCGGTTGACGCCTCGCGCCGCGCTCCATTCTCGACTAGAATTGCCCCGAGCTTCTCAATGCGCTCTGGTCCGTTAAAAAGGAGGTTCTCTATGCTGCGCCTGCATCTGAGCCGGAGCCGCCGTCTGTGCGCTCCGGCCGCCGCCGCCGCGGCGGCGCTCGCCGCCCTCGTCGCCACCCTGTTCCTGGCCCCGCCCGCCGCCGCCCAGACCGACGTCACCACCAGCCGCATCTCCGGCACGGTGGTCGACGCCAAGGGCGGAGACCTTCCCGGGGTCACCGTCGAGGCCCTGAACCAGGAGACCGGCCTCAAGGTGCCGGCGGTCACCGACGCCAAGGGCTTCTACCGGCTGTTCGACCTGCCCAGCGGCGTCTACACCGTCACCGCCACCCTGGAAGGCTTCGCCACCGCCGAGATCAAGGACCTGCGGCTGACCATCGGCTCGGCGCCGACGGTGAAGTTCACGCTGCACCCGGCGTCGGTGACCGAGAGCATCACGGTCACCAGCGAGGCGCCGGTGATCGAGTCCACCAACACCACCTTCACCACCACCCTCGAGAACGAGCAGATCAAGAACCTGCCGGTCACCGGCCGCGACTTCCGCAACCTCGCGATCCTGACCCCTGAAACCGTGATCGAGGGCCAGCGCAACAACGTCGCGATCGGCGGCGAGCGCGGCATCAACACCGGCATCATGGTCGACGGCGTCGACTACAACAATGCCTTCTTCGGCGGACCGGTGGGGATCGCCGAGGGGCGGGCGCCGCTGTCGCTCTCCCAGGAATCGATCAGGGAGTTCAACCTGATCACCAACGGCGGATCGGTCGAGTTCGGCCGCTCCGGCGGCGGCTTCATCAACGTGATCACCAAGAGCGGCACCAACAGCCTGCACGGCTCGGGCTTCTATTACAACCGGCCGCAGAGCTGGATCGCCAACTTTGCCGACGGCAGGAAACCGCGCAACCAGAAGAGAGAGCAGTTCGGCGCCTCGCTGGGCGGCGCCATCTGGAAGGACAAGCTCTTCTTCTTCGCCTCCTACGACCGCCAGAATCAGAACCTCACGATCCCGATCAACTCGAGCGTCCTCGATCCAGCGGTCTTCGCCAAGTACCCGGCGCTCGCCTCCGCTTCCGACTACATCCAGACGCAGAACGGTTACGTCGCCTTCGGGCGCCTCGACGCCCAGCTCTCCGACAGCCAGCGCCTGCTGTTCCGCGCCAACATTCCCAACTACACCGGCCAGAACGGGACCTTCAACAGCCCCAGCGACGCCTCGACCAGCAACGGCAATGAGAAGATGGACGCCAAGTCCTACGTCGGTTCCTATACCGGCCAGTTCGGACCGAGCCTGCTCAACGATTTCAACCTCAACTACGTCACCGAGGTCACGCCGCGCCTCGACAAGGGGCTCAACCTGCCGGCGATCCAGGTCAACTCGAACGGCGCTTTCTACGGCGAGGTGAGCTTCCTGCCGATCACCTCGACCGCCAAGCGCAAGGAGGCCGCCGACACCGTCAGCTGGCTCTTCGGCGAGCACGTGGTCAAGGGCGGCTTCGACTACAACGACACTTCGATCGATCAGATTTTCAAAGGGAACTGGCGGGGCGTCTTCATCTTCAACACGCCGGCCGACCTGATCGCGGGCAAATGGGCGCAGTACCGCCAGTTCGGCGGCTTGAACGGCTTGACCGCCGACCAGGCGGGCAAGGCCGCCTTCGGCCAGAAGGAGACCGCCCTGTTCGCGCAGGACCAGTGGTATGTGCGTCCCAACCTGACGGTGACCGCGGGCCTGCGCTGGGAGCGGCTGCAGAACCCCGGCTTCGCGATCCTCAATCCGAACGACCGCAACCCGAACGGCTCGTTCAACCTGACCGGCAAGATCCCCAACACCAACAATCAGTATTCGCCGCGCCTGGGGCTCTCTTGGGCGCCGGATCCGCAGACCGACGTGCGCGTCTCGATCGGCCGTTACTGGTCGCGCACTCCGGCCCTGCTCTGGGCCCAGGCCAACACCTCGAACGGCATCCGCGCCACGCAGTACACCACCAATGCCATCACCGACTCGCATGGCAACGTGGTCGCTCCGCCGAACGACCCGATCGCGCCCGGCTGGGGCAACGCCTTCGTCGCCACCGGCGTGTCGCGGGTCGATTTCTCGCACCTCTCCACGATCGCCGCGCCCGGCGTGTTCACCGTCGCCTCGAACTTCAAGAATCCCCACAGCGATCGGGCGACCCTGGGCCTGGAGCGGGAGGTGGTGCCGAAGCTGGTCGCCGGCATCGACCTCACCTACGCCCAGGACAAGAACCTCGAGCGCCTGACCGACCTCAACCGCCAGCTCGACGGCACCCTCTCGTCGAACCTCCTGCCGCACTACAGCCGGACCCGGCCCGACAAGTTCTACGGCGCGGTGACCGAGTACGTCTCGGACGCCAGCTCGCACTACGGCGCCGCCACCGCCAGCCTGCGCCGCCGCTACGCCGACAACTGGAGCGCCTACGCCGCCGTCACCTACTCCCGCAACCGCGACAACGACTCCAACGAGAGGAACTTCGCCGGCATCCAGGCCGAGGACGTCAACAACCTCGACCTCAACTACGCCTTCGCCGATACGGACATTCGCTGGAAAATCATTTTCCGCACTCTCTGGCAGAGCCCCTTGTGGGGAATCAGCGCGGCGAGCGCCTTTCACTACTACACGGGATTGCCCTTTACCCCGGCCGCCGGCCCCGACCTCAACGGCGACTTCACCTTCACCGACCGCCCGACCGTCGCCGGAGAGCACCTGGCCCGCAACAGCTTCCGTAATCCGGCCTTCTACACTCTCGACCTGCGGCTCTACAAGTCGTTCGCCATCGGTCCCGGCCAGCTGACGCCGCTCGTCGAGTGCTTCAACTGCACCAATGCCGCCAATCGCACGGTGGGCGGCGCCAACACCACCTTCGGGCTCGGCCCGATCCCGAACGCCAATTTCGGCGTTCCCAACTTCGTCACCCAGTTCCCGCGCTCCTTCCAGGTCGCCGTGCGGTACGACTTCTAGACGCGGGACCGGCGCGCGCGCGTCCACAGGCTGATCGAGAGCGGAGAGGGGGCAGCAGCGCCCCTCTCCACTCGCCGCCCGCGGGAGCAGGCGCCCTGGTGCGCCGGACACGCTCGGGCGGCGATCTCGGGTCGAGGCCGGGAGGCGCCGTAACGCTGGGTGGCGTGGCCGACGATGACTCCCACGATGCCGCCCGGGATCATCGTCACCTACTGCGACGGGATCGGCTGCAATGGCTCCACCAAGGCCGCCTTGAAGCTCACGGCGCTGGGCTTCCAGGTCAAGGAGATGCTGGGCGGGCTGGACTGGTGGCAGCGGGACGGCTATGCCGTGGTGACCGCGGCCGAGCCAGCCGCTCCCCCGCCGCTCGCGCGGGTGAAGTGCGACTGCTGAGCGTCGGCCGGGCCCTGGACGGCAGGCCTTCGCCTGCCGTCACCTACCATCTCAGGCGGACAAGACCTCGCACCGGGTCGAAGTGGTCGTCGCGGCTGACCACCGGTTGCTCATGTTGCAGCGCCAGGGCGGCGATCCATACGTCGTTCTCCGGAATCGGCCGGCCCTTGGCGCGGAGCTCCTCTCTGACGCGGGAATAGACCTCGGCCGTGGTCTCGTCAACGACCAGGACGATCGACTCTCGGATGAGCGCCGCCAAGAGTAGCTCGAGACGATCGCGGTGACGCGACCGGAGGAGTCCGAAGAGATACTCGCCGATCACCATCACCGGCAGGTGGTGGCGCGGACGGGCCGCCAGAAGGTCGCCGAGAGCCGGGTCCCCGGCGAGCAGCGACGAGACGGCGTTGGTGTCCAGGATCACCGCCATGCGTCCGGGTCGATGCGCTCGAGCTCCTCGGAGACGATCCGGTCGATCTCCTCCACTTCCTCAGGACGAGCCCGTCCGAAGACGCTGCGCCAGCCGCGATTGGGCAGAGATTCGGCTGGCTCTTCCTCCAGGTGCGCCCGCAGGGCCGCGGTCACGAAGTCCTTGAGGCTCTCTCCCCGCAGCGCCGCGATCGCTTTCGTCCGCCGGAACAGCTCATCGGGGATTTCGAGTGTGGTCTTCATGGTGGCCCACTTTCCCATATTTACGGGTCCATAGTCAAGAATCTCGCGAGCTCTTGTGCGCATGATTCTTGACTGTGCGCATGATCTTTGGCAGAATCATCCGCGATGGCGCGGCTCAACATCTCCATCCCGGACGATCTCTACCTGGCCGCCAAGAAATGGCGCGGCCAGAAGAACCTCTCTCAGATCTGTGCCCGGGCGCTTCAGGAAGAGATCCAGGCTGCCGAGAGCTGCCGGACCGGAGAGGGCCTCCTCACGCCGCTGAGGCCACCCTCACAAATCGAGCGGACCCTGGCCGGCCGCTTTGCCCTGGCCGAGGCTCATGTGGTCGGCGCTCCCGCAGCGGCAGGGGAGCTGCGAGAGGTCCTGGGGCAACGCGCCGCGGCCTTTCTCGATCGGCGGATCTGCGACGATGCGATGGTGGCGATCGGCGGCGGCCGTCAGATGTGGCGCATGGTGCACAACCTGTCGCCGCGGGCAGTTCGCGCTTCTCTTTCTGCCCTGGGGTTTCGCGAGACCGATCCTCAAATCCTTCATGTCCATCCAAATACCCTGGTGACCCTGCTCTGGCTGCTCTACAGCCCCAAGGCCACGGCTCAATTGGTAGCCGCAGCTTCCTTCGATCTCCTGTGGCGCGCTGATCTTCCCCCTAGAGATCGACCGACCTATTTCGTGGCTGGCTCCTGTGCGCCGTTCGTTGCCGGATCTCCCTTCGCTCAACTCATTGGGAGCGAGCATACTCGCAATCTTCTTGCCCGCCACGCCGCCGGCGACTTCGCCTACGTGTTCTTTGATGCTGCCGGTGCTCTGATCGATCCGATCGACCGCCGGTCGGTTTCCGGCGCCGACTGCTCTCTCTTTTCGGCGCAAACACTCCAGGATCTCTCGGCGCGCGAAGACGCTCGGGTCGTCGCCGTTGCTGGTGGCGCCGAAAAGCTGCCCGCTCTGCGGGCGACCATCAGGAACAAGCTCTGCAACGTCGTCATCACCGATGCCTGCACGGCCGAAGCGCTGCTCGAAGATGGAGGCTGAGATGGACACGAACGGTCAAACTACGGTGCGCCAAATTGCCATCCTCGATCTCGGAGGGCAATACTGCCATCTTATATCGCGCCGCCTCCGGGACCTTCGCATTGACTCGCAGATTCTCCCGCCGGACGTGCGGGCAGAGTCCCTGCAGTCCTATGCAGGCATCATCCTTTCCGGGGGACCGCGAAGCGTCTACGAGCACGACGCGCCAACGATCGACTCGGAGCTGCTGGCTCTTCAACTACCCGTCCTGGGTATCTGCTATGGGCACCAGTTGCTTGCTCAACACCTGGGTGGAACGGTCGAACCAGGCGCGGGAGAGTACGGCCTGAGCGATCTCACGCTGATCTCGCATGATACTATCTTTCAAAGTACTCCGCGCCGTCAGAACGTATGGATGAGTCACTCGGACTCGGTCAGAGAGATTCCGGCTGGATTCGTGCGGCTCGCAATGACGGAGCGCTGCGAGAATGCCGCGTTTGCGGATCTCGAACGAAGATTCTTCGGCGTTCAGTTTCATCCAGAAGTGACGCATTCGAGTCACGGATTGGAAATGCTCCGCAATTTCTGCGTCGGCGTATGTGGCTTGACGCCCGACGAGAGCATTGCAGCGCGAGTGCCCGCTCTCGAGGATGCGATCAGACAAAGGGTGGGACGGAAGTCGGTCTTCTTCCTGGTGAGCGGCGGGGTCGATTCCAGCGTTGCGTTTGCCCTCTGCGCAGGGGCTCTGCCGGCGGAACGAGTGCTCGGCCTGTATGTGGACACAGGGCTCATGCGAAAGGGTGAGACTGCCGAGCTGTTGGCGAATTTCGAGCGCCGCGGCCTGACTGATCGGTTGCGAGTTCGCGATGAGTCGCGGCGGTTTCTCGGTGCTCTCCATGGTGTCGTGGACCCCGAAGAAAAGCGCCGGCTCATCGGCCGTCTTTTCGTCGAGGTTCAAGCGGAGGCAATGCGGGAATATGGTATCGGCGAGGACGGTTGGCTCCTGGGCCAGGGGACGATCTACCCGGATACGATCGAGTCTGGCGGCGGGCATGGCCGGGCCGCACTGATCAAGACACATCACAACAGGTGCGCGGAGATCAACGAGTTGAGAGACCGGGGCCAAGTGATCGAGCCGCTGGTGGAGTTCTACAAGGATGAGGTCCGCGAGATTGGCCGCGAGCTGGGTCTCGACGCAGGATTCACTCATCGTTGGCCCTTCCCTGGGCCTGGCCTGGCGATCCGCTGTCTGTGCTGCGCAGAGGGCAGCGAGGCGGGTGCTGAAGCGATCGAGCTGAGCAAGGACTTCGCCGATTTCGAGGCTGTGCGTTTGCCGCTGCGGAGCGTCGGTGTTCAGGGAGACGGCAGGACCTACAGGAGCGTCGTCGCGGTCCGGGGTCCGCTAGACTACCACCGCATCCAGAGACTGAGCGGCAGTCTGTGCAACGCGACGACGGCCTATAACCGCGTAATCCTGGCGCTGAATGGCGAAGCGACCCCGCTTGCCAAGGGCAGGGTATCACCGGCCTTTCTGTCCGCCGCGCGGTTGGAGCTCCTGCGCGAGGCCGACCATCGCGTGCGGATGTTGATGAGCGACAGCGGACTGACCGACTCCGTCTGGCAGTTCCCAGTCGTCTTGATTCCGATATCGTTCGGCTCCGGCGAGACGATCGTGCTGCGCCCCGTCAACTCGGTCGACGGCATGACCGCCAACTTCGCGCGTCTGCCCGGCGACATTCTGGAAGCAATGGTCGCCGACGTGGCCGCCATGAGAGGAGTCGGCCTCGTCTGTCTGGACGTAACCGACAAGCCGCCGGCGACGATCGAGTGGGAGTAAAGAGACCGGAAGCCGATTGGCTGGGAGGCAGGGACTCGAACCCCGATTCTGCGGTCCAGAGCCGCATGTCCTACCATTGAACGACCTCCCAGGAGGACAGCGCCAGAGCCTAGCGGAACGGAGATGGGCGGTCAACCCTCCGCCGACGGCTGCGGCGGCTGGCTAGCCAAGCCAGCTGTCGGGGTCTTCTCTGACGGCTCAGGGCGCGGGATCGGGCGCGGCCGTCGCGGCGGCCGGTTGGGCTGTGCGCAGGAAGGCGAGGAAGTTGTCGAGGTGGCGAAGCGTCGCATCGCGCCCCATCGCGGCCACCAGATCGAAGAGCGGCGGGCCCGCCTGGACGCCGGAAAGGGCGGTGCGGGTGGCGTGGATGAGGACCCCGGCCTTGATCTGGCGCTTCTCGGCGACCGCCCGCAGCGCCGACTCCACGTCCTCCTTGGTGAACGAGGAGAGCTGAGCATAGCGGTCGCGCAGGGCGGCGAGATGGGCCGGCAGCGCGGCGTCGGCGAGGAACTTGGCGCTCGCCTCGGAGTCGTAAGGGATCTCGGCGGCGAAGTAGGGAGCGACCAGCGCCGCGAGCTCCTTGAGGGTGCGGGCGCGAGTGCGGTGCAGGTCGAGGGCGGCGGACAGGCGCTGCCGATCGGCGCCGGCGAGGGCGGCCCGTTCGACCGCGGCGAGAAACGGCTCGAGATGGGGCAGCAGGGAGTCGAGCGGCAGCAGCGACAGGTACTGCGCGTTCATCCAGGTCAGCTTCTCGCGGTCGAAGACGGCGGCCGAGGCGTTGAGGCGCTCGGCTGAGAAGATCGCGGCCATCTCCTCGCGCGACAGGATCTCCCGCTCGTCGCCGGGAGTCCAGCCGAGAAGGGCCAGGTAGTTGTAGAGCGCCTGCGGCAGATAGCCCTCGGCGCGGAGCTCCTCGACCGAGGTGGCGCCGAAGCGCTTCGACAGCCGTTTCTTGTCGGTGCCGAGGATCAGGGGCAGATGACCGAAAACCGGCACCTTGCCACCCAGCGCGAGGAAGAGCGGGATGTGCTTGGGTGTGTTCGAGAGGTGGTCTTCGCCGCGGATGACGTGGGTGATCGCCATGTCGATGTCGTCGCAGACGACCGACATGTGGTAAGTGGGCGAACTGTCCGAGCGCAGCAGGATGAAGTCGTCGAGCGCTTCCGGAGGGAAGTCCATCTCGCCGCGCACCAGGTCGCGAAAGCGGATGTGGTCGTCGGGCATGCGGAAGCGGAGGGCGAAGGGAGTCCCGGCGGCAAGCCGCGCCGCTACTTCTTGCTCCGGCAGCCGCAGGCAGGTCCTGGGGTAACGGAACGCCACCCCTTTCTTCTGGGCTTCGGCGCGCCAGGCCTCGAGTTGCTGCGTGGTACAGAAACAGCGATACGCCCGGCCACTCTCCAGCAGCTCCCAGGCCCGCTGGCGATGGCGCGGCAGCCGCTCGCTTTGCAGCAAGGGACCCTCGTCCCAGACCGTGCCGATCCAGGCCAGCGCGGTCAGGATCTGGCGGGTCATCGCCTCGTCCGAGCGCTGCTTGTCGGTATCCTCGATGCGCAGGATGAAGGCGCCGCCGAGGCTCTGGCGCAGCAAGTCGTTGTAGATCGCGGTGCGTGCGCCGCCGACGTGCAAGAAACCGGTCGGCGAGGGCGCGAAACGGACCCGCACCGGACCCCGGAGCGGCTGGTTCATGACGGGCTCATGCATGGATATCGCGCTTGCCGGCAATCTTTCGATCAGCCGATCGACACGCTGCCTCAGTGGGTGGGGAAATGGCGGAGAGGGAGGGATTCGAACCCTCGGTCCGGGTTTACCCCGGACAACTGCTTAGCAGGCAGCCCTGTTCGACCACTCCAGCACCTCTCCGCGGAGCTCGACAGGACGGCCTATTCTAGAAGCGGCAGGCCCCGCGAGTCAAAACGTGGCGCAGGCGCCCAGGCGCCGGGTGGAATGGACGCCTCCTGCTCAATATGTTATAATGACATTCTTCGCGCCGGCCCTGCCGCCCGGCCCCATGCAGCGAAGACTGACGGCTCGGAGACGGAGGGTTGCCGAAGATGAAGCTCGTGCGCAGGTCCCAGGGCGTGTTGCCAGGCTGGCTTCGATGGGCGATCGCTGGCTTCTCCTTCTGCTGTGCGGCCGCCTCCGGGCAACAGCCGTACCTGGTCAAGGACATCGAGCCCACGAATGTGAAGTTTCCTTCTCCCTGTTTCTTTGGGCAGCTGCAGCCGCCGCTGCTGCTCTCGGGTTCGTTTCCGACCCAGCTCACCGAGCTCGCCGGCAGGCTCTATTTCGTGGCCGACGACCTCGTCCATGGCCTCGAGCTATGGACCAGCGATGGCACGGCGGCGGGGACGGTGATGGTCGCCGATCTCTGCCCGGGCAAGTGCGGCTCGGACCCCGAGATTCTCGGACGCTATCGCAACGCCCTGTTGTTCCTTGCCAACGATCCGGCGGGCGGGCGCAGCCTCTACAAGGTCGAGGCCGCAACCCAGGTTCCGACGCTCCTGCGGGAAGTCTGCTCCGGCTGCGCCTCCTCCGGCATCGAGTGCGCTCCCTTGGTCCCCCACGCCTCGGCGCAGATGGGCGGCGCCTTCTTCTTCATTGCCCCGTCGGCTGCCGGGGAAGCCTTGTGGCGAACCGATGGCACGGCGCTCGCCACGGTGGTGCTCGACACCGTGTGCACCGGTCCCCTCTGTGGTGCCTCGCCCACTCCGTTGGCGGCGTCGGCGGGCAGCTTGTTTCTTCTCGCCCGCGAAGGGGCGGGCGGCGCCCTGTGGCGCAGCGATGGCACGCCCGCGGGGTCCTCCTGGCTGGCCACGGTCTGCCCGGCTCCGCAGTATGCGCAATTCTCCGCCTTCACGAAGGTGAACCAGAGGGTCTTCTTCGACGTCACATGCGGCTACAACATCTACCTCGTTCCTCGCTTCACCCGAGCGTGGGTCAGCGACGGCACCGCACAGGGGACCCATCCGCTGTTCAGCGGAGAGGCAGGCACCGAGGACGGCGTGTCTGGGCTGACCGCCGCCGGCGATCGCGCCTTCTTCAGCCTGTCGCCGCCGAGCTCCTCCGGACCGCCGCCCGCTGCCGAGCTCTGGTCGACCGATGGCACGGCCGCAGGAACTGCCCGGGTCGCCGCCGCGACCTTCCGCGATCCCCGACCCGTGGCCGCCCTGGACCAGGCGCTGATCTTTACCGCCAGCGATCTCGCCGGCAAGAGCGGGCTCTGGCGGCTCGATCTCGGCTCGGGAGCCGCCAGCTTCATCACCGATGAAACGGTTGTCCCTTCCGTGTTGGACGGCGTGCTCCTGTTCGAGGGCACTGGTCTCTGGCGCAGCGATGGCAGTGCCGCTGGCACCTCTCGGATCCCTCTCGCAGCCTGGGACCTTCGCGAGTTCACAGCGGCGGGCGGTCGCGTCTTCTTCCAGGCGACCGACACGACCCACGGCACGGAGCTGTGGGCGACCGATCGGGGCGCGCTGACCGGCGTGACCTGCATCGCCGACGAGACGACGCAGTGCCTGGCGGATAGCCGCTTCGCGGTCTCGGTGCGATTCCAGGATCCGTTCGGCAGCGGCGCGCGGCTCGCCGGCCACAGCTTCAGGACGCCCCTGGAGAGCGGCACCGGCGACCGATCGGGCCGCTTCTGGTTCTTCAGCCCCGATGACGTCGAGTTGATCGTCAAGATCCTCGACGGCCGTTCCTTGAATCAGAGCTTCTGGGTGTTCTACGGCGCGCTATCGGACGTCGAGTACTGGCTCACCGTAACCGACACGCGAACGGGCGTGGCGAAGACCTATCACAACCCCGCCGGCACCTATTGCGGCCGCGGCGACGCGAGCGCGTTCCCCGTTCGCGCGGAGGCTTCGCCCGCCGCCGCGCCCTCGCCACGCCTACCGGAGCAAGGCGGTGTCGCCGCGCGCCGAGCCGCGGTCGGGGTTGCCGCCGCGGACGGCCCCTGCGTCAGCGGGCCCCAAGCTCTTTGCCTCCACGGCGGGCGGCTCAGGGCCGAAGTCACCTGGCGTACCCCAAGCAACGGTGGAGCTGGCGCTGGCTATGCCGTGCCCAGCGGTGACGAATTGGGCTTCTTCTGGTTCTGGAGCGCCGGCAACTTGGAGCTGGCGGTCAAGGTTCTCGACGCGACCTCGGTCAACGGGCACTTCTGGCTCTTCTACGGCGCGTTGACGGATGTCGAGTACACGCTCACGGTGACGGATAGCCGGACCGGCCAGGTCCGGATCTATCACAACCCCGCCGGCAACCTTTGCGGCGGGGCAGACACCGCGGCGTTCTGAGCCAGCCGAGCCACCACTACCGCGCGCCCTTGGCGAGGCGGACGCTCGAGGCGGCGTGTCCCTGTCCGCAATAGGCGAGAAGGTGACGAAGCGTCGAGCGGCGGTGAGGGGCGGCGACGAGAGGCCGCTGCGCCAGCAGCGGATCGCGGTCTCCGCCACGGCGAGCGCCGCGCGGCCGGGTGCCGAGCGCCCACGATAGACTCCCGCCAGCCCGAGGCGCGGCGACTGGAGCCGCTGCCTTGCGGGGAGCCTGGACCCGCTTGGCCCCTGGAGTCGCGCCGCGACGCCGACGAGGGGAGGAGGAGGAGGAGCAGAGATGGAGACCAGAGTCGAGACCGGCGTGGCGCAGGACGTCGACCAGCTGGCGATCAATACCATCCGCTTTCTTGCGGTCGACATGGTGGAGAAGGCCAACTCGGGCCACCCCGGCGCGCCGCTGGGCCTCGCGCCCCTGGCCTATGTGTTGTGGACCCGCTACCTGCGCCACGATCCGGAAGATCCCGACTGGCCCGGCCGCGACCGCTTCGTGCTCTCGGCCGGACATGCTTCGGCGCTGCTCTACGCGCTGCTCCACCTTTGCGGCTACGACCTGCCGATGTCCGAGCTGCAGCGCTTCCGCCAGCTGGGGTCGCGCACCCCCGGGCACCCCGAGCATGAGCTGACGCGCGGCGTCGAGACCACTACCGGTCCACTGGGCCAGGGGATGGGCAACTCGGTCGGCATGGCGATCGCGGCGCGCAAGGCGGCGGCGGCATTCAACCGGGACGGCTTTCCTCTCTTCGACAGCCGCGTCTGGGTGGTGGCGAGCGATGGCGACATGATGGAGGGGATCTCCTCCGAGGTCAGCTCGCTCGCCGGCCACCTGCGCCTCGGCAATCTCAAGGTCTTTTACGACGACAACGCGGTCTCGCTCGACGGCCCGACCTCGCTCAGCTTCTCCGACGACGTGGGCAAGCGCTACGAGGCCTACGGCTGGCGCATCGAGCGCGTGGCCGACGGCAACGACCTCGCCGCCCTGGGGCGGGCGATCGCCGCCGTCGAGGCCGAGAGCGAGCGCCCATCGCTGGTCCTCGTGCGCACGGTCATCGGCTACGGCAGCCCCAAGAAGCAAGGCACCTCGGCGGCGCATGGCTCGCCGCTCGGCAAGGACGAGACGATTGCCACCAAGCAGGCGCTCGGCTGGCCGCTCGAGCCGGCGTTCTACGTCCCCGAGGAGGCGCGCTCGAAGTTCGCCGAGGTGGGCGAGCGCGGGCGGCGGCTGCGGGCGGACTGGCAGGACCTGCTGCGGCGCTACGAGGCGGCCCATCCGGATGCGGCGGCCGACCTCGCCGCCCGCCTCGCGGGCAGGCTGCCGGACGGCTGGCAGGAGGCGCTGCCGTCGTTCTCTCCCGCCGACGCCGCGATCGCCACCCGCGCCGCCTCGGGCAAGGTGCTCAACGCCATCGCTCCGCGGCTGCCGCAGCTGGTCGGCGGCTCGGCCGATCTGTCGACCTCGAACGACACCATGATCAAGGGCGAGCCGAACTTCGCCCGCGACCAGCCCGGCGGCCGCAACTTCTTCTTCGGCGTGCGCGAGCACGGAATGGGGTCGATCCTCTCCGGCATCGCGCTGTCGCGGCTCTGGATCCCCTATGGCGGCACCTTCCTGATCTTCTCCGACTACATGCGGCCGCCGATCCGCCTCGCCGCGATGATGAAGCTGCAGGTGATCTACGTCTACACCCACGACTCGATCTTCCTCGGCGAAGACGGCCCCACCCACGAGCCAATCGAGCAGCTCGCCGGGCTGCGCGCGATCCCGGGCATGACGGTGATCCGGCCGGCGGACGCCTGCGAGACCGCGGCCGCCTGGCGCACGGCGCTCGAGCACCGCGACGGCCCCACCGCCCTCGTCCTGACCCGCCAGAACCTGCCCATCCTCGAAGAGACGCAGCGCGGCGCGCCGGCCGGGGTGCCGCGCGGCGCCTACGTGCTGAGCGACCCGCCGGGCGGCGGCGAGCCGGACATCCTGCTGCTCGCCACCGGCTCCGAGGTGTCGCTGATCCACGAGGCCGGCAAGCGGCTGGCCGGCGAGGGGATCAAGGCACGGCTGGTGAGCATGCCCTCCTGGGAGCTCTTCGACCGCCAGCCGGCCGAGTACCGCGACCAGGTGCTGCCGCCCGCCGTGCGCCGGCGGCTCGCCGTCGAGGCCGCGGGCCCGCTCGGCTGGCACAAGTACGTGGGCGACGCCGGCCAGATCCACTGCATGCGGCGCTTCGGCGCCTCGGCGCCCGCCAAGGCGCTGGCGCAGGAGTTCGGCTACACCCCCGAGAACGTGGCGGCGCTGGCACGCGAGATGCTAGGCGGTCAGCCCTAGGCGACGCGACGCGGGTGCGGCCGACGCGGGTGCGGCCGGCGAGGGGGCAAAGAGGCGGCCGCCCCCAGAAAGACAGTCCATCGCAGCCGGCCGCCGGGAGAACCGGCGGCAGCTGGCCCGGGATTCACCGGACAGGCGCTTGCCCGTCCCTGCGCGGCCAACTTATGATAGGTGAACTATGAAAACGAAAGCTGCTGGAACGACATGGTTGGGCCTTGCGGTCGTGGCGGTGGTCCTCGTGCTGGCGCCCCCGGCGCGCGCCTCCAGCTGGCCGGAGTTCAACCTCAACGGCCAGCATACCGGCACCAGCCTGCAGGAGACGACGATCCACACCGGCAATGTCGCCACCCTGCACGTGCGGGCCGGCTTTCCGGTGACCCTGCCGAGCCTTGCCCTCGACGGCAGTCCGGCCAGCATCGCCGACGGCGCGCCGGCCCTCCTCCAGGACGTGCCGACCGCCTCGGGAAGTGTCGACATCCTGTTCCTCACCGGCAGGGGCGGACGTATCATGGCGCTCAACGCGGCCACCGGCGCCACCATCTGGTCACACCGGCCGGCGACCGGGCCTCAATACACGACCTCCTCCCCGGCCGTCGACCCGAATCACCAGTTCGTATACAGCTACGGGCTCGAAGGCAGGGTGCACAAGTACATGGTCGCCGACGGCACCGAGGTAACGACCGGCGGCTGGCCCGAGCTGGCCACCCTCAAGCCGACGGTCGAGAAGCAGTCCTCCGCCCTCTCGCTGGCGACGACCAACGGCGGGACCAGCTATCTCTACGTCTCGAATGGCGGCTATCCCGGCGACGCCGGCGACTACCAGGGTCACGTCACCGCCATCAACCTGACGACCGGCGTCCAGAACGTCTTCAACACGATGTGCAGCGATCAGACCGTTCACTTCGTCACCGGCGGGAGTCCCGACTGCACCGGCGGCGTGCAGTCGGCGGTGTGGGCGCGCGCCGGCGTGGTCTACGACCCCGACAACGACAAGATCTTCTTCGGCACCGGCAACGGCACCTACAACGCTCAAAATGCCAACCCCGCGAACACCTTCTGGGGCGACAGCATTCTCGCTCTGCATCCGGACGGCACCGGCGCGGGCGGCAGATTGCCGGTCGATTCCTACACCCCGACCGAGTTCCAGTTCCTGCAGAACACCGACGCCGACCTGGGCAGCACGGCGCCCGCGATCCTCCCCACTCCCGCGACCAGCAACATCGCCCACCTCGCCGCGCAGAGCGGCAAGGACGGCATGATCCGCCTGCTCAACCTCGACGACCTGAGCGGGATGGGCGGACCCGGCCACGTCTCGGGCGAGATCCAGAAGATCGGCGTCCCCCAGGGCGCCGAGGTACTGACGGCGCTCGCGGTCTGGGTCGATCCAGCCGACGGCAGCACCTGGTTCTTCGTCGCCAACGGCAACGGGATCTCCGGCTTGAAGCTCTCGGTCGACGGCTTGGGCAACCCGTCGATCGCCTCGCCGTGGTTCCACGGAAGCGGCGGCAGCTCGCCGGTCGTGGCCAACGGCATCCTCTACCACGTGGGCGGCAACAACGTCTACGCGCTCGACCCGACGACCGGCAACCAGCTGTTCCACGACACCGCCATCGGCGGCATCCACTGGGAGAGCCCGATCGTGATCAACGGCCGGCTCTATGTCACCGACGAGGCGAGCAAGCTGTGGGCCTACGAGCCCAACGCGGCGCCGCTCGGCTACTTCACCGTCACGCCGTGCCGCGCGATCGATACTCGGGGCGCCAACGGTCCGTTCGGCGGACCCGCCCTCGCGGCCGGAGCATCGCGGACCTTCGCGCTCGCCGGGCAGTGCGGCGTGCCTGCCGACGCGCTGGCGGTCGCGGCCAATGTCACCGTCGTGTCGCCCGCGGCCGCCGGCTTCCTGCAGGTCGCTCCGGGCAACGCCGTGCTGCCCACCTCGGTGCTCAACTTCGTCGGCGGCGACCTCCGGGCCAACAACGCCGTGGTCTCGCTCACCGGCAACCCGGTGGGCAGCCTCACGGTCACCGACGCGAGCTCGGGCAGCGCCAACGTGTTGATCGACATCACCGGTTACTTCAAGTAGTCCCGCGATGACCGTGGTCAGGGCGAGTCCGGCGGTGGCGGGCCGCCGCCCAGGCCGAGCTCCGCGGCCAAAAACTCGCGGGTTCCCGGCGGTCCGCTGAGCGACAGCCAGACCGGGCCGGCGGCGGGCGCGACCGAGAGCTCGAAGCGCAAGAAGGGGCAACAGCGCCGCTCGAGGTCGATGAGCAGCGCCAGCTCGGCCAGCGGCGCCGCGTCGCCGCCAAAGCGAAACGCGTAGCCGGCAGGAAGGGCCTTGATCTCGACCGCGGCCGCCCGCAGCGGCTCCAGCACCGCCGCGCGCCGCTGGCGCAGCTCCGGCTCGCTCAGACGGCAAGCCACGGCAAGCTCGGACTCGTCGCTCATCGCTGCAGTGTATCCCGGACCTCCTTGCTAAAAATTTAGCGTCATGCTAGAGTTCTAGCATGACGCGAGACCCCCAGCGGGACCTGACGCGGCGGGAGCGGCAGATCATGGAGACGATCTACCGCCTGGGCAGGGCGACGGTCGCCGAGGTGCTCGCCGAGCTGCCCGATCCGCCGGGCTACTCGGCAGTGCGGGCCCAGCTGCGGCTGCTCGAGGAGAAGGGGCAGCTGCGGCACGAAGAGCAGGGGCCGCGCTACGTCTATCTGCCGACCGTCGGCCGCGACAAGGCGCGGCGCTCGGCGCTGCGCAACGTGCTGCGGAATTTCTTCGGCGGCTCGACCGAGGAGGCCGTGGCCGCGCTGCTCGAGCTCGAAGACCCGCCGAGCGCCGACACACTCGAACGGCTGGCGAGGATGATCGAGCAAGCCAGGCGCGAAGGGAGATGACGACGATGCAGACCCCGATGCCGGCCGTCGCAATGCTGATGGCGGCGAGCGCCAGGTGGGCGGCGGTGCTGCTTCCGGCGGCCATCAAGACGAGCATCCTGCTGGCCGGCGCCGGCATCGTGTGCGCCGGGCTGCGGCGTGCCGCCGCGCTCCGCCATCTCGTCTGGGCGCTCGCCCTGGCGGCGACCCTGCTGCTGCCCTGCCTCTCCCCGCTGCTGCCCGCCTGGACGCCGCCGATTCCACGATCGCGCTCCCTGGGCTTGCAGTCCTTGCAGATCCTGGCCATGCCAGGCGTGCCAGACAGCCGGGCGGCCGCCACCGACAACGCGGCGTGGCGGCCCGGCCCACCATCGCGGGCTGCCAGAGCCGGCAGGCCGGTCGCGCCGGGTGCCGCGCCGCCGGCGGCCCTGGCAGCGAAGACTTCGGCGCCAGCGGCATCAGAGATCTCGCCGCCGCGGGCGAGCTCGGTGCCGGCAGTGGCGTCGGCGCTCTGGCTGGCGGGCACGCTCTTGCTGCTAGGGCGGCGCCTCCGCGCCTCGCGCCGGCTGCGCCTCCTCGCCCGGCGCTCGCTGGCGCCGCCACATCCGGGGTGGCAGGCGCTGCTCGACCGGCAGGCGCGCGAGCTCGGCGTCAGGCGACCGGTTCGCCTGCTGCTCAGCTCCGAGTCCGACGTTCCGTTGACCTGGGGGGTGATCGCGCCCCGCGTCCTGCTTCCCGCCGCCGCCACGGGCTGGACGGAGCAGCGTCTCACCGTCGTGTTGCTGCATGAGCTGGCCCACGTCCGCAGGTTCGACTTCCTCACGCGTTGGCTGGCGCAGCTCTCGTGTGCGCTCTACTGGTGGAACCCGCTGGTCTGGCTGGCAGCGCGTCGTCTGTACGCCGCCGCCGAGTGCGCCTGCGACGATCAGGTGCTCGGCGCCGGGGCTCGCCCTTCGCAGTACGCCGGCGACCTGCTGCAGATCGCCGCCGCCATCCGGACGCGGCCCGCCGTGGCAACGACGCCGGCCGATGCCGGCATCGAAGCCGCGGCACTGGCGATGGCGCGCCGCTCTCATCTCGAAGCGCGGCTGACGGCGATCCTCGACCCTCGCCACCGCCGGCGTTCGGTCGGCGCTCTGGGCGGTGCCCTCGCACTGCTCGGCTGCGTGAGCTCCCTGCTCCCGATCGCCGCCCTGCAACCGGCGGCGCTGACCGAGCCTGGCGAGCGCGGCGAGCGCGGGCCGGCTCCCGCCCAGCCGCCGCCGAGCGCCAACTCGTTGCCTCAGCTGCAGCGACTGGCCGGCCCTCCCGGCGGGTCCAGACTGGCAGGCCTGATGGACGCGGCGGTGCTACAGCCCGCTCCGGGAACCGCCCCCGGGCCTACCGCTTCGGACGTGGAGCTGTGCCGTCCTGGCAAACATGGCCAGAATGTCTCCTATTCGATCAATGGCCGGCGAAAACTGACGGTTACCTGGACGGGTGACGACTGCAGCGTCGAGCTGCGCGCCGAGGGCGCCACCTTCGATCCAGAGTTGAGCGGCGGCGTCACCAGCATCGCCGCGGACGGCTACGTCGACTTCAGCGTCAGACAGGGCGGGACCGTCCGGCGCTTGCAGCTCCGCCCGGCCGCCGGCGCCGGCCTGCAGCGGACCTGGACAGTCAACGGCCGCGAGCTGGCCTACGGTCCCGAGGCCGCGTCGTGGCTGGCGTCGCTCCTTCTGGCGCTCGAACGGCGGACCGCCTTTGCGGTCGAGACACGGGTGCCGCGGCTGCTGGCGCGAGGCGGTCCGGACGCGGTGCTGAACGAGATCTCTCAGATGGGCTCGGACTACGCCCGCTCGGCATACTTCCACAAGCTGCTCGACAGCGCGCCGCTCGACGAGCCGACCCTGCGGCGCATCGTCGCGCAGGCGGGCGCCGAGATCGCCTCGGACTACGAGCTGGCCCGCGTCCTCTCCACGGTCGCCGGCGACGGGCCGCAGGCTGGCGCTTCCGCCCAGCCGCCGCCGAGCGGCAACTCGTTGCCGCAGCCGCGGCGACTGGCGGGAGGCAGGCCGGGACCCATGCACCCGACGGATTTCCCGCTCGCCAGCGCCGAGAACCAGGCCGCTTTCCTCGCCGCGCTCGATCACCTCAAGTCCGACTATGAGCACGCACGCGTCCTGATGATCCTGATCGAGCGGCGCGACCTCTCGCCTTCACTGGCGGCCACCGCCCTGCGCTCGGCCTCCCGCCTGCACTCCGACTACGAGCTGGGGCGGGTGCTGGTCGCCCTGGCCCAGAGCCGGCTGGTGCGCGAGCCCGCCGTGCAGCGCGCCTACCTCGACGCCGCCGCCAATCTCAAGTCCGATTACGAGCGCAGCCGCGCGCTGCAAGCGCTTCTGGCATCCGGGCGGTTGAGTGGGGAGGCCGCCTTGCAGCTGATCCACCTCGCCGAGGGACTGCACGGCAACTACGAGAAGGCCAACGTACTGATCGCGGTGATGACCTCCGTCTCCCTCGACGGACCCGTGCGGGAGGAGCTCCTCCGCGCCGCCCGGGGTCTCAGCTCGGAGTACGACCGCCGGCGCGTCCTCGATCAGCTGCCGCAGCCTCGCCAGTAACCGCCACCCAGCGCGGTGGCCCTTCAAAGGTCTTTGGGGATGTCGGCGGTCAGCACCAAGGGCGCGCCCGCGGTGACCAGGACGTTGTCCTCGATGCGGACGCCGCCCATGCCGAGCAGACGATCGGCGCGCTCCCAGTCGACCTGAGCGCGGAATTTTTCGCGCCGCCCGGCGTCCTGCAGCAAGGCCGGCACGAAGTAGAGGCCGGGCTCGATGGTCATCACGTAGCCCGCCGCCAGCGGAAGGTCGACGCGCAGGTTTTCCAGGCCGGGCCGGCGGTCCGGCTCGCGTCCGGGCAAGCGGCCGCTGGCGTCGCGCACGCCGAGTCCGACCATGTGGCCGATGCCATGCGGGAAGAACAGGGCGCAGGCGCCCTGCTCGACGAGCGCGTGGGGATCGCCGCGCAGCAGGCCGAAGTCGACCAGGCCGGCCGCCATCTGGCGCGCCGCGCCCAGGTGGATTTCCTTCCACTCGGTCCCGGCGCGACAGCGGTCGATCGCCGCCCGCTCCGCCTCGAGCACGATGGCGTAGAGGTCGCGCTGCTCGGCCGAGAAGCCGCCGTCGACCGGATAGGTCCGCGTCACGTCGCAGGCGTAGTTGTCGCACTCGGCCCCGGCATCGACCAGCACCAGCTCGCCGGCTTGCAGCACGCGGGCCGAGGGCGAGACATGAAAGACCGCCGCGTTGGGCCCGCTGCCAACGATGGTGTCGTAGGCGGCGCGCGTGGCCCCGGCGCGGAAGAACTCGGCCTCGAGCTCGATCTGCAGCTGGCGCTCCGTGACCCCGGGGCGGATCAGGCCGCGCAGCGCCGCAAACCCTGCCGCGGTGGCGCGCGCCGCCTGGCGCAGAAGCACGAGCTCGGCCTCTTCCTTGGGCCGCCTCACTTGCAGGAGCCCCTCGCGCAGCCGCTCGCCGAGCTTCTGGTCATAGGCGGGAAAAGCGGGCAACAGCGGCTGCGCACTTCCAAGCAGGGCAATCGTGCGCCCGAGTCTGGCCCGCAGCCAGGGCTCGAGCTCGCAGAGCGGCGTTCCGGCGGCCGTGAGCTCGCCGGCCCAGATCTTCTCCTTCTCGGTCACCTCGGGCACGAAGTCGGTCCAGCCCTGGCCGGGGTCGAAGGCAAGGACGCTGCCCGGCCGCTCGTGGCCGGCTAGATAGAAGTACTCGGAGTGGGCGCGAAACGGATAGGTCTGATCGCCGCGGCCGGGGATCGGCACCGGCTCGCCGGCGCCGATCAGCACGATCTCGTGGTCGAGGTTCCATGCGGCAGCAGCCGCCGCGCGGCGCCTCTCAAGCGACTCCTCGCGATTCATACGAGCGCTGGATGTTAACAGAATCAGGCCGGTTTGCTAGTGGACACTAGACTAGAGCGCCCAGGCCTGGTTGTCGGGGCCGGAGGTGAGCACCCAGGGGCCGTGCTCGGTGATGGCGATCGTGTGCTCGAAGTGGGCGGCGAGGCCGCCGTCGGCGGTGACATAGGTCCAGTGGTCGGGCATCCCCCGGATCTCGTGCGTCCCGGTTGTCACCATGGGCTCGACGGCGAGCACCATTCCCGGGCGCAACTTGAAGTCGTTGGTGTTGCCGGAGGCGTAGTTCGGCACCGAAGGCCGCTCCCACATCGCACGGCCGATGCCGTGTCCGGCGAGGTCGCGGATGACATGAAAGCCCGCGTTGACGACGTATCTCTCCATGACTCGCGCCACTTGCGCCCAGCGCTTCTTGGGCGCGATGTTGCGGATGGCGAGGCGCAGAGTCCCCTCGGTGATCTCGAGCAGCTTCTGGGCCTCCGGCGTGATCGCTCCCACTGCATGCGTAGTCGCGGCGTCGGCGCACCAGCCGTCGAGCCTGACGCCGATGTCGACGCTGACGATCTGGCCTTCACGCAGCTTGCGCGGACCTGGGATCCCGTGCACGATCTCCTCGTTGATCGAGATGCAGGTGGCGGCCGGGAAGGGGACGGCTCCGGGCACTCCCTTGAAGAGCGCGATCGCGCCGTTCCTTGCGATCACGCTGTCGACGACCTCGTTGATCTCCGCCGTCGTCACGCCGGGCTCGATCCGCTTGGCCGCCTCCCGGTGCGCCTCCCAGACGATCAATCCAGCCTGGCGCATGAGCTCCATCTGCTCTCTGGTCTTGAGATTCGAATCCATGCTTTCTTCCTCTTAGGAGCTCCCGCTGCCGTTCTCTGCCTCCGCCTCCTGCCGCATCCGTTGCCACAGCGCCTGCACCTGCTCGCGCTCGGTGTCGACGGCTCCGATCGAGACCCGTACCATCCAGCGGCCGTCGAGGATGGCGGGTGTGAGATACGCGGCGCCGGAGCGGTTCACGCGGTCCACCCAGGCCAGAGTATGCGCGTCCAGGGCCTCTGCGATCACCCCGGGGGGCTCATGGCGCATGCAGACCGTCTGCAGCGGCACCGGCGCCAGCACTCGCCAGCCGGTGGCCGCACGCACCTCTTCCGCCAGCCAGCGCGCGTTGTCGAGATCGCGCCGCAGGCGCCGCTGCAAGCCGGCGACGCCCTGTTCGCGGAGCAGGAACCAGAGCTTGAGCGCCCGGAACCGGCGTCCGAGCGGAATGCCCCAATCCCGCAGGTTCTTGACCTGCGCATCGGCGGCGGAGCGCAGATAGCTGGGATTGGTCGACATCACGCGCACCAGATGCTCGTGATCGCGAACGTAGTAGAGCGAGCAATCGAAGGCCGCGCCGAGCCACTTGTGGGCGTTCACCACCAGCGAGTCGGCCTCTTCCACGCCGTGCCACATCCAGCGGCATTCAGGAAGAATCATCGCCGAGCCCGCCATCGCCGCGTCCACGTGCAGCCAGACGCCGTGCTGGCGGGCAATCCGCGCCAGCTCAGCCAGCGGATCGAGCGCCGTCGAGGTGGTGGTGCCCGTGGTGCCGACGACGGCGCACGGCCGCTGGCCGGCGGCGAGGTCGCGGGCGATCAGTTTCTCCAGGGCGTCGGGCCGCATGCCGTAGCGCTCGTCGTGATCCACGACGTGAACGTTGCGGCGGCCGAAACCGGCGAGCGTCGCGGCTTTTTCGACCGAGCTGTGGCTGTGGGCGGAGGTGTAGACCACGAGCGGCCGGTCCTCGTCCTGCAGGCCGCCGCCGGCGGCGCCGTAGCCCGTCGTGCGCTCGCGGGCGCAGATCAGGGCTACCAGGGTGGAGGTCGAGGCGGTGTCCTGAATGACCCCGCTCCAGGCGCTGGACAGACCCAACATCTGGCGCAGCCAGTCGGCGACCACCTCTTCGAGCTCGGTCAGCGCCGGGCTCGACTGCCAGGAGAGTCCCAGGACTCCCGTGCCCGTGCTGGCAAAGTCGCCGAGCACGCTCGCCAGCAGCCCGTTGGAAGGAAAGTAGCCGAAGAAACTCGGGTGCTGCCAGTGTGACAACCCGGGCAGGATGATCTCTTCGAGGTCGCGCAAGATCGCCTCGAACGCCTCAGCCGCCTCCGGGGCCGCCAGCGGCAGCCGCGACCTGATCTCGCCCGGCGCGGTGCGGGCCATGACGGGGAGTGTCGCTGCTCGCGAACGATAGTCGGCGATCCAATCGATCAGCTGGTGTCCGTAGCGGCGAAATTCTTCGATCGTCATTGCCGGAGGTGAGCTCGATCAGGACCAGTCGCCGATCGCCGATCGCTGCCGACCGCGACGGGTTGGCGCGGCGGCGGAGGATACGCGGGAAGCAGCCTCCTGTCAAGGGCCGGGCGAGGGCGCCGAGGGCGCGCAGATCCGGTCGCCGGTCCGGAAGTTCCGAGGCGGGCGTGCGGGGGGCGCAAGCTGGTAGTCTGCCGGCGGGATGGGCCGGCGGAGCCGGCGGAGACAAGCGGAGGCGCGGTCGACGTCGCGAGCGTTTGCGGTGGTTGAAAGTCGAGTATAAAGAGGCCGTCCGGCGCAGGAGGGGTGATGATGAGGAAGCGGGGGAGACGTGGCGCACTGGTCGGTGCCGCAGTCGCGGCCGCGACGGCTACCGCGTTGACGGGTTGCTTCGACTGCGAAGAGTCAGTGCACCTGGATCGCAATCTTTCCGGCCGGGCGGCCTATCGCTTGACCATCGACATGGAGCCGGTGGTCGACGTCAATGCCGCGGCGGCGCATGCCAAGTCCGGCAAGCCGGGAACGGCAACGGCGCAGGAGATCGCGCAGGCGCGGGAGCAAGCCTTGCGCGAGCTGGCGGGCGGCGCCAGTGGGGCCGACGCAGCGAAGCTCGCGGACCCCGCGGCCAAGAAGGCGAGCTTTGCCGCGAACCTGCCGCCCGGGATCAAGCTGCTTTCGTGGTCGGAGGACACCCTGAGGTTGAAAAGGGAGTCGCGCTTCGAGGTCGGGTTCGGCGACCTGCGACAGCTGGTCCCCCTCAAGCTGTTGCCGTGGAACCGCGGCGGCAGCGTCCTGCAGCGCGACCAGCCTTTCGAGGGCCTGCGGGTCGTCGACGAGGGTCCGACGGTCCTGGTGACGCTGACCCCGCAGCCGGCAGGAGCCGGCGAAGAGCGGACGGAGCCAAGGCCCGCCGGCGAAGTGAAGGAGGAGGAGACCATCCTGAGGCACGCCGGTTTCGCCTTCAGGCTCGACAGCCCCTTCGAGGTGGTCGAAACCAACGCTGCGCGGCGAGACGGCCACGCCCTCTACTGGGAATTCAAGGGCTCCGCCCTGGTCGCCGCCATGAACGCCCAGCCGCCAACGACTCTCCGCGCCCGCCTCAAGAAGTAGCGGCGCTGCCACGCTGGCCGCTGACCGGTACCGCGACGCCTGTCTCAAGGCGCGAACCGTGCTTGACATCGGTGCTACAAAAACGTAGATTCTCTTGGGAGTTGACCATGGCGAAGGACACCCAGATTTCGGCCCAGATCTCGGAGACAACCCGCGAGCTCCTGGAGAGGCACGTCCGCCAGACCGGGGTCAAGAAAGGCCACCTGATCGAGCAGGCGCTTCTCCACCACCTCCAAGTGCTCGAAGGCCTTCCCGCGGAGTACATCATCCATCCGCGCATCGTTGTCTCGCGAAAGACCGGCGAGGCGATGCTCCGGCAGGCCGAGTCGGCCGAGCCCACGCCTGCGCTGCGTGAACTGATGCGCGATGGAGATTAGGGCGCTTCGCCCGAGTGACGAGCGCTCGAACTTCCAGTCTGGCGACGAGGATCTCGACCGCTTCTTCCACCGCTACGCCGGCCAGAACCAGTTTCGCCATTACCTCGGCGTGACCTACGTCGCGGTCGACGCCGGCCGTGTCCTCGGCTTCGCCACCGTGGCGCCGCGGCACGTCGGCATCGAGGACCTGCCTGAGCGCGCACGGAAGAAGCTGCCCCTCTATCCGGTGCCGGTCCTCGGGCTCGCGCGGCTCGCGGTCGACAAGTCGGCGCAGTCGATGGGGCTGGGCGGTCAGCTGCTGCGCTTTGTGCTCAAGCTCGCCGCGAAGGTGGCCGACGACATCGGTTGCGCCGGGGTCGTGGTCGACGCGAAGGCAGGCGCCGTCGATTTCTACGCGAAGTACGGCTTTACACCGTTCGAGCCACTCGAGGGCCAGTCAGAGACGCGCCCCCGACCGACGGCGATGTGGCTGCCGATCCAGGCCATCAAGGCGGGGGGCGATCCAACGCACTGATCTTCCTCGCGCTTCGCCACCTCCAATCCGGGGTCGCCGCGGCCGGGCGCCTCCGCAATTCCTCGCAGGCTATGGGCAGGTCGCGAACGCGGAGGTGTCCTGAATCGGCTGCGCCGCATGGAGATCGGCATTCTGATAGATCTTCTGCGCTCCGGTCGTGGTGTCGGTCACGGTCACGGTCAGGCCCACGTTGGTGCCCGCCGAGGCAAAGACCCATTTCTTCGCATTGGCGCCGCAGCCGTCGATCACCTTGACCAGCATCTCGGGATTGTCGGACGAGAAGAACCAGAAGGCGCCGCCGTGGATGATCCCGACCGGCGCGAGAGGAATCGCCTGGCCATGGCCGGACAAGCCTCCGCCCTGGCTCGTGTGGTAGCTCACCTCGACCTTGAACCGTTGGTCGCCCGGCACCCCGTCGACGCAGAGTGTCGTCGGCCCCGGCGTGCACGGTCCGGAGGCGGCTTCCGCCCGGCTCGCCTTGACGCTCTGCGATCGAGCCTGCGGCGGCAGGCCCCCCTGTGAAATCGGTCTTCCCGAGGTCGGACCGCTCAACGTGGAGGCGCAAGACTCGAAGCTGGTGTCCTGGATCGGAACCGCCGCCGTCAGGTCCTGGTTGGTGTAGGTCTTCTGGTTGAGGGTCAAGGTGTCGGTGACCGTGGCGGTGAAGCCGACGTTGGTGCCCGCGGAGGCGAAGAACCATTTCTGGCTGTTGGCGTCGCAGGCATCGAGCAGCTTCACGAGCATCTCGGGATTGTCGGGAGAGAAGAACCAGAACGCGCCGCCCCTGGCGATGCCGACCGGGGAGAGGGGAATCGCGTGCCCGTTGCCCTTGAGCCCTCCGCTCTGTGAGGTCTGGTAAGACACCTGCACCGCGAATCGATGGTCTCCGGCTTGATCGTCAACGAGCAGGGTCGTGTCGCTGGGAGGAAACGCGCCGGACAGCGACGGAGGAGCGACGGCCTCGGCCGCGCGGCAAGCGTCACCCACACAGTTGACCAGAGTCTGCGTGTACGCGTCGAGGCTCTCGGCGAGGGTGGGGTCGAGTTGCGAAGCGAGATTGTGGAGCTCATAGGGGTCTGACGACAGGTACAGCTCGGTCTCCGCGATCTGACCGCTCAGGTTCAGGTACTCGACATACTTGTAGCCGGGGGCCTGGAACCCGTAGTAGGTCGGGATCTGCACGGCCTGTGCGGCCGCGGCGATGTCGGCTGGGTCCGGCGGCTCGAGGATGCCAATCTTCGAAGCTGGATCGCCGCTGCTGTCGACAGGCGCGATCTCGCCCTGGTTGAACTCCTCGAGCAGGAACGCCCGGCGCCAGGCGGACGGCGGCGTGGCACCGAGTAGACCCTTGAGCGAACGCCCGTCGGAGAATGGCAGTTGGGCGACGCCGGCCAGGTCGGCGAAGGTTTCTGCGAGGTCCAGGTTGGCGCCGAACTGGTCGCGCACGATGCCCTGCAGGACGCCGGGGCCGCGCACGATCAGCGGCACGTGGATGTCGGTCTCATAGGGTGTGTACTTGCCGGGAAGCAGGCGGTGCTCGCCCATGTGATAGCCATTGTCCGCCGTGAAGAAGATGTAGGTATTGGCGAGACGGCCGGTGGCCGAGAGCGTCGCCACCAGCGCGGCCACCGCCTCGTCGACCGCCTGGAGAGCCCGCAGGCGATTGCGGTAGTCAGCATCGATAGAGTCGATCTGCGTTTGAGTGAGCCGCGGTTTGGTCATGATGTAGGCGGGTTTCCCGCTCACGTCCGGCTCATTGAACGAAGGCGGCCGCGGCGCCTTCAAGTTCGAGAACAGGTTCATATGGCGCGGCGCCGGCGTGTACGGAGCGTGTGGTGCGTAGGTGGCGAAGTAGACGAAAACAGGCTGGCTGGGAGCGGCTCGCTGGATGAAGTCCACCGCCTTGCCGCGGATGACGTCGGTGAGGTAGTCGGAGGGGCTGCTGTGGTAGACGACCTGCGTGCCATTCTCGTTCAACGTGTAGTTGTACTCCGAGTACGGATTCCCCGCCGAAGGGCTGTACCACTCGTCCCAGCCCGGCGGGATGTAGCTCGGGCTGGGTGCCGTGTTGGGGTAGCCGTTGAGATACTTGCCAAGCATCACCGTCCTGTAGCCGGCGCCCTTGAGCAGAGTGGCCATGGTCGACGATTCGAGGTTGTCGGCGAACACCTTTTCGAACCCGCCGTTCGGCAGGCCGTTGGTGAGCACCTGGGTGTTGTGCGGATACTGGCCGCGCAAGATGGTGGTTCGCGATGGGCAACAGAGCGAAAGGGGAACGTAGAAGTTGCTGAACGAAACCCCCTGTTGCGCCAGCAGTTTCTTGACGTTCGGCATGTAGTTGACCGATCCGAGCTGGACATCCTGGTCGTCGGTGAGAACCATGATGATGTTGGGTGCGCTGGGCGCGGCGGCGGCGGCCGGTGCCACGGCAACCGCACGGCTGGCGCGCTCTCCTCCTGCCAGCATCGCGGCGACTACCACCAGGGCTGCGCCGAGCCAGCGACGATTGTGGGATCGACGTGTTGTCATCGGAAGACTCCTTGGATATCAAGCGAAATGGCCGCAATCCCCAGCCCCATCCCTCACCCCCCGGGAAGCGACCGTTAGCCCCACCCCTCAGGAGCTTAAACCCTCCCAGCGGCGAATCCTTGCGTTGCCTCGGCAATCGCGACGAGGTGCGCCTGGCGACCTCGAGCAGCGGCCCTCGCCACGACCTACGTACGCCTCGCCGCCGACGCCCCAGCCCGAGGAGCACTGGAAATCGCCGCCTTTGCGCGGCGCCCTAAACAATTGACTATATTGGCGGAGGGGGTGGGATTCGAACCCACGGACCGGTTGCCCGGTCGGCGGTTTTCAAGAGTGCTCGTCCCCTGTCACTCAGCGGCACGCGGTGTAACGTAATGCCAATGAAATCAATGGCTTGAGCAACTACCGCACTGTCCCTACGTGACGCCCACTCACGCCGACTGACGCCCAGCACTGCTACGCCAGTGCTACACGCTCCGCTCGGCGTGCCACGCCCGGAGCGCCTTCGCCGTCGAGCTTCCCTGCTCCGCCTCGTCGAGACCCGACCGTCGAGTCGAGGCCGTCGGCGCAGCCATCTTAGCTCCCACCGGCTGCGCATAGGATGAAAGGACGGTTCGGCGGGAGCGACCGACGAAATTCGACGCCGTCGCCCACTCAAGTCGGACGAAGCGTGGCTCCGAGCTGAGCACATGGCGCGAGACGATCGCAAGAAACAGCGACGCTCTGCGGATCGCGCGCTCGATCTCATCTCGAAGTCCTCGCCTGCGACCTGGGCGACATCCGCGCTGTGAACCGGGAGTTCCTGCTCTCGAGTGCCGTTTGTAGCACGCTCGCCGCATTGCGGTCCTCGGAAGCACAGCTGAGATAGATCCATCCGCCAGCGATCTCGGATCCCGGCATCACACCCGGCTCGACCGAGTGCGCCAGGCTTTGGGCAAGTGCGGATGGGATGTGATAGGCTCTTCGAGTACTCGCCGCAATGCTGTGAGGGAGACCGAAGCCCATGGGCCGCTCCAAGCTTCCCCTACGGCCGGACCACGCCAGTCACCTGGCGCAGCGGCTCGTCAATGGACAGCTGGCGCTTTTTGCCGGTGCAGGTCTTTCCCATCTCGCGCCGCGGTCGGACGGAGGAGCGGGACGCCTTCCGCTCTGGTCGGAGCTGGCGCGCCGGGTGGCCGAGATCTGCGGTGAGGATCCGGTGGCCTTCCAGAACGACCCGCTCGACCTCTTCGACGCCATCGTTTATGGCCAAGACCGGCTGACGCTCGAGGAGGCGCTGCGCCAGGTCCTTGACGACGGCCCCTTTGCGCCCGCGGCCGCTCACCAGGAGCTCCGGCGGCTCCCGTGGGCCGCCGTGCTGACGACGAACTATGACGGGTTGCTCGCGAAACTCTATGGAAGGGAGCCGGTCTGGGACGAGCAGGGCTACGACCGCGTTCGGTCGGCCGGCTCTCCCGAGCCGCTGGTCTTCCAGATCCACGGCACCCTGGCGCGACCGCACACCCTGACGCGCGAGGATTACAGGCTCTGGGGGGAGAAGCATCCGCGGGCCTTCCACCACCTGGAAGACGTGATCCTCAACCGCACAGTCCTCTTCGCCGGGTACTCTCTGTCAGACCCGCATCTCGATCTGCTGCTCGCGACCGTACGCAGGATCACGGCCGGCCGGGAGAAGCGGCTTTACGCCTGGATGTGGCAGCTGCCCGAGGCCAAGGCCAGGCTGCTCGACCGGCGCGACAAGATCGCAGCGATCTCGCTCGCGAACGAGGAGGAGTGGGCCGCGGCCTTTCGGCAGCTGGCCGGCGCCTTGGGGGAGATCGAGAGCAAGGGCGGCGCCAAGCCGGCGCCGGTGGCCGTCGTTGATCCTTACGCCTACGAGCGGACCCAATACGTCCAGGCTCTCGAATCGCGCTATGGGATCGCCAATCTCCAGGGTCTCTACATCTGGGGTGCCGGCTACGCCCGGGGTGACGTCGCCCTCGACGAGGTCTTCGTGGAACCCGATCTGCTCTGCGGCCGCGCGTCCGCGCCTTCCTCCAGGTTTCAGCCGCCGCGCTCGCTCCAAGAGGTGCGGCAGGCCGAGGAGGACGAACGGGTAGGGATAGCGCGCAGCTCCGGGCGGGAACCTGCCGGGACCGTGCGCGACCGGGAACCGAGGCTGGTGGTCGTGGGGGCCCCGGGTCAAGGCAAGTCGAGCCTCCTTCGTCGCTGGCTGCTGGTGGCCGCGAAGGCCTGGCAGGAGCAGCCCGCGCTCCAGCCTTTCCCCGTCTACCTGCGGCTCGCGGAATGGGAGGCGCGCGGGCTCGCGAGCGGGGCTGCCTTGCTCCAGTACGTCCTCGACGCGCTTCCCCAGCTCGGGGAGATCGGATCGGATGCGATCCAGAGCTGGATCTCCCAGCCCATGCTCTGGCTTCTCGACGGAGTCGACGAAGTGTGGGACCCTTACGACCGCGAGCTACTGCGCGAGGAGGTGGCGGGCGTCGCGGCCAGCCGACCGCAGGACCGCTGGGTAGTCGCCACGCGCCCGGCCGGCGAGCCGGCGGGAGGCTTTGCCGCCGGCTGGCGGCGCGCCGAGCTGCCTGCCCTGACGAACCCGCAGCTGCTCGAGGTCCTGACGCGGTGGGGGAGAGTGCTCGCAGCCAAGGAGGGGCTTCGTCTCGACGCGAGTGGGCTGCACCGCAACCTGCGCCGTGACCGCGGCCTCGCCCGTCTGCGCGGGAACGCTCTGCTCGTCACGCTCGCCGTGCTCTTCTACAAGTCGCGCCACCGCCTGCCGCACGATCGCTGGGAGTTCTATAACGTAGCGGAACAGGTGCTGCGCGACAGCTGGGTCCACCACCGTTTTCGCGATGCGAAGGACCACCTCCCAGGAAGCTATCTTGCGCCGCTGCTCGAGTGCCTGGCTCTGCTCGGGATGGAGCAGGGAAGGGTCCTTTTCAGCCGCGAAGTGCTGGAGCGCGAGTGCCGCTCCTTGCTCGCGAGCCGAGGCTATCAGGGAGCGGACGAGGACCGCGAGACGGCGCAGTTCCTCCGTGCGGCCGAGGACCTGATCGGCGTGCTCGTCGCCCAGGGGCCTGATTCCTTTGGCTTCCTCCACCTAACATTCCAGGAGTTCCTGGCGGCGCGGGCGCTTCAAAACCGGAGCGCCGAGGTGCCGGGGCTGGTGGAGCGGTTCTGGGACGATCGCGACTGGCAGGAGGTCTGGGAGCTCTATGCGCTGGCGGTCCAAGGAGATGAGGCACGCCTCGCCGACCTCTGCCAGCAGGTCCTAGTGCACCCGCACCCACTCGACGAGCAGCTCCAGCGCCACCGGCTCGCCTGCCTGCGCCTCTGCGGCGTCGTGACGAGCGAGCTGCCCGAGGCGGGACAGGAGACGGTGCGCTGGGCCGAGCAGGTGCTACGGGGGCGGCGATCGCACCTGGGTCTGGACGTTTTGTCAGTGCTCGCCGCCTGGCAACGCCCCATTCCGGTGCCGCTCCTGCGACTAGTTCTAGCGCAGAAACACATCGCAGGACGGAAGGCCTCCTATCGCGATGCAGCAGTCAAGGTGCTGCGAGAATCGGCACATGAGCCGGAGGTCCTGAGGGGCCTCCTCGACCGGCTTCGAGACAAGCGTGCACGGGTAAGAGAGGAAGCGATTGAAGCGCTGTCCCTGGTGGCGGGGACGGCCGAGGTCTCGCGGGCGCTTCTGCCCGCTCTCCGGGACAAGGACACCGGCGTCCGATGGAGTGCGGCAGGAGCGCTGTCCTCGTCGGTTGGTGAGCCGGCGGTATGCGAAGCCATGCTCGCCGGGATCGACGACCCAGATGTCCAGTGCAGGAGGGTTGTGGTCGCCAACCTATGGCTAGTCTCGGGCGACTCGAAGGTGCAGGCGGCCCTTCTCGCTCGGCTGGGCGATGACGATTTGACGGTCAGAACGGAGGCGGCTCACGCGCTGGGCTCGGCGGCGGCAGTGCCGGAGGTTCGATCGGCTTTGCTTGCGCGGCTTGGGGACAATCACGCGAAGCTCAGAGCGGCTGCCATCTACGGGTTGCAGTCCGTGGCGGCCGAGCCAGAGGTCAAGGCAGCCTTGCTGGCCCGGCTGGGGGACGAGCAGCCAGGCGTCAGGTGGGTAGCGGTCGGCGCGCTGGGGCCGGTAGCTGGAGAGATCGAGGTAAGGACCGCCCTGCTGGCCCGCCTCGGGGACGCCGATGTATCGGTCAGGATGCTGGCGAACATGGTGCTCGCCAAGGAAGTGGCGGAGTTGGAAGTCCGCACTGCGCTTCTCGCCTCCCTGGAGGACGACAGTCCAGACGTCAGGATGGGAGCGGCCAGAGCGTTGTCGCCGGTGTCGGCCGAGCCGGAAGTCCGGACGAAGTTGTTGTCATGCCTCGGAGACGACCGGGCGGAAGTGAGAATGACGGCCGCAACGGCGCTTTCTCCGGCATCAGCGGATTCGGAGGTTAGGAAAGCGCTGTTAGTGCGGCTGCAAGACGATGACGAGACGGTGCGGTCGGCAGCTGCTAGCGCTCTGTCCCCAGTTGCAATTCGGAGCGAGGTGCAGAAGTCTCTGGCGGCTCGGCTCGAGGATGCGGATCCGGAGGTCCGGCGGGCGGCGGCCGAGGCGCTTTCGTCGGTTGCCGATCAGCCCTTGGTGCTCGAGGCGCTCCTCCAGCGACTCGCTGGCGCCCAGCCCGACGACCGGCCCGCCGTGATCCACGCTCTTGCGAGAGCCGCGGACAACGCCCGGGTCCGTCGCGCCCTCTTGGTCGAGCTCGACGCCGGCGCGGACCCTTTTGCCCAGAGAATTGCGGCACAAGTGCTCGCGCAAGGCATCCAGGCCGAAAAGGCGCGGGCGCGCGCGCGGACCTCGCGGTCCAGGGCCGTCTCTCCCGCCCCCGGCCGGCCCCCCCGCCGCTCGCCTAAGCTGACCGCGAGAAAAAAGGCGCAGGCGAGCTGACGCTCGCCTGAATCTCCCCCAAGGCCGAGGCGGCCCGGCCGGCTGCGCCCGTCGCGGCTCGTTCCGCCTGTTGTATACTCCTGACAACACTAAGCAATCACCAAAACGAGCACAGCTCCAGGGGAGTGTGGCAGGTGGGGCTTGACTTGAGCCACTACTCATGGCACTATCCGCAGTGCCAATCCCTCCCGGACAGGAGCTGTCAAGGAGGAGCGATGGCGAGGAGCACTTGCGAAGAGCTGCTGGAGGAGTACCGCCGACCTGGCACGAGAACCTACCGGGAAACCCGAGAGCTCTTGCTGGCTTGCGGCTTCCAGGAACGCGTGACCCCAAAGCAACATGCGGTCTGGAAGGGCCCTCGCGGATCGACCCTGACCCTGACCACAGACCGGTATTTGAAACACTACTACAAGGCGCTGATAGAGCGGACGATCCGCAGCCTTCGCCTGCTCGATGACTGAATTGGAGGATCGACAACATGCCAGGCAGCAAGAAGGACGTCACCTATTACCTGGCCCTCACATACCCCTATGAGCTGACGCCGTGCGAAGAAGGCGGCTACTTCGCACGCCATCCGGAGTTCGAGGGCTGTGCGGCACAGGGAGAGACGGCCGAAGACGCCCTAGCCAACCTGAACGTGGCGCGAGAGCTTTGGATCGAGGCTCGGCTGGAGGAAGGGGCACGCGTCCCGGAACCTCCCGGCGACCAGCTGAGTGGACGCCTCATGCTCAGGGTTCCGCTTCGTCTTCATGCCAAGCTCGAGCAACGCGCCGCGGGCGGCGGCCTTAGCCTCAACCGCTTGCTGAACGAAGTGCTCTTCAACCACGCCAACGGTCTGCCCGCTGGACACGCGCTAGAGCTGGCGGTTGCCGGGCCGAGCCGATCGCAGCCGTCACGCGAGGGCCGGGACGAAGCGTCGCTGGAGAAGCTCGTATCCCTGCCGTACCCCTACCTGCTGACGCCCGCCGACGAGGGAGGCTACGTGGTCGAGCACGCGGACCTTCCCGGCTGCACCTCGCAGGGAGAAACCGCCACGGAGGCGATGCGCCAGCTCGACATCGCCCGCGAGCTGTGGATCGAGAGTCGCCTCGAAGACCGGCTCCCCGTCCCCGATCCTCTCCCCCTGGAACATACCGGCATCATCAGTTTACGGATGCCCCCGGAGCTTCACTACCTGCTCGCCCGTGACGCCGCGCGCAACGGTGTGAGCCTCAATCAGTGGCTGGGAATGGCCTTGGCGGAGTTCATGGGAGGAACCGCGGTGCGGGAAGCGACGATGGCGAGTCCCGCCTCGTCACTGGACCACGAGCACGAGACTATCCAGGCGGTGGTTCCGATGCTGCGCCGCGCTTTCGACAGCCAGGCTCTCGAGCTGTTGGAACGGTTGCCGAAGAACCGCGCGTATTTCCTGACCGGCCTGATCCATCTCGAAAGGCGTGAGTTCCACGACGCCTTTCAGAGCTTCTCAGCCGCATACATCGGAGGGCTGAATTTCACGACGGCGGCGGTCGCCATCTATCGCTCGATACCGGACCGGCTGCGTTATCGCCAGGTTCTCGACCTGATTTCCCAGCTGAGCCAGGCCCTCCCTGGCGACACCTCCCATCAGAGGGAAGTCTATATGCTGCTGGCCACCTGGTTCGAAGGCATCAGGGAGAACCCCATCCGGCAGGAGGAATGGTTCAGGTGGGGCAGAGAGCGGCGGCCAGGCCAGTCTCAGGCCGGCTAGACGGCCGCTCGCCCCTGCCCACGCGCGGATGCTGCGCTGATGCTCAAATGGTTCGCCAGCCGTCTCGAACGGAGTCCAAACGTGCGGAGGGCGGTGCTGGTGGGTTTCCCGATTGCCGCTCTGATCGTTTCCCTGTGTTCGGTGTGGGCTCTATGGAGGACCGCCCGTTTCCGCGACGATCTCATCGCTCGGAAGTACGAAGGCTCGCTGTCCGAGAACCTGGGATTTCAGGCGGTCCTCACCAGCGAGGCGTCGCGGAGCTATGACTTCGGCACCAGAGATGAGCAAGAGAGGACGGCAAGAATCCGGGCGGCGCTCTTGCGAGCCAGCCGCCGCTTGGCAGCTTTGAAGCCGCCGTCCTCACCAGCCCTCGTCGCCGAGATGCCGGCACCGACCGAGTCGATATCCGACGAGCGCACGCTTATGCAGCTGCTGGCGAGCCCGACTCTCGCCAACCTCCCGTTGTCCGGGCTTGGCCTGGCTCTCGGCACTCAGAAGGACCTGCCCACTTATCCCTTTCTGCAGACCGCAGAAGCAGCCGGCAAGCTGCCGTCCTTCGTCTTCATTCCGGCCGCGTCGGTGGACCCCCAGGGCAAGTACCTTGCGCCAAAGATGAGGCGGGACTTGGTGTTCTCGAAGATCGCCGAGCGGGAACTTCTCGATCTCCTGGCGGCGTTCAAGAGAGACCAGGTTCTCCAGGCATACTACATCTCGTGCGCCGACTTCATCCGCATTGCGGGTCTGCCGCTCGAAGGTCAACGGAGCAGCTTCTCGCCGCTGCGCAGCTTTGCGGACCGCACGTACTTCCGCGAAACCCGCCGAGCGCCGGATCATTTTCGCCAAAGCGAACCGTATATCGACGTGGCAGGCGGGGGTCTGATCAACACCTACAGCATCTTTCTTTCCAACGACGCTGTCGGGGTATGCGGGATGATCGGCATCGACCGCAGATTGCAGCAGAGCTTCTGGAACCGGATGGATCTGGGTGCGGCACTCGGCCCGCTTCGCGACTTCGACCTCGGGTCGTATACCATCGGCACGCACGAAATAGCTGGACACGTATCGAGAGCGCTGCGCCACAACCTGGGCGCCGCGATCGACCAGCGCGGCGAGGCTGTGAAATCAGAGATCCAGAGAATCGTGATCGATCAGGCGACGGTCTTCACGGTGCCAAGAGGAGAGGGAAAGATCGCTTTCTTTGTTTTCAATCCAAGACGCATAGATTCAAAGTATATGTCGTTCTTTGTTGTAGTTGTGATACTATTGCTTTCGTTTCTCGGCATCGTTTGGCTCGATAATTGGACTCAGCGATCTGCCGACGTAGCCAGGCAATCTCAATCGGAAGTCGTGGCGAATCTCCAGGGTGGCTTCGTGGTAGTCGATGGGCAGGACCGAATCGTTTCCTCCAACGCAAGGTTCCAGGCTATGGTCGAGGGACCGACAAACGGTCGAGTCGTCACAGATTTCCTTGCGCCTTCGAGCGTCACCGAGTACATGCAGCTCAAGCCGCTGGGCGGCTTTGAGTTCGCAGGCCGCGTGCGCGGCCGGGCGGGCGTCCTCAACCCTGTGATCATAACGAGCGCTACCCTGACCTATGATGGGCACCCGAACCGACGGATGCTGATGCTCATCGACTCGGCACAACTCGAACAGACGATCGCCGGCAAGTTCTTGAACATTTTTTCCCATGCCCTGAAGAGTCCGGTTCACAGCATCATCCTGATTGCGGATCTTTTCCGGCGACGCAAGGCGATACCCAAGTTCGACCGCTACTTTGCGCAGATGCAGCGAAAAGTGCTCGAGTTTTCGACGCTCACCGACAACGTGCTGCGCTTCTCCGCGCTGGACGTGAAGCAGATCAGCCCTCATATCCGGCCGGTCAACGTGGCCAAGGTGCTGCGCATGGTGCTGGCCACCGCCCAGGCGGGGGCGAAGGCGCAGGAGCTCTACCTCGAGGAGCACATTTCGGGTAACCTGCGGACACAAGTGGACGTAGAGCTGCTGCAGGTGGTCCTGAATAACCTCATCGACAACGCTTTGAAATACACGCTGCGCGGAGCCATCACCGTCCATGCGTTTTGCAGGGGGACGAGCATTTACATCATCGTGGCCGATACCGGACCGGGAGTGCCGGAGGAGGAGCGCGAGAACATCTTCGAGCTATTCTTCCAGGGCGCGCGGTCGGGCGCGGCCAGTCGCGAAGGATTGGGTCTGGGCCTCTACATCTCCAGGAGGTACGTGGCAGCGATGGGCGGCAGCTTGGTCTACGAGCCGGTAATCGGGAGGCAGAAAGAAGGGGATGGAACTGAGGTATTGGCTGGGTCACGTTTCATCATCGAGCTGCCGAAGTACGAAGGAGGACACGAGGATGAAAAGGAAGAGCAGGATTCTGCTGCTTGACGACGACGTTTTCCACCGCGGTCTTCTGGCGGAGGGCCTGGAGGACTACTACGACTTCGAAGTGAGGAAGGTGGACAGCTTGGCGGCGGCGAAGGAGAAGATTGGCGAGTTCCAGCCGGACCTCCTTCTTCTGGACGTGGTCGCCGGTGACGACAGGCTGGAGGTGATCGAGTGGGTGAAGCAGCTGCGCGCGGCGCCTCGTCCCGTGATCACGCCGGTGCTGTTCGTGACCGCCTACTACAAGGACATGAAGGAGCGGGTCAGCGGTCTTGAGAACACGGCAATACTGCCCAAGCCATTCAAGTTCGAGGAGGTGACCCAGGAGATACGAAAGCTGCTGGGGAGAGGGAGATAGCACATCCGCGGGAGGGGGCGGCAGCGAGCTCTCCGCGAGCTAGCGGACTACGTAGCCGCCGCTCTCCACCAGGGCCGACCTCGAGCTGCCGGGCCCGGTGCCGGTCCCCGGCGTCGAGACACGCCGGATTTCGCGGCGGACACTCTTTGTTGGTGGTGGGTCGCGGAAGGCCGGAAGCGCTATCCGAAGGCTGACGTGCCGAGCACCACCCAGGTCCTGAAGCCGGGCGGGGGCAACCGCTCGACAGCTACGAAACGATTGTCAACCACATCGCATCCACAAGAACCGAGACCGGACTGCGGGTCACTGCACACCTCGTCAAAAGGGAGTCTCCGAAGGGAAGGACGATCACCGACGCCCGGATGGCGACGCTCGACATTCGCCCGCATCAGACCCAGCCGCGGCGGAACTACACCATCCGGGCGCGGTCGTAGGAGTGCCAAAGATGGGAAGTTATTCTTGCGTGGTCCCCAAGTCTCTGTCACCACCCTATCCTGAGGCGAGGCAACGTCTCCGATTCTGATTTTAACTCGTTAAAATCTCGGGCTCCTCGCTAGGCTACCCTTCCCCGGGTCGTAGCTCTGCGCTCTGCGCTTTCGCTCCATCACTGTCGTCTGCGTGCTGCGCACGCATGCTGACGATCCGCTCCGCGGATCTTGACACGGCACGCCGCTAAAGCGGCCTCCGCCCACCTAGAATCAAGCACTTAGCGCGCATACCAGGGTATGCGTCACTCTAACCCCTTCCTCTTCAGCAGCTTCTGCCGATCGCTCAGAATCTCCCCTCCACCAAGCCCGCCACCGAATCTCCCGGCTTCATCGGCGATTACCGTTCGACCGCCAACCCACCCCCGCCCACCTCCGCGCAAATCGCATCTCTCTCTCCCACCTCACCTTCCAGTTTCCATTGCGATCCCCACCACCCACATGCCACCCTGTCCACCGAACGATCGAGAGGCTCACCTCATGCGCCGCACCACCCTCCTCCAGACCCGCGTCGATCCCACGACCGCAGCCCGCGTCCGCCTCGAGGCCGACCGCTGCGCCCTCTCGGTCAGCGAATGGATCGCCACCGCCCTGCGCCGCGAGCTCCTCCACGCCGGCGCTGCCGACGCCCTCGCTGCCAAGAGCTACGAGATGTCGGTCACCGTCGGCCATATGCTGCGCGCCTTGATGCTCGACGCCATGGGCCCCGAGGCCACCGACCGCGCCGTCGACGAAGCGGCCGACGCCGCGGCCGACGAGGCCGCCGCCGCGCTCGCCGGGATCACGGAGCCCGCGCCATGATCCGCGGCAGCCGCCCTCTCACCTTCGACCAGGCCGCCGGCTACTACCGGCGCGAGTACACCCGCGGCGACTACTACACCTCCGACCGGACCGCTTCGGCCGGCGTCTGGCAAGGCCGCGGCACCGAGCTCCTCGGCCTCGCCGGCGAGGTCGCGCGCGAGGACTTCGCCGCCCTGCTCCAGGGCCGCTCGCCGCTTGAGGGCCGCCAGCTCGTCGCCGCCGAGACGGCCACCGGCAAACACCGCGCCGCCTGGGACTTCCAGGCCGCGCCCGACAAGAGCGTCTCGCTCGTCGCGCTCCTGGGCGGCGACGAGCGGGTGATCGCCGCCCACCTCGACGCCGCGGCCCGCGCCTTCGCGGTCCTCGAGCAGCACGCCTTGACCAGGGACCGCGACCGCCAGCTCGTCCCGACCGGCAACCTCGTCATGGCGCGCTTCGATCACGACTCCTCCCGCGCCCTCGACCCGCAGCTCCACTCCCATTACGTGATCCTCAACCTCACCCATCGCGGTCGCGGCCAGTGGCGGGCGCTCGAGCCCAGTGGCCTCTACGCCGGCCAGTCGCTTGCCACCGCCATCTACCACGCCGAGCTCGCCCGCGGGCTTCAGGCCCTGGGCTACGAGGTGCGCGCCAACACCCGCGGCCACGTCCGCATCGCCGGCATCCCGGAGGAGGCGCTCGCCACCTTCTCCAAGCGTCGGCGCCAGATCCTCGCCGAGGTCGAGCGCCAGGGCGGCTCCTCGCCCGACCCGCAGCGCGCCGCCCTGCGCACCCGCAGCGCCAAGAATCGCGACGTCGATCCCGCGGCCCTGCGCGCCGCCTGGCACGCCGAGGCCGACCGCCTGGGCATCGACTTCGCCGCCCTCCGGCGCGACGCCGACCTGCGCCTCGCCGCCGGCCGGCACCTGCCTCCGGGCGAGCCGCTCGAACAGGCCCGGTCCTCGGTCGCCTGGGCCGTCGAGCACCTTTCCGAGCGCCAGGCCGCATTCCGCGGCATGGATCTCGAAACCTTCGCCCTGCGCCACGGCGCAGCTCTCGGTCCCGGGCTCGACGAGATCCGCGCCGCGTGTGCCAGTCATCCGGGGCTCGTGCGCGGCGCCGGGAACCTGGTGACAACCCAGGAGGCTCTCCGCCTGGAGCGGCGCAACCTGCAGCTCGTCCGCACCGGCCGGACCGCGAGCGGCCGGCCCGTGCTCGACCGTCCCTACGCCGCTGCGACCGGAGCCCTCCATCCCGACCAGCTGCGGGTGGTTCGCCACATCCTGGAGGGCCGCGAGCAGGTCCTGGCGGTCGAGGGCAAGCCGGGCACCGGCAAGACCTTCGCCCTGGCGGCCGTGCGCGACTCCGCCGTGGCGGCCGGCTGGTCGGTGCGCGGCTTCGCCGTCTCGACTGGCGCCGTCGCCCAGCTCCGCGAGGTCGGCATCGAGGCCGCCACCCTCAAGCACCTGGCGGTTTATCCCCCCGAAGGCCCCGCGCCGCGCCAGCTCTGGCTCGTCGACGAGGCCGGCCTGATGAGCAACCGCGACGCATCGACCGCCCTGGAGAGCGCGCAGCGCGCCGGCGCGCGGCTCGTCTTCGTCGGCGACCGCCGCCAGCACCACGGCGTCGAGGCCGGCAACCCCTGGGCCTCCTTCCAGGCCGCGGGCCTGCGCCCGGCGCGGCTCGACGCTATCCGCCGCCAGCGCGACCCAGAGCTCCTCGCAGCGGTCGAGCTTGCGGCGAGCGGCCGCGCCGGCGACGCCATGCGGCACCTCGACGCCCGCGGCCACGTCGTCGAGATCGCGAGCGCCCGCGAGCGCCACGCCGCGATGGCGCTCGATTTCGCCGCGGCGCCGCACGGGACGCTGATGATCGCGCCCAGCCATGCCGAGCGCCGCGACCTCAACTTCCTCGCCCGCCGCGAGCTCGTCGGGCAGGGCAAGGTTGCGCCGCAGGCGGTCGCCATCGAGGTTGCGGTCGGAAAGGGCGTCACCGGCGCCCAGCGCGCCGACCTCCGCCACTACGAGGTGAGCGATGTCGTCGCCTATCACCGCGCCGCCCCGTCCCATGGCATCCGCGCCGGCGACGTCGCCCGCGTCGTCGAAGTCGATCGCGCCCGGCACTCCCTCCGGGTCGAGCGCTACCGCGACGGCGCGGTCTTCGAGTACGACCCGCGCCGCCTGCGCGGCGGCGACCTCGCGCGCGTCGAGAGCCGCGAGCTCGCGGCGGGCGACCGCGTCCAGTTCCGGCGCGCCGACCGCTCGCGCTCGATCGCCAACGGCGCCACGGCCGCCGTGCGCGAAGCTGCCCCGTCGGGACGGCTGCTCCTTCAGCTCGACGGCCGCGCCGCCCGCATGGTGACTCTCGACGCCAGCCGCGGACCCCTGCCGCTCGACCACGCCTATGCCGTCACCTCGCACGCCGCCCAGGGCTCGACCGCGCGCCGCGTCCTCGCCACCTTCGACAGCCGCCACAGCGCCGAGCTGGTGAACCGCCAGCAGGCCAACGTCACCCTCTCCCGCGCCAGCCACCAGCTCGTCGTCTACACCGACGACCGCGCCGCCCTTCCCGCCGCCGTCGACCGCCAGGCCAGGAAGACCAGCGCTCTCGACGTCCGTCCGCCCGAAAGGAGCGACCGCCATGCCCTTGCGCCGCTACAACGGCCCACCGCCCGCCGGCACGCCGGCAGGCACCAGCCCAAGACCGCCGAACCCGTCCGCCGCGCAGCCTTCGCCGCCCCAGGGACCGAGCCCCCTCGAGCTGCTCGCCACCGCCCGCAACCTCGCGCAGTCGGCCGCGGAGGCCCAGCGGAGCGCCCGCGAGCTCCTCGCCCGCGCCCTGGCGGTGAGCGAGAACCTCGCCCGCAGCGTCGAGCGCAGCCAGCGGCGCAGCACGGTGGACACCATCTTCCTCGCCCTCACCGGAGCTCTCCTCTGCATCGTGACCGCCTTCGTCGCGACGCTCGTCACTCTGGCCGCGGTCTATCCCCAGACCAGCGTCCCCGATCTGTTCCTGCGGATTCTCTTCCACAGAAGCTGATCGCCGCCGTCGAGCGCTGGCAGGACGCCAAGGCCCGTCGCGAGGAGCGTCTCCGACGCAAGGAGCGGCCCCGCGCCTTCACTCCGCCCGCCCCGCGCCGAGGCCGGCCGAGTTCACGCGCCGCTCCGGCTCCCTCCCCGCGGCCGCCGCGACCCGCCTCCCACGCCCTGCGCGCACTCACCCGGCTCGAGGACGTCGAACGGCAGCTCGTCTCCCTCCTCGAGGAGACCGGTGTCTACCGCGCTCTCGCCCTCCTGCCTCCCGGGCTCGTCCGTGCCATCGAGAAGATCCCCGCGATCGCCCGCTACGTCGCCGACCTCACTCTCGGACGCTGATCCCTCCTGATCATCGGTCCCGCCGGCCGCAGCCCACCCATCCGCCCAACCCCAGCCACCTCAACCGGGAGGCGCGATCCTTTAAAATGAGACAATGCGGAGCCGCCGCCGCCGTGCCAGGCGATCGACCTGGCGGACGAAGAGGAGGAAGGCGCATGAAGCTGATCTTGGAACTGCCCGACGAGATCGAGAAGGCACTGCGGGCGCAGTGGTCGGACCTGCCGCGGAACGCTCTCGAAAGCCTGGCCATCGCAGCCTATCGGTCTGAGATCCTCACCGCCTTCCAGGTGCAACAGATGCTCGGCCTCGCCTCACGTTGGGAAGCCGACGAGTTCCTGAAGAAGGCCGAGGCCCATCTACACTATTCCGCTCAGGATCTTGCCCAGGATCTGCGAACTCTGCGCGAGCTCGGCTCGCAGTGAAGGTCGTCTCCGACACTTCACCGATTCACTATCTCATCCTGATCGATGAAGTTGCGCTGCTCGCCAAGCTTTTCGGGCGCGTTCTCATCCCGCCGGCAGTGCGCGCAGAGCTGCTTCACCCGGCAGCGCCGGCGAGCGTCCGCCAGCAGATCCTCCAGCGCCCGCCGTGGCTCGACGAGGTAACGCATTTTAGCCGCGCTTCTCTCCCACCGCTGCTCGTGGACCTCGACCCTGGCGAACGCGATGCCATTCTCTTGGCTGAGTCCATCTCCGCCGACCTCGTGATCCTCGACGAGAGGAAGGCTCGTCAGGCAGCTCTCCAGCGCGGCCACCGCGTCGTCGGCTTGCTGGGCCTTCTCGCGCACGGAGCCAGTCGCCGCCTGGTCGATTTCGACAAGGCGATCGTGCGCCTTGCGGCGACAAGCTTTCGCCTCGATCCGAGCCTCGTCGACCTGGTCCGCGAAGGGTTTTCTTGATCGACCCCTCAGCGAATTCAGCAAACCTCTCGTCTTTCGTCTAGAACTCGCTGCCTGCTCACCGGCTCCCCCCCGTCGGTACCCAGCCTACCGCGGACGGCGGACGGCCTGTAAAGGCTGCCCGCGCTGCGCGCGGCGGCTTCGCCGGCCTTGACAGGCCGCCGCCGGCCGCGGTGCCCAAGGATTGTGCCGACGGGGGGGAGCAGCCGCTTCTGGAAAGGAGCAGGGTCGGCCGCCTACCCTTTTTGAGAGGGGTAGCCGAGCCCCGCCGTCCGCCGAATCCCGGTATCTCTGAGAGCCGGCGCGGTCCCCGCGGCGGCTCTCGCCACCGGGAGTGCCGGAGAAAATGCAGACTCCTGCGGCACTCGCCGCGTCACACGTACCGCCCATTCGCCCGTCGGCCTTCGCGCAGGCTTTCGCCTACCACCGGCTCCATTTCGTCACAGCGACCATCGCCAGGGTGGCGGAGCGGGACATCGTAGCTTGACTTCCCGACGTCGACGCACTACAATGTTGTGTGTGAGCCAAGCGAAGAAGAAACCGGCGCGCGGCGCGAATGTCACCATCCGCATCTCGCCGGAGGAGCGCGAGGCCTGGGCCGCCGCCGCGGCGGCCGAGGACCGCGGCCTCTCGTCCTGGCTGCGCTGGGTGGCCAACCGCGAGGCTGCCCTGATTCGCGGAGCAAGACCTGGGAGGAGTTGAAAAGGCAAAACCGGGAAGGGATGGACCCTTCCCGCATTTGGCAAGCGGCCCCGGCGCAGGACTTGACCCCACGCCGAGGCCTGCCACGCAAAGGAGGTAACCCAATGCGCAGCGCACACGATTCTAAGCCCGTCCCCCTCGAGCCCGCGGCCCGCAATGTCGGCCGTGTCGGCCGGGCGAGCGTCATCACCGTCACCGGTTTCCGCTTGCCACAGCTCAAGCTGGTCGGCGACTGGCTGGCGCGGGCGGGGTTCGACGTCGGCACCTGGGCCGAGGTGCACGCCGAGACCGGCCGCATCGTCATCGAGGCCCAGGGTCACATCGCCGAGCCCGGGGCGCGGGAGGAGAGGAGCGAGAGGCGCCGGGCCCTGCGCGCATAGAGCGCGGTCCAGGGGCGGGGCCGCGGCCGGCACGTGCCCCGCCCCTCGATCGCTCTCGCTTGAGGCGGCTCGGCCGCGCGACCCACCCTCCAAGGCTCCGGGCGCCTCCTCCTCAGAGCTCCTTCCCTCCCGCCTCGATCCATCGGCCAGGACCGTAACCTATTGTTTGCCTGATCTTACCTGGCATCACCTGGCAGCTCTGGCTTGCCCGCGTTGGGACTGCTTGAACTATTTCGCTCATTACTTCTTGAGTTTTCGCCGACAAGTGAGCTAGACTATCGAGCCGGCGATACCCATGTGCCGGGGCTCCCCCCAGCTCCGTACGCTCCGCCGCTGAAGGAGGCTTCGCCTTGCAGCCCCCTGATGTCCTGACTGCTCTCGTCGTCCCCGTCGATCACCTCGTCCCCGATCCCGACCAACCCCGCACCGAGGTCGACCGCGCCGAGCTCGACGCCCTCGCCACGAGCATCAAGGCCGCCGGCGTCATCCAGCCACTGCTGGTCAGCCACCATCCCGACCCTGCGGCCCGCGCCTCGACCCCCTACATGATCATCGCCGGCGAGCGCCGCTGGCGCGCCGCCTGCGAGGCGGGTCTTGCCACCGTTCCCGTCGTCGTCCATCCCGGCGACCTCTCCGCCCCCAACCGCCTGATGATGCAGCTCGACGAAAACGACGGCGAGCTGCGGCGCGAGCTTTCGCTCTACGACCGCGCCGTGGCTGTCGACCGCGCCCTCTCGCTGTCCGCGCTCAGGAAAGACGAGTTCGCACGCCGGCACCACAAGAGCAACGCCTGGGTCTCCCACTACGTTGCGATCGCCGGCGCCACCGGCGCCACCCGCGAGGCCCTCGCGGCGCGGCTCCTGACCGGCATCGCCGTCACCCGGCTCTTTGCGCGGCTCTCGGCAAGTCACCAGCGGCGTCTGCTCACGCACGCGAAGCGGACCCGCCTGCCGATCACCGCCGCCCGCATCGAGAGCCTGGCCCAGCGCGGCGCGGACCAGCCCCGGGCGATGGCCGCCGCGCCCGGTACGGCCGACTCCCAGCCCGGAGCCTCAACGGACCTGACCGCCAGCGCTCCAGCCCGGGCACCGGTCGCGGGCCCGAGGCCTGCTGCCGCCGAGGCCGGCCGCTCCGCACCCGCGACCACCGCCAAGATCTCAGCCGCACGCAGCGTGCCGCGTCCCGCCAAGTTCGCGCTCGCGGCCGAGGACCTCGCCGCCCTTCTCCGCCTGCTCGGGCACGAGCCCCAGGGCACTGCACAGGACCAGTTTCGGCAGCTCATCTCGCTAGCCCGTGGGCAGGGCGCAGCCTCTCCCCCGGCCGTTCCCGCCAGACCATGACCACGGCCGCTTCGGGGCGCAAGCCCCTCCCCGAGCTCGAGAGCGTCCTCTACGGCCGCGGCGGCCGGCGCGAGGGCAGAGAGATCCGCTTCCTTTGTCCCGCTCACGACGACGCGCACCCCTCGGCGCGCTGGAATCCCGCCAAGGAGACCTGGTTCTGTGACGTCTGTCGGGCCGGCGGCGGCCGCCTCGATCTGCTCCGCTGCCTTGGCATCGACGACGCCCCGCTCGGCAACGGCAATCGCCCAGGCTCGATCGCCGCCACGTATCCCTATCGCGATGCCGCCGGCCGCCTCCTCTACGAGGTCGTCCGCCTCTCGCCCAAGGCCTTCCGCGTCCGCCGCCCGGCCGCCGGCGGCGGCTGGGTCTGGAACCTCCACCAGGTCGGGCGCGTCCTCTACCGCCTGCCCGAGCTTCTCGCCGCGGCCGCCGTCGGCGGCGCCGTCTTCCTCGTCGAAGGCGAGAAGGACGCCGACGCCCTGGCTCGCCTCGGCCTCGCCGCCACCACCAGCCCGGGCGGCGCCGGCAAGTGGCGGCCCGACTACGCCGAGCCCCTGCGCGGCGCCGCCGTCGTGCTCCTCCCCGACAACGATGAGCCCGGCCGCCGCCACATGGCCGAGGCAGCGCGCAGCCTGGCGCCGCTCGCCGCGAGCCTGCGCGTCCTCGCCCTGCCCGATCTGCCCGAAAAAGGCGACGTCTCCGACTGGCTCGCGGCGCGCTCCTCGTCCACGCACTCGGCCGACGAGCTGCTCGGCGAGCTCCTCGAGCTCGCCCGCGAGGCTCCCGCCTGGCCCGCCGCTTCGCGGGATCCCCTCGACAACTTCGAAGGCCTCCGCTGTTTCCTCGCTATCGAGCCCCGGGCCGTCACCTTCCTCTGGCATCCCTACATCCCGCTGCAGAAAACCACCCTCCTCGAGGGCGACCCGGGCCAGGGCAAGAGCTGGATCACCGCCGCCCTGGCGGCCTGCGGCTCACAGGGCGGCGAGCTACCCGGCGGCGAGCCCTGCGCTCCCTTCCGATCGCTCTTCCTGACCGCCGAGGACGGCCTCGCCGACACCGTGCGGCCCCGCCTCGACGCTCTCGCCGCCGACCCCGCTTTCATCTTCGCCTACGACCGGCCTCTCCGCCTTTCGGCCGCCGAGGACATCGCGATGCTCGACTGTCTTCTGCACGCCCTCCGCCCCCGCCTCGTCATCCTCGACCCGATCGTCGCTTTCCTCGGCGCGAGCACCGACCTCTACCGCGCCAACGAGGTCCGCTCGGTCCTCGCACCCCTGGCCGAGCTCGCCGAGCGCCACGACTGCGCCCTCCTCGCCGTCCGCCACCTCAACAAGGTCAAGTCCGGCCGCAGCATCTACGCCGGCCAGGGCTCGATCGACTTCACTGCCGCCGCCCGCTCCGTCCTCCTCGCCGGCTCGGCTCCCGACGACCCGCGCCACCGCGCCCTCGTCCACATCAAGTCGAACCTCGCGCCCCTGGGGCCCGCCCGCGGCTTCTCGATCGACAGTGGCGCCTTCGCCTGGACCGGGGAGAGCACGTTGACCGCCGCCGACCTCCTCGCCGCCGAATCCCGTGCCGAGGCCCGCGGCGCCGAGGACGAGGCCCGCGTCTTCCTCCGCGAGAGCCTTCATTCGGGCCCGCGCAACGCGCGCGACGTCTTCGCCGCCGCCAGGGACGCCGGCATCTCCGCCCGGACTCTCAAGCGCGCCAAGCGGAACGAGGCAATCGTCACCGAGCGCCAAGGCTTCGGCCCAGGCGGGGTCTTCTCCTGGCGGCTCCCGGCCCAGCCTCATCGGGGGCCAAACGAGGCCATAGGGGGCCGTACACATATACGGCCCCCTATGGAGGCAAGCGCCTCGCCACCATCCTCCGAGCCCGCTCCGGCCAAGGACGAGGAGACCTCGGAATGCGCCACCCAACCCAAAAAGGGGTACATGGTATGACCCAGCAGGCAGCGCAACTTCTCGCCGAGCTCTCCGCGCGCGGCGTCACGCTCGAGCCCGCGGGATACTTCCTGCGCGTCAGCCCCCCGTCGGCGATCACCCCCGACCTGCTCGCCCGCATCCGCGAGCTCAAGCAGGAGATCCTCTCTCTCTTCGTCGCTCCTCCGCCCGCCGACCCCGTTCTCCGCCTGGCGGTTCCGACCCCTGCAGAGCGGGACACTCTCACCGCCGTCGCCGCCCGGCCAGGCCTCCGGCGACGCGCCCTAGTCGCCGCCACGCGCCTCCCTCGCGGCGCACTCGACAACGCGCTCTCCAGGCTATGCGAGCGCCGCGAGATCGCGATCGGCGCCGACGGACGCTGTCACCTGGTCGTCCACTGACCGCCGACCTGCCACCTGACACCGACTGCCAAGGCGAATACTCAAGACGCAATCTCTGGAAAGGAAAACCCACCCGCGGAAAGGTGCTTGCCCATTCGATCGGACCTCAGGCGCCTCCGGCAGCCCTCGCCCGCTGCTGAGTCCGACCATCGTCGCAGCGCTTCCCGCCGCCCTTGCCTGCACTCTCCGCTCACCTCACCATCGAGAGGCCGCCATGAGAACGACGAAGACCGAGCAGGTTTTGAAACCAGTCAGGGAGGACTCCCACGTCGGCCCGTCCGCCCAGCGCGACTCGCTCCCGCCTCAAGCGCCCGTCATTGGTCCGTTCTTCACGCTCCAGCAGATCGCCGAGCGCCATCCGGCCTTCAGCGTTCGCACGCTCCGCCACTGGATCGCCAATGCCGCCGCCCGCCGTGCCTGGCAGAACCGCCGCGCAGTAATCATTCCCGGCAATGGCTTTGATCGCGTAATGGTCCGCAAGGGTCGGCGGATCTTCATAAACGAAGCCGCCCTGTTCGCCTGGCTTGCCCGAGATTCCCCGGAAGGCGACACACCGGAGAAATGAAACAGCGAGCCGGTCGTCAGCTCACTTCTCTCCTGTCACGAAACTCTTTCGCCACCCACCACTCAACCTGCGCGGCGAGACGAGCGGATACTCGGCTCTTGTGGTCATCCGCAAGGTGGGCGTACCGTCCCACCATCGCGAGTGTCTTGTGTCCCAGCGTTTCCTTCAGCTCGCTCGCCGTGGCGCCCATCATCGCGAGGTAGCTCGCGTGCGTATGTCGCAGATCATGGAACCGGAAGTTCTTGATCTTCGCCTCCTCGAGAGCTCGCTCCCAGGCATTTCTCGGGAACGCTCGCGGCGCGCCATCCCGGCCTGGAAAGATCAGGTCGGCCTCCTCGTCGGTCCGCCCGAGGCGACGGCGAACAATCGCCATCGCTTCGCCTGCCAATGGCACGAAGCGAGCTTCGCCGTTCTTCGAGAGCTCGGCCGGCAGCGTGAATCCCCCGGCCTCGACCCGCACGTAAGCGCTCCGCAGAGACAGCAGCTCGTTCGCGCGGCATCCCGTGTAGAGAGCCAGCTTCACCAGGTCCGCCAGGTCGGCGCACTCGCTCCTCTCGCAGGCGGCAATTAGCCGCACGAGCTCGGAATCGCGCTCGTCCTCCGGACGAGACAAAAACCGCACGCGTCCGTCCGGTTCCGTTTCCTTCCCGACCTTCCGCACGAGATTCGCATCGATCCATTCGAGCTTCTCGCCGAGCCGCAGCACCGTCGAGAGTGCGGTCAGATAGCGGTTGACCGTTGCCCGGCCCCGCACTCTGCCGGCCGAGCCCTTCTCCCGCAGGAGCCTCTCCCTGCACTCCCAGATCACCGATACCGTGATGTTCTTGAGGAAGTACTTCCCCAGCTCCTTCCTCCACCACCGTAGGTGAGCGCGGTACCCATGGTCGATCCGCGGCATCCCCGGCAGCACCTTGGCCTCGAACCGGTCTACCAGCTCGGCGAACAAGTGGTCTTCCGCCCAGCTCCCAGCCCCTCGCCCGGTCTTCAGCTCGGCCTCCCTGTCGCGAGCCCACGCGATCGCGTCCTTCCTGCGCTCGAACGTGCGGCACTGAGGGGGGTACCCCTTGATCCTGACCTGCGCCCGGTACCGGATCTCCCTTTGTCCCGTCTCCCGCCTCAAGATGCTGGCCACTTCCGCCTCCTTTCCGCTGCTTGCACTCTACCATACTGCTACGAGAGTGCTACACGGAGTCGCCAGCAACACAAGTCGCGCGCCTCGAACTCGCAAGCTAAGTTGTTGATTCTATTGGCGGAGGGGGTGGGATTCGAACCCACGGGCCACTTGCGCGGCCGGCGGTTTTCAAGACCGCTGCTTTAGACCACTCAGCCACCCCTCCGCGCGGCTGCGGCGCGGGTCGGGGCCCGCGGCGGCATCCTACCTCTAGCCGTCGGTGGAGTGAAGAATCCGCCCATCGGGCGATATTGCGAGCGAGCCAGCGGCTGGCGGGCGGCGCCCGTGCTCGCGCCGGCGGGGCGGTCGGAACGGGCCGCGCGCCGGGCCCGCCCGCCAGTGAGCTCTGGGCGGAGGGCACGCTGTCCGGACAGCCGACCGGTTTCTTCCACGAAAACGTCGAGGCGACGGCCGACGGCCAGGGGAGAGAGTTGTTATACGCTGCTAAGCCATACAGGGCGTATAATTAGTCGTGCCCTTCGATCGTTTACCCGAAAGCGCGATGTCCATCTACGCCGAGCTTCTCGAGGAAGCTCTGGTCTACGAGCGCTCGGCGGTGGCCGCGGGCGACCTGGCGGGCAGCGTCGTCGAGAAGGAGGTCCACGGCCGCCGCTATCTCTATTGGCAGCTCCGCATGGGCGACCGCTCCGTCCAGCGCTACATCGGTTCTGATAGTCCCGCGCTGCGCGCCGATCTCGAGCGGCGCAGCCAGCGCCGAGGAGATCTCGCCAGCGATCAAGAGGCGCTGGCGCGTCTCGCCGCGATGCTACTCGCGGCGGGGCTGCCACGCGAAGAGGTGCGCGTTTCCGCGGCTCTCCGGCTGCTTGCGGATCTTGGGCTATTCCGGCGTGGCGGCGTACTCGTGGGGACACAGGCATACCGCGCCTATGGCCCCCTTCTCGGCCATCGCCTGCCGGCGGCCTCTCTGCGCACCCAAGACATCGACGTCGCGCTCGAGCTGAGCGTCGCGATCGCCGCCGCCGAAGAACCGGCGCCAGCCCTTGCCAGCGAGCTGCATGGTCTTGGCTTCTTGCCGATTCCGGGGCTCGACCCGTCGCAGCCTTCGACCTCCTTCAAGATTCGCGGGCGCGAGCTGCGCGTCGACTTCCTGACGCCCGCGACGGGGAGGGCGCGCGAGCGGCCGGTAATCGTTCCGGGCATCGGCCTTGCGGCCTGGCCTTTGCCGCTGCTGGACTACCTGATCGAAGAGCCCACTCCCGCCGTCATTCTCGCCAGCAAACCCATCCTGGTGCGGCTACCGCGCCCGGCGCGCTTCGCTCTCCACAAGTTGTGGACCGCCGCCCGGCGCTCGGTTGCCGAGGCAGCCAAGTCCGGCAAGGACCGCCTGCAGGCCGCGGCGCTCATCGAGATCCTTGCCGCAGATCGACCGGACGATCTCGTGGCAGACTGGCGGGCGCTCGGCCGACGCTCGCCACGAGCGCAGGGGCGGGTGGCGCGGGAGCTGGCGCGGATTCCCGAGGATCAGCGCCGGGCGTGGCCGCGCCCGCTGCGCGCCATCCGGCGCAGCGCCGGGTCGCGGGTCTAAGACGAAATTCTCCAGAGCAAGAGGGAGGGGGCGTCCCCTTCTCCCCCGGAGGGGTGGGAAGGGGATTGAGGGGTTGCGGGGGGCGATCCGATCGATGCTTCGAGTAGGCCTCCATCGCCTCATCGCAGCGCCGTTTCATTCCTCGGGGTCGCCGCAGGCGGTGGGGTCTACGACGCGGCGATCCGGTCCAGGCCCCCGGCGTAGGGGCGCAGGGCGTCGGGGACGACGATCGAACCGTCTTCGAGCTGGTAGTACTCGAGGATGGCGATCAGGGTGCGCCCGACCGCTAGGCCAGACCCGTTGAGGGTGTGGAGCAGGCGCGGCCGGCCGCCGGCGCGGGGGCGATAGCGAATGTTGGCACGGCGCGCCTGGAAATCCTCGCAGTTGCTGCAGGACGAGATCTCCCGGTAGCCGCCCTGCGCGGCCAGCCAGACCTCCAGGTCGTAGGTCTTGGCGGAGGCGAAGCCGGTGTCGCCGGTCGACAGGCAGACGACCCGATAGGGCAGCTCGAGCAGCTGCAGCACCCGCTCGGCGTGCGCGGTGAGCTCTTCGAGGGCGTCGTAGCTGGTCTCCGGCGTGGTCAGCTGCACCAGCTCGACCTTGTTGAATTGATGCTGGCGGATCAGACCGCGGACGTCCTTGCCGTAGGAGCCGGCCTCGCTGCGGAAGCAGGGGGTGTAGGCCGTGTAGCGGAGCGGCAGCTGGTCTTCCTCGAGGATCTCGCCGCGGTGCAGGTTGGTCAGCGGCACTTCGGCCGTCGGGATGAGGTAGTAGTCGTGTCCCTCCAGTTTGAACAGGTCCTGCTCGAACTTGGGCAGCTGCCCGGTGCCGATCAGAGAGACGCGGTTGGCGATAAACGGCGGCAGCACCTCGGCGTAGCCGTGGGAACGGGTGTGGAGGTCGAGCATGAACGAGATCAGGGCGCGCTCGAGCAGGGCGGCGGCCCCGAACGAGACGGTGAAGCGGGCCCCGGCCAGCTTGGCGCCGCGCTCGAAGTCGAGGATGCCGAGCGCCGCGCCGAGCTCCCAGTGCGGGAGGGGGGCAAATGCGGGCTGGGCCGGCTCGCCGACCACCCGCTCGACCCGGTTGGCGATCTCGTCGCTGCCCACCGGGACGCTCGGGTGCGGCAGGTTGGGGAACGCCAGGTCGAGCGCCGCGAGCTCCTCCTCCAGGCTGGCCAGGCGCTGCTCGAGCGCCTGCGTGCGCTCCTTGAGCCTAGCGACCGAGTCGATCTCCGCGCTGGCGTCGCCGCCGCTCTGCTTGACCGTGCCGATGGCGCGGCTCGCCTCTTTGTGCTGGCGCTTGCACTGCTCGACCTCGACCAGGAGCTGACGCCGCTCCTCGTCGAGCCGCAGCCAGCGCTCCGGCAGCGCTGGGTCGGCGCCGCGGCTGGCCAGGGCCCGGCTCACCCTGGCGGGATCTTCGCGCAGCAACTGCCGTGACAGCATGGCGCGGCGAGTGTATCGCGCCGGGCGCCGCGGCCATACATAGCCAAGGCGGATTCACGGGTCGGGCGCGCGGGTGTCCCTGCCCGCGCTTACGCTACAGTTGCCGGATGGACCGTACATCCCGCCGCGCCGGCCTTTGCTCGCGCGGCGCCGGACGCACGCTGGAACTGGCGCACCGGGCACGCGCCTGGGGCGTTGCGCGCTGGGCGGTGCCGCCCGCTACCCTTGCGGCGGTGCTGGCCTTCGCCGCCCACGACGCCTGGCCGAGCGCCGCAGCCGAAGGTCCCTACCTTGGCGCTCTGGCGGCAGCGGTCCTGCTCACGGTCGCCGCCCTCGCGCCGCCGCCGGCCGTCGAGCTCGGCATCGGAGCGGTGCTGGCGGCCACCGCCGTGTGGCTGGTGCCGCCGGGTCCCGCCCGCGGAGCGGCGCTGGCGCTGGCGCTGGCAGCGGCACTGTGCGTCGCTGCCGTGCGCCGTCTCGGCCCGGAGCTGAGCCCTGGGGGTCCAGCCGATGAGCTCGGCGAGCAACGGACCCCCTGCACTCGATCGCCACTGCCGCTCTCGACCATTCTTCCCCTCGTCCTGGGCTGTCAGCTGCTGCTTCGCTGCGAGCTGCTGCTCGGCCCCGGCCGCGACTTTCGCCCCTGGGCGGCGCTGATCGCGCTGCCGCTCGCCGGCAGCTTCGCGCTGAGCTCGCTCGCGCGGAGTCAGGGGGTGGGCGCGGCGCTCCTCGCCGGCGCCACGGCGCTGCTGCTGCCGGGAACGGGCTTGACCGTCGCCTCGACGCTGGCGCTGGCCGCGCTGGCGGCGGCAGGCGCTGCCTCGAGTCTGTCGATTTCGGCTCCCGATACCTCTGCGCCAGGGGGCCGGCGCGGTAGGGTCCTGGCGGCGCGGGCAGCCGCGCTGGCCGTGCTGCTGCTGCCGGTCATCTGGCAGCCGCGCGCGGGCTGGGTGGCCATCCTCGCCGCCCTGACGCTCTGGCGCGCCGATCTGGCCCTCGAGCTGGGCCTGCCTCTCGCCGCCGCCTACGGAGCGCTCGGCTGGCTGGGCTGGCTCGACCGGCTGCCCCACTCCAGCCCGCCGGCGCCGCTCGGGACGCTCGGACCGCTGCCGGCAGGGGCGGCGGCGCTCGTCTGGCTGATCTTGCTGCTGCCGGCGTTCCCGCTGGCCCGGCGCACGCGGCTGGTGGCGGCCGCTTTCGCCCTCGCCTTCGTCACTCCCTGGGCGCGCGACAGCTCGGCGCTCGCCGCGCCGCTGGCGCTCGCCGCGCTGGCGCTCGCCGCGCCGGCCGCGCCGCGAGCCGGCGCCTCGTGGCGGGAGCGGCTCCGCGCCGCGGCGCTGGGGGTCCAGGCGGTGTGGACGGCGACGCTGCTCGCGGGCACGGTGCTCCTGGCTTGCTACCCGTGGCTGCGCTCGGCACCGCTCGCCGATGCGGTCTCCCTGCTCGGCCGCGCCGCGAGTCCGCCGCTGGCGGCCGTAGTGCTGGCCGCCACCTTGGCGCTCGCCGCCGGCGGCGGCTGGCTCGCGCGGCCGCCGGAGGCGGGTCCACCGGCGCGGAGGGTGGCAGGCGCGCGGCCAGCGCCGCCGGCAGTACGCTCGCGCTTCTCCCCGGCCGGCGGGTCCGCCAGCGCGGCGGGCGCTGTCCTCTTCCTGGCGCTTCTCTGGCCGCTGCTCGGCTCGAGCCTCCCGCTCCTCGGGGGCAGCGTCAGGGTGCTGCTCGACCGCGCGCATCCGGTCTGGCAGGTCAATCTCGGCCCACCGCAGCGGGCGGCCTATCTGGTCGTGGAATCGAGCTTGAGCCACGCCGCCGATCTCGCGGCCGGAACCGCGGCGGCAACCGTTCGCCTGGTGGCGGCTGGAGGGCGAAGCGCTAGCTGGACGCTGCGGGCCGGCGATGAAACCGGCGAATGGGCGGCGCGCCGGCCGGACGTGGCCCAGGCGGCAAGCCTGTCCTCCCCGCCCGCCTGGAGCTCCTGGGTGGCCGGCGACTTCTTCGGCCAGCTCTACCGCGGCCGCTGGCGGCTGCCCTGGAGCGGCCCTTTCGAGATCCTGCGCGTCGAGCTCGCTCCCGGCCTGCCGCCCGACACTGCGCTTGCCCTCCACGCCCTGGAGCTCGAGAGGTGACGCGTCCCGGCGGCGAAGCGCCTTCGGCGCTTCCCCAGGCGCCGACGGCGCCGCCGACTCCTCCGGCTCCTCCAGCTCTCCCGACTCCCCTGGCTCTGGCAGCTGCCGTGCCGGCCGCCACGCCTCCGGCGCGGGCGTGGCTCGCCACCTGCGGCATCTTGGCGGCGAGCGCCGCCGCCGCCGCGCTCGCCGCCAAGGTGCAGCTGCAGCTGCTGCCGTCGAGCGACCCGTTCCATGACACCCTCCTCATCCTGCCGGTGTTGCTGGCGGCGTTCGCACAGATTGCCGCCTGGAGCGCGCGCCTGGGCGGACGGCGGCTGGGGCGCCGGGGCACGGCGATCGAGCTTGCCGCCCTGGCGCTGCTGCTGCTGCTGGTCTTCGCCCGCCCGCGGCTCGGGCTGGCGGCGGCCGCCGAGGTCGTCGCCGCAGGTTTCCTGCTGCTGCTGGCCCATCGGCTGGCGCGCCAGCTGCTCGCCCTGCGGCCGCTGCTCGGCCGGCGCTTGCCGCGCCGCCCGGCGTCCCTCTTCTTCCTACTCCCGCTGACCGCCTACCTGGCGATCCTCCCCTGGTCGGCGGCCCACCGCCAGCCCGACGGCGACGAGCCGTACAATCTGCTGATCACCCACAGCCTCGCCTACGACGGCGATGCCGACCTCACCAACAACTATGCCGCCAGCGATTGGCGGCATTTCATGGACCATCCGATCGCGCCGCAGCCCGGCGACCCGGTCGGCCCGCACGGCGAGATCTATTCCCGCCACAATCTGCTGCTGCCGCTGTTCCTGGCGCCGGCCTACCGGCTGGCGGGCAAGACGGGCGCGCTGGCCACCATGGCGGCACTGGCCGCGGCGCTCGCCTGGATGACATTGCGGCTCGGCCGCCACTATGCCCCGCAGCGCCCCGGCGAGAAGCTCGCCGCCTATGCCCTGGTCGCTTTCGCATCGCCCCTGCCGCTCTACTCCTACCAGGTGTGGGTGGAGGTCCCGGCGGCGTTGCTCGCCATGATCGCCCTCGACCGCATCCTCGACCTCGACCGCACGGCGGCCGCCGGCTCCTGGCGCATTTCGGAGTGGTTGGGGATCGGCGCCACCATCCTGCTGCTGCCGCTGGTCAAGATCCGCTTCGTCCTCATCGCGGCGCCGCTCTTCGGGCTGGCCTGCTGGCGGGCCGGAGCTCGGCGCCGGCCGCTGCTGGTGCTGGGGCTGCTGCTCGCCGGGGTGGCGGCGGGTATCCTGATCCACAATCAGCTGCTGTTCGCCAACCCGCTCAAGATCCATTCCTTGCAGGAGGTCGATCCGCAGAGCCACTCGCCGCTCGATTACCTGACCGGCCTGCTCGGGCTCTTCTTCGACGCCGCCTTCGGGCTCTTCGGCTGCTCCCCGATCTGGCTCCTGCTGCTGCCGGCCGCCTTGCTGCTGGCCGCCGAGCGCCACCCGCTGCCGCTCCATCTCGCGCTGCTGGCGCTGCCGTACCTGCTGATCGTGACGCCGCGCCTCGAATGGTACGGTGGGTGGTCGCCGCCCTTCCGCTATGCGCTGATCGCGCTGCCGCTCTTCGGGCTGGCCCTGGCACCGCTGCTCGCGCGCCGCCGCCGGCCAGGCGCGCGCGCGCTGCTGGCCGGTCTGGGAGCGCTGACCTGCGTTCTCACCCTGGTGTGGATCACCGTCCCCGGCTGGACCTACAACTTTGCCGACGGACGCACCCATCTGCTCGACCTCGTGAGCAGCCGCTTGGGAGCCGACGTCGCGCGGTTCTTTCCCAGCTCGGTGCGGCCGCGGGCAGCCACCTGGATCTGGCCGCCGCTGGCGCTCGTGCTGGTGCCGGCGATCTGGTGGCTGCCCGCCCGGCGGCGCGCGCGCGGCGGTCTGGCCGGCGTCGCCGCCCTGCTCGGCGCTGCGGCCGCCCTGCCGCTCGCCGCGGCCCGCGTGCCGACGCGCGTGATCGAGCTGGAAGACCCGCAGGTGATCAAGAGCGGCGGCCACCTCTATCCCGATCTCTGGGTCATCGAGCGCACGCGCTACCGGGGCGGCTGGGTGCTGCGGGTCGGCGAATCGCTGCGCGCCCCGGTCAATGCAGGCGGACGCCAGGTGCGCCTGAGCTTCGAGGTGCAGTTCATCCGCAACCAGCCGGTGCCGTTCACCCTCGACCTGGCGGCCGGCGGCCGCCACCTGGCGAGCTGGACACCGCGGCGAGAGCGTGTCTGGGAGGAGCTGAACCTGGGACCCTTTGCGTGGCCGGCCGGCGCGCCGCTGGTGGTCAGCGCGCGCGGACCGCACCCCCCGGGCGCCCTCAACGGCGCGATCCTCGACCGGGTCGAGCTCCGTTGGCAGGCATGGTGACGATCACCGCGGTGGTGCCGACGATCGGCCGCAGCCGCTGGCTGGTTCCCTGTCTCGAGGCGCTCCGGCGCCAGCAAGGGCCGCCGCTCGAGCTGCTGGTCGTCGACCAGGCGTTGGCGCCGCTCGACCTGCCGGACGGCCTCGCCGACCGCGTCGTGCGCCCGGGGTGCAACCGCGGATTTGCCGGCGGCACCAACTTCGGCCTGGCGCTGGCCGCCGGCGAGCTGGTGGCCACGGTCAACGACGATGCGCTGGTCGAGCCCGGCTGGCTCGCGGCGCTCGCCGCGGCGCTCGCCGCCGACCCGCAGGCCGCGGCGGCCCAGGGAGTCAATCTGGCGCTCGCGGCGCCCGCCATCGCCGACGGCTGCGGCCTGACCTGGAACCGCTGGTGGCAGGCGGTCCAAGTCGGCCATGGGGAGGCGGCCCCACCTGCCGGCGGCCCGGTGCGCGAGGTGTTCGGCGTCTCGGCGACGGCGGCGCTCTTCCGGCGCGCCGCCCTCGACCGCGTCGCCCGGGACGGCGCGTTCTTCGATCCGCGCCTGCGCACCTACTACGAGGATGCCGAGTTGGCGGGCCGGCTGCGCGCCGCCGGGTTCCGCGCGCTGCTCGTGCCGGGCGCGCGCGTTCGCCACGCCGGTTCGGCCTCCGTCGTCACGGCGAGCGCCAGCCGCGGCCGCTGGCGGCTGATCTATGGCAACCGCTACCTGGCCGCGGCCCGCTTGCTGGGCGGGCGCTTCTGGCCGCGGTTGCCGCGCATGGCGGCGCGCGACCTGCTCGATCTCGCCGCTGCCGCGCGGCGCGCCGACCTGCCGCGCCTGGCCGGCATCGCGGCGGGCTGGGGGCGCGCCCTGCGCCATCTGCCGGCCTTCGCTCGGCGCGGCGCTCCGGCCCTGCCGCTCGAGCAGATCGAGGGGCGCCGGCGCTGATAGCCTCTTTCCCGGCATGGCGGAGATCAGCTCGAGCTCGGGGGGCGGGGTGAACGGCCCGCTGCTCGCGGGCATCGTGGTGCACTGGCGCGACGAGGCGGGGCTGGGCGAGCTGCTGGCGGCGTGGCCGCGCGACCGACGCTTCGAGCTGCTGGTGGTGGACAACAGCGGCTCGGCGCCGCCCCTGCCGGCGCCCGCTCGCCTGCTGCGGCCCGGACGCAACCTCGGCTTTGGCGGCGGCGTCAATGCCGGCGCCGCGCTGACCCGGGCGCCGCTGCTGCTCATTCTCAATCCCGACGCGGCGCCGGAGCCGGGAGCGCTCGAGCGGCTGCTGGAGGGATTCGCCGCCCACCCCGAGGCCGCCGGCCTGGCGCCGCGCCTGACCGGGCCCGGAGGCGAAGCGCAGTTCTCGTGGCAGCTGCGCCGGCTCCCCTCCGCCTGGGAGTGCCTGCGCCAGACCCTGCCGCTGGCGCCGCGGCCAGGCCGGGGCACCGAACCGCCGCCGGGAACGCGGATCGAGCAGCCGGCCGGTGCGGCGCTGGCGTTGCGCCGTCAGGCGCTGCTCGCGGTGGGCGGCTTCGACGAGCGCTTCCATCCGGCCTGGTTCGAGGACGTCGACCTCGCGTGGCGCCTGCGGCGGGCCGGCCTGCCGCTGCTCTACTGGCCGCCGGCACGCTTCCGCCACCGTCTGGCAAGCACCGTCGGCCAGCTCGGCTACGGTCCCTTCCTCTGGATCTACTACCGCAACCTGACCCGCTACCTCGCCAAGCACCATGGCACCCTCTGGGCGCTGGCCGTACGCCCGGCGCTCCTCTGCGGCCTGGCGCTGCGCCTGGCGCTGCTGCCGCTGCGCCGGCCGCGGCGGGCAGCCTCACGGGCCGAGGCGGCGCGCGGGTTGCTGGCGGCGCTGGCCGGCGCGGTCACGGGGTGGCGGCGGCCGCGCCGCCTGGCCGCTCAGCTCGCGGCCGGCGAGACAGAGACGGCAGAGGGGGCGGAGACCGAAGCGCCCACGGTGGCGGCGCCCGCGGTGGCCAAAGCAGCGCCGCCGGTGAGGAGGGAGGAGGCCGCGGACCATCCGTTGGTCGCCATCTGCCTGGTCACCCACGACTCGGCAGCCGATCTGGCTGACTGCCTGGCCGCGGTGGGCGCCCTCCTCTACCGGCCGCTCGAGATCGTGGTGGTCGACTCCGCCAGCCGCGACGGCAGCCTCGAGCTGGTTCGCGCCCTGGCGCCGGCGGGCTTGCCGCTGCGCACCGTGGCTTTGGCGCACAACGAGGGCTTCGCCGGCGGCATGAACGCGGCGTTTGCCGCCACGCGGGCACCCTTCGTCCTCAGTCTCAACGCCGACGCCCGCCCGGCGCCCGACTACCTCGACCGGCTGCTCGCCCGCTGGGCGGCGCACCCGCCGCTGCGGGTAGGCGCCGTCACCGGCCGCCTGCTGCGCCCGGCCGAGCCCGGCGGCGGGCCGCGCCGCCTCGACGCCTGCGGCATGCGCCTGACTACGACCTGGCGGCATCTCGACCGCGGCTCCGGCGAGGACGATCGCGGGCAGTGGGAACGGCCAGAGCGGGTGTTCGGAGCGAGCGGGGCGGCCACGCTCTTCTTCCGCGAGGCGCTGCTCGACGCGGCAGTTGAGGGAGAGGTCTTCGATCCGCGCTTCCACTCCTTCCGCGAGGACGCCGAGCTCTGTTTCCGGCTGCGCGAGCGCGGCTGGGAGGTGCTCTACGAGCCCGCGGCGGTCGCCGAGCACCGCCGCTTCAACCTGCCCGAGCGCCGCGCCGCGATGCCCGCCGCGGTCAACTATCACTCGCTCAAGAACCGCTATCTGCTGCGGCTCTACCATCAGACCGGACGCAACTTCCTGCGCACCTTGTTGCCCACGGCCGGACGCGACCTCGGGGCGCTGCTCTACGTGCTGCTGCGCGAGCGCTCCTCGCTGCCGGCCTACGCCTGGCTGTGGCGCCACCGCGCCGAGCTCTGGCGGCGCCGGCGGCTCATCCAGGCGCGGCGGACCCGCCCGGCGGCCGAGCTCGACTTCTGGTTCCGGCGCGACGGAGCGCCCTTGTGATCAGGCCGCTCGCCGTCGCCCTGATCGGCAGCCGCGGCATCCCGGCCCGCTACGGCGGCTACGAGACGTTGATGGAGGAGCTGGCGGTGCGGCTGCAGGCGCGCGGCTTCCGGGTCACGGTCTACTGCCGCTCGCACTCGACCCCGCGCGGCATGACCGCCTACCGCGGCGTCGAGCTGGTGGTGCTGCCGACCGTGCGCACCAAGCACCTCGATACTCCGATCCATACCCTGCTCTCCTGCCTCGACGCCGGGTCGCGCGGCTTCGACGCCGCGCTGCTCGTCAACTCCGCCAACGCGCTCTTCGTGCCGCTGCTGCGCGCCGCCGGCATCCCGGTGGCGCTGCATGTCGACGGCATCGAGCGGCGCCGCCGCAAGTGGGGGCCGTTTGGCCGCGCCGTCTACACCTTCTCCGAGCGTCTCGCATGCCTGCTGCCCGACGCCCTGGTCACCGACGCAGAGGTGATCCGCCGCCATTACCTGGAGCGCTACGGCGCCGAGTCGTTCCCCATCGCCTACGGCGTCGACCCCCGCCCGCCGCACTCGGCGGGCGCGCTCGCCCGTCTGGGGCTCGCTTCGCGCAGCTTCTTCCTCTATGTCAGCCGCTTCGAACCGGAGAACAACCCGCACCGGGTCGCCGAGGCGTACCGCGCGGTAGCCGGCGACCTGCCCCTGGTGATGGTCGGCGGCGCACCCTATGCCAGCCGGTTCATCGCCAGCTTCACCGGCGGCGCCGATCCGCGCATCCTCTTCCCGGGTCCGATCTACGGCGAGGAGTACCGCGAGCTGCTGTCGCATGCCCTCGCCTATGTCCAGGCCACCGAGGTCGGCGGCACTCACCCCGCCCTGGTCGAGGCCATGGGGTACGGCAACTGCGTCGTGGTCAACGACACGCCCGAGAACCGCGAGGTCGCGGGCCGCACCGCGCTCTACTTCCACGCCGCCGAGCCGCGCACCCTGGCGGAGCGCCTGGAACAGGTGCGCCGGCGGCCGGAACGCAGCCGGGACGCGGGCCGAGCCGCCGCCCGGCGGGCGGCGCGGCTGTACTCGTGGGAGCGGATCGCAGCGCAGTATGCCGAGCTGCTGGCGGTCCTGGCGGGGCGGAGCGACAGAGCCCGCGTCGTCGATGCCGGCACCCCATAGACGGGAAAAGCCTTTCACACGTTAGAATAAGTAGCCGCGACGAAAAGGCGAGACGGGACCGAATCCGATCCATGCTGAAAGAACGAGCCCGGATCCTAGCGGTTTCAATCTTTCTGCTCGATCTGGCTCTAGTCTCTCTGGCCTTCCTGCTGGCTTTTTCGTTGCGCAGCTCGCTCCTGCCGCGGATCGTGCCGCAAGCCTTTCCGAGCCGGCTCTATCCGCTGGGCTCATACCTGCCGCTGCTCCCCCTGGCGCTCCTGATCTGGGGGACCCTGCTGTTGCTCTCCGGCCGCTACCGCTCCCACCGCACGGTGCCGCTGCTCGACGAGGCGTGGGCGATCGTCCGCGTATGCGGAACCGGCACCGCCGCCTTCCTGCTGGTGCTCTACATCGGCCGGATGGACGTGCGCCTGCTCGGCAACGACCTGATCAGCCGTGCCTGGGTGCTGCTGTTCGGCGCGCTGGCCACGCTGCTGCTGCTCACCGAGAAGCTCGCGGTGCGGCTCACCTCCCGCTACGTGCGGTTGCACGGCTTCAACTACCGCACAGTGCTCATTGTCGGCACCAACGCCGCGGCGCTGCGCATCGCCGATTCGATCCACAGCCACCGCTTCTGGGGCTACCGCATCCTCGGCTTCATCATCAACGGCCATCCGCCGGAGAGCCCCTGGCCCGGCCGCTATCCAATCCTGGGCGAGCTCAAGCACATTCCCAACATCGTCGAGCGCAACGTCATCGACGACGTCATCTTCGCGGTCAGCCGCCGCGACCTCGACCGCCTCGAAGACCTCTTCCTGAGCCTCCAGGAGCAGGGGATCAGGACCCGCTTCGCGATGAACCTGTTCCCCCACACCCAGGCCCGCGTGGAGCTCGAGGAGCTCGACGGGATGCCGCTGCTCTCCTTCGCCACCACCCCCACCAGCCAGCTGCAGCTGATGGCCAAGCGGCTGCTCGACGTGGCCCTCTCGTCGCTGGTGCTGCTGCTCGCGCTGCCGGTGGTCGCCGCGATCGCGCTGCTGATCAAGGCGACCTCGGGGGGCAGCGTCCTCTTCCGCCAGACCCGCTGCGGCTTGAACGGCCGCATCTTCACCCTCTACAAGTTCCGCACCATGGTCGAGGACGCCGAGGAGCTCCGCCGCGAGCTCATGCACCTCAACGAGATGAACGGCCCGGTGTTCAAGCTCAAGAGCGATCCCCGGGTCACCGGGTTCGGACGCTTCCTGCGGCGCTTCAGCCTCGACGAGCTGCCGCAGTTCTGGAACGTGCTGCGCGGCGACATGAGCCTGGTGGGACCGCGGCCGCCGATCCCCGAGGAGGTGGCGCGCTACCAGCGCTGGCAGCGCCGGCGGCTGGCCATGAAGCCGGGCATGACCTGCCTGTGGCAGATCAGCGGCCGCAACCAGATCGACTTCGACCGCTGGATCCAGCTCGATCTCGAGTACATCGACTCGTGGTCGCCGATGCTCGACGTCAAGATCCTGCTCAAGACCATCCCCGCCGTCCTCTCCGGCAAAGGCGCCTCGTAGATCCAGTTCCATGCGGCAGGCGCGCCCCGGTCCGTGCCTAGGGTTGTGCGCGCGCCTGCCGCCGCGGCAGCGAGCCGGCGATGAGCGCCAGCGTCGTCCCGATCACCGCGGCGAGCGGCCGCGCGTCGGCCACCCCGCGCCCGGCCAGCGCGAAGGCCGTGCCATGATCGACCGAAGTGCGCAAGAAAGGCAGCCCCAGGGTCCAGTTGGTGGCCAGCCCGAAGGCGGCGGTCTTGACGGCGATCAGCCCCTGGTCGTGATAGAGCGCCAAGACCCAGTCGAACTCGCCGCGCCGCGCGCGCGCGAAGAGCGAGTCGGCGCTCTCCGGGCCCCGAACGTTCAGGCCGCGCCCACGCGCCCGCGCCACCGCCGGCGCGAGTAGCCGCTCGTCCTCCTCGCCCAGCAACCCGCCTTCGCCGGCGTGGGGGTTCCAGCCCGCCAGGGCGATGCTGCCGCCGGCATGGCGGTCGAGACAGTCGAGCGCCTCGTCGAGCGCCCGCGGCTCGATCGCCTCCAGGGCGCGGACCAGCGGCAGGTGGACGGTGAGCAGGGCAACCTGCAGGTCGGGCGCCAGGAACGCCATCAGGTAGTCGCGGCCGTAGCGCTCGAGGCCGCAAGCCGCTGCCAGGTAGTCGGTATGACCGCGGAAGTCCGGCAGGCAATGGCGGGCGATCGACTCCTTGCTGAGCGGCGCGGTCACCAGGGCGTCGGCGGCTCCGGCGCGCAGCAACGCGATGCCGGCGTCGAGCGCCGCCAGGGCGCCGGCGGCGTCAGCCGGCCCCGAGGACCCGGGCGTGACGGCGCGGCGAGATCCCACCGGGTCGAGCACCGGGATCGCCTGCTGCGGCAGCGCTTCCAGCGCCTCCGCCGGTCCGGCCTGGGGCGCCGGGGGCGGCCCGGCCAGGAAGTGGAGCCGGTCCCACGGGAACCCAGGCAGCGCCGGACGCAATACTTCGAGCGCGGCGCGCTCGGCGACCAGGAGCGGGCGCCAGCTGGCGGGGGCGCTGGGCTCGGTGATCTCAGCCACCAGCTTGAGCAGGATCTCGGGTCCGATGCCGGCCGGGTCGCCCTGGGTCAGGGCCAGCCGCGGCGATCCGGCGCCACCGCGGTTCACGATTCCGTCGTGTCGCCGCTGCGCCGCGGCCGCCGCCGGAGCTCCTCCTCTTTGAACATGTAGCGGATGTACTGTTTCTGGATCAGCAAGTTGGGGCCCGAATGCCGGTTGAGCTTGAGAGCCCCCTTGTCATACCACTCGATCCAACCGCGCAGCTCCTCGCCGTCGTTCAAGATCACCACCATCGGCGTCTTGGCCGCCATCTGCTTGAGGTAGTAGAACTCCTCGGCATTGGTCTGCTCGGGCGGCGTCTGCTTGCGCCGCACGCTGCGCGAAGGGAACTCCTTCTTGAGCTCGTTCATATCCGGGCGGATCAGCTTGCGGTTGGCCATGGGGGTCGCTTCGGGTCGCTATGCCAGAACCGGCAGGCCGCCATCCTGGCGGTTGTCGGGGCGGCCGCCAGGTTTCTGGTTCTTGTATTGATCGTCTTCGTAGGCCAGGCAGCAGAGCAGACGCCCGCACTGGCCGGAGATCTTCGACGGGTTGAGCGACAGGTTCTGGCGCTTGGCCATCTGGATCGAGATCGGGCGGAAATCCTTCAACCAGGTCGAGCAGCACAGGGTGCGGCCGCAGATGCCGATGCCGCCCACCAGTCCCGCCTCGTCGCGCGCTCCGACTTGTACCATCTTGACTCGCACCGCAAACCGGCTCGACAGGTCACGCACCAGCTGCCGAAAATCGATCCTGCCGTCCGAGGTGAAATAGAAGGTTCCCTTCTTGCCACTCAATGAGAACTCGACGAGCGAGATTTTCATTTCCAGGCGCAGCACCCGCGCCCTTTCCTGCGCGAAGAGCTTGGCGGCGTTCTCGCTCTGGCATTGGCGGTCATAGGCCGCCAGGTCGCCGTCGTCGGCCGCCCGCAGCACGGGACGGGCGCCCGACTTCTGACAGGGCTTGAAGACGGGCATCGGCGACTGCTCGACCTGGCCGAAGGTCGGCCCCGATTCGAGCTCGACGATGACCCGCTCGCCGCGCGCGTAGATCGTGCCGCCGGTCGAACAGAGCGTCACGTTGGTTTCTTCGCGAAAGCGCACGCCGACGTAGCTGTCTTCGACCGCCGTCGACATGCCCTTGAATGCGCAGCCGTTACATCCGCCCATCGGTATCATTCCATTCCGTCTGCAACGGCAGAAAAGCCCATGCAGGATGAGTACCAGCTACCTGTGGCGTCAGCGCTCCCGGCGTTCGACCTTATCACGGGGCTCCGGATTCCCCGAGATCCGCCCCTGCTCGCTGCTCGAGGCGGCCGACGACCCGCCGGCCGATGTCGCGGCGAAAGACCTTGCCGGGCCAATCGACTTCGGACACCGCCAGATAGGCGCGGCGCAAGGCCCCGACCAGATCGGGGCCCAGGGCGCAGACCGAGAGCACCCGGCCGCCGTCGCTCAGCAGCTCGCCGCCCGCATCCACCCGGGTGCCGGCATGGAACACCTCGGCGCCTTGCCCCGCCGCGCGGTCGAGACCGCGGATCGGCTCGCCGGTGACCGGCCGCCCCGGGTAGCCCGGGCTGGCCAGCACGATGCAGGCGGCGGCCTCCTTGCGGAAACGCAGGCGCCGGGTGTCGAATCCCTCGCCGGCAGCCTCGGCGAGGATCGGCAGCAGGTCGTCTTCGAGGCGCAGCATCAATACCTGGGCTTCGGGGTCGCCGAAGCGGACGTTGTACTCGAGGACCTTGGGTCCGGAAGCGGTCAGCATCAGGCCGGCATACAGCACCCCGACCAGGGGCCTCCCCTCCTCCGCCATCCCCGCGACCGTGGCGCGCATCACGGTCTCGACGATCTCGGCTGCCTCCTCGCTCGAAAGAGGCAGGCCGGCCGGGCTGTGCGAGCCCATGCCGCCGGTGTTGGGGCCGGTGTCGCCTTCGCCGATCCGCTTGTAGTCCTTGGCGATGGCCAGCGGCAGCAGCCGCTCGCCGTCGCACAGCGCCATGAAAGAGACCTCCTCGCCCTGCTGGAACTCCTCGATCACCGCGCGGTCGCCGCTGGCGCCAAACCGGCGCTCTTCGAACAGGGCCTGGAGGGCGGCCTCGAGCTCCTCTTCGTCCGCGGCGACCGTCACCCCTTTGCCGGCGGCCAGCCCGTCGGCCTTGACCACCACCGGAAACCCGAACCGCTTACGCTCCGCCCGCGCCTCGGCGGCGTCGTGGACGACGGCGAAAGGCGCGGTGGGGATGCCGTGGCGCTCCATGAACTGCTTGGCGAACACCTTGCTCCCTTCGAGCTCGGCAGCGCGCTGGTTGGGAGCAAAGATCGGCAGCTTGCGCCGCGCGAACTCGTCGGCGATGCCAAGGGTGAGCGGCAGCTCCGGCCCGACGATCGTGAGATCGATCCTGAGGTCGGCCGCGAAGTCGGCCAGGCGCAGGGTTTCCTCCGGCGCCACCGGGACCCGATCTGCGAGCTGGGCAATGCCCGGATTGCCTGGCGCGCAGTAGAGGTCCTTGAGCAGCGGACTCTGCCGCAGCTTCCAGCACAGCGCATGCTCGCGCGCCCCCCCTCCGATCACCAGGACTTTCATCCCCGCCTCCGCTCGGCCGCCGCCAGGGCGGTCACCGCCATCACGTCTACGATGTCAGCGGCCGAAGCGCCACGGGAAAGGTCGTTGACCGGCCTATCGAGCCCCTGCAGGAGGGGTCCGATCGCCCGCGCGCCCGCCAACCGCTCGGTGAGCTTGTAGCCGATATTACCCGCATCGAGGTCCGGGAAGATCAGCACGTTGGCGTGGCCGGCAACCGCGCTGTCCGGCGCCTTGCGCCGCGCCACCTCCGGCACCAGCGCCGCGTCGGCCTGGAGCTCGCCGTCGACCGCGAAGTCGACACCGCGCGCGGCGAGGCGCGCCGCGGCGGCACGCACCTTCTCGACCCGCGGATGGCTGGCGCTGCCATGGGTCGAGAACGACAGCAGCGCCACGCGCGGCTCCTCGGCGAGCAGGGCGCGGCAGCTGGCTGCCGCCGCCACCGCGATGTCGGCCAGCTGCTCGGGCGTCGGGTCGGGGACCACGCCGCAATCGCTGTAGATCAGCCCCCGGCCGTCGGCAAGCACCATCAGGAAGCACGAGGAGACCAGCTCGAGGCCGGGCCGCGGACCCACCACCCGCAAGGCGGCGCGCAGCGTATCCGCCGTGGTCACGGCCGCTCCCATCACCGCGCCGTCGGCGCGGCCCGTCGCGACCTCGAAGGCGGCGCGGTAGAGCGGGTCGCGCGCCAGCAGGTCGATCTGCTGGGCGGAGAGCCCGCGCGGCGCCAGGCGCGGGGCGAGCAGGGCCGCGAGCTCGGCGGCTACCGCGGCCTGGTCCGCCGCCAGCAGGTCGAGCACCGGTGCGGTGAGGGTCAATCCGGCCTCGCGCGCCGCATCGCGCACCGCGGCGGCACGCCCGATCAGCACCGGCCGGCAGAGGCCGGCGGCGGCGGCGCGCTCGGCGGCCGCGATCACCCGCGGCTCTTCGCCTTCGGCCAGCACGATCCTCGCCTGAAGCGGGCCGGCGCGGGCGTGCAGGCGATCGAGGATGCCGCTCATTCAGGCGGCCGGGTCCCTACCCGGCAATCTATTTTGGCGGCCGGGTCCCCACCCGGCCTTAGCTGACCAGCACCATGGGACCGGTCGGCTGCGGCACGCCTCCCCGCGGCTCGATGGTCACGGCCCAGGTCCGGATGCGCTCGGCCGGCAGCAAGTTCTCGACTTCCAGGGTGGCCTTGCCCTGCCTGTCGACGCCGAAGGTGCCCGCCGAGGTCGGATGGCTGGCATCGTCGATGAACCAGAGCTGGTAGGTCTGGTCGGCGGACAGCGCCGGCAGGTCATAGGCATAGAAGACCGCCTTGCGGCGAGCGGCGTCGACATAGGTGCGGCCGGCCGCCGACGAGGCCGGTCCCTTGCCGGCGAGGCGCACGGCCTGCACGCTGGGCGCCGCGACCACCGCCAGGGTCCGGGCCATGCGCTCCGCCTGGGCCTGCGCCCGCGTAACCTGGCGCGCCAGCGCGTCAGCGCGGGCGGCGAGTTGGTCGCGCTCGCTGGTCAGGCGGCGCAATTGCTCGCCAAGCGTGGCCTGGCGCTCGATTCCCCAGACCGCGACGAGCAGCAGGGCCGCGGCCGCCAGCCAGAAGGGGAGACGGTAGGTGCGGCGCGCGGCGGACGGCGTCTGGCCTGCCCGCGGGAGCCGCGCCAGCAGCCGGTCGCGCAGCGCGGCGGACGGCGCCAGCGGCTCCACCGCGTCGGCCAGCGCTTCGAGGTCGCCGGCGAGCAGCAGCAGCTCGCGCCGGCAGGTGGGGCAGCCGGTCGCCACGTGCTCCTGCAGCTCGCGCATCTCCTCGCCTTCCATGGCGCCCAGCGCGAAGCCCGGGAGCATCTCGAAGTAGCGCGATGGGTGCTGTTCGGTCATGGTCTCGAGGGCACCGTCTCAGGAACTCAATGCCTGGCGCAACTTATTCATTCCCAGTAGGATACGAGACTTGACAGTCCCCAGCGGGGTGTCCAAGCGCGCGGCGATCTGGGTGTGCGTGAGCCCCTCGAAAAAGGCGAGCTCAATGCATCTACGCTGCTCCGCAGACAGCAGATTGAGGGCCGCGCCGACGCGCTCGCGGCGCTCGGCGGCCTCGAGCCTTTCGGTGCCCAGGGGCTGGGCCAGGCGGGGATAGGACGCCTCGGCGGCCGACTCCTCCTCGCGACGGCGGCGCGCCTCGCGGCGCCGCAGCCGGTCGAGGGCGCGCGAGCGCGCCACCATCAGCAGCCAGCCGCGCGGCGTTGAGCGGCTCGCCTCGTAGCGGTCGGCCTGTTTCCAAACCTGGAGAAAGACTTCCTGCAGGACTTCCTCGGCTTCGCCCCGCCCGCCGAGGATGCGGAAGAGCAGGCCGAGCACGGCCCCGGCGTGCAGATCGAACAAGCGCCCGAAAGCCTCCTGATCGCCGGCGCCGGTCTTGCCGACGAGGAAGGCGTCTTCGATCTCTCTCGCTTCCTCCATGCCGCTCCGCACGGCCCGCAGCCGCCGCTGCCGCCGGCCGCAACCGCTTCTCCTCCCCGTTTTCGGTTACCGACCTCCGGGAAGTGCCGCACGTCCATCACCGGACGTGCGGCTTCGGCGCCGGCTCCGCCGGCCTTCCCGCGCTGCCCGGCAGCTCGAACGTGAAGGAGGCCCAGAAGCTCTCCCAATCCGCGCCCGAACCGGCCGGCGCCGGGACCATGTGCACCGCCTTGATCAGCCACACCCCCGGGAATGTGCCGGCTGACCTGCCTGGGCCGCCGACCGCCAGCCGCAGCTCGACGCGGCCCGCCCGATCGGTGCGCCCCGCCACCTGCAGCGGCGGCCGCTCCGGCGGCGATTTGAGCATCGCCACCACCTTGGCCCCGGCGAGCGGCGCGCCGCGATAGAGCAGCCGCACCGGCAGCGCCCTGCCAGGCGGCAAGGCCGTCGGGTTCCGTTCCGGGACCAGCTCGAGGGTCAGGCCGAGAGCTCTCTCGTAGCCCGACTGCGAGCCAGCCGCGGGTTGGGCGTCGCCGACCGTGATCAACGCTTTGGCGCAGCGCGAGTATATCTCCTTGCCCGGCGCGCCGCTCTTGCCGTGGCCCGCCCGCCAGGCGCTGATCTTCTCGAGCCCCTCGTCGGCCAGGTACTTCTCGAACTTGGCGGCGTCGAGCTCGGCCGCGGCGTGGTGGCTGGCATAGACCAGCAGGAAAAGGCCGGGCGAGCTGGGAAGGAGGAACCCGGCCGGATCGGTGCCGGCGACGCCGGGAATCGGCACCTCGCCGCCGCTCCCGACCGCCGAGAAGCGGGCCAGGTACTGCGGGTCGCGCGGAAACGGGTCGCCCTGGAACTGCTGGCCGACCCGCAGGCGAACCGCCAGGCGGCCGCCGACCGGACAGGCGAAGCGCGACGGCTCGATCCAGAGGTCGTGCGCCAGCAAGGGCGGGCAGCAGAGCAGCGCGAGCAGGGTCAGCCGCAAGGCAAGCATGCTTGGCAGTCCGTCGAACGGGCCGGCGGGCACCCTCGGGGGGCGCCCGCCGGGAAGCTCATCTCACGATACCGTAGAAACTCGCGGCAACTAGCGGCGCGGCAGACGGCCCTACTTGGTGACGCCGTTGCCGCCCAGCCCGTTGGGGGAGCCGGGGAACGGGTTGGTGAGGTAGGGGAAGGTGGCATCGAACTGGCTCACGTCGTTGAGCGTGCCGTCGGTGAAGGGCAGGCCGCCCGAGGGGGCGTCGGAGGGGCTGCAGTAGACCCCGGGGAAGGCGGCGCAGACCACGCCCATCGCGACGCGCAGCGTGATGTCGACGACGTCGTCGCCGGGACGCCGGCCGTTGGGGAAGCCGGCGGCGTCGCCGCCCAGCAGGCCGAGGTTGTTCTGCGAACCAGGCGCCACCGCGGCGGTCGCTGTGTTGAGGCGCAGGATCTCGGCCGGGCCGCCGAGCTCGTTGAGCCCGGTGATGCCGGTCAGGAAGGCGGCGATCAGGTCCTTGCGCGGGAAGTTGGTCGGCGCGATGACCGGCGGGAAGAGGAGATGGAGCAGCGCCGGCAGGGTCGGATTCGTCACGTAAGCGGCGAACTGGGCGTCGTTCTTGGGCTTGCTGTTGTTGAACTTGTTCTTGTCGGCGAGGCCGATGACGAGCTCGTTGACCAGCGGCGCGCCGAGGCGGGAGACCTGGACGAAGTCGCCGCTCTGATTGGCGTCGCGGAAGTCGGGACTGTCCGCGAGCACGCGATTGCGCGGTAGCGAAGCGGTCGTCCAGCCGCCGATGACGGTGCTCTTGCCGGTAAGGCAGTGGGCCGGGACCTCGAGCGCGAAGGTGGTGACGTTCTTGTCGGAGAGCAGGTTGGGCTGCGCGTCGCGGGGGCCGAGCGGGGCTGAAAGGTTGACCAGGTCGAAGATCTCGCCCAGGTTGACGGCGAAGCCGTCGTGGCGCTGGCCGACGAAGACCCGGCCGGTCGCCACTCCGCAGCCCGGGACCGTGATGTTGTGGATGAAGCTGGCGGCGTAGCCCGGGTAGTCGGCGATGCTCTTGTGGCCGATGTTGTCGATTGGCTTGGCGAAGCGGGACGAACCGGTGTCGGCGTCCTGGACGAAGCTCGCGGTGTGCGCGCCGTCGAGCGGACCGTCGATCTTCTGAATGGTGTAGCTCTCCTCGACGTTCTGCGCCGCGTCGCCGCCCGCTCCGGCGCTGATCGGACCGGCGTTCACCAGCGGAATGCTCACCAGCTGGCCGCCGATCGGCAGCTGGATGTTGTTGAACCGCTGCTTGACCCGGAAGCGGAAGGTCGTGGTCTCGGTGCCGGTGCCGGTGTTGTCGACGTGGATGTCGTAGACCGCGTCGGGATCGAGAGTGAAGTAGTTGGGGCCGCCGTAAGCGTCTTGCAGCGGCACGTAGTTGGCCAGGAAGGTGACGTAGCCCGCGCGCCCCGGCTCGTAGCTATTGAACATGTAGAAGTCGGTCCCGTCCACCTTCGGCATCTTGGTGATGCCGGGCGCCTCGCGATGGCTCGAGGCCTGGGCCGGGACGGCCGCCAGGGCGCAGGCGACCGCCAGGGCGACGAGTCCTGCAACGACGATACGGTTCTTCATGCATTCCTCCTCTCTAGTTTCAATTTTGAGCGACATACAACCTACTACTATATGGAATGGAGCTCGCCCTCGCCAGGCTTGCCGCCGGCCGGCACGGCAACCCTCGGTGTCCTTCGCCCCCGCTGGCTGGGGCCGGTCCCCGTTCATCAGCTGTACGGAGCCCGGGCGCCGGTGGATGACCTCGCTTGCGCCGCCTCGGGGGCCGGGGTCGATACAATGCCTTTATCATGACTTCCTCCGACGAGCCACCGTCTCCCGCCGATGGTCAGAGTCCTCCGAGTCGTCCGAGCCCGCCGAGCCGCCGTCCCGGCGGCCGGGCCGACGACGCCCTGCGCCCTTTCCGCATCGAGACCGGGGTGCAGAAGTTCGCCGAGGGCTCGGCGCTGGTCGAGCTCGGCGACACGCGCGTGCTGGTGGCGGCGAGCGTCGAGGGTCGGGTCCCCTCGTTCCTCAAGGAAAGCGGGCGGGGATGGCTCACCGCCGAGTACTCCATGCTTCCCCGCGCCACCCACACCCGTTCGGCGCGCGAGGTCAGCCAGGGCCGCCCCTCGGGACGCACCGCCGAGATCCAGCGTCTGATCGGGCGCAGCCTGCGCGCCGCCGTCAACCTCAAGGCGATGCCCGATCGCACTCTGACCCTCGACTGCGACGTGCTGCAGGCCGACGGCGGCACGCGCACCGCCGCGGTGACCGGCGCCTATGTCGCGGCGGCGCTCGCCCTGGGGCGGCTGCTGCTCAGCGGCGACATCCAGGAATGGCCGCTGGTCGAGCAGCTGGCGGCGGTCTCGGTCGGGATCGTCGGCGGCCAGGCGCTGCTCGACCTGGAGTACGTCGAGGACCAGGTCGCCGAGGTGGACATGAACGTGGTCGCCACCGCCGGCGGCTCGCTGGTGGAGATCCAGGGAACGGGAGAGAGGCGCAGCTTCACGCGCCGGGAGATGGACGCCCTGATCGACCTCGCCCTCGCGGGGATCGGCAAGCTGGCGGCGGCGCAGAGCGAGGCCTTGGCCACCACTCTGGCGGAGGTGGCGGAGGTGCGCGCCCGCGGCCGGCGCCGTCATGCTCCTGCCAAGCCGGAGAAGGACCTCTGGGGACCGCCGTAGGCTGCGCGCGGGCGCCGCTGCACGCCGTGCTCGGAAGCCCGCCAGCCGCTCGACGCGCGGACCCGCTCAGCGCCGCGGCGGGCCGGCGGCGGGCGGAAGGGCGGAAAGAAAACCGAAAACGGTGTCGAAGAGCTCCTTCGGCTGCTCCAGCCATGGAAAGTGGCCGGAGCGCTCGACGATCTTCAGCTGCGAGCCCTGGAGGAGGGCGTGAATCTCCAGCGCGACGGACTCCGGCACCGGGTCCTGGCGTCCCTGGACGACCAGCGCCGGAAGCCGCGCCCGCGCGAGCGGCTGGCGCAGGTCGTAGGCCGTCTTTTGGAGGTCCTGGATGAGCAGCCGGTTGACCGCCGAGGTGTAGCCTTCGGGGCGCATGGCGGCGACGAAGGTCCAGGCCTTCTTGCGGTCGAAGAAGTAGGCGGGCACCTTGGCGCGCAGGCTCTCGTAGCTCGCCCGCTGCGGGTCGGCCTGCTTCTGCACCGGATCGCGCCAGAAGGCGACCGCGTCGAGGTCGGCAGGCAAGAGGCGCGACTCGATGTTGTCGCCGAAGGGCTCGAAGAAGCCGGCGGTGGGGCCCCCCGAGGAGATCAGGACCAGGGCGCGCACCGCCTCGGGATGCGCGGCCAGGTAGGCCATCGCCAGGATCCCGCCCCACGAGTGGCCGAGCACGGTCCAGGGGCCGATGCCGAGGTGGCGGCGCAGCAGCTCGAGATCCTCGACCGCGAGCTGGAGCGTCATGGTCGTGGAATCGAGCTTCTCGATGCGCGAGCGGCCGGTGCCCCGCTGGTCGGGCAGGATGGTGTTGAAAGAGGCGGCGAGCTGGGTCGCCACCGGTGTCATGTAGTCGCCGGAGAAGCCGGGTCCGCCGCTGAGAACGAGGATGGGCTGGCCCCGCCCCCGAACCGTGTAGTGCAGGCTGCCGCCGGGAAGCGGCACGGCGCCTTCCGCCATCTCGACGGCCGGAGCGGCCGGAGCGGTGGCGGAAGATGCGGGGGCTCCCGCTGTGGGAGCGGACGCCGGACCGTTCGCCGGAGGCACAGCCGCGCCAGTTGCCGCCGGCGCAGCCTGGGCCTGCCTTCTCACGGCCGGGTAGGCTGGGCGGCTTGTCGCATTCAAGACCGCGACGGAAGCTGCGACAGCGCAGATGATCAATCTACGGCGCATGGGTCTCTTCCGCCTCTACGTCGCCGGCGGCGGCTTGGATGACGGCCTTAGAATGAAACGGCGCTGCGACGTGGCCATGGAGGCGTACTCGAAGCATCGATCGGATCGCCCCCCGCAACCCCTCGATCCCCTTCCCACCCCTCCGGGGGGGAAGGGGACGCCCCCTCCCCTGGCGCGCGGGCCAATTTCGTCTCAGCCGGCCCTGTTAGAGGATCGTTCCCTTGAGCTCGACCTCGACGATCGGCGACTTGGGGCTGTCGGTGTGGATCACGAGCTTGCTATAGAAAGGACCTTTGCCGATCGCCGGGTCGAGAGTGACGAGGAGCTGATACTCACGGCCTTCCTCGATCGGCTTGAGCTTGGCCTCGATCCCCTTGATCTGGCCCTCGAGGCCGATCATCTTGATCGGCTCGGTGGCGAAGCTGCGGACGTCGAGGGTGCGATGGAGCGGCGTCTTGAGCTCGATCTTGCCGAAGTCGGCCACCGGCGGGGTGACCGCCACCACCGGGCGCACGAACCCGCTGACCGGGATCTGGACCAGCTTCTGCTTCGGGTGGTTGGTGTGGATCGTCACATGGCCGATCAGGGCGCCCACCGCCGCGTCGTTCGAGAGCACCATCTCGACGCGCCACTGCTTCGCCTTGACGTCGGGCAGCCGCTCGCCTTCCTGGGCTTCGCGGTAGCTGATCGTGAGGTAAGGGAAGGGCGACTCGACCTTGACGATGTCCATCGGCTCGCCGTCGGAGGCATAGAGGGTCTGGACGATGTTGCCCTGCTTGCCCTCGCCGCGCACCGTCACGTAGCGGGCGTAGCCCGGATCGACGACGATGTAGGGTTGGATCTTGGCGCGCACCGTCAGCTCGATCTGGGGGTTCTTGGGATCGTTGGTGAAGACCGTGACCCCCTTGGCAATCGGCCCGTTGAAGCCGAGGGTATCGACGATCACGTGGACCTTGCCGGACTGGCCGGGAGCGATCGTCTTGTCGAAGCTGGCGACCGTGCAGCCGCAGGCCGCGCGCACGTCGGTCAGCATGAGCACTCCCTCGCCTTCGTTGCGGATCTCGAAGTCATGGGCGGCCTTGTCGCCCGCTGGAATCGTGCCGACGTCGATGACCGGCTCGACGGCGGCGGCTTTCGGCGCTTTCGCTGCCCCCACCCCCGCCCGCGGAGCGCCGGCGGCAGGGTCGGACGGCGGGGCGGTCGAGGCGGCGGTCAGCGACCCGGCCAGCAGGGCGGCAGCGCCCAGTGCCAAAATGACGGTGTTGAGATGACGGTTCATGCTGTCTGCTCCTTGTTGGAAAAAAACGATGTCAGCGTACGCGGAATGCTACACTCGCCGCCCGAAAACCGGAACTCGCCCTTGGCAGCCCAGTGAGAGCGCGGCACCTCGACATCTATTGCCTGGCGATCGGCGGCACCGGGATGGCGCCGCTCGCCTGCCTCCTGCAAGCCGAGGGCCATCACGTCCGCGGCGCGGATGGTCCGCTTTATCCGCCGATGAGCACGCTGCTCGAGAAGGCGGGTATTCGCCCACACCTGGGTTATGACGGCTCGCACCTCGAACCGCGGCCCGACCTCGTGGTGGTCGGCAACGCCATCCACCGCGCCAACGTCGAAGCGGTCGAGGCCGAGCGCCTCGGCTTGCCGCTGATGTCGATGCCACAGGCGTTGGCGCACTTCTTCCTCGCCGGCCGGCAACCGCTGGTGGTGGCGGGAACGCACGGCAAGACGACCACGACCGCCATGGCGGCGTGGGTCTATCGCGAATGCGGCGCCGACCCGGGTTACCTGATCGGCGGCGCGCCGCGCGACCTCGAGACCGGCTTCGCGCGCGGCGCGGGCCGGCGCTTCATCGTCGAGGGCGACGAGTACAACGCCGCCTATTTCGATCGCGGCGCAAAGTTCCTTCACTACCGGCCCGAGACGCTGGTGGTGACCAGCGTCGAATACGACCACGCGGACCTCTATCCCAGCCCTGCAGCGCTGCGCGGCGCCTATGGGCGGCTGCTGGCGCTGGTGCCGCCAACCGGCCTGCTGGCGGCCTGCGGCGACGATGCGGAGCTCCGCGACCTGGCAAGGCAAGCCCGCTCTCAGGTGATCTTCTACGGGCTCGCGGAGGGCAACCAGGTGCGGCCGGCGGCCGGTTTCGAGTCCGCGCCGGAGGCGAGCCGCTTTGGCCTCCACGATCCGGAGGCGGGCGAGGTCGAGATCGAGCTGCCGCTGGCCGGGGGCCACAACGTGGCCAACGCGCTGGCGGTCTGGGCGGTGGCGCGGCGCGACGGCCTGCCGGCGGCCGCCGTGGCCGGCGCCCTGGCGCGCTTCCACGGCGTCAAGCGGCGCCTGGAGGAGCTGGGCACGGCGCGCGGCGTGATCGTGGTGGACGACTTCGCCCACCATCCGACGGCGGTGGCCAAGACGCTCGCCGCGCTGCGCCAGCGCTATCCCGGACACCGCCTGGTTGCGCTGTTCGAGCCGCGCAGCCTGACTGCCGGGCGGCGTATGTTCGGCGACAGCTATCGCGCGGCCTTTGCCGGCGCCGACCGGGTGCTGTTCGCCCCGACGTTTCACGGCGCCCGGCTGGCAGCCGAGGAGCGGCTCGACTTCGCGGCCCTGGCCGCGGAGCTCAGCGCGGCGGGGGTTCCCGCCGACCTGTGCCCCGACACCGCGACGGTGCTGCGCCGCGCCCTCGGCGAGAGCCGCGCGGGAGACGTGCTGGTCACCATGTCCTCAGGCGCCTTCGACGGCATGCCGGCGCGGCTGCTGACCGCCCTGCTCGAGCTCTAGGGTCGGTCGCATTCCGACTAGGGTCGCGCCGGCGATCGCCTCAGCGCAGGCGGTCTTCGAGGATCTGGTGGGCCACCCGCGCCGCCAGCTCCGGGGAGACGCGGGCGGCGTCGAGGGCGGCCTGCCGCGGCAGCAGGCCAACCACCTCGGTCTCCACGACACCGCTGCCCAGCGCCGCCGCTTGGTGGCTCACCCGCGCCAACGCCTGGGCCATCGAGGTGCGGCGAAAGTCGAGCAGGTTCATGCTCACCTGGGCGCGGCCGCGGCTCGGCAGGTAGACGCCGAGCGCGCGCACTGCCGGCAGGCCGCCGCCCGACTCGCGCACCGCGCGCGCCACTGCACGCGCCACCTCCACATCCGCGGTGTCGAGCAGGGCGTTGAAGGCGATCAGCGCCGGGCGCGCGCCGATCACGGTGACGCCAGCGGTCGGATGGAGCCGGTTCGGTCCCAGGTCGGGGGCCCACTGCGGGTCGGCGAGCTTCGCCGCGAAGCCTTCGAAACCGCCGCGCCGGATGGCCGGAAGGGAGCGCCGCTGCGGAATCCGCGCCGCCTCCTCGTAGAGATAGACGGGCAGGTCGAAGCGGCCCGCGACCGCCGCCGCCAGTCCCAGGGCGGCGCCAAGCGCCGCCGCCATCGGCGTCTCTCCCAGGGGCACGAACGGGGCCACGTCGACCGCTCCCGCTCGCGGATGGACGCCCTGGTGCCGCCGTAGATCGATCTCGGCAAGGGCCGCCGCGTACAGCTCCACCATGCCGGCAATCAGCGCCGCGGCGTCGCCAGCGAGAGTGAGCACCGAGCGGTTGTGGTCGGGGTCGGACGAGACGTCGAGCAGCTGCACCCCGGGCGTCCGCCCGGCGGCGTCCGCCAGCCGCGCCACCACCCGCGGCCGGCGCCCTTCGCTCACGTTCGGAACGCATTCGAGCGCCGGCGGCGCCATCGAATTCTCCAACCCTGCCGACCTTCCGGACCCTCCGGCCCACTATCCGCTGCGCGCGATCGTCTGCTACGATACGCTGCGGTTCCGTGCCAATCCTACAAGCTCTCTCACGACCATGACTTACCCCGGGAACCCGTCGCTGCCGCCGGACGTTCAGCAGCGCATCCGCAGCACTTTCGCGCACACCCTCGGCCTGGCTGAAAAGGGCAGCCGTCAGGAAGCTCTCCTGGGCTGCGATTTCGTGCTGCGCATGGACCCGCAGTTCGAACCCGCCCGCCGCCTGCAGGAGCGGCTGGATGCCAATGACGGGACGGTGCGGGTGGAAGATCTGCGCGCCCTGGCTTCCGGCCTTGCGGGCGGCGCGGGAGCCGGAGAAGCAGCCGGAATTGCCGGCGCCGCGGCAAGGCCGGAACCGCACGCCAACCCAGGCTCCTCGCCACAGCTCGCGGGCGACCTCGAACCGCTGTTCACCGACCTCGGCGGGCTGGCCCCCGAGCTGCCGGAGCTGCCGGAGCTGCCTCCCTTGACGTTGCCGGACGAGCTCGGCCCATCTCCGGGCGACCCGGGAGGGCCGCTAGGGCCGCTGACCTCACCGCCGTCCGGGACCCGGCAGGCCCAGGAGCCGGCGCCGCGCGTCGCGGGCGGGGTAGGCGCGCTGCGCGCGGAGTTCGAGCAGCTCCTCGGAGCGCGGCGCTTCCAGGAGCTGCTGGCGCGCGCCGGGAGCGAGGCGGCGGCGGTCGAGAACGACCTTGAGCTACAGCGCCTGGTGGCCCTCGGCCAGGAGCGTCTCGAGGCCGGACCTTACGTCAACAAGTTCGTGACCTCGGCGCGCGACGCGATGCGCGCCGGCAAGACGGCGGAGGCGGCGCGCCTGCTCGACAAGGCGAGCACACTCGACCCCACGCACCCGGGGCTGGCGGAGGTGGCGGGCGGCGCCCGCAGCCAGCGGGAGCCGGAGCTCCGAACCCAGGCGATCCCCAACCTTGGCAAGAGCGGCGGCGGGCCGCCGCCGCGCGAGGCTCCTCCGGTGGCCTCGACTCCAGCCGGCCCCGCGGCCCCCGACTTCGGGCCGCCGTCGTCCCGGCCGTGGGCCATTCCGACGCCGGCGCAGGCCGTCCAGCCACTGCCGCCAGGCGTGCCATCGCCGGCGACCGCGGGTCCGGGAATCGCCGGCGGTTTCGGGCGGCAGGCATCGGTGCCCGCAGCGCCAACCGCAGCTGCCGCCATGCTGGGGTCGACCGGCGATTCCGAAAGCGAGCGACGCATCCAGCAGCTGCTCGAAGAGGGACAGGCCGCGCTCGACGCCGGCGATCCCCAGGCGGCCATCGACGCCTGGTCGCGGATCTTCCTGATCGACATCGATCACCACGAGGCGGCCCAGCGCATCGAGCAGGCGCGGCGGCTGAAGGCCGAGAGGGAGCGCCAGGTCGAGGAGACCTTCCACGACGGGCTGGCTCGTCTGGAGCGTAGGGACGGCCCCGGAGCGCGAGAGGCTTTCGCGAAGGTGCTGGAGATCCAGCCCGGCCATCTGCAATCGCGCGAGTACCTGCAACAGCTCGACGCCGGCATCATGCCGGCGCCGTCGGCTCCCGCCGCTTCGGCGGCCAGCCGGGAGAGATCGACCGCGGCGCCAACCCGCCGCCAGCTGGCCGAGCCGGCTGCGCCGGTGGGCATGGTTCGCGGGACTGCCGCCGACGAGCCGCTCCAGGAAGAGATCCTGGTGCCGCCGGACCCTGATCCGGAGAGCGCCAAGGCCGGCGCCAGGGCGGCCGAGCCGCGGCGCGAGCCCCGCGCCGCCGCCGGGAAATCACGGCGGGAAGGGCGCGCCCGCCGCCTCTTTCTCCTGGTCGGCAGCGCCGTCCTGCTGCTGGTAGTGGCCGTAGCCTGGTACGTCTACCAGCGCCAGGACCAGGTCTTCCCCAACTCCCGGGCCGAGGAGACGGCGACACAGCCGGCTCCGAACCCGATCCTGCGCGCCAAGAAACTGCGCGCCGCCGGCAAGGGGCCGATTGCCATCGCTCAGCTGCGGCGGATCCCGCCCAGCGACCCCATGTACAAGGAGGCGCAGACGCTGATCTTCGAATGGGAAGCGCTGGGCGGACAGGCGCCGGCCGCGGCGACGGGTGAACCCGCCGCGGCGGGGCCCGCTGCCACCCAGGCCGGCGCGGTGGTGCCGGCGCAGAATCCTCCGGGAGAGAAGCGGCGGCAGCTGGTCGAGGCTGCGGACCGCGCCTACCGCGAGCACAGCTATCTGTTGGCCGCGGAGAAGTACGAGGCGGCGAACAAGCTGGCCGCGCTGGGCCCGCAGGACGGCGCCGCCAGCGCGCAGTTCGCCGATGCCAAGCAGCGTCTGGCGCCGCTTGCCCGGCAGATCGCCCTGTTCCGCGACCACGAATGGGAGCTGGCGCTGCCGGACCTGTGGCGCCTTCACGAATCCGCGCCCGCCAACCACGACGTCACCCAGATGATCGTCGACAGTTACTATGACCTGGGGGTTCGGGACCTGCAGCACAGCGACACTTCCAGGGCGGCCCAGGAGTTCACCGAAGCGCTCAAGCTCTCCCCCGACGATCCCCTGTTGAAGCGGCAGCTCCTGTTCGCGCAAACCTATCAGGAGCGCTACCCGGACCTGCTCTACCGGATCTACGTCAAGTACCTGGCCCTGCGCTGATGCGACGCCCGGACAAGGAACCTGACGAGCCCCTGCTCTTCGACCTGCCGCTGGCGCAGCCGGAGCGCGGCGACTCCGCGGCTGCCGGGCGGCGCCAGGCCCGGGAGCGGCCGGAGCGGCCGGCCGCGGGTTCCTCGCCGGCCGCCGCGGCCGGCACGCCGTCGTCGCCCGGCGGCCCCCGCCGAGATCGCGGGCCGCGTTCCCAGCACGACCTGCGCGACTTGCGAGAATCGGCGCACCAGGCGCCAGACACCTCTTCCCCGGCCGCGGTGCCGGCCCAGGCCGCCCGCTCGTCGGCGGTCGCCGACCCCGCTGCCGATCCCGCTGCTGCACCACAGGTGACGCTGGGGCGGCGGCTGCTGGCCGGGGCCGCGGACTTGCTCATTCATGCTGCCGTGCTGCTCGTCGTCCTCGCCGGTACCCGCTTTCTGGGGGTGAGGCCGATCCTTGCCGACTGGCCGGCGGCGGTCGTCTTCACCCTCGCCTTCTCCTTCCTCTATGTCGTCGTGCCGCTCGCCTTCTGGGGACACAGCGTGGGCATGGCTTGGGCGGGTCTCGTCTCGCACAACGAGGGTGGCGAGCCCCTCACCTTCGACCAGACCGCCCGCCGCTGGTTGGCGGCGCTGCTGACCGCCGCCACCCTGGGGCTTGCCTTGCTCGCGACCGGCAGCCGGCGCTCGCTGGCCGACCGCCTCAGCGGTTCCCTCACCCGCCGCACCTCCTGAGCTCGTCGGCGGCGTTTTCAGTGCAGTAGCCGATCCATCCGCCTCATCTACTTCGCCACCGCCCCGGCGCGCCGGGAACCGACGAGGTCGGCAACCTTCACCAGCACCGGCAGACCGGCGGTGAAGGCGGCGACCAGCGAAGTGGTGCCGTCGAGCAGACCCTTCTGGGTGCCGAGGAAGAACACGGCGCCGGCTGCCAGCACGACGAAGAACGGCTGGCGGACACGGTCCCAGGCGCTGGGCTCGGTGGGCTCCAGCTGCAGGACCTCCTGGTGGCAAGCCGGCGAGGCGACGAAGCGCCGGAAGGTCTCGTTCAGCAGCCGGAAGACCGGCTCGCGGCGGACCAGGCCACGCGCCATCAGACGCCGGACTACGCGGCGGTTCTTCTCGTTGACCAGCCCATCTTCCGCCAGGTGGCCGAGCACCACCTTCTCGTCGCGCGAGCAGCTCGCCCACAACGAGCGGTAGTAGCCTTCGGCACGCTCGTAGAACTCGTCGAGCAGCTGCTGGCGCTCGAGGCGGGGCGCCAGCAGGTCGAGCTCGCAGCCGATCTGGAGCAGGAACGGGTTGTCGCCGCACTCCTTGCGCAGCAGGGCCGATCGGAAGCGGTCGCCGCCGCCGGCCGCGGCGCCGCCCCGCAGCCGCCGCCACATCTTGCGCAGCGACCGCACCGAGAGATTCGTCAGATCCCGCTCGGCGGTGCGGGGCAGCACGCCCGAGTCGATTACCGTGAAGGAGGAGAGCAGAGCCCGCCAGCGCTCCTCGTTGCCGGACGGATGCTCGCCGGCGATGTCGGCGTCACGGGCGTCACGAGCGCCGCCCGCGGCGGACCCGGCTCCGACATCCGGCGGCGCTAACAGCATCATGGGGCTCACGGCGGAGAGCACGACGACCGCCCGATCCCGGACCAGCGCTTCGAGCAAGTCGAGCTTGCGCTCATTGAACGCGGAATCGAGGATGCGATACTCGAATCCCTCGACGAGAACGTCGCGTTCGGGCAGGTCGCGGGCCGGCCAGCCGGACGGGTCATCCTCGAGCTCCTTGCAGTGCACGCGGCAGAAGCTCCTCTCGGGATCGCGGAGGTGCCACTGCTGGCCGCTGTTGACCACGAAGAGATTGCCGCCGCCGGGCACGGGCAGCTCGCCCTCTTGCCCCGACCAGAGAGGCTCGAAGAGGTCGACGAGAAAGACTCGCCGTGCGATGAAGCAGGAGAGGCCCACCAGCAGCGCCAGCAGGAGCAGCATCGCCCCGCCCGCTGCCGCAAGCGAGCCGAAGTTGATGCCGGAGGAGAGCGCGCCGGGCGCGGCGGAGATCCCGGAAAGCGCGCCGGCGAAAGGCCAGGCCGGCGGCAGCGAGGAGGAGAGCTTGAGGCCCAGGGAGCGCGGTTCCAGCTCCAGGCGGTCGCCGATGCGGTCCCAGCGCCAGGACTCATCGGACGCCCGGTCTTGCAGCAGCGCGCGGGTGCGCGAGGTATATGCAGAGTAAGTAGGCAGCAGATCTTCGAGGAACTGCGGCAGCAGCTCCTCCTCGCCGCCGCTCGTGCGGCGCCCGGCGGCGTCCCCTTCACCTTGACCTAGACGCTGCAGCTCAGGAACCTGGCGGGGGCTGGGAGCCGCGAGCTGGGTGGCGAAGAAGGAGCCGCCATAGAAGGGCAAGCTTCCGGCGACCCGGATCGGGCGCAGCAGGCGATCGAACGGAGGCGTTCCCTCGTCGAAGCCGAGCGGGTCGGGCCGCTGGGCCGCGGGACTCGACGCCCGGACCCGGCGCTCGTCGAGCTCCCTGGCGAGCTCGAGCTGGCCGAGCTTGACCAGAGAGCTGGTCTGGATGGCTTGCGCCATCTTGAAAAAGCTGAGCGTTGGGAGGACCGCCGTCAGCACGAGCAAGAGGAACCCCAGCACCGGGTAGCTCAGCGCGAGCGGCAGGGCCCGGCCGCTGGTCAACCGGCTCCAGCGCCGGGGGTGGACGAAGACCAGGAATCCGGCTGCCAGCAGCGGCAGCGAGCCGAGGAGGCGCCAGCCGGCCGCCAGGGGCGTCGCCAGCAGCATGAAAACGATGCCCAGCAGCACGAGGCCCGAGGCGATGGCGAGGTTCCTCTTGAGCTCCCACCCCGGCCGCCGGCGGCCGCGCCGCGTCAGCTGCAGATACCCCATCACCAAGGCGAGGAGAGGCAGCAGCCCGGCGGCGCCGACCAGCCGGGCATCTCCAGGGAGGGTGCAGGCCGCGATCAGGAAGGCGGCGCAGAGCAGGAGAAGGACGATGACCAGTCGCAGGTAGTCGCTGGCGCGCTCAGGGTCGGGCCAGAGCCACTCCGGCCGGTAGGAAGGACGGGCCAGCGCGACCGCCGCCAGGACCAGGGCGAAGCCGCTGACCTGGGCCAGGAGAAGAACCAGGGCGGTGAGGACGGTCTCGAGGTTGGTCGCCTCGATCCTGCCCTTGGCGCGCAACGCGACGATCGTCCACGGCGGGCTCTCGAGCGGCAGGATGCTGACGCGGTAGTCCTCCCCCCAGTAGCGGAGGTCCACGGTCGCGCGGTGACGGGCGAAGACCGCGGACTCCAGGCGGCGGTCGTCCTCGGCCTCCCGGAAAAAGTTCTCCGAAAGGTTGCGCTCGGGATCCGAATGGAAGAGCACGAGTCCCGCCCGGTCGATCACCGCGAACTCGAACCCCGGCGGCGCCACGGGGCGGATCGCGGAGAGCATCGGCACTACCAGGGTGGCCACGGCAAATTGGCTCGGGAGCACCGCGCTTACCGGCTTGGCGAGCACCGCCATCTGCACACCCCTGGTCGGGCTGACCAGCGACTCGAGCGCGAACCGGGGCTCGGGACCCGTGGCACCCGCCGCGCCGGGGCAGGCGGCTCCAGACAGTGGCCGGGAGGGCGCGGTGGGGAGTTCCCAAAGGTCCCCGCGGAGCGTTCGCTGGAAGTAATCTCGCTTGAGATGCGATCTGGTGTCCGACGGGCGGAATCTCAGATCGTCGTCGTGCCGCCAGATCTTTATTGGCGGCTTGTCTCCCTCCTTGTCGAAGACCGTGAAGGACTCCCAGAAAGGATAGAGGTCTGCAGCCGTGTGATTCACATGGTCAGGCCCGAGCCTCTCCAGCTCCTCGAGCTGCACATAGGCGCAGCGAATCTCGTCTTTGAAATGCGACGAGATCTGCATCGCGAACCTCTCGAGGTCGTGATCCGCCAAGCGGCCAAGCTCCCGGTGATGGTCGAAATCGAGCACCAGGAGAGTCGCGACAGAGACGCCGAGCAAGCTGCACAGGGCGATCAGCAGCAGGTCGGCCAGGCGCACCCGCTGACGCTCGCCGAGCAGCTTGAGCTTGAGCAGCGGCCAGCTCAGGAGACTGAGCAGAAGCATCGCCACGGCGGCGCCCAGGAGCGAAGGCGAGATGGCGAGCGCCTCCTGGAACATCCTGTGGCTCGACACCAGTCCGACGACCAGCCAGCTCTGCTGGGAGCCATTTGCCGTCTTCGCTCCGTCATTGCTCCCCCCGGGCGGCGGCGCGGAGCCTAGCCGCGCTTCGGCCCGCTCCACCCAGCGCGCCGGCAGCCCGGCGGCCATGGCGGCTACGCTCAGGGGCTGGGCGAAGAGCAAGTAGTGGTCGCCGTGAAGCTTCACGTCGAGCTCTCGTTTCGGACCCCTCAGGGCGGGCAACAACGCCTTCCAGGTCGAACCCGCGGCTTTGTCGTCGCCCTTCGCCTTCGCCGGCTCCTCGGTCTCCGGCAGCAGATCGGAGAGGTGAAGACTCATACCCCTGTCAGACTGCTGCGCTATCACCTCGCTCTCCTGCTCCGACACCAGCAGCACGATGTCGAACGCCTTGCGCGGATCGAGGATGGGTGCGAGAAGGTCGTGCAGCGCCACCCATCCGCAGATGACCCGTCTCTCTTCGCTCGGCTGTTGCTTCTTGTCCGCCTGTTCCTTCTCTTGATAGCGGAGCTGCAGCTTGGTGCCCTCCGGCCCCACTTCCAGGCTCTGGATGAGCCCGTCCTGTTGGGGAGAGGCAGGGCCGCAAGACCGCGGATCGTGCACCTTGAGGTCGAGAGCGTCGTGGAACTCGCGCATCTCGCCGTCCAGGGTCTTACCCAGGGTCTTACCGGGGGGATCTGGGGGCACGATGATTCTGGCCATCGAGGCCAGCACTTGGCCCTGGCCCGCGACCGCCGCCGCGACCTGCCGGCCCATGGCGTCGAGGAGGCGGAAGTCTCTATGGACGAGGTAGGCGTGCTTCTGCTCGGCGTAGAAGAGATGGAAGCCGCCGAGGACGAGCAGCAGCGCGAGCACGACGAGCAGCGGCCCGCGCGGCGTGCGCCGCCGGCGAGCGGCGGATTCGGTCTTGGTCTCTTCTTCGGCCTGGCTCATGGGATGAAACTCCTTCGGAGAAAGAGAGGCGCCATGAACACAGATTCGTTACATTCCTTATACTTTTGACATAAGCGGCTCTCAGCGGCCGCCCCGTTCCCGGTGCCCGCCGCTCAGCGGCGCGGTCCGCTTGCCGCTTATCAGCGGGCGGAGAGCTTCAGCTGGGCACGGGCACTCGCCAGCGCGGCCTGCCGGGCGCGAAACGAGGCGTCGTCAGAAACCTTCATCGCCCGGGCCGCGGCCAGGGCCCGCTCCGCCTCGGCGCGGTCGATCCGCGTGAGCTCCTTGGCCTGCTCGGTGAGCAGGGTCAGGCGGTCTTCGACCATCTGGGCGAACCCGCCGGCCACGAACAGCGAGTGCTTGCCCGCGGCAGTATCGGCCCGCAACAGCCCGGCGCCGAGCTTGCACAGCAGCGGCGCGCGCCCGGGCAGGATGCCGATCTCGCCGTCGTGCGCCGGAAAGGCGACGAAGGAAGCGTCTGCCTCGAGCACCGCGCGCTCGGGAGTGATGACGCTCAGGTGGAAGGTGGTCGCGCCCGCCATTTTCGAGGTCCTCGCCCGCCTACTGCTGCCGCTCCAGCTCCTCGGCCCGCGCGGCCGCGTCCTCGATCGTCCCCACGTACATGAACGCCTGGTCCGGCAGGTGATCCCACTTGCCCTGGCACAGCTCGTCGAAGGAGCGGATGGTCTCTTCACGCGAGGTGTAGTTGCCGGCGAGGCCGGTGAACTGCTCGGCGACGAAGAAGGCCTGCGACAGGAAGCGCTCGATCTTGCGCGCCCGCCGGACGGTCACCTTGTCGTCCTCGGAGAGCTCGTCGACGCCCAGGATGGCGATGATGTCCTGGAGGTCCTTGTAGCGCTGCAGGATCTGCTGCACCCGGCGCGCCACCTCGTAGTGGTGCTGGCCGATGTACTCGGGCGCGATGATGCGGCTGCTCGAGGCCAGTGGATCGACCGCGGGATAGATGCCTTTCTCCGAGATGCCGCGCTCGAGGTTGACCGTGCTGTCGAGGTGGGTGAAGGCGGTGGCCGGCGCCGGGTCGGTGTAGTCGTCGGCGGGCACGTAGATCGCCTGGATGCTGGTCACGGCGCCGCGCGTGGTCGAGGTGATGCGTTCCTGCAGCTCGCCCATCTCGGTGCCCAGGGTCGGCTGATAGCCGACCGCCGACGGCATGCGGCCGAGCAGCGCCGAAACCTCGGCGCCGGCCTGCGAGAAGCGGAAGATGTTGTCCACGAAGAGCAGCGTATCGACGCCGGTCTGGTCGCGGAAGAACTCGGCCATGGTCAGCGCCGAAAGCGCCACCCGCAGGCGGGCACCCGGCGGCTCGTTCATCTGGCCGAAGACCATCACCGTCTGGTCGATGACGCTCTTGCCGGTGTCGCCGATCTTGGCCTCCTGCATCTCCAGCCAGAGGTCGTTGCCCTCGCGGGTGCGCTCGCCCACCCCGGCAAAACAGGAGTAGCCGCTGTGGAAGCGGGCGAGGCGGGCGATCAGCTCCTGGATGATGACCGTCTTGCCGACCCCGGCGCCGCCGAACAGGCCGGCCTTGCCGCCGCGAACCAGCGGACAGAGCAGGTCGATGACTTTGATGCCGGTCTCGAACAGCTCGGTCTTGGAGGAGAGGTCCTTCAACTCGGGCGGCTCGTGATGGATCGGGCGGCGCTCCTTGGTGGTCACCGGACCCAGGCCGTCGATCGGCTCGCCGACCAGGTTGAACACCCTGCCCAGCGTCTCCACGCCTACCGGCACCGTCACCGGCTGGCCGGTGTCGAGGATTTGGGCACCGCGCACCAGGCCGTCGGTCGAGCCCAGCGCCACCGCCCGAACCCGCCCGCCTCCCAGGTGCTGCGCCACTTCGCACCAGAGCGTCTCCTCGGAGGTCTCGCCGAGCACCGTCCGCTTGATCTCGACTTTCAAGGCGTTGTAGATCCCCGGCATCTTGTCCTCGGGGAAGTGCGCGTCCAGAGTCGAGCCGATGACCTGCGTCACTTTGCCGTAGTTGCCGTTTTCCATCTTGGTTTCCGATCCGTCTCGTGCCGCGTTGAGTTGATTCAGGACAGGGCGTTGGCGCCGCCGACGATGTCGAGCAGCTCCATGGTGATCTGGGTCTGGCGGGCGCGGTTGTAGCGCCGCGTCAACGCCTTGATCATGTCGCCGGCGGCGTCGGTCGCCGCCTTCATGGCGACCATGCGGGCCACCTGCTCGGAGACCGCGGCGTCGGTGAAGGCCTGGAAGAGCCGCACCCGCACGACCGCCGGCAGCAGCTCGTCGAGCAGCTCGCGCGGCGCGGGCGAGAACTCGTAGAGAACGGCGGCGGCGGCGCCGGCCTTCTCGTGGCCGGCTCCGCCAGTGCTCTCCTTGCCGACGCCCTCATGACCGGCTCCGCCAGTGCTCTCATGACCGGCTGCGCCGGCCTGGGGGGGGGCGGCGGCGGCGAGCTCCTCGGTCAGGGGGAGGAGCTGGAGCACGACCGGGCGCTGCTGGCCGGGGGAGAGGAACCGCATGTAGGCGACGTGGGCGGTGGCGATCTCGCCCCGCGAGAAGCGTTCGATCAGGGCGTTGGCGATCGGCTCGACCTGCTCGTACCTCGGCTTCTCGCCGATATCGGTGCTCTGCTCGGCCATCTTGCGGCGCAGGAAGCGGAAATAGCTGATCCCCTTCTTGCCCACCATGTGGACGTCGGTCTCGATCCCCTTGGCCGCCTGCTGGTCGAGGTTGCCGACGGCGGCGCGCAGCACGCTCGCGTTGAAGGCGCCCGCCAGACCTCGCGAGGAGGTGAGCACGACCAGCGCGGCGCGCTTGACGTCGTCGTGGTCGGCGAGCAGCGGATGCTCGATGTCTCCCGCCGCGCCCGCCGCGCGCGCCAGCTCGGCAACCAGCTCGGCGAGCTTGCGGGTGTAGGGCTTGGTCGCCATGGCGCGGTTGAAGGCGGCCTGGAAGCGCGCGGTCGCGATCAGCTGCATGGTGCGAGTGATCTTGCGGATATTGCGCACCGCCTTGCGCCGCTTGACCAGAATTCTTCTGTTCGCCATTGCCGGTTACTTCTTGAACTGGGTCTTGAAGTCGCGAATGACCTGGCGGAGGCGTTCCGCCAGCGCGTCCGGCAGCTCGCCCTTCTGGGTGAGCTCGTCCAGGACGTCGGCGTGCTGGTCGCGGAAGTGGGCGAGCAGCGCCGCTTCGAAGGCGCTCACCTTGGCGACCGGCAGGTCGTCGAGGAATCCGTTGGTGCCGGCGAAGACGCTGACGATCTGCTCGGCGACCGGGAAGGGCTGGTACTGCGGCTGCTTGAGCAGCTCGACCATCCGCTGGCCGCGGTCGAGCTGGCGCTGGGTGGCCGGATCGAGCTCCGTGCCGAGCTGGGCGAACGCCTCGAGGTCGCGGAAGGCGGCGAGGTCCAACCGCAGCGTGCCGGCGATCTTCTTCATCGCCTTGCGCTGCGCGTTGCCGCCTACCCGCGACACGCTGATGCCGACGTTGACCGCCGGCCGCACGCCGGCAAAGAACAGGTCCGGCTCGAGATAGATCTGGCCGTCGGTGATCGAGATCACGTTGGTCGGGATGTAGGCCGAGACCTCGCCCTCCAGCGTCTCGATGATCGGCAGCGCGGTCAGCGAGCCGCCGCTGTCGGGGAAGCGGTGGACGCGATAGCCCTCGCGGTCGGAAAGCGTGGCGAGCCAGGCCTCCGCCTTCTTGCGGCCGTGCGGCCGGTGATAGAGGCCGTGCTGGTCGTCGGGGCGCACCTCGGCCGGCGCTGCCAATCCCTCCGGGTGGACCTTGACGAGCCCGCGGTCGCGGCTGTCGGCGGGGGTTTCCTTGGGCACCAACCCGTACTCGTCGCGCAGCTTGACGCTGCGCTCGAGCAGGCGCGAGTGGAGGTAGAACACGTCGCCCGGGTAGGCCTCGCGCCCCGGCGGCCGGCGCAGCAGCAGCGACAGCTGGCGATACGACTGGGCCTGCTTGGACAGGTCGTCGTAGACCACCAGGGTCGCCCGCCCCTGCTGGTACATGAAGTACTCGGCCATCGCCGCCCCGGCATAGGGGGCGATGTACTGCAACGGCGACGGGTCAGCCGACGAGGCCACGACGACGATGGTGTAGTCGAGCGCGCCGTGCTCGCGCAGCTTCTCGATCAGCCCGGCGACCGTCGACTCCTTCTGGCCGATGGCGACGTAGACACAGATCACGTCGCCGGCCGTCTGGTTGACGATGGTGTCGACCGCCACCGCGGTCTTGCCGGTCTTGCGGTCGCCGATGATCAGCTCGCGCTGGCCGCGCCCGATCGGGATCATGGTGTCGATCGCCTTGATCCCGGTCTGCAGCGGCTCGTTGACCGGCTGGCGCTCGACGATCCCCGGCGCTTTCCATTCCAGCGGGCGGCGCTCCGTGGTCTCGATGTCGCCCTTGCCGTCGAGCGGCCGGCCGAGCGGGTCGACGACGCGGCCGATCATCTGCTCGCCGCAAGGGACCGAGAGCAGCTCGCCGGTGCGCCGCACCTCGTCCCCCTCGCGGATGCCCAGGTAGTCGCCCAGGATGACGACACCGACCGAGCTCTCCTCGAGGTTGAAGACCTGGCCAGAGGCACCGTGCTCGAACTCCAGGCGCTCGCCGGCCATGGCGTCACTCAGGCCGTAGACCCGCGCGATGCCGTCGCCCACCTCGATGACCCGCCCCACCTCGGACAGATCGACCCTGCTCCGGTAGTGCCGGATCTCTTCCGTGATTACCGACGTGATCTCGTCGACCTTGAATCGCATGCCTGCTCCTCGCCTGATAGTTCGAAAGCGGCCGGCAAATCTATCATTGCCGGCCGCCGCTCGTCCGTCCATGGACGAGCGGCATTCCCCGGAGGGCTCTCCCGGCAGGTCGCTGATGGCCCCCGGCGCCAACCGGCGCCGTTACTCCGCCGAAACTCCGCCTGCAATCTCGCGCTCGGCGCGCCCCGTCAACGCCGCCGCGACGGCGCGCAGCCGCGCCGCCACGCTGGAATCGATCTTCCGTCCTTCGACCTCGACCACGCAACCGCCCAGGATCGACGGGTCGACCCTCTCGAAGAGCTCCGGTTGTTTGCCGGTGAAGCGCGCGACCGCCGCGTTCAAGCTCGCCCGTTGCTCGGCGGTGAGCGGCACCGCCACCGTCACCCGCGCGTCGACCAGTCCGCGCCGCGCGCGCAACTCGGCGCGGAAGGCGGCGGCGATCGCCCGCAGCTTCCCGAGACGCCCCTTGTGATTGATCACCTGCAGCGCGTCGACCAGGAGGTCGCTCGCCTGGCCGCGGAACAGCTTTTCCAGGACCTCCCTACGCACCCGCTCGTCGATCACCGGGTTCGCCAGGAAAGCCGCGAAATCAGGGTTGTGGTCGAGATAGGCAGCCAGCTCGCCGAGCTCTTCCAGCAACTCGTCGGACTGCCCCTCGGCCTCGGCCAGCTCGAGCATCGAGGTCGCATACACCCTGCCCAGGGCAAGGTCGCGCTCGTCGACCACGGGCGGCGCGGACTTGGGGTCGGGCGTCATGATCGTCGGTGGAGGCGCGGCGGTCGCTTCAGTGCGGCATGGCGGCGATCGACTCGGCGATCAGCCGCTCGTGGTCCTGGGGGGTGAGCTCGCGCCCGACGACCCGCGCCGCGATGTCGATCGCCAGCCGCGCCGAGAGGTGGTAGAGCTCCCGCTTGGCGCTCTCCGTGGCCAGCTCGATGTCGCGCCGCGCCCGCTCGATCATCCTGGCGCTCTCCTGCTTGGCGTGCTCCTCGATCCGCCGGCGCACCACCTCGGCGTCGCGGCGTCCTTCCTCGATGATCGCCGTGGCCTCGGCCCGCGCCGCGGCAAGCTTCTCCTCGTAGTCGCGCAGCCTGGCCTCGGCCGAATCGCGGTCGCGCCTGGCATGCTCCAGCGACTCGCGGATGTAGCTCTCGCGCGCCTGGACCGACTTGAGCAGCGGACCCCAGGCGTACTTGCCCAGCACCAGCAGCACGATGACGAAGATGATGAGGGTCCACAGCGCGTTGCCGATGTCGCCGGCAAAGACGTTGTTCGTCTCGCCGCCCTCGGCGGCCAGCGCCGGCGTCACCGAGAAGGCGAACGCCAGGCTCGACAGCAGGGCAACTAGGGCCGCGTCGAGGTTCCGACTGGGCGCGCGGGTCCTGCCCTCCGGGGCATGCCGCCGGCCATCACCGGCCGTGCGGCCGACCCGCGCTTGGTTTGCCGCGCTGCTGGTCCTCTTGCTACGCCGCCGATTCATGGCCGCCATGACGTCAATGACCTCAATGACCTCTGCAGGCGAGAACAGGCCATCGGACAGCGCCTGCCTAGCTCGACACCAGGTAATCGATGACCAGGGCGAAGAGACCGACGCCCTCGATCAGCGCCGCCGTGATGATCATCGCGTTGCTGATCTGGCCGACCGCCTCGGGCTGGCGCGCGATCGATTCGGTGGCGCTGCCGCCGATGCGGCCGATGCCCGCCCCGACCCCGATCGCGACCAGACCGACGCCGAGCGCGCCGCCGAGCTTACGGGCGCCGTCGGTGGTGACGGCCGAGCCGCGCTCCCCGACACTGGCGCCGGCGGACTCGGGCGCGGCGGCCCGGGCGTGCGCCGGCAGCGCGGCGATGAACATCAACGCCAGACCGCCGACGATCGAGGTGAGCATCAACTTCGAAGCTTTCTTGCTCATCGGAAAGAGTCCTTTCGTCGAGTTTCTTTGGCTGTTCGGTTGCGGCAACTCGGCAACACCGGGCATTGCGGGCACGGCGAAGATGGATCAGGGATCAGTGGGCGTGCGCTTCCTCTCCGTGGACGACCACCGACTGGCCGATGAACAGCGAGGTCAGGAAGGTGAAGATGAACGCCTGGATCACGGCGACCAGGATCTCGATGAAGGTGACGGCGACACTGCCCGCGATTACCGGCACCGCCACCGCCAGTCCGATCCCCGCGCCCATCGCGGTGCCGGCGCCCAAGATGAAGCCGAGCAGCACGGCAAGCATCATGTGTCCGGCCAGCATGTTGGCGAACAGGCGGATGGCCAGGGCGAAGGCCTTGGCGAACAGGCCCAGGATCTCGATCGGCACCAGCAGCGGCGCGAGCCACAGAGGACCGGGGCAGAAATGGGCGAAGAACTGCCAGCCCGCCAGCCGCACGCCGTTCCAGATCATCAGGAAGAAAGTCATGACCGCCAGCGTGCCGGTCACCCAGATGTTGCCGGTCGCGGTGCCGCCGATGTGGAGGCCGGCGAGCGGCGTCACGCTGGCCAGCGGCACCAAGCCCATGAGGTTGTTGATCAGGACGAAGAAGAACAGCGTCCAGAGGAACTTGATGAAGCGGTCCGTATGCTCGTGCAGGGTCGGCTCGGCGACCTGGCTGCGCAGGTAGAGGCAGATCGCCTCGACGGCATTCGCCGGTCCCGCGGGCACCAGGGCGCCGATCTCGTCGGCCGCCGGTCCGCCCTCAAGAGCGCGCCGCCGCCGCACCATGACCGGGACCAGGAGCATAAGCATCAACCCGGTCAGCATCAGCATCGCGATGTGATTGGAGAGCAGGGTGATCTCGTGCCGCGGCGTCAGGAAGCCGAGCGCCGGCTTCACCTTCCCCAGGTCCAGCGGGTAGGTGACCAGCGGGTGCTGGACGATGTGTTCGAGCGGGTTGGCGGCGGCCATCATCGCGACAGTTCCAGCAAACCTCCGGATCTCACGAGCTCACAGCTCGACTCGAACCTGGGGCGCGGTCCACTCCGCCGGCGCCGGCGGCGCGCATGGCGTAGCGGCTCTCCAGGACCAGCAGCGCCGCGTAGCAGAGCCCCACCCAGGTGACCAGCGGGCGGCGCGCGAACCAGCCGCTCTCGGCGACCGCCAGCCCCAGCACCAGAACCGCCAAGAAACGCAGCCCGATCGCGAGCAGCGCCGCCTGCAGCCTGGCAGCCGGCGGGCGGCTCGCGGCCAGCGCGATCGGGATTGCGCCGAGCGCCGCGGCCAGGAGTCCCGTCGCGCATCCGGCGATCATGGCCGGAATGGCGCCCGCCCCTCCCAGCCGCTCGGTCGGCCAGGCCCCAAGCAGCGCCATGCCGCCGGTCAACGCGAACGCCGCGATCAGGAACCGCAAGTAGCCTGGGACCCGCATCACGACCGGCCCGCACGGTCGCCGTCGGCCCGCTTGTCCGCTCCGGCCGGCGGGCTGCCATTGGCGCCGGCTGCGGGCGCGCCCGGGGCCGGCAGGCGGCGCTCCTCCCCGCGCCCGAAGGCGCGCGAGGTGTCGCGCAACAGGTTATAGAACCCGCCGATGCACCCCAGAGCAAGGCCGATCAACGTACCCCAAGGCCTGCTGTTGAAATGACGGTCGATCCAAAAGCCGATCACGGTGAAGCCGGCGACCGCGCAGACCAGCTCGAATCCGATGCCGTAAGCCCGCGCCGTGCTCCAGGGCTGTCTCTGCTTGTCCGACATCGGTGGCCAGCCGGGCGCGACACCGCCAGCCGCCCAGGGGTGATACCCCTCCCTCCCCTGGCGCGGCGCGGAGTGTAGCAACTTCACCTCGCGCAGACAAGAGCGCCGCGCCCGTCGTGTGACCCGGTCCAGCTCGTCCGTGGGAGGCGGCTAAGAACGAAACTCCCCGGAGCAAGAGGGTGGGGGCGTCCCCTTCCCCCCCGGAGGGGTGGGAAGGGGATCGAGGGGTTGCGGGGGGCGATCCGATTGATGCTTCGAGTAGGCCTCCACCGCCACATCGCAGCGCCGCTTCACCCTCGGGATCGGCACCGCCGGTGGGGACCTCAGTAGTGGAGGTTGAGGCGCACGGAGAGGACGCGGGCGGGGCCGCGATCGCGGTTGTAGCCGGCGTTGCGAACGTACTGGAAGTCGGGGCCGATCTGGACATAGGGGCCGATCTGCGCGCAGTAGTAGACCTCGGCGATCTCCTCGTAGCCGTAGCTGAGCCGGCCGTCGCCGAGAAGGAAGCCGAGCCCGCCCGCCGCCAGGTAGGCGCGGTGGTCTCGGGAGAGGCCGTGAACCGTGGCCGCGATGCCCAGCCGGTCGCCGCCGCGCCGCCAGGCGCGCCCGCTCACCTGGCCGCCCAGGCTCAGCGAACGGTCCACCTCGGTGAAGACGAAGTCCTCGTTCTTGCCGTCGTTCCAGCCGGCGCGTGCGAAGAGGCCGGTCTCCCCGCCGGCGGCGAGCGGCTGCTCGAGGTTGATGCCAAAGCCAACCTTGGTGCGTCCCGGCCGGTCGTCGGCCGCGATGTCGGGCACGGTGCGGCGGAGCGCGGCAATCGCGATCGCTTCCCGGTAGCTGCCCATCCGCCCGTGGTTCTCGAAGGCGAGCAGGCGGACGACCGTGCCGGCCGGGGCGGGGCCCCAAGTCAGCTCGACGTTGTCGCCACGCGCTTGGTCGACATGGTGATCGAAGACGTTGCCGTTGGCGACCGTGGGCATCTGCATGCTGGCGAAGCGCAGCGCCCAGCCGGGATGCACCCAGGCGATCAGGATCCCGTTGGTAAAGCCGCGGGTATCCGCGGCGTAGTCCCAGGAGGTGTTGTTGAACAGGCTCCAGTTCATGAACTGGGTGCGCGTGGCGTTGGCGTAGCGGTTGACGTCGAAATCGTCGGTGAGCGCGAACTTGCCGGCTTTCATCTCGAGCCGGCTCGTCGCCTCCCGGCTCGCGACATGGTCCTGCCCGCGCTCGACGGCCTCGCTCTCGTTCGACAGCGGCAGCGAGTAACGGAAGTAGGCGCGCGCCACATAGGGAGACTGGCCGAGGTCGACGCTGCCCTGGCGGATCACGTCGCCATTGGTGATCCCGGCCAGCCCTTCGGCATTGCTCACGCCATGACCGCGTGCCATCTCGAGGTCGAGGTAGAACTGCAGGCGGGAGACGACCTGCGAGCCGAAGTACATGCCGTAGGTGTCGGTCTCCTTGCTATCGCCGGTGCTCTTCAGGCTCCTCGCCCCGGAGTACGCGGCGTGGAAGCGCTGCAGGTGTTGGCCGATGTAGGTGAACTGGGCGCCCAGCATCCGCGGCACCCAGCCGGGCACGCTGGAGCTCTCGGCGCCCGGCTCCTCGCCAAAGCACGGCGGCGCGAGCCCGAACAGACAGAGCGCGCCGATGCCCGCCGCGCGCACCCAGGTTCGACAGTGATGAGACACGAATGGCTGGGGTCGGCTCCCCTCTTCCGGCGTCAGTCGGAGATCACCGGGAGGGAGGAGCGCAGCACGCGCAGCGGGAAGCCGGGCAGGTCGAGCGGGACCGAGATCCCATGCTCGAGGATCTCCCGCTGCCGCTCGACGAGCTGCGCCAGGGTGGCGGCGGAGAGAATGCGCTCGACCGCCGCCTTGACCTCGAGAAAGACTTCGCGGATGGCGCAGTGCTCGGAGCCGACGTCGATAGTGCAGGGCAACGCCAGGATCTGATCGATCGAGGTGGTCTGGCCCTCGAGCGTGATGAGCACGTGGCGAACGGAGATCTCATCCGCTGGCCGGCCGAGCACGTGCCCGCCTTGCGGGCCGCGGTTGGAATGGATCAAACCGTCTTTCGAAAGCAGCGCGAGGATCTGCCGCAGATAGGGCTCGGGGATCCCCTGGTGCAGGGCGATCTCGTGGCTGGTGACCGGACCGTGGTCGCCGTGGGTGGCGATGTAGAGCATCGCCCGCAGCCCGTACTCACCCTTGGTCGAGATCTTCATGCTCTGCTCGAGTCCCCGCCTTTCAGGTTACCACACCGGATGCTCCGAGCAGCGCCCCATCGAGCAGCTCCGGCAAGGCGGAGAGGTCGTGCACGACGGGCGCCTCCGGCCGCGGCAGCCGCGGCGACTGGGCCCGCCGGCGGGGCGGCGGGTGGCGCAGGACGCGCACGGCACGCATGCCGGCAGCCTGCGCCCCCTCGACGTCGTTTAGGGGATGGTCGCCGACGTGGAGCGCACAGGCCGGAGGCAGCCCAGCGCGCAGTGATTTCTGCCGGCCCCGCCGGCCCGTCCGCGCGAGAGCGGCGAGCGCCTGGCGGAAGATCCGCGCGTCGGGTTTCTCGATCCCCGCGGCCGAGGAATAGACCACTGCGTCCAGGCGCCGCGCCAGGTCGAGTTGTTCGAGAAGACCCGGCAATCGCTCGTCCCAGTTGCTGATCACCCCCAGCCGCAGGCCGCGGCGGCGCAGCTCGTCGAGCACTCCGGGCACTTCAGGGTAGACCTCCCAGGCCTCGGCGCGGCCGCAGCGGTGGAACAGCTCGGCGGCGGCGAAGCGCGAGGGCGGCGGCGAATCCAGGTGCTCGCACAGGCGCTCGAGGAAGCGCTGCCACCAGCCGCGGGCGCCGCCGGGATGAGCGGTGAAGCGGTCGCGGCCGGGCTCGGCGGCGCAGGCGAGCTCCTGCCAGACGACGCTGATCAGCCGCCGCGCCTCGTGCGGCTCGACCGCGCGGCCGTGGCGCGCCAGCACGTCGGCATAGATCTCGCCGAGCCGCGGGCAGTGAATGAGCGTCTGGGTGACGTCGAAGGTCAGGGCCTGGAGCATTGGCGCATGGGGCCGTCGAAGCGCGCCGCGCACGGCGCCCCGGGGCCGAGCATAGCGCTGTGATACCTTGCCGGACACCATGCGCGCGCCGTTCGCCCGCGCCGCCGGCGCCCTGCTCCTTTTCTCCGGCTGGATGGCGTTTTTCCTTGCCGGCTGGACCGCAAGGGGAGCCCTCCACCTCCTCCTCCTCGCCGCGCTGCTCGTCTTCCCCTGGCGCCATCTCCCCCCCGCCGTTCCCGCGGAAACGCCGGAACCCTGCGCAGCCCCAATGGTTCCACCGCCCGCGGCCCCCCCTCCATCCGCGCCGCCGGCGCCAGAAGGCGAAGCAGCGCGAAACGCTGATCGATGAAGTTGAGCAGCTCCCTGCCTGCGGCGGGTCAGCCCTGCGGTTGCCAGGCCTCGACGGGATTGCGCAGGACGCCGAGTCCTGGAATCTCGACCTCGATCTGGTCGCCGCCGGCGAGCGGGCCGACGCCGGCGGGAGTGCCGGTGAGCAGCACGTCGCGTGGCTCCAGGGTCATCATGCGCGAAGTGTAGGTGAGCAGCTCCGCGATCGGAAAGACCATGTCGCGGACGTGGCCGCGCTGGCGCTCCGCGCCGTTGACGCGAGTCACCACCGCCAGCTCCTCGAGGTCGGCGCCGACCCAGATCGCCGGCCCGAGCGGACAGAAGGTGTCGAACGACTTGGCGCGCGCGAAGGTGGCATCGCGACCCTGCAGGTCGCGGGCGGTCACGTCGCAGGCGCAGGTCACCCCCAGGACCGCGCTTCGCGCCTCCGCGGCCGAAGCGCGCCGCAGGCCGCCGCGCAGGACCACGGCGATCTCGCCTTCGTATTCCACCCGCTCGCTTTCGGGCGGCAGCACCACCGGCGTGTTGGGCCCGGCGAGCGACGACGGCGACTTGAGGAAGAGCAGCGGCTCGGTGGGAACCGGGTTGTTCATCTCCCGGGCGTGGTCGCGGTAGTTGCGCCCGATGCCGACGATCTTGCCCGGCAGCACCGGGGGCAACAGCGAGGCGGTTGCCAGCTCGACCGGGCCGCCGAGGCGCCAGGAGCCGGCAAGCTCGGCGAAGGGGTCGGAATAGAGGAGCCGCGCGCTCGGCTCGCCGGGCTCGCCGGCGGCGAAGAAACCCTCCGGCCCCAGGCGGTAGAGCAGCATCATGGCCCGATCATATCCGGTTAGACGAACTGGTCCGTGCGCCGTTAGAACGAACCCACTCCATTGAGACAACGACTGCCTCGGCAGGCAGGGTAGTGTCTAACTCCTTGTTGGCGGTCATGACTTATTCTAGTTTCTTCAGACACATGACACTAGCCGCGACGATCGCCGCTGCCATCGCGACCTTGTGATCCTTGCCCCAGGGCGACCCGATGGACCTCCTCAGCTGGAGGAAGTGGGCATCGAGGTTCTCGATGCGCAGCGCCTCGCTCGCTGCATCAAACACCTTCTTCGGGTCGTACCAGTGGACGGCCCAACCGCGCGCCTCGGCCGCGGCGGCTAGCGCCTTGCGGTACATTACCCAGTCTGCGACGTTCTGCGCCCGGTAGTCCTTGATCCGCTCGGCAATGGTTGGTGGCAGCCCTGGGCACTGGCGAAGCGCGACGCCGACGATGCGCCCGGGCACCGTCATCGAGACGGCGTCCAGGCCGAGCTTCGCGTGCCCTTCCGCCGACACCCGCACGCGCTCCACCAGCGCCACTGCCTCATGGAGCGGAAGCGCCTGCCCTTCGCTGTGGTGCGGAATCTTCGGCAGGTCCTCGTCCACCAGTTCGACGCGGCGGCGGTCGAGGAGCATCCCGTCGCCCGCGACCGTCACCAGCACCGCCCAACCGCCGTGATCCGATACCCCGATGATCCCGTCGTTCCTCGACACGATGTTTCCTCCAGCTCGAGTGCTTTGCGTACCGGATTCTTTGTGATACCCGGCGCTCTCGCACTTTTGTGATACCCCTCCGTTAGGTGGGAGTCTCCTTCGACGCCCCCTTTCTCCCGCCGGTCAGCTATCGCCGCGGCGCCGCAAGATCAGCAGCCAGAGGAAGAAGGGGCCGCCGAGCAGCGCCGTGAGGACGCCGACCGGCAGCTCGGCCGGCGCCATGACGGTGCGGGCCGCGCCGTCGCAGAGGGTGAGGAAGGCGCCGCCCCCGAGCAGGCAGGCGGGCGCGAGGTAGAGATGGTCGTGTCCCACCCAGCGGCGGACGATATGCGGCACGATCAGTCCCACGAAACCGATCGGGCCGGCCACCGCGACCAGCGCGCCGATCATCAGCGAGGTGGCGAGGAGGAGCCGCAGGCGCAGCTTGCCCAGGTCGACGCCGCGGCTGGCCGCCAGCTCTTCGCCGGTGAGCAGGAGGTTGAGGTCCCAGCGCGCGGCGAGCAGCACGGCGCTGCCGCCCGCCACCCAAGGCAGCGCCCACAGCACCTCGCGGTAGCCGACCACCGCGAGTCCGCCCATCATCCAGCGCACCATGCGGAAAGTCTGGGTGGAGTCGGCCAGGTACTGCAGGAAGAGGATGGTCGCGGAGCACGAGAACGAAACGGCGACGCCGGCCAGCAGCAGCGTCGGGGTCGCGATTCCTTGCCGGCGCAGCGCCAGCCCGACCACCAGCGCCATGGCGCACAGCGCGCCGGCGAAGCTGGCCAGGGCGACGGCGGGGAGGCCGAGAGGCTGGGCCGTGCTCTCGAAGCGCATCGCGATGACCGCGCCGAGCGCCGCGCCGCTCGCGATGCCCAAGGTGTAGGGCTCGGCCAGCGGATTGCGGAACAGGGTCTGGAAACCGAGCCCGGAGACGGCGAGCCCCGCCCCGGCGAGCAGCGACAGCAGCACGCGCGGCAGGCGGAGCTGCCAGAAGATCGTCGCCGCCGTCGGTTCGCCGCGCAGCGCCGCGAGCAGCGACACCGGGTGGCTGCCGACCAGCGGTGCGACCAGCAACGCCGCGAGCCAGGCCGCTGCGAGCAGGCCGAGGGCGAGACCGGAGCGAGCGGCGTTCGATCTCATGGCGGCGGCGTGAGAGAGGTTGACACGCTAGCGTCCCCTCACGACCCCAGGTCCAGCACCACCATGGGCTCCGGCCGCCCACCGCGCGGCACCGCCAGGAACCGCGCGGCGAAGAGCCGCTCGAGCAGCTCGGGGCGGAGAATTAGGGCCGGTGGGCCGAGCGCCAACGTCTGCCCATCTGCCAGGCCGAGCAGACGGTCGCCGAGCAGTCCCGCAAGATTGAGGTCGTGGCTGGCCAGCAGCACAGTGCGCGCCGCGTCGGCCTTGAGGCGCAGCAGGAGTCCGGCCAGCTGGCGCTGGTGCCCGGCGTCGAGATGCAACGTGGGCTCGTCGAGCACCAGCAGCTCGGCCTCTTGCGCCAGGGCGGCGGCGATGAAGACCGCCTGGCGCTCGCCGCCGGAGAGCTCGTCGACGGGCCGGGTTCGCAGGCGCGCGATACCCACCACGGCCAGCGCTTCCTCGACGGCGGCGAAGTCGGCGGCGCGCGGCGCCAGCTGCAGAGCCGAGAGATACGGGTAGCGGCCCAGGACGACCACCTCTTCGACTGTCAGCGGGACGCGCGCGGGCCGGATCTGCGGCACGTAGGCGATGCGCCGCGCCAGCTCGCGCCGCGTGAAGGCGGCGAGCGGCCGGCCGGCCAGCGAGACCGCGCCGGCGGATGGGCGGAGCAGCCCGGTCAGCAGGCGCAGCAGGGTGGTTTTGCCGGCGCCATTGGGACCGACGACCGCCAGGCACTCGCCCCGCCGCAGGTCGAGGTCGAGCGGTCCGAGCACCGTCCGCCCACCCGCGCTCCAGACCAGCCCTCGGGCGCTCATCAAGATGGCCCCGGCGCCACCCGCGCCCGCGGTTCTGCTCGCGCTCTCGCCGTCGCTCATCGGACCTCTCCGGCGGGTGGCGGCGGCGCGCTCAGCGCCTCCCTCAACCGCCGGTAGAGGAGCGGCAGCCGTGGCCCGGGGATGGTCACGAAGTCGCCCGCGATCACGCTGATCCGGCCGTTGCGCACCGCGGGCACCGACGGCAGCTGCCGCCAGTCGCCGACCAGCGCCGCCGCCTCCGCCGCCGACAACGGCGCGCTGGTCAGCTCGACGATCGCGTCGGGCGCGCGCGCCGCCACCTCTTCGAGCCCGACCTGCGGGTAGGCGCTCGGCGCATCGGCGAAGGCGTTGACCGCCCCCAGGCGCCGCAGCAGGTCGTCGAGGAAGGTGCCGGGGCCGGCGGCGAGCAGGCCGCTCAGCCGCCCGGCCTGGCGGGCCAGGCAGAGCATCACCCGGGGCGAGCCGCGCAGCGGCCGCGAAGCCAGCTCGGCACGCCAGCGCCGCGCCAGACTCTCGCCGGCGGCGGCGACCCCGCAGCGCCGGGCGATGAGGCTGAAGGAGCGCTCGATGTCGGCCAGCGTCTCGCTGGGGACGATCAGGGTGGCGATGCCCAGGCGTTCGAGCTTGGCCGCGACGTCGCGCTCGCTGGGCAGCAGCAGAGCGAGATCGGGCCGCACGGCGACGATCCGCTCCAGGTTGGGGTTGAAGAGCCCGCCGAGCCGCGCCTTGCCCGCGACCTCGGCCGGCCAGACGCTGAAGTCGTCGACCCCCACCACCCGCCCGCCCAGGCCGAGCGCATAGCTCGTCTCGGTCAAGTTGGGCGCCATGGATACGATGCGCCGCGGCGCCGGCAGGGCGGCGGCCGGAGCAGCGGCCGCCGGCTCCTGCCGCGCCGGCCTGCAGGCGGCGGTAGTGACCCCGACGATGCCGAGCAACCCGCCGGCTGCGATGACTCCGCTGGCTCCGCTGGCTCCGCTGGCTCCGCTGGCTCCGATAACCGCGATGGCTCCAATCGCCGCGCCCCTCAGCCGGCCGGCTTTCAAAACTCGACCGCCACGCCGCCCGCCAGGGTGCGCCGGGGACTCGGGTAGCCGAGCACTTCCTCATAGTCGCGGTCGGCCGCGTTGTCGAGCCGCAAGTAGGGCGACAGCCAGGGGAGCAGGCGGCGGCGGGCGGCCAGGTCGATGGTCGCGAAGGCCGGATTGCGGCGGCGAGCGAAGGTCGCCGGGTCGAAGTCGGCGCGCCCTCCCACGTAGCGCCCCACCAGGTTAAGCGTCCAGACCCCCGGGCGCACCGCCAGCACCAGGTTGGCGCTCGACCGGGGACGGCGCAACAGATCGAGGCCGGTCGTCTGGTTGATCGCCGACAGACGGGTGCCATTCAGACGCGCCAGGACGATGCCGCGCCGGAACGTCACCTCGCCTTCGACGCCGCGGCTGCGGGCGCGGCCGATGTTGAGGTCGGAGAAGGTCGCGAGATCGAAGGTGATCAGGTTGCGCTGGCGGTTCTCGAAGCCGGTCAGGGCGAACCGCCAGGGACCGACCTCCTGCTCGATGGCGGCCTCGTAGCTGGTGCCGGTCTCCGGGCGCAGGGCGGGATTGCCGCTGCCGGGAAAGAAGAGCTCGCCCAGGGTCGGGGCGCGGAACGCCTGGCCGTAGCTCGCCCGCAGCAGGGTGTGGCGGGCGATGCGGACCACGCCTCCGGCGCGCCAGCTGGTCTGGCCGCCATAGACGCTGTTGTCGTCGCGCCGCGCGCCGAGCTGGAGGTGGACCGGCCCCGCGCCGTAGCTGGCCTCGGCGAAGGCGGCCCAGGTGCGCTGGTGGGCGCGGTCGAGATTGACGATCGCGCTCGAGGCGTTGGTGACCTCGAGCCGCGCGGCGTCGGCGCCGAGCGCCAGCCGCAGATCGTGCCCGGGGTCCGCAAGGGCGTGGTAGCTGGCCACCGCGCGGCCGCGCAGGGCAGAAGACTCGGTGTCCGAGGAAATGGGGCCGAAGGGGTCGTCGGGGCTGCGGAAACCGGCATTGAAAGTGGTGCGCGACAGCTGCCCGTCGACGGTCCACCTCGCCTGGTCGAAATTGACCGGGGCGGCCAGCTCGCGCTCCCGCCAGGAGATCTTGCTGCGCGGCGTCGGCACGCCGGAGCTGAACGGCACGCCGGTCGAGGAATCGTCGCCGCGCAGCAGCAGGCCGAAGCTCGCTCCCGGGCTCATCGCCCAGAGCGCGCGCGCCACCAGCTCCTCGCTGTCGAAGCCCTCGTTCGCCACCCGCCCAGAGCCGCGCCGCAGGTCACCGGTGAGGTCGACTCGGGTCGAGCCGCCGAGGTCGGCGCCGGCGGCGACTCCGCTGCGCAGGTAGCCGTCGCCGCCCCCCTCCAGGGTCACCGTGCCGCCGCGCCGCGAGCCGGTGAGCACCTGGACCACGCCGCCCATGGCATCGCTGCCGTAGAGAGCGCTGAAGGGTCCCCGCACCACCTCGACTCGTTCGATGCCGTCGGTGGGCACGAACTGCCAGTTGACGCCGCCGAAGAAGGGATCGTTGAGCGGGATTCCGTTCCACAGCAGAAGCGTCTGATTCGAGTTGGTGCCGCGGATGAAGACCGAGGTCTGCTGGCCGGCCGCGCCGGCCCGGGCGACGGCGGCGCCCGGAACTGTCGCGATGAGGTCGGCAAGCGTGCGCGCCTGGCGGGCCTCGATCTCGCGGCCGTCGATGACTGTGACCGCGGCGGGCACCTCGTCGACGGACTGGGAGTCGGCGGAGGCGGTGACGACGACCTTGTCGTCGAACACCGAAAGCTTGGGTTGGGAGAGCGCCGGAATCGTGCCCCCGAGCAATCCGGCCACCAACAGAACGAGCGGACGCATGTTTGCTCCTTTGCCTGCAAGAAGCGCTGCCCCGCCGGTCCAAGAGTGCCTGGTAGGAGCGTGGGTTGGGACCCACGCGCCAATGCAGGTGGGGCCAGGGAGGCACATGCCGTCCTGCGCGCCCTCCCCGCACCCCGCGGGCAGCGTCGGACGGTTCGGCAGGTCTCCTGGCTTCCGGATCTCCCTACTCCCGGGCCTTCCCACGAGAGCAACCCCCAGAGGGGATCCGCTCGCGCAGTGGCGATCCGGTTTCGTACCCGGTTACAGTGGCGGGGGCCGCGCCGGAATCACACCGGCTTCCCTCTTGAAGACTCCGGCCTCGTGCTCTCGAGCGAGCAGCAGGCCGGCGTCACCGCACCGTCTCGTTGGTTGTCAAGAGAACCGCCGCCCCGCATTGGGCGGCCGGTCGTGGCCGCGCCCGTCCGGTGGTGGACGGGCGGCACTTCCCGGAGGTCGCCAGCCTCAGGGGTGAGGAGGCGGCGCCGGCGCCGGAATCTGCGGCGCTCGATACCCGCCGACGAAGGCCGGCGGGACGCCCGAAGCCTGCTCCGGCTGCACGAACTGCGGCACCGAGTAGTGCGCCGTCGCCTGCGCCTGCTGCAGCGCGAAGTTCTGCAGCGCGTCGGCGGTCGACGACGGCTGCCCGGCCGGTTGCGCCGCCGCGTCGGGAAGGTCGTTGGGGGCCCACCCGATGGCGACGGTGTTGAAGTTGAGCTGCACCCCGAAGCCGCGCACCGTCGACTCGGGTTCGATGTTCTCGATGTCTTGCTGGTAGATGCCGATCCAGTTGCCCTCATCGCTCAGCAGCAGGACGACATTGGGGTCCCAGCTCGCCTGCTCGGGCTTGTAGCGCGAGTCGATGAGCGCGCCGTTGCGGAGCTTGACGTGGAAGATCTCCGCCGCCGCGGGCGCGGCGAGGAGCGCAACGAGGAGCAGCGTCAGCGAGACTCGAACCCAGTTCCGGTGCATGACCAACCTCCCGCGGCAGCAGTTCCCACCGCAAGCGGGCGGACGATTCCCCGCCTGTGCCTGGCCGCGGATTCTAGCACGATTCGCCTCCGCGAATCCCCCCTGCGAGAGCTGCTAAACCCGCTCGCGGGAAGGATCTTCGGGCCGCGGAGCGGCGCCTGCGAGGCGCGCCGCGAGCTGGCGCCGGAAGAGCGCGGCCCCGCCGTGCGCCGGATGGCGCAGCGCCGGCGCGGCGACGCCAAGCAGCGCGAGCGCCGCCTCGGCGGTTCGTCCCACGGCGAGCGGCTGCGCCGGTGCGGCCGCCGCCAGCAGCCGCTCGAGGACATGGAGATTGGCCGCCAGCAGCGTCCTCTCGGGACGGCGGTTGCTCAGCGGCCCCCGCCTGCCATGGGGATGCCAGGGGAAGGCGTTCCAGAGCAGGACGCCGCGCGGCTCGCCCCCCAGCGCCGTCCACACCACGCTCCCCGAAGGCTCGAGCCAGAGCGCCTGGTTGCGGCTGGTGGCGCCAAAAGGCGGGTCCGTGGCCCAGGCCAGCCGGCGCGCTCCGCCGCCCGCCAGCTGCCGCTCGCTGGTGAAGGCGATGCCCGAGAAGCGCCCACCCCGGAAGCCGAGCGCCTCGCCCACCAGGATCCAGCGCGGCGCCCCCACTCGCTCCAGGTAGGCCGCCAGGTTGCCGCGCCGCCGGCGCGCCCCGCCGGCCCGGTCGAGCTCCGCCTCCTCGCAGCGATAGGGGTTCACCACCTGCGGCGCCGCTCCCCGCGGACCGGCGAACAGCGCCCGCAACACCCGGCTGTAGTCAGGCTGGCGCACGGCCGGCTTCACAGCACGTCGGACGCCGGGTTCGGCTGCCCCTCGGCGAAGCGCGAGGGGCGGAGGGCGGCGAGATCGATCGCCTGAGCGCCGCCGTCGAGAATCATCTCGGCGGCAAGCTGACCGAGGGCGGGCGAGTGCATCACCCCATGACCCGAGGAGCCGTTCACCAGCAAGAAGTTGGGGCAACCCGGCGCCGGCCCGACGATCGCATGCTTGTCGGGCGACATCTCGTAGAGCCCCGCCCAGCAGCCCGCCCGGTCGACGGCAGCCGCGGCGAGACAGGGCACCCGGGCGCGCGCCCTGGGGAGCAACCCGTCGAGCCAGCTCGGTACGAAGGCGGCGTCGTAAGGGTTGCTGGCGTTTGCCGGCAGGTCGGCCGGCCAGAGCAAGAGGACGCGGCCGTCGCGCACCCGCAGATGAAAGCCGTCCTCGAGGAAGATGGTCATCGGCATGTCTTCGGGCAGGCCCCCGAACGGCTCGGTCGTCGCCACCTGCCGGCGCAGCGGCGCGACCGGCAGCTCGACCGACGCCATTTTCGCGAGAGCGGCGGCCCATGCTCCCGCCGCGTTGACCAGGTGGCGCGCGGCGATCCGTCCACGCCGGGTGGCCACGGCCGTCACCCGCCGCTCGCCGCTCCGCTGCGCGACCTCCAGGGCGACCACTTCGGAGTCGAGCTCGAAGCGCACTCCGAGCCTCCTGGCCGCCTCGACGTAGCCGCCCAGCAGCGCCAGCGGGCGGATGAAGCCGTCGCTCGGGCAGAAGGTGCCGCCGACCACGCCGTCGGCGCGCACCGCCGGGTTCCAGCGCCGCACCTCTTCGGGACCCGGCCCGACCTCGATCACCTCGGTCAACCCGGCAGCGCGCTGGAGCGGCGCGAACGAGCGCAGCGTCGCGAGCTGCGCCTCGTCGCGCGCCAGGAACAGGTAGCCGCAGGGGCGGTAGCCGGGATCGGCCCCCACCTCGTCGCGGAAGCGCAGCAGCTTGGCGCGCGCCAGCAGCGACAGCCGCACGTTGACCTCGGTGGCGAACTGCGCCCGGAACCCGCCGGTCGCCCGCGAGGTGCTGCCGCCCCCGAGCTCGGCCAGCCGTTCGAGCACCACCACATCGCGGCAGCCGCGCGCCGCCAAGTGATAGGCCACGCTCGCCCCGATCACTCCGCCCCCGACGATCACCACCTCTGCCGTCTCGATCCGCCCCGCCATTGCGTCATTCTCCCTCACCTCGCGTAGGGTGCGGGTAGAATGTTTAGGAATCGATGGTCTTCGGTTGCAATCGCATGACTCCGGCAACTCCGGCCACATCGAGAAGCAACGGCGCCGCGCCGGGCGGTCGGTGGCCGGCCGCGGTGCTGCTCTTTGTCTTCCTCCTCTGGGGGTGGATGTTCATCCGCAGCACCTCGTTCGTCGTCGACGGCGTGCGTTACTACTGCCTGTTCGACGACGCGATGATCTCGATGACCTATGCCCGCAACCTCTGCGAGGGCTATGGCCTGAACTGGGCGCGGCAGGACGAGCCGGTCGAGGGCTTCACCCACCCGCTCTGGATGCTGCTCATGATTCCGGTTAACGCGCTGCCGATCGCGCTCGCCAAGCGCAGCCTGGTCATCCAGCTCTTCTCCCTGACCCTGCTGGCGCTCAACGTGCTCGCCGTGCGCGCCCTGGCCCTGCGCTGCAGCTGGGGGACGGCCCGCCACTGGCTGCTCGCGGCCACCCTCACCACCTTCTACTACCCGCTCAACTACTGGTCGCTGCTCGGCATGGAAACCGGCCTGCAGGCCCTCCTCACCACCCTCGCGGTTCTTCTCGCCCTCGATCTGGTCGACCGCGAACGCCGCGGCGTTCGACGCCACCTGACCCTCTGGATGGTCCTCACCGCGGCCTATTTGCTGCGCATGGACATGCTGCTCCTCGCTATTGCCGTGGAGGGCTACGTCGCCGCCGAAGGCGGCGTGCGCCGCGAGGAGCGCCGGCGCTGGATGGCCGGCCTGGCGATCTTCGCCGGCAGCGCGCTCGCCTACTCGCTCTTCCGCTGGCTCTACTTCCACGACCTCTTGCCCAACACCTACTATCTCAAGCTGACCGGGGTCGCGACCTCGGTCCGCCTCCTGCGCGGCCTCTCCTCGCTGCGCCAGTATGCTGCCGAGCACTTGGCCGTGGTGCTGGCGGCGGCCATCGTCATCGCCACCTGCGCCCGGCGCCAGCGCCGGCTGCTGCTGCCGGCCGCGGTTGCCGCGCTCTACTTCGGTTACAGCGTCTACGTCGGCGGCGACGCCTGGGACTCGGACCTGCGCGCCGGGCGCTTCGTCGTCTTCGTGATGCCGCTCGTCTTCGTCCTCCTCAACACCGGCGTCAATCGCCTGCTCGCCGCCTGGCGCGCCCGCTGGCCGGGGCCCGGCGGCGAGCAAGGCCGGGTGGGGACCCGGCCGCCGATAGACCGGGTAGGGACCCGGCCGCCACAAGACCGGGTAGGGACCCGGCCGGCAGACGCCACTCGGCGCCGGGCGCTCGAGACCGCGGTCCTGGCCGCCAACCTGCTGCTCTGGCTGGTCCTCGCGAACGGCCTGCTGCTGTCGCCGCGCGCCCTCGGCAACCGCCGCGACCTCGCCCTGCGGTGGGCGCCTTTTGCCGTCGTCGGACATCAGATCGTGCTGCAGGAAGTCCGCGAGCTGCGTTCTTTCGTCGCCCCCGGCGCCGTCGTCGCCACCGCCTGGGCCGGTATCCCCGCCTACTTCACCGATTACAAGATGATCGATCTGCTGGGCTACAACGATCGCGAGGTGGCGCGGCTCCCCAGCCAGATGCCCTATGACCGGCACAACTACGACGAGCTCCGGCCGGGGCACAACAAGTGGGACCCCTGGGCCGCCCTCGCCCAGCGCCCCGACGCCTTCTTTCAGACCTGGGGCCTGCCGCTCGATCGCCAGAGCCACATCATGCGCCGCCACGGCTACGTCCAGCAGGGCACCTTCTGGCTGCGCGCCGACTCCGACAAGGTCCGCCTGCCGCCGGCCTGAAGCGCGGGCGCAGACCCGCGCGCTGATCCCATTTCTATGATTTGCTGAGATATTTCATCCCGGTGTCGCACATGACGGTGACAATGGTCGCGTCAGGTCCCAGTTGTTCGGCTAATCGCAAAGCGGCGATGACATTGCCGCCAGTGGAAGTCCCCGCAAAAAGGCCTTCCTCCCGCGCCAGCCGCCTGGCCATGGCCACAGCCTCTTCCGTGGAAACCTGTTCAATCTGATCGGCGATGTCCTCCTGCCAGAGCGGCACTACAAAGCCCGCTCCGACTCCATCAATTTTATGAGCGCCGGCCTGGCCGCCCGACAGAACCGGGGATTCCGAGGGCTCCACGGCAACGATTCTGATCTGTTCACTATGGCGGCGTAAGGCTTCCCCGGTACCCCGAAGGGACCCCGCGGTACCCACACTCTGGACAAAGCCATCAATCCGTCCACCCGCCGGCCGACCGCTTCGCCATCAGCCCGCGCGCCGCCTTCGCATCACCGCGGCCGGCAGCCTGTTCGCTCGGCAGCTCGCCGGCGTCCGCATTTCCGGTGGGAACCCGTCCTGGCAGGTCGAGGATCCCGCCGGCCGGATCGCGCGGTTCGCACTGACAGGCCGCCGCTAGGTCGGCGAGGGGACCTCGCATAAGCTGCCACCGCGTCTGCGATCGAGCGGCCCGGGGCTGGCGGCGCTCGCAGCCGGAAGCGATGATGGCAATGGGGCGTGGCATGAGGCATGGACCACGAGGGGCATGGACCAGGAAAGGAGGAGTGGGGTGAACAACGACGGGAGAAGACGCAGGCGCGGGCTCGCACCCTCGCTGCTGGGCACGATCCTCGGTCTGGCGGCGGCGGCGGCGGACCCGTCGCCGCGGGCGGCGTCTCCCGAGGCACCGCTGCTGCGGCTGGCCGGCCAGGCGGCGCCGGTGCGCTACGCGGCCGAGCTGTGGATCGATCCGTCGGCGACCAAGTTCGCGGCCGCGATCGTCATCGATCTCGAGCTCAAGGAGCCGACCTCGCTCCTCTGGTTGAACGCCAGCGGCCTCGCGATCGAGCAGGCGGCGCTCACGGTGGCCGGCAGGCAGATCGCCGCGCAAGTCGTCCCGGGCAACGGCGACTTCGTCGGCTTTGCCTTCGCGCGGCAAGCTCCCAGCGGCGCGGCGCAGCTCCGGGTCCGCTACACGGGCGAGATCAGCACGATTGAAACCGACGGCCTCTTCCGCCAGAAAGAGGGCGACAACTGGTACGTCTACAGTGAGTTCGAACCCTTTTACGCGCGCCGCGCATTCCCCTGCTTCGACGAGCCCTCCTACAAGGTCCCCTGGGCGTTGACGCTGCACGTCAAGCGCGAGCACGCGGCGGTCTCGAACACGCCCATCCTTGCCGAGAGCGACGAGCCGAACGGGATGAAGCGAGTCAGCTTCGCGCCGACCAGGCCTCTGCCGAGCTACCTGATCGCCCTCGGCGTCGGACCCTTCGACTACCTGAACGCCGGCACCGCCGGCCGCAACGCCACGCCGATCCGGTTCGTGACCGCGAAAGGGCGGGCCAAGGAGGCCTGGTATGCGGCCGAGACCTCCGGCGCCGTCCTCGACCTGCTCGAGAAATACCTGGGCACCCCCTACCCGTACCAGAAGCTCGACAACCTCGTCATCCCGCAGACCGTCGGCTTCGGCGCGATGGAGAACCCCGGCCTCATCACCTATGCCTCGAGCATCGTGCTCGCCAAGCCCGAAGCCGCCACGATCCGGTGGAAGCGTAGGTACGTGGCCGACTTCGCGCACGAGGCGGCGCACATGTGGCTGGGCGACCTCGTCACGCCGGTCTGGTGGGACGACGTCTGGCTCAACGAGTCGTTTGCCTCCTGGCTCGGCGACAAGGTCACCGGCCAGTTCCGGCCGGAGTGGGGCGGCGACGTCGATCACGTTCTCGCGCGCGCCAGGGCGGCCGATAACGACACCTTGATCTCGGCGCGCCAGATCCGGCAACCGATCACGAGCAAGCACGACATCGAGAATGCATTCGACGGGATCACCTACGGCAAAGGCCAGGCCGTCCTGCAGATGTTCGAATCCTGGCTCGGCGAGGAGAAGTTCCGCGCGGCTTTGCAGCACTATATCGCCCGCCATGCTTTCGCCAATGCGACGGCGGATGACTTCGTCGGCGCCCTGGCCGCCGTGGGGGGTGCAACGGTCGGGCCGGCCTTCTTCTCTTTCCTCACCCAGCCCGGCGTCCCGGAGATCACGGTCGAGCTGCGATGTGAAGACGGCAGTCCGCGGCTCCTCCTGTCGCAGAAGCGCTTCCTGCCGCTGGGGTCGAAGGGCTCGGACAAGCAGCTCTGGCAGGTCCCGGTCTGTGTCCGCTGGGGCAACCAGACTGCTCCCAGCCGGGTGTGCACGCTGCTGGCGGCCGAGAGCGCCGAGCTGCCGCTCCCTGTCGGCACCGGGGGCTCCGGCAGCTCCTGTCCGGAGTGGGTGCTTGGCAACGCCGGCGGCCTCGGCTACTACCGCGTTCACTACCGCGGCAACCTCCTCGCCCGGCTGCTGGGAGGCGGTGCCCAGGCGCTCACCTTGCCCGAGCGGGTCGGCGCCCTGCACGATGCCGCGGCCCTCGCCGACAGCGGCGATCTGTCGATGCGCGAGGCCCTGGCGCTGGTCCCGGTCTACGCCCACGACCCGAGCCGGCACGTCGTCGAGGCGACGGTCGCGCTCGCGGTCAGGATCCGCGACCATCTGGTGCCCGAGCGGCTGCTGCCGAGCTACGCCCGCTTCGTCGAGCAAACCTTCGGCGAGCAGGCGCGCGCACTCGGGTTCACTCCCCATCCGGGCGAGCGCGAGGAGACGATGCTGCTGCGTGATGCCCTGGTCGGTTTCGTCGCCGAGAACGGCGATGACGCTGCCCTGCTTGCGGAAGCCGGGATCCTCGCCCGCAAGTGGGTGGCAGAGCGCACGAGCGTCAGCCCCGAGACGGCGGCGGCCGTCCTCCGCCTGGCCGCGCTGCACGGCGGCCAGGCGCTCTTCGACCTCTATCATGCCGAGGCGAAGAAGACGGCCAACCGCCGCGAGCGATCGATGCTCCTTGCCGCTCTCGGCTCTTTCCAGGACCCTGCCATCGCCAGGCAGGCGCTCGCCGTCGTCCTCACCGACGAGTTCGATCCCCGCGAAGCCATGACCATCCTCAATCTCTGGAGCAGCCGCGCGCCGATGCAGCAGATGAGGTATGAGTTCGTCAAGCGCCACTTCGACACCCTGGCGGCGAAGCTGCCCCGCGACTACCCCGCGTCGTTCCCCAATTTTGCACGCCGGTTCTGCGACGAAGAGCACCGCGCCGACGCCGAGGCCTTCTTCAAGGACTCCATCGCCAAGTTCACCGGCGGGCCGCGGACCCTCGCCAAGGCGCTCGAAGAGATCTCGCTGTGCAGCGCCTTCAAGAGCGCGCAACAACAAGGCGTCGAGCAATTCCTCGCGTTGTTTTGAGGGGCTGAGTGGTTGAGTCGCTGAGTGGTTGAGTCGTTGAGTCGCTGAGCCGTTCAGCGGCGCGTAACCGTCCCGCGCCGGCGCGATATCCCCTTCCAGCGATCCGACGGATCAGGCTGGGTAGGGACCCAGCCGTGCCGACCAAGGCTGGGTAGGGACCCAGCCATGTCAATCAACTGGCGCGGCCGCGGCTCAGGCGGCGGCGGGAAGGGAGAGCGGCGATGGAAAGCTTCGTGCGCGACCTGGGCTACGGTCTGCGCGCTCTCAGGCGGCGGCCCGGCGTGACGCTGGCCGCGGTGCTGGCGCTCGCCCTCGGTCTGGGGGCCAATACCGCGATCTTCAGCATCGTCCATGCGGTGGTCCTGGCACCGCTGCCCTATGCGGAGCCCGAGCAGCTGGTGGCCCTGTCGGAGACCAACGCCGCCAAGGGTCTCGAGCGGGAACGCCTGTCGCCGGTCAACTTCCTCGACTACCGGTCGCTCACCGCGGTCTTCGCCGACGCCGCCGCCTGGTGGCAGCCCGAGGTCAACCTCGCGGACGCCGCGGGCGAACCGCTCCGGGTGAGCGCCGTCGAGACCTCGAGCAATCTCTTCTCGGTCCTCGGCGTGCAGCCGCGGCTGGGGCGCTCGTTCGCCTTTGGCCGCGCCCTGCACGGCACCGCGAATGAGGTGGTGATCAGCGATCGCCTGTGGCGCGGCCGCTATGGCGGCGATGGGCGTGTGCTCGGCCGGGTGGTGCGGCTCGACGGCCGCGTCTATACGGTGGTCGGGGTGATGCCGCCGGGGTTCAGCTTCCCCGGCGAGATCGACGTCTGGCAGGGTCTCACCTGGGACCTGGCAGGGCACAGCCGCAGCGCCCATTTCATGGCGGCGGTGGCGCGCCTGCGGCCCGGCGTCAAGCCGGCGCGCGCACAGGCGGAGCTCGGCGCGCTGACCCGGCGTCTGGGAGCGGAGCATCGGGAATCGAACCTGGGCTGGGGGGCGCTCGCCGTTCCGCTGCGCGAGCAGGTCGCCGGCAGCTTCGGCCCGGCGCTCGAGGTGCTGCTGGCGGCGGTCAGCCTGTTGCTGCTCCTGGCCTGCGCCAACGTCAGCAGTCTGCTCCTGGCGCTGGCCGGGGCACGCGCGCGGGAAGTGGCGGTGCGGGCGGCGCTGGGCGCCAGCCGTGGCCGCTTGCTGCGCCAGTTCCTCTCCGAGAGCCTGCTGCTCGGGCTGCTGGCAGCGGTGCCGGCTCTTGGCTTGGCGGGAGCCGGAGTGCGGCTGGCCGCCATCACCCGCCCCCTCGACATCCCGCGCATCGGCGCGGCAGCGCTCGATGCCCGCGTACTCGGTTTCGGCCTCGGCGCCGCGCTGCTCGCGGTCGTCCTTTTCGGTCTCCTGCCGGCGCTGCAGATGTCGCGCTCCGGGATGCGGGGCGCGCTCCAGGAGGCCGGCAGGGGACTGGCGCCAGCCGGGGCGCGGCGCCGGGCGCGCGCCGCCATCATGGTCGTCGAGGTGGCGCTGGCGGCGGTGTTGCTGGTCGGCGCCGGCCTGCTGATCCGCGGTTTTGTGCGGCTGGTCCGGCAAGAGCCCGGCTTCCGGCCCGAGCAGGTGGTGGCGGTCAACATGGAGCTCCCCTACAACCTCTACGGCGACTGGCGGCGGGTGAGCCGCTTCTACGGCGAGCTGCTCGACCGGCTCGCTGTCCACCCGGAGGTGCGGGCGGCGGGAGCGGCCAGTTTCCTGCCGCTGGCGCCGGGCTGGCGCATCGCCTACGGCCTTCCCGACCGGCCGGCGCCGGCGGGCGAGCAGGAGCCCACGGCGCAGTATGTGACGGCTGCCGCCGGCTACTTCGAGACCCTTGGCATCCCGCTGCTCGCCGGACGCACCTTCGACCGCCGCGACACGGACCGCTCGCCTCCCGTCGTGCTCGTCAACCGCGAGCTGGAACGCCGCGCCTGGCCGGGAGGCCAGGCCCCCGCCAACGCCGTCGGCAAGGTCCTGCTGTCGCGCACCGACGGCATCGGACCGCTGGGGAGCTCCTTGATGAAGAGCCATGAGTTCGAGATCGTGGGGGTGGTCGGCGACGTCAAGAACGACAGTCTGGCCGGCAGCGTCGAGCCGACCGTCTACTTCGTCCAGACGCAGTTTCCCTATCGCAACCTCGAGGTGGTGGCGCGCGGCGCCGGCGGCCCGGCGCGCCTGGCGGCGGCGATCCGCTCCGAGGCGCGGCGCCTGGACCCGTCCCTGGCCCTCTCGACGGCGCGTTCCCTGGAAGGCATCCTCGACCAGTCGACGGCCCAGGCGCGCCTGCTGATGTGGCTGATGAGCTCTCTTGCCGGCCTGGCCCTGCTGCTGGCGGCGGTCGGCGTCTACGGCATCTTCGCCCACGCGGTGGGCCAGCGCCGCGGCGAGATGGGCGTGCGCCTCGCCCTCGGCGCGTCGCCGGCGCGGCTGCGCCGCCTGGTGGTCGGAGAGGGGATGCGGCTGGCCGGCCTCGGGCTCGGGCTCGGCACGCTGGCCGCTCTCGTGCTGTCGCGGCTTCTCGCCGGCCTCCTCTATGGCGTCCCGGCGCGCGACGCGCTGGTCTTCACGACGGCGCCTCTGCTCCTGCTGGCGGTGGTCTTCGTCGCCTGTGATCTGCCGGCGCGACGGGCGGCGCGGCTCGAGCCGCGGGAAGTCCTGCGCGCCGACGGCTGAGGGGGCGGTGGATCGATCGAGGAACCAGAGGCCGGTTTGCCCCCGCGTTCAGAGCCGCGGTGAAAGAGTCCTTGGCTGAGGGTGAGCGCCTGAGCGGCTAGACGGGTAGGCAGGCTTGCATGACGTTGCTACCCCACGTGTGCTATCATTGATAGCATGAAGAGGCCGGCATCCGGGAAGCAGCTGGTCGTGCGCAACCTCGAGGAGACCGTTATTCGCGAGCTAAAGCTCCGTGCCGCACGGCACGGTCGCTCGGCGGAAGCGGAGCATCGCGAGATCCTGCGTCAGGCGCTCCTGCCCGTGAAGAGAAGGCAGCCCCTCAAGAGACTTCTCCTCGCCATGCCTCCGGTCGGCGAGGATGCTGATTTCGAGCGGCTTCCCGATCGCGGCCGCACGGTCGACCTGTGAGCTACCTCGTCGACACCAACGTGGTTTCGGAGCTGCGCAAGAACCGGCGCTGCAACCCCGGCGTCGCAGCGTGGTTCGCCGGGGTCTCCTCCGAGGAGATCTATCTGAGCGTGCTCACCGTGGGTGAGTTGCGCAAGGGGATCGAGAGCATCCGGCGCCGCGACGAAGCCGCCGCGAAGGCTCTGGAGGCATGGCTGCAGGAGCTGGTCTTCGCCTACTCCGATCGTTTCCTGCCGGTCGACCAAGTGATCGCCGAGCAATGGGGACGCTTCAGCGTGCCAGACCCGCTACCGGTGTTCGACGCTCTCCTCGCCGCTACTGCGAAAGTGCACGGCTTGACCCTGGTGACCCGCAATCTCAAGCACGTCGAGCGCACGGGTGTCGACTGCATGAGCCCCTTCAGCACTTAGTCTTAGTCTTGGTCGCCGGTCGCGGCGCCGGCGGGCGCCGAGCGAAAGGAGGTTGTATGCTCCGCAGCCAGGTCCCGGCTCGAGAGGGACGATGGGGGTGGATGACGATCGCCATGATCCTCGCCAGCGTCTTCCAGGCTGGCGCCCAGGCCCCGCCCGCGCTTCACCGGCCGGTGATGCCCGACCAGTCGCTCGAGCCGCCTGCCGACGTGGTGCCGGTGCTCATCGCCTACGCGCAGGGCGTGCAACGCTACGTCTGCAAGGAGAATGAGCAGGCGCGGGGAACCTTCGAGTGGACGCTCAAGGAGCCGCAGGCGAAGCTCTTCGACAGCGCCGAGCACGAGATCGGGACCCACTCGGCGGGCCCCACCTGGCAGCTCGCCGACGGCAGCAAGGTGGTCAAGAAGAAAGTGCTTGCCACCGTGGCTTCGCCGCAGCCCGATGCGGTGCCCTGGCTGCTGGTCGAGGTCGAGCCAAGCGGCAAGGGCGGGCTGGCGGCGGCGAAGTACGTGCAGCGCATCGACACGGTCAGCGGCAAGGCGCCGCCGGCGGGCTGCGACGCCGCGCACGCCGGCGCGACGCAGGACGTCCCCTACCGCGCTACCTACCTGTTCTACGCGCCGCCGCCGCCATCCTGAGCGGACGCCGCCGCGCGGCGGCAGTCGTCGATCAGGCGCTGTAGCTCGCCGAGGGCGGCCTCGATGCGGGTTTCGTGCACCAGCAGGTGGTCTTTGCGAAAGGCGCACTGGGGCACGATCGGAACGCCCGCCGCGGCCAGCCGCGCGGTCGCCGGCGCCAGATACCCAACCACGTTCAGGGCGAGGTCGATGTCGAAGGTGATGACGCGATAGGGCGCGTCTTCTTGGAAAAGGTCGCCAGGTTTGCGAGGGTCGCCAGGTGCGCCAGGGTCGCAAGGTGCGCCGGGGGCGCCGGGGGCCCCGGCTCGCAGGCGGGTGCGCGCTGCCGCCCACAGCTCTGCGGGAACCGTGAGGGAGACCTCGTCGCGCTCGCGCACCAGCGCGCAGAACGCCGCGGTACAGCCGGCGAGCAGCGCGGCGGCTTCGGCCAGCTGGGAAGGCGGCAAGCTCACCAGCGCATAGCGCTCGGGCGCCACCCGCAGCGTGGTCGCCGCCCAGAGCGCAACCGGCGAGTCGGTGGACATGGCGTCGGAGCCCTCCGGGCAAAGCTCTCCGGGGAAAGCCCTCCGGGGAATGCCGCACGTCCATCACCGGACGTGAGGCGGCCGCACGTCCATCACCGGACGTGCGGCGGCCGCCGCCCGTCCATCGGCGGACGGGCGGCCTCGGGCGATGACGGGCCGCTACAGTGCGGGCGTCACCGCCGCCAGGTCTTCCTCGCCGGTGCGGATGCGGATCACCTTCTCGACCGGCAGGAGGAAGATCTTGCCGTCGCCGACTTCGCCGGTGCGGGCGGAGCGCAGGATGGCGTCGATCGTCACCTGGATGAAGGGATCGGAGACCCCGATGTCCAGGCGCACTTTTTCGACCAGCTCCATCTTGACCGTCGAGCCGCGGTAGGTCTCCACCTGCTCGGTCTCGCCGCCGTGCCCCTGGGCGCGGGAGATGGTGAGGCCGCGGACCTCGGCCTTGAACAGGGCCTCGAGCACCTCGGGCAGCTTCTCCGGCCTGACGATGGCCGTGATCAGCTTCATGCGCGGCTCCCGAGCGGCGCCTTCCCGGCGGTCACCGGCAGGCCGGCGGCTACCGGCAGGGCGTCAGGGGTTGCCACCTCGGGCAGCACCAGGATCGCCCCCTCGCCGCTGGTGTAGGCCTCTTCGCCATGCTGGGGCACGTCGAGCCCCAAGCCCTCCTGCCGGCGCTCGGCGCGGAGCGGAGCGACCGAGGCGATCAGCTTGAGCAGCGCGAATGAGGCGGCGCCGCTGTAGAGGCAGGTGGCAAGCACGGCCACGGCCTGGCGGCCGAGCTGCGCCGGATCGCCGGCCAGGAGCCCGTCCTTGCCACCCCAGGCGGCGCTGGCCAGCACCCCGGTCAGGAGCGCGCCGACGAGGCCTCCCACGCCGTGTGCCGCGGTGACGTCGAGCGAGTCGTCGAGGCGGGTGCGCGAGCGGTAAAGGATGGCGTAGTAGCTGGGGAAGGCGGCGACGGCCCCCAGGACGATGGCGCTCATCGGGCCGACGAAGCCGGCCGCGGGGGTGACGGCAACCAGACCCACCACGATGCCGGTCGCCGCGCCAACGGCGGTGGTTTTTCTGGTGCGCAGGCGGTCGAGCGCCATCCAGACGGCGAGCGTGGCGACCGGCGCGAGCAGGGTGTTGGTGAAGGCAAGGCCGGCGATGGCGTTGGCGGCCAGAGCGCTGCCGGCATTGAAGCCGAACCAGCCGAACCAGAGCAGGGCGGCGCCCAGCAGCACGAAGGGCACGTTGTGCGGCAGGAGCGCCTGCCGGCCGTAGTTGCGGCGCGGCCCGAGGACCGCCGCGGCCACCAGCGCCGCGGCGCCCGCGTTGACGTGCACGACCGTGCCGCCGGCGAAGTCGATGGCGCCGAGACTTCCGAGCCAGCCGCCGCCCCACACCCAATGACAGACCGGCGCGTAGACGGCGAGCGACCAGAGGGTAATGAAGGCAAGGTAGGGGCCGAAGCGCATCCGCTCGACGACCGCGCCCGAGATGATGGCGGCGGTGATGACGGCAAAGGTCCCCTGGTAGGCCATGAACAGCAGGTGGGGGATCGTGCTGTGGGCCTCGAGGCCGACGCCGCGCAGGAAGAGATGCCCCGCCCCGCCCAGCAGCGGCCCGCCGTCGCCGAACGCCAGGCTGTAGCCGGCGAGGGCCCAGGCGAGTCCCACCGCCCCCAGCGCCGCGAAGCTCATCATCATGGTGTTGAGCGCGTTCTTCGAGCGCACCAGGCCGCCGTAGAAGAAGGCGAGGGCAGGGGTCATCAGCAGGACGAGGGCGGTGGCGGCCATCATCCAGGCGGTGTCCGCGCCGTTGATCGCCGGAAGTGGGGGGGTAGGCATCGCCGGGGCCTCCAAGGGTTCGTCTAGGACGCTCCCAGGGTATCCGAGGTGAATCGCCGTGTCAAACGATTCGTGCACGAGCGGCACATTCCGCTAAGCAGAATGCCAGAAATGGGACATGAGCTGCGACTGCGCTCTGAGATATGTGCAAGGAAGGTCCGATTACAAAGACAGTAGTGCAGCTTCGAGCTCTTCGATGCTAAATGGCGAGGAGCGGGAGGAATGCACCGCGCCCGGAGCAGCGTTCTTGGCATGGAGGCCAATGATGGAGCCGAACAAGGACCCAATTCCGCCGCCGCCGGTGCCGTACACGATTCCTGCTGCAACCGACATCGGGCACGTTCATCTCAAGGTTGCCGATCTCGAGCGGGCGCTCGCCTTCTACCGCGGCGTCCTCGGTTTCGAGCTGACCGCGCGCTACGGCTCGCAGGCCGCCTTCGTGTCGGCCGGCGGCTATCACCATCACATCGGCCTCAATACCTGGGAGAGCCCCGGCGGCACGCCGCCGCCGCCGGGCCACACCGGGCTCTACCACTTCGCGATCCGCTACCCGACGCGCCAGGCGCTGGCGACCGCGGTCGCGCGGCTCCTCGACGCGGGCGTGCCCGTGCACGGCGCATCCGACCATGGCGTCAGCGAGGCGATCTACCTGGCCGACCCCGACGGCAACGGCCTCGAGCTCTACTGGGACCGGCCCCGCGAGCAGTGGCCGCGCAACCGCGACGGCGGCATCGCCATGGCGACCGAACCGCTCGACCTTGCCGGCCTGCTGCGCGACTCGGCGTGAGCCGGCCGCGGCGGGCGCGCGACGCGGCGTGAGCCGCCTCTCTGGCCCACTCTGCGCTACTGAATCTTCGCGACTCCGTTGCCGGGCTTCGGGAACTTGATGAACACTTCTGGATCGTGGCCCGGCACGATCAGGTCCAGGCTCGAGGCGATCTCCTTCATCCGATCCTGGGCCTTCAGATTCGACTCGGCATCGAAGGTCTGGGCGATCGGCAGGTGGCGCTGCAGGTTCTCGTAGAGATACATATTGTCTGAAGCGATCACGAGAGTGCCCTTGGCCGTGCGCACCCCGACGTATTGCGACGCGAAGGTGTGCCGCCCGCCGGTGTACACCCTGATGCCGTCGATGATTTCTCGGTCGTCGCCATCGACCAGGTTTACCCTGCGCTCCATATTGAGCTTCACCAGCGTCAACACGTCGTCCCGGTCGATTCCTCCGGACCGCCCACCTGGCTGCCACGCGGCGCCAGTGTAATAACCGTATTCATCTTTCTGGATCCAGATCTTCGCGTTGGGAAACAAATCCATGCCATCGGCGTGGTCCCAATGCATGTGGGAGATGATGACGTCGGTGATGTCTCCCGGCGCCAGCCCGAGCTTGGCCAGTGTCTCGGACGGTTTGATGAAATCCCTGATGGCATTCTCTTTTACAAACTTGTCGTGATAGCATCCAGAATCCACGAGGACATTCTTTCCACTTGGCCCTTTGATCAGCCATATCATCATCTGCAGATCAGACTTTCGCGATTTGTCGGCGCCGGCCACCAGCGCCGAGGTTGGGTAGCCCTGGATGGCTCCATAGCTGAGCGCGTACACCTCATAGACGGCGTGGATTGGCTCTGGCGCTGGCGCCGGGAGCGCCTGTGCGAACGGCGCTGCCAGCGAAAAGGTTACGAGCAGCTGTTGTAGGATCACGGCGTACTCCTATTTGGAAGGCGGTCAAGGATAACACGACAACCAATCGCGCCCGGGCCGGCATCTCGAGCCGCTCCTCGGGCGGCTGCCCGGGTCGGCGCCACGATCGGGCCGGCGCAATCGGACCTGAAAAGGCGTCAGGTGACAGCGTAGGGGAGCGGTGTTTGCCGAAACTGTTCATCCTTTTCGGTCTGGTCGTTGCGGCGCTGCTCGCCGGCTATTGGAGCCTTCTGTTCCTGACGCAGCGTTCGATGCTGTTTCCCGCGCCCGGGCTCGCGGGCGCGCCGGTGCGCCCAGTCGATGCTGAGCAGGTGTGGCTCACAACCGCGACCGGACGCATAGAAGCCTGGTTCCTTCCGCCATCGACTTCGACCGTCGCTCATGGTTCGCTCATCATTTTCACCCACGGTAACGGGGAGTTGATCGACTTCTGGCCGGCGGCGTTCGACGAGCCACGAAGTTGGGGAGTAGCCGTCTTGTTGGTCGAATACCCAGGCTACGGCCGTTCGCCGGGCCACCCGTCGGAGTCGACGATTACGCAGGGAGTGCTCGCCGCCTACGACTGGGCCCAAGCTCGGCCGGGCATCGATCCAAGTCGGATCGTTGCTCATGGTCGGTCCGTCGGCGGCGGAGCGGCTTGCCAGCTCGCGGCACGGCGTCCGCTTGCAGCCCTCGTCCTCGAATCGACCTTCACGAGTGTCCGCTCGCTCGCGCGGGGCTTCGGCGCGCCCGCTTTTCTCGTTCGCGATCCGTTCGACAACCTTGCCGTCGTCCGGCAGTATCGCGGGCCGCTCCTCCTCCTGCATGGCAGCCGCGACGACATCATCGTCCCAGGCCATAGCCGAGCTCTCGCCGCGGCGGCTCACCAGACCGAGCTTCACCTGCTTCCATGTGGCCACAACGACTGCCCAGAAGCGTGGCCACTGATCCACACTTTCCTGGAGCACCACGGAATCCTTCCGCCGATTTGAGAAGGTGGTGGACCGCCCGGGGCCGCTCATCCAGGCTTCGGGATTCGGGCAAATCAGAGGCGATCGAAGCGGGCGGCGAAGACTCGCGGCCTCTCTTCCGGTGCATCCACGCGGCGCCAGCCGAGGAAACGGCAGTGGGAATTGATCTCGCCGCCGCAGGCGAGATGGCCGATAAGTCTTTCCGTGACATCGACCTCTAAAGGGCGGTAGGAGAGGTCGCCGGTCTTCCGTGCCTGCAGATGGTGAAGGTGTTGCATCCTGTCTTCCGTGAGCGGGAAGTCTCCTTGCAGCGCGCCGCACCGTGGACAGACCGCACCCAGGTATGCGAGGTCCGCGGTCTTGCTGTAGCGGCGGCGTAGGGGAGTCAGCTGCGCTGCGCCTTGTGCGCGCCAGCTGTCGACGGCCTGCACCAGGGCCGAGCGGGCCGGCTCGTCGAGACGGCGGGGCGCGAGCAGCTGGCCGTAGTATGCCCAGGCGGGGCTCGTCCAGTCTCTAACGGGCCGGTCAGGAAAGACGAGACCGGTCACCGCCTGCAGGTCCGCCTTGCAGCTCCAGCAGCAGCGTCGCAGGGCCTCGACGCCGGCGACCCGGCACCCGAGATCCGGCCCCTGGTAGCGCAGCCGACCGCACCACAAATCGTGGAGGACAGCGGAGAGGGGCTCTCCTCCGAGACCCAGGTTCGCCAGCCAACCCGCCTCCGAATCCGGGGAGCAGGCGAGCGCCAGGGAGCAGGGATGCTCGAGCGCGAGCAGCTCGTCGAGCTCGGCAAGGAGGCCATCTTGATCCTCGACCAGGAGGGCGAGCACCGATCCGCGCCGGGTCACGCGACGGCGTAGTGCGGCGAGCATCGCCACGCCGTGCGAGACCAGCGCGGCAAGCTCACGGGTGTCGAGCGCCAAGATGGCAAGGAACGTCCCCGAGCTGCCGTGATCCGCGAGCGGGACCGCGCTGTGCAGGCGCAGGGACCCCACTTCTGGGAGCCTCTCCGCGGGCAGGAGTGACCAGCCGGGGGGCAGCGCCTCCGCCAACGCCGCGCGCGCCGCTCTTCGCAGCGGAGCGATACTTGCCATCGGTCCCCCTCTTATATCGGGGCCGTTCGAGCACGGGCCCGAGGAGCCCGGGAAGCGGCCCTACCCTATCAAGACGCCAAACCGGCGCCCTGTAACCACATCCAGGACAGCTCGAAGCGCTTCTAGACCGCCGTCGACACACCTGATTTAATCGCCTGGTGTCCGCGACAGAGCTCGAGGTCGATCCCGTCCTGCAGCGCGTGATCGATGCGTCCCGAGTCGAGGTCCTTCAGAATCGGGTCGAGGCCCCCGTGGCCGGCGCATGAGCTCCGCCGACCCCTCTCCACCCCGTGCCGGCCGGCCCGTGGGTAGCCGGCGGCGGCCTCTCGCGCCTGGACCAGAGCTTGCCGCCTGGCGGCGCGCATGCCGCCTGTCCGAACGTACGCCGCGCTTCACCCCCGGTTCGATCGCTCTACTGGGCTATCGCCTGCGATTCCAAGACCTCCTTACCTTCTGCCCACAATGGCACGACATCTTCGTTCGCCAGACTTACCGATTCGCCGCCACGAGCTCGGCGCCCCGGATCCTCGACTGCGGCGCCAACGTCGGCCTCGCCTCGCTCTACTTCAAGCGGCTCTACCCGCTCGCCCAGGTCACTGCCTTCGAGGCCGATCCGGACCTCCACGCCCTCCTGGTGGCGAACCTCTCCGCCAACCTGCGCGGCGAGGCGTCCGAAGGCGTCGAAGCGGTGCACGCCGCGGTCTGGACGCGCAACGGCAGCCTCGCCTTCCGCTGCGAAGGCGGCGATTCCGGGCGCATCGAGGAGCTGGCGTCGCGGGAAGCCCCGGGAGCGGAGAGCCGCGGCCCGGCGCGCCAGGTCCCTGCGGTCCGCCTGCGCGACATCCTGCTCCGGGAGGGGGGCGGGCGGATCGAGCTCTTGAAGCTGGACATCGAAGGGGCCGAGGTCGATGTCCTGGCCGACTGCGCACCCGCGCTCGACGCCGTGCGCGCCCTGATCGTCGAGATCCACGAATTCGACCCGGTGCGGCGGCGCTCAGCCGAGCTTTTGCAACTGCTCTCAGAGCGTGGCTTCCACTACACTGTCGACGATCTGATTGCGCTACCCTGGGACCGTCCCGCAGCACCCCCGGGCTCTCCTTTCGCCGGCCGGCCGCTCTGCTGGGTCGTCATGGTCAGAGCTTGGAGGGTATAGGGTTTGTCCTCGCGCAAATCGCGTACACTAAAGCAACGTGCAAAGAGGAGACCCCAAGACCCTCGCCGGAGCGAGCGCAGCAAACGGAGCAATAGACAACTCTCCCGAGGTAAACGTACCAAGATCGATCAGACCCCGATCCCCGCGAAGCCCGGCAGAGAGGGGGAGACCCATGGATGCCCAGACCCTGCGGCCCGCAGACCTCCAATCCTTGCGTTGGAGCTCCGGCTTTGCTGATCCTCCCTGGGGGATCGACCTCCTGCTGACCGACGCCTGCAACCTGCGCTGCAGCTACTGCCCGATCTGGGGCGACGACGCGAGCGTGCCGTCGCCCCCGAACTTCATGAACACCGAGGCCGCGCTGCGCTTCCTCGACACGGTCGTTCCCTTCCGGCCCATGATCCGGCTCTTCGGCGGCGAGCCGTTCATCCATCCGGAGTGGAAGCGGGTAGTCGAGAGGGCGCGGGATCGCGGCCTCCACTGCACGGCGGTGAGCAACGGCATGCGCCTGCACAAGGAGGCCGAGGACGTCGTACGCTCCGGGCTCCTCGCGGTCGGCATCTCGCTCGACACCGACGGCGAGGTGAACGACGCGCTGCGCGGCCGGGACACGCTTTCGACCGTCAAGCGGGGCTTGAGCGCCGTCGCCGAGGCCAAGCGGCGGTTGGGCATCGCGACGCCGAGGATCGAGATCTATACGACGGTCCACGAGGGGACCTACCAGCATCTCGCCGACTGGGCGGCCGAGCTCTCGTCATGGGACGTCGACAAGCTCCGCCTCCAGCACCTGATCTGGTTCTCCTCGGCGCAGCGCAACGCGTCGTTCGACCTGCTGCGCGAGGCGCTTCCCGACCCCCGCTTCTTCCGCGCCGAGGACGTCTCCTTCACGCGGGACGAGGTGCCGAAGATCGACGTCGAGGTGCTCGCCGAGCAGCTCCGCACGATCCGCGGCCAGGAATACCCCTTCGAGATCGAGTCCCATCCGGAGCTCCCCGTCGACGAGATGGTGCGCTACTACGGCGAGGCCGAGTTCGAGCGGCACGGCCGCCCGAGCTGCACGACGATGGAGAGCTACGCTTTCGTCGATCCGCGCGGGCGCCTCTATCCGTGCATGACCCTCGACATGGGGAACGTCTTCGAGGAGCCGTTCCTGGAGGTTTGGAACGGCCCCCGATTCCGCGCCTTCCGGCAAGTCGTGCGGCGCGAGAAGCGGCTGCCGCTCTGCCATCGCTGCCCGGACGGCTGCGGGTAGAGATCGGCCGCCGGGCGCCACCGCCGCCTACTCCGTGCGCAACGCCGGAAGCGGATCGATCGTCGCCGCCCTTTGCGCCGGCAGCAGACCGGCGAAGAGCGCCGATACGATCAACACGGCGACCGCCGCGGCGAGGATCGGCGGGTCCCAGCTCCGCACACCGAAGAGCTGGCTCGCGATCAGCCGCCCGCCTGCTAGCGCCGCCGGCAGCCCGATCGCGAGACCCCAGCCGAGCTGGGCGCAGACGCCGCGGAGCACCATGCCGACCACCGCGCCGCGGTCCGCGCCGAGGGCCATGCGGATGCCGATCTCGGCGGTCCGCCGGGCCACGGAATAGGAGGTCACGCCGTAGAGCCCTACCGAGGCGAGGAGGAGAGCGAGCAGGCCGAAGCAGCCGGTCAAACGCGCGATGAGCCGCTCCTGGTTGAGCTGCCCGTGGATCGCTTCAGCGGGGCTGGAGAGCGATAGAACGGTCAGGTTCGGGTCGACCTCGGCGAGGGCGCTGCGCACGGCGCCTCCCATGGCGGCAGGGGCACCCGCGGCGAGGCGCAGCACGATGGCCCGGATGTAATGCGAGCGGACGTCGGTGTGCTGGAGCGACGGGTTGCGGCTGGCGATGGATTGAGCGAGCGGCAGGAAGTACATCGGCTCGGCCGGTCGGCCGGGGGCATTGTACTTGGCGTCGCCGACGACACCGACGATCTCGAGCTCGTCACTCGCCGCGGGCAGCTCGGCGCCAAAGCGCTGGCCGAGCGGGTCCTTGCCCGGCAGGTACTTGCGCGCGAAGGCCTCGTTGACCAGCGCGACGCGGGGAGCGCCGGCGTCGTCCCGCTCGCCGAGCGGGCGGCCGCGCAACACGGGCTGCCCGATGGCGTCGAGATAGTGCGGGCTGACGCGCTCCCAGGCGGCCCAGTCCGGCTCGGTGCCGGGCGGGGGCTGGGGCCGCCCTGGAAGAAAGATCAACCCCGTCCAGCGATCGGTCAAAGGGGTGTACTGAGCGAGTCCCACTCGCTCGACGCCCGGGAGAGCGCCGAGGCGCTGCTCGATCTGGCGGTAGAGCTGGGGGAGACGTTCCGGCGTGGCGCGAGCGAGCATGGGATCGACCTGCACGATGAGACGACCGGTGGTGGCGAACCCAAACTGCTGCATCTCCAGCCTGGCGAGACTGCGCGAGAGGAGCCCCGCGCCGGCGAGCAGGATGAACGAAAGCGCGGTCTGGGCGATGACCAGCGAGCGCTGCGGCAGCGCCGAGGTGTCGCGCGTCGAGCGGCCGCCGCCCCGCAGGGTGTCGGCGGGGTCGAAGCGGGTGGCGAGCCAGGCAGGGGCGATGCCGAACACCAATCCCGTCGAGAGCGACACCAGGAAGGCGAAGCCGAGCACCGGCAGGGACGGCAACGGATCGATCGGAACGTGATGCGCGCCCTGGAAGGCCAGGGCGAGGAGGCCGCGAGTGCCGCCGAAGGCGACGAGCAGCCCGGCGGCGCCGCCCGCCAGACCGAGGAGCGCACTCTCGGTCAGCTTCTGGCGCAGCAGGCGCCAGCGCCCTGCGCCGAGCGCCAGGCGCACCGCGATCTGCGCGCGCTGGGCGGTGCCGCGGGCGAGCAGGAGACTGGCGATGTTGGCGCAGGCGATGAGCAGCAGCAGGGTGGAGAGCGCGAGCAGGAGGTTGAGTCCGCTCGCGAACTGCCTCTTGAGAACGGCAATGCCGGCGCCGCCGGGGACGACCGCGAGCCGCTGCTTGGGGATGCTCTTGCGCTGGTCAGCCGAGAGATCCGGCTGGGCGATGAGCCACTGCCTGAGCTCGCCCGTCATGCGCGCCTCGGCCGCCGCGGGGAGGGCGCCCGCCTGAAAGCGGCCGATCAGCTCCAACCAATGGCGGTCGGCGCGGCCGCGCAAGGAGCTCTGCTGGGCGAGAATCGGCTCGTCGGCGATGGGGAGGAAGAAATCGGGGGGATCGGGGCGCAGCGTGTCGCCGAAGAAGCCGCGCGGCGCGATGCCGACGACCGTGAAGGGCTGCCCATCGACGCTCAGGGTCGAGCCGACGATGGCGGTGTCGGGCGCGTAGCGCCGCTCCCAGGCGTGATGGCTCAGGACGGCGGCAGGCGCCGCCCCGGGCACGTCGTCGGAGGGCGCAAGCATGCGGCCGGCGAAGGCGCCGACGCCGAACATGGAGAAGTAGTTGCCCGAGACAAACTCGCCGGTCGCTGCCTCGGCCGGCGTCGTGGCGCCGGAGCGGCGGGTGCTGAGGTTCACCCTGCCGGCCTGGAAGGCGGCTAGCTGCCGGAACTCCGGCGTGTGATCGCGAAGACTCTCATAGAGCGGAAAGGAGAAGAGCGACCAGTCGTCTTCCAAGCCGGAGGTGACACAGCACTCCGGGACGTCCCCGACGCGGTAGAGCTCCGCCGGCTCGCGGACCGGAAGAGCCTTCAGCATGACGGCGTCGAAGAGCGTGAAGACCGCGGTCGTCGCGCCGATGCCGAGCGCCAGGGTTAGCATCGCGGTCGCCGTGAAGCCCGGTGAGCGGCGGAGCTGGCGCAGCCCGAAGCGGAGATCGGAGAGCAGCGGTCCGAGCCAGGATGCCTTCGTCGGGGTGTCGCCTGGTGTGCTCATCGTGCCTCCCGCAATGCGCCCGCGGACTGCCGCCAGAGCGCGATCGGCCGCTGCCGGCTGTACTCCGCTAGCCCACGAAAGTTACGCTCGCCGCCGCCGCAAAGTTTCGGCTCACTGGGCGGGCCAGGCCGCGACGAGCGCGTCCAGCGTCTCCTCGAGCGTGGTCTTCCCCGCGAGGTGCGGGTCCCATGCTTCGACGACGCGCTCGCGGCAGCCCTCGCCTCGGGCAACTACGCGGACGAAGAGGTGCAGATTGAGCCAGATGTTGCTGTGGAAGTCGAACTGCCGCGGAGCCGCCACCCGCGGCGAAGCGCCGGTAGCGCAGCCGAGCGCCGCGAGCAGGCAGAGCAGCAACCCCGGAGACGAGCGCAAGATCATGACTTCTCCTTGTAGCTGACCACTGCCTGCGAGCCGGGCGCCGTGCCGCTGGCCGAGACGAAGATGTCGACCTCGCGCTTCTGATCGCCGCTGGTGGCGTTGAGGCGGCCGCCGGAGATCGTGCGGCGGATCGGGCGAGGCGGTTTCTCGGCTCCGAAGCCGGCTGAGACCTGCGCCTCGTACCAGGCGAGCACCTTGCCGGGAGCGTCGGTCGTGGTGATGGTGAAGCCGCCGGCGCGGAGCTCCCGGGTGGTGCAGGCAAACAAGCGCTGGGGCGTCGCGCCCGGATACTTCGGCACCCAGGAGGGCAGATCCTCGAGCGTGCCGGCGCCGAAGCTCATCGGCGATTGCTTGCCCTTGTCGGCGGTCGCCTTGACGTTGAAGCCGTTATCGTAAGAAAAGTGGAGATGGTCGTACCTGGCGACGACGAGGGTGATCGCCATGTTGGTCTTCTTGTTGCGGATGGTGACCGTTTTCTTCCCCTCATCCGTGCTCACCGTCTCGAGGTCGGGATTGACCGCCACGGCCAGCTTGAGGGCGGTCATCGCCGGGTTCTTCTCGAACTCGGCCACGCTGCTCTTGACGAGATAGCCGACCGTGGCGAATCCGATGAAGACCAGGACGACGATGACACTGCAGCCGATGAGAGACCGGACGACGGGGCCCAGTCCCTTCTTCTGCGCCGGGCGCGGAGGCGGTGGTGGCGTATGCCCTTGCGGGGATTGCACGGCCTTGGAGACTCGCTTCTAGAACCAGGTCTGACCCGCCAGGCGAGAAAGATAGCATCGGCCGCCGCGGGCGGGGAGCCCCGGCCCGGGGGCGGAGGCGGGAGCGGGCCGGCGGCCGGCCGCGGTGGTCGCCGATCCTTCGTCACGAAGGGAACTTTCCCGCCAGCCGCCGAGTAAGACAATGTAGGCGGCAATGGTGGGCGACCCACATGAGGATCTTCTCGAGCGATTCGTGCAGGGCGACCAAGATGCCCTCGAGGTGCTCTTCGAGCGCTTCGCGGCCGAGGTCCACGGCTGGATTCTGCGCATCGTCCGTGATTCCGGCGCGGCGGAAGAGGTGCTCGTCGAGTCCTTCTGGCGGGCCTATCGAGGTCGTGCCCGCTTCGACGCTTCGCGGAGCTTTGGGGCGTGGATGCGACGGATCGCCACCAACGCCTCCCTGGACCACTTGCAGGCGGCGCGCCGTCACGCGAGGTGGAGCAGCGTCGACCATGACGCTCCGGCCCCGGCGAGCCCCAATCCCGAGCTTCGCGAGTCCGTCGCCATCGCCTTCCGCCGGCTGCCGCCGAAGCTACAGGTCGTCGCGGCCCTCGCGCTCATCGAGGAGAGGCCCCACGCCGAGATCGCCGAGGCGCTCGCCCTCCCGATCGGCACCGTCAAGTCGCGAGTGTCGCGCGCCAGCGCGCGGCTGAGGAAGGAGCTCTCGAGCCTGGGAATTCGACCATGACCGATGACCAGCCTCTTCGACTTCTGCTGCGATCGGCGCTGCCGCCAGTGACCGACCTTGGGCTGGCGAAGGATCTCTGGCCGTCGATTGTCCATCGCCGGCCGGCCCTTTCGGGGTGGCCGTGGCTCGATCTCGGCGTGGCGGCCGCGGTGGCGCTCGTGCTGGCGCTGTTTCCCGACTGGCTCTGGCTTCTCGCTTACCACCTGTAAAGGAGGGCACGATGCGACCGCATCCTTATCTGCGCGCCTACATGGCGGGAATCGTTGTGCCGACGCTCTTTCTCCTGCTCGTCGTCGCCGTCGACGCCTATCGCCACTACTACTTCGAGGTGCCGAATCAGTTCGTCATCCCTTTGCCGGCGCGGCCTTTGGCGCGCGCGTATCTGTTCCCGATGGCCGTCGTCCCGAACGCCTGGGGCTTGTGGAATATGCTCCATCTCGCGCTGAGCTCCCGCCTCCGGCTGCCGCTCGGCGCGCACGGCGCGATCCTCGTCCTGCTCTTGATCCCGGGAGGCGTGGCTTTGGCGCGATTGCTTGACGACTTCACCATTCAGATGCAGTTCGCCCTTCCGATGGTGCCCATCGGAATGGCTGTCTACTACCTCGCGTGGAAGTACCTCGTCGGCCGGCTGAACGCGGAGCTGGGGATCGCCTGATCGCCGAGCTGGTCGCCGCGACCGAGGTACACCCAGACGCTCCCTGAGCGGCCGGTCGGCCCCGCAGCCGCACGGGCGCGCTGTGCCGGCCCCGCCGTGAACTGCTCGGGACCGCTTTCCGGCAGCGGGTTTGGCGCGTGTTATCGTCGCCGGCGGGCGGGGCCATGCTGAGGACATGCTGAGGCGGATTCTCGATCGCGGACAGGACGACTTGGTGGCCGCGGAGCGGCGGCTGCTGGCGGAGCTAGGGGCGGCGCTCGTGCGCTGCGCCGCCCTGGCGGCGGACCAGGCCACACTGCGGCGCGCGGCACTGCAGCTCGACGAGCTGTTCCTGCTGGTGGTGGCGGGCGAGTTCAACTCCGGCAAGAGCGCCTTCATCAACGCGCTGCTGGGCGGCCAGGTGCTGGAGGAAGGGGTCACACCCACCACCACCCGCGTGCACGTGCTGCGTTACGGCGCCGAGGTCGGCCGCGCCGTGACCCGAGACGGCGAGGCGGCGCTCGAGGTGGTGACGGCGCCGGTCGAGCTGCTGCGCGAGATCCACATCGTCGACACCCCGGGCACCAACGCCATCCATCGCGAGCACGAGGCGATCACGCGCGATTTCGTGCCGCGCTCGGACCTCGTGCTGTTCGTGACCTCGGCCGACCGCCCGTTCACCGAAAGCGAGCGCGCCTTCCTGCAGAGCATCCGCGAGTGGGGCAAGAAAGTCGTGGTGGTGGTCAACAAGATCGACATCCTGGAGGAGGCCGCGGATGTCGAGCGCATCCGCGCCTTCATCGGCGATCACGCCCGCGCGCTGCTAGGTTTCGCGCCGGACATCTTCCCGCTATCGGCGCGGCAGGCGCTGCGCGCCAAGACCGGCGGCGACCCCGAGCTGCTCGCCAGGAGCCGCTTCGGCGAGCTCGAGCGCTACATTTCGGCGACGCTCGACGAAAAGGAGCGCCTGCGCCTCAAGCTGCTCAATCCGCTCGGAGTCGGCGCGCGCCTGGCGCAAAACTATCGCGAAGCGGCCGACCGGCAGCTCGCTCTGCTGGCGGACGATTTCACCGCGATCGAAGACATCGAGCGGCAGCTAGCCATGTACCGCGAGGACATGGCGCGCGAGTTCCGTTTCCGCCTGGCCGACGCCGACAACGTGCTGCACGAGTTCGAGGGCCGCGGCATGGCTTTCTTCGACGAGACGCTGCGCCTCGGCCGTGTAGTCGACTTGCTGAACCGGGCGCGCATCAAAGCCGAATTCGAGAAGAAAGTGGTGGCCGACGTGCCGCAGATGATCGAGCGCCGCGTCCACGAAGTGATCGATTGGCTGTTGTCATCCGACCTGCGGCAGTGGCAGGCGGTGATGGAGCACGTCGCCAAGCGCCGCCATGCCATGACCGCGGGCGGCGCCGGTGGCAGCGCGAGTGGTAAAGCTGCCGGCGAGGGCGGCAGCAGCGACCGCGCCGGCGACGCCGACCGTGCCAATCGCGTTGGCGGTGCCAATCGCGTTGGCCGCGCCGATCGCGCTGATCGGATCGTGGGGCAGGTCGGCGGCGCGTTCGATCTCGACCGGTCGCGCCTGCTCGACAGCGTCGGCCGGGTCGCCCAGGAGACGCTCGACGGCTATGACAAGGAGGCCGAGGCGACGCGCATGGCCGACTCGGTGCAGGCGGCGGTGGCCTCGACCGCCCTCGTCGAGGTGGGGGCGATCGGCCTCGGCACGCTGCTCGCCCACGTCCTCGCCGGCGCCGCCGCCGACGCCACCGGCGTGCTGGCGGCGAGCGTGATCGCGCTGCTCGGCCTGTTCATCATCCCCAGCCGCCGCCAGGCCGCCAAGCGCGAGCTGCGCGCCAGGATCGCCGCCCTGCGCGGCGAGCTGATGACCGCCCTGACCAGCCAGTTCGGGCGCGAGATCGAGCGCAGCCTGCGGCGCATCGACGAGGCGATCGCGCCCTACACCCGCTTCATCCGCGCCGAGCGCAAACGCCTGGAAGCAAGCCGCGACGAGCTCAGCTCGCTGCTCGGCGAGCTGGCCGGCCTGCGCCGGCGGGCCGAGTCGCTGTAAACGGGCAGTCGTCAACGGCGGTCACCCCGGAGGTTTTCGGGCGCGTATCGTTACGCAACTCGGCATCGGAGAACTGTGATGCGCACCGCAATCGTATCCGACATCCACGGCAACCGAACGGCGTTTGAGGCAGTCCTGGCGGATCTGCGGCAAACCTCTCCCGACTTGATCCTCCACGGCGGCGATCTGGCCGACGGAGGAGCAAGTCCCGTGGAGATTGTGGATGGCATTCGCGATCTCGGCTGGCAAGGTGTGGTTGGCAATACGGATGAAATGCTTTTTATGCCCGAGTCGCTGCAGGAGTTTGCGAATAAATCGCCCAAGCTGAAAGCCCTTTTCGCAGCGATCGAGGAGATGGCGGTGGCGACTCGTGAAGCGCTGGGAGAAGAGAGACTCGAATGGCTGCGCGGCCTGCCGCGCATTCAGATTCATGGTCCGATGGCGCTCGTGCACGCCAGTCCCGAGAGTCCCTGGCGCGCACCTGTGCATACGGCGAGCGATGCCGAGTTGGAGTCGGTTTACGGACCGCTCGGCCAGCCGATTGCCATCTATGCGCATATCCACCGCTCATACATTCGGAGCGTTTCAGCAATGATCGTCGCCAACACAGGCAGCGTTGGTCTTTCGTACGACGGCGACCGCCGCGCTGCCTACCTCTTGCTGGATCAGTCCAAGCCAGTAATCCGGCGCGTGGAGTATGACGTGGACAGGGAGCTCAAGGCGCTTTCCGGCTGCGGTCTCCCCCACGCCGATTGGGTTGCGAGGATCCTCGAGAGCGCTTGCCCACAGGCTCCGTAAGCAACGCGCTCTACTCCGAAGTCAAGAGCCTTGCCCGGCAGTCAGCGGTGATCCTGGCCGCGCAGCAGGTCCACGCCGGCGCCCAGGCGGCCGATCCTGGATGAAGTCCGACGCATACCGTTGCCTGGGGCGAGGCGTGCTCTGGACGCGGGATGATTGGTGAGCCATGCTCTTGCCGGCCCCTCCGCCGTCGCCGCCAAGCTTAGCCGCGCCCCGCCTTGAGTATCGCCCTCTATTTTCACGAGCACGTGCCCCGGGCCGTGGCTCTTGGATTGCGCCTGCGAGGCATCGATGTGATGACGGTTCAAGATGACGACCGTAGAGGCATTGCCAACAGCCTACGCGGCACCCGGAAATCCCGCCGCGAGCTTACCCCCTGCTTACCCGGGGAGGGGAAGCGCGTAGGGCTCTTTTTCTAACTGTTTGATTCTTATGGTGCGCCCTAGAGGATTCGAACCTCTGACCTACAGCTCCGGAGGCTGTCGCTCTATCCAGCTGAGCTAAGGGCGCCTTTTGGGGGTTGTGGGGTGAGTGAAGGGGGTCGAACCCTCAACCACTGGAGCCACAGTCCAGCGCTCTACCAATTGAGCTACACTCACCATGCGCGATCGTTGAAACAAGTGGCCTGCCCGGAGGGATTCGAACCCCCGACCCGCGGCTTAGAAGGCCGCCGCTCTATCCAGCTGAGCTACGGGCAGCAGGTTGCGCGGCCCGCCACCGCGGCACGTCGAGCGCGGGCAGGCCGCCCGTCCGTCGATGGCCGGGCGGCTCTTCCCGGAGGTCGGCCGCCCGTCCGGTGTTGGCCGGGCGGCATTCCCCGGAGGTCAGGACCCCGCGCGCCTGATTCCGTTGGCCTCGGGTTGCCGTCGGTATCGGGGCGCCCAGATTTGAACTGGGGACCCCCTGCGCCCAAGGCAGGTGCGCTACCAGGCTGCGCTACGCCCCGACGGAAACGCGCACCGCAGTCTAAGGCAGCCCCGAGAGCGGTGTCAATTTTCGGCTGCGTCATGCCGAAGCTGGCCGGCGCGTCCGGGCGCGTCCGGGCGCTGGCGGTAACGAGGCGTTATGATGGCGGCGAAATCGGCGCGAATGGCCGGCAATGAGGCGATCCCGATCCGCCCTGGAAGAGCAGCCCGGCCCGGAGAACCGCTACTTGGCACTGCCCCAGACCCCAATCGCTCTGACGCCGCTCGCAGCACGGCAGGAGGCAGATTTTGCGGCGCCGGCTCGCCGCGGCATCTCGCCGCTGCTGGAGATGGGGGCTTACGAGGCGTTGTGGAGCGCGCCGGGGACGACCTTCAGGCGGCTGGCGGAGCTGTTCAAGGCGCACCCGGAGTCGCTGCCGTCGGATTTCGTCAAGCCGCGGCGGGCGGCGCGGATGGCGGCGGTGGCACGGGCGCTGCTCGCCCGGGGCGGCGTGCGGGAGTTCGGGGTGCGCCTGCACCGCGCGAGCGAGTACCCGGCGCGGCTGCGCGATGCCCGCAACCCGGTCGAGCTGCTCTACTTCCGCGGCTGGTGGAACCTGCTGGAGAGTCGCTGCGTGGCGGTGGTCGGCACCCGGCGGCCGTCCCCGGACGGGGTGCGCCGCGCCCGGGCGCTCGTGCGGCGCCTGGTCGCGGACGACTGGACGGTGGTCTCGGGCCTCGCCGCCGGCATCGACACTGCCGCGCACCAGGCGGCCCTCGCGGCTGGCGGCCGCACCGTCGCCGTGCTCGGGACGCCGCTGTGCGAGGCCTACCCGCGCGACAACGCCGAGCTGCAGCGGCAGATCGCCGACCGATTCCTGGTGGTGAGCCAGGTGCCCGTCTTCCGCTACTACCGCCAGGGCTGGCAGCACAACCGCGCCTTCTTTCCGGAACGCAACGCCACGATGTCGGCGTTGACCCAGGCCACCGTGATCGTCGAGGCCGGCGAGACTTCCGGCACTCTTCACCAGGCAAGGGCGGCCCTGCACCAGGGGAGGAGGCTGCTCATCCTCGACAGCTGCTTCCGCGTCGCGGGCCTCGACTGGCCGCACCGGCTGGCGCTGCAAGGCGCCCTCCGGGTGCGCAACTACGATGACGTCCGCCAATGCCTCGGTGGCGCTGACCCGGCTCGATCGGCTCCACCTCGATAGCTACCGCTACCTGACGGAGGACGACGAGTGCTACTTCCTGCGCGAGTACTCGGCGGGGCAGGGCTTCTGGCGGACCGGCCCGGGCAGCACCAACGACTTGATCCTCGACCTCAAGAAGCGGCCCGAGCGCCGCTTCCGACCCGAGTGGCGCTGGAAGGAGAGGGCGATCGAGCAGTTCGCCGGCGAGCTGGCGGCAGCGCTCGACCGCGCCTGGCTGGCCACCGCAACACTGGTTCCCATCCCTCCTTCAGCCGTCAAGGGCAGCTGGCGCCACGACGACCGCGTCCTCTCGATCCTGCGGCAGATGGTCGCGCTCTGCGAGCTGCAGCCCGGCGACGTCCGGGAGCTGGTCATCCAGACCGCCGACACCCGCGCTTCCAGCCGCAGCCGGCGGCGCCTCCGCCCCGCCGAGATCGCCGGCGTCTACGCCCTCGATGAATCGCTTTGCGAGCCGCCGCCGCGCGCCCTCGGGCTGTTCGACGACGTGCTCACCAGCGGCGCGCACTTCCGCGCCGCCAAGGATCTGCTGGCACGCCGCTTCCCCGGCTGCCGGGTGACCGGTTTCTTCCTGGCGCGCACTCTCCACACATAACAAAGCGTAGCGTGCCTTCCTCTCTCGTGCCCCCGTTCAGGCGAAGATCCGCGGCGGCTCGACGAGCGGCGGCGTGTCTTCGCTGACGTGGACCGCGCCCTCGGCGTCGAGATAGCGGCCCTGGCCGAGGTCGAGGAGGCAGCGGTTGCGCCCCCGCCGCTTGGCTTCGTAGAGCGCCTCGTCGGCGAACAGGATCAGCTCCGCGGCGGTGCGGATGTAGAGCTCGGGGAAGCAGGCTATGCCGGCGCTCAGGGTGAGCGGAATGGGCTGCTCCTCGACCTTGAGCTCCAGCTCTTCGACCCGGCGGCGAATGCGCTCGGCGATCGCCAGAGCGCTCGCACCTGAGGTCTTCTCGAGCAGCAGCACGAACTCCTCGCCGCCGTAGCGGCAGCACAGATCAGCCTCACGCCGGTCTTGCTTGAGCAGCCCGGCGATGGCGACGAGCGCGGCGTCGCCCGCGACGTGGCCATAGGCGTCGTTGATGCGCTTGAAGTGGTCGAGGTCACACAGGATGACCGACATCGCGCCGCCGTCTTCGAGACAGCGGGCATGGGCCTGGTGCAGGCGCTTTTCCAGCACCCGGCGCATGGCGACCCCGGTCAATGGATCTTCCCGCGCCTCCCGGTCGAGCAGGCAGCGGCTGACCGAGGCGCTCATCTGCGGCAAGAGCTGGTCGAGAAGAATGACCTGCTGCGGGTCGAGGCGCCGCGGGTCGCACCACAGGCGGAGACGGCCCAGCACCTTGCCGTCGGCACGCAGCTGGCGCTCGATCACCTGCCAGGCCGACCGCCGGTGAAAGCCGGGAAGCACGGGCGCATAGCGGTCCGGCTCCGGCACCCCTTCACGAAGCTCGCCGCCCGGCCCCGCCCACCAGCTCAAGAACTGGCTGCCCAGGGTCAGCGCCTCGAGCTGGAACCAGACGAAGGGCACGACCTTGCACTCGGCGTGGATGCGCTCGGCGACGCCGGCCATCTCCTGCGCCGGAGAGATCATGCGCCGCCCGGCCCGGCGCAGCCGCTCGAGGTCGCGCGCCCGCCGGCGCGTCTTTTCGAGCAGCACACCGTTGCGGCCGGCTTCCAGGGCAAGCAACCCGAAAGCCGCCAGGATGAGCAGGGCGATCCGCCAGCCGGCGAGCGCGCCGGACAGGGCGACCCCGGCGCCGGCGGTCCAGCCCACCAGGTCGGCGGCGAGCGGCGCCAGGACCGCGGGACGCCAGAAGGCGAGGTCGGGGCGGCGGATCTTGCGGTCGGCGAGCGCCAGCGCGGCGCAGACGAGGAGGTAGGCGGCCGCCGCCGCGGCCAGCCGCGCCGGCAGCCCGGCGGCGTGGAACCAGCGCGGCAGGAAGGCCCAGACGAAACCCGCGGCGAGGCCGCCGCACGCCGCGGCGCCCGCCGCCTCGACGGCGCGCAGCAGGTGGCGGCGTTCGGGCAGCGGCACCGAGCCCGCGGAGCGCACCGAGCGCCAGGCGACCTCGGCAAGCAGCAGCGAGACGGCAGCCAGGCTCGCGGCGGCGAGGGCACCGAAGAGCAGCGCCGCCGGAGCCAGAACCATCGTGCCCAGGCCCAGGGTCGTGGCGCCAAGGGGTCGATGGAAGGCGCCGGCGACGCCCACTAGCAGCAGCGCTGCGAGCCAGCAGACGATGCCGGTGGCCGGCCACGCACCGCCAAAGAGCTCGACGTCGGCGAACGCCCGGATCCGCGCGGCGGCGGCCAGGCCGAGCAGCGCTCCCGCGGTCGGCAGCAGCGTGGCCCAGAGGTCTCTGGGCGACTTGGGAGGCATATCTCAGCGCCCTCGGCGGCGGCGGCGCGGGTTCGTGCTCAGTGAGCGCCGCTGGCTGCCCTCCCCGCCCCGGCCGCTCCTCCGGCGCTCACCACGCCGCAGGCCAGGCGGGCGCCGGCGTTGCCGGCCGGCTGGCTGGTGCAATCGTCCGCGCCGGAGTGCAGGATGACCGCCTTGCCGACCACGGAGTTGGGACCGGACAGCGACAGCATCGGCGTCGTCAGGTCGACGTGCCCGCTGCCGTCGGCCCCGATGACTACATTGCCCAAGTCGCCGGCATGATGGGCCGCCGCGTCGGGGCAGCCGTGCGGGGCGTCGGTGGGGTTGAAGTGACCGCCGGCGCTGGCGAAATGATTGCCTCCTGGATCGTGCTCGCACTGCCCGGTGGCATGGATGTGAAATCCATGGTTGCCGGGCCGCTCCACCCCCGCGAGGTTGGCAACGACCCGCACCTGATCACCCTGCTGGGTGAAGGTCACGGTGCCGGAGAAGCGTGGATTGTCGGTGGCCGGTAGCAGGGTGGCCGAGGCGGCGTGAGGCTGCGCCTGCCCCTGCCCGGATGCCTGCGCCTGGCCCGGCGCCGCGGCTGGCGCCTGCCCCGCCTGCGCGATCTCCTCGGGTTTCATCGGCTCCGATCCAACCTTGACGCCTGGAGCGCCACCCTTCGCCGCGGTCGAGGCGCCGTCCCCCTTGGGCTCACAGGCCGAGACGACGACCATCGCCACGATCGCTCCCAGGATCCAATAGGTCGCTGCGCTCCGCATAGAGCCTCCTCTCAGTTAGGAGTTTCAATCCTAGCGCAACGCCGCGGGCCGGCGCGGACTTTCTGCCGGGTGGGAAAACGCGGCGGGCGCGTAGCGCGCGGTGCGCGAGGCAGCGGGACGGTCAGCCCGGCGTCGCCGGCGCCGACCGGAGCTCGAGCCGCACGTCAGCCAGGCTGCGGATGATCTCGATCTCGACCGGGGTCGCGACGGCATCGCGGGCCAGCCAGACCTCCACCCTTCCCTTCCAGCGCCGAGCGTTCGCGATCTCGACCGGGCGGATGGAGAAATGGAGCGTGTAGACCTGGTGGTGGTCGATGAACCTGCTCTCTTGGCCCAGCGGCACGATCACCACTGGATAGATCTTGCCGTCCGACCAGATCTCCAGCGGGCGCGCCTTGAGCGGCGGATCGTGCCGCAGAGCGTAGATGCCAGAGACGATATCGAGCACCCCTTTCTGGTCGATCTCGTCGCTCTCGGACTTCGAGCGCCCGCGCCAGAGAAAGGCGCTCCAGGCGCGGATCGGCTGCATGGTGCGGACGTCGATCTCGGAACCGTACCTGAAGAACTCCCCGCCGTGGCTCTCGGGCGAGGTGATGACGAGCTCGCTCTTCATGTGGCCGTCGCGGTCGATTTTGAAGCTGAGATCGCCGTCGCCTTGCCGGGGGAGGACGAGGCCGAGGATGACGCCCACCAGGTTGCGCAGCTGCCAGTGATAGTGGAACTCCTCGCTCGACACCGCGGGCGGCGTCTCCGCCGGTGCCGGCGCAGGAGCCGGCGCCGCCACACTCCGCGCGCCGCCGGCCAAGAGTGCCGCCGCCGACAGCGCCGCGCAGGCGAGCATCCTGGCGCTCCTCGCGATCAGAAGGTTCACAGAGGCCCTCCACAAACCCGCATCCGTACAGCACCGGGTGCAACCACGAGTAAGCGTTCTGCCATTCCCCGCGGCTGGGAAGCAGCGCCCGGAAGGTCATCGCGGCGAGGCCTGGGACGTCGCCGCCGAGAGCGGCCAACTATGCCACATACCCACGAACTTCGCCGCTCTTCCGTTCTCGTGGTCCTAACCGGGGGCGAAGGGATCGACGCCGGCGGCCATGCGCTTGCGCAGGCGGTCGAGGAACCTGCCGGTCAGCTTGCGAATGCTCGCCGGGCAATAGCCGAGCCGGCGCGCCACCTCATCGTTGGTCAGCCCCAGGCGAAAACGCAGCCAGAGCACCGCCCGATGGCGGTCCGACAGCGATTCGATCAGGGTCTCGAGGTCCCAGACCAGGGTCGCCCTTTCCTGGGGAGGAGGCAGCGGCGCGGAGAGGGCGTCGAGAAGCGCCGAGTCGACCGGCTGCAGCAGGCTGGTCCGCCGCTGCCGCCAGTAGGCGGCGCAGCGGTTGCGCAGCGTGCCAACCAGCCAGGCCTCCTTGTTCTCGATCGTCTCCCACTTGCTGAAGGCGGCCAGAAACACCTCCTGCAGGACGTCCTCGGCGTCGCTCGGCGGAACGCTGTAGGTGAAAAGGATGTGCTTGAGCTTGGGACGGAGCCGCGCCAGCAGGCTCTCGAGCGGACCGGCATCACGGGCGGAGGCGGGCGAGTTCTTCATCCGGGCTGGTCGAAAAGGAGCAGCCCGGCAACTTTATCACTCAATCATGCAACGGGTATCCTGGATATCAGGTAAAGATGCCCTCTTCAGAACATCCCGAGCTCCAGGCGTGCCGCTTCCGACATCATGGAGGGGTTCCAGACCGGATCCCAGACCAATTCGACGTCGGCGGCGGCCACCCCGGGCACCGACTCGACCTTGCTCTTGACCTCTCCGGGGAGCGATCCGGCGACCGGGCAGGCGGGCGACGTGAGAGTCATCTTGACCTGCACCTGCCCACCGGCCTCGACGTTGAGGTCGTAAATGAGGCCGAGCTCGTAGATGTTGACCGGGATCTCCGGGTCGAAGACCGTCTTCAGCGCCGCGACGATCCCGGCTTCGATTTCCTCTGCCGCCCCTGCTGCAATCGGCGCAATCGGCGCAACCGGCGCAACCGGCGCACCACCTGGCGCCGCCGCTGGCCCTGGCGCCCCTGGCTCCAGGCGCGCGGCCGTCGCGGCCGCGCCAGGGTCGGGGCTCGTGGTGAGATTGGTATCTGCGTCTGCCATTCTAGGCTCCTTTTCTGCCCGCGCACTGTCTAGCGGGTTAGCGGCTCAGCGGCTCAGCGGGCTTCGTCAGGCTCGTCCAGCGCTTTCTGCAGCGCATGCCAGGCGAGGGTTGCGCACTTGACCCGCGTCGGGAACTCGCGCACACCGGTGAAGGCCTCGAGCTTGCCCATCTCCTCGCCGGCGCGCGGGTTCTTCTCGGGGCCGGTTGTGAGCAGGGCATGGAAGCGCCGGAACAGCTGCCGCGCCTCTGCCAGCGTCTTGCCCCGCACCGCCTCGGTCATCATCGAGGCCGACGCGGTCGAGATCGCACAGCCCGCGCCCTCGAAAGCGACGTCCTGGAGGCAGTCGCCCTCGACCTGGAGAAAGACCGTCACCCGGTCGCCGCACAGCGGGTTGTTGCCCTGCGCGCTGCGGTTGGCGCCGGCCGGCCGCCGGAAGTTGCGGGGACACCGGTTGTGATCGAGGATCACCTCCTGATAGAGCTCCCTGAGGTCGCCGAGATCCGAGCTCATCGGCCGAAGACCTCGCGCACGCGCGCCACGCCCGCCGCCAGCGCTTCGACCTCCGCCAAGGTGTTGTAGCAGGCAAAGGAGGCGCGGGTGGTGGCGGCGAGACCCAATCGCCCCATCAGCGGCTGGGCGCAGTGGTGGCCGGCGCGCACCGCGATGCCCAGGCCGTCGAGCACGGTCGCAACGTCGTGGGGGTGGACGCCGTCGAGCACGAACGACAGAATCGCCGCCTTCTCTGGCGCCGTCCCCACCACGCGCACGCCCGGGATCTCAGCCAGCCGCCGGGTGGCCGCCGCCAGCAGCTGGCGCTCCCAGGCGGCGACCGCCGGCTGCCCCAGGGCGGTCAGGTAGTCGAGCCCCGCGGCGAGTCCGACCGCGGCTTCGATAGCGGGGGTCCCCGCCTCGAAGCGGTGCGGCGGCGGCGCATAGGTCGTGGTCTCGAAGCTGACGCTCTCGATCATGCCGCCGCCGCCCTGCCAGGGCGGCATCGCGGCGAGCAGCTCGGCTCGCCCGTAGAGCGCCCCGATGCCGCTCGGACCATACGCCTTGTGCCCGGAAAAGGCATAGAAGTCGCACCCCAGCCGCGCCACGTCGAGGGCGAGATGGGGTGCCGCCTGGGCGCCGTCCACCACCACCACGGCCCCCTGGCGGTGGGCCATCTCGGCCATCTCGGTAATCGGGTTGACCGTGCCCAGGGCGTTCGAGACGTGGGTCAGGGCAGCGATCGCCGTGCGCGGCGAGAGCAGGCGCTCGAACTCCTCGAGCACCACCTCGCCGCGGTCGTCGATGGGCGCCACGCGCAGGCGTGCCCCGCGCTCGGCGCACAGCATCTGCCAGGGCACCAGGTTGGAGTGGTGCTCGAGCGCCGTCACCACGACCTCTTCGCCCGGGCGCAGCCGCCGGCGGCCGTAGCTCTGGGCGACGAGGTTGATCGCCTCGGTGGTGCCGCGGACGAAGACGATCTCGTCGGCAGCGGCCGCGCCGAGGAAACGCTGGACGGTCGCCCGGGCGCGCTCCCTGGCGTCGGTCGCGCGTTGCGACAAGACGTGCACGCCGCGCTCGACGTTGGCGTAGGAGTCGCGGTAGAAAGAGGCGAGCGCCGCGAGCACCGGCAGCGGCTTCTGCGCGCTGGCCGCGCTGTCGAGGTAGACCAGCGGATGGCCGTTGACCCGGCGCGAGAGGATGGGGAACTCCGCCCTGACTCGCTCGATGTCCAAGACGAAATTGGTCCGTGCGCCAGGGGAGGGGGCGTCCCCTTCCCCCCCGGCGCCGCCGGGCAGGCCGGCACATCTACCATTGCCGGCACTCCCGGCAGGTCGGGACCCGGCGGCTTCGGGCGACCGGGAAGGGGATCGACCGGTTGCGGGGGGCGATCCGGCGGGCTGAACAGGCAGCGCGGGCGGCGCGGGGGACGCGCCGGCCGCGCGCGCGGCCGCGCTGCCCTCCGTGGTCTGTGCGCCGAGCGCTGCGGCCGGCATTGGCGCGTCGCTCCTTCCTACACCGCCTGCCGCACGACCTCGCCCTTGGGCAGGCGGCTGAACAGGAACTCTTCGAGGTCGCGCCGCACCGGCTCGACCTTGATGCGCTCGACGATGTCGGAGGCGAAGGCGTAGGTCAGGAGGCTGCGCGCCGCCTCCTCGCCGATGCCGCGGGAACGGAGGTAGAAGATGGCGTCGTCGTCGAGCTGACCGACCGTCGAACCGTGGGTGCACTTGACGTCGTCGGCGAAGATCTCGAGCTGGGGGTTGGAGTTGGCGATCGCCTCGGACGACAGCAGCAGGTTGCGGTTGGACTGCTTGGCGTCGGTCTTCTGCGCCCCCGGATTGACGTGGATCAGGCCGTTGAACACCGACCGCGCCTTGCCGTCGAGGATCCCCTTGTACAGCTCGTGGCTCGCGCAATGCGGCTGGGCGTGCTCGACCCGCATGTGGTTGTCGACGTGCTGGCGCCCGTCGGCCAGGTAGAGCCCGTTGAGGATGCAGTCGATCCCCTCGCCGGCGAGCACCGCGTTGACGTCGTTGCGCACCAGCCCGCCGCCGAGCGAGATCGAGTGCGACGAGATCGAGCTGTTGCGCCCGCCATGGACCTGGAAGGTGGCCATGTGGAAGGCATCCCGGCTCTCGCGCTGCACCTTGTAGTGGTCGACGACCGAGCCGGGGCCGGCGACCAGCTCGGTCACCGCGCAGGTCAGGTAGCTGCCGGCGCCGGCGTAGCTCTCGACGATGGTCGCCTGGCTCCCCTCGCCCATGACGAACAGGTTGCGGGGATAGGAGACCGTCGCCGCGGACGGCGAGCCGGCGGCGGGCGAGCTCAAGAAGAGCAGGTGGATTGGGCGCTCCAACACCAGGCCGCGCGGCAAAACGACGAGCGCGCCATCGCGCAGGAAGGCCGTGTTGAGGGCGACGAAAGGATGGTCCGCAAAGCCGGCGTGACGGCCGAGGTGCTGCTCGAGCAGCTCCGGCGTCCGGTCGAGCGCCGCGGCAAGGCTCCCCACCACGACCTCAGCGCCGATCGGGCCGATCGAGCCGATCGAGCCGATCGAGGTGAGTGCGGCGGGATCGATCGAGCAATCGGTGCGCTCGGCCGGCAGGGAGGTCGAGAGCTCCGGCGCGAAGCGCCCGTCGACGAAGACCAGCCGGGCCGCGGCGTCAAAGGTCCAGGAGCCGAGCTGCTCGGCGGGGATCTGGGGCACGATGCTCGGGAGATGCAGGAGATGTTCGAGATCGGCGAGAGGGGCGGCGGCGCGCGGTCCCGGGCGGCGGAAGCTGGCGCGCGCGATCGGCGCGACGTTGGTGAAGCGCCACTCCTCCTGGCGCGAGCTGGGGAAGCCGAACGCCGCGAAGCGCTCGATCGCCGCCCGGCGCAGCGCCTTGACGAAGGCTGGCTCGGAGGGCGGCAGGCCGAGCCTGAGCTCCTCCCAGTCAGCCAGGTAGGCCGCGATCCCGGGGCTCTCGTCGAGCTCGCGCCGCGTCCGCCGCAGAGTCTGGGCCGCGGGCGTCATGCGAGGGAAGCCCCCGCCGGCGCCGGTGCAGTTGCCGGCGCCGCCGGCGCCGCTCCCGCCTCGCCCTCCAGCCAGGCATAGCCCTTGGCCTCGAGCTCGAGGGCCAGCTCCTTGCCGCCGGAACGCACGATGCGGCCGTCGACCAATACATGCACGTGGTCGGGCACGATGTAGTTGAGCAGCCGCTGGTAGTGGGTGATGACCAGGAACGCCCGATCGGCTTGGCGCAGGGAGTTGACGCCGTCGGCGACGATCCGCAGGGCGTCGATGTCGAGGCCCGAGTCGGTCTCGTCGAGCACCGCCAGGCGCGGCTCGAGCACCGCCAGGTGGAAGATCTCGTTGCGCTTCTTCTCGCCGCCGGAGAAGCCTTCGTTGACCGGCCGGTTGAGCAGCGTCTCCTCCATCCGCACCAGCTTCATCTTCTGGCGCACCAGCTTCAGGAACTCCATGGCGTCGAGCTCGGGCAGACCGCGATGCTTGCGCACCGCGTTGAGCGCCGCCTTGAGGAAGTAGGTGTTGCTGACGCCGGGGATCTCGACCGGATACTGGAAGGCCAGGAACAGCCCTTCGCGCGCCCGTTCCTCCGGATCGAGGTCGAGCAGGTCCTTGCCCTCGTAGAGCACCTCGCCCGCCGTCACCAAATAGGTCTCCTGGCCGGCGAGCACTCGCGCCAGCGTGCTCTTGCCGGAGCCGTTCGGACCCATGACGGCGTGCACCTCGCCGGCCTGGATCGAAAGATCGATCCCCCGCAGGATCTCCTTGCCCTCGACCGACGCATGTAGGTTCTTGATCTCAAGCATCATCGCTCGTCTTCTTCCCTTCTTAGCTGCCACCGGCTGCGCCGACCCCGAGGGATGAAACGGCGCTGCGATGCGGCGGTGGAGGCCTGCTCGAAGCATCGATCGGATCGCCCCCCGCAACCCCCGCGAGTCCCCTTCCCGGTTGTCGGAGGCCGCCGGGTCCCGACCTGCCGGGAGTGCCGGCAATGGTAGATGTGCCGGCCTGCCCGGCGGCGCCGGGGGGGAAGGGGACGCCCCCTCCCCTGGCGCACGGAACAATCTCGTTCGCGGCCCCGCTGGGCGTCAGCCGACGCTCCCCTCGAGATTGATGGCGAGCAGCTTCTGCGCCTCGACCGCGAACTCCATCGGCAGCTCGCGGAAGACCTCCTTGCAGAAGCCGTTGACGATCATCGACACCGCGTCCTCGGTCGAGATGCCGCGCTGGTTGCAATAGAAGATCTGGTCCTCGCCGATCTTCGAGGTCGAGGCCTCGTGCTCCATCCTGGCCAGGGGGTTCTGGACGTCGATGTAAGGAAACGTGTGGGCGCCGCAGCGGTCGCCGATCAGCATCGAGTCGCACTGCGAGAAGTTGCGCGCGTTGTCAGCCCCCTTGAGGATCTTGACCGCGCCGCGGTAGGTGTTCTGCCCGTGCCCGGCGGAGATCCCCTTGGAGACGATCGTGCTGCGCGTGTTCTTGCCGATGTGGATCATCTTGGTGCCGGTGTCGGCCTGCTGCCAGCCCTTGGTCAGGGCGACTGAGTAGAACTCGCCGATCGAGTGGTCGCCCTTCAAGATGACGCTCGGGTACTTCCAGGTGATCGCCGATCCGGTCTCGACCTGGGTCCAGGAGATCTTGGACCTCGCCCCCTCGCACTTGCCGCGCTTGGTGACGAAGTTGTAGATGCCCCCCTTGCCGTTCTCGTCGCCCGGGTACCAGTTCTGGACGGTCGAGTACTTGATGGTGGCGCCCTCCAGGGCGACCAGCTCGACGACCGCCGCGTGCAGCTGATTCTCGTCGCGCATCGGCGCCGTGCAACCCTCGAGGTAGGAGACGTAGGCCCCCTCGTCGGCGATGATCAGGGTGCGCTCGAACTGCCCGGAGTTGCGCGCGTTGATGCGGAAGTATGTCGAGAGCTCCATCGGGCAGCGCACGCCTTTCGGCACGTAGACGAAGGAGCCGTCGGAGAAGACCGCGGAATTGAGCGTGGCGAAGAAGTTGTCCGAGTAGGGGACGACCGAGCCCAGGTACTTCCGCACCAGCTCCGGGTGATTGTGGACCGCCTCGGAGAACGACGAGAAGATGATCCCGACTTCGGCCAGCTTGCTCTTGAAGGTCGTGGCGACCGAGACCGAGTCGAAGACCGCGTCCACGGCTACATTGGTGACCCCGGCGAGCAGCTCGCGCTCGCGCAGCGGAATGCCGAGCTTCTCGTAGGTGGCCAGGATCTCGGGATCGACTTCGTCGAGGCTCTGCGGACCCTTCTTGCTCCTGGGCGCGGCGAAATAGACGATCGACTGGTAGTCGATCGGCGGATGATGGATGTTCGCCCAGGTCGGCTCCTCCATCTTCAGCCAGTGCTGGTAGGACTTGAGCCGCCAGTCGAGCAGCCACTCCGGCTCGCCTTTCTTGGCCGAGATCAGCCGCACGACGCTCTCGTCGAGACCCGGCGGCACGGTGTCCTGCTCGACGTCGGTCACGAAGCCGAACTTGTAGTCCTGGGTCGCCAGTTTCTCGATGGTTTCGGTCGAAGTCTGCATCGCGTTCCTCGGTGTCGCTCGGTCTGCTCGGTATATGTTTTCCGTCGGTTTTCGCTCGCTCGCGGCCTCAGAGCGGCGGCTGCCGCTCGCTGCTCGAGGCGGCGTAAGCCCCGCGGCCCAAAGTCACCAGCTTGGGCAGCAACGGGTTCGTCATCTCCGCCAGCGTGATGCCCGAAAGCGCGTTCAAGATCGCCTCGTTGATGCGGTGCCAGTTGCTGCGCACCGGGCACAGGCGCTCGTGCGCGCAGTCGCCCTCTTCGTCGATGCACTCGGTGATCGCGACCGGCCCTTCCAGGGCGGCGATTATCTCCGCCATCGAGATCGCCGCCGGACGGCGGGCGAGGCCATAGCCTCCCTTGACTCCGCGGTGCGAGATCAGCAGCCCCTCCCGCGCCAGCAGCTTCAAGATCTTGCTCACCATCGGCAGCGGCAGATGGGCCTCCGCGGCCAGGTCGGGAGCGTTGAACTGGCGCTCCGCATGGACCGCCATGTGGGTCAGGAGGACGATGCCGTAGTCGGTCTGCTTGGTGATCCGGATCATGCTGCCAGGCCCCTCGCCCACATCTCTCCCACCACCCTTTAAAACAGTACCTATTCGGTACTAATTCCGCATGATACCAGCGCCAGCGCCGAAGTCAATGCGCAGGCCGGTCGAACGGTCGAAGCGGTCCAGCCGCCGAAGTCAATCGCACTTCTCAGGTCCGGGCAGCATCTCGCAGGTCTTACGGTAGCGCTTGTCGACCCCAACATAAGTGCGCCATTCCTCGCAGGTCAAATTCCGATTGGCCGTGCGGCAGGCCTCAGCCATGAGGACACCCAGGTCCAGGTCCCAGAGGATGACGGTGTCGTACAGGCACGCTGACGCCAGCCGCCGCCCGTCCGGGCTGAAGGCAACGCTTTGAACCTCGCCCCTGTGCCCCTCCAGCGTGGCCAGCGGCTTGCGGCTTTCCACGTCCCACAGAATCACGGTCTGGTCAGCACTCGCCGAGGCCAGCCACTTCCCGTCCGGGCTGAAGGTAACGCTCAAGACCACCTCCTTGTGCCCCTCCAGCGTGGCCAGCGGCTTGCGGCTGTCCACGTCCCATAGGCTCACTGTGTTGTCGAGATTCGCCGAGGCCAGCAGTTTGCCGTCCGGGTTGAAGGCGACGCTCCTTACCGCGCTCTTGTGCCCCTCCAGCGTGGCCAGCGGCTTGCGGCCGTCCACGTCCCACAGGATCACGGTCTTGTCATAACTCCCCGAGGCCAGCCGCTTCCCGTCCGGGCTGAAGGCGACGCTCGTGACCTCGTCCTTGTGCCCCGCCAGCGTGGCCATCTGCTCCTTGAGCCCCTCCATCTCGGCCAGGAACTCCTCGCGGAAGCTCAGCACCAGCTTGACCGTCGAGCGCTTGAAATCGAAGCGTCGCGCCGCCGTGGGCTCGGCCTCCAGCGCTTGCCTGACCGCGTCCGGCGGCCGGCTCTCCACGAGGTCTCCCAGCTCGGCCAGGAAGGCGGACGAACGGTCTCGCGACGCTTCACTCTCCTGGCCGAGAGTGAAGATCTCCTCGAACTGATCGAACACCACGACCGGGGTCACCGGGCGGTTGCGATCGCTCCAGAACTCCGCTGCGCGCCGGTGGAAAAACGACCACAGGCTCTCGCCGCTGGCGGGCTGGGCAGCCTGGACTCGGTCGGCATCGCACGCCGTCTGCAATCCGCGAAAGATCTGCTCGCGCAGCGCCGGCGCTCCATCGGCATGGTCGAGGCGCACGTAGACCGGCAGGCAATCCTCGCCGCGCAGCAGCGGGAACAACCCGGCCTTGAGCAGCGACGTCTTGCCCAGCCCGGAACGCCCAAACAGCACGGTGAGCGGCTCGCGGCGGACCAACCGCAGCAGCTCGCCCGACTCCGCCGTGCGGCCGTGGAAGTAGTCTTGGTCGGTCTCGTCGAAGGGATCGAGCCCCGGCCACGGGTTGTCGCGGCTCAGGGCCTGGCGTTGCAGCTCGATCATCTTGAGTCGCTCGAGTCGCTTGACTCGCTCGCGTCGCTTGCATGGCTCGCGCCGCTCACGCCGCTCGCTGCCGGCGGTGGAAGGCGTGCACCAGCTCCTTCAGCAGATTCGCCACGTCGGGCGTGACGTTCCCGTCCGGCAAGCTCTTGCCCTGCTTCCTGTTGAAGGAGTCCGGTAGAGCGTTGGAATCGAGGGAGGTATCGTCGATCACCACGGGCACGATGAAGGCCTCGTCCGGTGCCATCCCACGAGCGAAGTCGTCCGCGTCGTTCCACTCCCGCCAGAAATATCGACGACGGTTCTCCTCGCTCAAGGCCTCGCGCGAGATCACCGGCAGGAACAGCGAGCAGCGCTCGATGCCGCGCCGGATGCTGCGCGCCCAGTCATCCGCCATCTGCAAGGCATCTTTGTCGAACCACACCTCCAGGCCGGCCGCGCGCAGGCCGTCGGCCAGTTTGCCTGCCGCCGTGAGGTTTTCGCTTGCGTAGCTGACGAAAACTGCCCCGTCTGGGATGCTCCTTCCGCTCGTGCTCGAATCCCGCGCCACGGGCTCCCCGCTCTGTGCCGCAACTGGATGGGCTGCTTGCCAGCGCCTGGCCAGCTCGGTAACGAACTGCGCCGCGGCCAACGGCACCACGCGGGTGTCGGAGCTGAAGCTCGAGAGGAACAGCGCCAGCCCGGCGTCATGCGCGATCTGGCCGCCCACCAGCACGTCCCAGCGCCTGCGCTTCTGAGACAGCTCGAGGCTCCTCGCGGTGCGCAGGAAAAAGCGCGCGAGCCAGTCGCCGAAGTTGCAACCGAGGATGAGCAGATGTTTGCCGCGCAGCTCGTCGAACAGCGTCTTGGGTTGGCGCTGCTTGTCTTGCATGGCGTGCAGGAACTCGAGCAGGTCCTCGTCGCAGATTGCGTAGTCCGGGGAAGCCGAGGCCCGCCCCAGGAGATGGAAGACCACCGGCTGCCGCAGCTCGGCCTTCGGACAGGCGAGGTCGCGGTCGGCGGCGTTCGGCGAATAGGCGATCTGTTCGGCACCCGGCCCGCCGCGTGCGGCGCCAATGGCGTCGGCGAGCAGCGAGTCGAAGGTCAGCGAGACGAAGAGATCGAAACCAGGAATGCCGGCGAGCGCCAGCAGCGACTCGGGCGGCGTCGGCGCGGCGTTGCGCAGCAGTCTGTGGATCTGGGCGTAGAGCTCGTCCCGCTCTCCTCGCCGGCGCAGGTGCAGCGAAACCACGTCGTTGAGGTCGAAGCCCTCGCCAAGCTCCCCGGCGGGCAGCTCGAGATCGGCCGCCAGCCTCTGCGCCAGCCAGCGATAGAGGGGCACATCCAGGTCGCCTTCGCGAACCGTGACCAGCTCCGGACCGATGACGGGAACGACCGTCCGGTCCTGGATGTAGTCCAGGAGATTGTCCCAGAACCCCTCCTGCAAGTCGGCCATGGCGGCACACCCCTTGGGAAGTCCAAGCTGGCGTGGATGCTCATAGTTTACGCCGACTCGCAAGTGCACGCATTAGCGCATGGTAGTTCCCGGAGAACAGCAGGCGGCTCGATCCTGCGGTCTCCTCTGGCGCCGCCTCGGCCAGTCGCCGCAGCTGCGGCAGCTTGCGGCGGCGGGATCAGGAGAGCAGGCGCTCGAGGGTCCAGTAGAGGCCGACGAGGGCGATCAGGCAGGAGGCGGGAACGACCACCCGGCCGCGGTACCAGAGCTGGTGGCGGAAGGGGAGACCGATGAGCAGGAAGGCGGCCGCGAGGACGGTCGACTCGGCGGCCAGGGCGCCGAGGCTCCAGCCGGCGATGGCGGCCCCGAGGCTCCAGCCGCCGGCGGGGGAGGGCGCGGCGATGCTGGCCGCGTCCGGACCCGCCATGCCGAACAGGAAGCCGAAGGCGAGCAGCGGCACTGCGCGCCACGAGGAGGGGCGGCGGCGCACCAGGTTCTCGACCGCGAGGTAGACGATCGCCAGCGCCATCGCCGGCTCGGCCACGGCGGGCGAGAACGCGACGGCGCCGCGCAGCGCCAGCGCCAGCCCCGCGGCCTGGCCGAGGGTGAAGGCGGCGAGCTGGACGAGCAGCGGCGCGACCCCGCCGGCGAGCAGGAAGACGGCAAGCACGAAGAGGACCGCCGCGGTGCCGCGCGGCAGGACGCCGTCGAAGCCGAGCCGCAGAGAGCGCAGCGCCACGGCACGGCTGGTCGGCGGCACCACGCGCGCCGGCAGCGCGAAGGGCGGGCTCGTCCGCTGGCCGTCGACCCACTTCCAGAGCGAGGTCTCGTCGCCCTCGACCGCCAGGACGAGCGGATAGCGCGGCGTCTTGAGCGCGCTGGTGAAGGTGAACGATCGCGCCCCGCCGGGAATCCATCCCGCGAGGCGCAGCCGGTAGCGCCGCGGCGAGGCCGGCATTCCGGGCAGCTCGGCCGCACGTCCGGCGATGGACGGCGCCATTCCCCTGAGGGATCTCCCCGCAGCTCGCGACCCGCGCGCCGGATCTGAAACGTAGGCGACCCGGGGCTCGACCGGGCGGCCGTCGAACGCGATCGTGGTGCCGTCGATCAGGTCGCTCAGGAACCGTCCCAGGCGCCTCTCGTCGTCGCTGCCGCCCAGCCCCTCGATCCGCCCATAGCGGGTCGGGTGGGCCGGTCCGCCCCCCTGTCCCGGCGCCAGGTGCTCCTCGGCGACCTGGAGGTCGATCTGGTAGGCGCCGGACTGCTGGAAGCTGGCGAAGACCTGCATCACACCGAGCTCATGCGCGGCGGCGGCGGCGGCGAGCGCGGCCGCCGCCACCCACGCCGCCAGCAGGCCGAGCGCCAGCCCGCGGCAGCGGCATGGCCGCTTCCCGGCCGTGGCGGCAGGGCGCGGGCCGCGGCGGCCGGGCGGCTCGGCGGCTTGGCGGCTGGAGCGGCGGGCAGGCTTGGGTGATCGGGGACTGCCGGTGTCCGGAAGCACAGATCGCATGATGATGCCACAGTGGGAGCGTGCACCCCACCCGCTTCATACGCAGGCGGGCCGCAGGATGGCGCCCTTGGCGGGGGCTCGACTCCCGCCTCGGGCATCAATAGAATCAGTGGTTTGAATATTCTACCCCTAACGCTGTTGCCTTTGTGGCCCACTCTTGGCCCACTTCCAACGGGGCCAACATCCAACGGGGGCTCGCCGTGGCCAGGATAGACACTGCTATGGACTCGCCTCGACGCCTGGGCATTGGTCTTGCGGCCCTCTTCTCGGCACTCGGTGTCGTCTTTGCGCTGGTCATACCTGCCGGTGAAGCACCGGATGAGCCTGCACACCTCTTCTATATCGATTCACTCATCCGCTCCCATTCTTTGCCTCTGCGGCCTGCAGCCTTCGATAGCACCAACTACGAGTTCTTCCAGCCGCCGCTCGACTACGCCGTGTCTGCCTTGTGGCTGGCCGCAGTCAACGGCGGTCCGATCGACTTTCCGTTTGCGCGCAACCAGGAATTCAGTTTCGCGGAGGCCGGGAGCAGAGCCTTCCTTCCGAATCGTCAGCCCGCAGCCGTGGCCGCGAGCCGTGCTCTCATCGCGCTGCGCGTTGCTCGACTGGCGTGGGGCTTGATCGCGGCGCTGTTTCTCTTCCGCACCGCCCTTTTCTTTCTGGATGGAGATCCACTCCGGGCGGCCCTGGTGTCGGCTCCCCTAATGTTTGCGCCGCAGGTGCTGTTTGTCTCGGCCAGCGTCAACAGCGACACCGCCTTGATGGCGCTCGGCGCTATTTCTCTTTACTATCTTTGCCGGCTCGCCGGCGGAGACCCACCCTCTGTTCGAGTTGCGCGAGTTGCCGGTGCCGCCGCTGGCCTGGCGCTCCTCGCCAAGGCCTCCGGTGCCGTTCTCCTCCCGCCGCTGTGCTTTGCCGCGGCGGGCCTTCTCCGGCGGCGCTGCCGCCGCGCCGCGGCCGGTCTTCTCGGCACTGCCGGCCTGGGTCTTGCCGGAGCGGCGGCTCTCTCCGTGCTCCGCTTCGGTTCTCTTCTCGCTCCGATTCCGGCTGGCCACCCCAGCATACACTCCGTCTTGCTCTCCACTCATTGGATGGGATCGCTCTGGATCAGCTTCTGGGCGAAATTTGGCTGGCTCAATATCCTGCTGCCTTGGCCCTTCTACTTTCTCTTCCTTCCTGCAACCTGCCTCATGCTCCTCGGGTCGGCGCATACGCCGCGTGATCTCGGCTTGCCCAAGCAAGAGTCGCTCGGCGTGATGCGTGTTGCGGTGCTTTCAAATGTGGCGTTCGTTGTGGCTTATCTTACCTTCGTCGATTGGCAGCCCCAAGGCCGTTATCTCTTTCCGTCGCTCGCTGCCTTCGTGGCGCTCAGCGCTGCGGGATTGCGCGGTCTTCCATCGGACGCCCTCTCGTCGCGACGTGGCCGTCCCGTGCTTGTTGTGACCCTCGCACTTCTCGTTCTGCTGGCGGCTGGCGCTGCGTTCCAGATCGAAGTAGCGTATGCGAGAGCCGACATGCGGCGAGTGGGCTTGCCCCGTGTAGGCCAGGACGTCTTCTCAACCTTCCTCCCCTGGTAGGCTCGGGCTAGTAGAGCCAGGACAGCGCACGCAGGCCACGCCGCCGGCCCCACCCGGCAAGGAGGCCCAGGACCGCGCCTGCGGCGGCCAGGACGAGCCCCAGGGTCCAGCTCCACGGCCGGTAACTCAGGCTGACGGAATGGGAGCCCGGCGGCAGGCGGAAGCCGAGAAACCCGCCGTTGACCTCGACGACCCGCAGCCTTCGGCCTCCGGCCCCGATCTCCCACCCCGAGGTGTAACTCACGCTGGAAACGACCAGACCACCGCTCGCGGTCTCGACCTGAAGGTCGAATCCGTTGCTGCGCGGCCGGATGGCGCTCACCCGGCCATCCTGGGAAGAGACGCCCTGCGCCTCGGTCGTCAGGCCGACCGCTCGGAAGTCGCCGGCCTCGCCAACCTCCATAGCCGCCCGCCGCGCCCGTCGAAACTGCTCGAACCCTACGATCGTACGCGGCATGAAAAAGAGCGGCAGCGCTTGCGGGTTTTCCCACACCTTGCCTCCCTTTCCCTCGAAGGCAAGGCGCCAGGGAGGCGGTAGCTCGCGCTCGTGCGACGTCGAGAGGAACCGAATCGCGAGATAGTCGCGAGCGGGTTGGTTGATCTTCTTCAGCGAATCGGTGATGTTCTGATAGAAGTGGCTGCGGTGCGCCAGCCACCAGGCGACCAGCCGCGCCGCATCGTCGGGGCGCGCCGGATCGTAGCCGCGCGGGTCCCAAAGGCCGTAGAGCGCATTCAGATTGGGCGCCAGATCGAAGCCCTCGAACGACACCCGGAAAGGGGCCGCGGACGCCCGGCCCTGGTGCTGGAGGTAGGCGATCGTGGGAGGCGGCGCCAGGTCGAAGCGTGCCGGGACCGCCGCGTGGTAGCGGACTCCAACCAGGAAAAGATCGAGGGTCACAGCCGCCAGCACGAGCGGCGGGAAGCTCGGCCGCAGCCTCGGCACAAGGAGCGCGGTCAGCGCCACGGCGGCCCCCAGCAGTGTCACGACCCACCACACCCACGGCCAGCTGGCGCCGCCGGCCGGTGGCGCCAGCGCCAGCCCTAAACCGGCGATCGCGATCAAAACCGCCGCCACTCGGCGCAGCGCCCGCTGGCCGGCGACCCGGTCGAGCGCCAGGCCCGCGGCGAGCGCGACCGCCAGCACCCAGAACTCGCGCATCCGCCCGTGGGCTCCTGGGCCGATCACCGGCAGGTGAAGCATCAGCTCGAAGAACGGCGGAACCCGCAACGCCGCAAGCAGTGCGGCCAGGCCCCCTACCAGCAGGAAGAGCCAACGGCCGCGCAAGGCCAGCGCGCCCGACACGGCCAGGGCCAGCACCAGCAGCCCGGAATAGTCGCTGCAGATCTCGGGGAACTCCAGCTCAAATGGGTAGGTCCCGTCAGGCGGGCTGCCCATGGCGAGCGGCGAGAAGACCGGGAGCAGGAAACGGGCCTCGAAGGGCAGCGGCTGGAAGTCAGTCGGGTCGCGCTCCAAGGCCCTCCCGCGAACGCTTTCCGGTAGCGTCTGCAGGAGCGGCAGCAGCGCCGGGGCGGCAAGCGTTGCGCTCAGCGACGCGGCGGCCACCAGCCGCGCCAGAAACCGCCAGCGCCCGGGTTCGGGCCGCATGAACAGCGCCACCGCCGCCACCGCCGCGGCGATCCCGGCATGCGCCATCGTCTCCGGATGGCCGGAGAGCGCCAGGCCCAGGGCGCAGGCGGTGAGACCCCGGAAGCCGCGCGGCGCGCCGTCGCGCACCAGCAGCAGGCCGAGCAGCAGCCCGGGCACCCAGGCGGCCGCCATGCCAAGCGTGTCGTAGAGCCACACCACGGAATAGGTGGAGAGTCCCGAGCCCACGGCTCCCAGCGCAGCGCCCCACGGCCCGGCGCCCAGAGTCAGCAGCAGCGCATGCGTGCACAGCAGGCCGAGCAGGATCTGCCAGGCGGAGGCCACCGAAAGCGCCCGCAGAGGTGGCAGAGGAAGGGCCAGAACGTGGAGCGGCGCAAACGGCGCCGCTTGGCCGTTGCCCAGGAGCGGCTCGCCGGTGCCCAGCTCGTGCGACCAGAGCGGCGCTTCGCCGGCCAGGAGGCGCTGGCGCACCAGGGTATGGAACGGCAGCTGCTCGAACAGAGTATCGGCCCGGAAGTGATTGAGCTGCGCCTCCTTGCCGGCCATCTCCGCAAAGGGAAGCCGGTCGTAGGCGAGCTCGGTCGCGACCTGCAGAGCACCGGTGAAGAGCGGCTGCGCAAAGAAGGCCGCGGTCAGGGCCACATACCCGAGCGCGGCACGCAGCGGAAAGCCGGGCCGCCACCAGCGCACGGCCTTGACCAGCAGCGCGCAGCCAGCAAGAAAGACGGCGATGACGAACGCGGCGGCGTGCATCGGACGGAAAAAAGGGATCGGGCTGACGTCGGCAGCGTTTGAGAACCGCGCGGGTCCGGCGGCGGCCGGGTCGGCCGGCGGCTTGCTGGCGAGCGACTATGGCAGCCGCTCCGCCCCGCCGGAAACCGACATCTTCGCTCAGGCTAATCGCTGTGTCGCTGAGTATACCCCCGATCCGGGGTGCCTCGGCCCAGCCATGCCGAGGCGGTGACAGACCCAACCACATTGGCTGACGGTTGACCACCATCGTCGTAGGTTGTTCGAACTTCGGAGGGGTTGCCTCAACTATCAGCGGCACTCGACCGCAAATGGCTCCCGACAGCACCGGCGCCCCCGCCGGCGGGTTTCTCTGCGCCGACCCTGGCCGACCCTGGTAGGATCGGCCATCCATTCGGCGACGCGGCGACCAACCGCCCGAGGAGGATGTATGGAGCTTGTGCGAGCTACCTGCGCTTCCATCACCGCGGCAATGCTCAAATCGGTCCGCTCGGCGCGCTTGGTGCGCCGGCTGGGACCGGCGGCGGCCGCCTTCCTGCTGCTGGCCCTCGTTGATGCTGGCGGGGCCGGCGGGGTGAGGGTGGGGCGCGCGGCCGCCGCCGGCGTTGCGGCGAATCCTTCGCCGGCGGCCGCCGCGGCCCCGGCGAGCCCGGCGACCCCGGCGGAAACCGCGGCCGATCCATCGGAGGCCTCTGATCTTCCTGCCGCCAGAGCGCTCTTCCAGGCCAACCTGAAGGCGATTCACGACCGCAACCGCGCCGCCTACCTCGCGTGCTATCTGCACTCCGAGCGGGTCGCGCTGAGCGGCCCGGAGGGCACCCGGGAGGGTTTCGGCAACCTCGAGGCGTCCGCCGGTCAGGCGTGGCCCGACAACCTTGAGGCCGACGACATTCATCTCACTCCGGTGCGGCCGGGGCTGGTCTATGGGTCCTACCGCTACCGAGTGCGCTACGGCGCCGACGAGTCGAGCGGGCTGTCGCAGCGCCTCTTCGTCAAGACCGACGCCGGCTGGAAGATCGCGGTCACCAGCGCGTTTCCCGCCGAGCCTGGCGTGCCGCCGCCACCCCGCGCCCTGATCGGCGCCACCCTCCTGGACGGCACCGGGGCGCCACCCGTGGCCGACGCGGTCGTGCTGCTGCGCGACGGCAAGATCGAGTGCGCCGGCCGGCGCGCCGCCTGCCCGGTGCCTCCGGGAATCGACACGCTCGACCTATCGGGGAGCTTCCTCACGCCGGGGCTGATCGACTCCCATGTCCACTTCTCGCAGACCGGCTGGGCCGACGGCCGCCCCGACGCCCTCGACGTGCGCGACCGGCATCCCTACGAGAAGGTCGAGGCCGGCCTCCGCCTCCATCCCGAGCGCTTCGGCCGCTCATATCTCTGCTCCGGAGTGACCGCAGTCTTCGACGTGGGCGGCTATTCCTGGACTCTCGGCTTGCCCGCCTGGGCCGAGCCGCGCTCGGACGTCGCGCGAGTGGCGGCGGCCGGCCCCTTGCTGTCGACGCGCGATCACTGGGTCAACCTCGCGGGCGACCGCCAGTTCATCTTCCTGCACGACGCCGAGTCGGCGCGCACCGGCGTGCGCTACCTCGCCGAGCAAGGCAGCAGCGCGGTCAAGGTCTGGTTCATCCCGGTCCAGGGCAAGGAGATCGCCACCGATCTCGCGCCGCTGGTGCAGGCGGCCGGCGAGGAGGCCCGCCAGCGCAAGCTGCCGCTGATCGTGCACGCGACCGGGCTGACGGAAGCCAAGGAGGCGCTGCGCGCCGGCGCCCGCCTGCTGGTCCACAGCGTTTGGGACAAGCCGGTCGATCAGGAGTTCCTCGACCTGGCGATCAAGAACGGCGCCCTCTACTGTCCGACCCTGACCGTCGGCCACGGCTATTTGCGGCTCTACGAGAGCGACTCCCGGCACCAGCCGCCGGCCGTCGACGACCCCAACGGCTGCGTCGACCGCGACACCCTGGCGCGCGTGGCGGAGACCGCCGCCATCGGCTCGACCTCCCGTACCGCCCAACAGCTCACCACCCTGGCCGCCCGCACCGCCGAGCGCGAAGCGACTGCGGCGGCCAACTTGCTGCGCGTCTTCCGCGCTGGCATCCCGATCGCCATGGGCACCGACGCCGGCAACCCGCTGACCCTGCACGGTCCCGCGGTCTATGCCGAGATGGAGGCGATGGAGAAGGCGGGCCTCGCGCCACGGGAGGTGCTGGTCACCGCCACTCGCGGCGCGGCGGCCGCGATGGGGCGGCTGAAGGACCTCGGCACGGTCGAGAAGGGCAAGCTTGCCGACCTCCTGGTGGTCGGCGCCGACCCCACCGCCGCGATCGCCAATCTGCGCCAAATCCGCTACGTCGTGCGCGGCGGCGTCGTCCGCCCGCTCGCCGAGCTCAAGGCCCTGGCCGCGCCGCCGCCGCCCCCGCCGCCCCCGGCGGCCAAGCCATGACCCGCGTCCCTCAACGACTCCCCAAGGAATCCCGCAAGGGGAGCCCGCGGGCGACTGGGAAATAGCGCCGCGCCTGCGGCCGTTACAAGAAGTGTCATCCGGGCTTCGAGTATGAGCGCCGTTCACCCGTCCGATACCGTTCCGACCAAGTACTGGCACCGCCTGGACAACGGCCGCGTTCAATGCGACCTCTGCCCGCGCTTCTGCAAGCTGCTGGAAGGCCAGCGCGGCCTCTGCTTCGTGCGCGCCCGCGAGGGCGACGAGATCGTGCTCAAGACCTATGGCCGGTCGAGTGGCTTCTGCGTCGATCCGATCGAGAAGAAGCCGCTCAACCACTTCCTGCCCGGCACACCGGTGCTCTCCTTCGGCACCGCGGGCTGCAACCTGGCCTGCAAGTTCTGCCAGAACTGGGACATCAGCAAGTCGCGCGAGGTCGATACGCTGGCCGACGGCGCCTCCCCCGAGCAGATCGCCCGCGCCGCGCGGCGGCTGGGCTGCGCCAGCGTCGCCTTCACCTACAACGACCCGGTCATCTTCCTCGAGTATGCGGTCGACGTGGCCGATGCCTGCCGAGCGGCCGGGATCCGCACCGTGGCGGTGACCGCGGGCGAGATCTGCCCCGAGCCGCGCGCCGAGTTCTACCGCCACATGGACGCGGCCAACGTCGACCTCAAGGGGTTCACCGAGCGCTTCTACCGCCAGGTCTGCGGCGGCAGCCTGGCGCCGGTGCTCGACACCCTGGTCTACCTCCGCCACTCAACCGGCGTCTGGTTCGAGATCACCAACCTGGTGATCCCGGGCGAGAACGACTCGGACGAGGAATTCGACGCCATGACCCGCTGGGTGTTCGACAAGCTGGGGCCGGAGGTGCCGATCCACTTCACCGCCTTCCATCCCGACTACAAGATGCTCGACACCCCGCCGACGCCCCCGGCGACGCTCGCCCGCGCCCGCCGCATCGCTCTCGCCAACGGCCTGCGCTATGCCTACACCGGCAACATCCACGACGAGGAAGGCGGCACGACCTACTGCCACGGCTGTGGCGAGCCGCTGATCGGCCGCGACTGGTACGTGCTGACCGCCTGGAACCTGACGCCTGAGGGCCGCTGCGCCAGCTGCGGCGCCTCCTGCGCCGGCCGCTTCAGCGGCCCGCCCGGCCGCTGGGGCGCCCGCCGCCTCCCGGTCCGCCTCTCGGACGTCGCCACCCCCCGCACCGCCGGCCGCCTGCCGGTGCTGACCTGATCAAGGTACTCATCATCGCGTCCCAGCGGGCGGGGTGTGAAGCCGGACCTGCGGGTCCTCGGTCTCGAGCCCTGAGACGGGCGACGTGGCGCTCTCTAGATCAATCGGTGTTTGAGGGCCTTGGCGACGGCGCCGGCCTTGGAGTGGACGTGGAGTTTCTCGTAGACCAGGCGGACATAGTTGCGCACCGTGTTGACTTTGATCCCCAACCGTTCGGAGCAGGCCTGGTAGCTGTACCCCTCGGCGAGAAGGGCGAGCAGCCGGCGTTGCTGATCGGGAAGCTCTGGCAGGGACTGAGCCGGAGCCGGTACGCCACGGAAGTAACGGATGACCTTGCGCGCGATCTCAGGCGACATCGGCGAGCCGCCCTCGTGCACTTCGCGGATCGCCTCGAGCAGACGGGCCGGCGGGGTCTTCTTGAGGAGATAGCCGCAGGCCCCATTGCAGATCGACTCGAAGATCTTGTCCTGATCCTCGAAGACGCTCAGCATCAAGACCGCAGCCTCCGGGCACAGCCCGAGAACGTCCGCCACGCCTTCCGAGCCCGATTTGCCGGGCAGGTTGATGTCGAGCAACACGACGTCAGGGGCCTCCCGCTCGATCGTTCTCAGCGCTTCTTCAAGGGCAGTGTGGGCTCCGACGACGCGGTAGCCGGGAGTGCCCTGAATGAGCTGCGCTAGTCCTTCGCGCGCGATGCGCTGGTCCTCGACGATGACGACGCGGATCTCGGTGCCAGTCTGGTCCACAGCTAAGAGCGGCTCCTTTTCGGCTGCGAGCAGAGAGTAGACATCCTTCGGTGGCCGAGACAGAGCATGTTCATGCTCATTGCTTCCGCCTGCCGCCACCCAGGGGCACGCGGAGCGTGAGACCGACTCCGTGTCCGGGCCGCGCGTCGATCAGCAGCTCGCCTCCAAGCTCGCGCGCCCGCTGGCGCATGTTCCGCAGGCCGTTGCCCGTCGCTTCGCCACCGTCTGCGCATTCGCGGTCGAAGCCGCGCCCATCGTCGCGAAGCTCAGCCAGCAAGTCGCCATCACGAACCGCCAAGCGGAGGTGAGCGTGGCCCGCGGCGGCGTGACGCGCGATGTTGTGCACCGCCTCCTTGAGGATGAGATAGAGCTGCCGGCGTTGCTCGGGAGCGACAGCGACCGCGGCTGCGCCCTCTTCGCTCTCCAGCTCGAAGCGCACTCCCTTAGGCTCGAGCACGCCGCTCGCGAAGTGGCGCAACCGGGTGGCCAGGCCTTGCAGGTCGTCGTTCCGCGGGTCGACCGCCCAGACCGTGTCGCTCACCACATCGATGAGAGATCGTGAAGTGTCTGCGATCTGCGCCAAGACGTTTGCCACGTCATCCTGCCGGTTGCCCAGGCGCTGCTTCAGCAGCTCGCTCTGAATGGCGATCTCCGAGAGGCTTGCACCGAGATCGTCGTGGAGATCGGCCGCCACTCGTCCGCGAACACGCGCGACGGCGACCAGGCGCGCGACCCGCGTCCGGTGCAGGGAGAGGGCAAGGCCCGCAGCCATCGCGACCGCCAGCAGCTGGATCCAGCTCCGGCGCCAGAGCGGCGGCCGAACGGTGAACGCGACGCTCGCCGTTGGTGCGTTCACGCCGCCCTCGGCGGACAACGCCCGCACGACGAAGCGGTAGGAGCCGGCGGCCAGGCGAGCGTAGTTGATGCGCCGCCCCTCCGTGGGCGGGTTCCAGTCCCGATCTGCCCCCTCCAGGCGGTACCGGTACCGCAGCCGTTCGCCGGGCGCGAAGCTGAGGCCGACGTATTCGATTTGGATGTCGCCATGGTCCGCCGGCAGGCTGAGTTGCGAAACTCGCTGGACGCCCCGCTCGGAGACGGCGCGTGTGTTGCCTCCCGCGAGCAGAGCTGTGATCAAAACCGTTGGTGGCGCCGGCGCGCGCGGCGCGGAGGGGAGGAAGCGTGCGAGGCCGTGCGTGCTTCCGAACCAGAGCTCGCCATGGCGATCCCGGAGGGCGGGTTGAATGATGCCGCTCGGCAGGCCGTCGAGAGCCGTGTAGTGGCGGAAGCGGCCGGTGCCGGGGTCCATGCGGTCAACGCCCTTGAGCGTGCCAAAATAGAGGTCCCCCCGCGGGTCCTCGGCGATGCAAGTCACGCGGTCGTCGGACAATCCGTCGGCTGTAGTAAACGTACGTAGTCGCACGGTGGGGCGAGTGGGATCCTCGATCCGCTGCGCTCCGGCGCCGGCCGTGGCGACCCAGAGGTCGCCGCGCCGGTCGAGATACAGACTGACGATTGCGTAGGTCTGGCCCCTCGGGTTGATGAATCTCGATCCGACCGGCGGCGCGAACGGAAGCAGCTCGACGCGGTTGCCGCGAAAACGGCCCAGCTCGCCGCTCGCGAAGGCGATCCAGAGCGTGCGACCGCGGTCCTCGACGAAGGCCGTGGGGGCGGTGGCGGGCACTCCTTCGGCCGCACCGAACCGCTGCAGTTGACCGGTCTTCCGCACCCAGCGCGTCAGGAAGCCTGGACCCCAGGTTCCGATCCAGACGTCGCCCTGCTGGTCCTCATACAGAGTGGAGACATCCCGCCCGCCAAGCCCGCGCTCCGGCGTGTAGCTCTCGACCAGGGGTGCATGAGCGAGATCTTCGAGGCGCGCGACCGGCGCATAGCGCGCCAAGCCGAAGGCGGTGGGCAGCCACCACGCACCCTTCCGGTCTTGGAGCCCGCTCTGCCATAGCTGGCCCGCGGTCACCGAGCCCCGGGGGAGCCGAGGTGCGACGGCGGTGAACCGTTCGCCGTCGAAGCGTTGGATGAGGTCCCGCAGTTCCGGGGTGGTGCCTTGCACGTACAGGGCACCATCGCGACCTTCAAGGATCGAGCCGACGTTCAAGCCGCGCAGGCCATCGGCCTCGGTGTAGGTCGCGAACCCTTCGCCAGCGAGGCGCATCGCTCCGCCGTTCGCGGAGCCGAGCCAGAGATTCCCCTCCCGATCTTCCAGGCAGGGCTGCGCCGCCGGGTCGCTCAACCCAGCGGCGACGCGGAACGCGCGGAGGCGCACGCCGTCGAAGCGCGTCAGGCCCGAGACGGTGCCGATCCAGATGTTGCCATTGGAGGTTCGCAACAGGCCCTGGCGCACGAACTCATTGCTCAAGCCGTCGCGGCTGGTCAAAAGACATACCTCGCCCGGCGACCGGGGCAAGCTGATGCGGCCATCAACCGTCGAGTTTCCGCGCCTCGCGGCACCCGCCAAGCTCCAGCCGGCAGGCGGTGGTTTCGAGTCTTCTGGCGTTTGCCAGACGAAAAGACCGCGCACGGCATCCCCCACCCAAAGGCGCCCGCTGGGGTCGGGGAGAATGTCGAAAACGCGCTGCTCCTGTTCGCCGGCCGCGCCCGCCGGATAGCGCAGGACCTGCCGATTCTTGAGGACTCGCATCACCCCGTCCCAGGTCGCGAGCCAAAGACCGCCGCGACCATCGGCGCGGATGGAATTCACGCCTACGCTCCTCGAGGCCCGGGTTGGCGGGTACAGCTCCTGCTCGCGAAAGACCGTCTCGCGCGCCTTCAAATCGGAAACAAAGAGCCCGTTCGCTGTCCCCACCCACAGGTTGCGGTCGCCGTCTTCGAACAGCGCCCGCACACTCTTCGGTCCTAAGCGGAAGCTCTGGCAGAGCTGACCTCTGGCGACTGCGGGGCGGTGATCGAACTCGCAAAGCCCCCGCTCGGTGCCCAGCCAGAGTCTGCCGTCCTTGCTCTCCAGGACAGCGCGCACGAGAACGTCTGGCAGCCCATCCGACTTGCCGTAGTTCTTGAAGCCGTAGCCATCGAATCGCGACAGACCCCCATTGGTCGCAAACCATAGAAATCCGCGGGCGTCTTGGGTGACGGCGCGCACACCGTCGTGCACCAAACCGTCGAGGGTCGTGAAGGTCCGGATCGGGAGGCGCTCGGCATGGGCGGGGGCGGCCACGACCAGCCACAGAAGGCAGGCCAACCGGCGCCCGCTCGGGGAGCCGGCGGTGGGATCGCGCCGGGAAAACACCATCGCTCGACTCGAGATTGTGCCACACGGATTAGGCATGAACATGCTCTAGCGAACCAGCTGCTCCGAGCCTAGCCTGACCCAGCAACGACTTAACTGGGAACAACGGATCGACCGTTGCTCGATCGACGAGAGAGAGGAGAACCGAAGATGAGAGGGAAACGAGGATTCGCCATCAGCTCTCTGGGCTTGGGCGCATTGGTCCTTGGCGCTCTGGCCGTGGTCGCAACAGACATGGCCGACCAGGAAAAGGCCGAGGCGGTTGACAGCGACGTGATCCGGTCCGCGGAAGGATTTCGGCTGTCACCCGTGCCGATCCGCGGTCACAGCGCGCCGTTGCACGAGCTGGTCGGCCTGGGCAGCTATCTCGTCAATACCGTGGGGGATTGCAGCGGCTGCCATACCAGCCCGGCATTCGTCCCTGGCGGCGACCCCTTTCATGGGCAGCCGACGAAAGTCAACACCGCCGGTTTCCTCGCCGGGGGCCGGGCGTTCGGCCCCTTCACCTCGCGGAACCTGACACCGGACGAGCATGGCCTGCCCGCCGGTATGACCTTCGCCCAGTTCTTGAAGACCATGCGCACTGGCGTCGACCTCGAGCACAAGCACCCGGCCATGGGGCCGCTGCTCCAGGTGATGCCCTGGCCGGACTACCGCCACATGAGCGATCGCGAGCTGTTCGCGATGTACCAGTACTTGCGTCTCATCCCGTCGCTTCCAGGCAACGACTAGCGGCCGACGATTCCCGGGGCGGTCAACGCTATGTTGAGAGCTGAGAGCTCCTGCCTGGATCAGGCGCGAAGACCATCGGGAAGGCAAAGCCCGGGCCGTGCCGGCGGGTGCAACCGCGTTACGGGAAGATCCCCAGGTCGGCGTAGCAGAGGGTGATCTTGTCGATCGCGTCGATGAAGGCGGCGGTGCGGAGATCGGCCTGGCCGCGGTGGCGGTTGCGGATCTCGCGCAGGCGGTGGTAGGCGTTGACCATGGTGTCTTCGAGCCCCGAGTTGACCAGATCGGCCTCGTCCGGACCGTGGGTGATGTCGGCCACTTCCTGCGGCCCGAAGCGCTTGCTGGTGGCCCCTTCGATAGCTCCGAGGATGCGCCGGAACGCCTGCTCCTCGAAGCGCTTCTCCATGCGCCCGAAACGGACATGGGAAAGGTTCTTCAGCCACTCGAAATAGGACACCAGGACGCCGCCGGCATTGACGAAATGGTCCGGCAGGACCAGCACGCCGCTCGCGTCGAGCATCTCGCTCGCCTCGCTGGTGATCGGCCCGTTGGCCCCTTCGACGACCAGCCTGGCCTTGATGCGCGGCGCGTTCTGCTTGGTGATCTGGTTCTCGAGCGCCGCCGGCACCAGGATGTCGCAGTCGAGCTCGAGCCCGATCTCGCGCCGCGGCAGGTCGGTGGCGCCCGGGAACCCTAGAATCGAGCCGGTCTCCAGCCGGTGCGCCCAGAGCTTGGTGAGGTCGAGTCCCGCCGGGGCATGGATGGCGCCCTCGTACTCGACGATGCCGACGATCACCGCGCCGGCCTGCTCCAGGAAGCGCGCCGCGTGCTGGCCCACGTTGCCGAGCCCCTGGACGACGATGCGCTTGCCCGAGATGCCCGGCGAGAGGCCGCACGCTTTCATGTCTTCGGCCACGTCGCAGGCTTCGCGGGTGGCGATGGCCACGCCGCGCCCGGTCGCCTCGGCGCGCCCGCGGATGCCGCCCTGGGCGAGCGGCTTGCCAGTGACGCAGGCCGGCCCCTCGAGCTTGTCAGGCGCCAGGGCGACGAAGGTATCGACGATCCAGGCCATCTCCCGCGATCCGGTGCCGAAATCGGGGGCGGGAACGTCGATGCCGGGACCGATGAAGTTCTTCTTGACCAGCTCGAACGTGTAGCGGCGGGTGATGCGCTCGAGCTCGGTGACGGTGTACTTCTTGCTGTCGATCTTGATGCCGCCCTTGGCGCCGCCAAAAGGCACGTCCACCACCGCGCACTTGTAGGTCATCAGCGCCGCCAGGGCGACGACCTCGTCCTCGTTGACCGACAGGCTGTAGCGGATCCCTCCCTTGGTGGGCAGCTTGTGGTGGCTGTGCTCGGCGCGCCAGGCGTGGATGACCTCGATCGTCCCGTCCGCCCGCTGCAACGGAAAGGTGAAGTGATAGACGCTGTTGCAGTTCTTGATCAGGGCGAGAAGATCAGGGTGGTGATTGGTGAGCGCCGCCGCCTTGTCAAAGTTGCGGTTCACCTGGTCGAAGAAGCTGATGTTTTCGGACATGGGCCTCTCTAGGAGTGGAGGGAGGTGGGGACTCTTCGGGCCACGCTGGACGCCTGGGGGAGTGATAGCATTCTTGCCTCGCGGCCCGCAACCCCCGGGCCCCCCAAGCAGATAATGATCAGCCAGCTAGCGCTAGCGCTGGAGTGGGGCCGGGCGCCGATCCTGGGCAACCGGCCGGCCGACTGGGCGGTGGCGGTCGCAGTCGCCCTCGCCGCGGCGCTGGTTCTCGTCATCGTCAAGCGGCTGCTCCTCCGCCGCTTCGGCGGCCGGCTGGAGGCGCGGGCCGCGCAGCCGCCGCGCGGACCGGCCGAGCTCGACGAGCTGGTCGTCGAGCTGGCGCGCCACAGCCGCTGGCTGCTGCTCGCCTTCGTGCCGCTCTACCTGGGAGCGCTGGCGCTCGACCTGACGGCGCGCCAGCGCGACCTGCTGCGCACGGCCACCGTTCTCGCGCTGCTGCTGCAAACGGCAACTTGGGCTTCGGTGGGGATCGAGAGGTGGGTGCTGCGCGAGCGGCGGCGGCGGCTCGCTTCGGACGCGGCGTCGGCGACCGTGCTCGGCGCGCTCGACTTCATCCTGCGCCTGGCGCTGTGGGTGATCATCATCCTGCTGGCGCTCGACAACCTGGGGATCAACGTCACGGCGCTGGTGGCGGGGCTCGGGGTGGGCGGCATCGCCATCGCGCTGGCGATGCAGAACATCCTGGGCGACATCCTGGGCTCGCTGTCGATCGCCATCGACAAGCCGTTCGTCCTCGGCGACACTATCCAGATCGACGACTTCATCGGCCAGGTCGAGGACGTGGGCCTGAAGACCACCCGCCTGCGCAGCCTCTCGGGCGAGCAGCTCATCTTTGCCAACGGCGACCTGCTCAAAAGCCGCATCCGCAACCATCAGCGGATGCGCCAGCGGCGGGTGGTGCTTGCCTTCGGGCTCGACTTCCGCACCACCGCCGACCAGGTCGAGAGGGTCCCCGGCATGGTGCGCCGGATCGTCGAGTCGCGCAATGGTGTAAGTGGTGTGCGCTTCGATCGCGCTCACTTCAAGGGCTTCGGCAAGACGGCGCTCGACTTCGAGGCGATCTATTATCTGCCGACCTCCGACTACGGCGCCTACATGGACGAGCAGCAAGCGATCAACCTCGCGCTGATGCGCGCGCTGGCGAGCGCGGGCATCGTCTTCGCCCTCCCCGATCCGGCGGCGTGGGGCGCCGTCGACAGGCCTCCTCCCGGCTCGCACGCTGCCTCTCCGACCACGGCCGCGCAGCCCGCCCCCGCCGGCAGCCCGGCGCCCAGATAACCAGAATAAGATGCGCTCACGTGCGTTCCGCGCCCGGCTAAGACGAATTTGGTCTCTGCGCCAGGGGAGGGGGCGCCAGGGTTGCGGGGGGGGCGATCCGATCGATGCTTCGAGCAGGTATTTACCGCCACACCGCAGCGCCGTTTCCGACCTGCCGGGAGTGCCGCAACAGGCGAAAGCTGCGGCATCCGTCGGGGCCGGCGCAGGCGGTGGGGACTAGAAAGGAGTCATCCTTGCCTACCGCCAAGGCCTGGGCCGTGCTCGGCCTGCTGCCGCTCCTGCTTCCCGCTTTCCTGCCGGCCCAGCCGCCGCCAGGGGAGAGCCGCCTGCTGCGCTACCCCGACATCCATGGCGACAGGATCGCCTTCGTCTACGGCGGCGATATCTGGGTGGTGGGGACCGAGGGCGGGGTCGCCCGGCGGCTGACTTCCCATCCCGGGCTCGAGCTCTTCCCGAAGTTCTCGCCCGACGGCAAGTGGATCGCCTTCACCGGCGAGTACAGCGGCAGCCGCCAGGTCCATTTGATCAGCGCCGACGGCGGGCCGCCGCGCCAGCTGACGTTCCACAACGACGTCGGCCAGCTGCCGCCGCGCGGCGGCTACGACAACCAGGTCCTGGGCTGGACGCCGGACGGCAAGGACGTCGTATTCCGCGCCAATCGCGTGCCCTACAGCGAGCGGCTGGGCCGTCCCTACCTGGTGCCGGTGGCGGGCGGCATGGAGCGCCCGATGCGCGTCCCGGAAAGCGGCAACGGCATGCTGTCGCCGGATGGCACCAAGTTCGTCTACACCCCCATCCAGTCGGAGTTCCGCGGCTGGAAGCGCTACCGCGGCGGGCGTGCCCAGGACGTCTGGATCTACGACCTCGAGCACGACACCTCCGAGCGCATCACCGACTACCCCGGCACCGACAACCAGCCGATGTGGATCGGCGACAAGATCTATTTCACCTCGGACCGCGAGCACACGCTGAACCTCTACTCCTACGACCTCAAGACCAGGCAGACCGCGAAGCTCACCAATCATGACGACTACGACGTCCTCTGGCCGAGCGCCGGCAGTGGCAAGATCGTCTACGAGAACGGGGGCTACATCTACCTCTTCGATCCGGCGGCCGGCAAGAGCAGCCGGGTCCCCATCCGCGTCTATGGCGACCTGCCGCAGACCCTCCCCCATTTCAAGAGCGTCCGCGCCAACATCGAGAACGGGGCGATCTCGCCCACCGGCAAGCGCGCTGTCTTCGAGGCCCGCGGCGAGATCTTCACCGTGCCGGCCGAGAAGGGCGAGGTGTTGAACATCACCCAGACGCCGGGCGTCCGCGAGATCGATCCCGCCTGGTCGCCGGACGGACGCTGGATCGCCTACCTCTCGGACCGCAGCGGCGAGTATGAGGTCTACGTCCGCGACCGCGACGGCTCGGGTACGGAACGCCGCGTCACCACCGACGGCGACGTCTGGCGCTTCCAGCCTCTCTGGTCGCCTGACAGCAAGAAGCTCGCCTTTGGCGACAAGAAGCAGCGCCTGCGCTGGGTTGATGTCGCGACCGGCAAGGTCACCGACGCCGACCACAGCTCCTACAACGACATCACCACCTACAGCTGGTCGCCCGACAGCCGCTTCCTCGCCTACACCAAGAACGACCCGACGCAGCTGCCGGCGATCTGGGTCTACGCCCTCGACTCCGCCAAAGCCTTCCGCCTTTCTGGCAGCCAGGCCCGCGAGAGCGAGCCGGTCTTCGATCCGAGCGGCCGCTACCTCTATTTCCTCTCCGACCGCGACTTCAACTTGACGTTCAGCAGTTTCGAGTTCGACTACCTCTACACCAATCCCACCCGGGTCTACGTGGCCGTCCTGTCGCAAGACGGACCCGCCCTCTTCCTGCCCAAGAGTGACGAGGAGTCCGCCGCGACCGCGCCGGGCTCTCCGACTCCGCCAGGCACTCCCGTGCCGCCTTCCGGCAAGCGCTCCAAGCATGAGAAGCCGGCCGAGAAGAAGGAGCCGCCGCCTGGAGAAGTCGCGCCCAAGTCCGAAACACCGGATGCCGCGCCGGAGGAGAGCGGAAAGAGCCGCGGGGCGTCAACGGGCGGCAAGGAGGACGCCGGCGAAGAGCCGAGCAAGCCCGCGAAGGCGGTTCGGGTCAAGATCGACGCCGACGGATTCGAGAATCGGGTGCGGGCCATCCCGGGACCGCCTGGCGACTACCGTGCCCTGCGCGCCAACTCCGAGGGAGTGCTCTACCTGGTGGGCGACGGCGCCAAGGGCCAGCTCAAGCTCTACAACGTCAAGGAGCAGAAAGAGTCGGTCATCTTGGACGGAATCAACGAGTATGACCTCTCGGCCGACGGCAAGAAGGTGCTGTTCCACAAAGGCGACAACTGGGGGATCGCCGACGCCAAGGCCGGCCAGAAGGCGACCGAGGGGCTGCTCCCGCTCGACAAGCTGGTGCTCCAGATCCACCCCCGCGAGGAGTGGCAGCAGATGTACGTCGACGCCTGGCGCATCATGCGCGACTGGTTCTATGACCCGGGCATGAACGGCATCGACTGGAAAGCGATGCGCGACCGCTACGCGGCGCTGCTGCCCTACCTCGCCGACCGCGAAGACCTCGACTTCATCCTCTCCGAGATCGGAGGCGAGATCTCGGCCGGGCACGTCTACGTGGCGCGCGGCGACGAGGCGGAGCCGCGGCGGGTCGAGGGCGGGTTGCTCGGCGCCGAGATCGAGCCCGACAGCTCGGGGGCTTTCCGCGTCACCAAGATCTTCGCCGGTGAGAACTGGCACGAGGAGTTCCGCTCGCCGCTCACCGAGCCGGGCGTCCACGTCAAGGAGGGCGAGTACATTCTGGCCGTCGATGGGCGGCCAACCAAAGGAGTGGACAACTTCTACCGCCTGCTCGAGAACAAGGCCGATCACGTGGTGACTCTCTCGATCAACTCCGAGCCGACTGCCAAAGGTGCCCGCGAGGAGAAGGTGCGGCCGGTCAAGAGCGAGCAGAACCTGCGTTACACCGACTGGGTGAAGCGCAACCGCGAGTGGGTCGACAAGACCTCGGGCGGGCGCATCGGCTATATCCACATCCCGGACACCGCCGTCGCCGGGAACCGCGAGCTGTTCAAGTACTTCTATCCCCAGGCCAGAAAAGATGCGTTGATCATCGACGACCGCTACAACGGCGGCGGCTTCATCCCGGACCGCATGATCTCGCTGCTCAGCCGGCCGCTGCTCAACTACTGGGTGGCGCGGGGCGTCGAGCCCACGACCACTCCGGGCTTCGTCAATACCGGCCCCAAGGCGTGCCTGATCAATGGCCTGGCCGGGTCGGGAGGCGACGCCTTCCCGTACTACTTCCGCAAGCTCGGGATGGGCCCGCTGATCGGCACCAAGACCTGGGGCGGCCTGATCGGCCTGTCCGGCCACCCGGACCTCCTCGACGGCGGCAGCCTCTCGACTCCCACCTTCCGCTTCCTCGACACGCAGGGCAAGTGGGACGTCGAGAACGTCGGCGTCCTCCCCGACATCGAGGTGATCGACCGCCCCGAAGAGATCGCCAAGGGCCACGACCCCAGCCTCGAGCGCGCCGTCACCTACCTCCTGGAGGAGCTCAAGAAGCACCCGCCGGTCAAAGTGCAGGTGCCGCCGCCGCCCAGGCAGCACGACTGACTTTTTGGCGCTGCGGGAGGAAGGTGTAGACTCGCAGGGTTTTCCGCTCTCCGACCGGATGCGGGCGCCGTCTCGCCAGGGCCGCGGAGCGCCCGTGCGGGGGTCTCTCATCTCTTCAAATCATCCGAGGTGACGGCATGCGCAACGAGGGTCCTTTCATCAGCTGCCACGGCATCGACGGCAACGGAATCGCCGCGGCGAAGACGGTGTACTGGAACTTGCCGGCGGCGCGTCTCTACGAGATGGCCATCCGGAAGGGCGAGGCGACGGTGGCCGCCAAGGGGCCGCTGGTGTGCACCACCGGCCAGCACACCGGGCGCTCGCCCGATGACAAGTTCCTGGTGCGCGATCCCGCGACCGACGGCGACGTCTGGTGGGGAGAGGTCAACCGCCCCTTCGAGCGCGAGCGCTGCGACGCCCTGCGGCGGCGGGTCGCCGCCCACCTGGCGGAGCGCGACGTCTTCGTCTTCGACGGCTACGCCGGCGCCGATCCGCGCTACCGGCTGCCGGTGCGGGTGATCACCGAGTACGCCTGGCACAATCTATTCGCCCGCAACATGTTCATCCGCGAGGAAGACGGCGCCAAGCTGACCTCCTTCGCACCCTCGTTCACGGTGATCGATGCCGCCTCTTTCGCCGCCGATCCGGCGCGCGACGGCACCCGCAGCGGGACCTATATCCTGCTCGACCTGGCGCGGCGCGAGGTGCTGATCGGCGGCACCCAATACGCCGGCGAGATCAAGAAGAGCGTCTTTTCGGTCATGAACTACCTGCTGCCCAAGCAGCAGGTGCTGTCGATGCACTGCAGCGCCAACTACGGCGCGACCCGTGACGACGTGGCGCTCTTCTTCGGCCTCTCCGGAACGGGCAAGACCACACTCTCCGCCGACCCGCGGCGCACGCTCGTCGGCGACGACGAGCACGGCTGGAGCGCCGACGGGATATTCAACATCGAGGGGGGCTGCTACGCCAAGGTCATCCGCCTGTCGCGCGAAGGGGAGCCCGAGATCTACGAGACCACCCGGCGCTTCGGCACGGTGCTCGAGAACGTGGTGTGCCACCCCGAGACCCGCGAGCTCGATCTCGACGACGAATCGCTGACCGAGAACACGCGCAGCAGCTACCCGTTGGACCAGCTCGGCAACGTCGATCTCGGCGGGACGGCCGGCCATGCCAGGAACATCGTCTTCCTGACCTGCGACGCCTTCGGCGTGCTGCCGCCGATCAGCCTCCTCTCCGAGCAGCAGGCGATGTATCACTTCCTCTCCGGCTACACCGCCAAGGTCGCCGGCACCGAGAAGGGTGTGACGGAGCCCAAGGTGACCTTCAGCACCTGTTTCGGATCGCCGTTCCTGCCGCTCCATCCGGGCGTCTACGCGCGGATGCTCGGCGAGAAGATCCAGCGCCACGGGGCGCGCGTCTGGCTGGTCAATACAGGCTGGACGGGCGGCCCTTACCGCGTTGGCCAGCGTATCAAGCTGGGCTTCACCCGGCGCATGGTGACCGCGGCGCTGGCCGGCGAGCTGGACCGGGTCGAGAGCTGGAACGACCCGATCTTTGGCCTCTCCGTGCCGGTCCGCGTCGAAGGCGTCCCCGGCCCCGTCCTACGGCCGCGCGAGACCTGGAAGAGCACCGCCGAGTACGACGCCAAGGCGACGCAGCTCGCCGACATGTTCGCCGCCAATTTCGAGAAGTACGAAGACCAGGTCAGCGACGCCGTCAAGTCGGCCGGCCCGCGCAAAGTCTCCGCCTAGCTCCGCTGCCGCAGCCGATCGCGCAAGGCACAGACCGCCGCCACCGCGATCAACGGCGGCCAGGGGGCAAAGCGGCGAGTCGCCGAGTTGCGGCAGCTGCATCGCCAGCAGCAGCAGGGTGAAGGTCAGGCAGGCATCGAGATCGCCGCTGCGCGCGCCATGATGGCTGAGGAAACCGAAGGAGGTCGCCGGCAGTTATCGCGGGGGAGTATGAAGCAACGAAAGGGCCGCGATCAATGGTCGTGGATCAGCGGCTCGGGATGGCCGATCCAGAAGCCCTGGGCATAGTCGACGCCGATCTCCTTCAGGGCGTCGAAGGTGGCGCGGTTTTCGACCCACTCGGCGATCGTCTGAATGCCCATGACGTGGCCGATCTGATTGATCGATTCCACCATGGCGCGTCGGATCGGGTCCTGCGTCAGGTTGCGGACGAAGTCGCCGTCGATCTTGAGGAAGGCGACCGGCAGGTCGCGCAGGTAGGCGAACGAAGAGAGGCCGGTGCCGAAGTCGTCGAGGATGAACCGGAAGCCCTTCGCGTTGAGCGTCGAAAAGAAGCGCAGGGCCCTGTCGAACCTGCTGATCGCCGCGGTTTCGGTGATCTCGAAGCCGATCCGGCGCGGATCGACGCCGCTCGCCGCCAGCTCCTCGACGACGAAGGCGAGGAAGCTCTCGTCGCCCAGCGACTGCCCCGACAGGTTGATGGCGAACAGCACCGGCTGGCTCGCCGGGATGCGCTGCGACTCGGCGAGCGCGGCGAAGGCGGTCTTGACGACCCAGCGGTCGAGCGACGTGGCAAGGTGATAGCGCTCGGCGGCGGCGACGAAGGCCGCCGGCTCGATCACCTGTCCGCTGCGGTCGAGCATGCGCAGAAAGATCTCGCACAACAGCTCGCGCTCCCCCGATGCGGCGGCCTGGAGCGGCTGGATCAACTGGTAGAAGAGCCGGAAACGGCGCTCCGCGAACGCGCCGTGGATGCGGTGGATCCACTGCATCTCGCCGTAACGCTCCCCCACCGCCGTGTCGTCGATCTCGTACTCGTGGGTGCGGTTTCTGCCCTGGTCCTTGGCCACGTAGCAGGCGGCGTCCGCGGCGCTCATTGCCTGCGCCAGGTCGCAGCTGCCGTCGATCTGCACCAGGCCGATGCTCACTCCGGCCTCGAAGAGCTGGTCGCGCGAGGAGAAGCGGAACTCGCGCAGCGTCTGCAGCAGCTCTTCGGCCGTCTGGCGCGCCTGGTGCGGCGGGCAGTCCTCGAGCAGGACGCCGAACTCGTCGCCTCCCAAGCGGGCGAGGGCATCGGTCTGGCGCACCCGGGCGCGCAGCAGCGCCGTCACCTGCCTGAGCATCTCGTCGCCGACCAGGTGCCCGCAGGTGTCGTTGACCAGCTTGAACTCGTCGAGGTCGAGGTAGAGCAGCGCATGCTGGCGCCGCTCGGCGCCCGCGCTGCGGATGGCCCGATCGAGCCGCTGCTCGAACTCGCGCCGGTTGAGCAGGCCGGTCAGCGCGTCGTGGCTGGCGAGATAGGCCATCTCGCGCTCCATGCCGCGGAGCTCGGTGACGTCCTTGAAGACCAGCACGGCGCCCAGGGGGGCGCCGTCGCGGGATTGCAGAGGCGCCGCCGTGTCGCGCACCGAGTACTCCCGGCCGTCGGCGGAGAGCAGCAGCGCGCCGCGCGGCGACTCGACGATCCGCAGCTCTTCGAGGCAGGTCTGGATGGGGTCCGACAGGGGCTGGCGCGTGCTCTCGTCGATCAGCCGGAAGACCTCGGGGATGGAACGACCAAGGGCGCTCTGCGAGCTCCAGCCGGTCAGCGCTTCGGCCATCGGGTTGAGGTAGTCGATCTTTCCCGCGAGGTCGGTGCGGATCACGCCGTCGCCGATCGAGGCGAGGGTGACCTCGGCGCGCTCCTTCTCGCGCAGCAGGGCACTTGTCCCGGGGCCGCGGCCGGAGACATCGATGGCTACTCCGATCGAGCCGACGACCCTGCCCTCGGCGTCGCGGAGCGGCCCTACCCGGGCCTCGAAACGCCTGCCCTGACGCTGCTGTTCGTAGCCGACCGACTCGCCGGCAAGGGCAGCGAGATGGGCGCGCAGCGGCTCCTGCGCCCCCGCCGACCCAGCCGCGCCCGCCTGCCGCGCCTCCCGCGCCTCCCGATCACCGGCGAAGATCTCCTGCAGGCCGCTGGCACCGCCGTCCGCGTCGATCCCGAGGGCGGCGAGCGCCGCGCCCATGGCGGAGGTCAGATGGAGCTCGAGATCGGTCGTCCACACCGCGGCCGGCGCCTGATCGATGGCGGGTGCGGACCTCCCCGGCCGCCGTGGCCGCGGCGGTTCTCCGCCGCTGGCGAGGGCGGCGGCGGCGGGCTCGCCGCCGCGGCTCGAGGCGCGACGACCGCGTTTTCGCTTTTCTGCCACAGTGTCCCGTGCGGAATCAGAGAACATCATGTCGCCGCTCTCCTGATGAAGCCCCGGCGAGCAGCGGGAGCATACGCAAGATCCACGCCTGTTCCCGCCCTCTGCCGCATCGCCGCAAGCTGCGGAGTATAGTGGATCGATGAGCCAGGACGGCGAAGCGGCGGCGCCGCCGCCGCAGGTGGTCGCCGAGCCCGGCTGGACACCGATCGATCCTTTCCGGCTGGAAGGGGGCCGTGGCTCGTTCGTCGCCGGCGATTCCGAGGAGAGCCGGCTGCGCGTACGCTATTTCCTGCGCGAGTCAGACCAGCGGCTGGTCGGCCGCGCCTGGTTCGGACCGGGTGCGCAGGGGCCGCCCGGCCACGCCCATGGCGGCGCGATCGCCGCCGTGCTGGACGAGGCCATGGGAGCGGCCGCCTGGGTGGCCGGCCACATCGCGGTCGCGGCGCGGCTCGACACCAGCTTCCAGCGCATGCTGCCGCTCGGCACCGACGCCACTCTCGAAGCCTGGGTCGAGCGGGTCGAAGGCAGGAAGATCTGGACTCTGGGACGGCTGCTCGACGGCCGGCGGGAGCCTTTCGCCGAGGCCGAGGCGCTGTTCGTGGAGCTCAGTCCCGAACGCTTCAGGCCGCTGCTCGAAAGGGTGGCGGCCGAGCGCGGCGTCCATCCTGACGAGCTTCTCAAGGGCGCCAGACGGTCGCCAGCCACCAGCGGGTCTGGTCCTTGAGCGGCTCGGAGAGCGACCGCGCCAGGCCCAGGCGCAGGTCGAGAGCAGGCAGCCGCGCCACCGGGTAGGGGCGGAGCGAGAGGCGATACTCGAGTCCGGCCAGCGAGAGCCAGGCCCCGCGCGCCGCCCCCTCCAGCCACAGGCGGTGACGCTCGAAGAACAGCGGCACCGGCAAGAACCCCAGCTTGAGCTCCGCCCGCTGCTCTTCGTGCTGCGCGCCGAGCAGCGTGCCGACCGCCAGCGCGGGCGCGGCGATCCGCGTGGCGAGCGCCGTCTCGGGCAGCACGCTGGCGGGCGCACCGCCGAGCTGGTAGAGGTCGAAGATCTGGGTCAGGCCGCGCGAGCCGTCCCGCCGCCAGCCGAGCTGCAGCAGCTCGCCGCCGTGTCCGACTCCGAGCCCCAGCGAACCCCCGAAGCGGGTCCATGAGCGGCCGCCGGTGCGCCCGGCCTCGAGGTGCGCCCCGAGCTCGGCACCAAGGAGCCACTCGCCGCGGCCGCCGTGCTCGGCGCCGTAGCTCCCGGCAAGCGCGGCGATCCCTTCGTCGAGGCCGCGCTGCAGCGGCGCGAGCGCTCGCTGCGCCAGCGCCCTGACCACCGCGGCCGGTGCCCGACCGTCCGCCTCCGGCGTCAGCCGCTGCCAGAGCAGGCGGCCGTCGAGGCGGAGGCGGTCGCCGCTTGCCAGGCGCTTCCAGACCGCACCGGCCTCGATGCCGCGCCGCTCGAGATCGAGCAATCCCGCTCCGGCCGGCAAGCGGCCCGACTGGCGGGAGGGGAGCTCCCGGACGGCGAAGAGATGGAGCGCGACCGGCACCGGCCAGCCGCGCCAGGCCGCGGCCAGCGCCCCACCCCGCGGTCCTCCCGACCCCGCCAGCGAGCCCAGCGCCAGCAGATCGAAACGGCCGATGACGTCGCCGCTGCGCAGCCCCAGCTCGAGCGCCCCGCCGCTCGCCGAGGCGCCGCCGCCGAGGATCGGCAGCAGCTCCTGGCGGCCGGCGCCATAGGGACGTCCGGCCTGCACCTCGGCGGTGTTTAGCGGGGCTGCCGGGGCCGCCGGGGCCGGCACCGGCGGCCGCACCGCAGGCGCCAGCTCCGGAGGGACCTCGGGGTGGGGAAGCGAGGCTTTGCGCTGCGGCGCATCGAGATCGAGCCGGTAGAGCGCGAGGCCGTCCGGGCCGAGGCTCAGGTAGAAGAGGGCCTTGCCGTCAGGCGACGGGGCGGGCGCCAGCGCCGCGCCCTGGGTGCGGGTGAGAGCGATCGGTTGCTCGCCCGGCGCGGCCGGGGTGGCCGCGGCTGTCGCCTGTCGCGGCACTTCCGGCAGGTCGGCGGCAAAGCCGTAGATGTCGATGAAGCCGTGATCGCCGACCACCGCGTAGACGATCTTGCCGTCACCGCTCCAGGCCGGCGATGCCACGGTCCCCTCGCCGGGCGAGGCCAGATCCTGGCCCCGTTCGGGGTGGCCGGCCTCGAGCAGGGCGAGCTTCCAGACGCCCGCGGCATGGCGGACACAGGCAACGGTGTGGCCGTCGGGCGAGATGCGCGGCCGATCGTAGACCACCTCGACCGAGGGCTCGGTGAGCGCCCGCACCTGGCCGCCGGCGAGGTCCACGGCCACCAGCTGCGAGAAGCCGTCGCGGTTGCGCACCGCGACCGCCCACGAGCCATCCGGCGAGGGGTCGGGATCGCGCAGGTCGGCCTGCCGGGTGAGCCGCCGCAGCTGGCCGCCGTCGAGCCACCAGCGGAAGAGGTCGGGGTGCAGGAAACCCTGAGCGTCGGGCTCGAAGCGAACCAGCAGCACCGACTGGCCATCCGGCAGGAAGCGCGGCATGGCCGGCTCGACCCCATGGCTGGCCGGCAGGCGGAAGAGCGGCTTCCTGGGCAGCGGCCGCAGCCGCGTTGCCGGCACGTCCTGCGGGTCGCGCTGCAGCAGCTTCGCCTGGCTCTCCACCCACCGCTTCTCCGCCTCGACGTCGGGCGCGGTGGCAAAGACCACCAGCTCTGCCGGCTTGTCATGGTGGCGCAGCTCGAGCACCAGCCGCTGGCCATCGCGCGACACCGCCGGCGCCCCGGTGCTCCAGGTGAGGTCCTGCCAGAGCGTCCCTTCGCGCTGGGTCAGGGGCCCGACCGCCTGCACCCGCTTCTCGGCCTCCATGGCGCGGTAGGTCAGCTCGGCGCGGAAGCGGTCGTAGAGGCTGTCGGGCGAGCTGCCGTAGACACCGCGAAACGCTTCGTCGAAGCTGCGCGCGGCGCGCGCGGTCATGCGCGCCCAGAGGCGGCGCAGGCTGCCCGGGCCGCCCCTCTCCTCCAACCACTCGAGGAACGCCGAGCCGAGGAGGTAGGCCATCGACATGCCGTGCCAGCTCTGCGAGTCGGCCGCCAGCCGCGGGTAGGGAGGGAGCTTGCCGGCCTGCGCCCAGCGGCGCAGGATGGCGGCCCGCAGGTCGCCGTAGGGCCGGCCGGTCCCGGTCAGCTTGCCCTCGACCAGGGTGGCGTAGCCCTCGACCACCCAGCGCGGCGCATTGACGGCGATCGGACCGACCGGCAGCAGGACCTGCTCGAGACCGTGCAGCAGCGGATTGCGCGACGGGCGCAGCAGATGGACCAGGTGGGTCTCCTCGTGGACCAGCAGGGTCTCCGACCAGTCGCGGTAGTAGCCGATCTCCGATTCGGGTGGCGGCGGGTTGGTCCACAGGACAAGGCGGGGCCAGCCGAGGATCGGAAAGGCTTCGCCGTTCGCGGCGGCGCGCGGGTCGCTGACCAGCACGTCGACGACCTCCGGCGGCGCATAGCCGACCTCGGAGATGACCCGGTCGCGGATCGATTCCAGCCGCTCGGCGGCATGCCGCGCCCACGGCTCGGTAGCCAGCGGGTAGTGAAGCCGGAAATGCGGCGTAGCGAGCGTCCGCCAAGGCGCCGCGGGCCCCTGACCACGGGCGGGAAGGGCGGCGAGCAAGGCGACGCCGGCGCAGCAGCAGCAGAGGAAGAGCGCGGCCGCCGGCGGCCACCGTCCCCACGGCCCGCGCGCGCGGGCTCCCCGCGGGCCAAGCTCAGCGGCCACGGGGTCCTGCGAGCATGATCTCTTCCATCGGTACGACACCGGGCGCGGCCGTGCTGCGAACCCGAGCTACTCTTCCTTGCCGAACTGTTTCAGGTCTTCCGGTGCCTCCTTGGTCGCGACCTTCTCCTTGCCCTGCACGGCTTGCCGGATCTGCTCCACCACGTCGGGATTGGCCAGCGTCGTGATGTCACCGGTGTCCAGCGTATTGGAGATAGCAGCCAGGACGCGGCGCATGATTTTCCCGGACCGGGTCTTGGGCATATCCGGAACGATGTGCACCTTGCTGGGCCGGGCGATCTTGCCGATCATGGCCTCGATGGTCGCGATCACCTTGGCCGTGATCTCCTTCGTGGGCTCATATCCCGGCTTCAGCGCGATGTAGACCTCCGGGACGCGACCCTTGATCTCGTCCACGACCGGCACGACGGCGGCTTCCGCGACCTCCATAACGGTGAGGCAGGCCGACTCCAGCTCTTTCGTCCCCAGGCGATGCCCGGCCACGTTGATGACATCGTCCACGCGGCCGAGGATGCGGAAGTAGCCGTCGGCGGCGAGCAGGGCCCCGTCCGATGCGAAGTACGGCCAGTCGCGCCAGTCCTTGCTCTTGGGATTCTTGCAATACTTCTCGTAGTACTGCCGCACGAAACGCTCGCGCTCGCCCCAGATCGTCTGGATGATCCCAGGCCACGGATTCCTGATGCAGATGTTGCCGGCCTTCCCCGAGCCCGCCTTCACCTCCTGCGCGTTTTCATCGTAGATGATCGGGTAGATGCCTGGCACCCCGGGTCCGGCGCTCCCGGGCTTCATCGGGTCGATGGCTGGTTTCGTGCTGCAAAGGAATCCGCCGTTCTCCGTTTGCCACCACGTGTCCACGATCACCGCCTCGCCTTTGCCGACGCTGTTGTAATACCACTTCCACACCGCGGGCTCGATCGGCTCGCCTACCGTGGTCATATGCTTGAAGTGGTAGTTGTACTTCTGCGGCTCATCAGGGCCCGATTTCCGCAGCATGCGAATGGCGGTCGGCGAAGTGTGGAAGATATTGACGTCGAGGCGTTCCGCAATTCGCCAAGCCCGCCCTGCATCCGGATACGCCGGCACGCCCTCGTAGACCACCGACGTCGCGGCCAAGGCGAGCGGCCCGTACACGATGTACGAATGACCCGTGATCCAGCCGATGTCCGCCATGCACCAGTACACGTCCTCGGGATGTATATCCTGGATGTACTTCGAGGTCCCCGTCACGTAGGCGAGGTAGCCGCCCGTGCGATGCTGGCAACCCTTGGGTTTGCCGGTGGTGCCGCTCGTGTACATCAGGAAGAGCGGCGCTTCCGCATCCATCGGCACGGGATCGATCCGCTGGCGGCGATAGTCCTTCAGGACCTCGTCGACGAAGAAGTCGCGGCCCTTCACCATGGGCGCCGCGGAGCAGTATTTTCCGGGGTACCTTCTCCACACCAGGATCTTGTCGATCTTCTGGCCTGACTTCTCCGCCTCCGCGACGGCGATCTCGGCGCTCGCTTTGTGGTCGATCATCTTGCCGCTGCGGTAGTAGCCGTCCATGTAGATGAGCACGTTGCTGCCGGAATCGGCGGCCCGCAGGCCGCACGCCTCGCCGCTGAACCCTCCGAACACGACGGAATGGATCACGCCGAGCCGCGCGCATGCAAGCATCGTGATCGGCAGCTCCGCGAGCATGGGCATGTGAATTGTGACGCGGTCCCCAGCCTTCAAGCCGGCAAAGTCGCGCAGCACTGCGGCGAATTCATTCACGCGAACGTAGAGCTCCTGATAAGTCAACACCACCGGATCCTCGTCTTCCGGTTCCGGGACGGCAATGAGCGCCGCCTTGTTCTTGTACTTCGCCAGGTGCCGATCCACGCAGTTGAACGAAGCGTTGATCTTGCCACCCACGAACCACCTCCAGAACGGCGGATCGTTCGTGTCGAGCACCGTGTGCCAGCGCTCGTACCAGGTGAGCATGTCCGCGTATTCCTCGAAGCACTTTGGAAAATTCTTCTCGCTGAAGCGCTCGGTGATCGCAGGATCTGTGAGGTTGGCCTGTGCGATGAACTTCTTCGACGGCCTGAAGTACCCCTCTTCCTGCCAGTGAACAGCAATCTGAGCCTCGGTGGTCTCTGCAACCTCGGTTGTTTCCTTCGGATCTGCCATGAGGCTGTCCCCCTTCGATTCTGGAGCCCGTCCCGGGACGGACTCCATTGAGTTCCTCTTCTGAAAGCCGAGATGGGACGCCGGAGCCGGCGTCCAGCCCGCCGGGGCGGTACCCGGCCGGAGGCACCCTCGATCGTCCTAGAAACCGTAGTTTACGACGTTAGGGCACGGTAATCGAGTCCTCCAAAGGTGTCAAGACGCCCGGCCGGAGGTGGTGTAGGCTCCGAGACTGCGCGATCGAGACATGGCGATGGAACCCTGCTTCGTTGTGCTGGCGCTTGCCCTGCTGGCGGCACCGCTCGCGGTGGCGATCTTGGCGCTGCGCAAGGCGAACGCGCAGGCCGCGGCGCTAGGCCGGATCGAGGGCGAGGTCGCACGGCTGCGCGCCAGGATCGAGGAACGGCGGCGCACCGGCGCTGCGGCGGCAACGCGGTGGTCAGCGGGGTCCGCGGCGCAGGACAAAGCTCCGCTTGCCGAGCCTACGCCGGCGGCGGTGTCAGCGGCAGTGCCCGCCCCCGCGGCAGCAGCGGCGGCGGACAGGTCTGGGAGGGCAGAGGCGCCCGGGCTCGGTCCGGCCTGGGCAGAGGCGCCGAGCGCTCCCGTCATACCACCCGGCAGTGCGCCAGTGGTGGGGGCGGCGGCACTTGCGGCCCGCCCCGCGGCGCCGCCGACTCCCGTGACACCGGCCGCGCCGCGCCACGCCGCCCTGGAAGAGCTGCTCGGAGTCCGGCTGCTGCTCTGGGTGGGGGCGGCGGCGCTGGCGCTGGCCGGGGCGTTCCTGGTCAAGATCTCGTTCGAGCGCGGCTGGATCTCGCCTTCCGTCCGCGTGGCGGCGGGGGTCGCCTTCGGCGTCGTCCTGCTCGCGCTGGGCGACCGGCTGCGCGCCACCGCGAGCGGCGTGGCGCAGGCGCTGTCGGCGGCCGGGATCGCCGACCTGTTCACCTGTTTTCTGGCCGCTTCCAGCCTGTATCACCTGGTTTCCCCCGCCGTCGGATTCACGCTGATGGCGCTGACCACGGCGGTGGGAGTCGGCCTCTCCTTGCGCCAGGGGCCGATCGTGGCGGTCATCGGGCTCATCGGCGGCCTGCTCACGCCGGCGCTGATCCGCACCGCGCAGCCGAGCGCCCGCAACCTCTTCGCCTATCTGCTGCTGCTCAGCGCCGGCCTGCTCGCCGTGGCCCGGCGGCGCGGCTGGTGGCCGCTCGCCGCCGCGACGCTGGCCGGCGGCCTCCTGTGGACGCTGGCCTGGCTCGCCGGGCCGTTCCGCACCGCCGACGGCCCCTGGCTGAGTCTGTTCCTGGTGGCAATGGCCGGCGCGGCGCTGGTCATGGGAGCCCCGCCGCCGCCCGCGCGAGGGCACGCGCCGGCGGCCTCCGCCGTGCTCGCGGCCATCACCCTGGCGGCAGCCCTGGCGGGGACCGCCCTGGTGGCGGGGGCGAGCGGCTACTCGAGCGGCGAGTGGGCCTTCGTCGGGCTGCTGGCGGCCGGGAGCCTGGCGCTGGCATGGTGCGACTCGCTCTACGCTGGGCACGGCTGGGTGGCGCTGGCTACCGTGACGGCGCTGCTCGCCGCCTGGGGCGGGTCGCTCTCCGCCGGCGCGGCGCCCCGGTTCCTGGCCACCGCGGCCGCCGGCGCCGCGCTCTTCGGCGGTGCCGGCTGGGCCGGAGCGCTGGCGAGCGGCGGCGCGCTCTGGCGGCGCGTCGGGCGCGGCAAGCCGCCGCACCCGGGGTGGTGGGCGGCGCTCTCGGGCAGCGGCGCACTGGCCGTCTTCGTGCTCGCCTGGGGTGACACTCGGGGCGTCGCGGGGGTGCCGCAGGACGGCTGGGGCGGAGCCGCGCTCGTCCTTGCTCTGCTCTATCTCGCGGCGGCGGTGCCGGTTGCCAGGCGGCGGAGCGCGCGGCGCGAGCTCGAGACGGCGCTCGCCGCGCTCGCCGTGGCGGTGACCTCGTTCGTCAGCCTGGCGGCGCCGCTGGAGCTGCACGACGAGTGGCTCAGCGTGGCCTGGGCGCTCGAGACAACCGCGCTCGTCTGGCTCGCCGGCCGCTTCCGGTTGCGTGCCCTGAACGTGCTCGCCCAGCTGCTGGCGGCCGGGGTGATAGTCCGCCTGCTCCTCAACCCCGAAGTCTTGACCTACGCGCGCGGCCAACTGCCGTTCTGGAACGTCCTGCTCTACGCCTACGGCGTGCCGCTGGTCTGTTTCGCGGCCGCGGCGCGGCACGCTCGGCGCCTGCTGGAGACCGCCCAGACCGGGGAGGGCGCCGGGAGCTTCGTTGGGCTCGCCTCGCGCCTGGAGTGGGGGGCGATCGCCATCGCCTTTGCCATGGTGAGCCTCGAGATCCATCATGCCTTCCATCCGGCGACGCCGGAGAGCACGCATGTGGGACTGGCCGAGTGGGCGACCCTGGCCAATGCCTGGTTGCTCTGCGGCTGGGCGATGCTGCGCGCCGACCGGCGGTCGCTCCTGCCCAGCCTGGAGCTCGCCGGCCGGCTGGCGGCGCTGCTCGGCATGGCGGCCGCCCTTTTCCTGGCGGGATTCGTCGTCAATCCGCTGTGGCGGCACGAGCCGGTCGGCTCGACCCCGGTTTTCAACCTGCTCCTGTGGGCCTATGGAGCGCCGGCCGTGGCCGGCGCCCTGGCGGCGGGCGAGGTGCGGCGCCGCGGTGGCTCCAAGCTGCCGCGGGCGGCGGGCCCCGCGGCGCTGCTGCTCGCCTTTCTCCTGGTCACGCTCACCGTCCGCCAGCTCTTCCATGGCACCTTCCTCGACCAGGGACCGGGCAGCGCCGCCGAGCGCTACGCCTACTCCGCCACCTGGGTGCTGTTCGGCGTCGTTCTGCTGCTGGCCGGCATCCTGCGCCGCGGCAAGCTGCTGCGCTACGGCTCGCTGGCGGTGATGCTGCTGGCGGTGGTGAAGGTCTTCCTGTATGACACGTCGCGTCTGTCCGATCTCTATCGGGTGCTCTCGTTCCTGGGGCTGGGAGTGAGCCTTCTGCTGCTGGCCTATCTCTACCAGCGCTTCGTCTTCCGCGAGGAGGTCAGGTGAGCCGCGTTGCGGCGCCGCCGGCGGCCGCGGCGGCGCTGCTGCTGAGCGCGGCGCTGGCAGCCGCCCCAGGCGCACCGGTCTCCGAAGCGGCCGCGGCCAGTGGGCAGGGGCGCGAGTACGCGCGGCCGGTCGAGGTTCCGGCCGCGGGCTGGGTGCGGGTGCCGCTCGACCTGGCGGCGCTGCGCCACATGGGTCCGCGCCGCAGCGTGCGCGTCTCCGGCCCTGGCGGCGAGGAGGTGCCGCTCTGGCTGGCACCTTTCCTCTCCGACAGCGAGCGCCGCCCGGCCAGGGTCGAGCAGATCGAAGAGGACGGCAAGGGCTGGACGCTGCGCCTCGACCTGGGGCCTGCGCCGCCGCTGCACGAGCGCCTCTTCTTCGATTTCACCCGCCTGACCGCCGCCCCCGCCGTCACCCTGGAGGGAAGCCGCGACGGCAAGAGCTGGGAACCGCTGGTCGCCGGCGACCTCTTCCGGCTGGGCGAGGAGGCGGGGCTGCAACGCACCTCCCTCCCCTACCCCGCGTCCCAGCTCCGCTACCTGCGGCTGGCATGGCCGCGCTCGGCGGGCTTTCCGCAGCTGCGCGGCGTCGCGGTCGAGACGACGGTGCCGGGCCGCTCGCTCGCCGTGACCTCCCCCGACGCACCGTGCCGGTCGACGGCCGCGACCGCCCTACCCGCCTCGACGGTCTGTCAGCTGCCGCTGCCCGCCACCGCGCAGACGGTGCGCCGCGTCATCCTCGAGCTCGCCGGCCCCGCCGCGGTCGGCTACCGCTTCTACGAGCCGCGCCAGGGCAGCTGGCACCTGCTCGCGCAGGGAGTGTGGCAAGAGGGCCAGACGGCGCGCCACGTTATCGCCCTCGGCGCGGAGCCGCTCGCCGGCAACCGGCCGCTGCTCGAGCTCTTCGGCGCCGCCGGGCAGCCGCCCCGCCTGCTCGGTCACAGCTTCGATCTCGCCGTCCAGGCGGCGCTCTTTCATGCCGATGCTCCAGGCCGCTACACCCTCTCCTATGGCGGCGCACCGGCACCGCCGCACGCCGAAGCGGCGGCCTGGTCGCCGGACACCCAACAGGCGGCCTGGATTCCACCGGGGCCGGAGGAGGAGAGAGGGGCGCCGGCCGCGGCGGCCGGAGCTCGGCCGGCGCTGGCGGCGTTGGCGGCCGCGGCCGCCCCGGGGGCGAGCCTCGCCACGACAGGATTTCGCGCCTCCTGGGCGGTCGCAGCGCCCGCCGCCGCGGCGGGCGACCTGGTGCACTTGCAGCTGCCTGACGCGGTCTATACGCAGTCGCGGCCGGATCTGGGCGACCTGCGCCTGGTCGCCGGCGACCGCCAGATCCCGTACGTGCGCTGGTCGCCGCCGGAGCCGGCACCGGTGATCGAAGGTGCGGAGGTGCGGCCCGAGGCCGAGAAGGGGCGTCATTACAGCCGAATCGAGGTGGCGCTGCCCGCCGCCGGGCTGCCGCTCACCGCGCTCCATTTGACGGCGCCGCCGGGTCCGTTGCGCCGGCCGCTCGGAGTGCGCTACCCGGCGCCCGGCCCGCCCGGCCTCGCGCCGCGCGAAGAACGGGTGGTGGCGCGAGCTAACTGGGAGTGTGTGCCGGCGCCGCCGCTCCCCTGCCTGGCCGACGTGCCCCTCTTCGGTCCCGCCCCCCGCCGCCTGGCGGTCCGCTTTGCCGATGGCGACAACCCGCCGCTCGGCGCGATCACCATGAGCCTGTGGCGCCAGGACGACGTCCTGCTCTTCATCTGGCCTGGCCGTGCCAGGGTGCGCCTACTCGCCGGCGCTCCCGAGCTGAGCGCTCCGGTCTACGATCTTGCCGCACTCGGCGAGGTGCTCACGGAGCGCCCCTGGCAGAGCGCCAAGCTCCAGCTTTCGGCCGGCCGCGGCGAGGGTCCCGGGCCCTGGTGGAACCGCTCGGTCCTGCCCGCCACCCTGGTGGTCGCGAGCATCTTCCTGCTCCTCCTGCTGCGCCGCATCCTGGTCACCGCCTAGCAAGACACGGAACGAAGTTTGCTTGTACTCAGTGGGATGAGACCTCGCTGCGCCTGCCCCGGTCCGGGCGAGCGGTTCGGGACAAGGCGCCGTGCTGACCAAGGGTGAGGTTTCGCTCGCCATCGCAGGTCATTGTGAGGGCTGGAACGTTGGCATCAGCCTCGGAAAATTTACCATCAGCCGGAGAAAGTAGCCTGTTTTGAGGAAGTTGCCGATGTCGATGGGCCGCTAAACCGAGCGCCAACTCTAGCTCGGCAGCCCGATCGCTGCGGCTGTGTGTCACCCCAGCTCGCGGCCCAGGACGATCCTGCGCGCGCACCACACCACGATTCTCCGGGTGTTGGGGCCCACGGCCCGTGCGGCCCGAGTCAACAGCCTGTCGACAGCGGCCCTGGAGCGCCCGCCAGGCGCTCGCCGACCACCGTCTGCCGGCCGCCGACCGCCGCTCGCCGGCCGGCCGATGCGGAGTGGGGGGCGGCTCCGGTAGCGTCCTGGGTAGCGGCGTCGCGGCCATCCCCGGCAGCGCCGCCACGACGCCCCGACGAAAACCCGTCGCTAGGAGAACGATCATGGAACCTCGACCCGATTCGCCCCCTACGCCTCCCCGCCGCGTGGCGGGTCTCTTCTTTTTTTCGCCGCGCCTGATCGTCGGACTGTGCATCCTGGCGTTCGGCACCTTGCTGCTACTCGACCGTCTCGACCTGTTCTACGCCCGGGACTTCCTCCACACCTACTGGCCTGCCATCCTGGTGCTTGCCGGGATCGCCCGGCTGGCGTCGCCCGGCTGCCACTCGCCGGTGGTCAGCCTGGCGCTGATCTTCGTCGGCGGCTGGCTGCTGCTCGACCACCTGGGAATCGTGGTCTTTAACGCTCGGGTGCTCTGGCCCCTCGCCCTGGTCCTGGTCGGTCTCAGCCTGGTGTTCGGCGAGCTCACACGGCGGCGGGTCCGCGGGCCGGCGGCCGGCGGCGGCGCGGCGGCCAGCGCCGCCTCGGACGTCAGCGCGCTGGCGGTCCTCGGCGGCGCCAGCCAGTCGATCAGCGCGCAGGACTTTCGCGGCGGCACGGCGACGGCGATCCTCGGCTCGTGCCGGATCGACCTGCGCCAGGCGGCGATCGCCGGCGACGAGGCGGTGATCGACACCTTCGCCTTCTGGGGAGGAGTCGATATCCTGGTACCCGATGGCTGGGAGGTCGTGCTCAGAGGGATCCCCCTCCTCGGCGGCTTCGACGACCGGACCGAGCACCGCGCTGGCGCGCCGCCCGATTCGGCGGCGGGCCGGACCCAGCGCCTGGTGGTGAAGGGAGTGGCGATCATGGGCGGGGTCGACATCAGGAACAAGACGCGGCGCGATAGGGACCGCTAGTGCACCCGATCCTCGCGCACCGCGGGCGCCTTGCCGTCTACCTGATCAGCTGGGCGCCGCTGGTGCCGCTCGAAGCGCTCCTGCTCCGCCGCCAGCTGCCGCTCAGGCAGCTCTTTGCCGCAGCTGCGGCAACTGGGCGTGCCCTCCTGGACAGAGGCCTTCGCGCTCGCGCTGCCGCTGGTCCTCCTCTACGCATACTTCTGCCTGGCCGCCTGGTATGTCTGCCGGATGGTGCCGATCGCCGCCCCGCGGCCGGTCGAGGTGGCGCTGGCCCACGGCGCCGGCGCCATCCTGTCGAGCGCCCTCTGGCTGGCAATTGGCTTCGGGTGGGCGTCGGCCCTCGCGTCGGTGCCCGCCTTCGCGCGAGCCCGAGAGGACTTCGCGGCGGCGATCCCCCAGACGGCGGCGGCCGCGGGGCTGCTCTATCTTCTGAACGCCGCCGTCTACTACCTCATCTTCGCGCTGGAGAGCGCCGGTCAGGCCGAGCGGCGGGAGCTCGACCAGCGCCTGGTCGCCCGCGAGGCCGAGCTGCGGGCGCTCAAGGCGCAGCTAGACCCGCACTTCCTCTTCAACAGCCTCAACACCGTGAGCGCCTTGACCGGCAGCGATCCACAGGCGGCGCGCAAGGTGACCATCCTGCTCGCCGAGTTCCTTCGCCGCAGCTTGCGCGCCGGCAACCACGAGACCATCCCGCTGGCCGAGGAGCTGGCGCTCGTCGGGGCCTACCTGGCGGTCGAGCGGGCGCGCTTCGGCGAGCGCCTGCGGGTCGAGCAGACGATCGACGAGACCAGCCAGGACTGCGCGACCCCGCCGCTCATCCTGCAGCCGCTGGTCGAGAACGCCGTTCGGCACGGCATCGCCCAGCTGCTCGAGGGCGGCGCGATCCGCATCGAGGCGCGCCAGGTCGCGACCGGGAACGGACCGCGGCTGCTGCTGGCGGTCGAGAACCCCTGCGACCCGACCGAGAGCGGTGAGCGCGACGCGCGCGGCGCCACGACCTCGCGCGGCGAAGGCGTCGGCCTCGCCAACGTCGAGGCGCGCCTGCGCGCCTGCTTCGGTCCGGAAGGGCGCGTGCGGATCACCGCGCTGCCAGGCAGCTTCCGGGTCGAGCTCGCCATGCCTGCCTGCCGCCACCCGGCGGCGGCGGCCGCGGGCGCGGAGAAGGGTGGCGAGGGCGCGTCGGGCGCCGCGGATGGCGCCGCCGCCGGAGTCAGGCTGCCGGCGCCGCCGCAGAAAACCGCGAAGCTCGCGGCAGTCGATGGCCGAGGCGATGGCGCCTGAGAAGGCCGCGGCCGCCGCGCTGCGCACTCTCGTGGTCGACGACGAGGCCGCCGCCCGCGCGCTGCTTGTCGAGTATCTCGCCGCCCATCCCGACGTCGAGGTGATCGCCGAATGCGCCGACGGCTATGCCGCGGTCAAGGCGGCTGGCGACCTCCATCCGGATCTGCTGCTGCTCGACGTCGAGATGCCCAAGCTCAACGGCTTCGAGGTGCTGGAGCTCATCGCGGCCGGTCCGGCGGTGGTCTTCTCCACCGCCTTCGACCGCTATGCGGTGCGCGCGTTCGAGATCAACGCCGTTGACTACCTGTTGAAGCCGTTCAGCGCCGAGCGGCTGGCCGAGGCGCTGGCGAGGGTGCGAGAGCGGCGCGCGCGCGGCCTTGGGACGCCCCCCAGGGCGGCGATCGTCCGGGCGTGGGCGGCAGGGCGGCCGCTCGAGCGCATCGTGGTGCGCTCGCCGGAACGCATCCACGTCATTCCGGTCGAACGGCTCGACTTCATCGAGGCGCGCGACGACAGCGTCCGCCTCAAGGCGGGCAGCGAGGAGCACTTGAAGGCGCAGCCGCTCGCCGAGCTGGAGAGCCTGCTCGACCCGGCCCGCTTCATCCGCATCCACCGCTCGTTCCTGCTAAATCTCGATCGGCTGGCGCGGCTCGAGCTCTACGCCAAGGACAGCCACGTGGCGATCCTCGCCGACGGCACCCGCCTGCCGGTCTCGCGCGCCGGCTACGCGCGCCTGAAGCCGCTGCTGTGAGGCGCAGGCGCGGAGCCGGGCTCTGAGAGATGGCGGTGCGCCTGCTGCTGGTCGGCGTCGGCCATGCCCATCTCGAGATCCTGCTGCGGCTGGCCCGGCGGCCGCCAGGCGGACCGGAAATCGAGCTCACGGTGGTGTCGCCGGGCGAGCTCCACCACTACTCCGGCATGGTGCCGGGCTTCCTGAGCGGGATTTATCGCGAGGAGGAGATCGCGGTGCGGCTCCGCGACCTCGTGCTGCGCGCTGGCAGAACAACTGAAAGCCGGCTGGTCCTCGGGCGCGCGGTCGGGTTCGAGCCGGGGTCGCGCGTGGTCGCCGTCGAATCCTCTCCGCCGGCCGCACCGCTGCCCACAGCGAGCGCCAGCCACCGTGAAGCCGGAAGCGACGACCGCGAGGGCGAGAGCGAGCGCAGCAAGGGCACGGCTCCCGAGCGGCTGAGCTATGACCTGGTCTCGTTCGCGGTCGGCTCCGACAGCGCTGGCGCCGCGGCGTTCCAGGGCGTCGAGAGCATTCAGCCGATCAAGCCGATCGGACGCGCCGCCGAGCTGCGCCGGCGCATCGGGCAGCTGGCGGGATCGCCGCGCGAGGAGGCAGTGGTGGTGGTCGGCGGCGGTGCTGGGGGAGTGGAGATCGCGCTGGCAGTCGCCGGCCGCTTCGCGGCCGCGGGGGCGCGCCACCGGATCTCCCTGGTCGAAGCGGGGCCGCGGATTCTGACCGGCTACGGCGACCGCTTCGTGCGCCGCGCAGAGCAGGCCCTGCGCCGCCGCGGCGTCGCCGTCCACGCGAGCGGCCGGGTCGCCGCGGTCGACGAGAATCAGGACGCGCTGCGGCTGGAGGACGGCACCCTTATCCCTTCTCGGTTAACGGTCTGGGTGACCGGCGCCATCGGCTGGCCGCTGTTCCGCGGCTGCGGCCTGCCGCTCGACCGCCGCGGCTTCCTGCTCGTCGATCAGGCCCTACGCTCGCTCGCCGACCCCAGAGTCTTCGCCGCCGGCGACTGCGGCACGCTGGCGGCGTTCCCCGAGACGCCGAAGGCGGGCGTCTATGCGGTGCGGGAGGGACCAGTGCTCTGGCGCAGCCTGCGGGCGGCCCTCGCCGGCTCCGAGCCGCCGCCGCGCTATCGCCCGCAGCGCGGCTTCCTCTCCATCCTCAACACCGGCGACGGCCGCGCCCTGCTGCGCTGGGGCGCCCTGGTCTCCCACGGCCGCTGGGCCATGCGGTTCAAGGACCGCATCGACCGCCGCTTCCTGGCCCGCTACCAGTGACCCAACCAGCGAACCACCGCCGCTCCAAACTGATGTGCTTGAACGACATTGGTCCGTGCGCCAGGGGAGGGGGCGTCCCCTTCCCCCCCGGAGGGGTGGGAAGGGGATCGAGGGGTTGCGGGGAGCGATCCGATTGATGCTTCGAGTAGGCCTCCACCGCCACATCGCAGCGCCGTTTCATCCCTCGGGGTCGCCGTAGGCGGTGGGGCTCAAAAGAAAAGGGGATGGCTCCTCGGGAGGGATTTGAACCCCCGACCAATCGGTTAACAGCCGATCGCTCTACCGCTGAGCTACCGAGGAACAGGAGGGCCACCGGCAACTGCCCGGGAGGCGCATGTTAGGCGCCAGACATCCCCCTTGTCAAACCCTCGGACCCTTTGGGCGTGCTCTAGATCGAGCACTACCGACCCCTTTCCACACCTCATCCGGCCCGCGTCGGGCGAGGCGCCGATCCAGGTCAGCGCACGCGCTCGTAGCGCGCCTCTTCGAGCCAGGCAGCGCGGCCGTCCTGATACCAGGTCCAGCGCGAGGTGAAGTGATCGGCGTCGACGAAGTGCATCTCGATCTTGTCCATGTGGCCGCCGTCGCGCGAGGGCAGATTGCCGCCATCGAGGAAGCTGAAGACGAGGGTCATTCCGCCGTCCGCGAAGCCGGTAGCGACGAGTCGCGGCTGGTTCTTGGCTTCGCAGTAGTGGGTGAGCAGGAGCCGGCCGCCGTCGGGATAGTAGACCGTGGCCATGGCGTTCCGGCCCTCGGGATCGTCGGCAAACTGCGACGTTTCGAGCAGGACCGAGCCGGCGGCAATCAGCCGCAGGCTCGTCGTCTCCTCCCAGCCCTTCGTGCTGCGCCCCTTCCAGGTACCGGCCAGACTCTTGAGGCGTTCCCAAGCCGCAGCCGGCGCGGTGGCCGGGACCGCCGGGGCGGCTGCGCTTGCCGCGGCCACGCCGGCCGCCGGCCTGGTTTCGATTGGCGCCCCCGCGATAGGCTGACCCGCGGCGAGCACGATTTCAGACCCGGCCACGGCGGCCAGGACAGCCAGTATGCCAAGCTCCTTGCTTCGGAAATCAGACCACATGGCACTCTCCCTCGACGCCGGCCTGGGGTCGCCGGCTAGCGGCCCGGGGCGTCTGTGCATGGGTGGCAGGGGATGGGTTGAAGGTTGCACGGCGCGGCCACGTCCGGCTGCCGAGGGCTCGCCGGCGCCGCGGGCCAGGGGCGCGACGGCTCGCAACGCGGCATGCAACCCTGAAGCTCCCGTTGCACACTTAGAGAGATGAGCCGATCCGATCGGAGCGGGGAGGACACGGACGCCGACGACCGCGAGCTGGTCGAGGCGGTGCTCGAACGAGGCGACGAGGCTGCGTTCCGCCACCTCTTCCGCCGCCATTCGCCGGTTCTTTACGCGCTCGCCCTGCGCCTGCTCGGTCCCGCCTCACGCCACGCCGACGACGCGGTACAGGAAACCTGGCTGCGCGCCGCCGGCGGGCTCGGCGCCTTTGCCTGGCGATCCAGCCTCCGCACCTGGCTCATCGGCATCACGATCCGCTGCGTGCGCGAGATCCAGCGCCGCGAACGCTCCACGGCATGGCTCGGCGAAGCCCCCGAACCCGCGGCCCCCGCTTCTTCACGAGACCTCGACCTCGAGCGCGCCGTGCGCTCCCTTCCGAACGGCTATCGCGAGGTCGTCATCTTGCACGACGTCTTGGGGCTCACGCACCAGGAGATCGCGCTGCGCCTCGACATCGAGGCCGGCACTTCGAAGAGTCAGCTCGCCCGTGGACGCCGCGCCCTGCGCGAGCGCCTCGGACTGCGGCAGCTGCCCGGCCCGGGAGGTGACCATGAAAGATGAGCGCGACGAAGGAAATGAGCCCGACGAAGATCGGGAGCTGCTCGGTCGCCTGGCGGAACTGCCGGCCGAGATCGAACCGCCGCCATCGTTGGAGGAGCGCACAGTGCGCGCATTGCGTCACAGCGGCATTCTGCGGCGAGGGCGGCCGCGACGGCGGCTGCCGGGCCGAGCGTTTCGTCTGGCCGCCGCGGCGCTGCTACTGCTTGCGCTCGGCTTCTCGGCTGGAAGACTCGATCGAGGTGCGCCGCGCGCCGGCTTGCGCTACCTCCTCCTGTTGCGTGAGGACCGACGCTTTCGCGTACCCGATGCCGGTTCTCGCGTCCTGGTCGAGGAGTACTCACGATGGGCCGCGGGATTGCGCCGCGACGGCAGCCTCGTGGCCGGTGAAAGACTAGCCGCGGAAAGCAAGCTGCTGCCCGCCGGTGAATCGCCGCTCTCCGAGGCGCGGATCGGGGGCCTCTTCATCGTCGTCGCGGGCAGCGACGCCGAGGCGCTGGCGCTGGCGCGCACATGTCCGCATCTCGCCCATGGCGGCAGCCTCGAGCTGCGAAAGATCGTACCCACGGGCCGCCGCTAAAGAAATTGGTTCGTGCGCCAGGGGCGGGGGCGTCCCCTTCCCCCCGGGAGGGGTGGGAAGGGGACTCGCGGGGGTTGCGGGGAGGGTCCTACGCCGAGCTGTCCAGGAACGGCTTGAGCTTGGTCGCCCGGCTGGGGTGGCGCAGCTTGCGCAGCGCCTTGGACTCGATCTGGCGGATGCGCTCGCGGGTGACGTTGAAGGAGCGGCCCACCTCTTCCAGGGTGTGCTCGGAGCCGTCGCCGACGCCGAAGCGCATCTTGAGCACCAGCTCCTCGCGCGGGGTCAACGTCTTGAGCACCTTGCGGGTCTGGTCCTTCAAGTTGGCGAAGATCACCGACTCGATGGGCGAGATGGCGTTCTTGTCCTCGATGAAATCGCCGAGATGCGAGTCCTCTTCCTCGCCGATCGGCGTCTCGAGCGAGATCGGCTCCTGGGCGATCTTCATGATCTTGCGCACCTTGGAGGCCGGCAGATCCATGCGCCCGCCGATCTCCTCCGCGGTCGGCTCGCGGCCCAGCTCCTGGACCAGCGAACGGCTGGTGCGGGTGAGCTTGTTGATGGTCTCGATCATGTGCACCGGGATGCGGATCGTCCGCGCCTGGTCCGCGATGGCGCGGGTGATCGCCTGCCGGATCCACCAGGTGGCGTAGGTCGAGAACTTGTAACCGCGCCGGTACTCGAACTTCTCCACCGCCTTCATCAGGCCGATGTTGCCCTCCTGGATCAGGTCCAGGAACTGCAGCCCGCGGTTGGTGTACTTCTTGGCGATCGACACCACCAGCCGCAGGTTGGCGACGATCAGCTCCTCCTTGGCGCGCTCGCAGGTCGCCTCGCCCTGGCGGATCTTCTCGATCGTCGAGGCGATCTCGGCGTGGGTCGTCCCGTAGCGCTCTTCGAGCTCGCGCAGGTTGCCGCGGTACTTCTCGATCCGGCGCCGGTGCAGCGCCTTGAGATCGTCGTTGGTCTCGCGCTTGAGCGCCGTCTGCGCCCGCTTGATGTCCTGCTCGAAGCGGGAGAACTGCTTGTCGATGTCCTTGAGGAAGTCGACCAGCCGGTTGCGCGTCTGGACGCTGAAGTCGATGGCGCGGATGTCCTTGGCGATCTTGGCCACCAGCCGGTCGATCTCGCGCTCGATCTCGAGGTACTTCTCGCCCTCGGGCTTGCAGCGCTTCTGGCGCTTGCGCAGCTCCTGGATGTCGTGGTCATTGACCGCGATCTGCTCGAAGATCTTGAGGTTCCCCCGGATGCGATCGGAGGCCTTGGGATCGAGCGGCTCGTCGGGGTCGGCGGCGACCAGCTCGCGTAGGATCCGCTTGTCGCGCGTCGCCATCTCGTTGAGGCGCAGCAGCTCGCGCAGCACCACCGGGTTCTCGCACAGCGCCTCGTAGATCGTCCACTCGCCCTGCTCGATGCGCTGGGCGATCTCGACTTCCCCCTCCCGGTCGAGCAGCGGCACGGTCCCCATCTCGCGCAGGTACATGCGCACCGGGTCGTTGGTCTTCTCGTGGGTGGTCAGGCCGAACTCGGTGGTCTCGTCCTCTTTCTTGTCGAACTCGCCGGCGCCGGACTCGAAGTCGTCCCGGTTCTGGTAGCGCTCCGGACGGTCGATGACGTCGATACCCAGGTCGGAGAAGCGGATGTAGATCTCGTCCAGCTCGTCAGGAAGGCTCACCACCTCCTCGGGCAGGATCTCGTAGATCTCGTCGTAGAGAAGGTAGCCCTTCTCCTTGCCCAGCTCGATCAGCTGCTTGACCGTGCTGTACTTCTCTTCGACGGATGTCAGGCTGGTAATGGCCACTGTGGTCTCCTCGTCACCGACCCGGCTTGGACCCCAGCTGCAAGCTTCGGCTCAAGTTTATCTTCTCTTCTAAAAGGCTCGCAACGCGCGCCGGGTCACCCCTGCGCTGTGTCTCGGCGATCTCGCTCACCAGCTGCCGCAGCCGCTGCTGCCGCCAGCGGCGCACCAGGTTGTCGAGGGACGGAAAGAGCCCGGCTTTCGCCGGGTCGACCGGCTCTTCTAGCAGAATCAGCGCCATCCGGTCAACCGCCGCCTCGTCCGCACCCAGTCCGGCCAGCACCGCCCTCGCCTCCGGTGGAGGCCCGCCGCTCTTTGCATATAGAGTGCAGAAGCTACGGTAAATATTCCTGCACTCGGCATCGAAGAAGACCTCCGGCGCCGGCAGCTCGGCAGGCGCCGGGATCTTGATTTCGCCATTGAGCAATAGCTGTAGAACCTTCTCTTCGTCGCTGCGCACCAGGCGCCGCCCCGCGCCGCCCCCCGGGGACTCTGGCGGCACCCCCCGCCAGCTCTTTAACTCCTTCCAGCGGCTGAGGAATTCCTTCTCCGAGACGCCCAGCATTCCAGCCGCCCGCCGCGCGTACTCGCCGCGCAGGATGGGGTCGGGAATCGGCTCGAGCAGCCTGGCGATGGCGGTGGCCAGCTCCGCCTTGATCTTGGCTCCCGCGGTCGTCCCGGGGATTGAACGCCGGAGCTCGAGCTCCACCGCGTCCTCGGCGCCGTCGAGCGCCGTGGCCACCGCCGCCTCGCCCGCGGCCACGCGCAGCGAGTCGGGATCTTGGCCGGGGCCGAGTTGCGCCCGGCGCACGCCGAGCCCCGCGGCGAGGAGCAGCGGCAGGGCGCGGCGGAATGCGGTCTCGCCGGCTGCATCGCCGTCGTAGGCCACGACCACCTCGTCGCAGTAGCGCGCGAGCAGTTTCGCCTGCTCGGCGGTCAGCGCCGTACCCATCCCGGCAACCACTCCCTCGCGGCCGCAGGCCACCGTCGCGATGACGTCGAAGTAGCCCTCGACCAGCACTCCCCGCCGACTCTCCCGGATCTCCCGCTTCGCCAGATGGAGGCCATAGAGCAGGTGGCCCTTGTGGAAGCGGTCGGTCTCGCTGGTGTTGACGTACTTGGCCGGGTCGTCGCCCAGGGCGCGGCCGCCAAAGCCCACCAGGCGCGCCGCGGCGTTGTGAATGGGAAAGATCAGACGATGGCGGAAGCGGTCGTAGGGCTCGTTGTCGCGTTTCTCAGCGCGGCCGACGAGACCGGCGGCCAGGAGGTCGTCGAGCGGCACCCGCGGCACCAGCGCCTCGATCAGGCCGCGCCAGCCGTCCGGGGCGTAGCCCAGGCCGAAGCGCTCGGCGAGCTGCGCCGGCACCTGGCGGCTGGCCAGGTAGCGCGCTGCCGCCGCCGACCGCCGCAGCTGTTCGGCGAAGAACGCCGCGGCCGCGGCGAGCGCCCCGTCGAGATCGCGCTCCGGCCGCGCACCCGGCCGTGATCCCCGGCTGGGCAGCGGAATGCCGTGGCGGCCGGCGAGCGATTCGATGGCGGCGGGGAAGTCGTCGCCGGTGGTCAGCATGTGGAGCTTGATGGCGTCGCCGCCGGCGCCGCAGCCGAAGCAATAGAAGAGGCCTTGCACGGGATCGACGCTGAACGACGGGGTCTTCTCCTTGTGGATGGGACAGAGCCCCTGGTAGCGGCGGCCGGCCTTGCGCAGCCGGGTATGCTCGCCGGCGATGGCCGTGATGTCGACGGCGTCGCGGACCGCCTGGATGAGCTGAGGGGTGAGCTGAACGTTGCCGAGGGTCATCGCGGTCAGCTCGCCGTCGCGCCGCGCAGCGTCACCACCGTCGCGCCGTTGCCCCCTTCATTGGGCTCCCCCGGCCGCATCTCGCTGACCGCGGCGTGGACGCGCAGATGCTGGCGGATGGCCTGGCGCAACCGGCCCGTGCCATGTCCGTGGACGACCCGGACCTGACGCCGGGATGCCAGGAGGGCGCGGTCCAGATAGCCGTCCAGCTCCTCGAGTGCGGGCTCGACGCGCTGGCCGATGAGGTTGAGCTCGGGCGCCACCGAGACGGCCATCTCGAGATCGCCGAGATCGCCGGCAACCTTCGACCCAGCCGACTCGGCGCGTCGGCGCGCCCCCGGAGCAGACGGCGCCGAGGGCACGGATCTCGCCGGTCTCGTCGATCTCCACGGGGCCGGGGCCGCCGCCGCTGGCGCAGCGACAGCCGGCACCTTCGTCTCGGCAACCAGCTCCTCGGGACGGCAGCGGACCCGCTTGCCCTGCACTTGCACCACGGCCCGCTCGCCGTCGAGCTGGCGCAGGATCCCCCGCCAGCCGAGGCCGCTGTGGCGCACCGGCTCGCCGACCTGCAGCGGCCCGGCGGCTTCCGGCGCCGCGTCGGCGAGGGCGGGCGCCGACTCGAAGAGGCGCGCCAGTGCCTCCGCGGCCAGGCCGCGGCGCCGGCCCTCGGCAAAGCTGCGCTCGATCTGCGCCACCTCTTCGCGCAGACGCTCGGCGGTCTGGCGGCGGAAGCCGTCGAGCTCGGCGCGGCCGCGGCGCGCCACCGCCTTGCGCTCTTCCGCCAGCGCCGTCTCCTCGGCCGCCAGGCGCCGGCGGAGCTTTTCGGCATCCGCCACCTCGACGGCGAGACGCGTACGCGCCTCGGCCAGCTCCTGGCGCAGCTTCTCGACCTCGCCTAGCAGGCGGCGCAGATCGCGATGCTCGGAGCCGAGCCGCGCCTCGGCCCGCTCCACCCAGCGCGCCGGCAGCCCGAGGCGGCGGGCGAGGGCCAACGCTTCGCTGCCGCCGGGCGGTCCAGGGACCAGGTGGAATGTCGGCCGGCCAGTCGCCGGGTCGAACTCCATCGCCGCGCAGCCGGCCCCTGGCATCTCGAGCGCCCCGGCGGCGAGCTCGCCGAGATGGGTGGTGATGACCGCCAGGCTGCCGCTTCTGAGCAGCTCCTCGAGCAGCGCGACCGCGAGCGCCGCCCCCTCCTGCGGATCGGTCCCCGAGCCCAGCTCGTCGAGCAGGATCAGGGCATCGGGGCCGGCCCCTTCCCAGGCCTCCTTGAGCCGCAGCAGCCGGCCGCTGAAGGTGGAGCGGTCGGCCAGGAGGTCCTGGTCGTCGCCAACCGTCGCCACCAGGCGGGCCAGGAACGGCACCCGGCTGCCGGGCGCCGCCGGGATCGGCAGCCCTGACTGGGCCGCCAGGGCGAGCAGCCCGACGGTCTTCAGGGCGACGGTCTTGCCGCCCGCGTTGGGCCCGGTCACCACCAGGATCCGCCGCTCGGCCGCCTTGCCCGCTGCGCGGGCCTCGCTGCCGCCCGGCCGGTCAGGCCCGGTCTCCCCGATCTCCCCGATTTGAACATTGAGCGGCACGATCGGACCCTCGTGCCCGCGCTGTCCCAGCGCTGCCTGGCGCAGATCGGCAAGCGCAGGATCGAGCAGCGGATGGCGTGCAGCGACCAGCTTCAGCTGGCGGCGCTGGCCGATTTCCGGCAGCTGTCCCCCAGCCCGTTCGCCAAACCGCTGGGCCGCCTGCAGCAGGTCGAGCTCGCCGAGCAGGCGCGCATGCTCGCCGAGCTCCGGCAGGGCGGTCCGCGCGGCGGCGAGCAGCTCGGCCAGGATGCGGCGGCGCTCGGCCTCTTCCTCCTCGGCCGCCTGCTGCAGGTTGTTGTTGGACTCGACCACCTGCAGCGGCTCGAAGTAGTAGCTCTTGCCGGTGGCGGAGCGGCCGTGCACCAGGCCGCCGCTCCTGCCGCGCGCCCCGGCCTGGAGCACCAGGACGAGCCGCCCGCCGCGCATCGGGATCGTCTCTTCGGAGAGCTCGTCACGGTGGGCGGTCACGAATTCGCCGAGATCGCGGTAGAGCCGCTCGCGCACCCGGCGGATCTCGCGGCGCAACGCGGCGAGCTGGGGACTCGCGTCTTCCCGCACTTCGCCGCGCCGGTCGAGGGTCTTGTCTATGCGCCGCACCAGCGCCGTCGCGTCAGGCAGCCGCTCGGTCCACGCCGCCAAGCCGGGACAGGGAGGATCGGCTGACCGCACCAGATCGGCCGCCGCGCGGCAGGTGCGGACCAGCTCGGCGAGGCGCACCAGATCGATCCCCTCGAGCGGTGGGCGGCCCGTGGCCAGCCGCTCGATCAGGCTCGCCAGCGGCAGCTCGAATTCGGGCACCAGAGGCCGCTCGACCAGCAGCCGCGCCGCCTCCTGCAGGCGCTCGCGATGGGCGAGCAGTGCAGGCAGATCGGCGAATGGCTGCAGGGCCAGGACGCGCTCGCGCCCCAGGTCGGTGGCGGCAAGCTGGGCCAGCACGGCGAGCAGGCTGGGAAACTCGAGTGCCTGCGCGCTGAGCCTGGAAAGGGTGGAATCACTCACCAAACTGAGTCTACAGCGACCCAGTGAGTTCCGACCCTCATCCCTGGGAGCCAGGCCAGACAGCGGGGCGAGGCCGGACGGCCTGTCCGGCAGGAGAGGAGAAATAGCTCGCCATCTCGCCGAGGAAGGACAGGTCGGCGGGCTCTCGTTCGGCTTGGCGCTGGAAGAGCAGGAGAAGGAAGCCGTCGCGGCGCAGGTCGCGGGCCCCGAGCAGCGGGTGCAGCCCGGAGGCGATCTCGCGGACCACGAGCGACCGCCCCTGGCGGACCTGGAGGATCGCGACCTCCAGCCACGCCAGGGCCGCCTCGCGCCCACAGTCCAGGCGGGCCAGCCGGCCGGCGGCGTCGCGCAGCGTGACCTCGGCAGCGTCCAGGCGCCCGGCTGCCGCCTCGATCCGGCCCGCGAGGAGCCGCAGCCGCGCTTCGCGGGCAGGGTCGACGCCTTCGGCCAGCGGCCTGGCGCGGCTCACGGCGGCGAGCGCCTCTTCTAACCGTCCTTCCTCGTGCAGCAGGCCGGCTAGCTGTTCGAGCCCGGCGAGCACGAGGGGCGCCACGGACGCCGGCGGTGGCGGAAGCAGACCGACCGCGGCGCCCAGCAGATCGATCGCCGCGGCGCGCTGGCCCAGCCGTGCCAGCAGCGCGGCGCGTTGGCTAGAGAGACGCATGATCAGCGGGCCAAGCGCGCCCGGCCGCTGAAGCGCGAGGGCCCGCGCCAGCAGACGCTCGGCACCTTGCAGCCTCCCCTGGTCGGCCCACAGGCTCGCCTTGAAAGCGAGGAGCTCCATCTCGGCCTCCTGCTCGAGCGGCTCTCCGGCCGCCGCCATCGACCCGCGGGAGCCACCGTCCCAGTGCTCCCGCATGCCCTCGAGGCGAACCAGCTCCGCCATCGCAAGGGCCCGCGCGGCGCCCTCGCGGTCACCCTCCAGCCGGCGCGCCTCGGCGAGATGCGCCCAGGAGCGCGTCTCGAGCATCGAAACGGTCGCGGCGCCGCAGATCTCGACGTCGAGGCGTTCGGCGATCGTCAGCGCCACCTCGGCAATCTCCAGCTGCAACCGCACCGGCGGCGCGGACCCGGAGTCCGCGGGCGGCGAAGCGCTTGCGGAGAGCGGCAGCGAGGCGGCCTGATCGGCAGCGAGGCACCTGGCAAGCAGGAGCTCGCACACCGCCGGCGTCCGAAACCGCGGATCGACGCAGACCAAGGGAAGCCGGGCGGCCGGGACGCGACTCAGGAGCTCGGCGACCAGGCCCGGGGCCTCTTCTTCTTCCTCCGCGATGCGCCGCTCGTCTGCGCCACTCGCCCCGGCCAGGCGGTCGAAAACGCCGACGTAGGTCGCGGCGTTCCCAGGGAGTGGAGGAGATGGAAACTGTCGAGCGGTCACCTGCCGCCGCCGTGGCGACTGGGCGGAAGGGTCGCCCAGCGCCCAGAGCTGGCTGGTCACGGCCACGCACTGCGCGCAACCGGCGAGCAGATGGCGCACCACCAGGCGGCGGCCGGCGCTGTCGAGGTCATTGCGCATGAACCTCTCGAGCAGCTCTCGATCGGGGTGTCCGCCTGAGTGGTTGGTCATGAGCGTCCAACGCGCAGGGGTCAAAACCGGGGTGTCGATCGAATACTTGTTGTCGCCGTCAACAACTTTATCGGACAAAACATCCCATTGTCAAGCAATAAAAAACCGCAGACCGAGAACCTCAACATCGATCTAAGTCATTGATACGCAAACGTTTGCGCTTGCCAGAAAGTACCCAAGAGGATACATTTCCGGAATGCCCATCTTCGAGGGTCTCGGCAGGTCGCTGCGCTGGCTCCGTGAACGGCAGGTCAAGCGGCAATATCAGGTGGCCGAAGGCGCCGGGATCACCAAGGCCATGCTTTCCGCCTACGAGACCGGCAAGCAGAAGCCTTCGCTGGACACCCTGGAGAAGATCCTGGAGGCGCTGGTCTGCGATCTCAACGACCTGCACAACGCTCTCCAGATCGTCAACGAGCGCCCCGAGGCGCTCCGCCGCCCGGGCGAGCCGGACGGGGCCTGGTTCGCGACCCGCGCCGTGCGCGGCCCCCAAACTGCCCAGCAGGATTCGGCGCTCTATGACGTCCTGGGCATCCAGAGACCACTGCCGCCCCAGGAGGAGCAAGCGCTGAGCGAGATGCTCGGCGGCTTCCACAAGCTCCTGCGCTTCATGCACGATCGGGTCACCGGCTCGCTGGCGCCCGACAAGCCACCACCCCAGCCCGACAGCGAGCCGGAAGGAACCGCTTAGGCCGCGGGCGGCCGGGCAGCTCGCGAACCGGCAAGCCGCGCAAGAACTATTTACCGGTTCCTTCCCCTTTCGACGGGTTTGCGCCGCTCTCCATGGCGCCTTCCTCCTGGGCAGCAACCGCCGAGATCCCGCGCACGCTTCTTGCACTCCCATCGTTTGACGCTATCGGCACCCCAAAGGTGCGCGGTCGGCGGGCTCTTCGAAATGGCGGTCGGCGATTTGAAGAATGTCGCGCAGGAGTACTTGGAATCGGCAACGGACGCGGAGCAGCGCCCGCCCTCCGCTGCAGCGCAGCCGGTTCCGCAGCCAGTCCCCCTAACCGGGTCAGCAGCGGCACCGGCACCGGCGAAGGGGGGGCTGCGCGTGCTGGTGGTCGAGGACAACGCCGACGCCGCGATGACGCTGCGCGATTTCCTCGAGCTGCTCGGTTACCAGGTCGAGCTTGCCTACTCGGGCATCGACGGCGTGCAAGCGGCCCATGCCTTCCACCCGCAAGTGGTGCTATGCGACCTCGGGCTGCCGGGCATGGATGGCTTCGAGGTGGCCGCCACCCTTCGCCGCGATCCCGAAACCGCCGCCGCGCAGTTGATCGCGGTGACCGGCTATGGCCGCGACGAGGACCGCCGCCGCTCGCGCGAAGCCGGCTTCGATCTCCACCTGACCAAGCCTGTCGACCCCTCGCTGCTGCGGCGCGTGCTGGCGGAGAGGTCGGGGGCGGTGGAGCGCCGGCGGCGGGGGTAAGCTACTCAGCTCACACCGGCAGCAGCGAGTAGCGAAGCAAGAAGAGGGCAGCCAGCAGATACATCAGCCAGTGCACCTCCCGGCCCCGCCGAGCCACCGTCTTGACCAGCACGTAGACCACGATGCCGGCCGCAAGGCCGTGAGAGATGTTGAAGGTGAGCGGCATCAGGAGGGCGGTGAAGAAGGCCGGCACCGCTTCGGTCAGCTCCGACCAGTCGATCTCGCGCACCGCCCGCACCATGATCGTCCCCACCACGATCAGCGCCGGCGCGGTCACCGGGTTGCTGCCGTCGGCGGCGGCCTGGCCCACCAGCGCGACCAGCGGCGCGCAGAGCAGCGAGGCGAGCAGCAGGAGGCTGGTGACCAGGCTGGCCAGGCCGGTGCGTGCCCCGAGCCCGATGCCGGCCCCGCTCTCGATGTAGCTGGTCACCGGCGAGGTTCCGAGGAGGGCGCCGCCGACCATCCCCAGCGAGTCGGCGGTGAGCGCGCGCTCGATTCTGGGCAGCTCGCCGCCGCGCAGCAGGCCGGCCTGATGGGCCAGGCCCATCAGCGTGCCCAGGGTGTCGAACAAGGCAAAGAAGAGGATCACCAGGACCAGCGGCACGTAGCGCAGCTGCAGCGCTCCTAGCAGGTCGATCCGCAGCCCGGGGAGAGCCAGTCGGGGCAGGGCGAAAAGCGCGGCCGGTGCATGCACGAAGCCGGCCGAGAGGGCGGCGCCGAGGGTGGCGAGCAGACCCCAGAAGATCGCGGTCCGCACCCCGGCGGCGAGCAGCCCGAGACTGACCGCCAGACCGAAAAGGGTGAGCAGAGCCGGGGTCGAGCGCAGGTTGCCGAGCGTAACCAGCGTATTGGGATCGGCGCGCACCAGGCCGCCATGCTGCAGGCCGATGAAGGCGATGAACAGCCCGATGCCGACCGCGCCCGCGAGCTGGATGACCGGCGGCACGGCGCGGACCAGGACGCGGCGCGCCCCGCTCAGGGTGAGCACCAGGAACAGCACACCGCTCCAGAACACCAGGCCGAGCGCGGTGGGCCAGGGGACGTGCGCTCCCAGGCAGACGCCGTAGGCGAAGAAGGCGTTCATTCCCATCCCGGGAGCGAGGGCGATCGGGTAGTTGGCGAGCAGCGCCATCAGCAGGGTGGCGAGGGCCGCCGCGAGAGCGGTGGCGGCGATGGCGCCGTCGAGCGGCATCCCGGCCGCGGTGAGGAAGACCGGGTTGACGGCCAGGATATAGGCCATGGTGAGGAACGTCGTGAGCCCGCCCAGCGCCTCGCGCCCCGGCGTCGAACCGGCGGCTCGCACATGGAAGAGGCGTTCGAGCATCGGCCGGCGGTCCGGGGCAACAATTCGCGGGCCAGCGGGCAGCGGGGCGCTGGTCAACGGAAGAGGTTGGAGATCGCCTGCTGGATGTCGCACGCCGCCCGGTAGGGGTCGGGAGCCAGGCGGATCGGGCGGCCGACGACGATGTAGTCGGCGCCGTTGAGGAAGGCTTCCTCTACGCCCACGGCGCGTTTCTGATCGTCGGCGGGGCGATTGGCGGCGGGTCGAATCCCCGGCGTGACGATGAGCAGCTCGGGGCCGAGCCGCTCGCGCACCGCCCGGGCTTCGAGCCCCGAGCAGACGACGCCGTCGCAGCCGAGCTCGAGCGCCTGGCGGGCGCGCGCGAGGACGAGCTGCGTCACCTCGATGTCAACTCCCAGCTGGCGCAGGTCGCCGCGGTCAAAGCTGGTGAGCACGGTCACGGCGAGGATCTTGAGGTCGCCCTTTTCGCGGCAGGCGGCGGCGAGGATGCGGTCATTGCCGCCATGCACGGTGGTAAAGGTCACGGCGCGCCGGCGCAAGCGGCGGACGGCCGCCCCCACCGTCTCGGGGATGTCGAAGAGCTTGAGGTCGGCGAACACCATCTTGCCGCGGCCGAGCAGCCAGTCGACGAGCTCGAAGTAGCCCTCGGTCATGAACAGCTCGAGCCCGAGCTTGTAGAACCGCACCGCCTCGCCCAGCTTCTCGACCAGGCGGCGCGCTTCGCCGATCTCGGGCACGTCGAGCGCGAGGATCAGCCGCTCGGTGGGCGAGATGGACCTGTGTGACAGCAGGTGCGGCTCTTCCAGGGCGGGCATCGAACCGAGATTTTACCGCACATGCGTCAAGTCATCTGGAGGTTTTTTCGTCTACAGGCTTCAGGTGGCGGTCGAAGAAGTCCGCCGTCGCCTGATAGGCACGCACCCAGCTGCGCCAGAGCAAGAAGCCGTGGATTTCGCCCGGGAAGATCAGCTCCTCGAAAGGGACCTGGCGCTCCCGCAGGCGCGGGACGAGGTCGCGGGTTTGGGCGAACGGGACGTTGCGGTCGTCGTCGCCCTGGATCAGCAGGACGGGTGAGCGCCAGGTCGCGACCGCGGCGTTGGGCGACGACTCGAAGGCGAGCTGGCGCGCCTCTTTCAAGTCTGGCGCCGCCGGCTGCAGCTCGGTCCACTGCGGCAGGAACGCCGACCAGTCGTGCACGCCGTGAAAATCGACCCCCGCAGCGAAGACGTCTGAGTTGCGCGCCAGTCCCAGCGCGGTCAGAAAGCCGCCATACGAACCGCCCCAGAGGCCGATCCGGCGCCGGTCCACCATCGGCAGGCCCTGCAGATAGCGCGCCCCGGCGAGCACGTCGCGGTACTCGGCGGCGCCGCGCCAGACCGTGTTCGGCGGCTGCCGGAAGTCGCGGCCATACATGATGCCCAGGCGGTAGTTGACCGACAGCACCACGTAACCGTGGCCGGCGAGGTACTGATTCATGGCGTAGGCGTTGTGGTAGTAGTCCATGTAGTGGAAGCCGAGCAGCATCTGCCGGATGGGTCCGCCGTGGGTGAAGACGAGCGCCGGAAGCTGGCGGCCGCCCGCCTCGCGCGGCACGAAGAGCTGGCCATGAATCGTGAAGCCGTCCGCGCTCGCAAAGATCACCTGCCTGGGCACCACCAGCTGTGCCGCGGGAAAGTCGTGCGGCAGCGCCTCGCGCGCGATCGGCTCCCTGCCGGCCGCGGCGACGCGGTAGGGCTGAGCCGGCGTGGTGGCGCTCGAGCCCAGGCAGAGGACCGCCTTGCCGCGCGAACCGTCGCCGCTCTCGACCGGCGACCACTCGATGCCGTCGCCGCGCGTCAGCGCCTGCGGCGGCCCCCCCGCCGCCGGCACCCGGAAGAGGTGGCGGCGGTCCTCGTCGGCAGGGTCGGCGCCGTGCTCGTTGGCCGAATAGAGCACACTCGCGCCGTCGGCGCTCAGGGCGACGTCCTCGACGTCGAAGTTGCCGGGCGTCAGCTCGAGCGGCGCGGCCGGCGCGCCGCCGGCGGCGGCCACGGAGTAGAGGTGGTTGCGGCTCCCCTGGTTCTGCTCCGAGGCGAAGACGATGCGGCCGCCCGCCGCAAAGAGCAGCGAGCTCTCGGCCAAGAGCGGCAGCGAGCCGTTCATCTCGCGGCTGCTGCGCCAGATCTCGCGCGCCTCTCCGGTTGCCGCGGGCGCCGCCCAGAGCGCCCAGGGCTGGGGCCGCACCGGGATGAGCGGCAGCCTGTCGGCGACCGCGGGCTCGCGAATGAAGGCGATCCAGGCGCCGTCGGGCGACCAGCGCGGGAACTCGTCGCGATCGGTGCTCGGCGCGAGGAAGTGGAGCGCCTCGCCTTCGAGATCGTGGACCACGATGTAGCTGTGGTCCTTGCGGTCCAGCCTGAAGGCAACATGCTTGCCGTCGGGCGACCAGCGTGCCTGCGAGCTCTCCCCCTGCAACTCGTGCAGCGGGCGCGCCGCCGTGGCTCCGCCAGCGCCGCTGGCGCCGGTGGCAACGGGCGCCAGCCAGAGCTTCCCCTTGGCGGGCCAGATCGCCCACTTCCCATCCGGCGAGAGCTGGATGTCTTCGCAACCCTCCTCGCCGCAGCCCATGTCGCCCAGCAGGCGCGGCTCCTCCTTGCCGGCGGCGCCGGCCTCGACGTCGATCGCCCAGACCTGCTGCTTCGGCGCCTTCGAGCCGCTCAGCGGATTGGCGACGGCGCCGCTCTCGTTCGCTTCCGTGCCGCGGGCATAGACCACGGTCCAGCCGTCGGCCGAGATCTGCAGGCCGGCGATCGGCTGCCCCTCGTCGCCGTGGTAGCGGGTCACCTGGCGGGGCGCGAATGCTGGCCCCTCCGCCGCCCAGACGTTGCGCTCGCCGCGGCGCTCCCAGACCCAGGCGACGCGCGATCCCTGCCGCGCCGCCACCAGCTGCGACGGAAAGGGTGCGCCCAAAACCTGCTCGACCGTGAACTGGCCGGCGCCGGCCATCCCAACCGGCGCCACGGCGAGGAGGATCACGAAGAAGCTGCCGATGCTGCTGGTGCTGGTGTTCTTCCACATGGCCCGCGACGTGCCCCTTTCCTTGATCGATCTCGTTCCTGGCGGCCGGCTGCCTCGCGTCCCCCGGCAGGGCCGGAGCTCGTCAGATCGGTTTTCTGTGGTGCCTGCGCGCGCCGATTCTAGAAGATGCCGGTCCCGGTGTCTCGGTCTGGAGGTTCTGGAGGTTTCGCAGTTGACACAACGCGAGCCGGGGCTCCATACTCCTGACATCAATATCCCTTTTCGGGCGTGCATCGCGGCGGTCTGCTAGAGGTCATGACGTTGCATCATGTGATCAAAGCACGTCGCGTGGACCGGCGCGGGGAGCCATGAATCCGATGGCTCGCCGCGACAGGATCCTGATCGTCGACGACGTCGAGCAGAGCCTGTTGCTCATGAGCAGCATGGTGCAGGAGCTGGGCTACGAGGTCGAGACCGCGCTCGACGGCCTGGATGCGCTGGCCAAGCTGGAGCTGCTGGCGTCCGAGATCGATCTCGTGCTGCTCGACGTCGAGATGCCGCGCCTCGATGGCTACGAAGTGGCGCGGCGCCTGCGCGAGAATCGGCGCTTCTCGGACCTGCCGGTGATCATGGTGACCGTGCTCGACAGCCGCGAGGACCGGCTGCGGGCGGTGCAGGCCGGGGCCAGCGATTTCATCTCCAAGCCGGTCGACAGGACCGAGCTGATGGTGCGGGTGAGCTCGCAGCTCAAGCTCAAGGCGGCCCAGGACGCGCTCAAGCGCTACAGCTCGCAGCTCGAAGAGCAGGTCGCCCAGCGCACGGCGCGGCTGCGCGAGGCGCTGCAGGAGACTGCCGACGCCCAGCGCCGCACCTACGACGCGCACGTCGACACGATCCGCCGGCTGGTCCTGGCGGCCGAGCTCAAGGACGCCCATACCGCCGAGCACATCGTGCGCCTGAGTCTCTATAGCGGCGTCTTGGCGCGGGCGCTGCGCTTCGCCCCCGGCGAGGCCGAGGTGCTCCGGCATGCCGTCACCATGCACGACGTCGGCAAGATCGGCATCCCCGACACCATCCTCACCAAGCCCGGCTCTCTCACCACCGAGGAGCGCCAGATCATGGAAACGCACACCGCGATCGGCGCCCGCATCCTGGCCGACTCGCCCTCGGAGCTGCTGCGCGCCGGGCAGGTGATCGCCCTGAGCCACCACGAGAGATGGGACGGCAGCGGCTACCCGCAGCGGCTGGCTGGCGAGCGGATCCCGCTGCATGGGCGGATCTGCGCCGTGCTCGACGTCTTCGACGCGCTCACCTCGGAGCGTCCCTATCGCGAGGCGCTCTCTGCCGATACCGCCATCGCGCTCATGATGAGAGACCGCGGCCTCCACTTCGATCCCACCCTCCTTGACCTCTTCGCCGCGCACCGCGACGAGGTGGTGTCGATTCACGCCAGGCTCGCCGACCAACCGCCGGAGACGGGTTCCGGGGCCGCTGCCGAGGCGCCGCCGTGATCGGCGTCTTTGACCCTCGGAAAGTAGGACTGGAGACGACAGCGTGTCGCCGGAAGTCCTACAGTGGTGTCGGCCAGTCACTGATTGAGCCGGCCGCCGCGCGGCGCTAGCTTTGATCATTCTGGCCAGGTCAATGGCACGCTCTTCTGCCGGCGGCGGCTGCGTACCGCGCCGCGGCGACTGGGCGGCCGGCCGAGCACCAGGACGGTCATCTCGTTGTCGGACACCGAGGCCACGCCCGAGAAGAAGCCTACGGCGCTCGAATTGCGCACGGCGCGGATGGAGAGCCTGGCGGCCCTGGCCGGCGGTGTCACGCACGAGCTGAACAACTTGCTGGCCACCGTGTTGATGAGCGTCGAGCTGCTCGGCAAAGCGTTGCGGGAGCCGAGCGATCAACGCGTTCTCGCCTCTCTCGAGGAGATCACCCGCCGCGGTCTCCACGTCATCCGCCAGCTGCTCTACCTCGCCCGCGGTGTGGAGGGCGAGCCGGCGCTCTACCAGTTGAGCTACTTGATCATCGACCTGCAGAAGCTCGCGCGCGCGGCTTTCCCGAGATCGATCGAGCTGGTCACCGACTATCCCGCCGACCTCTGGCTGCTGCACGGCGACCCGCTGGTGGCGTCACAGCTCCTGCTCGCCCTCCTCCTCGAGGCGCGCGAGGAGCTGCAAGGCAGCGGCATCTTGCGGCTAGCCGCTCACAACGAGAGGCTCGACGCCACGCGGACGGCGCTTCCGGACGGCATCCAGCCCGGTCCCCATGTGGTGCTCGAGGTGACCGCCGCCGCCGCGGCCGATGACTACGAACCGGGTGGCGTGGCGGGCCCGGCCGGCCTTCCAGGCGCGCCGTCCGACCGGTCCGGCCTGTCAGTTCTTGGCGGCGGCCACCGCACCTCGCCGCAGGCGGCGATCGTGGCCTGCGGCGGCTTCTCCGAGCCCTGTGCCGTGCCGCCCGCGCACGGCAGGCGGGTCTATCTGCCGGCGGTGGCGCCGCCGCCGCCACGGCAGGAGGCGGTTCCCGCCGAGGCGCGCCGCGGCGCGGGCGAGCTGGTGCTGATCGTCGAGGAGGAGGCGGCCCTGGCGGGCATGCTGGGCACGGCGCTCGAGCGCCACGGCTATCGCGCCCTGACGCTGCCTTTTCCGCTGCCGCCCGACGCGGTCTCCGATCCGCGCCTGCACGAGGTGTCGCTGATCGTGACTTCCCAAGCGGCTGCGCACGCAGCCGCGTTGCTGAAAACGGCCGTGCACGCGGCCGCCGCGCTCAAGGAGGCCGCGCAGGCGGCCGCCGCCCTGAAGCAGCAGCGCGCACTGCCCGAGCCCGGGCAGCGCGGGCAGCGAGAGCTTTCCATGCTGGTTCTCGCGGCGCCCGAGCCGGGACCGGGGCTGGCCGCCTGCAACCCGCCGGGACGCACGCTGCGCAAACCGTTCACAACCCGGCAGCTCCTCGCGGCCGTCGCCGGTGCGCTCGGCTGACCGCCCGCCGGTACCTGACGCCGGGCGCGGGACGGACCCGGACCTAGCGGTGTCGTCTTTCACCGCTCGGCGGACAACCTCGATGGGCGAGCCCGACTCCTTCCGCATCCTGATCCTCGCCGACGGTGCCGCGGACGCCGAGCAGCTCGAGCGCGAGCTGTGTCGCGCCGGCATGGACGCCGTCTGCCAGCTCGCCAGCTCCGAGGACGAATTCCTGGCCGGCCTGGAGAGGCGGCCTGACCTCGTCCTGGCCGGCGATCGGTCGTCGTCGGGCCTGGATGCCCGGGCCGCGCTGCGAGCCGTCCGCGCCTCGACCCGCGAAGTGCCGGTCATCGTCGTCACCGATCCCGGCGGCGACGAGGCGGTGACCGACTGTCTGCGCGCAGGAGCGAGCGACTACCTGTTCAAGGACCGCCTCGGCCGCCTCGGCCAGGCGGTCCGCAACGCCGTCGAGCAGAACCGCCAGCGGCGCGAAAGACAGCGCTCCACGGAGGCGCTGCGAGCTTCCGAGGAGCAGTACCAGATGCTGTTCGAGGAGGCCCCGCAGGCGATGTGGGTGATCGAGGCCGAGACCCTGCGCTTTCTCGAGGTGAACCGCAAGGCGGTCGAACGCTACGGTTACACGCGCGAAGAGTTCCTGGCCCGCACCCTGGTCGACATCAGGCCGCCCGAGGACGTTCCGAGCATGCTCGCCGCGGTGCGCCGGGTCTTCGCCGGGGAGGTGCGGACCGGGAGGCGCCGCCACTTCACCAAGACAGGCGAGCTGCGAGAGGTCTCGGTGGCGAGCCATCCCCTGTTCTTCGCCGGCCGCCGCGCCCTGCTGGCAGTGGTCGAAGACGTCACCGAGCGCGATCGGGCCGAGGCCCAGCTCCGCCGCAGCCAGCAGCTGCTGCAGGCAATCGTGGACGGGGCCGCGGCCGCGATCTACGTCAAGGACGCCGCGGGACGCTTCCTGCTGGTCAACCGCCGGTTCGAGACGCTGGTCGGGAGCCGCGAGGAGATCGCGGGCCGGCTGGACAGCGATCTCTATCCGGCCGAGCTGGTCGAGCGCTTCCGCGCCAACGACCGCAGGGTGTTCGACTCGCGATCGCCGATCGAGTACGAGGAAGAGGTGGCGCACCGGGGCGAGTCGCGCACCTACTGGTCGGTCCGCTTTCCGATCTTCGACCCCGACGGCGGCCTCTACGCGGTGTGCGGGATCTCGACCGACATCACCGACCGCAAGCAGCTGGAGGCGCAGCTGCGGCAGGCCCAAAAGATGGAAGCAATCGGCCAGCTCGCCGGCGGGGTGGCGCACGACTTCAACAACCTGCTCACCGCGATCCTCGGCTACGGCCAGCTGCTGGCCGGCAAGCTGGCGGCGCGCCCCGACCTGCGCGACCACGTCGACGAGATCCGCAAGGCAGGCGAGCGGGCGGCGGCCCTGACCCGCCAGCTGCTCGCCTTCAGCCGCAGCCAGGTCCTGCAGCCGCGGGAAGTGGTGCTCTCGGCGGTGGCGGCAGACATCGAGAACATGTTGCGGCGGATCATCGGCGAGAACGTCGAGCTGGTCACCCATCTGCGCTCGCCGCACGGCCGCGTGGTCGTAGATCCCGGCCAGATCGAACAGGTGATCGTCAACCTGGCGGTCAACGCGCGCGACGCCATGCCCGCCGGCGGCAAGCTGATCCTGGAGACCGCGGACGTCGAGCTCGACGAGGTCTACAGCCAGCGCCATCCCGAGGCGCTGCCCGGCCCTCACGTCATGATCGCGGTGAGCGACAGCGGGCATGGCATGGATGCCGAGACCCGATTGCACATCTTCGAGCCCTTCTTCACCACCAAGGAGCCGGGCAAGGGCACCGGTCTGGGCCTGTCGACGGTGTATGGCATCGTACGCCAGAGCGGCGGGCACGTCGAGGTCGAGAGCGCGCCCGGCCGCGGCTCGATCTTCCGCATCTACTTGCCGAGGGTGGCGGCCGCGGCGGAGGGCCAGCCGGCCACGCCGGCCACCCGCGAGGCGCCGCCGGCGGCGCTCGAGGGCTCGGAGACCGTCCTCCTGATCGAGGACGAGATCGCCCTGCGCAATCTGATCCGGAGCGTCCTCGAGAGCGGCGGCTACACGGTGCTCGATCAGGAGACCCCGGAGGCCGCTCTGCTGCTGGCCAAGCATCACGCCGGGCCGATTGACCTGGTGCTCACCGACGTCAACATGCCCGGGATCAGCGGACCAGACGTCGCGGCGCGGCTGGCCTGGGCGCGGCCCGAGGCCAAGGTGCTGTTCATGTCGGGTTACGCCGCCAACACGGCCGGACACCGCAACGCCCTACCCGCGGGCGCTCAACTGCTGGAGAAACCCTTCTCGGCCGCCGGGCTGCTGCAGAAGGTACGGAAGGTGCTGGACAAGCCCTAGCGGCGTCTAGCAACTCCCGGTCAAAGCCACCCGCCGGTTCAGATGTCGGTCTGATCGCCGTGGCGGCCCTTGCCGCCGGCGAAGCGGCCGGCGCCGGCGACGCCCTCGCGGCGGAGCGCTTCCTCGCCGCGCTCGAACTCTTGCCGCAGCGCCTCGTGCAGAGGCAGGCCGTGCTGGCGATGGACCGCGGCGCGATCGGCGCGCAGAGAGGTCTGGGGGAAGCGTGCGATCTGGCGCGCCAGCTCTTCGGCCGCGGCGCGGGCAGTGCCGTCCGGAACGACGCGCTCGCACAAGCCGATCGCCAGCGCTTCGGCGGCGGGCACCTGGCGGCCGGTCAGGATGATCTCGAGCGCACGCCCCTCGCCCACCAGCCTCGGCAGGCGCACGGTGCCGCCGTCGATCAGGGGGACGCCCCAACGCCGGCTGTAGACGCCGAAGAAGGCGCTCTCCTCCATCACCCGGAGATCGCACCAGAGGGCAAGCTCCATCCCGCCCGCCACCGCCGGGCCGGAGACCGCGGCGATGACCGGCTTGGTGAGGGCGAGGCGCGACGGCCCCATCGGTCCGGGGGGCGGCGGTGGCGGACCGGCAGCGCCGGGCGCTGGAAAGCGCAGCTCGGCGAGCCACTCCCGGGCGCCGCCCGTCGCGGCGACGTATTTCAGGTCGAAGCCGGCGCAGAACGCGCCGCCGGCCCCCCAGAAGACGGCGGCCGCGGCCGCCGGGTCGTGCTCGAAGGCCAGGAAAGCCTCGACCAGCGCCTCGGCGGCCGCTCGGTCGACCGCGTTGCGGGCCGCGGGGCGGTCGAGGATGACGGTGGTGATCGGGCCGGACTTCTCGCTGCGGACGGCGCTGGACATGGGCGGGCTCCTCCCGGGGTGGCGGGCGGCCGGCGGCCGGCGGCGGCGAGCCATATCATAGGCGCGAGATGAGTCGACTTGACAGCGCGCGGCGGATGGCGGCGGCGGCGCTCGCCGCGGTCGATCCAGAGCGGCTGGTGCGGGCGGCGCTGGCGGAGCGGCCGGAGCGCTGGGCGGGGGCGCTCGCTCTCGGCAAGGCGGCGCCGGCGATGGCGCGCGGCGCCGGCGGCGGTCCGGGGCTGGAGACGGTGGGTGGAGCACGGCGGCTGCTGGTGCGCACGCACGCCGCCGCGGGTCTGCTCGATGCCGCCTGGGAGGAGCTGGCGGGCGGGCACCCGCTGCCGGATCGCCAGAGCCTGGCGGCCGGCGAGCGGGTGCTGCGCTGGCTCGGCGAGCTGCCGCCCGGAGCGCCGCTGCTCGTCCTGGTGTCGGGGGGCTCTTCGGCGTGCGTCGAGGCGCCGGCTGGCGGTCTCACGCTCGCGGAGCTGGTGGCGACGCAGCGCGCGTTGCTCGGCTCGGGCCTGCCCATCCACGCCTTCAACGCGGTGCGCAAGCACCTGTCGTCGTTCAAGGGCGGCGGCGCCCTGCGCGCCAGCCGCGGCCCGGTGCTGGCGCTGCTGCTCTCCGACGTGCCCGGCGACGACCCGGGAACGATCGGCTCGGGACCCTTCGCCGCCGACCCCACGACCTTCGCCGACGCGCTGGCGGCGGTCGCCTCGCTGCAGGTGCCGGACCGGGTGCGGCAGCGGCTCGCGGCCGGCGCACGCGGCGAGCTGCCGGAGACGGTCAAACCGGGCGACCCCGAGCTGGCGCGCGCCCAGTCGCTGCTGGTGGGAAGCGTCGCCACGGCGGTCGCGGCGGCGGCGGACGAGGCGCGGCGGAGCGGCTTCACGGTCGCAACCGGCGAGCTGGCGGGCGAGGCGGCGGCGGCGGGCCGCGCCCTGGTGGCGCGCGGGCGCGCGCTCGACGGGGGGCGGATGGCCCTGGTCCTGGGCGGCGAAACCACCGTCACGCTCGGGGCGAGCGCCGGCCGCGGCGGGCGCAATCAGGAGCTGGCGCTGGCGGCGGCGCGCGCGCTGGCGGGAGGAAACGGCGAGCTGGTGCTCACCCTGGCGACCGACGGCGAGGACGGTCCGACGAGCGCGGCAGGAGGCGTGGTCGACAACGCGACCTGGTCCGCCCTCGAGCGCAGCGGGATCGATCCTGCCGCCGCCCTGCTCGGCCACGACTCGCACCGGGCGCTGGCGGCGCTGCCCGGCGCGCTGCTCGCAACGGGCTCGACCGGCACCAACGTCGGCGACCTGGTGGTCTATCTGCGGTGGGACCCCTCCACCTGAAGGGCGGCTGCGGCGCAGCCCGAGGCTTGCCTGAGTAGCTGCTGCCTTGACTACTGGTCGTCGACCCGGGGACCAGGGGAAGGCTGGTCTCAGGAGCTCGTCTTGACCGTGATCGTTGCCGAGCCCACCACGGATGGCGGATTGGTGCCGACCGTGAGGGTCACGGGTCCCGGCCCGATACTCGAGCCCGGCAGGAAGTCGGCGCTGGCCACGCTCTCGAGACTGGAGGCGCCCGGCTGGACGACGGTCACATTCTGGAAGTCGCCGACCGGGTTCTTGTTCACGTCCTGGGCCCTGAACACGGCCACGGTGTTGGGCGTCACCACGCCTACGGCGCGAGTCATGTGCGCGATGACGTGAACCTTCCCTCCAGGCATCACCACGAGGTTGTCGACGGAGAGCGTGATCACTTCCGGCAAGGCAGAGGTGAACCTGATCTGCGTCTGGCGGCTGAAGCCGCTCCCGCCGCTGCCGGGTGTCAGGGTCGCGGTGACCGTCGCAATGCCGGCGGCCGGCGGGCTCGGGAGGCCGGCCGTCGCCGTGTGGTCGACGCCGATCGGCGCCGTTGCCGGTGAGAAGGTTCCAACCGTCGACGAGAACGCGACCGAGCCGGTCGCCACCGTGGGCGACACGGCGACCGTGAACGACGAGACCGTCTGGCCGTCGGCCGGCGCCGAGGCCGGAGCGGCCGCGAAGCGCATGATGCTGTCCGGGCTCGGTGCGGTGAAGCTGATCTGCAGTCGAGCCGCAACGTTGGCGGCATTGATGATCGTCGCGGAGACGATTGCCGTCTCGACCCGTTGCGAGCTCTGCAGTTGGACCAGGGCCCTGCCGTCCGATCCAGCCGCGGCGTTGATCGTCGTGCCGCTGTTGGCCGTGGCGCCGACGAAGGTTCCGCTCGAGGTGGTAAAGGAGACCGTTCGTTTGTCCTGGTCGGCGTCGGCGGAGATCGTGGCCACGAGCGTCAGGCGGGACTGCCCGTCGGCGGCGATGGAAAGTGTCCCGTCCAGGGTGGTCAGGGTCAACGCCCCGGCGCCGCGTGGCGAGGTAGGCGAGTAATCGCTCTTGTTGTAGCAGCTCGTGGCGACCAGCAGGACTCCGGCGAGGAGCAAAGGAAGGCGCGAACGCGGAACCGCCGCGGCGAGGCGGCGCGGCCGGTGACGGGTGCAAGCCATGAGTCGGGTCCTGAGGGGGCGCGCCATCGCTCTTCAGTGCAGGAGCCGGAGCACGCACGAGTCCGGGATCCGGATCCCCGCCGCGTCGGTGATCGTCTGATCGATTTCAACCATGTCCATGGGCCCCAGTCCGGGCGGGCGCACTTGCAGCACTAGCTGGTCGAGTCGGACCGTGTCCGTGAGCGGGATCGTCGCGCTGCGGCGCACGCTCTTCGTGGGTTGACCGTCGTCGCCTTTGAACCAGACGTCGTGGTCGGCAGCCAGCCGGTATTCAAGGGTGATGGACTCCCCGTCCTGGCTGCTGCGCAGGGTCTGCCTGAAGTCGACCTGGCTCGGCAGCGCCGTCGGGTTGGGTGTCGCGGTGAGCTGCTGGCGGATTTGGATGGCCATGGCATCCTCTCTCTAGCTCTTCCCGAACAACCCGCCGAAGCCGCCCTGGAAGGCTCTGGCGACGTTGAGGTCGAAGGAAACGGTGAAGTAATAGGTCGTGGCCACGGAGAAGCGGTTGATCAGCGGGTTCTGGTCCTTGCGCTTGAAGACCAGGGCGCCGGCGCCCAGGCGAATCATATCGGTGACCCGCAGCCCGCTGCCGGCGATCAGCGCCTGATTGCCAAAGAGGTCCTGGCGGGTCTGCACCCTGCCGCCGCCGCCGTCGGCGACGCTCTGGATCGTCAGGGCGAGGGTAAAGGCGAAGCGTCGGGTGAAGGTCTTGCGGAAGCTCCCCAGCTGCGAGAGATGAGCGTCCTTGTTGACCGGGCGCAGGTAGAGGTTCACACCGACGTAGGTGACCGCGCTTTCGATCTCGGGGGCATAGACGAGCCCGGCGTCGGCGCTGACGTAGTTGTTCTGGGCGGTGGCGAAGTTGGGAGTGCTCGAGCCGTCCACGACCTGGATCCCCTGGGCCTCGATCTGCACCTGCGCGGCGAGCGCGTCGAGGGCGGCCGAGCGCTCGGCGTCGCTGGTCTGGAGGTCGCGGGCGAGGCCGGCCAGTGTGAACGACAGAGCGCTGGCACGGGCCAGCGGTCCCGCCGCCAGCTCCCGGAGCGCGGCGAGGTCATCCGCGCCCAAGCCGGCGCGGAGCACCGCGGGGGCCGCGAGATCGGTCAGCTTCTTGATCAGCGCGGCGAGGCTCGAAAGCGCCTGAAAGGTCGCGTCATAGCGGCTCGCAACCGCCGCCGCCTGGGCTGGATCCTTGAGGTCGGGGGGTGGAGCCCCTCCTTGCAGAGCCGGGTCCCGGCCGTGCGCGATCGCGGCCAGCAGCGACTCGTCGGCGCGGGTCAAAGCCACGCCCGCCGCGAGGTTCTTGCCCGCGAGAAGCTCGCCGAGGCTGGGCTCGGTCTGCGCGCTCCGTTCGAGCTGGGCCGTGAGGCGTGCCAGCGCGGCGTTCGTCCACACTGCCTTAAGCGCCTGGCCGAGGTCGAACTGGCGCTCGGAAAACGCGGGGATAGCGCTGGCCGGATCGCCGTCCAGGATGCGGTCGCGCCGCCTTTGCGGGTCGAGGACGTTCCTGACCAGCTCGCTGAACCTGCCGCGCAGCTCGTCGTGCTCGGGCCGCGGGTCGAAGACGGTGCCCTCGGCCAGGATCGTGTCGGCGGCCAGCACGTCCTGCAGGCGATCGCGCAGAACGGTGCGCAGCTTGACGCTCTGGGCCTGCGTCAGGTTGGCGGCGGGCACTTCGTCGAGCCCACGGTCGAGAACCTCGCGGGCCGCGGGCTGGAATTGGGCCGCGACGCCCGCCGAGACTGGGCCGTGGCGCCTGAAACAGAAGGTGTAATAGCGGTTTGCCTCCAGGGCCGGCAGGATGGCGCGGAAGGTGGTGCCGTCGATGCGCCCGGAAATGGGCGGGTCGGGTTTCCACCGCAGGCCCGGCGCCACGAGATGACACTTCCGGTCCACGACAGGAGCGGCGGTGGCTGCCTCGACGAACTGGACCGAGACGTCCGCGGTCCCCACGGGCAGCGTGCCACACAGCCTGACCGGGACGTCGAAGGGGAGGACCTTGTCGAAGGTGCCCGCACTGACATTGACGCCGATCTCGGCGAACCCCGTATCGCCGCTCGGCGGAGCGCACGTACTCTGGGCCGGCTGGGGGGCGGCGGCGCCGGGCAGCAAGAGCCCCGCCAGCAGGACGGCGCCAGCGGCCAGCCCGCGGCATGACCGTGCGTGAGGCAGCGGACGCAAAGTATCGCCGCCTAGCGATCCTCCCATGAGGTAGCACCACCCTTCGTGTGCGTACAGCGTTTCCGGGAGTCTATCGAACTCGGCGCGGCCGAGGGAACAGCTGGCGCTTACCGCTCGCTGTCGAGTGCCCGCATGCCGTGCTCGTCGTAGCGGGTGCCGGCGATGGCCGCGGCGGGAACGGCCTCCTCGAGCCGCGCGATCTCCGCGGGCGCCAGCTCGACCGGGAGGGCGCTCAGCGCTTCGGCGAGCTGCGCCCGCGTGCGGGCGCCGATCACGGGCACGATGCTCTTCCCCTTCGCGAGCACCCACGCGATGGCGAGCTGCGCGGGGCCGACGCCCTTCTCTTCCGCGAGCTTCCGCAGCGCCTCGACCAGGAGCTGGTTGCGGGCGCGGTTCCCGGCAGTGAAGCGCGGCAGGCGCGCGCGGAAGTCCCCAGGCCCGGCCGTCGAGGAACCGGTGAGCAGCCCTCGCGAGAGAACGCCGTAGGCGGTGACGCCGATCCCCAGCTCGCCGAGCACCGCCAAGATCCGCTCCTCGGGGTCGCGGCTGACCAGGGAGTACTCGATCTGCAGGTCCGCGATCGGATGCACGGCATGCGCGCGGCGAATGGTCTCGGGTCCGACCTCCGACAGGCCGATCGAGCGCACGTAGCCGGCCTTCACCAGGTCGGCGATCGCGCCCACCGTCTCCTCGATGGGCACCGCCGGGTCGAGGCGGGCGGGGCGGTAGATGTCGACGTGATCGACGGCAAGACGTTTGAGGCTGTAGGCGAGGAAGTTCCTGACCGCGAGCGGACGCGCATCGACGCCGAGGAAGCTCCCGTCCGGACCGCGCAGGGCGCCGAACTTGACCGACAGGAGCGCCTGGTCGCGGCGGCCGCGGAGCGCGCGGCCGAGGAGCATCTCGTTGTCTCCGGCGCCGTAGAAGTCGCCGGTGTCGAGGAGCGTGACGCCGGCCTCGAGCGCGGCGTGGATGGTGGCGACGCTCTCGCTCTCGTCGGCCGGTCCGTACATTCCGGACATGCCCATGCAACCGAGCGCGATAGGGAAGACGAGCGGCCCCGTCGAGCCGAGGCGGCGGTTCTCGATTCCAACTTTGTTCGTCATGACAACAGGGTAGATCAAGCGGGTTTCGGTTGGCAATTAGGCACCGCTTGAGAAAGAACCAGGACTCTCTTCTCTTTCGAACTGGTCAACGGTGCGCGAGGCGCAGGCTTTGCCAGCTTCCGTCCGCCGTCCATCCGCCATCGACGACCAGCGCGTGTCCGTTCACGAAACCTCCCTCGGCAGGGTCGGCGAGAAATGCGATCGCGCGTGCGATGTCCTCCGGCGTGGCAAAGCGTGCCAGCGGAACGCGGCCCGTGATGTCGGCGTCGGTGTAGATGCCGCTGGCCTGGGCGACATCGTCCATTTCGGTCTTCACCCAACCAGGGCAGACGGCGTTGCAGCGCACGCCGCGGCCGCCCCACTCGCTGGCCAGCGTGCGCGTCAAACCGACCAGGCCGTGTTTCGATGCGTTGTAGGCGCTGCGATCGGCGATGCCTACGAGGCCGGCGATCGACGCGACGTTGACGATGCTGCCGGAGTTCCGCTCGAGCATCAATGCGCCGAAGGCCTTAGCCGTCAGAAACGGCGCCACCAGGTTCACTTCGAGGACGCGGCGGAAGTCCGCGGCTGAGACCTCCTCGGCCGGCGCGATCAGGCTGACTCCGGCATTGTTCACGAGCACGTCCGCGCCGCCCCAACGCTCGCGCACCGCCGCCGCGAAGCGCGCCACGACGGCTTCGTCGCAGACGCTTCCGACGCATTCGATGGCCTCCGCGCCGCGCCGTCGCAGTTCGGCGAGGGTCTCCCCGCATGGACGCAGGTCATTGAGCGCCAAGGCATAGCCCCGTTGTCCCAGCAGCAGTGCCGTGCATTGCCCGATGCCCTGTGCTGCACCGGTGATCGCCGCCACCCGCAGACTGCTCGTGCCGCCGTTCATCCTCGCGCCTCCCGTGACCGCCAGGTGAGTAGCGAATCTTACCCCGGCCACGGCCGGCCGGCCAGATCCTCAACCCATCCACGAACGTCGAAGCGCCCGCAGGGACCCGCGCACCAGATCAATCGCACGGGTCGGAACCTGCCCCGGATCGATCCCGGTGCGCCTGATCTGACTATAATGGCCATCATGAAAGGCTTGAGACAGTTCTTGCTCCGCGGCAATGTCCTCGACCTGGCGGTTGCGGTCGTGATCGGCGCTGCCTTTGGCGCGGTGATCACGGCACTGGTCAAAGACCTGATCACGCCTCTGATCGCCGCGATCGCGGGTAAGCCGGACTTCTCGACAATCGTCTTCGAGATCAACGGCAGCAAGTTCCTGCTTGGCGACTTCATCAACGCCCTGCTCTCATTTCTGCTCATCGGAGCCGCCGTCTACTTCTTCGTCGTAGTGCCGGTGAACGCGTTCATGACACGCCGGCAACGTGGCGAAATTCCTCCCGATCCGACCACGAAGAAGTGTCCGGAGTGTCTCAGCGAGGTCCCAATCGCCGCGCGTCGTTGCGCATTCTGCACCTCGAACCTGAATCCTCCATCTCGACCGTAGGCCGCGGGGACGCCAGTCATGATCGACACACCACAGATCACCCAGACCGCCAAGCAGCTAACCGCCATCATCCGCCTCACCATTCCGCGGGCGGAGATCCGGAATGTCATGGGTCCCGGCATCGGCGAGGTGATGGCCGCGGTGGCCGCCCAGGGCATCGCCCCCGCCGGGCCATGGTTCACGCACCACCTGAGGATGGACCCAGACACCTTTGATTTCGAGGTCGGCGTGCCCGTCACAGCGCCCGTCGTCGCCGCGGGCCGCGTGCAGGCGGGACAATTGGCCGCCACGAAGGTGGCGCGGACGGTCTTCGATGGGGACAACGCGGGTCTTGGCGCCGCCTGGGGCGAGCTCAATGCCTGGATCGCGGCCAATGGCCACACGCCGGGCCCAGACCTCTGGGAATGCTACGTCGCGGGCCCGGAGTCGAGCCCCGACCCGGCCACCTGGCGCACGGAGCTCAACCGGCCACTGACCGGCTAGGCCCTGCTTTTTATTGGGCGCGCCTCTGGTCACCGTCCGAGCAGTAGCGCCACCACCATCATGACGCCGATGATGCCGTAGAGCGTTCGGTAGCGCGCCTGCAGGAGGCGGATGCTCTCGAAGGTCAGTCCCGCTCCGAGGGTCCTCAGCGACCAGTAGAGGTGCAACGGATAGAGCCCGGCCACGAGCACCAGCGCGCGCGGTACGATGCTGCGGGCCGCCAGCACGATCAACAGGGCGTCGGCAAGCGAGAAGATGGCGAAAGCGGCGGCGAAGCTCCGTGCCTTGCCGAAGATCACCGCGTTGGTCCTGATCCCGTTGAGGAGATCTCCCTCATAGTCCCGCACTTCCTGCGTGAGGTGGCCCGCCACGAAAGCCAGCGCGAAGAAGCACGCGATCGCGAGACCCCGCCGGTCGATGGCGCTGAACAGCGAGTAGCCGAGCAGGAAGTGGAGCTCTCCGCCGGTCAGATGGAGCGCCGAGCTGAGCAGCGGGATGCCCTTGACGTGCGACGCGGGAACGGAATAGAGCGCGCTCAGGAAAGCGATCGCCAGGGCGATGGCCACGGTGCGCGGGCCGAACGGGCTGAACAGCAGGAGGCTCAGCGCGAGCAGGGCCATCCAGAGGTAGCCGATCTCTCTCCGGCCGATGCCCTTGGTCGCGAAAACGCCAGCCGTCCTGTTGGGGTCCCTGACATCGGCCTTGATCTCGGACCAATCGTTGAGCACGAAGATGTGCGCCACCAGACAGCAGCTCGCGGCGGCGAAGACCGCCAGCGCCACGGCTCTCCCGGCGGTCACACGGCCCATCGCGAAGGCGGCGCCAAGCAGGGGCGAGCCTTGCAAGACGAGGATCTCGTCGAAGCGCAGGCAGGACAGATAGCCGCGAAGCCACCGCGCCGGTCCCGGCCGGTCGGCGGTGGCCGCCGCCCGCATCACTTGCGTGACGTTAGTCCCCATGTTTCATGCTCGTTCGTCGCGAGGAGCCGACCGGGAGGCCGGAATCAGCTTCGGCGCGCGGTCTCGAAGAAGAGCCTGAGCCAGAGCGCATAGCCGAATTCCTCCGACCAGTAGAACCTCGGGGTCGAGGCGGTGAGATCGTTGTGGTAGAGAAGGGGCGGGGACCGGCGAACGGAAGAGAAACCGTCGTCCGAGAGGCTGCGCAGCAAGGCGAGGGTCTCGGCTGGGCCGGGCGCCGGACCGCCGGCGCTCGGGAAACGTTGCAGCAGACGGCAGGCAGCGACCCAGGGCTCCTGCCCGGGCACCGCCGTTCGCAATCGCGACGCGGGAAGATTTAGCGAGCAGCCGGCCCGCCGGAGGTCGGCCTGACGCAGGATCGGCAGCAGAGGAGCCGCCTGGTAGTAGACCCAGATCCGGTCCTGGGCGATCACCCGCCCGAGGGCGCCGCACAGGGCGCGGGCCGCCGGCCGATCCGCCTGCGCCAGGAGCAAGAGCACGTGCATCTGGATGCCGGCGTCGGCGGGATTCGGATCCTTCCCCGGGTCCACGCACTGGTAGCGATCGCGCGGCGCCAGCCAGGTGCGGTAAAGGCCCTCGCCGGTGCGGTATCGATCGAGGACCGTGAGAGCGGCCGGCAGGAGCTCCGGGCGGTCGCCGGGGGCGATCCTCCAGACGAGAGCCGTGTCGTCGGCGTCCGGAGTGATGGCGCACCCGAGGGTGCCGATGGTGGGAGCGTCGGGGCGCCCGTGGTAGCGAACGAGCCCGCTGGCCTCGATCTGGCCGGCAAGGTGACGCCGCGCTCGCTGCAAGCTCTCGCCAAGGCCGGCAGCCGTCGCCACCGGCTCGAGGAGGTCGATCATCATGGACGTGAGGAAGGTGTTCATCTCTTGATGCGGATGCTCGAAACGCGCCGCATCGGTGTAGGAGGTGAGCCAGTAGCCCGCCGCCCGCTGGCGTTCCCTGAGAACCGCCGCCGCGCGCCGAGCGGCTGAGGCAAGGTCGTCGTTCGCGCCGCGCCCCGCGCTCCGGGGCGCTTCGCCTCGCCAGGCTCCCTCGCGGCCGACCTGCGGCGCCGCCAGCACGGTGAAGCGCCGCTCGGCCAGGAAATACAGGTCGCCCTGCTCGTTGGCCCGCGCGAGGGCGCCGACGACATGCTCGCCAGGCGCCAGGCTGTCCGTCCGGATCGGGATGCGCCACCCTGCCGGGCTCGTCTGGCGCAAGGCGCTCCTGACGTCGGACCGGTCGACGAAGCTCGGGGTCGATGCGGCCGGTTGTCCGTCCAGCAGCACCACCACCTCCTGGGGTGAGCGGCCACCGGCATGCGCCCATCCGGCGGCGACGATCTCCTCGCCGGCGGCGACCTCTCGGACCTCGCGGCCGCCGGCCTCGATGCGGTCGAGGTTCCCGCAAACCGCGATCGCCAGCTCACCCGGCGCTCGCCGGTGCCGCAGCTCGGCGATGAACGGCGTGTTCCTGGGATCCCAAGCCGCCCTCATCCGATCGGGGCCCGCGGCAGTGGCGAAGATCGCGACATCGCTGGCGCCCGAGTACCAGAAGGCGCCGATTGCCTGGATGGCGATCGCCGCACCGCATGCCGTCACGAAGGCAAGCCGGGCGGCGCTGCCGAGCCCGGCGACGACCGGCGGGAGCATCCAGAGCAGCAGCGGCAAGAGGTCGGTCAACCAGCGCGGCCCCCAGGAAGCGCCGGCTCTCCAATCGGCCTTGGCGTAGACCAGCACCTGCAGAGCCGTGGCAATGCCGAGCGCCAGAGTCAGGCCGCGGCCACCGCGGTCGCGCAGCACCTGTCGCCATCCAAGGAGAAGGAAGAGCAGGAATGGCGAGAAGACGAAGAGGCCCCGGGTGGGGCTGAACAGCAATCCCGCGAGGCCAGGCAGCAGGTCGTGCTGGAAGAAGGTCGCGTCTCCGGACAGCCCGTACCCGCCGGCGAAGCTGCCGGCGACCTCGAGGTTGTAGGCCAGGACCAGGCCGAGAGGCAACGCCGCCGCCGCGGCAAGAAGCGGTGCCAGGCGTCCGGCCCACCACAGACCGTAGAGCCCAAGCGCCGCCGCCAGGATGGCATCGGGCGGGCGGTTGCATGCGATGAGGCCGCAGAGGATCCCTGCCGCGAGCGCCCGGCGAGGCGTGCACCGCCCGGTGACGAGCAGCAGCGCACCAATCACCAGCAGCTCGGCAAGCCCGTGTTGCCAGAGGGCTTGACTGCTGATGACCCAGGTGGTGGTGCCGAAGGCAAAGGCAAGCGTGAGCAGGAACGCGGTCCGGGGCTCGGCTCGTCGCCGCAGCAGCAGGTACAGGAGCGCCGCCGACGCGGCGGCCAGCAACGATGCGGTGAGCTTTTCCATGATCCTCGCCGCGCGATCCAGCCCCTGCTGAGTCCAACCTCGCGCCTGAAGGTAGGCGACCGCGGGCAGGTACAACGGTGCGACGAGCACCGGAAGGACGACGGGGTAGAGCGAGATGACATGGCCGCCGCGACCCGGGACAAGCCAGTAGGCGGCGCTGGAACGGCCCTGCTCCGCGACGGTCGAGAATCGATCGAGCAGCAGGCTGTGGTACCGCCAGATTTCAAACGGCAGATACCGCGCAGGATAGGTATCGCCGGCGCTGATCGAACGCAGGTTTGCATTGTAGACCAGCAGACAGACGAACCCGAGAATCAAGCTGGCCCGCAGATCGCCGCGCCGCAGCGCGGACGTGGCGGCGCGAGGCTCAAGCCGCGGTGCAGGAGCTGACCGCCATTCGCTTTGGAGCTGAGTCACCGGACCAGAGGATGGTGACGCCTGCTGGCTGGCCTGCGAGTCTTCCGTGTACGCCCCCAAGGTGGATCAGACCTCGAAGTTGTCGCAAGGGTATACCCTCATCGCCCCGTCCTCCACCACGCCGGCGCCCGGCGCGGCAGCTCCACCAGCCGGCTTTGCGCGAGGAGCAAGGCTAGCACATGCCGTGTCGCGAGCGTTCCGGGGCGAGGTCGGTCGGGCTCTGCGCCCTACCGCGGGACCCCTAGTTGACACGCTCAGCGCTCTCGAGCAGCGGTTGCCGATGACCCGCTTCGGCGTGATGAAGCACCTCAAGGTGCTCGAAGAGGCGAACCTCGTGGTCACGAAACGGCGTGGCCGCGAGAAGCTCCACTTCCTGAACGCGGTCCCAATCCGGCTCGTCCACGACCGCTGGGTGAGCAAATACGCCGAGCCCTGGGCAGCACGGCTGAGCGGGCTCAAGAAAAGGCTAGAGGAGAGAACAATGGAGAAAGTTTTCGAGATCTACATCCGCACCACGCCGGAGCGCCTGTGGCAGGCGATCACCAGCAATGAAATGAGGAGCAAGTACTCGTTCGGGGCCGTGGTCTCATCCGACTTTACGCCGGGCTCGCGCTTCGAGATGCGCGCCCCCGACGGCGACGGCCTCTTGGGCGAGGGCGAAAACCTCGAGGTCGACCCCCCGCGCCGCCTCGTCCAGACGATGGTTCCGCTGTGGAGCGCCGAGATCAAGCGCGAGGGTCCGTCGCGAATCACCTGGGAGATCGAGCCGCGAGGGGAGGTGTGCCGGCTGACCGTCACACACGACCAGATACGCGAGGGCGCAAGCGAGGAGGTCTACGGCGGCTGGCCGATGCTGCTGTCCAGCCTGAAGTCGCTGCTCGAGACCGGCCAGGCCATGGACTTTCGGCCCTCTGTCGAGGTGATGGAGCGCTGGAAGAGGAGCCAGGATCCGGCGCACCCGGGCAGCGCCGCTCGTTGACGCCCGTCGACATCATCGAGGTCGCCGCGAACATGTCCGGCTGTTGACGGCCGCCAGTCCTGCCAATCGAGCAGTTGAGGCGCCGACGCGTCCGGGGGTACCTCCCCGGCGCGCCGCCGTCTGTCCCTTGACCCAGAGACTCGAAGGAGGAGTGTGGACGGGCGGTGACGAACGCTAGGGAGCTGGAATCCGAACTCGATCCCGCGCTTGACCGCGACAAGCAGGCTCAGACGCTCGGGCCGGGTCGGCCGGGTGTCGCGGGAGGGTGGTGGGGCACTATACTAGTCAGGATGACCAGAAAGAAAGGAACACCCACGCGGGGGGCTTCGCGCGCCGGCCGCTGGGCGCTTCAGGACGCCAAGGCGCGCTTCAGCGAGGTCGTGCGGAAGGCGAAGACCGAAGGGCCACAGCGGATCACGGTGCACGGCCGTGAGGAGGTTGTCGTCGTCTCCGTTGCGGAATACCGGCGCGTCAAGGGCCAGCCGAGCGGGCAGCAGCTCGTCAAGCTGCTCCACGATTCGCCGCTACGCGACATCGCGATCGAGCGGATGCGCACGCGTGGCCGCGTCCGCGGTGTCGACCTGTGACCGGCTGGCTGCTCGACACCAACGTGTTGTCGGAGCTGCGCCGTCCGAGGCCCGAGGCGAAGGTCGTGCAGTTCGTCTCCAGCCAGTCGCTCGACCTCCTCTACGTCAGCGTCGTCACCTTCGCGGAGATTCGCTTCGGCATCGAGCTGGTGAAGGATGCGGCGCGCCGGAGGGAGCTGAATGAGTGGCTGGAGCACAAGCTACGGCCGATGTTCGAGGACCGCGTTCTCGAAATCAGCGAAGACATCATGCTCGAGTGGCGGCTGCTGGTGGAAGAGGGACGAAAGAGCGGCCACACCTTCGCGCTGCCGGACCTCCTCATCGCCGCGACCGCACTGCATCACGGGCTCACGATCGTCTCGCGCGATCGGAGCGAGTACGAGATGGCGAATGTGCCGGTCCTGAATCCGTGGGCTGCGAAAGCGTGAGCGGTGTGGGGCCAAGCCACTCTCGACGGGGCGCTTCTGAAGGGTCGGTTGGCGCCGTCTCACACATGCACAAGGAGAAACCCCGCGAGCCCAATCGCGCTCAGTAACTTCCATTGTACGAGGGAGGAAAGCGCTGCAATTCGATGGCTTTGCGCGTTGCATCGCGACCGCCCCTGACCTTGAATCGAGTCTCCTTCCGTGAGCGCCACCTTCGAGACAATCAAACACCTCGTCGCTCAACGGGATGTCAGGATCTCCGAGCATGGCTACGACGAGCTGGCCCAGGATGGTATTCTCGCAATGGAGGTGATCTCCGGCGTTGGGGACGAAGTGGACACCCGACTTCATGCATAGAAGGAAGAGGTAATGGCCCGACTCAAGAAGAAACTCGTCCACGAGGGGGACTATGTCGCAGAAGTCGAGGTGCAGCTCGTCGAGGCCGACGAAGGATGGTCACCATATCTGACGCTCGAAGACGCTGAGAGATTGGATGATGTTCGCGAAGCTCTCCGTAGGGGAGACCTAGCGGAAGCCTCGAAGCTGGCGCGAGTCTTTCACTTGACGCCAGTATGACCGAGCACCATTGGACACTCTCGCCCGTCGAGGCCACCTCCGAGAAATCAGTGTTCACTGATTGTGAACAGGTGACTGCGATGAACAGCTTCGGTGAGGGGACCTGCGGTGGGAAGGGTGGGTTTGGTTCTTGCCGGGCCTCTCGTCGAGGGCCGGAGCGTCTTGCAGCGTAGGCCCGGGGCACGGAGCCTCAGAGGTCGAGGTCCACCATCTTCGCTGGAGCTTTTTTTCTTACTGGGTGCGGCTGACACCTCAGTGCCCGAGTGCGTTGTCGTCGTCACGGCCGAGGCTCTGGTCTTGGGTCAGACGGCGGAGGTAGGTCCAGCCGGCGTGCAAGAGGGAGAGGCCTTCGCGGGCGGCAAGGCCCGAGAGAGCGCGGACGGTGCCAACACCGAGCTCCTGGGCGGCGCGCAGGAGGTCGCGGCGGATTGTGTCGAGCCCGGGCAAGCGGCTCAGGGCCTTGCGCGAGGCGGCGCCCCGGCGGGCAGCGTCACGGCCGGCCTCCGCCCTTGCGCCCACGGCCGACTCGTGAGACTTGTCGTCGGGGGCCGCCCAGTGATCCGTTCCTGCTTACCTCGTGCTTACCCGGGTCCCGTGATGCAGTGCCGAGCGACAGTTAAGTTGTTGATTTGATTGGTGCACCCAGGAGGAGTCGAACCCCCAACCTACAGATCCGTAGTCTGTCGCTCTATCCAGTTGAGCTATGGGTGCACGTGGTACGGCCTCGTGCGGACCCCGGATTCTACGTGGCGGGGGGCGGGGGCTGCAAGAGGGCGGGGGGGGCTACTCGATGAGGCCGGTGAGGGGGGAGGAGGCGGCGGCGTAGAGCTTGCGCGGGATGCGGCCGGCGTGGGCGGCGAGCCAGCCGGCTTCGACGGCTAGCTTCATGGCGCGGGCCATGCGGATTGGGTCCGCGGCGCCGGCGATGGCGGTGTTCATGAGGACGCCGTCGGCTCCTAGCTCCATGGCGATGGTGGCGTCACTGGCGGTGCCGACACCGGCGTCGACGATGATGGGGACACTGGCCTGCTCCAGGATGATGCGCAGGTTGGCGGGGTTGCGGATGCCCATGCCGGAGCCGATGGGGGCGCCGAGCGGCATGACGGCAGTGGCGCCGATCTCCTCGAGCTTCTTGCAGACCACCGGGTCGTCGTTGGTGTAGGCGAGGACGACGAAGTCCTCGGCGACGAGCTTCTCGGTGGCGCGGAGGAGCTCGACGTTGTCCGGGAAGAGGGTTTTGGGGTCGCCGATGACCTCGAGCTTGATCCAGTTCCAGCCCCCAGCCTCGCGGGCGAGGCGCGCGGTGCGGATGGCCTCGTCGGCGGTGTAGCAGCCGGCGGTGTTGGGGAGAAGAAGGTAGCGATCGGGGTCGACGAAGTCGAGGAGCGAGCCCTTGCCGCGCTCGTCGAGATTCACCCGGCGCAGCGCCACCGTCACCATCTCGGTGCCGGACGCTTCCAGCGCCGCGGCCATGGCCTGGAAGTCGGGATACTTGCCGGTGCCGAGGATGAGGCGCGAGCGAAAGGTCCGCCCGCCGAGGGTGAGCGGCTCGACCTCTGTGCGTGGAGCCGTCGGGGTTGCGATCGGTGAGAGAGTTGCGGCCATCAGATCCTCCTGCCGGCCATTCTAGCAACCCCGCTGCCCAGTCCAGGGCCAGCGCCAGCAACCACTCGCGGCTCCCGCTCCGCCAGCGCTTCGGGAGGGCCCGCTCCTACTTTGCGTACTGATCGGCGCCGATAAAGTGGATCGAAACGTAGGGTTCGTCGCCCACCACCCAGCTGTCGTGACCGGGGGCGATCTCGAACAGATCGCCAGGCTTGAACTCCATCTCTTCGCCGTCGTCCATCCGCACCATCGCCCGCCCGGCAAGCACCATCCCGAGGTGGGCGACTTCGCAGCTCGGGGTTCCAGCGGTCGGCGCCACGTGCTGCGACCACTTCCATCCCGGCTCGTAGCGCGCACGGCCTATCGTCATCCCACCGAGCCGCACTAGCTCGAAGCTGCCGCGCTCGAACGTCCGCTGTTCGTCCGGGGCATCGAATCTCTTCAGCACGCATCCTGGCATCGGGCTCACCTCCCTGGGCTGGTCACGCCACCGCCGAGCCGCTCGTTTGGCCAGCGTCTTCATGGCTGCGGCAGTCAGCATATTTGCCATTTTGCCATGCGACGAATCGCCCGTCAAGAGGGAGCCCGCTGCGCGGCGACATCCTCGACGGGGCCGCGGCCGGCCGAGCGGACGATCCGGTTGCCCTCATCGACGAAGACCTGCGCCGGATGGTGGACCTGGGCGGCTTCCTCCTCGTACACGGCATAGCTCGCCACGATCACCAGATCGCCGCGCCGCGCCTTGTGGGCGGCGGCGCCGTTGAGGACCACCTCGCCCGCGCCGCGGCGGCCCGGGATGGCATAGGTGGCGAAGCGCTCGCCGTTGGTCACGTTGTAGATCTCCACCCGCTCGAAATGCAGCAGGTCGGCGGCCTCCATGAGGAGCGGGTCCAGGGTGATCGACCCCTGGTAGTGAAGGTCGGCGTCGGTCACCGTCGCGCGGTGGATCTTCGACTTGAGCAGGGTCCGCAGCATATTGGTCCTCACCTCGCGGGCGGGCGCTCGCCGACCGCCAGCTGAATGTTGTCGATCAGGCGGGTCTTGCCAATGCGTACCGCCAGGGGCAGCACCATCTGGCCGCGCAGGACCGCGACCGGCTCGAAGCTTTCGGCATCGACCACTTCGGCATAGTCGATTTGCGCCAGCCGCTCTCCAGCCAGGGTCTCGCGCATCAGCCGCCGCACCTCGTCGCCCCGCCGTTCGCCGCCCTCGATGGCGCGCTCGGCCGCCTGCAATGCGCGGAGGAGGACGGTTGCCGCTCGCCGTTCGGCAGCCGAGAGATAGGCGTTGCGCGACGACATGGCGAGCCCCTCCGAATCGCGCACCGTCGCCCCGGCGACGATCTCGACCTGCAGGTGGAGGTCGCGGGTCATCCGCCGCACCACCGCGAGCTGCTGCGCGTCTTTCTCGCCGAAGACCGCCACCTCGGGCCGCACCAGGTTGAGCAGCGTGCAGACCACGGTCGCCACGCCCCGAAAGTGCCCAGGCCGCTGGTCCCCCTCGAGACCCTGGGCAGGACCGCCGGGCACCACGAAGGTGCTGTGACCCAGGGGATAGACGGTCGCCGCCGCGGGCGCAAAGAGCAGGTCGCAGCCGGCCGTCTCGAGCAGCGCGGCGTCGCGTTCAAGCTGCCGCGGGTAGCGCTCGAAGTCCTCGCCCGGCCCGAACTGGGCCGGGTTGACGAAGATCGAGACCACCACTCTGCCGGCATGCTCGCGGGCGAGCCGCACCAGGGAGAGGTGCCCCTCGTGGAGCGCTCCCATGGTGGGCACGAAGCCGATGGCAGCGCCTTGGGCCCGGAAATCGGCGAGGGCGCCGCGCAGCTGCGCGGCTTCTTCAACGATCAGCATGCCGCTCCACGGCGCCCCGCCCTACCCGTACAGCTTCTGGGGCACGTCTTCGACCGGCCGGAGAGCCCCCCCTTCCCTCGCCCCCGCTCCCACCCCCGGCCCCGGTCCCGCCATCGGCCCCGCCGCCGCCGCTGCGCCGGTCCCCACCCCCGCGCCGGCCCCGTAGCTCTCCCCGGCGGCGGGGAAGCGCCGGGCGCGGACGTCGTCGGCGAAGCGCTCGATCGCCTTGCGCGACAGCTTGCCGAGCTCGGCGTAGCGGCGCACGAAGCGCGGCGCGATGCGCTCCTCCAACCCCAGCAGGTCGTGGTACACCAGCACCTGGCCGGCGCAGTGAGGGCCGGCGCCGATGCCGATGGTCGGGATCGAGAGCTGCTCGGTGATCTCGGCGGCGAGATCGGCCGGAACGCACTCGAGGACCAGCGAGAAGGCCCCGGCCGCTTCGACCTCGCGCGCCGCCTCGACGATGGCGCTCCGCGCCGCCGCCTCCCGCCCCTGAACCTTGAAACCGCCCAGGCGATGGACCGATTGCGGCGTCAGCCCGAGATGCGCCATCACCGGCACCTCGGCGCCGACCATCGCGGCGACGATCTCCGGCCTGTCGCCCTCGATCTTGACCGCCTGGGCCCCCGCCTCCTTGAGGAAGCGCATGGCGTTGGCGACCGCCTGCTCGACCCCCAGGTGGAACGAGCCGTAGGGCATGTCGGCCACCAGCAGGGCGCGTTTGACGCCGCGCCGCACCGCGCGGGTGTGGTGGAGCATCTCGTCCATGGTCACCGACAGGGTGTCGGGATAGCCGAGCACCACCATGGCCAGCGAGTCGCCGACCAGCACGATGTCGGCACCCGCGGCATCGGCGGTGCGCCCCTGCGGGAAGTCGTAGGCGGTGACCATGACCAGCGGGGCGCGCGGCTCCGCGCCGCGCTCCCGCGCCGCCGCGACCCAGGGCACGGTGACGTTCTTGTTCTCTGCTCTCGATCTCATGGCGATCTCCTTGCGCGAGCAAGCTCGGGTAGGGACCCGAGCGCCCGATCAGAAAAAGCCAAAAAGCCCTTCCGCTTGGAGACGGAAGGGCTCTGGGGCCGAGCTCGGCGCGGCAGCCGGCGCTGCGCGGGGTGACTGTCGCTAGGGATCAGTCCCTCGCTGGCCGGCATCCGCCGCCTGGTGCTCGCGGCGCTGGAGATCCCGTCTCGGTCCCGGTGCCCATCTCGCCGCCCCGGCCGTGCTCCGCGGGGGCGGCAGGCGGGCTAGTGGGATCCAAGCGGCTGAAAATACTCGGTCCCCTTCATCGGCTTCGAGAGCCTGTGCAGCAACTCCTCGAAGTCCTCGGGCCGCTGGGGGAAGTCAAGATGCCGCGTGTCGACCACCAGCAGCGGGGACCGGACGTAGTAATGATAGTAGTGATTGTAGGCGTCGATCAACTCCGCCAGGTATTCCTCGGCGATCATCTTCTCGACCGCCCGGGCGCGGCGCCGGATACGCTCCATGCAGGTGCCGACGTCGGCCACCAGGTAGAGCACCAGATCGGGGACCGGCACCTGCGGCTCGAGCAGGGCGTAGAGCTTGTCGAACAGCATGAGCTCGTCGTCGCCCAGGTTTAGATAGGCGAAGATCCGGTTCTTCTGGAAGGTGTAGTCGGAGACCAGCAGGCGGTCGAAGAGCTCGCGCTGCGCGATGTCCCGCTGCTGCTTGTAGCGCGACAGCAGGAAGTAGAGCTCGGTCTGGAACGCCGCTCCCGGCCGGTCGTGGTAGAAGTCGCCCAGGAAGGGGTTGTCCACGTCTTCGAGGATCTTGACCCCCTCGAAGCGGCGGGTCAGCATCTCGACCAGCGTCGTCTTGCCGACCCCGATCGGGCCGTCGACCGCCAGGTAGTGGAACCCGAGCGCGTCAGAGCTCAAATCGTGACCGGGGCGGCCGCCGCCGGCGCTGCCGCGCCAGTCGCCGGCGCCGGGGCGACAGCGTTGTAGAGCGTGTCACGCTCGACCGGCGTGAAGCCCGCCTCGCGCACGATCCGCTCGAGCTCCGGCCGGCTGAGCTGCTGCGCGGTGCCGGCGCCCGCCATGTGGTAGATCTTCTCCTCGACGATGGTGCCGTCCATGTCGTCGGCACCAAAGCGCAGCGCGACCTGCGCGAGTTTCGGCGTCACCATCACCCAGTAGGCCTTGATGTGCGGGATGTTGTCGAGCACCAGCCGGGAGGCCGCGATGTGGCGCAGGTCGTCATGGCCGGTGGTGTGGTAGCGCAACCCCAGGTAGTTGTTCTCGGGGTGATAGGCGAGCGGGATGAAGGCGTTGAAGCCGCCGGTCTCGTCCTGGAGCGCGCGCAGGCGGAGCAGGTGGTCGACCTTGTGCTCGGGGCGCTCGACATGGCCATAGAGCATCGTGCAGTTGCTCTTGATCCCCATGCGGTGGGCGGTGCGGTGGACCGCCAGCCACTCGCCGGCATCGAGCTTGCCGTCGCAGATGATCTCGCGCACCTCGGGGTGAAAGATCTCCGCGCCGCCGCCCGGCAGCGAGCCGAGACCCGCGTCGCGCAGCCGCCGCAGAACCTCTTCGATCGAGAGCTTCTCGTGCTTGGCGAACCAGCCGACCTCGATCGCGGTGAAGGCCTTGAGGTGCGCCCGGGGAAAGCGCTCGCGCAGCCCGCGCAGCATCTCCAGATACCAGTCGAGCGACAGATCCGGATGCAGGCCGCCGACGATGTGGAACTCGGTGACGCTGTCGCCGCCCTGGTCGCGGGCGTGGGCGTAGACGTCCTCGTGGCTCATTTCCCAGGCGTGGCTTTCGCCGGGGAGCGCGGCGAAGCTGCAGAACTTGCAGTTGTAGGTGTAGACGCAGACGTTGGTCGGGTTGATGTGCCGATTGATGTTGTAGTAGGTGACGTCGCCGTGCAGGCGCCGGCGCACCGCATCGGCCAGCCTGCCGAGGGGGAGCAGATGCGGCGTGGTCAGGCAAACCAGCGCATCGGCCTCGTCGAGCCGCACCCCATCGCGAACCTTGGCGGCAATCCCCGCGAGCGCCACGGGATAGATCCCGGGATCGAGCGTTGCCGCGGTCTCGGCGAGCGGTTTGATGCGGGCTTTCATCGGCGCGGCCTCACCGCCACAGTATAGCAACTGCGGTGGTGGCGAACAGCCAGACCGCGAGCGCTCCGTTGGTGTTGAAAAACGCGGCGTCGAGGCGGCTCAGGTCGGCCGGGCGCACCAGCCAGTGCTGGTAGGCCACCAGGACCAGACACCCCGCCCACCCCACCCAGAACGCCGCGCCGAGGGCAGGGGGGGCAAGGGCAGGGCCGCCCGGGCCCGGCGCGCGATAGACCAGCGGCAGCAAGGCGAGCAGCGCCAGCATGCCGGCGTGCAGCAGGCCCGAGATCCAGAGCGCGCCACGGATCCCCCAGCGGACCGGGACCGAGAAAAGGTTTGCCCGCCGGTCGAAGTCGAGGTCCTGGAGGGCGTAGAGGATGTCGAACCCGGCAACCCAGAGGAGGACCGCCCCGGCGAGGAGAAGCGGGGTCGCCCCCACCGCGCCGCGCACCGCGATCCAGGCCCCGAGCGGCGCGCCGGCGAGCGACAGGCCTAGCACCAGGTGCGAGGCCCAGGTGAAACGTTTGGTGTACGAGTAGAGCAAGAGGATGCCGAGGGCGACCGGCGACAGCGACAGCGCCAGCGGGTTGAGCTGCCACGCCGCGACCACCAGCAGCGCCGCGCTCGCCCCGACGAAGAGGGCGACGAAACGCGGCGTCACCAGCCCCGCCGGCAGCGCCCGCCGCGCCGTGCGGGGATTGGCGGCGTCGATCCGCCAGTCGACCAGCCGGTTCCATCCCATCGCCGCGCTGCGCGCCCCGACCATCGCCGCCACGATCCACCCCACCGTCCGCCAAGCCGGCCACCCGCCCGCCGCCAACATCATCCCCATGAACGCGAACGGCAGCGCGAACAGGGTGTGCTCGAACTTGGTCATCTCGAGCACTACCCTCAGCTGGTGTGCGACAGAGTTCGCTCTCATGCGCTCAAGCCCCCTATTTGCATCGACTTGGGTACAAGCTAAAATCGCTCTCGCACTATAGGACTCGCTAAGGTGCGCTGCAATCTGCCGCGAAGAGGGAGAACCTGGGACGGGCAGCCGACCGGTCGCCAATGGCTCGAGCAGGTAGGCATCCAGGTCGCCGGAGTCTGCCTCATCCGCGATGTTCTTGCCGTGCTCTTCCACTGAGCCGGCAGGTCATCTCCCCCCGCCTCCGTTGTCGACAGGCGGCTGGCACCAGCGCCGGCCCGGAGTGCTCGCCGGCTGGAGTAGGATATCTGGCATGTCACGCACGAAATTTGGCTTCAGCCACCTGACCGCGGACGAGCGGGTCGAGCTAGCCGAGGAACTTTGGGATAGCCTCGCGGAGATCCAGGAGGCCTTGCCTCTCGCCGGACCCCAGGAAGAGGAGCTCGACCGGCGCCTTGCCGACTACCGAGAAGATAAGGATCCAGGGACGCCCTGGGCCGAGGCCTTGAGCAGGATCAAAGAGTCCGGCGCGTGAAGCCGGATCTCTCGCTCCGCTCCACAGCAACGACAGAGATCCAAGAAGCCTTTCGCTGGTACGAGCAGCGGAGGAGCGGTATGGGTGAGAAGTTCTTGCAGGCCGTGCGAGGAACGCTTGCCGCCGTCGAAGCCAACCCTTCGCAGTACCCCCGAGTTCGAGGTGAAATCCGCCGCGCGGTGATCCGACACTTCCCTTACGCCATTCTCTACATCGCGGAGCCTGACGACCGTTGTTCTCGGGTGCTTCCACTCGAAACGCGACCCCCGCCGTTGGCACTCACGCCGATAGGTCCGATACCCCGCCCTGACCTCCAGCCCCCGCCCTGCGCATCGAATCCCTGCTGTAAAGTTACCCGCCCGGTTGTCCCGCCGCACCCAGAATGCGCTGGAAGAGCCGCCCGGTTGATGACCCGATGATGACACGGTGAGGGCACACCGTGATCGCATGCGGTAGTATCCCGGGCGCGAACTGAAAAACGGAGCGGGAGGGACCGCATGAGCTCGAAAACGAACGCCAACTCCGGCCCGGGAGCGCTCACCCGCCGGACTCTGTTGCGGGCCGGCGTGGCGAGTGGTGCGCTGGCGGCGGCCGGCCCGCTCGTTCCCCGGCCCACTTCGGCGGCGGAGACCTCCACTCCCGCGGCGCCCTTCGAGCTCGAGGAGGCGACGATCGCCCAGCTGCAGGCGGGGCTCCGCTCAGGAAAGTACACGGCGGTGGCGCTGCTGGAGAAGTACCTCGCCCGCGTCGAGGAGCTGAACCTCAAAGGGCCGCAGCTGCGGGCATTGATCGAAGTCAATCCCGATGCGCACGCGATCGCCAAGGCGCTCGACGCCGAGCTCAAGGAAAAAGGGCCGCGCGGGCCCCTGCACGGCATTCCCATTCTCCTCAAGGACAACATCGGGACCGCCGACCGGATGACGACGACCGCTGGTTCGCTGGCTCTGGAGGGCTCGATTACGCCCCGGGACGCCTTCATCGCCGGCCGGCTGCGGGCGGCGGGAGCCGTTCTGCTCGGCAAGGCGAATCTCTCGGAGTGGGCCAACTTCCGCTCGCGGCGCTCGAGCAGCGGCTGGAGCAGCCGCGGCGGGCAATGCCGCAATCCCTACGCCCTCGACCGCGACCCCTCGGGTTCCAGCTCGGGCTCGGCCGTGGCCGCCTCGGCAAACCTCTGCGCCGCCGCCGTGGGCTCGGAGACGGACGGCTCCATCGTGTCTCCCGCGTCGCGGTGCGGCATCGTCGGCATCAAACCCACTCTCGGTCTCTTGAGCCGCTCGGGAATCATTCCCATCGCCCACAGCCAGGACACCGCCGGGCCAATGGCCCGCACGGTCGCCGACGCCGCGGCACTTCTCTACGCCATGACCGGGGTCGACGAGCGGGACGAGGCCAGCCGCGCGAGCCGCGGCCCGGCGGCCGAGGACTACACGAAGTTCCTCGACCCGAACGGCCTCAAGGGCGCGCGGATCGGCGTATTCCGCCCGCGCTCGCTCGAGGAGAATCCGCTGACCAACGGCGTGCTCGCCAACGCGCTCGCCGTCCTGCGGGACGGCGGCGCCCTGATCGTGGACCCGGTCAAGATCGAGTCCGCTGGGAAGTTCAGCGAGGCCGAGCACGAAGTGCTGCTTTACGAGTTCAAGAGCGACCTCAACCGGTACCTGGCCGACCTGGGACCCGGCGCGCCGGTGAAGACGCTCAAGGAGGCGATCGCGTTCAACGAGAAGCACCGCGATCGCGTCATGCCCTACTTCGGGCAAGACATCTTCCTGGCGGCGGAGGGCAAGGGGCCGCTCACCGACGAGGCATACAAGAAGGCCCTGGAGACCTGCCGGCAGTACGCCCGCAAGGAGGGCCTCGACGCCACGTTCGATCAGCACAAGCTCGACGCCATCGTGGCGCCGAGCGGCGGCCCAGCCTGGTTGATCGATTGGATCAACGGCGACTCCGGGACGGGCGGCAGCTCGTCGCTCTCGGCGGTGTCCGGCTACCCCAACATCACGGTGCCGGCCGGCTGGGCCTTCGGGCTGCCCCTGGGGATCTCGTTCCTCGGCGCGGCGTGGAGCGAGCCGGTCCTGATCCGCCTCGCCTACGCCTTCGAACAGGCGACGAAGGCGCGCCGCGCACCCCGATTCCTGCCCAGCGCGCCGATCGCGCCGCCGGGCGCCTGAGCGATCAGACTCAGGCGGCTTTCCCGCGACTAACCGCGGCGAGCGCCGGCCTCACGGCGTTCCTGAGCCCTGGGGCTCTACCTCCTCGCCCCAGCGGAGGCCGGGCGCGCCCGGGTCGTGGATGCCGAGATGGTCGAGCAGGCGCAGGGTGTAGTGGTCGAGGAAGCGGCCCAGATCCTCGCCGCCGATGTAGAAGGCCGGGACCGGCGGCAGCAGGGTGGCGCCGGCGGTCAGCAGGCGGCGCATGTTCTCGACGTGGACCAGGCTGTACGGGGTCTCGCGAAAGCCCAGCACCAGCGGCCAGCCTTCCTTGAGGGCGACGGCGCCGGCGCGGTGGATGAGGGTGCGGGCGGAGCCGGTGGCCAGGGCGCCGAGAGTGCCCGCGCTGCACGGCAGGATGGCGGTGCCGGTCAGCCGGTAAGAGCCGGAGGCGATCGGCGCATCGAGCTCGCCGTCGCGGTGGATGGCGACCTTGTCGAGCAGCGCGCCGCCGAGACCGGCGGCGGCGACCAGGTCGGCGGGTCCGGCGCGCTCCGGACCGAGCTCATGGCGCAGCACCTGGCTCGCCCCGGCCGAGACCGCCAGGTGGATGCGCTCGATCTCGGCGTGCGCGGCCAACCGCCCCAGGACGTGGCGCGGCAGCAGCATGCCGGAGGCGCCGGAGACCAGCAGGGCGATACGGTGTCCCATGGCAGGCTGACTCTACGCCAACTCGCCATCGGCTCCGGAGGCCTCGGCGCCGGTATTTCTCGCGCAACAATTCACCGAGCCGTGCCGTCGAGCTCATCTCGTGCTCGAGGTCGTACCGTATCGCCTGATACGCCAGCGCGGCATGGCAGCCTCGTGCCTCGCCCGCAGCTTGCAAAGCTAAAGCGCGAAGTCGAGGTTGTAGACGAAGTTGCCGCGCTCGACGGCGAGCAGCAGGCTGCCGCGGTCCATGCTGCGCAGCACCTCGCGGCTCAGCTCTTCTCCCGAGGCGACGCGCTGGCCGTTGGCCCCCAGGATGGCGTCGCCGGCCCGCAGCCCGCGGCGGTCGGCCGGCGAGCCTCGCACCACCCGTTCGATCGCCAGCTCGCCGCGGCCGCCGCCGACCACCAGACCGACGCTGCGCTCCAGGATGGAGAGGCCGACCCCCTGCGGCGGCCGCACCGCCTTGAGCGTGATGCGCACGGTGCGCTCGCCGCGCCGCACCTCGAGCTGGATCGGGCTGTCGGCCGGCACCGAGTAGAGGGCGGTGATCACGTCCTCCCTCGTTCCGGCCGGATGGCCGCCGACCACGACGATCACGTCCTTCTCGTTGAGCCCGGCGGCCGCCGCCGGCGAGCCGGGAAAGACCTTGTACACCATCGCCCCATGGCGGACCGGGAGCTGGTAGCGCCGCGCCAGCTCGGGGTCGACGGTGAGCAGCCGGGCACCGCTCCACAGCGGCCGCAGCTCGCCGAACCGGAGCAGGTCCTCGACCACCCGGCGGGCGCGGTCGGCGGGGATGGCAAAGCCGATGCCGTTGGCTCCGGAGACGATCGCCGCGTTGATGCCGATCACCTCGCCGGCGAAGTTGACCAGCGGGCCGCCGGAGTTGCCCGGATTGATCGAGGCGTCGGTCTGCAGGAAGTCGGTGAACAGGCGCTCGCCGCTTTCCGAGGGGACGGTGCGGCCGATCGCCGACAGCACGCCGGCGGTGACCGTGTGCGACAGCCCGAAGGGGTTGCCGATGGCCACCACCGATTCGCCGATCATCAGGTCGGAGCTCTTGCCGAGCGGCACCGCCGGCAACCCCTTGGCCGCCACCTTGAGAACCGCCAGGTCGGCGTCGCGGTCCGAGCCCAGGAGCTCCGCGTCGAGCTCACGCCCGTCGAGCAGGGTGACCACGATGCGCGAGGCGCCCTCGACGACGTGGGCGTTGGTGAGGACCACTCCCGACGACTCGATGACCAGTCCGGAGCCCAGCGACTGGGCGCGGCGGCGCTGGGTGAAGAAACCGCCGAAGAACGGGTCCGGCTCGCGCACGGTCGACTCGGCGGCGATGTTGACCACGGCCGGCGACACCCGCTCGGCGACCGCCACCACCGGCGTGCGGCGCGAGCCTGGGACGGCGGCGCCGGCGCCGGCCGCGCCCGCCGCCCCGGCCGCCCCGGCTGCCATCGGCGCGGCCAGACCGGCCAAACTGGCCGAGCGATCTCCGGCGGCTCCCGCGCCCGCCCTTCCCGCTCCGCCATCTCCCGGCGGCGCCGCCGAGGCCCGCCCCGAGTCGGAGCCGGGGCCGCAGGCCAGCAGCAGGACCGCCAGCAATCCCGCGGCGGAATGACGGCTGCCGCCACTCGCGCCCGTCGTGCCTGCCGTCCCTTCTCGTCTCATGACCGCTCGACGCCTCTAAGATAAGATGAGCCGCCCGGGTATCCTGGTGCCAGGTGCCGGGGTGCCGGGCCGCGTTCAAGGCCTGCAAGCTCCCTGCCGTCGAGACGGCCCATCTCTCGGCGCGACTGCCGGCTGCCAGCCGACAGCCACCTCTGCGGAAGGAGGTTTCCCATCGTGTTGATCCGAATCAGCGTCGCCCTGCTGGCGTTGCTGGCGCTGGCCGCCGGCGCCGCGACCGCCGCCCCCGCGGCCAGCGGCAAAGGCGCCAAGCCGCCGAGCAAGAAGGCGAGCGGCGACATCTTCCCTTTCAAGGTCGAGCAGCGCTCGCTCGACAACGGCTTCAGGGTCGTGGTGATCCCCTACGACAGCCCCGGCACCGTCGCTTACTACACCCTGGTGCGCACCGGGTCGCGTGACGAGATCGAGCCCGGGCACAGCGGCTTCGCCCACTTCTTCGAGCACATGATGTTCCGCGGCACGGACAAATACCCCCAGGACCGCTACACCCAGGTCCTCAAGGGGATGGGCGCCGACTCCAACGCCTTCACCACCGACGACTTCACCCTGTACCACATCGTGGGACCGGCGCGCGAGCTCGAGACCATGATGGACATGGAATCGGATCGCTTCAAGAACCTCAAGTACGGCGAGGAGGGTTTCCGCACCGAGGCGCTCGCGGTGCTGGGCGAGTACAACAAGGACGCCTCCTCGCCCTTCCTGCCGCTCGAAGAGAAGCTGCGCGACCTGGCTTTCACCAAGCACACCTACAAGCACACCACCATCGGCTTCATCGCCGACGTCAAGGCGATGCCCGGCTACTATGACTTCAGCCGCCAGTTCTTCGCCCGCTTCTACCGGCCGGAGAACTGCGTTCTGCTGGTGGTGGGCGACGCCGCGCCGCAGAACGTCTTCGCGCTCGCCGCGCGCTACTACGGCGACTGGCAGAAGGGCTACCAGCCATCCCCCATCACCCCCGAACCGCCGCAGACCGAACAGAAGAAGGCGCATCTCGACTGGCCCAGCCCGGGCCACCCCTTTCTCTTCGAGGGCTATCACATCCCCGCCTTCTCCACCGCCGGCGTCGACGCCGCCGCGCTGCAGGTGATCGGCCAGCTGCTGCTCGCCGAGTCGTCGCCGCTCTATCAGGAGCTGGTGGTCGACAAGCAATGGGTCGATTTCGTGCAGGGGGGCGCCGACCTCCACCGTGATCCATACCTGTTCACGGTGATCGCGCGCACCAAGTCGGAGGAGCTGATTCCCAAGGTCCAGGAGGCGGTCGACCACGCCATCGCCGAGCTGCAAGGAAAACCGGTCGACCCGGAGCGCCTGGCGCGCATCACCTCGCACCTGCGCTACGGCTTCGCCCTGGGCCTCAATACCCCCGGCCAGGTCGCCGGCCAGGTGGCCCAGTTCCTGGCCTGGTCCGGCGGCATCGACTCGATCAATCAGAGCTTTGCCGCGATCGACAAGGTGACGCCGGCCGATATCCAGCGCCTCGCCCGCGAGATCTTCCAGCCCCAGAACCAGACCATCGTGACCCTCTCGCACCCCGCCGGGAAAGACGGGAAACAGGAGAAGCCGGCCGGCGCGGCGGGCTCGCAAGGAGGAGGAGAGAGCCATGACTAGCGCACGCGTGATCGCCTCCGGGGCCTCGGCGCTCTGCCTGCTGCTGGCCGCGGCCTCCGCCCTGACCGGTCCGCTGCTCGCGCAGCCGGGCGGCGGCGTGGGCCAGCAATTCCCCCGTCCCGCGGGCGGCGCCGGCAAGGGAGCCGGCAGCGGCGGCGCCGGCTCGTCCGCCCGCCGGGCAGCGGCGGGCAAGGCAGGCGCGGCGGGCCTCGACACCGTCACCCTGCCCAGCCCGAGCTCGCCGCTGGTGGCGATCCGGCTGCTCTTCAGCGTCGGCTCGCTGCACGACCCGGCCGGCAAGGAGGGGCTCGCCGCGCTCACCGCCGCGATGGTGGGCCAGGGCGGCACCGCCAAGCGCTCCTACAGCCAGCTCCTCGAAGCGCTCTATCCGCTCGCCGCCGGCATCGACACCCAGACCGACCGCGAGGTCACGGTCTTCTCCGGCATCGTGCATCGCGACACGCTCGACACCTACACCGGCCTGCTCGAGGAGGCGCTGCTCACCCCGTCGTTCGCCGACAGCGATTTCAGCCGCAACAAGGAGCAGCTGCTGGCCGAGCTGACCAATACCCTGCGCGGCAGCAACGACGAGCTGCTGGGGCTCGAGGCGCTGCAGCAGCAGCTCTTCGCCGGCCATCCATACGGGCACGCGCCGGCCGGCACGGTCGCCTCGTTGAAGAGCATCACGCTCGACGACGTCCGCCGGTTCTACAAGGACCACTACACCCAGGCGAACCTGCTGCTCGGCGTCGCGGGCGGCTATCCGGCCGGCTACGTCGCCCGGCTCAGCCGCGACCTGTCGGCCCTGCCCGCCGGCCGCTCCGACCGCGGCGAGCTGCCGCCGGCGCCGCCGGTCCACGGACGGCGCATCACCCTGATCGACAAGGAGACCGCGTCGGTCGGCATCCACTTCGGCTATCCGCTGCCGATCACCCGCAAGGACGCCGATTTCTACCCCCTGATGGTGGCCAACAGCTACCTCGGCGAGCATCGGACGTTCAACGGCCGCCTGATGGTCGAGCTGCGCCAGGCCCGCGGCCTCAACTACGGCGACTACTCCTACATCGAGTACTGGGCGTTTCCGCCCTTCACCTCCCACCCGCCGCCCAACGTGCCGCGGCGGGAGCAGTACTTCTCGGTCTGGGTCCGGCCGGTGGTGCCCGCCGACGCCCAGTTCGCGCTGCGCGCTGCTCTCTACGAGGTGTCGCTGCTGCACGACAAGGGGCTCTCGCAGCAGGATTTCGATCTCACCCGCAATTTCCTGCTGAACTATTCGAAGCTCTGGGTGCAGGACCTGTCGTCGCGCCTGGGCTACCAGATGGACAGCCGGTACTACGGCATGCCCACCAACTTCATCGACGAGATCGAGCGGCGGCTCAAGACGATGACGGTCGCCGAGGTCAACCAGGCGGTGAAGAAGTACATCTCGCCCGAAAGCTACGACGCGGTTATCGTCACCGCCAAGGCGGCGGAGCTCAAGGAGCTGCTGCAAAAGGACGAGCCGAGCCCCAAGAAGTACAACAGCCAGGTCGCACCGGAGGTGCTGGAGGCCGACAAGACGATCGTGGTGTGGAAGGTGCGCCCGACCGCGATCGAGATCATCCCCGTCGCCCAGATGTTCGAGAAATAGGCCGGCGACGGCCGATCGCCAAGTCATCGGTCTTCTTGGGCCAAGCGTCGCTTCTTGTGGCCCGGAGGAGCCCGAGGACTGCGGGCGACCTTCGGGGCTGCGCGGCGGCGCGGTGGTTCGCCGGGCTTGGCTGGCTTGATCGGCCGATTCCGCATGGCGGCCCTCGCCGGCTCCCTGGGCGGGCGCTGGGGCGCTCGCCGCTCTCCTCACCCTCGCCGCGCTCTTTGCCTCGATGGGCGCGGGGCAAGCCGCCGCAGCACCACCTTCCGGGGGCGGGCACCGGACGACCGTCGCCTCGTCCCTCCGTTCAGCGAGGTGACACCTTCAGGGTGGCGTTCGCCAAAGGCTTGACTTTCACACCACAGCGCCGTATATTGTAGTAGCACTGCCGTGACGCGTAGGAGGGTAGATGAACAAAGTCCGTCTTTCAAAAGCTGAAACACGAATCCTGGAGCAGTACTGGAAACTGGGGACCCGCTCTGTCCGCGAAATCCTCGACAGTTTGCCCGAGGATGAGCGCGTTGCTTACACGACCGTTCAGACGCTCGTTTACAGGCTCGAGCAAAAAGGCGCACTGCGCAAGGTGACAAAAATTGGCAATGCTCAATTGTTCGAGCCTGCAATCGACCAGAGCGAGTACCGTAGCGGGCTGCTGCTCAGCCTCAACGGACGTGCCGCACAGCGAGCACGCTGCTGACCGTGGTGTTCAGCCCTGTACTCATTGCGGGTGTTCTTGGAACCGTAGCACATACAGCTTGTTGTTTCGTTGCTAGGCTGTAAATCTCCACAGATAGCATGAAAGGAAAGACCGACATGGCAGACAGAACAGCGATGGCGCGGCATTTGGCCGCAGTCACGGCAGTGCCACATCCTGTCTCGTGCAGACGCCCGATGCGCAGTTGGCGACTTTTCTTCTGCCTGGCGGCCTTGTCGTGCTCGCAGCTTGCGGACGCCCAAGGTATCGATGCTCTCGGGCCCCAGGTGCGCAAGTACTTAAGTGTCAGCACACCCAGAGTAATCCTTGAGCACGTCCAAGTCATCGATGGAACCGGAGCCGCGCCGGCCCCGGATCGGAACATCTCCATCGAGGGCGGCAAGATAACCGCCATATCACCCGGCGCAGATCAGTCCCCGAGCGACGGCACCACGATCCTCAACCTGCGAGGCTACTCCGTCATGCCCGGTATCGTGGGCATGCACGACCATCTGTTCTATATAGCGCTGCCAAATCTCGGAGCCGACTACAGCTTCGACGCCCCGGCCCTTTTTGTGCAGATGAGCTTCTCGGCGCCTCGCCTTTATCTGGCGAACGGCGTGACGACCCTGCGCACCGCGGGCAGCGTCGATGCTTATACGGACTTAAGGCTCAAACAGGCGATTGAGACGGGCGTGCTTCCTGGACCACACCTGGACGTCACTGGCCCCTATCTGGAAGGAGCCAGCGATAATCGAAATCTCCAGATGCGCCAGCTCACCGGGCCCGAGGATGCACGTCAGACCGTGGCCTACTGGGCGGATCGCGGCGTGACGTCGTTCAAGGCCTACAAGAATATCACGCGGGACGAATTGAGCGCCGCGGTGAAGGAGGCACACAAGCGTGGTCTGAAGGTTACGGGCCACTTGTGCTCAGTCACCTTTGTGGAAGCGGCGGAGATCGGCATAGACAATCTCGAGCACGGATTCTTCGTCAATACCGAGCTGGACCCCGGCAAGAAACCCGACACGTGCAGCGCCAGCGGAGGTGACTACACGCTCGAACACATGACCCCTGGCAGTCCCGAGGCAAATCGGCTGATCGCAACGCTCATCAGTCACCATGTCGCGATCACCTCAACACTGCCCGGTACCGCGGCATCAGTGCCGATCAATGCGTCAGTGGACGGTCGTGCGCCCGTGCGGCCGGCGGTGTTGGAGGCCATGGCGCCATCCGCGCGCGAGGCATATCTCTACAGTCGTAATCGTTCCAGACCACCTCAGAGTAACGCAGCCGACCTGCTCCGCAGAGACATGGACCTCGAACGCGCCTTCGTCGCCGCGGGCGGGCTCCTGCTGGCGGGCCCGGATCCGGTTGGCATCGGCGGTAACATACCGGGCTTCGGCGATCAACGTGAGATCGAGTTGCTGGTAGAGGCTGGGTTCCCAGCGGTCCAAGCCATTCGCATCGCGACTCTGAACGGTGCGATCTATCTCGGCCGCCAGGAACAGATCGGCTCGATTGCGGCGGGGAAGAACGCGGACTTCGTAGTGATGAAAGGTGATCCGGCCACTCGCATCACGGATATCGAGAACGTCGAGATCGTCTTCAAGGACGGCGTCGGATACGACACCAAGAAGCTGCTCGATTCGGTCAAGGGCCATTATGGGGAATATTAAGGGAGGACTGAAGCGTATGCGCAAACGGCTCACGCTGGTGGCGGCATTAGGCGTCGCTCTGTTTTCAACCGGGCAGCTCGCCGCCCAATCGCCCGCTCTCGTGACTCTAGTAAAAGCTGGCCGGCTGCTCGATCCCCGGACTGGAAATGTGCTGTCGCCCGCAGCCGTGCTGATCGAAAACGGCAAGATCAAGGAAGTTGGTTCGCCTTCGCGAGTGCAGGCTGATGCGCCCGCCGGCGTCCAGACAATTGATCTGGGCAGCGCAACCTTGCTGCCCGGGCTGATTGACCCTCACACCCACCTGCTTCTCGACGTAATTGTGCCGGCAGAAGCCGAGATCGCGCGCCGGTTCAACGGCGAGTTCGCTCCGGGGCTATTGCTGGCGATCGTCGAGTCGCCCAGTAAACGCGTGTTGCTGGGCGCGCAGTTGGCCCGCGAAGACCTGGAGAGTGGCTTCACGACGGTGCGCAATGTCGGGCACTCCGGCATTGATGGCGATGTTGCGCTGCGGGACGCGATCAACGCCGGCCGCGTCCCTGGCCCGAGGATCCTGGCGTCCGGGCGTAAGCTTTTTAAGAATGGGTATGTCCAGGGTCTCAATCCCGCCCTTGCCAAGGCGATCCGGCGACAGGAATTTCTGGAGGTAAACGGCCCCGACGGAGCCCGGCAGGCAGTGAAAGACAATATCTTCTACGATGTCGACCTCATCAAGGTTGCGATCGATGACGACATCTCAGTGGCGGAAATGACGGCGATCGTCGAAGAGGCTCACCGCCAGCAGCTGAGGGTTGCCGTTCACGCCATCAGCGCAGGTAGCATCCAAACGGCGATCGATGCAGGCGTAGACAGCATCGAGCACGGCAACGACGTAACTGACGAGCAACTTAAGCTGATGCGCGACAAGGGAATATTCCTCGACCTAACGCCAACTTGGTACGATGGCTTTTGGACGAAGATTCATGAGACGATCACAGTGTCTCCGACCCTTCGATCCGCGAATGCCGCCAGGGACGATCGAAACCGGAAGCGGGCAGCGGCGCGGGTTCAGCGGGTATTGAAGTCGGGAGTGAAGTTTGCGACTGGATCAGACATGTGCTGGTTCTATCCGGGAAAGACGCGCGGCCAAGCCACGGCAACGATGTTTCCCGCCTTGCAGAGCTCCGGAATGCCGCCGCTCGACATCCTTCGCGCAGTCACGACAAATGCCGCAGAAATGTTGGGCTGGCAGGACCGCGTGGGCGCGGTTGAGCCCGGGAAACTTGCTGATCTCGTTGCCGTTGCTGGAGATCCGATCGCCGACATTAGCGAGCTGGAGCGAGTTCGATTCGTGATGAAGGACGGCCAAGTGGTCAGGAATGACCTTGCGTCGCATTAGGGCGCAAGCTGCACTCCCAGAAACAACCCAGTGCGGCACCTGGGTGCGCTCACCCGGATTTGTCAAGCAGAATCGAAGCCTGGTAGTGGCCCTGGTGGAGAAGCATTTCGCGCGACTCTTCTTCTTCCGGTGCGGACCGGCGCCACCCGCGAGCCGCCACGACGCGAGATGGCCGATCGAGCCACCTACCGTGGCGCGGCCCTCGCCGGGTCCGTCGCCGGGCGGGTGCCGCGCCCGCGATGGCTCGCCAGCTCGGACCCTGCGCGTGGCACCGGCCGCTCTCATCGCATCAAACAGGGATGATGCGTGCCTCGCGCAGCGACGCGGCAACAGACCCCGCCCGCCGAGGGAGCCCGGCGAGGGGCCGCTACGCGAAGTCGGCCGATCAGGGTGGCGCACTCAGCGAAGGGATCGGCAGCCCCGACGCCGCCGAGGCGGTGGGGCAAGAAGGATCGGGTGGCCACCCATGCCGCCAGGACGCCTGTCCCTTGCGGAAATCGCGCAAGATGGTCTGAAACTCGTAGGGCCCGCCGTCGATGTCGAACGAGCGTCCAAGCGAGGGGGCAAAACTCTGCGCCGCTTCGTTCGCGGGCACGATCTCGTCCACCGTGACGTCGGGGAAGCCACTGCCGCTCGCCTTGAAGAACACGCACCACACCACAGATCCAAATGGGATGACCCAGGATGACCGGCCTACCCCACGCCCCGGTAGTGGGGTACTTGCTGCGTTGCCGGCTCGGCCGGTCCTGACCTGCTGTACCGTTCTCCCCTGAAAGGGGAGGACCGCTCCTCCCCGCCACACAAGACAGCGGCCCCGGCGCAGGTTGCCCCCTGACACCGGAGCCTGACCCAGCAGGAGGACATACCTCATGCCGAGCTGCCCGGAGTCTACCCCGCCCCCCGATGTGACCAAGTACAGCGAGACGATCCGCCGCGATCTCTACGACCGCACGGTAGCCGTTCACTGGCCCGAGCACCCCGCCGGCCCGGATGATTTCGTCCCGGACTATTCGCCCGAGGATGCCGGCCTGACCGTGTGGTGGCTGTGGGGGCGCTGGTTCGCCGCGTGGATGCCCCTGGAAGACCTTGGCGAGCCTTCCCTGCCGCCCTGGCGCCGCTGGGTAGTGGTCCGGATCGACGCGGCACAGGGGGCGCCCTACGGGGTGGCGTTCAGTGAAGTCTGAGCCCCGCCTCAAGGTCACCACGTTCACCGTCCGGGCCAGCCAAGAGCAGGCCCGGCGGTGGGCGCGGGCCGCGCAGCACCTCGGTTGCCGCTCCGTCTCGGTCTGGCTGGAAGAGTTGGCGGACGAGCAAGGCCGGCGGCTTGAAACCCTGGCCTGCCGCCCACCCCAGACGCCGCGCAGCAGTTGACACACCGCCCCAAAATAGCCGCGCCGCTTCTCCGTAGATAGGAGCCTGTTCCAAGGGAGGCAGACCCTTTTTGTCGCGGCCCGCCACTTGACAGACGCGACATTTTGCCGCATAGTCGCGCCATGAGAATCTACTGGTGGCAGGCTGGGTTACACCTCGATCCCGAGTCCCGCGACGAACGGGCGGCCTTGGTGAAGCTCGGGGAAGCGCTCTCCGAGCTGGGCGCCGGACGCCTAGAGCGTCTTTCTGGACGCGACGATGCCGAGGGTCGTAATGAACAACCCGTCGTTGTCGTCGATGAACTGTGAAAGATGCTCCATCATCGCCGGTGGCTCCATGCCGCCGCCATAGCACCAGACCGATTCGAGGACTCGCCAAGCCCGTAGAAGTTCAAGCTGGGCAATCAGCTGTCTATAGTCACGGCCGGGCGCCCGTAAGTCGTACGTGATTACAAGGCCCATTTTCCACTCCCCTCTTTCGCGGCTCTGGCCGCCTTTAAGCACTACAATACAGCAGTACAGGCGCGGCTAGGTTTGGCCGCCGAAAGCCGGTCCCCACAGCCGGCCCGCCGCGCCCGTCTTTCCTCTTGTGGGTTCGCGCCTGGTGGGGTGCGCACAGCTTGCCCAAGAAAACAGGAAGACCACCGGAAAATGACGAGCTGGTCATTCAGCAAATGGTTGAGCTTCGGGCTTCCAACCCGAACATGAGCGTTCGCGCGGCTTCAAGGGAAGCGGTCAGACGACTCGGGCTGAAGGGGCAACCGTCATCCCACCTGGAGAGACTGCGAAAGAAGTTTACTTCATTGGAGAAGACAGGGAGCTTGCCGGCGCTAGAGAGCAACATGGACCGCAAGCGCCGAGAGATCCAAGCCGGACTTGCAGCCCATGAGGCCAAGAAGGTAAGGCTCAGGGAACTGCTTGTCTCGAAAGAGGCGGAGGCAGCCTCCCTCGGACTCGAAACCATCAACAGAAAGGATCTGTCTGTCGTCCTTATGGTGCTCACGCGGGAGAGGGAAAATTGCGAGGTGATCTTGCACGGATCAGCCGACATTGCGATTGATAGGATTCTCGTGATGGGGCTTTCCGCAGCCGAGGCAGACGCCCAAATCTTGGCACTGGCGGATAAGTATGAGCTGCTAAAGAAACAGGAAGAAGTCCTACGCGAGATAGTCCATTTACGGGCTGCTCTAGGGATCGGCCAAGGAGTTTCTACCCAAAAAGAGGAGGATCTTGGGTAGAAACTCAAGAAGACTGGGTAGAAACTCGGCTTGGTTGGGTAAAAACTCTGGAGCCGTGGGTAGGAAGCCTTCTCTTATTCCCCACCTAAGGGGCTTGTTTTCAGCCATTTAGAGCTACAAAATGCTGATGGCCTGGCGGTCAGACGCCAGGCCATCTGAGGGACAGGACACGAGCCGCCTGCCCCGAGCGCTACGAAGTCTACACCAGGCGGCCCGCGTCGTAGCCCCTCGAAGGAGGATCGATGCGGCTCCGCTGTGCGCCCGCCATTCCGCTCCCGCCGTCGAGTCAGCTCCTCGGGCTGCTATGGACCGGCAGGCCCCGGAGCCTCATAGCGCGCGGCCCGGCTGACCTCGCGCCGGGCGGCCCGCACTAGCCGCTCTCGAATCCAGGCAGAGATGCTGATCCCCGCCAGGCCAGCGGCCTGGCGGATCAGCTCCTCTTGCTCGGGGAACATGCGGAGTCGGAGGGAGACGGATTGGGTGCGGTCGGCCTTGGGTCGAGCCATGCCCGTTATTGTAGGTCTGAAAACCTGCTGCCGTCAAGCACGAAGATTCCCTGGTTTACCTCTTGACAAGCCTGGTTAACTGCCCTACAATAACTCCAGAGTCGAGGAGGACAAAAGACACCCTGAAACCAAGCGACCCCGGCAAGAGCGCTAACTCCCGCCGGGGTCAAGAATCCGCCAGCTGAAGCCAGACGGACCCCACACCCCGATTATGGCACGGCGCGGCGGGCTCAAGGAGAGAGCCGCCATGACCTGCCACGCCTGCCAAGCCAAGGCCAAGAAGTTCGGCCGGAACCGCAACGGGAGCCAGCGATTCCGCTGCCTCACCTGCCGCAAGACCTTCTCCGCGAGCCCTGACACGCCCCGCCAGCTGAGGCGCATCCCGGCCGACCGGGCGCTCCTGGTCCTGCAACTGCTCTGCGAGGGGTGCTCGGTCCGCAGCATTGAACGGATCACCGGGACGGAGAAGCGGACCATCCTCCGGCTGCTGGTTGAGGTCGGCGGCGGCTGTGAACGGCTGCTCTCCGAGCTGGTCAAGGGAGTCGCCGTCCAGGACGTACAGGCCGATGAGATTTGGGGATATGTCCGCTGCAAGGAAGGTACGAAGGAGCGCAAGAAGATCAACGACCCGGACGCCGGGGACGCCTATTGCTTCATCGGCCTGGAGAGGCACTCCAAGCTGGTGCTCGCGTGGCACCTCGGCCGGCGGAACAGCTGGGACACCCAATGACTTTGCCGAGAAGCTGAGCCGCGCCACGGGGGCCGGCCGCTTTCAGCTCTCGACGGATGGACTCAACACCTACCCGGATGCGGTCGAGTACAACTTCGGCGCCCGAGTGGACTACGCGCAGCTCATCAAGGAGTTTGGAAGCGAGGGAGGTGAAGAGGCACGGCGGTACGCTCCGCCGCGCCTCATAGGCGTCGAGAAGATCACCGTTGCCGGCGACCCGGACGAGTCCAAGATCTGCACGTCCCACGTCGAGCGTGCCAACTGGACGCTGCGCGGCCACCTTCGGCGCATGACCCGGCTGAGCAACGGCTTCAGCCGCAAGCGGGCCAACCTGCGGGCGGCCTTCGCCCTGTTCTTCGCCTACTACAACCTGGTCAAGATCCACCGCGCCATCCGCATGACGCCCGCCATGAAGGCCGACCTGACCCGCAAGCCCTGGTCCATGGCTGACCTGATGGCGGCGGCGGTCGCCGCGTAGGCCGGCCCGTTGACACAGCGGTCTATCTCGTAAATGCTGCCCGTTGGGGAGGACATACCGATGACGGAGAAGCCGTTGTATTCAGAGGTCGCTCAGGGTTATGGCGGGCTTGTCGTCCTCTCGCTGCGTCAGCTCAAGGAGAACACGTTCTGTCTGGAGGTTGGCCAGGTGTCGGGCGGGGCCTACCCACATGCGCAACTCATCGTTAGCCAGGGCGATCTTTTCCTGATCGGCGCAATGATTCACCGCTACGGGCTCAGCACCAACCCTCCCGAGAAGCCGCTAGCGAAAGACGAGGGCAACGCCGGCATGCCCCGCGATGGCGCGAAGTAGGTCGGCGATCGTCTCCAGCTTCTCGTTCAGCGCTTTGAGTTCGGACAGAATCTCGGCTGTCGTCGTTTCGTTTTCCATGTTTTTCTTGTGCTCCATAATGGTCCACGCCTAGCCCCGTGCGGGCGGCAACGCAGCAACTATCCCACTACCCACGCCCCCCAGGGTTTGACCACCAGCCGAGCGGGCCTTAGAATGCGGTTGCAGAGGTCAAGCCATGGCCACCGACACCAGCTATAACGTCACCCTCGGACCAGAGCTCAACGAGGAGCTCTCGCAACTGGCCGCAAATCTCAACATCAGCAAGGACGAGGCGTTGCGCCGCGCGCTCGAGCTGTTCAAGCACGCGGCAGTGGCGCAAAGCGTCGAGCTGACCAACCCGGACGGCGACAAGCTGACGGTGCGCGTCAAGTAGCAAGCAGGTGGCCGGCGATGTCCACCCAGGCCACCCCGCCGGACGCCGCCGGCCAGCCCTCCGCCGGGCAGGACAAAGTCGTCGACCTGACGCGCAGTTCCGGCCAGGCCAATATCGTCGACTTGACGCGCGGCGGCGGCACGATTGCTCCCGCCCAGATCTCCGGTCGCGACATCGGCGCCCACTCCGGGGAGTGGGCGAAGATTGCGACCCCATTTACCTGGTTCGTGTTCTGCCTTATCGCCGCGGTGATGCTGGTGCCCTTCCTGCTGCTGGTCTTCGTCTGGTGGCGGGTCAAGACATTGTCGGCCACCGACTCGACTCTTCTCACGACCACTTTCGACTGGGCGAAAACGATTCTGGCGCCGGTCGTCGGCTTCGGAGGCTCGGTCATCGGCTACTACTTCGGCACCCGCGGCGGTGACGGCGACAGCAGCAGCGGCAATGGCGGCACGTGACCGCTCGTCCCCGCGCAACCAGCGAATAGCCAACCGCCCGCCGGACGGCAAGCTGCGTTCCCCTGGCGCGGCGGGGGGAGCTATCCTCTAATCTAATGCCCCACTACCCAGCGGTCTGCCACGACGTGAGATGGCCGATCGAGAATCCCACCGTGGCGCGGCCCTCGCCGGGTCCCTCGCCGGGCGGGTGCCGCGCCCGCGATAGCTCGCCAGACCGGACCCCGCGCGTGGCACCGCCGGCCGTCATCGCATCAAGCAGGGATGATGCGTGCATCGCGCAGCGACGCGGCAACAGGCCCCCGCCCGCCGAGGGAGCCCGGCGACGGACCGCAACGCGAAGTCGGCCGATCAAGCCGCCCGGCGTACATCCGCGCCTGCGCCCAGCCGCGCATGCCGCTCGCAGTCCTCGGGCCGCTCCGGGCCAACAGCACTTGCCTCTTGCTGCAACAGGAGCTACGGGGCGAGGTGGAAGTAGCGCGGTGAGGGAGTGAGCTCGACCTCGCGGCCGGCTTGGGCGCCGCCGCCAGGAAGCTCGAGCCGCTCGCCGTCACGCCCGTAGATCGCCACCGGCGGCCGGGGAAGGGTGGCGCGGCTGGGGACCGGGCTCCAGCCGACGATGATCTCGGAGACCGGCTCGGAGACCGGGCTGTCGGCCGGGCGCGGGCCGGGGAGGCGCGGCCGGAAGCGGAAGAGCCGCCCCGGGCCCGCTCCGACGCTGGCGTCCGCGTGGCGCGTGCCGAATGGGGCGCCCGCGGCTGGCGCGCCGCCGGGAGCGCCGGCGCGGCCCCCCAGCACCTGCTCGAGGCGCGTGCCGGCGAGCTGGGCGAGCAGCGTGCGCAGGGCGAGGAAGCTCGGCCGCTGGCGTGGCGCGGCGGGGTCGGCGGGGTCGACGAGGCCGTAGCCGCGCGCCGCGAGCTGCCACCAGAAGACGCGCTCCACCAGCCCGGTCCCCAGCGTCAGCAGGTAGTAGCGCGCCAGATAGTCGGCCTGGCGCTGCTCGTCCACCGCCACGGCGCGCCCGGCTGGCGAATGGGGACCCTCCCGGAGCGGCCAGTTGACCTCGGTGATCCAGCAGCGGCCGCCGCCGTTGCTGTTGCGGCCGGTCTCGGCGATGGCCTTGAGCAGCAGGACCTTGTCGACGGTGTCGAGCCCGGCCTGGCGGTTTTCAGGGGCGCCCCGCCGGTCGACGTAGAGCAGCGCCGAGACCGCATCGAAGGAGAACCCGGCGCGCCGCAGGTTGAGCACCGCGGCGGTGACGTGGAACTCGAAGTCGATCACCGCCGGCCCCAGCAGCTCGACCCCGGGCTGGCGGCGCAGCACCTCCTCGGCGGCGCGCGCCAGCTCCACGTACTCGCGCAGATGCCAGACCCCCCATTTGCTGCGGTTGATCGCCTGCCCCACTTGGAACCGCGGACCGAAGCGGGCGAAGCGCTCGCCGATCGCCTCGAGCGACGCCCGCCAGCGCGCCGGGTCGCGCACCAGCTCCCGGCTCTGCGGCAAGGCGAAGCTGAGCTCGTAGCCGCGGCGGTGGAGCTCGCGCGCCAGCTCTTCTTCCGCTCCATGCTCCTCCTGCCAGGGATGGAGCCGGATCAGCAGGTGGCGCGCCCCCAGCTCCTCGACCAGGGCGAGCAGCGCTTCCGGGGCCTCCGGCCAGGGGCGGAGGCAGACGCCTGCCCCGCCCCAGTCGACCGGCACGGCGTGGAGCTCGCGGCGCAGCTCGCGGTAGCGCCGGCAGATCCGCGGCAGCGCGCGGGCGACCGTGCCGGCCACCGCGGCGTGGACCCGCGCGTCGGCGAGGCGGACGCGCAGCTTGTCGAGCCGCCCGGCGTGCTGGTGCGGTTGATCCGAGAGGCGGTCCCAGACGATCTTGTCGCGCATCGCGGCATCGGGCGGCGCCGCCGGGATGTGCGCATGGGGCGCCCGCGTGAGGCTCGATCCGCTGCGCCGGCGGCCGCCGCGCAGCCGCTCCTTCCAGCGGTTCTTCCATAGAAAGGCGTGGTGGTAGGCGAGATAGAATCCTCTGGCAAAGCGTGGCTCTGCGCCCGGCGCGGCGGTAGCTCCGGTCCCGTCGCCCGCCCAGTAGCTGCCGAGGAAGAGCGCCTGGTGCTCGGGCTCCAGGATGGCCAGCCGCGACAGGTCGCGCGCCCGCTCGGAGAGGGTCAGGCGGCGCCCCACGCGGGCGCGGTTGAGGTCGACGAGATAGGTCGTGTAGGGCTGCTCCGGCCCCGCCGGCCCCGCCAAACATCCGCGGCGCGACAGCAGCAGGTTGCCCATCGACAGGTCGCGGTGCCAGAACCCGGCGTCATGCAGCCGCCGGACCTGGCAGCCCAGCCCGCGCAAGAAGCGCTCGAGGTCGATCTCGGGGAAGAGCTCGGCGGCGCGCCCGGCATTGGCCGCCCGCAGCAGATAGCGCGCCTCGAGCACGTCGCCCAAATAGCGGCAGACATAGAAGGCGGGACCGGCCTCCTCGGCCGACTCGAGCAGCATCACCGGCTCGGGCGTCGGGATGCCGGCCGCCAGCAGCGCTTGCGCGACGCGCCAGCTGCTGGCCGCCTTGCTGCCGCGCAGCCGGCGCCGCAGCCGCTCGCGCAGCCCGCGGTGGCGAAACTGCTTGACCACCACCTCGAGCGGTCCGGCCAGCGTCGCGATGCGCGTCAGGTAGAGGTAGTTGCGGCCCCAGTGCAGGGTCTTGAGCGCCGCCCCCGGATCGATCATCCGCTCCACCGCGCAGCCGAGCTCGACCGGCCGCAGCGCGGCGGTCAGCTCGCCGCTGAACCCGGGCAAGGAGAAGACCTCGGTCGCCGGCGGTGGGAAGGGGCTGCCGCTCACGATGCGGGCACCACGGACGCGCTAGACCTCCACCACGTCGAAGCGCTCGTGGTGGAGCTCGGGGTCGCTCTGGAGCAGGATCTTGACCTCCAGCGTGCGCTCCAGCTCGTCGAGGATCGCCCGTTCCTCCTGCTGCAAGGCGCGGGCGATCTCAGGGTGGACGCGCAACAGCAGCTCGCCCTGCTCCATCCGGCCGCGGTGGCGCAGCAGCTCCTTGCGCAGGTTGAGGCAGATGGTGGCGAGCGACTTGATGCGCCCGCGGCCGGCGCAGTAGGGGCAAGTCTGGGTGAGCAGACGCTCGAGGTTGGCGCGGCTGCGCTTGCGCGTGATCTCGACCAGCCCGAACTCGGAGATGTTGAGCAGCTTGGTCTTGGCGCGGTCCTTCTTGATCTCGTTTTCCAGGCACGAGAAGACCTGCTCGCGGTGCGCCTGCTCGATCATGTCGATCAGGTCGATGACGATGATGCCGCCCAGGTCGCGCAGCCGGATCTGGCGCACGATCTCCTGCACCGCCTCGAGGTTGGTCTGCAGCACCGTGTCCTCGAGGTTGCGCTGGCCGACGAAGCGGCCGGTGTTGACGTCGATCGCCACCAGCGCTTCGGTCGGATTGATGACGATGTAGCCGCCCGACTTGAGCCACACCTTGCTCCTGAGCGCCGCCTCGATCTGGTCCTCGATGCCGAACTGCTCGAACAGCGTCGCCTCCTGGCGGAAGAGCTTGACCTTGGCCACCAGCGCGGGCTGCACCTGGTCGAGGAACTCGACGATGCGCTCGTAGGTGTCCTCGCCGTCGACCCAGAGCACGCTGAAGTCCTGGCGCAGCAGGTCGCGCACCACCCGCAGCGCCAGGTCGAGGTCCTGGTGGAGCAGCGCCGGCGCCGACACCTTGCCGGCGCGCTGCCGCACCTTCTCCCAGAGCCGCGTCAGGTAGGCCAGGTCGCTCTCGAACTCCTCGCTGCCGCGCCTCTCGCCGACCGTGCGCACGATCAGCCCGCCGCCGCCTGACGGCAGCTGGCCGAGCAGCCCCAGCAGGCGCTCGCGCTCCGCGTCGTCATCGATGCGCCGCGAGACGCCGAAGTGGCGCACCGTCGGCAGCAGCACCAGGTAGCGGCCGGGCAGCGTGACGTGGGTGCTGATGCGCGCCCCCTTGTTGGGCAGCGGGTCCTTCACCACCTGCACGATGATCTCCTGCCCCGGCTTGAGCAGGTCGTCGATCGAGGGCGAAGGTCCGCCGCCCTGGGCCGGCACCTCCTCGGGGCCGGTCTCGCCCAGCTCGAGCTCCTCCATCGCCTCGACGTCGGCCGCCACGTCGCTGACGTAGAGAAAGGCGTCGCGCTCCAGACCGACGTCGACAAATGCCGCCTGCATGCCCGGCAGCACCCTCGTCACCCGGCCCTTGTAGACGTTGCCGACCAGGCCGCGGTGGCGGCGCCGCTCGACGAAGATCTCGGTGAGCCGGTCGTCCTCCAGCACCGCGATGCGGGTCTGGTGCGGATCGCTCTCGATGAGCATCTTCTGAGTCATAGCGGTGGCCGGCGCCTCAACGGTTTACGTAACGGCGAAGGTCGACGCCCAGCATGATGCCGGTGGCGGTGAAGTTGACCATGGTAAAGGAGCCGCCGTAGGAGAGGAAGGGCAGCGGGATGCCGGTGATCGGCACCAGGCCGACGACCATCGACGAGTTGTAGAGCACGTGGAAACAGAGCACCGACAGCAGCCCGGTCACCACCAGGATGCCGGCGCGGTCGCGGGCGCGCATGGCAATGCGTGCCGCGCTCGCCACGTAAAGCCCATAGAGGCCGAGCACCGCGAGCACGCCGAGATAGCCCCATTCCTCGGCCAGCACCGCCATGATGAAGTCGGTGTGGCGCGCCGGCAGGAAGCGCAGCTGGCTCTGCGTGCCCTGCATGTAGCCCTTGCCCAGCATCTCGCCCGAGCCGACCGCGATCTTGCTCTGCCGCACCTGGTAGCCGGCGCCCAGCGGGTCGCTCTCCGGCGACAGGAAGGTGAGCACCCGCTGGCGCTGATAGCCCTTCATGCCGAACGACCACATCCCCGCTCCCAGGACCGCTCCCAGCAGCAGCGCGGCGATCAGCAGCCGCGCCCGCACCCCGGCCACCAGGACCATCCCGACGAGCATCGGCATGAACATCATCGCGCCGCCGAGGTCGGGCTCGACCAGCACCAGCACCATCGGGACGCCGACGATCGCCGCCGCGGCCAGCACCTGCGGCAGCTCGAGCACCCGCCGATCGAGGCTCGCCAGGTAGCGCGCCAGGAAGAGGATGGTCGCCAGCTTGGCAAACTCCGAGGGCTGGAACTGCCACCCCCAGACGCGGAACCAGTGGGCGGCGCCGCCGTGGGCGACGCCGGCCAGCAGCACCAACAGCAGCAGCCCCAGGCTGGCGAGGTAGAGCGGCAGGGAGAAGTCGAGCACCACGTGGTAGTCGACCGAGAGCGCGACCAGCAGCGCGCCGATCCCGATGCCGAACCAGAGCGCCTGGCGCGGCAGGTAGTCGACCGCCATCTCGGAGCTCGCGCTGTGCACGGTGGCGAGACCGATCGCCGACAGCAGCAGCATCGCCAGCACCAACCCCCCGTCGATCGACGAGAGCTGGCGCAGCTGCGGCCGATCCTCAGCGATCATGCACCGGCTCCGGACCGGCTGCGGGCAACGCGGGCGCCGGGGCCCCTGCGGCGGCGACGGCGGCGGCGACGGCGGACAACCGCGCCGCCGCCAGGCGGGACGTAGCCGGCCGCGGCAGCTCGGCACCGAAGTACTTCTCGTACAGCGCCTTGGCGATCGGCGCCGCGGCGTGCGAGGAGCCGCCGTGCTCGACGAAGACGGTGACCACGAGGCGCGGATCGTGCGCCGGCGCGAAGGAGGTGAACCAGCCATGATCGCGCATCTTGAAGGGCAGCGTCTCGGCCTTGATGCGGGTTTTCTGCGCGATGACCTGCACGCTGCCGGTCTTGCCGGCGATTTCGGCGCCCGCCAGGTGGGCGGTGGCGTAGGCGGTGCCGCTCGGACTGTTGACCACCGACCACAGCCCCTCGCGCACGATGCGCAGGACGCGGGGGTCGAGCCCGGTCCTGACCGGCGCGGGAGCCGGGAGGTTCTTGACCAGGTGCGGCGCCACCCGGTAGCCGCCGTTGGCGACCACGGCGGTCATCACCGCCGACTGCAGCGGGGTCAGCAGCACCGGCCCCTGCCCGATCGCCACCGAGATCGTCTCGCCGGGATACCAGGGCATCTTGCGCACCTTGAGGCTCCAGGCCGAATCGGGGATCAAGCCCTCCTTCTCGCCTGGGATGTCGATGCCGGTGGGAGCGCCCAGGCCGAAGAGCCGGGCATAGCGGGCGATGCGCTCGATGCCGAGGCGCTGGCCCAGGTGGTAGAAGAAGACGTCGCACGAGCGCTCGAGGGCGCTGCGGATGTCGACCCAGCCGTGACCTTCCTTGCGCCAGCAGCGGAAGGGGTGGTTGTAGATCGTCGTCGAGCCGGTGCAGAAGATCCGGAAGCTCTCGTCCACCAGGTGCTCGGACAGCCCGGCCGTGGCGAGCACGATCTTGAAGGTCGAGCCCGGCGAGTAGGCGTTCTGCAGCGCCCGGTTCTCGAGCGGCTGGTTGGGCGCCTGGAGCAGGGCCTGCCAGTCGTCCTCTTGCAGGCGGCGGGCGAACAGGTTGGAGTTGTAGGCCGGCGAGGAGACCAGCGCCAGGATCTCGCCGTTTCTGGGATCCATGGCGATGATCGCCCCGACCTTGTCCGGCCCGTCGAGCCAGCGGGCGGCCTCCTGCTGCAGATCGAGATCGATGGTCAGCACCAGATCCTGGCCCGGCCGCGCGGCGTGGCGGCCGTACTCCTGGAGCAGCTGGCCGCGGCTGTCGACCACCACCACCCGCTCGCCGTCCTTGCCGCGCAACAGCGGGTCGTAGCGCTTCTCGACCCCCTTCTTGCCGGTCAGATCGCCGACCGCCAGCGCGCCGCGGGCGTTGACGATCTCCGGCAGCGAGGCCTCGCCGATGTAGCCAATGGCGTGCGCCGCCTGCTCGCGGTGGCGGTAGAGCCGCTGCTGCTGCACCTCGACCTCGAACTCGGGGTACTCGAGCCGCTTGACTCCGATCCGGGCCACCTCCCCAAGGGTCAGGTTCTCGGCCAGCAACACCGGCTTGAAGCCCGGCACCTCGCGGTAGCGCTCGAGCACCTCTTCGAAGTTGGCCAGCGGCCGCCCGAGGACCGCGGCGGCGAACTCCAGGCTGCGCTCGAGGTCCTTGCAGCGGCTGCGGTCGAGCATCAGGTTGTAGGAGGGCAGATTCTCGACCAGCAGCCGGCCGCGGCGGTCATAGATCAGTCCGCGCGGCGCGGTGATCGGCAGCTTGCGCAGCCGGTTGTTCTCGGCCAGCTCGCGGTAGTAGTCGCCCTGGGCGATCTGCACGAACCAGAAGCCGGCGCCGACGGCGACCAGCAGGCCGGAGATCGCCGCGGCCAGCACCCGCACGCGCCCCACCAGATCGTCCCTATACTCGCGTACCACCTTCATCGCTTCACTCCAGGCGCAGCCGGCCCATGCGGCCGCGGCGCCGCGTCTCGTTCAGCCGGCGCCAGCGCCCCTCCGCGGCATAGATCACCATCGCGAGCACGCCGCAGGCCAGCGCCTTGGCCACGGCCTGGACCAGGATACCCGGCGGGGCGGGCAGCGACGGGCTGGGCAGGAGCAGGAAGGCCATCGCGGTCAAGATCGCCTGCTGCACCAGCGCGGCGAAGGCGACCACGCTCCCCACTCCGGCCGCCCGCTGGATGACCAGCCGCTGCGCCAGGCGCGCCGCGCCGTAGGCCACCACGGTGTCGGCAAAGCCGTGCAGGCCGATAGGGCCATTGCCCAGACTATCTTGTATCAGACCCGCGGCGAGGCCATAGAGGAGCGCCGAGAGCGAGCTGCCCTCGAGGCCGTTGAGCAGCGCCACCACCAGGAAGACGTCGAGCCGCTCGGGCAGCGAAGGGAAGAGCCGCGTCCCCATCAGATGGACGAGCAGCGCGAGGGCGAGGCCGGCCGAGAGCCTGGCGGCGCGCATTATCGGGCTGACCTGGGAACCGGCTTGAGGAGCTCCTGCGGCACGGCGGCGTGCTCGAGCAGGTAGACCTGGTCGAGCGACCCCAGGTCGACAGCCGGGGCGAGGCGGATGCGGTGGAACATCTGCCCGCCGCCGGCATCGACCGCGGCCACCGTCCCCACCGGGATGCCGCGCGGATAGACGCCGTCGATGCCGGCGGTCAGCACCTGGTCGCCGAGCCGCACGTCGGCCGACAGCGGCACGTATTCGAGGCTGAGCGCGGCGCCCTCCTGGCCGCTGCCGCGCACCACCCCCTGGCGGCGGTTGCGCGTGATCATGCCGCCGACCGAGGCGGCGCGGTCGGTGATCAGCTGCACCTTGGCATAAGGGCCGGAGACGGTGACCACCCGTCCCACCAGGCCGGCTGGCGCCAGCACCGGCTGGTTCACGGCGGCGGGCTCGCGGCCGGTGTAGACCAGCAGGGTGCGCAGCCACGAAGTGTAGTCGGCATAGACCACGTCGACGGCGCGGATCTGTCCGAGCAGCGGCGTCGCGTAGCGCACGGCGCTACCCAGGCGGTGCATCTCCCCGGCCATGTCCTCGAGCCGCAGCAGCCGGAGCTCGAGCGCCTCGACCTGCTCGCGCAGGCGGCGGTTCTCCTCGAGCAGGCCGCGCTGCAAACGCAGCTGCTGCCGCCCGGCGGCGACGCCGTGCGCGGCGCTCGCCACCGCCCGCGCCGGCGGGCCGACCAGCCGCAGCCCGAGCCGCTCGAGATAGGTCGGCCCCCCGCCGCCGCGCGCTCCCTGCACCGCCACGAACACGAGCTGCGAGACCAGGACGAGGAGGAGGAGATAGCCGGTGCGGCGCTCGTCCACGAGCAGGCCACTAACGGATCGAGACCTTGCGCAGCAGGTCGATGTCCCCGAGCACCCGGCCGGTGCCCAGCACGACCGAGGCCAGCGGGTCCTCGGCGAGCACCACCGGCAGACCGGTCTCGTCGCGCAGCCGCTGGTCGAGGTTGCGCAGCAGGGCGCCGCCGCCCGACAGCACGATGCCCTTGTCCATGATGTCGGCCGAGAGCTCCGGCGGGGTGCGCTCGAGCGCCATGCGCACCGCCTCGACGATGGTGGCAACCGTCTCGGAGAGCGCCTCGCGGATCTCCTCGTCGGAGACCGAGAGCGTCTTGGGCACCCCCTCGACCAGGTCACGCCCCTTGATATCCATCCGGATCTCTTCCTTGAGCGGATAGGCCGAGCCGATCTCCATCTTGATGATCTCGGCGGTGCGCTCGCCGATCAGCAGGTTGTACTTGCGCTTGAGGTACTGGATGATCGCCACGTCCATCTCGTTGCCGGCGACCCGCACCGAGCGGCTGTAGACGGTGCCGGCCAGCGAGATGACCGCCACGTCGGTGGTGCCGCCGCCGATGTCGACGATCATGTTGCCCGAGGGCTCGGTGATCGGCAGCCCCGCCCCGATCGCCGCCATCATTGCCTGCTCGACCAGGAAGACCTCCGAGGCGCCGGCGCGCATCGCCGAGTCGCGGACCGCGCGCTTCTCGACCTGGGTGATCTCGGACGGGACGCCGATGACGATCCGCGGATGGACGTACATCTTGCGCCCGTGAGCCTTCTTGATGAAGTACTCGAGCATGCGCTCGGTCACTTCGAAATCAGCGATGACCCCGTCTTTCATCGGCCGGATCGACTCGATGTTGCCGGGAGTGCGGCCGAGCATCTCCTTGGCCTCGATGCCAACCGCCTCGATGCGATTGGTCAGCTTGTTGATCACCACCACCGAGGGCTCGCGCACCACGATTCCCTGGCCGCTGGCAAACACCAGGGTGTTGGCGGTGCCGAGGTCGATGGCCAGATCTTTAGAAAAGTAACGCAACAATGAGGCGAAGGGCATCAGCCTGTCGGTTCCTCTTGTTAGCTCCGACGCTCGCGGCGGATGACGGCGGAGTGCGGCCGGGAGGCGGCGGCTGGTTAAGATTCCCTATGGTTTCGGATCGAGAAAACTTCGCTAAGTGCCTTCGACGAAGACCCGGCAGCGCCGCACGGTCTCATTCCCCCACCGGTCGCGCGCCCGGATCTCGATCGAGCTCCAACCTTCCTTGGTCAGCTGGACGGTCTTCTTGAACGAGCCGTCGATCCCGACGTTGACCTGCTCCCCGTTGACTTGGATGCGCGCGCCCGGATTGCTGCGCCCGGCGACGATGAAGATACTACCGTAGGATTTGACGTCGTCGAGGTCCAGCTCGGGCGGAACCTTCGGCCGCTCGCCGCCGCCGTGGTAGGAAGCGACGCGGAACTTGCGCGGCCGGCTCCAGGGACCGGCGTTGCCGTCACGGCCGACGGCGGCGACCCGCCAGTAGAAGATCCCCTCGCCGCGCAGGCCGAGGGTGGCGCGCGGGCGGACCCGGTTCTCGACGCTGATCAGGTTGTCGGCGAAGAGCTGATTGCGCGACACCTGCAGGGCATAGCGGGCGGAATCCGGGACCGCGCTCCAGGTCAAGACCAGGCTGGGCGAGCGGTCGAGATCGAGCTCGCGGTTGTCGGCCGGCTCGAACGGCTCGGGCTGGGCGGGCAGCCGCTGCGGCTCGGAGAGCAGATCGCCGGTTTGCACCACCTGCTGCAGCGCCTGCACGTTGCGCGTCATTCCCCCCTTGGCCGCCAGCTCCATGCCGCCGCGATAGGCCCCGAAGCGGCCGCGGTTGGACTGCTTGTCGAAGGCGACGAAAGCTTCGGAGTCCTGGCGCACCCGGGCCACCACGCCGGGGGTCGAGACCTGGCTCGGGCGGCTGGAGGTGTTGAGGTTCACCCAGCCGTAGGCCATCTGGATCGATTGGTCGGCCGCGCCGGAGGCGCCTCCCGCGGCCGGCGCAGCGCCGCGCGCGCCGCCCGGCGCGACGATGAGCTCGGTATCGGCGCGCACGGTATAGAGCGTACCGTCGAGAAAGACGATCTCGGCCGAGCCGCCGTTGCCGGTGCGCACGTAGTCGCCGGCGCGCAGCGGGGTCCGGTTGTGGGCCTCCTCCCAGTTGGCCTGGTCGGCCCGCTTGTACTCGACCTCGCCCTGCAACGAGACGACACGGGCCTGGCCCCCGGTGCTGGTCAAGTCGAGGGCGTCGAGGATCGACTGCAAGAGCTTCTTGCTGGTGTTGGCGCTGGCCAGGGCGGCGCGGAAATTGCGCCGCTGGTACTCGAGGCCCGCCTGCTGCAAGCTCTGGGCGCCCGCTTCGTACTCACTCCTGTAGTCGCCCGCCTTGACGTCGCCGCGCACCCTGGCGAGCAGCCGCTGGTCCTCCTCCATCACCAGCCGCGACTCGCGCTCGAGCGCCCGCCGCTCGAGCTCGCGGAAGCCCAGGTAGCCGAGCGCCAGGGCGGCCAGGATCAGCAGCAGCATCCCGAAGCCGCGGAGCGTGTCGACCGAGATGCTGTACCAGTCCTTGCGCGTGCGGATGTGCTTCCGGGGGTTCCGGGCGGGCAGCGCGGGCACGTCTAAATCCCTTTCATGTAGGAAGGCGAATATAGCACGGGCAGGTGGCGCTGGCTGACGTGGTAAAGTGCTGCTCCCTTTGGGCGTTCGGCGGCATCTGGGCGGCGTCTAGGGGCAAAGGAGTCGGGCATGCTCAAGGTATTCCGCGACAACGTCAAATACCTCAGCTGGATCCTCTGGTTGGTCATCGGCCTGTTCGTGCTCTTCGTCTTCGTCGACTGGGGCACCGGCTACAGGAGCGGCAAGGACCCCGCGAACTGGGCAGCCAAGGTCGGCGGCCAGACCATCTCGACCAGCGAGTTCCAGCGCGAGTACCAGGCGATGGAGAGCCAGCTCAAGCAGATGTACGGCGAGCAGTTCTCGCCCGAGGCCGCCAAGCAGATGCAGCTGCCGCTCAAGGCCCTGGGCAAGGCGGTCAACACCAAGGTCCTGCTCGCCGAGGCGCAGCGCATCGGCCTCAAGGCGAGCGACGACGAGGTGCGCGAGACGATCCTCGCCGACCCCTCCTTCCTCGACAAGCAGGGGAACTTCGTCGGCGCCCAGGAGTACGCGCAGATCCTGCAATCGAACCGCTTCAGCGTCGCCAGCTTCGAGCAGGAGGTGCGCAACGAGATCGTGCTGCGCAAGCTCAGCCATGCCCTGCAGGCCGGCCTCTACGTCAGCGATGCCGAGGTCGAGAGGAGCTACCGCGAGCAGGTGGAGAAGGCGAAGATCCGCTACATCGAAGTGCCGCGCAGCCTGTTCCAGGTGGCCGACCAGCTCAAGCCGAGCGAGGTCGCGGCCTACTTCCAGGCCCACCACAAGGAGTACAAGCTGCCGGAAGAGCGCGAGGCCGCCTACCTCCTGGTCGAGGGCAACAAGCTGCTCGACCAGGTCAAGCTCGGCGACGCCGAGCTGGCGGCCTACTACAAGGAGCACCAGAACGACTTCAAGCAGGACGAGCAGGTGCGGGCGCGCCACATCCTGCTGATGGTCAACGACAAGAGAAGCGACGCCGAGGCCAAGAAGCAGATGGACGAGGTGCGCAAGCGGATCGAGCACGGGGCGGATTTCGGCGCCGTGGCGCGCGAGCTCTCCGAGGACCCGAGCTCGAAGCCCAATGGCGGCGACCTTGGATACTTTGCCCGCGGCCGCATGGTCAAGGAGTTCGAGGACGCGGCCTTCGCCTCCCAGCCGGGTCAGCTGGTCGGCCCGCTCAAGTCGCCGTTCGGCTACCACCTGCTGGAGGTCACCGGCAAACGCCCCGGCGGCGTGCAGCCGTTCGCCGAGGTGAAAGAGCAGATCCGCTCCCGCCTGGCCTTCGAGAAGGCGCGGCAGCTGGCCGAGGCCAAGGCCAAGGAGCTGGCGCAGCGGCTGGCGGCGGCCAAGCCCAAGAGCGCCGCCGAGCTGCAGGCGCTGGCCAAGGACCAACCCGGAGTGAGCTTCGCCAGCACCGGGAAGTTCTCGCAGCAGGAGCCGGTGACCGGCCTCGGCCTGGCGCAACCCTTCAATGCCAAGGTCTTCGCGCTCAAGAAGGGCGAGGTCTCGGAGGCGATCGAGCTCCCCCGGGGCTGGGCCATCGCCTACCTGCAGGAGATCCATCCCGCCCACCCGGCGACGCTGGCGGAGGTCGAGGCCAAGGTCCGCCTCGCCCTCGTCACCCAGAAGCAGCAGCAGCTGGCTAGCGAGCGGCTGACGGCGGCGCGCAAGGAGATCGAGCACGGAGGAAAGACCCTGGACCAGGTGGCGCGCGAGCTGGGCGCGCCGGTCAAGGAGACGGCGGAGTTCGGCGCCCAGGGACCGATTCCCGGGCTCGGGGCGATCCCGCAGCTGGTCAAGGAGGCGATGGCGAAGAAGACCGGCGAGCTGGGCGGACCGGTGACCGACAGCCGCGGGGCGGTGCTCTTCCAGGTGTCGGACCGCAAGAGCTGGGAGCCGGCCAAGTTCGCGGCGGCGCGCGAGCAGACCCGCCAGAGCCTGCAGCAGCAGAAGCTCGGCGAGCTGCTGGGCGCGCTGATCGAGCGCAAGAAGCGCGAGCTGGGGGTCGACTACAACCGGCGCCTGCTCGAGCAGTTCGGCATCTCTGCCGAGGCCGCGCCGCCGGCTCCTGCCGCCGGCTGATGGCTGAACACAAAAAACCGCGGGCCCCCGGGCCCGAGAGGATCGGCTGCCGGTGATCGGATATCTCCAGGGGACGCTGCTCAGGTCGTCTCCGGAACGGCTGCTCCTCGACGTCGGGGGAGTTGGCTACGAGGTCCACATCCCGCTCTCGACCTACTACGAGATCGAGCGCGCGGCGGCGCGCGGCGCCGGCGAGGGGAGCGGCAGCGGCGCCGGCACGGTGCGGCTCTTCATCCACACCCACTTGCGGGAGGACGGCATCTCGCTCTTCGGTTTCTGGACCGAGCGCGAGAAGCTGCTGTTCGAGAAGCTGATCGGGGTGTCGGGGATCGGGCCGCGGCTGGCGCGGGTGGTGCTCTCCGGCATGGCCACCGACGATCTGCTGGCGGCGCTCGCCGCCGGCGACCTGGGGCGCCTGGCGAGCATCCCGGGCATCGGCAAGAAGACCGCCGAGCGCATGGTCCTCGAGCTGCGCGACAAGGTGCGCGAGCTGGCTGCAGGGCTGCCCGAGACGCCGTCGGCGGCCGATCAGGACGTGGTCTCGGCGCTGGTGAATCTCGGCTACCGCGCGGCCCAGGCCGAGCGCGCCGTCGCGGCGGCGCGGCGCGAGCGGCCCGAGGCCGCCTTCCACGACCTGCTGCGGCTCAGCCTCAGCCGGCTGTCGGTTGGCGGGAGGTGAGGCCCCCTCCGTCCCGGACCGTTACAATGATCCGATGCTTTCCGAGGACCGTCTGCTCTCCGGCGCGCCCGACCCCGAGGACCTGGGCGTCGAGCCGTCGCTGCGGCCGCAGCACCTGGACGAGTACGTCGGCCAGAAAAAGATCGTCGACAACCTGCGGGTGTTCATCCGTGCGGCGCGCGAGCGCCGCGAGAGCCTCGACCATGTCCTGCTCTTCGGGCCGCCCGGGCTGGGCAAGACGACGCTGGCCTACCTCATCGCCAGCGAGATGGGGGCGCCACTGCGCGTCACCTCCGGGCCGGTGCTGGAGCGGGCCGGCGACCTGGCCGCCATCCTCACCAATCTCGAGCCGGGCGAGGTCCTGTTCATCGACGAGATCCACCGCCTCGGACCGACGGTCGAAGAGATCCTCTACCCGGCGCTCGAGGACTACCGGCTCGACCTGGTGATCGGGCAGGGACCGGCCGCCCGCACCGTCAAGCTCGTGCTGCCGCGCTTCACCCTGGTTGGCGCCACCACCCGCGCCGGCCTGATCAGCGCGCCGCTGCGGGCGCGCTTCGGCATCGTCCACCGGCTCGACTTCTACCGGCCGCAGGAGCTGACCCAGATCGTCCGCCGCTCGGCCCGGCTGCTGGCGATCGAGATCGAGCCGGCGGGAGCCGAGGAGCTGGCGCGGCGCGCGCGCGGCACGCCGCGGGTCGGCAACCGCCTGCTGCGCCGGGTGCGCGACTTCGCCCAGGTCGAGCGCGCGCCGGGCATCGACCTCGCCATCGCGCGCCGCGCGCTGGCGTTGCTCGAGGTCGATGAGTTTGGCTTCGACGAGGTCGACCGCAAGATCCTCAACACCCTGATCGAGCACTACGACGGCGGCCCGGCGGGGCTCAAGGCGCTGGCCGCCGCGGTGGGCGAGGACTCGGGCACATTGGAAGATCTCTACGAGCCGTTCCTGATCCAGGAAGGGTTCCTGCAGCGCACCCCCCGCGGCCGCATCGCCACCCGCCGCGCCTATCAGCACCTCGGCCTACCGCCCCGCCCGGGGACCTCCGGGACGCTGTTCTGATCCGCCGCCCGCCGCGAAACAGAGTCGCGAAGATCCTTCCAACCGTGCGCCGCGCAGCTCTGATCTACAACCCCAACTCGGGGCGCCGGCGCAACGCGCGGCTGCTCGACCGCGTCCTCGCCGCCTGCCGGCAAGGGGGCTTCGAAGTCGAGCCGGTCAAGACCGATGGACCCGGCGCGGCGACCGGGCTGGCCCGCGCCCTGGCCGGCGGCGGCAGCCACGAGGCCATCCTGGCCCTGGGCGGCGACGGCACGGTGCGCGAGGTGGCGGCGGGGTTGCTGGGGAGCGAGGTTGTGCTGGGGGTGTTGCCCGGCGGCACCGTCAACCTGCTCGCCCGCGCCCTGGGCCTGCCGGGCGATCCGGTGGCGGCGGCGGCGGCGCTGGGGAGGTTGCCGCCGCGCCCGCTCGACGTCGGGCTGGCCGGCGACTGCCCCTTCCTGATGATGACCTCGGCAGGCCTCGACGCCCGCATGCTGGCGGTGCTCGATCAGGACTCGAAGGCGCGGTTCGGCAAGTGGGCGGTGCTCTACCAGGGGCTGCGCGAGTGGTGGCGCTATCCCTATCCGCGGCTCGACATCCTGGCCGACGGCGAGCCGCTCGAGGCCTCCTTCGCGGCGGTGCTCAACATCCCCTACTACGCCGGGCCGTTCCGCATGGCGCCGGCCGCGCGGCCCGACGACCGCCGGCTCGACCTGGTGCTCTTCCAGGGCAGCGGCCGGCCGGCCACCGCCGCCTTTGCGCTCGCCGTCATCGCCGGGCGCCACTTGCGGCGCGGCGACGTCGCCGTGCGCTCGGTGCGCGAGGTGGTGCTGCGCGCGCCGGCCGAGGCCGCGCTGCAGGTCGACGGCGACCACTGCGGCGAGCGCCCGCCGGCGCACATCCGGCTCGCCCCGCAGCAGCTGCGGGTCCTCGCCCCGGCCGGAGCCTGGCCGTGAGCCGGGCGCTCGACGCCATCTTTCAGCCGCGCTCGGTCGCGGTCGTCGGCGCCTCGCGGCGGCGCGACTCGATCGGCTTCGCCTTGCTGCACAACCTCGTGGTCAGCGAGTTCAACGGCGCCATCTACCCGGTCAACCCGCATGCCGCGGCCATCCATTCGCTCAAGTGCTACCCGTCGCTCGCCGCCATTCCCGACCCGATCGACCTCGCCGTGGTGATGGTGCCGCGCCGCGAGGTGCAGGGTGTCGTCGAGCAGGCGATCGCCAAAGGGGTGCGCGGGCTGGTGGTGATCACCGCCGGTTTCGCCGAGACCGGAGGCGAGGGGGCCGAGCGCGAGCTGCAGCTGCGCGAGACGGTGCGCGCCGCCGGGGTGCGGATGATCGGGCCCAACTGCATGGGAGTGATCAATACCGCGCCCGAAGTCAACTTGAACGCCACCTTCGCGCCCACGCCGGCCCGGGCCGGCGCGCTCGGCTTCGTCAGCCAGTCGGGCGCGCTCGGGGTCGCGATTCTCAACGTCGCCCAGGACCTGGGGATCGGCCTCACCCAGTTCGTGTCGATGGGCAACAAGGCCGACGTCTCCGGCAACGACCTGATCGAGCACTGGGAGGACGACCCCGCAACCAAGGTCATCGCCATGTATCTCGAGTCGTTCGGCAACCCGCGCCGGTTCACCGAGATCGCCAAGCGCGTGACGCGCAAGAAACCGATCCTGGTGGTCAAATCGGGGCGCACTGCCGAGGGGGCCCGCGCCGCGGCCAGCCACACCGGCGCTCTCGCCAGCACCGACCTCACCGCCTCGGCCTTCCTCGAGCAGTGCGGCGTGCTGCGCGCCAACACCATCGAGGAGCTGTTCGACATCGGCCGGGCGTTGGCCAGCTCGCCGCTGCCGGCGGGCGACCGGGTGGGGATCGTCACCAACGCCGGCGGCCCCGCGATCATGGCGACCGATGCCTGCGTCAGCCTGGGTCTGCGCATGGCCGAGCTGGCGCCGGCGACGGCCGCGGCCCTGCGCGAGTTCCTGCCCGCCGAGGCGAGCGTGGCCAACCCGGTCGACATGATCGCCTCGGCCACCGCCGGCTCCTATGCCCGCACGCTGGCGGCGGTGCTCGACGATCCCGGCGTCGACATGGCGATGGTGATCAACGTCACGCCGCTGCTCGCCAGCCCGATCGACGTGGTGGAGGCGATCACCGAGGTCACGCGCGGCCGCGCCAAGCCGTCGCTGGCGGTGATGATGGCGACCGACGAGTTCTATGAAGCGGTCAAGGTCCGCCACGACCTGCCGCCGGTCTACCGCTTCCCGGAGTCGGCGGCGCGGGCGCTCTCGATGCTCGCCCGCTACGCCGCCTGGCGCCGCCGACCGGCGGCGGAAAGGGCGCCGGAGTTCCCGGCCGAAGACGGCGCGGTGGCGGCGATCCTCGACCGGGCGGCGGCCGCGGCCGGCCCGCGCGCCGCGCCAGGCCCTCCGATCAGCGGCTATCTCGATCAGGCTGATGCCTTCCGGGTGCTCGAGCTCTACGGCATCCCGGTCGCCCGCTGGCGCGTGGCGCCGGACGCCGCTTCGGCGCTCGCCGCGGCACCCGAGATCGGCTACCCCGTGGTGGCCAAGGCGCTGGCCGCCGGGCTGGTGCACAAGAGCGACGTGGGCGCGGTGCGTCTCGACCTACGCGGGGAGGCGGAGCTGGTGGAGGCCCTGGCCGCGATGGAGCGGGCGGTGGGCGCGGCGGGCTGCCGCTTGGACGGTTTCCTGGTGCAGGAGATGGCGCGCGGCGGGCACGAGGTGGTCTTCGGCATTGCCACCGAGCCGCGCTTCGGCCCGCTGCTTATGTTCGGCCTGGGGGGCAGGTACGTCGAGGTCTTCCAGGACGTCCGTTTCGGCGTGCCGCCGCTCGACCCGCACGAGGCGCTCGACATGGTGCGCGGCATCCATGGCGCCCGGTTGTTGACCGGCGTGCGCGGCGAGCCGGCGGCCGACTTCGACCTGCTCGTCGAGGTGCTGCTGCGCCTCGCCCAGCTCGCCGTCCGCCACCCCCGGATCGTCGAGCTCGACATCAATCCCTTCCTCGCCGCCCCCGACCGCGCGGGCGCCAAGGCGCTCGACGGGCGCATCCGGGTCGCGGCCGCCGAGCCGTCCTAGCCTCGCCGCGCTCAGGCCTGGCGCATGAAGTGCCAGCGCAGGTCGCCGTCGAGATGGCGGAAGACTTCGGCGTGGATGCGGGGCTGGTGGCGATGCAGGACTGCGCTCAGGTGGGCGCCGCGGGCGGCCTCTTCCAGCGCGGGAGCGGCGTCGCTGCCGGCCTTGCTGATATAGGTCTGCCAGACCGCCTCGCGCACCGAGATCGAGCCCATGGAGACGTTGGGCAGCCGCGCCACGCCGCGCCTGAGCAGCGCGATCTTCTCTTTCAGGCTGCGCTCCTCGTCCATCGGCTGACGCTGCCAGGGGGTATAGGGCTTGGGCACCAGGACGTTGGTGCCCAGGTGGATGTGCCCGATCACGCCGCTGCGCGCCGACTCTTCGAGCATCACCCCGCGGGCGCGCGCTGCCAGCTCCAGGATGCCTTCGACGTCGCCCATCGTCTCGTCGGGCAGGCCGATCAGGAAGTAGAGCTTGAGCTGGGTGAAGCCATGGCGGAAGATCAGCCGGACCTTGGCGAGCAACAGCTCGTTGGTGACCGGCTTGCCCATCTTGGCGCGCAGCTCGTCGGTGCCGGTCTCGGGCGCCAAAGTGATCGAGCGGTCGCCGGAGGCGTGGAGCGCCGCCAGCACCCCCTCGGTGACGGCTGGGATGCGGATCGAGGAGACCGAGGTGCGGAAGCCGAGCAGGTTGGCCTCGCGCAGGATCTTCTCGATCTCGGGGTGGTCGCCGACCGCAGTGGCGACGAAGCCCAGCTGGTCGGTGACCGCGCGGGCGCGGTCGAGCGAGGCCAGGATGTAGTCGGTCGGGTGCCAGCGGAAGCGCCCCATGCCGAAGGTCGCCCAGCAGTAGCGGCACTTCTCGGGGCAGCCACGCGACATCTCGATCAGGAATTTCTCGGCGAACTCGGTGCGCGGCGTGACGATGGCGGTGGTGGGCAGATGGCCCGGCCGCTTCATCTGCTCCTCGGAGAGCTCGAGCTTGTCGAGCTTGGCCAGCTCTTCGCCCTCGTCCTCGGGCCGGTGATGGGCGGGGACGTAGAAACCCGGCTGGGCGGCGAGGCGCTCGATCACTCCCTCGCGGCCCGCTTCTTCCTCCAGCGCCGCGAGCAGCGGCGGCAAGGTGTTCTCCGCCGCGCCGAGGGCGAAGACGTCGACGAACTCCGCCATCGGCAGCGGATTGATCGACGCGCACGAGCCGCCCATGACGATCAGCGGATGCCAGGGGCCGCGCCCTTGCCGGCGCAGCGGGATGCCGGCCCGGTCGAGCATCTGCAGCAGGTTGACGTAGTCCTGCTCGAAGGAGACCGAGAACGCCAAGCAGCCGAAATCGGACGCCGGCCGCCCGCTCTCGACCGCGAGCGGCATTCCCAGCCCGTCGGCGAAGAGCCGCTCCGCCGACCATCCGGGCTGCCGGTTTACCAGCTCGTACACCCGCTGGAACCCGAGGCTCGACATGGCGATGTGGTAGCTGTTCGCATACGCCAGCCCTAGCCGGAACCGCCCATGCGGCGAGAACCGCTCCACCGGCCGCTCCACGGCCCGGTGTGCCGACCAATCCTGCATCCCCTTCCTCATCGCAACCCGTGAGTATACGCCACGCGGCCAGCGGAGCGCGGGAGAAGAGGGCTTGCGCCGAAGCTGCGCGCGGCGGTGTGGAGGTTTGAATCTTCAGCTCCTGGGCACTGAGCCAGGGTGTTCCTTGGTGGCGCCTCCGGCGCCTGCACGAGCCGGCGTCGTTCTGCCGGATCTGCGGATCAGTGGAAGGAGGCGATCAGGCGCTCGCGCCAGAGGATGCGGAGAGAGTCGAGGGCGGTGGGGTCGCCGGCGCGAGCCTGCTCGGTGTAGAGGATCTCGGCGCGGTCGAAGTTGCGGCGGGCGATTTCGGCTCGCGCCTCCCAGCCGAGGCTGGTCATGGCGAGATGCAGGCTGTCGGCGAAGCCGCTGGCGGCGAGGTCGCGGGTCTGCTGGAAGCGGCGCACCGCCGGATCGAGGTCGCCGGCGCGCAGGGCGCCCCTGCCGAGCATGAAGGCGGCCCAGGTCGAGCGGTAGTGGCGCTCGCTCTCGGGCAGGGCGAGCAGCTTTTCCCAGGCGGCGGTCGCGGCGTGATCGCGGCCGGCGCGGTAGGCCAGGGCTCCCTCGAGATAGGCGGTGAACTCGGCGGGGAGACCGGCGGGCACGGCGGGCTCGCCGGCCGGCTCCGGCGCCGCCGCGGAGGGCGAGGCGGAGCCCGAGAAGAAGGGCAGGCCCGGCGCCGCGGCGCGATCGGCGGCCGCCTTTTCGTCCAGGCTCAACCAGGCGGCGCGCAGCCTGCGGTAGTCGGCGAGCAGCGAGCTCCGGCGCGCCTCCGGCACTCCCTGCCGGATCAGCGCCTCGGCGAGCTCACGCTGGTCGACGTCGGCGGTGACGCGGTAGGGGTCCGGGCCCGCGCCCGGCGAGCGTGACCTCGGTTCGCGGCGGCCCGGCGCCGGACCCCCCTGGGAAGGGAGTCCACGCGCGTCGGGAAGGAGAAGGATGTCGACTTTTTCCCAGAAGCCGAAGCGCGACGGGGCGCCGCCCTGCCGGCCTCCGCCCGTTCGCGACAGGCTGGCGAGACCACCCGTCGTCCGGATCGCAACCGCGGCGGCGATCAAGACCAGGCAGAGCAGCACGCCGCCGGCAAGCCCGGCCAACACGAGCCTGCGGATCTTCGTCCGGTAGGTCATCCAGCCAACACTCTCCCTGCTGGATCTTACGGCCGCCGTCGAGAATCCTTACTCCGGCGCGCCTTCCACTCGCTCCCGCCATGTCGCTCTGAGCGCCTTCTCGCCTCTTGCTTGACCTCGGAACCTCGCCGCCGCCCCGGCGGGTCACGGACGCCTCTTGATACCGGTCAGGAGGAGGACTTCGCCGCGCGGCGCCGCGCCGCGGGCGCCGCGGTCTGCTGACCTTCGAGCGCGTCGAGCGGCGCCAGGGCGCGCCGGGGGTCGACGGCGCGGCCGGCGTCACGCAGGCTCACGGCCACGGCCTCGACGGTTCGCCGCAGCAGGTCGGGACGGCTGACCGCGTAGCCCATGTGGCCGATCCGGAAATAGCTGTCCTTGATCGCCGGATGGAGCCCGCCGGCGACCATCACGCCGTGCGCCAGCACCCGGGCCACCAGGGAGCCGTCGACCCCCGCGGGGAAGAGAAGGGCGGAGAGGGTGTTGGCCGCCAGCTCGGGGCGCACCGGGACAGGGGCGAGATCGAGGACGTCCCAGGCCTGCCGCAGGGCGGCGGCGGCCCGCTCGTGGCGGGCGATCCGCGCCGCGAGGCCTTCGTCGAGGATCTCCCGCAGCCCGGCCGCCAGCGCCAGGATCAGGTTCGTGGCGGGAGTGGAAAAGTAGCTCGGCCGGCGCTCTTCGTAAGCCAGCATGACCGGCCGCCACCTCTCCCAGTCCAGGTAGAGGGCCGGCCCGCGTCCGCGGTGGGAAGCGCGGGCGGCGAGCGCCCGCTCGGAGACCACCATCATGGCGAGGCCGGGCGGCAGCCCGAGCGCCTTCTGCCCGGCGGTGAGATAGACGTCCGCGTCCCAGCCCGCCATGTCGAAGCGCTCGCCCGCCGTGGCGCAGACACCGTCGAAGACCGACACCATGCCGTGCTCGCGGGCCAGCCGCGCCAGCGGCTCGGGATCGATACGCACGCCGGTCGAGGTGTCGACATGGGTCGCGAAGAGCGCTCTCCATGGCCCCGCCCGGCGGTGGGTGAAGAGGATCTCCCGCACCTTCTGCTCGGTGGGCGCATCGCCGACCTCGGCACTCACTTCCAGCGGCACCGCGCCCTGGCGGCGCAACATCTCGGTGAGCCGGTCCGAGAAGTAACCGGTGTTGACCACCACCACCGGATCACCCGGAGCGACCAGGTTGCCCACCGCCATTTCCATCGCCAGGGTGCCGCCGCCGGCTACCACGAAGGGCTGCGCCGCGGGTCCCGCCGACCAGATCTGGCGCATCGCCGCGAGCGCGCTGCCGAACGCCTCGATTAGCGCCGGCGCGTTGTGACTCGGCGGTGCCACGGAGAGGGCCGCGAGAACTCCCGGCGAGACCTCGACCGGACCAGGGATCATGAGCAGCGGTGGGCGTTCGGTCATCTGCGGCTGGCCTCGTTTCGTCGCTGGCTCCCGCGCGCCGCGGGGCTGGTCGATGGGACTGAGAGAGGTTCGACAATCGCTTCATCGTGAGTACGCTTCCGCCCGCCAAAGGTTCAAGCGGTCACCAGGCGAAGCGCGAGGCGGAGGGCGCCGTCCACTCCGAGGCGGCGCGGCGGCAGGATGCGGCCGTGAATGCCCAGCAGGCGCGAGAAGAGGGCCGGCTCGGCGGCGAGCGCGCGCACGGCACGGCGGCGCAGCCAGGGCCGGCGCTCGAGCGCCAGCACCAGCGCCGTCAGATTGCCCGGCAGGCGGCCGATCCGCCGGTGGGCGGCGGCGTATCCGGACAGGTCGCCGCCGCGCAGTGCCTCGGCCAGCGCCGCCGATTGGTGCAGCGCGACGGCGAGGCCCTCCCCGGTGATCGCGTCGAGATAGCCGGAGGCGTCGCCGACCAGCGCCACGTTGCCCCGCCAGACGCCGCGCGCTGTTTGCAGCAGCGGGCCGGCGCCCCGGTCGCGCGACGCCAGCGGCGCCGCGGCCAGCCGGCGCTCGAGCTCGGGAAAGCAGCGCAGCAGCGCCGCGAAGCGGCTCTTGCCGCCGCTCCACAGGATCGCGACCCCCACCAGCTCGCGGCCGACCGGCGTGACGTAGGCCTCGCAACCTGGCCCCCAGTAGACCTCGACGAAGTCGCTCCAGGGGCGCACGGCATAGTGCCGCCGGACGCCGAAACGCCGGCTCGCCGCGGGGCGCCCTTCCAGCCCGATCCAGCGCCGCACCTGCGAACGCAGCCCGTCGGCGCCGGCGATCCAGCGCGCCGGCAGCAACCCGGCCTCGGTGCGCGCCCCCGCCGCCTCGAGGCCCAGCACGCGTACACCCCAGCAGAGCTCGACCCCTGCCTGCTCGGCGCGCCGCACCAGCGCCTGATGCAGCCAGAGGCGGCGGATTCCCAGGCCCACCGCGGCGCGCGGGAACAGCCCCTCGGCCACCGTTGCGCCGTCGATGTAGCGGATGCCGCGGAACGGGAAGGCTTCGCCGCCGGGGATGCGGGTCTCTACCCGCGCTTCGTCAGGCGCGCGGGTCCCCTCCCGCGCTTCCGCCGCGGACACCGGAGCGACCTCGACACCCAGGGCGCGCAGCCGTTCGACCGCATCGGGCATCAGCCCCTCGCCGCAGGCCTTGTCGATCGGCGGCCGCGAGCGCTCGACCAGGCGCACGGTCAACCCGGCGAGGCGCGCCTGGATGGCGGTGGCCAGACCGGCCGGTCCGCCGCCCACGACCAGGAGGTCAGCCGCGCCCGCCACTCCGCCGCTCCCAGCGCAACCGGGCATAGGCGAGGCTCGAGCGCGCCATGGCCCCGGCCAGCCGCAGGGAGGTGACCGGCGCCGGCGGCGCCAGCTGGCCGCAAAGGTAGAGCCGCAGGGTCTCGGCGCGGCGCAGCTTGCCCGAGGAGGTGCGGGGCAGCGTGCCTGGCTCCAGCACCACGACCCGGTCGACATCGAGGCCGGTCGCGGCCAGCGCCGCCTCGCGGCACTTCTCGGCCAGCGCCGCAAGCTCTGCCGCCGACGCCTGCCGCGAGCGCTCGACGAAGAGAGCCAGGACCTCCCCCTCCGCGCCTTCGGGCAGCCAGCTGGCGGCGACCAGACAGCCGGCCCGCACCCCCGGAACGCCGCCGACGGCCTGCTCCACTTCCTCCGGAGCGTGGTTGCGGCCGCGCAGGATGATCACGTCCTTGGCGCGGCCGGTCAAAAATAGCTCGCCGCCTTCGAGGAAACCCCGGTCGCCGGTGTCGAGCCAGCCGTCGCGCAGCACGCGCTCGGTGGCTGCGGGGTCGCCGAAGTAGCCTTCCATCAGCGAGCAGCCCTGGATCCAGACTCGCCCCTCGCGCCTCTCCGGCAACTCGCTTCCCCGCTCGTCCTCGATGCGCAGGCGAAAGCCCGGCAGCGGCCGACCCACCGACACGATCTCGCGCCCGTCCGCGCCATTGCGGGAGCGCTGGGCGATCCCCTCGAGCGCCAGCCGCTCGCGGTCGAAGCGGGGGCTGCGGAACGGCCGGTCGAGGTCGGAGAAGGTGACGGCGAGGGCCGCCTCCGACAGGCCGTAGACCGGGGTCAGCGCCTCGGGTCTGAATCCCCAGCGCGCGAAGCGCTCGGCGAAGGCGCGCAGCACGGCTGGGGCGACCGGCTCGGCGCCGTTGAGCGCCGTACGCCAGCACGAGAGGTCGACCCCCGCGAGCTCGGCGTCGGCGACGCGCGCCGCGCACAGGGCGTAGCCGAAGTTGGGCGCCGGCGAGATGCTCACGCGGTAGCGCGAGATGGCCCGCAGCCAGAGGGCGGGCCGGGCCACGAAGAGCTCCGGCCCGATCAGGGTCAGCGAGGCATCGCGCGACAGCGCCGGGAAGACACAGCCGATCAGCCCCATGTCGTGGTAGAGCGGCAGCCAGCTCGCGCAGCTGTGACGCAGCTCGGCTCCGTCGCGCCAGAAGCCGTTGAGCGCCTCGGTCTGCGCCACCAGGGCACGGTGGCTGAGCGCCACCGCCTTGGGCGCCACCGTCGTGCCCGAGGAGAACTGCACCAGGGCGAGGTCTCCCGGCCCGACCGCGACCGGCTCGCCGGCCTCGCGCGGCAGCTCGGCAGGGGTACGGCATTCGGCCGGCGGGTCGGTCGCGGCCACCGGCTCGCCGAGGAAGCGCTTGATCCGCCCATCCGCCAGCACCAGCCGGGCGCCAACGGCTTGCAACATCACCGCGGTGCGCTTCAGGTACTCGCGCAGGCGGCCGAGACGGACGGGCGGATAGAGCGGCACCGGCACGGCGCCGGCCAGCAGGATGCCGAAGAAGGAGGCAAAGAAGTCGAGACCGGTGGGAAAAACCAGGGCGACCCGATCGCCGTGCGCCACGCCGAGCGCCCGCACGCCGCCGCAGACCCCGAGGGCGCGCTCGCGCACCTCGGCCCACCCCACCCAGCGCGCCTGCTCGCCGCGGTCGAGGAAACGGAGGCCGCCTTCCGGGTGGCGCCCGGCCCGGAACAGATAGTCATGGATGGTTTCGGCCAAGCTTCCTCCCCACCACGTCGACCAGATCGCCGACCGTTTCGATGCCTGCCTCGTCGGCCTGGTCGAGCAGGACACGGAAGCGGTTCTCCACCTCCGCGGCCAGGGTCATCAGGCGAATCGAGTCGAGCCGCAGATCCTCGACCAGGCGCATCTCGCGGTGGAGGGGACCTTCCCAGCCGAGGTGGGCTCTTGCCACCTCGGCGATCCCTTGCAGGATGTCTGTGCTCATTCCGGAATCCCGGGTTCAATGGCCAAGCCGCCGCCTCGAGCTCTCCCCTCTCCGCCTTATTATTACCACCAGCCGCCGCGCCGGCGTCCAACGGTGGCGATCCCGAGGGATGAAACGGCGCTGCGATGTGGCGGTGGAGGCCTACTCGAAGCATCAATCGGATCGCCCCCCGCAACCCCCGCGAGTCCCCTTCCCGGTTGTCAGAAGCCGCCGGGTCCCGACTTCCGAGAAGTGCCGCCCGGCCATAGCCGGACGGGCGGCCTGCCCGGCGGCGCCGGGGGGGAAGGGGACGCCCCCTCCCCTGGCGCGCGGACCAATTTCGTCGGCAGCCCGCAGTCGCCGGTTTGCCGGATTTGCGCGCTCCGCCTCTGCTCTCTCAACGCCGCGGGAACAGCCGCGGCCGGCCGGCAAAGGCGGTTTCGTAGTCCGAGAGGCGGGCGAGGGCCCGCTCCTCGGCCCGGATGCGCACCGCGAGCAACAGGGCGTTGGCCAGGCTGAACAGCGCGGCGCTCCACCAGGCGCCATGGACCAGCGGCAGGGCGGCGATCTCGATCGCGACCGCCAGGTAGTTGGGATGGCGGAGCAGCCGGTAGGGGCCGCCGACTACCGGCGCCACCCCCGGCAGGCAGATGATGCGGGTCGTCCAGCGCGGCCCCAGGGTGGCGATGGCCCAGTAGCGCAGCCCCACGGCGAGACCGAGCAGAACCAGCATCGGCACCGCGAGCGCCGGTCGGAACGGGCGGCCGAGCGACCAGACCTCGAGCGGGCAGGCGGCGAGGAAGGTCGCGTGCAGGAGGACCATGACGCGGTAGTGCCCCGGCGCCGCCTCGACGCCGCCCCGCGCCAGCAGCGCCGCCCGGTTGCGGCGCGCGAGACGCAGCTCGCCCAGCCGCGCCACCGCGAAGGCGGCCACCAGCAGGGTATAGGCCACGCGGGAGTCCAGGCCGAGAATGGGTTTCATTGGGCGGCCGGGGCCCTACCCGGCCTTACCACTGCAGCAGCACCAGCTCCGAGCAGAAGCCGGGGCCCATCGCCAGCAGCATGCCCCAGCTGCCGGGGGGCGGCCGGTGCTCCTCCAGGGTGTCGGCAAGCACCAGCAGGACCGAGGTGGAGGAGAGGTTGCCGACCTCGCGCAGGCTCTTCCGGGTGACCGCCAGCGCCTCCTCCGGCAGCTCGAGCGCCTCCTCCATCGCCTCGAGCACCTTGGGGCCGCCGGGATGGCAGACCCAGGAAGCGACGTCGGCGCGGCGCAATCCCTGGCCGGCGAGGAAATCGTCGACGTCGCGGCGCAGGAAGTCGCGCACCACCCGCGGCACCTCGGCCGACAGCACGATGCGGAAACCCTCTTCGGAGATGTCCCAGCCCATCACCCGTTCGGAGTCGGGGTAGAAGACCGAGCGCGTGGCGACGATCCGCGGTCCGGCGGCGGGGCGCTCGCCGCCCACCACCACGACGGCGGCGGCGCCGTCGCCGAACAGGCCGGAGGCGATGAGGTTGGGGATCGACAAGTCCTCGGGCTGCAAGGTCAGCGAGCAGAGCTCGACCGAGAGCAGCACCGCGACCTGGTCGGGGAAGGCGCGCACGTAGTCGGCCGCGCGCGCGATGCCCGCGGCGCCGGCGACGCAGCCCAGCCCGAAGATCGGCATCCGCTTGATGCGCGCCGGCAGGCCCAGGCGGTTGATCAGGCGAGCGTCGATCGACGGCGTCGCGACACCGGTCACGGTGACGAAGATGAGGGCGTCGACCTCGGCGCGGTCGACCGCCGCGCGCTCGAGAGCGTCGACGACCGCCGCGCCGCCCACCTCCTGCGCCACCCGGATCCAGGCATCGTTGGCGCGGCCCCAGCTGGTCAGCGTGGCGTACTCCTCGATCGGCAGCGCCAGGTGGCGCCCGCCGACCAGCACCTTGCGATGCAGGCGCTCGAGCCGGTCGAGGTTGAAGTGACGATCCGACCAGCGCTGCCGGAGCGCCGCCAGGAGCGTCTCCTGGTCGTAGTAGTGCGGGGGGAGGGCCCGCCCGACGGCAGCGATCTTCAAGGGGGAGCGGGCGTGCGCAGACCGGCGGCCGCCGCCAGGGCCCCCAGCAGCAGGCCGCAGATCGAATAGAGGACCCACCACGAGAACGCCATGCTCCACCAGGGGCCGGCAGCCTGGCCCGCCAGCGTCACCACCGACACCACCAGCAGCGGCCCGCGGAACACCCAGGCGATCCAGCCGGCGAGCAAGCCGTTGAGCAGCCGGCCGCCGCCGGCGCCCGAAACCAGGAGAAAGAGCGCCGCGAGCGCCACCGCCTCGAGCAACCAGGTGCCCACGACGACCCAGACCGGCAGCGCCACAGGCTGCCCCGGCCGCAGGAGATAGGGTGTCCTGCCGAGCGCCTCGACGCCCGAGCGGAAGAGCGCCATGGCGAGGACCAACGTCGGGATGGCGAGGAGGAGGAATCGTCGCAAGGGAAATTGATCATATCAGCCCCCACCGGGTGAGTTTCGTCTAGCCGCGGGGCTCGATCCGCCGGGGCGGGCGTCTCGTATAAGCTGAGAGCGTATGCAGACGATTGGCCGCAGCGCTGGCAGCGCTCGTCCGGAAGCCGGTGCGCTGCCGCCGGAGGCCGGGCAACCTGTCCCGGCGGTCGAGCTGCGCTCGCTCGACACGCTCTGGTTCCAGGTCGGCGGCACGCTCTGCAACCTGGCTTGCACCCACTGCTTCATCTCCTGCACGCCGACCAACCATACGCACGAGATGATGGGGCTCGCCTCGGTGCGCCGCTACCTCGACGAGGCGGTTGCGCTCGGGGTCAAGGAGTACTACTTCACCGGCGGCGAGCCGTTCCTCAATCCCGAGATGGAGGCGATCCTCGCGGCGGCCCTGGCGCTGGGCCCGGCCACCGTGCTCACCAACGGCCTGCTGCTCGACCCCGCCCGCTGCCGCCGGCTGAAAGCGCTCGCCGCGGCCGCTCGCTACTCGCTCGATCTGCGGGTCTCCCTCGACGGCTACGACGCGGCGAGCAACGATCCGATCCGCGGCGCGGGAAGCTTCGAGCGCATCCTTGGCGGCCTGCGCAACCTGGCGGCCGCCGGGTTGAACCCGGTGGTGACGGTCACCGAGGTCTGCCCCGAGGCGGGGAGCGACGGCGGCAAGGAGAGGTTCTTCGCGCTGCTGCGCGAGCTCGGCCTCGAGCGGCCGCGGCTCAAGCTCCTGCCGCTGCTGCGCATCGGCGCCGAGGCGGAGCGCGGCGGCGCCTACGAGAGCTGGCAGCGGCTGCGGGTCGAGGACGCGCCCGACGGCAGCTGGGACCACCTGCAATGCAGCTCGTGCCGCATGGCGACCGACCAGGGGGTGTGGGTCTGCCCGATCCTGGTCAACGAGCCCGACGGCAAGATGGGGGAGACGCTCGCCGACACGCTGCGCGGCTACCCGTTGCGCCATGCCGCCTGCTGGACCTGCCACGCCTACGGCGTGAGCTGCCGGACCTGAAGGAGCGGCGCGGTCCTCCCTATGGCTTCGCTCCCGCAGCCGCCGTCCAAGGGGTCCGCCGAACGGGCCCGCCGCGAGCGCGCCCGGCTGGCCGCGCACCGCGGCGCCGCCACCTGGGGCGAGAAGCTGGTGCCGCTCGCCGCCTTCCGCGATGCCACCGCCCGGGCCGGCGTCCGGCTCGCCGCTGGCGAGCGCGCGGCGGCGCTCGCGGCTTACCGGCGGCGGCAATACGATCCCACGCCGGTCGAGGGTCCCTACGGCCGGGTAGCCGTGTTCGGCGGGGTCTACAGCAATCACCACGCGCTCGCCGCGCTGCTCGACGACGCGCGCCGGCGCGGCGCCGAGGCGATCTACTGTCTCGGCGACCTGGGAGGATTCGGACCCCATCCGGAAAAGGTCTGGCCGCTGCTGCGCGACGGCGGCGTGCAGTCGATCCAGGGCAACTACGAGCAGTCGCTCGCCGCGGGCCGCGAGGACTGCAACTGCGGCTACACCGATCCGCGCGACAACCACTTCGCCGCGATCTCTTATGACTACACCGCCCGCAACTCCTCGCCCGGGCTCAAGGCCTGGATGGGGACGCTGCCGGCGCGGCGGCGGGTGCGGGTCGGGGAGCGCGAGCTGCTGCTGGTCCACGGCTCGCCGCGGCGGGTCAACCAGTTCTTGTTCGACTCCACCTCGCCGGACCTCTTCGTCGAGGTCCTGCTCGACCAGGGTGGCTGCGACGGTCTGCTGTGCACGCACACCGGCCTCCACTGGCAGCGGCGGCTGCCTTCGGGGCGAGACGTGGTCAACGTCGGGGTGATCGGCCGGCCAGCCAACGACGGGCGCCCCAACGTCTGGTACGCGCTGCTGACCGCGCGGCGCGGCGATCTCATTGTCGAGCTGCTGCCGCTCGACTACGATCATCCGGCGCTCGCCGCCGAGATCCTGGCGGCCGGGCTGCCGGCGGAATTCGCGGAAACGATCCTGAGCGGCTGGTGGACCACCTGTCTGGAGATCCTGCCCGCCCGCGAACGCGCCCAGTCGCGGTTCTGAATCGGCCGGGCGGCTGCCGCCGCGGCGGGTCCCGGGGAGATCAACGAGGAACGACGCATATGCCGGAGAGCAAACCTCACATTGCCATCCTGGGGGCCGGGCCGATCGGGCTGGAGGCCGCGCTGGCGGCGGCCGCGAGCGGCTTCCCCTTCACCCTCTACGAGTCGGCGCCGACCGCGGCCGGCAACGTGCGCTCGTGGGGGCACGTGCGCCTCTTCACTCCCTGGGAGATCAACGTCTCGCCGCGCATGAGCCGCCGGCTCGCGGCGGCCGGCGCCGAGGTCCCCTCCGGAGCCGACTGTCCGACCGGGCGCGAGCTGGCCGAACGGCTGCTCGACCCGGTCGCTGCCCTGCCCGAGATCGCGCCGCGGCTGCGCCTCGGCACGCGGGCGCTCGCCATCGGCAGGCTCGGGCTGCTCAAGCACGAGGAGATCTCGTCGGCCGAGCGCGGGCGGCGCCCCTTCCGGTTGTTGCTCGGCGACGATTCGGGCCGCGAGTGGACCGAGCAGGCCGACCTGGTGTTCGACGCCACCGGCACCTGGGGCCAGCCGAATGCGCTGGGCGACGGCGGCGTGCCGGCGCCCGGCGAGCGCGCCCTCTCCGCGCCCCCCGCGGAAGACGCCGACGCCAACGCCGCGGCCCCCGCCCGCCTCCGGCGCGACATCCCGGATCTCGCCCGCGAGGCGGCCGGCTGGGCGGGGCGGACGGTGCTCCTCGCCGGCGCCGGCCATTCGGCGCAGACCGCGGCGCGCGAGCTCGCGGCCCTCGCCCGCGAGGCTCCAGGCACGCGGGTGCTCTGGGTGCTGCGCCACACCGAGCCGGAGTGGGGAAGCCCGCCGGGCGACCCGCTGGCCGAGCGCGCGCGGCTGGCCGCCGAGGCGGCGGCGCTGGCCGGCGGGGCATCGCCCGCGGTCAGCGCGCGGCGCGGCGCCGTGGTCGAGGCGGTGGGACGGGCCAATGGCCACCTGGCGGTCGTGCTCCGCCACGGCCCGAACGAGGCCTGGCGGGCCGGGACCGGGTCCGTCGCCGGGGTGACGAGGACGGGTCTTGCGGGGTCGGACTCGGCCGCGGCGGAGACGGTCAGCGTCGATCGCATCCTGTCGCTGACCGGGTCGGTGGGCGACCACCAGCTCTATCGCCAGCTCCAGATCCACGAGTGCTATGCCACCTGCGGTCCGATCAAGCTCTCGGCGGCGCTGCTCGGGGCCGGCACGGGCGATTGCCTTGCCCAGACCAGCCATGGCGCCGAGACCCTGACCAATCCCGAGCCCGGGTTCTTCATCCTGGGCAGCAAGTCCTATGGCCGCAACAACACTTTCCTGATGCGGGTTGGTTGGGAACAGGTCGGCGAGGTATTCGGCCTGCTAGAGGCCCGGCGCTGACGGGCCGCGGGAGACGGCGGGGCGCCCCTCAAATGCCGCGCTTCTTCGGTCAGCCCGACTTCGCCCACGGCGAGGAGGCCGGGGCGGTTGGTATCGTGCTCGCCAACCTCGGCACGCCCGACGCCCCCGAATCGGCGGCGCTGCGCCGCTACCTGCGGGAGTTCCTGCTCGACCCCAGGGTGATCGAGATGCCGCGGGCGCTCTGGTGGCTCATCCTCCATCTCTTCGTCCTCACCACCCGGCCGCGCAAATCGGCAGCGCTCTACCGCAAGGTATGGACCGCCGAGGGCTCGCCGCTGCTGGTCAACAGCCGGCGGCAGGCCGCGGCGCTGGCCCTGCAGCTCGAGAGCGCGCGCGGACCCGCCGCGCCGCCGGTGCACGTCCGCCTCGCCATGCGCTACGGCATCCCCTCGGTGCGCGCGGTGCTGCGCGAGCTGTCTGCCCTGGGCTGCCGCAGGCTGCTGGTGCTGCCGCTCTATCCCCAGTACGCGGCGGTCACCATCGGCTCGACCTTCGACGCGGTCGCCGCGGAGCTCGCGACCTGGCGCTGGGTGCCGGAGCTGCGGATGGTGAGCTCTTATCACGACGATGCCGCCTACGTCGCGGCGCTCGCCGCGACGGTCGCGGAGGCTTGGGCCGATGGCGGCCAGCCGGACAAGCTGCTGTTCTCCTTCCACGGCATCCCGCAGCGTTATTTCCAGGCAGGCGATCCCTACTTCTGCCATTGCCACAAGACCGCCCGCCTGGTGGCCGAGCGCCTGGCGCTGCCCCGGGAGCGCTACGAGATCGCCTTCCAGTCGCTCTTCGGCCGCGAGGAATGGCTCAAGCCTTATACGGAGCCGACCATCCGCGCCATGGCGCGCGCCGGCGTCCGCAGTCTCGACGTGATCTGCCCCGGCTTCGCGGCCGACTGCCTGGAAACGATCGAGGAGATCGACGGCCAGAACCGGGAGGTCTTCCTGCACGCCGGCGGCGAGCGCTACCGCTACATCCCGGCGCTCAACGACCGGCCCGACCACATACAGCTGCTGGCCGAGCTGGCGCTGCGCCACCTGGGCGGCTGGATCGAGCGCGCCGGGCAGGATAGCGCCGGGATCGCGGGCCGGCAGCCGCCGCCGAGCCAGGAGACGAACGGGCGGGAGCGCGCGGCCGAGGCGGTGGCGATGCGGCGGCGCGCCGAGGAGATGAAGGCGCGCCCGATGCCCGCCGACGCCGGCTACTAGACGACACTGGTCCGTGCGCCAGGGGAGGGGGCGTCCCCTTCCCCCCGGAGGGGTGGGAAGGGGATAGAGGGGTTGCGGGGGGCGATCCGATAGATGCTTTGAGTAGGCCTCTACCGCCACATCGCAGGGTCGGCGCAGCCGGTGGGGCCTAGAATAAACAGCTTTTCGACGAACGAAGGAGGAAACAATGAACAGACCCGACCGCTCGATCACCGCCCTGTGCTTGGGCATCGCTGCTACTCTCGGTACCGCCGCCACGGCGCAGGCGCAGCCGCAGCAACGCCTGGAGCTGCCGCGGACGAGCCCCAACGCCAGCGTCACGCAGATTTTCGGAGTGACCTCCGTGACCGTGCACTACAGCCGTCCCGGGGTCAAGGGCCGCGTCATCTGGGGCAAGCTCGTCCCCTACGGCGAGGTCTGGAGGACCGGCGCGAACGAAAACACCACCATCAGCTTCAGCACCCCGGTCAGGATCGACGGCAAGGAGCTGCCCGCCGGCATCTATGGCCTGCAGACCATCCCCGGGCAGGACGACTGGACGGTGATCCTGAGCAAGGATGCCGACCAGTGGGGCGCTTTCACCTACAAGCCGGAGCACGACGCCCTGCGCTTCCATGCCAAGCCCGAGCCGGCGGAGCTGCAGGAGTGGATGGGGTTCGAGTTCGCCGGCCTCTCCGACACCTCGGCCCAGGTCGTGCTGCGCTGGGAGAAGCTGCGGCTGGCTTTCCGCGTCGAGGCCGAGACGCCCAAGCTGATCACCGCCGCGGCGCGCGGCGAGCTGCGCTGGCAGGACCAGGCGGCCGGCTGGTGCGTGCAGGCCAACGCCTGCCTCGACGATGCCGCGCGCTGGCTCGACGCGTCGATCGCCGTCGGCGCCACCTTCGGCAACCTGCGCAGCAAGGCGCTGTTGCTGGCGCGGCAGAACGACTTCGCCGGCGCGGTGAAGGTGGGCGAGAGGGCGCTCGCGGCGGCCAAGAGCGCCGCCCAACCGCCACCGCCCGCCCAGCTGGCGGACTTCGAGAAGCAGGTCGCGGAGTGGAAGAAGAAGTAGGCGACGAGCGCGCGCCGGCGCGTTCCCCGGCGCGCGCGGGAGGAACCGATGAGCCCTGATCTGCGCCGTCTCGGCGCCGCAGCGGCGCTGGCGGCCGCGGCAGCCATGGCCGCGCAACACCCGGTCTTCGGCGCCGTCAGCGTCGTGGGCACCGCCGGAACTGCCGCACCGACAGCCCCTCCCGCCGCGGCGGCGCCTTTGGCCGAGCTGTTCGGCGCGCTGCGCTTGCGCAGCGTCGGACCCTACCGCGGCGGCCGCGCCTGCGCGGTCAGCGGGGTGCGCGGACAGCCGCTCACCTACTACATGGGCAACAGCGGCGGCGGCGTGTGGAAGACGACTGACGGCGGCATCACGTGGCTGCCGATCTCGGACCATGACTTTGCCACCGGATCGGTCGGCGCGATTGCGGTCGCGCCTTCCGATCCCAACGTGCTCTATGTCGGGACGGGCGAGTCGCAGCTGCGCGGCAACGTCGCCGCCGGCGACGGCGTCTACAAGTCGACCGATGCCGGCCGAAGCTGGGTCAACGTCGGCCTCAAGGAGACGCAGCACGTCGCTCGCGTGGTGGTCCATCCGAGCAATCCGGATCTGGTCTACGCGGCTGCCTTCGGCCACGCCTGGGGCGCCAATCCGGAGCGCGGCATCTACCGCTCGCGCGACGGCGGCAAGAGCTGGCAGCGGGTGCTGTTCGTCGACGACAGGACCGGCGCTTCCGATCTCGCCATCGATCCCAACAACCCGCGCATCCTCTACGCCGCCTTCTGGCAGGCCTACCGCAGCCCCTGGTCGATCGAGAGCGGCGGCCCCGGCGGCGGCCTCTACCGATCGACCGACGGCGGCGACAGCTGGAAGAGGCTCGCCGGCGGCCTGCCCGAAGGCATCGTCGGGCGCATCGGCGTGGCGGTCTCCGCGCCGCGCGCGGGGCGGGTGTGGGCGATCGTCGAGGCGCGCGAGGGCGGCCTGTTCCGCAGCGACGACGGCGGCGACAGCTGGGTGCGGGTCAACCGCGAGCACAAGCTGCGCCAGCGAGCCTGGTACTACAGCTGGGTTTACGCCGACCCGAAGAACGGTGACACGGTCTACGTGCCGAACGTCGAGCTCTGGAAGTCGATCGACGGCGGCCAGGCCTTCTCGATGATCGGCCCGCGCTTCTGGGACAACCACGACCTGTGGCTCGACCCCGACGACCCGCGGCGCATGATCCTGGGCAACGACGGCGGCGCCCGCGTCTCGGGCAACGGCGGCGAGTCGTGGTCGGGCGAAGACAATCAGCCGACTGCCCAGATCTACCGCGTCGCGACCGACGATCGCTTCCCCTACTGGCTCTACGGCGCCCAGCAAGACTCGACCTCGATCGCCATTCCGAGCGCCGCCCCCGGGCCGGGCATCACGGCCCGCGACTGGCACCCGGTGGGCGGCGGCGAGTCGGGCTGGGTGGTCCCCGACCCGCGCGACCCCGACGTCGTGTTTGGCGGCGGCTACGGCGGCTCGATCACCCGCTACGACCACCGCACGCGCCAGGCGCGCGAGGTGACCGCCTGGCCGCAGCAGATCGACGGCCAGGCGACGCGCGACCTGAAGTACCGCTGGAACTGGAACGCCCCGATCCTGGTCTCCCGGCACGAGCCGGGCGTCGTCTACCACGGCGCACAGCTGCTGCTGCGCAGCCGCGACGGCGGCGAGAGCTGGGAGGAGGCAAGTCTGGACCTGACGCGCAACGATCGGTCGAAGCAGGGTTTTTCGGGCGGCCCGATCGGCCTCGAGATCACCGGCGTGGAGGTCTACGACACCATCTTCGCCATCGCCGAGTCGCCGCACGAGCCGGGGACGATCTGGGTCGGTACCGACGACGGCCTGGTGCAGCTGACGCGCGACGGCGGCAAGAACTGGCGCAACGTGACGCCGAAGGACCTGCCGCCCTGGATCCAGGTCAACTCGCTCGAGGTGTCGCCCCACGATCGGGCGACGGCCTACTTCGCGGCGACGAACTTCAAGCTCGACGACCGCCGGCCCTTCCTCTACGAGACCAACGACTACGGCAAGAGCTGGCGCCGGATCGACCGCGGCATCCCTGCCGGGGCGTTCACCCGCGTGGTGCGCGAGGACCCCGCCCGGCGCGGTCTGCTCTTTGCCGGCACCGAGACCGGCCTCTACCTCTCGCTCGACGACGGCGCCTCGTGGCAACGCTTCCAGCTCAACCTGCCGGCGGTGCCGATCACCGACCTTCAGATCAAGGGCGGCGATCTCGTCGTCGCCACGCAGGGCCGGGCTTTCTGGATCCTCGACGACCTGACCCCGCTGCGCCGCTGGGAGCCGGCGATCGCCTCCAGCGCCGTCCATCTCTTCCCGCCGCGCCCCGCCTTCCGTACTGCCGCCGAGGGGCTCGCGGCCGACGAGGCGCTGCGCTCGCGCCTGGGCCAGAACCCGCCGCCCGGAGCGGTGATCGACTTCTGGCTCGGCGCGGAGCCGGCGAAGGACGAGGTGCTGACGGTCGAGGTGCTCGACGGCGACCGGCTGCTGCGCAGATATTCGAGCCAGCCGAGCCAGAAGCAGGACAAGGAGACCGCCACCGGCCCGGCGCCGGCCAAGGAGGACGAGGACGAGCATGACCCGCCGCTCGCGCCGCAACGCGGCCTCAATCGGGTGGTCTGGGACCTGCGGATGACGGTGCCCACCCTTGTCGTGCCCAGATACGTCTACGACGACTGGCCACCGGCAGGGGTGAAGGTCAGGCCAGGGACCTATAGGGTGCGGCTGCGCTTCGGCAAGCAGCTCGAGGAGACCGCAGCCGAAGTGCGGCCCGACCCCGGCAGCGGCGTCTCCGCAGCGGATCTCGGACGGCAAGCCGAGCTGCTGAGCGCGATCCACGCCCGCCTGGGCGAGACCCACGACCTGGTGCGCCGCTTGCGCGACCTGCGCGGCCAGCTGCACGAGCTGGCGGAGCGGGCGGCGCTGATCGGCAAGGACGGTCCGCTGGCGCCGCGCGTCCGCGAACTCGAGCGCCGGCTCGACGAGCTGCTCGAGAAGCTCTTGAACCGCGAGCTGCAAGCGGACGAGGATTCTCTGGTCTACACCCCGGCGCTCGACTTCCAGTTCGCCTCGCTGGCGGGCGTGACGGCGACCGCCGACGCCCGGCCGACCCTGGCAGAGGTGCGGCGCTTCGCCGAGCTCGACGGCCAGCTAGCAACGGTGCGCGCGCGGCTGCAGCAGCTGCTCGAGCGCGAGCTGGCCGAGCTCAACCGTGCCGCCGCGGCGGCAGGCATCGGGCCGGTCCTGGTGCGGCCGCCCGCAAGCGCGATAACGAATCCGCCTCTTTAGCGGCCATCACCCGGGATCGGCGCCGCCCTGCCGCCGCCGCGTCCGCCTGGTCAGGAGCTCTCGCAGCCAATCTGCTGCGAAACCGAGGGCCACGGCGAGCATGAAGAAGCGCATGTCGAAGGTAACTGCAAAGACGATCGCCGCCGCGGCCAGGACCCAGAAGAAAGCCTCGCCGGCCCAGGCCTGCGCCCAGCGCGGCGGCAGCCCGCTCGCCGGGAGGCGCGGCCGGAGCGCCGGCCACAGGCGCGGCACCGCGGCGGTGAAGGCCCGATAGCGATCGGCCTGCGCGACGCGAAGAGCCGCCTCCTCGCGCCCGATCAGCCGTAGGATGAAGAACAGCGTGCCGCCGACCAGCAGCAAACACCCGGTGGTGCTCGCCATGAGCCCGAAGCCGATCGCCATGACGATATTGCCGAGGTAGAGCGGATTTCGCAGGTGGCGGTAGGGTCCATCGGCGACCAGCCCCTCGGTGCGGAGCTCCAGATCGTGCACGACCTCGCTCCGCAGATAGGCGCTTGCCCAGGTGCGCAGGGCGGCGGCCGCGAATACCAGGGCCGCGCCGGCGCCGAAGACGGCGTGAGGGAGCAGCGCGGCCGAGCGCGCACCGAGCGCGGGCGCCAGCCGCCTGAGCACGGCCACCACGACGTTCTGGCGGTCGAAGCCGTAGCTGGCGAAGGCGACGCCGTAGAGGCCGAAGATGAGCCAGAAGCGGTGGCGGAACTCGAAGTCGGAGGCGTGCATCGCGGCAGCTCGACGATCGAGAGGAGGTCTCCGGGTTGCTGCCTCAGATCCGGCCGGCGGACGCCGCCGGCGCCGCCGCGGGGCGCTCCGCGGCCGCCAGCCAGGCGGGCAGCTCGACGATCTCGCGCAGGAAGGCGCGGGGTGCGAGCGGCTCGAGCTGGCGGCGCGTCTGGGTGCCGGAGAGGACGGCCACGGCATCGGTGCCGGCGCTGCGCGCCATCTCGAGGTCGTAGGTGGTATCGCCGATCATCACCGCCGCAGCCGCCGCCACCGCCAGGTCGTCGAGGATGTCGAGCAACATCTGGGGATGAGGCTTGGAGCGCGCTTCGTCGGCCGTGCGAGTCGAGTGGAAGCGCGCCGCAAGGCCGGTCGAGGCCAGATCGTGGTCGAGCCCGCGCCGGCTCTTGCCGGTGGCGACAGCCAGCAGATAACCCTGCCCGGCCAACTCATCGAGCATCTCGGCGACCCCGGGAAAAAGCAGCGGCAGCTCGCGGTAGGTCGCGAACCAGAGCCGCCGATAGCATTCGGCGACGCGCAGGAAGAGCTCCTGGTCGCAGCCCGGGCAGAGCGTCTCGACCGTCTCGCGCAGACCGAGACCGACGGTGCCTCGGACCGTGGCCTCGGTCAGCTCGCCGATCCCGAGGTCGCGGAAGGCGGCCCGGGCGCATTCGACGATCGTCGCCACCGAGTCCATCAGCGTCCCGTCCCAGTCGAAGACCAGGAGACGGTAGGCATCGAGCTCGGGCCGGCTCGGGAGCGGCCGCGCATCCAGGGCGCACATGCGCCGCGATGTTGCCAGACAGGCGCGGCCATTTCAATCCATCGCGGCTCGTCCGGTGGCACAATAAGTGCTGCTCTCAACAAACCGCAAACCGCGAGGCTCCGCCCGCCTCGGCACGAAATGCTCTGAAAGGAGGCGTCCGTCTTATGGCCCATGAAGAAACCGTCACCCGCGCCCAGCTCGTCAAGTCGCTCAACGAGGACCTGGCGCGGGAGTACCAGGCCATCATCGCCTATGTGGTCTACAGCCAGGTGCTCAAAGGCGCGCCGTATATGAACATCGCCGCCGAGCTCGAGAAGCACGCGCACGAGGAGCTGCAGCACGCGCTCATCATCGCCAAGCAGATCGATTACTTCGGCGGCGATCCCACCACGACCCCAAAGCCGGTTCGCACGTCCGCGAAAGCCGAGGAGATGCTGCGCTTCGATCTCGAAAACGAGAACGAAACCGTCCGCAACTACCGCGATCGAGTGCGCCAGGCCGAGGCGCTGGGCGAATATGCCCTGGCCGAAGATCTCCGCCAGATCGTACGCCAAGAGCAGGAGCATCAGATCGACCTGGCGACCGCGCTCAACATTGACGTGCCCAGCGCCGGTCTGGGTCGCAAGCGCGGCAAGGCAGCGCCCGTGGCGGAATAGAAAGGCGAGCGGCAGCGAGACAGGACGATCAGGACCAGCGCCCGCCGAGAGGGGTGACGAGCGGCGCGCCGCCGCCGGGGGAAGCGGTCACCATCTGCCCTTCGGCCCGGCTGCCGGCAGGCAGGACGACGTCGAAGCCGAGGATCGAATTGCGGACCTGGCTGCCGGCGCCGGCGCGCGCCCCGGGGAGGAGCACCGAGCGCTCGACGACGGCTCCCTCATCCAACACGGCACCCGCTTCGATGCTGGCGCCGCGGACGACGGCGGTGGCGGCAATCGCGGCTTCGGGGGCGATCCAGCCGTCGCGCCGTGAGGGACGGGAGGAGCGAACCCAGTCGAGGACGCCGGCGAGGTAGCGGCTGGGGGTGCCGAGGTCGTGCCAGCGGCGGCGGGTAATGAGCGAGCCCACGATCACCTCGCCGCGGCGGGCACGCCGCAGCAGCGGCGCGTAGAGCTCGCCGATGATGTCGCTCGGCGTCGAGTCGACCATGGCGAGGAGCGCCGGCGACAGGACATGGGCGCCTGCGAAGACCAGCCGCCGCGCCACCGGCGCGATCGGGGGCGCGGAGCGGCCAGCCGGGTCCGCGCCGCCGCCGGAGCCACCCGCCCCAGCCTCTTCTCCCGACCTTAGACTGACGATCCGCCCGCGCCGGTCGATGCCGAGCCCGCCGCCGAACTCGGCGGGGTCGGCGCGCGAGGTCAGCAACAGGGTCGCCTCCGCGCCGCGCGCCTCGTGCCGGCGCACCAGCTCGGCGAGCGGCCAGCGGCAAAGGCTGTCGCCGTTGACCAGGATGATCAGGTCGGCCCCGGCCAGGAAGTCGCGCAGCGGCCCCAGGGCGCCCAGGGTACCGAGCAGCCTCGGCTCCTCGGAATAGGTCAGGGGCAGGCCGGCGTAGCTCGGGCCGAAGTGACCGCGAATCTGCCCCCCGTGATGGTGCAGGTTGATCGCCGCGGCCTCGCAGCCAACAGCGGCGAGGGAGCGCAGCGTATGGGCCAGCACCGGCAGCCCGGCGACCGGCAGCAGCGGCTTGGGGACCGCCGCCGTGAGCGGGCGCAGGCGGGTGGAAAGCCCGGCGGCCAGGACCAGGGCGCGGATGCGTCGGGGCCGGGTCGATCTAGTCACGCGGCCGGGAGCTCAGGGTTGGCGGAAGGTCATCTCCGGCGGCGCGTCCGGGTGTTCCTTGACGTAGTCCTCGTAGAGCCGCAGATAGGAGCGCGACTCGCCCTGCTTCAGGTCGAACCCGCAGCGCCTGGCGACGGTCTCGGCGCCGTCGCCTTCGAACTCGGCAAAGTCGCCGATCGGCGTGTGATCGAGCGCGATGGTGACGCCGCCGAGCTGCCACTCCTCCCGCACCTTCTGGTAGCGGCGCACCACGGTGAAGCCGAGCCGCTCGAACAGGGTGCGCGCTTCGTCGGCGCCCTCGATCCCGATCTCGTGCTCCTCGCGTACCTTGAGCTTGCCCTCGAGGTGCATGGGTCCCTTGAAGGTCAGATGCGAGCGGCTGCCGTCGGTGCGCAGGCGCAGGATCCTCCCTTGCGCGAGCAGCTCGTTGTTGCGGTCGAGGATCCAGTTGTCCTCGAACCCGGCGGGGCCGACGCGCTCGGCCTCCAGCTCGGACAGGCGCTCGCGGAGTTTCGCCAGGTCGTCGGAACGGAACTTGATCTCGCGCTCGAGATTGCCCTTGCTTCTCATGGCCTCGCTTCGCCGAGCCGATCCAGCAGCCGCACCACCGAACGGATACCGTTGTAGAAGTGGCTGATGTTGAACTTCTCGTTCGGGGAGTGCAGCGCGTCATCGTGCAAGCCGAAGCCGAGCAGCATCACCGGCCCGCCCAGCACCCGCGCGAAGGTGGAGACGATCGGGATCGAGCCGCCTTCGCGGATGCGCACCGGGCGTGCGCCCCAGACCTCGGCCATGGCGGCCATCGCCGCGTCGACCAGCGGCCCCTTGGACTCGACCATCACCGGCTCGGCGCCGTGCAGCGTGCTGACCTCGACGGTGACGCCCGGCGGCGCTACCTGGTGGACGAAGTCGGTGAACTGGCTGGCGATCTTCTCAGGCCGCTGGTCAGGCACCAGGCGCATCGACACCTTGGCCCCTCCCCACGATGGCAGCACCGTCTTCGCGCCCGGCGCCTGGTAGCCGCCGAAGATGCCGTTGACGTCGCAGGTGGGGCGGACCCAGGTGCGCTCGCGGGTCGAGAAGCCGGCTTCGCCGAACAGCTCCGGCACCCCCAGCTCGGCGCGGTAGGCCTCTTCGTCGAAAGGCAGCCGGGCGAACTCCTCGCGCTCCCAGCTCTCGAGCGGCCGGACATCGTCGTAGAAGCCGGGGATCAGGATCTTTCCCGACTGCGGATCGCGCAGCCGGGCGACGATCTGGCACAGGGCGTTGAGCGGATTGGCGACCGCGCCGCCGTAGGTCCCCGAATGGAGATCGCGGTTGGGGCCGGTGACCTTGATCTCCATGTAGGCGAGCCCGCGGAGGCCATAGACCAGCGAGGGTTGCCCGGGACCGTAGAGCGAGCTGTCGGAGATCACCACGCAGTCGCAGGCGAGCCGCTTGCCGCCGTCTTCGCGCACGTAGCTGTCGATCGACTGGCCGCCGGACTCTTCCTCGCCCTCGACCAGGAACTTGACGTTGACCGGCAGGCTGCCGCGCGTCGCCAGCATCGCCGCGACGGCCTTGACGTGGGCATAGGACTGCCCCTTGTCGTCGGTGGCCCCGCGCGCCACCAGCTTGTCCCCTTCCTGCGTCGGCTCGAAAGGCGGATGTCGCCAGAGCGCCAGCGGATCGGCGGGCTGCACGTCGTAGTGGCCGTAGAAGAGGACAGTCGGCTTGCCGGGCGCGCCGCTCCATTCGCCGTACACCAGCGGGTGACCCTTGGTGGCGATCGGCTCCGCCGCGAGCCCGGCGGCGCGCAGCTTCCCGGTCAAGAACTCGCTCGCCCGCAGCACCTCGCCGCGGAATTGCGGATCGGTCGAGATCGACGGGATGCGCAGATACTCCTTGAGCTCCTCGAGGTAGCCCTCCTTCTCGCCCTCGACGCGGGCAAGCACATCCCTCGAGTCTGTCGGCATATTTCAGGTCTCCTTGGTTGTCTAAGGTATTTGCCCAAGCCAGTCTACCAGACGCGCAGCTCCGGTCCGCGAGGAGCATCCCCGCCCGCCGAGCCGCGGCTCTGCCAGCGCCGTTGCAGCCGCCGCAGATTGACGGCGTTGACCAGGAAGTGCGCCACGATCGGCGCCGCCAGATTGCCGCGCCAGAGCATCAGGGCGCCGAAGAGCGCGCCCGCCAGCGCCGCATAGAGGCTCCAGACCCTGAACGCCGGTCCGGGACCGGTGTGCAGCAGCGCGAACAGGATGCCGGCCGCGAGCCAGCCGAGCGACCCCTGCACCGCGCCGCGAAAGAACAGCTCCTCGGCGAATCCCGAGAGCGCCGAAAGCGCCAGGGCCTGTGCCGGCGCCAGGCCGCCCAGCATCTCGCTCATCTCGCTCTCCAGCCGGCGGGCCAACTCCGCGAAGACAGCGATGCGCCGCATGCCCTCCCAGAGCCCGATGAGCAGCAGCCCGGCCGCCGCCCCCGCGGCGAGGTCGGTCGCCCAGCCCCAACGGCTGGCGGTGCCGACGAAGAGTCCGAGCGGAATCACTCCGCGGCGCAGCCCGATCCAGGCGCTGCCGGCCAGCGCCAGCGCGAGGTAGAACCCCCAGGCGAGCCGATAGAGACGCTCCGGAGGAGTGAGCGCTGCGCGTTCGGGCCGTTCCAGCTTGCTAGTTCACCGTCTCGTCGTCGGGTGGTTGAGCGTCATCCTCGGCGTCCGGTTCCTCGGGGGCTGCCGTGCCATTGCCGGCGAGCTTCTCTTCCTCGGCGAGCTTGGCGACCGAGACCAGACAGTCGTCGGGGTCGAGGTCCATCAGCTTGACCCCCTGGGTCGAGCGGCCGACCAAACGGACGCCCGCGACGTTGATGCGGATGATCATCCCGCCCTGGGTGACCAGCATCAATCCCTCGCCGGCCACCACGTGCCTGGCGGCGATGACCTCGCCGGTCTTGTCGCTCACCTTGAGGTTGATGATCCCCAGGCCGCCGCGGCTCTGCTGGCGGTAGTCCGCGAGCGGCGTGCGCTTGCCGAAGCCGCGCGCGGTGACGGAGAGCACCTCGCCGTGCGCTTCCAGGGCGGCCATCCCGACGACCCGGTCGCCGGCGCGCAGCCTGATGCCGCGTACGCCGTAGGTGGCGCGGCCCATCGGGCGGACGTCGCTCTCGGGAAAGCGGATGGCGAAGCCCTTGGCGGTGACGAGCAGGATGTCCTTGGTGCCGTCGGTCTCGCGCACCGCCAGCAGGCGGTCGCCGTCGTCGAGGTTGATGCCGATGATGCCGCCGAGGCGCGGGTTGGCATAGGCCGAGAGCTCGGTCTTCTTGACCGTGCCGCTGGCGGTCGCGAAGACCAGGTAGCGGTCGTCGCGGAACTCGCGCACCGCCACCGTGGTGGCGAGCCGCTCGTTGGCTTCGAGGTTGAGCAGGTTGACGATCGCCTTGCCGCGCGCCGCCGGTTCGGTCTCGGGGATCGCGTGCACCTTGAGCCAGTGCACCCGGCCGCTCTCGGTGAAGACCAGGATGTAGCTGTGCGCCGAAGCGACGTAGAGGTGCTCGACGAAGTCGTCGTCCTTGGTCACCATGCCGGTGCGCCCCTTGCCGCCGCGGTTCTGCGCCCGGTAGAGGGCGAGCGGCGAGCGCTTGACATAGCCCGAGCGGGTGACCGTGATCACCATGTCCTCGTCGGCGATCATGTCTTCGATCGAGATGTCGTGGGTCTCGGGGATGATCTCGGTCCGCCGCCGGTCGCCGAACGCCGCCTTGAGCTCGGCGAGCTCGCGCTTGATCTCCACCGCCACCAGCTGATCGGAGGCGAGGATCGCACGCAGCCGCTCGACGAGCGCCATCAGCTCGCGGTACTCCTCGACCACTTTTTCGCGCTCGAGGCCGGTCAGGCGCTGCAGGCGCATCTCGAGGATCGCCTGCGCCTGCACCTCCGACAGCGCGAATCCGGCCATCAGGTTCTGCCGCGCCTCGGGCGGAGTCTGGCTGGCGCGGATGGTGGCGATCACCGCGTCGAGATGGTCGAGGGCCTTCAGGATGCCCTCGAGGACATGGGCGCGCTCCTCGGCCTTGCGCAGCTCGTAGCGGGTGCGGCGGACGACGACGGTCTTGCGATGGTTGAGGAAGTGATGCAGCAGCTCCTTGAGCGTCATCACCTTCGGCTGGTTGTCGACGATCGCCAGCAGGATGATGCCGAAAGTGGTCTGCATCTGGGTGAGCTTGTAGAGCGAGTTGAGGATCACCTCCGCGATCTCGCCGCGCTTGACGTCGAGCACCACGCGGATGCCGTCGCGGTCGGACTCGTCGCGCAGGTCCGAGATGCCTTCGAGCTTTTTCTCGCGCACCAGCTCGGCGATGCGCTCGATCAGCCGCGCCTTGTTGACCTGGTAGGGGATCTCGCTGATGACGATCGACTGCCGCTCGCCGCGCGCCTGGGTCTCGACGTCGGCGCGCGCCCGGACCTGGATGATGCCGCGGCCGGTGGCATAGGCGGAGGCGATGCCCGAGAGGCCGTGGATGAAGCCGGCGGTCGGGAAGTCCGGACCCGGCAGCGCCGCCATCAACTCGCGCAGCGTCACCTGGGGGTTGGCGAGCAGCAGCTCGAGCGCGTCGACGACCTCGCCCAGGTTGTGCGGCGGGATATTGGTCGCCATGCCGACGGCGATTCCCGAGGCACCGTTGACCAGCAGGTTGGGGACCCGCGCCGGCAGCACGGCAGGCTCGCTCTCGGTGCCATCGTAGTTGGGCACCCACTCGACGGTCTCCTTGTCGATGTCGTCGCGGATCATCTCCTCGGCGAGCTTGGTCAGGCGCACCTCGGTGTAACGCATCGCCGCGGGATTGTCGCCGTCGATGGAGCCGAAGTTGCCCTGCCCGTCGACCAGCGGGTAGCGCATGCTGAAGTCCTGCGCCATCCGCACCACCGTGTCGTAGATCGCGCTGTCGCCGTGCGGGTGGTACTTGCCCATCACGTCGCCGACGATGCGCGCCGCTTTCTTGTACGGCTTGTCTGAGCGGTTGGAGCTCTCCCACATCCCGTACAGCACCCGCCGGTGGACCGGTTTCAGACCGTCGCGCACGTCGGGCAGCGCGCGGCCGATGATCACGCTCATCGCGTAATCGAGGTAGCTGCGCTTCATCTCGTCTTCGATGTCGACCGGCAGCGACTGCTCGGCCGGCGGCTCGAAGGGAGGGCTCTGTTCGTCGTCTTCGCTCATGCTTTATGTTTTATTTATACATCCAGGTTGCGCACTTCGAGGGCGTTGTTCTGGATGAACTCGCGGCGCGGGTCGACTTCGTCGCCCATCAGGATGGTGAAGATGGAGTCGGCTTCGACGTCGTCCTCGATGCGCACCTGCAGCAGGCGCCGGCGGGCGGGGTCCATGGTGGTGTCCCACAGCTGGGAGGGGTTCATCTCCCCCAGCCCCTTGTAGCGCTGGATCGAGAGCCCCTTCTTGGCGCTGTCGTAGAGCGCCGCGAGCGCCTGTTCCAGGGTGTCGTGGGTCGACGCCGGTTCCTGGCCTTCGTCGTGCTGCCGCGCCGCCTTCCACAGGACGAAGCTCGCGGCGGCGATCGCCTCCAGCCCCAGCGCGTTGGTGGCCAGAGCGCGGTATTCGGCGCTGGTCACCAGCCCCCAGTCGATGCGCACCTCGCGCTCGACCCCGTCGCGCCGCGACTGGAAGCGGACCCGGCCGGTGCCGTGCTCCTCGTCGTCTCCGACTTCGACCGCCGAGAAGCCGGCGGCGGCCAGCCGGCTGGCGACCTCCTGGATCTTCGCGGGGTCGAGCAGCGAGGTCTTGTCGCGGATGCCGTGGAGCAAGGCCAGCTCGAGCGCCGCCGCCGGAAAGCCGCGCGAGACCAGCCGCGCGAGGTTGTCGCGGAAATGCGCGATCTTTTCGAGGAAATGTGCCAGCCGCGCACCGCCGAGCCGGTTGCCCTTGCCAGCGGCGCCGGTGATGGCGCCAGGCCCGATCGTATGGGCGCCGCTCGCGGTCAGCGGGCCGGTCGCCGCCGGCGTGCCGCGCGCGCCGATCAGCTCGAGCTCCCAGGCTTCCTGGATGCGCGCCACCAGGTAGGCCTGGTACTCGCGGTCGTCCTTGAGGTAGTTCTCGGCTTTGCCATGGCTCACCTTGTAGAGCGGCGGCTGGGCGATGTAGAGATGACCGCGGCGGATGGTCTCCTGCATCTGGCGGAAGAAGAAGGTGAGGATCAGCGTCCGGATGTGGCTGCCGTCGACGTCGGCATCGCACATGATGATGAGCTTGTGATAGCGGAGCTTCGCGATGTCGAAGTCGTCCTTGCCGATGCCGGTGCCCAGGGCGGTGATGATGGTCTTGATCTCGTCGGAGGAGAGCATCTTGTCGAAGCGCGCCTTCTCGACGTTCAGGATCTTGCCCTTGAGCGGCAGGATCGCCTGGAACCGGCGGTCGCGCCCCTGCTTGGCAGAGCCGCCGGCCGAGTCGCCCTCCACCAGGAAGAGCTCGGCGGCCGCGGGGTTGCGCTCGCTGCAGTCGGCCAGCTTGCCGGGCAGGTTCGAGGCGTCGAGGGCGCCCTTGCGCCTGGTCAGCTCGCGCGCCTTGCGCGCCGCCTCGCGGGCATGGGCCGCCTCGACACACTTCTCGACGATCCGCCGCGCCTCCCGCGGGTTCTCCTCCAGATAGCTGCCCAGCTTCTCGGCCACCACCTGCTCGACCCAGCCCTTGATATCCGAGGAGATCAGCTTGTCCTTGGTCTGGGAGGAGAACTTGGGGTCCTTGATCTTGACCGACACCACCGCCGTCAACCCCTCGCGCACGTCCTCGCCGGTCAGGTTCTCCTTCAAGTTCTTCGACAGGCCCGAGGCCGAAGCGTAGCCGTTGATGGTGCGGGTCAGCGCCGACTTGAACCCCACCAGGTGGGTGCCGCCGTCGCGGTTGTTGATGGTGTTGGTGAAGCAGTAGAGGATCTCGGCATAGCCGTCGTTCCACTGCAGCGCCACCTCGACCGCCTCGGGACCTGTGCCATCGTCTCGGGTTTCCGCCAGGTAGATCGGCGCCGGGTGCAGCGGCGTCTTGTTCCGGTTCAGGTGCGCCACGTAGGAGGCGATGCCGCCGGCATAGGAGAACTCGGAGTAGCGGTCGGTGCGCTCGTCCTTGAGGCGGATCAGGATGCCGCGGTTGAGGAACGACTGCTCGCGCAGCCGCTGCGCCAGCGTGTCGTGGGAGAACTCGAGGATGGCGAAAATCTCGGGATCCGGCCAGAAGCGGATCCTGGTCCCGGTGCGCTCGCCGGCCGCGAGTGGCGCGATCGGCGCGATCGGGGCCACCGGGACCCCCTGGTGGTAGGTCTGGAACCAGACCTGCCCGTCGCGCCGGATCTCGAGCTCGAGGGTCTCGGACAGGGCGTTGACCACCGAGACCCCGACGCCGTGCAGACCGCCCGAGACCTTGTATGAGTTCTTGTCGAACTTACCGCCAGAGTGCAGCTCGGTCATGATGACCTCGGCCGCCGAGCGCCCTTCCTCCCGGTGCAGGTCGACCGGGATGCCGCGCCCGTCGTCGACGACAGTCACCGAGTTGTCGCTGTGGATGATCACATCGATGGCCGAGCAGTAGCCTGCCTGCGCCTCGTCGATCGAGTTGTCGACCACCTCGAAGACCATGTGGTGGAGGCCTGAGGCGTCGTCGGTGTCGCCGATGTACATCCCGGGGCGGGTGCGCACCGCCTCGAGGCCCTTCAGGACCTTGATGTTCTCCGCGGTATAGGTTGCTTCCGGGTTCTCCGGCGGCTGGATGTCGGTCGTTGCCGTCATGTCTTTTCTTTGGTGATTTGCCCCGTGGTTGCTGGGGGTTGAAGAGAAAAGGATTATAGCACGGGTCGGGCCCCGTTCGGCAGGCTTTAATCCCTGAAGATTGAAGAGCTTAGGCGGCGTCGGCACGGGCCGTCAAAGGCGCGAGATGGCGCCCTTCTCGAGCTCCCAGACGGTGCCCAGCTCGAGGGTGAGCCAGGCCTGCGGCCGGTTCGAGCAGGCGAAGAGCTGGCCGGCGCCCGCGGCACGGCGCGAGAAGAGGCTCCAGAGCGCCGCGACAGCCGGCGGCGCGAGCTCGGCGTCGGCGTCGTCGAGCAGGTAGACGGGCCGGCGCCCGGCTGCTTCGACGACCCGGCCATGCGCCGCCAACAGCAACAGCGACAACATCTTGCGCTCCCCCGCCGAAGCCACGCGGCGGATCTCGTGCCCGCCCCACAAGATCTCGAGCTCGTCGCGCTGGGGGCCGAGCAACGGCTGCTGGCGCCGCCGCTCGCGGTCGGCCACCCGCTCGAGACTGGCGGCGATCGCCTGCGGACCCTCCAGCCCCTGCGGCGGCGACGGACGGTAGTGGAGCATGACCTCTGGCAGCGTCAGGCCGGCGTCTGCGATCACCTCGGCATAGGAGCGCCGCAGCGCGCCGACATAGGCATCGCGCAGGCGGATCACTTCTGCCGCCGTCGCGGCCAGCAGCTCGTTCCAGATCTCGATGCCCGTGGCCTCACCAGCCAGGAGCTCTCTTTTCTGGCGCAGCGCTTCGCGATAGCGGCCAAGCACTTCGAGCGCTCCGGGACGCGTGCCCACCAGGCCGCGATCCATGAACCGCCGGCGCGCCCGCGGCAGCCCCACCAGCACCTCGCTCTCGGCGGCCGACCAGGCGACGACCGGCAGCACGGCGAGGTGCTCGGCCAGCGGGGTCGGCTTGCCGTTGACGCCGCGCTGTCTGAGCCCTTCGCTCCAGCCCACGGTCAGGGTCGATCGCCGGTCGCTGACGACCTCGGCCTCGAGGTGGAAGGAGCTGCTGCCGTGGCGTACGCAGTCGCCGATCTGCGCCGCCCGGAAGCTGCGCGTCGTGGCGAGCACATAGATCGCCTCGAGGAGGCTGGTCTTGCCGGCCCCGTTGCCACCCAGCAGGAGATGGGAGCCTGACGCCGGCGTCAAGTCGAGCGGCGCCAGGTTGCGGAAATCGTTGGCTGCCAGGCGAGAGATCAAACTCCCTCACCCCGGACCAATTCTTTAGGTCCCACCGCCTGCGGCGATCCCGAGGAATGAAACGGTGCCTACGATGTGCCTGCGGAGGCCTACTCGAAGCATCGATCGGATCGCCCCCCGGAACCCCTCGATCCCCTTCCCACCCCTCCGGGGGGGAAGGGGACGCCCCCTCCCCTGACGCACGGGGGAGTTTTGTCTTAGATCCGCATCGGCATGATAACGCAGAGGTAGCGCGTGTCCGAGCCATCCTGGGGGTAGCCCACGCACTGCGTGTTCTCGTCCTTGAGCTCGAGCCGGACGCGCTCGGTGTCGACGGCGCTCAGGAACTGCGTCAGGTAGTCGGGATTGATGCCGAGGCGGAACTCGGGGCCGTCGTACTGACAGGCGACCTCTTCGACCGCCTCGCCGAGGTCGGTGTTGATCGCCGAGATCACCAACTGGTCGGGCGCGAACTGGAGCCGCACCGCTCGGGCGCGGTCGCTGGTCATGAGCGCTGCCCGTTGCACCGCCTCGACCAGCGGCTTTCTATCGAAGAGGATTCTCTTGTCGTTGTCCTTGGCGATGACCCTCTCGTAGTCGGGGAAGGTCCCCTCCAGGATGCGGCAGATCAGCTCCCTCTGCCCCAGACGGAAGGAGAGATGGTGCTCGCCGTGGCGGTAGGTGAGCGTGCCCTCGCCTTCGAGGCGCTGCAGCTCCTGCAACGCCTTGCGCGGCACCAGCACCGAGTCGGGATCGCCGCTGCGCTCGAGGCTCCCTTCGACCAGCGCCAGGCGGTGGCCGTCGGTGGCCACGATCTCGAAGGTTCCATCCTTGAGCTTGAGCAGCGCCCCGTTGAGCTGGAAGCGCGACTCTTCTGCGGAGACCGCAAACAGTACCTTGGCGACCATCCGCCGAAAGTCGGCGAACGGGATCTCGACCGGTACGATCTCCTCGACGGAGGGAAGGGTCGGGAAGTCGTCGGCCGCCAGCCCATGGATCTTGAAGCGCGAGGTACCGGCCCGAATGCTCAGCACCCGCGGCTCTTCCTGGATCAAGGCCACCTCGGACGCGGTCAGGGAGCGGATGATCTCGATCAGCTTCTTGGCCTGGACCGCGATCGCCCCTTCCTGCTGGACCTCGGCCGCGCACCAGGAGGTCAGAGAAACGTCGAGGTCGGTGGCAGCCAGATGGAGCCTGTCGTTGCGGGCGGACAGGAGCAGATGAGACAGCACCGGGATGGTGGTCTTGCGCTCGACGATCCCCTGCATCGGGATCAGCTCGCCGAGGAAGTCGCTGCGCTTGAGGCGGATCTCCATTCGCTCTTCTCCGTCGAAAAGAGAACTGAATATAGCATAGCCGTCGTAGTAGAAGGCGCCGGTGGAAAAGAGGAAAACTTCGACAAGGCTCCTGTTTTCATTGACTTGGCAGTTTGGCACGGGAGCAGGAAGGCTGTGCGGAAGCTGTGGACGGCCCGTTGAGCCAATGCGGAAAAAAAGCCTCGGGCCGGAATTCCGCAGCCGCTCCACAGCGCTTTGCGGCGCCTTCTCAACAGGCGCCCCGGAGGCGGCTGGAAGGCGGAGGGGGTGGTGCCCGGCAGGTCGCCGGTGGAGATCGCTCCGGCTACCTCGGCTGGCGTTGACCTTGGCAGGCGGGGGCTCGTGCCCGCTAATCGGCAGCCGTAGCGACCCCCCGCCGGCGACCCGCTGGCACTGTGCCGACAAAAAGGAGTGCTGGGGCGGCTGACCGCGGGTCCTGCTAGGCGAACTGCTGCTCGAAGGTCTGGAGGGTACGATCGAAGTCGGGGTCGGCGTCGCGCAGGTTCTTTACCCTATCGACCGAGTACATAACCGTCGAGTGGTGCTTGTCGTTGAACAGTTTGCCGATCTCCGGGTAGGAGAGCTCGGTCAGCCTCTTGCACAGGTACATTGCCACCTGCCGCGGGATCACCACCTGCCGGGAGTTGTTCTTGCTCTTGATCTCCGAGATCTTGAGGTCGTAGTGGCGGGCCACCGACTTGATGATCTCGGCGGCGGAGGGTTTGCGTCCCTCCTCGGGCAGGATGTCCTTGAGCGTCTCGCGGGCCAGCGCCAGAGAGATCGGTTTGCCGGTCAGGGAGCAGAAAGCGATGACCCGATTGAGCAGGCCTTCGAGCTCGCGGACGTTGGAACGTACCTGCAGGGCGATGAACTCGGCAACCTCCTCCGGCAGGACGATGTTCTCGATGTAGGCCTTGCGCTGCAGGATCGCGACCTTGGTCTCGAGGTCCGGCGGCTGGATGTCGGCGATCAGGCCCCACTCGAAGCGGCTGCGCAGCCGCTCTTCCAGGGTCGGAATGTTGCGCGGCGAGGAATCGGAGGAGAGGATGATCTGCTTCTCTCGCGTGTAGAGAGTGTTGAAGGTGTGGAAGAACTCCTCTTGCGTACGCTCCTTGTTGGCCAGGAACTGCACGTCGTCGATCATCAGGACGTCGATCGTCCGATAACGATCGCGGAACGCCGGCATGCGGTCGAAGCGAATCGAGTTGATCAGCTCGTTGACGAACTGCTCCGCGGCGAGGTAGAGCACCCGCAGCTGCGGCTGGCTGCGCAGGATCTCGTGGCCGATGGCGTGCAAGAGGTGGGTCTTGCCCAATCCGACCCCGCCGTAGAGGAAGAGAGGGTTATAGCTGTTGGACGGGTTCTTGGCCACGGCCTCGGCCGCCGCCTGGGCGAATTCGTTGGACTTGCCGACGACGAAGGTCTGAAAGAGGTACCTGGGGTTGAAGTCCGAGAGGGCAACCGCCTTCTGGGTCGACTCCTCTCTCTCCTCTAGCGAGAACAGAACCTCGAAAGCCGGGCCGGAGAGCCCCGCCAGGGCGCGGTCCACGGTCGGCCGGTAGCTCTCCTCGAGAGTGTGCAGGAAGCGGGAGTTCGGAGCCAGCAAAACCAGTCGGTCGTTACCCTCGTCACGCACCTTGAGGGGCCGGAACCAGGTCGCGAACTCCTCGGGATCGAGGTGTTGCTGGAGCTGCTTCTGGAGTAGCGACCAAAGCGATGAAGACATTGCGCCTCAGGGCTGAACAGACACTCAATTTCCGCAGAAATTCCACAACCTGTGGAAAATTCCAGGTGACGACGCGACCAATGTCAGGAGGCTTACTTGACTACGCCGGCAAATCATAGCACAACCCCTGAGGTGCGCAAGCCCCTAGTCTGGCCTGTCCTTGTCGAGCGGGCGCCGCGTGCCCGCCGAGCGCACCAGGAAGTCGATTATCGCACCGGCGACATCGGCGCCGGTCGCGGCCTCGACGCCCTCCAGCCCCGGCGCGGGGAGACCAGCCGATGAACAGCGGGCGATGGGACCCGGCGGACACGTCGCACCCTGGAGACCGAGCCAGTCAGAACGAAACGGTTCTAGGAGTTGGCCTCAGGCACACGAGCTGGCCAGGCACGCAAGTTGCAGTGCTACCTGAGCCATGAGAAGCACAAGGCACGGGGGAGAGGTCCCACCACGCACGATCATTCCTTCCTGATCTGGAGATCTTAACCGATCTCATTCCTCTGACATCCATCCCCAGTCCCCTTCCTTACAGGGGTAGAGCCTCACAGCCAATCTACCAAGGGACCTCCCCCAACGTGCGCCCCTCCCCGGGGCGCACCGCATTTCCGGCCGGTTTCGCTGCAGCCTCAACGAAGAAAAAGCCTTCGGGCAACCCTGGTGAACGAGGTGAGTGAGAGCGCCGAAGGTCGCTGCCCCGGCTGTGTGGAAAGCGAACACAGCCGGGGCAGCGACCTTCGGCCGCTCCGGGACCGCGGCAGGGCGAGTAGGCCTCCAGGGTGGGTCTTAGGGTGCAGCAGTAGCCTTGACTAACACCGGCATGGCCGGCAGGGTTCCGCATCGCGCCGCCCGTCGACCACCTCGATCCGCTCCGGGCAACCCAGTTAAACCCCCGGCAAACGAACCGCGCTCCATCTCCAGCAATACCTGCCCGATAGGCCTGTGACCGAACTTGCCGACAGGCGCGCCCTCGAAAGGAGACGGCCAGAGCGACCGGGTGGACTTCTGAGGGCGGCGCGCCCGAGAAGGGGTAACCTTGATCAGGGAATGGGCACAGGAGTTGCATCGATATCGGACAACACTTAGAAACCCCGAGGGGGAGGGTCCCAACCAACCAAACGTCAACCCTGCCAACACTAGAGATCTATACGCGATCTCGTCCTCTAGCGAGCCAGCCTAAATCCCCTCTACACAGGGGTAGATCCACAGAATCCAACCCCAAGAACGGGACCTCCCCCCTGAAGCGCCCCTGGTGAAAACCAGGGGCGCTAGTTCTTTGGGGGTGCAAAAAGGTAAACGCGATTGCTTGAACGATTTGCACGCGACGGCGGGCAACGGCGCGCGGGAATATCCGGGGGGCCAGGGCGGTTACCTGGGGCAGGAAGCAAAGCGAAATTCCCGGGGCGGAGGCTCCTTACCCATCATACCGAACCCCTACCAACCCAGAGATCGCCAAGTGGTCTCGAACCTTCCTAGACAGCTACCAAATCCCCCTCATCAGGGGTAGAACCAAAGAACCCACCAGACGAAAAAGGGGCCTCCCCTCGATTCTCCTCCGGCGATGTCAGCACCGGCCGGCGGAGCCCTGTATGCGAGGGGCTGACCGAACAGCGCGCGCCGAAGAACCGCTGCCAAAATGGCTCACCAGCAACGGTACAGCGCCATATAGACTGACGCGATGCAGCCGGCCGACCGGCTCCTTGCCTGGTACGACCGCCATCGTCGCGACCTTCCCTGGCGGCGCAGCCGCGACCCCTATTGCATCTGGCTCTCGGAGGTGATGCTGCAGCAGACGCGTGTCGAGGCGGTGGTGCCGTTTTACGAGCGCTTCGTGGCGCGCTTCCCCACCGTCGAGGAGCTGGCGCGGGCGCCGCTCGACGAGGTCCTGGCTCTCTGGTCGGGTCTCGGCTACTACCGGCGAGCGCGGCAGCTGCACGCGGCGGCGCAGCGGGTGGCCGCGGCGGGTGGGTTCCCGCGCACCTACGAGGGGTTGCTCGATCTGCCCGGGATCGGCCCCTACACCGCGGCGGCGGTCGCCAGCATCGCTTTCGGGGCGGCGATCCCGGTGCTGGACGGCAACGTTGCGAGGGTGCTGTCGCGGGTGCTGGCCCAGGCCGGGGATCCGAGCGGCCGGACGGCCCGGAGGCGGCTGCTGGCGGCCGCGGCGGGGCTGCTGGTCGCGGGCCGCGCCGGCGACAGCAATCAGGCGCTGATGGAGCTGGGGGCCACGCTCTGCCTGCCGCGCCAGCCGCGGTGTCCGCGATGCCCGCTGCGCGGCGGCTGCCTGGGCGCGCTGGAAGGGGCTCCCGAGCGGTATCCGGCGGCGCGGCGGCGGCGGCGCCCGGAAAGGCTGCGCCTGCTGGTGGCGGTCGTCGAGCGGCAGGGGCGGGTCCTGCTCTTCCGCCGCCCGGACGCAAGCGCCGTGCTGGCCGGCACCTGGGAGCTCCCCTGGGTCGAATGGGGCGGCGGCGAGGAGGCGGCGCGAGCTCTCGCCGACAAGTACGGCGGCGTCTGGAGGCTCGGCGCGGCGGCGGGGGAGGTGCGCCACGGCATCACCTACCGGGACCTCGCGGTCGCCGTGCACCGTGCCGAGCTCGAGGGCAGCGGCGAGGTTCGGGAGGGGGCCGAAGCCGCATGGGTCGACGCGCTCGCCGGCCTGCCGCTCTCTTCCCTAGTCCGCAAAGTCATGGCGGTGTTCAAAGCAGCCCCATAACGAGCGCCGGAGAAGTCGCTCCCCTGGGGGAGTAGTTTTCTTATTGCGGAGCCGCCCACCCCAGCCCCTCGACCAAGGCTCTCCGCCCCACCTCTATCCCCTGTCGCCGTCGAGGAGCGCCGAAGGCCGCTGGCCCGGCTGTGTTCGCTTCACCACACAGCCGGGCCAGCGGCCTTCGTGCGCGCCCCACAGCTGCCCGCAGCGCCGTGCCTTCGAAGGCGTCAGGAGGCCGGCCCGCGAGCGCTTCAGGGCTGGGGTCGGGGGGCGGAGTCAGGCACGGGCCAGCCGGTGGCGGAGCCGCCGGCGAGGATGAACCAGCCGACGATCTTGTCATCGAGCTCGCGCAGGCGGCCGGCGACCAGAGTGCAGAGGAGCTTGAGCAGCAGCAGCGACGAGACCCGGTGGATGTCGAGGATGCCGGCCAGCACGTCTCGGGAAATGGCCAGCACGACGGCGCCGCTGTCGGAGGCCTTGGCGTCGGCGGAGCGCTGGACGTTGTCGATCAGGGCCATCTCGCCGAAATAGTCGCCGCGCTCGAGGAAAGCCAGCGCCTCCTCGCCGGCACCGGGGATGTACTTGCTGATCATCACCCGGCCTTCGAGCACGACGTACATCTCCTCGCCGGGCTCGCCTTCGCGGAAGATCTGCTGCAGCGGCGCGAACTTCCTCTCCCTGGAGAGCGAGGTGAGGAAGTTGATCTCGAGGTTGGAGAGCCGCTGCTCCTGGAACAGCTTGCGCTTGGAGGCGAGGTCGATGTGGAACTCGCCGGAGGCGTCCTTGGCGGCCGGCGGCGGCCGGGAGCTGGCGGGTTTGCCGGTCTCGGAGAAGAACTTGGTGAGCTCCTCGTTGGTCTGGCGCAGCTTCCCGGAGAGGCTCTTCCAGAAGCTCCAGTAGAGGGCGACGCTGAAGCGCTGGTCCCGTTCCATTAGGCCGGCCAGGGCCTCCGGGTTGAAGGCCAGGAGCTCGGTTTCGGCGACGGTCAGGGCGTCGCCGGAGCGTGCGTTGCCGTCGACGAAGCTGGTCTCGCCGAACAGATGCCCCGGGCGCAGAGTGGCGAGCGCGAACATCCCATACGGGGTCTTGCGCATGATGCGGACGCCGCCGCTCTCGATCAGGTAGGTGCCGGTGGTCGGCTCGCCCTCGCGCAGGATGATCTCGTTGGGCTCCAGGCAGCGCCGCTCGACGCAGTCGCCGAGCTGGCTGAGCTGTTCTTCGCTGAAGTGGGAAAAGATGTCCCACCGACGGAGGGGGTGTTCGGCGCTCAAGGCCAGTATTCTAGTCCAGGGCGCCCCGGGGGCGACTCCGAGGAATGAAACTGGGAGGCTTATTTTGGGCGCTCCGATGTAGCGGCGGAGGCCTACTCGAAGCATCGATCGGATCGCCCCCGGAAACCCCTCGATCCCCTTCCCGGTTGTCCGAAGCCGCCGGGTCCCGACCTGCCGGGAGAGCCCTCCGGGGAATGCCGCCGGCCCACAGCGGTCGGGCGGCGGCCGGCGATGGTAGATCTGCCGGCCGGCCCGGCGGCGCCGGGGGGGAAGGGGACGCCCCCGCCCCTGGCGCACGGGATCAGAGGAGGTGGGTGACGCGCGTGATAACGGTTACAAGAGCGGCAGCTGGGCAGGACGTAGGAGGCGCCAGATCTCCTGCTCGACCGTGTCGACCCAGAGCGACCGGTTTTCGGGGTCGAGCCGGAGGGTCTTGATCCGGCGCTCGGCGAGCTCGCGGCGCAGGCGCTCCTCGACGGCGCGCTGGAAGGCGGGATCGCCCGAGCGGATGCCGTCGGGGTTGGGCCGGTCGACGATCGGAACGTGCAGCAGCAGGTCATAGGTCCCGAGCCAGTGCCCCACCAGCCCTTCGAGCGACTCCTGGCGGCCGGCGGCAAGCAGCAGGTAGACGTAGTTGTCGAGCACGCTGCGGTCGCACAGCACCACCGGGTAACGGGCCTGGGCGATCAGCTCCTCGGCCACCTGGGTGAGCAGGATCCACGACTCGGAGGCCACCGAGGTCTGCTCGTTGATCGGCAGCGGACAGCGGCGGGCCACCTCCTGCACCAGCTCGACGCCGATGTCGCGCGCCTTGAGGCGGGCGGCAACGCCGTAGCAGAGCGTGGTCTTGCCGACGCCGTGGCTGCCGATGAAAGCGACCTTGGCCGGGCCCATGGCGCCTCACTCTCGCGCGCCGGAAGGTTCGCGGACCGAGTGGCGGCCGGCGGCCGCGGCCGCGGCTTCGTCCGGCGCGGCGTCGAGAGAGGCTTCCAGAATCTCCAGGGCGCGGTCGAGCTGGGCAGGGGTGATGGTGAGCGGAGGAAGGATCTGCAGCACGCGCCCGGCGGGCCCGCCGGAGAGCAGCAATACGCCGCGGTCGCGGGCCGCCGCGGCGCAGCGGGCGGCGGCCTGGCGCGAGCGCAGCTCGACGCCCCAGAGCAGTCCGCGGCCCCGGGTCGCGGCGACCTGGCGGAAGCGGCGCGGCCAGCCCTGGAGGCGGGCTCCGACCGCGGCGCCGAGCCGGCGGGCGCGCTCCGGCAGGCGCTCGCGCTCGAGCACCTCGAGCACGGCCAGCGCGGCGGCGCAGGCCAGCGGATTGGCGAGGAAGGTCGAGGTGTGGAGGGCCTCGCCGCCGGTCTGCCAGCAGCCGAAGAGCGGCTGGCGGGCAAGCACCGCGGCGATCGGGAGACCGCCGCCCAGCGCCTTGCCGCAGCACAGGAGGTCGGGGCGGACCGCCTCGTGCTCGACCGCGAACAGCGTCCCGGTCCTGCCGAAGCCGGTCAGAATTTCGTCGGCGACGAGCAGTGCGCCGTGGGCGCGGCAGAGCTCGGAGAGGGCGGCGAGCCAGCCCGGGGGCGGCACCAGCACGCCCTCGCGGCCGACGATCGGTTCGACCAGGACGGCGCCGGTCGCGCCGCGCGCCAGGATCGCCGCCGCCCGCCCGGTTGCGCAACCGTACGGCAGGCGGCGGACGTGGCGATGGAGGTGGGCCGCAAAGGGGGTGCGGAACTCGGGGCGGGAGGTGGCGGCGAGCGCTCCCATGGTCAGTCCGTGGTAGGAGGGATCGAAGGCCAGGATTCCCGGCCTGCCGGTCGTGGCGAGGGCTGTCTTGAGAGCGATCTCGACCGCCTCGGCGCCGGAGACCGCAAAGAAGATCCGCGGCTCGTCGAGCGGCGCCAGCGCCAGCAGGCGAAAGGCGAGATCGACGCGCAGCGGATGCGCATGCACGTCGCCCAGACCGTGCAGGAGAAGGCCGGCCTGGCGGGTGACCGCCGCCACCACGCGGCGATGGCGATGGCCGACCGCGGCGACGCCGAAGCCGGAGGTCAGGTCGATGTAGATGTTGCCGTCGACGTCGAGGACATTGGCGCCGCAGGCCTCTTGCCAGAGGATGGACGGCGCTCCACCGGCCGCCAGCGTGTTGACGCCCGGGGCTTCCAGCACGCCGAGCCGCTCGCAGAGCGCGCGCGCGCGGGGACCCGGAGGCGGCTCGACGATTTTCGGGAACAGCTCGCCGAAGCTCACATCTCCCGCCGCCCGGCGAGCGAGCGGCCGAGCGTCACCTCGTCGGTGTACTCGATGTCGCCGCCCACCGGCATGCCGAAGGCGAGGCGCGTGACCTTGATACCCCGCGGTTTGAGCAGGCGCGCCAGATAGAGCGCGGTGGCCTCGCCCTCGACGTTGGGGTTGGTGGCGAGGACGATCTCGGCGATCCCGTCCAAGCGTGCGAAGAGGCCGGCGATGGCGAGGCGGTCAGGACCGATGCCGCGGTGCGGGGAGAGCGCTCCCAGGAGCACGTGGTAGAGGCCGTGGAACTCGCCCGTGCGCTCGAGCGGCTCGATGTTGAACGGCTCCTCGACGACGCAGATCCGCGCCCGGTCGCGCTGCTGGTCGGCACAGATGCGGCAGGGATCGACGCCGGTGATGGCGTTGCAGCGCGAGCAGTGGAACAGTTTCTCCTTGACGTCCTGGATGGCGGCCGCAAGGGCCTGGGCTTCGGCCGCGGGCACCTTGAGCAGGTAATGAGCAAGGCGGTTGGCGGTCTTGGGGCCGATGCCCGGCAGCCGGCAGAGCTCGCCGATCAGCCGGGCGAGCGGGTCGGAGAGCTGGCGAGCGGCTTCGCCCAAGTTGGCGCTCAAAATAGACCGGGAAGACTCGCCGCCATCGCTCCCATCCGGCCTTGCATCGTCTCCTCGACCTTGCGGCCGGCCTCGTTGACCGCGGCGACGATCAGGTCCTCGAGCATCGACGGGTCTTCCTTGTCCATCGCCTCGGGGTCGATCTTGACCCCGACCAGCTGCTTGTGCCCGCTCATCTTGACCGACACCATGCCGCCGCCCACGCTGGCCTCGACCACCATCTCGGCCAGCTCGCGCTGCAGGCGGGCCTGCATTTCCTGGGCTTGCTTCATCAGCTTCTGCATGCTGCTCATCGCGTTCAATCCTCTCTCGGGCTCGCGTGCTCCTGGACCGCTTCGACCTTGCCCCCGAATATATCGAGGATGGTCTGCACCGTCGGGTTCGAGATCACGCTCGGGGCGGCGCTCCCCGGCTTGGCCGGCGGCGGAAGCGAAGGGTCGGCCGGCGGCCGGCGACCGGCGGCGGTTGCTTCCACCGCTGCGGGCCGCAGGCCGTGTGGGGTGGAGGGGCGGCCTTCCCCGGAGGGCACTCCCTGCGGGTCGGCGGGCTCTCCCTTCAGGTCGTCCTCGCCGGTGTCCTCGATCGACTCCCAGTGGGCACCGGGCCCCCATACCGCGGCCACCGCCTCGTCCACCGCCTGACGGTTGGCGGGCTGGCGCAGTCTGCCGCTCAGGAAGACATCGCCGCGCGGCAGCACCACCAGCAGCCGGCCGCCGGCGAAGCGTAGCTCGGCGGCCTGCTCGAGATGCGCGGCGAGTGGCTGCCGGCGCCGGCTGATCTCGTCCAGGAACGACCGGATCAGATCGCGGCCCTGGCCCGGTTCGCCGGTGGCGGTGCCGCTGCTCGCCGGCGCGGCAGCCGCCGCCGGCGTGGGCGCCAAGGCACTCGCGGCAGGAGCGGCGGCGGCTGGCGGCGGCGCATTCGGTGCCTTCAGGGTTGCGGCGGGCGGAGGGGCTCCCGCCGCAGCTCTGGCGGCGGGTGCGGCAACGTCCTGCCGCGGCTTCGGCAGCTGGTCCTTGGCGCTCGCGGGAGCGGGCTCAGCGGCCGCCGGCGCCAGGCGGCCTCCCGCCAGCAGCTCCTCGATGCGGGTCAGCTTGGGGAGCTCGGCGGCGCGCAGCCACGCGATCTCGACTGCCAGCGCTCCGGCCTCGCTGCGGCGGACGACCTGCTCGCTGACCAGCAGCTGGTTGAGCAGGCGCAGCAGGTTCTCATAGCCGGAAGCGCGAGCGATGACCGCCAGGGCCTGCGCCTCTTCGAGAGGGAGATCCACCTGGCTTGGATCGCCGCCCAGGGCGAGGTGGAGGGCATCGCGGCAGAAGGCCAGGAACTGCCCGTAGACCTGGCGAGGGTCCCAGCCCTCGTCTTCGACGTAGCGCGCGGAACGCGAGACCAGGGCGGCGTCGCCGGCCACGATGGCCTGCAGCAGGCGCCGGAAGAGATCGGTATCGAGCCCACCGAGAAGGCGTACCGCGGCCTCGTCGCCGATCGTCCCCGAGCCGAAGGTGGCGAGCTGGTCGAGGAGGGCGACGGCATCGCGAACGCTGCCCTCGCCGGCCCTCGCCAGCAGCCGCAGCGCGTTGTCGCTCGCCTGGATCGATTCGGTGTCGCAGATCTCGCGCAGCAGGGCGGAGACCGCGGGCGAGGGGACGCGCCGGAAATGGAACTCCTGGCAGCGCGAAAGGATGGTCGCCGGCACGGTCTCGATCTCGGTGGTGGCGAAGATGAAGACCAGGTGCGGCGGCGGCTCCTCGACGATCTTGAGCAGGGCGTCGAAAGCTTGCCGCGACAGGCGATGGATCTCGTCGAGCACGACGACCTTATAGCGGTCGCGCGCCGGACCGTATCTGAGGCTCTCGGTGAGCTCGCGGACCTGCTCGACCTTCGAGTAGGTCGCCGCATCGACCTCGATGACGTCGAGGTCCGAGCCGCGGGTGATCTCGATGCAGGGGGTGCAGGCGTTACAGGGGTCGGCGGCGGGGCCGTGCTCGCAGTTGAGCGCCTTGGCGAGGACGCGCGCCGCCGTGGTCTTGCCGACGCCGCGGATGCCCGAGAACAGGTAGGCCTGGGCGATCTTGCGCTCGGCCAGCGCGTTGCGCAGCGCGGTCACGATCGGCGCTTGACCGACGAGGCTGGAGAAGTTCTGCGGGCGCCACTTGCGGGCTAAGACCTGGTAGGCCATGGTGAAGCTGGCAGTGGTCTACGAAGGGTTCCGGTAGATCTGCGGCACTCGGCCGGCATACCTTATCGCTGCTCCCTTCCGGGCCTGACGAGGTTCGGTAGTCGCCGATGCACAGGACCCGAACCCTTCGTGGGCCGCTGCCAGGGCAACCCATCGTACCACCTTCCAACCAGGCGACCCCTCCGGGAGAGTGCGCGGAGCCGCGAGGTGCAGTTGGTATGCTGCCGCTCTTGTCACTCTTCACGAGGCGTATCGCGATGATCGGCGGTAAGGCGCAGGTCGCCGGTAGCAGCGCACCCGGGGCGGACTCTTCGAGTCGACTCTGGGTGTGGCCCACCCTTCGCCGCGGAGAAGCGCCAGGCGTGAGACCTGCCCGTGAAGGGTTCGTCAGCCGCCACTATGGGCTGTGTGCGCTGCTCGTCCTGGCGCTCATGGCCTGCAACGTCTTTCTGGGTCTCGCCACCAGCAGCATCAACGACTTCGACGAGGCCCGCTATGGCGTCTCGGCGTTCGAGATGCAGCAGAACCGGGGGTTCCTGGTCACGACCTACGCCGAGAAGAAGGAGCTCTGGGCGCTCAAGCCGCCGCTCGGCTACTGGTTGATGGCGCTGTCATTCTCGCTTCTCGGGGGCTCCGCCCTGGCGATGCGCCTCCCTTCGGCCCTCTGCGCTCTGGCCACCGTGGCGGTGACCATGTACTGGGCCAGGCGCCGGCTCAACCCGCAGCTGGCGATCGTGTCCGGACTGATCGTCGCCACCACTTTTGGTTTCCTCAGCAACCATGGAGCGCGCAGCGGCGACTTCGATGCCTGCCTCACGTTGATCCTGCTGCTGGCGGCGGTGCGGCTGCCCAGGCTCGCCGAGTCCCAGTGGACAGTGGTGGGGCTCGCGCTGCTTCTCGCCTGCGGCTTCCTGCTCAAGAGCTTCGCGATTCTGCCGCTGGTCCTGGTCGCGGTGAGCTATGCCCTGTGGAGTGGAGCCTGGCGCCGGCAGCGGCTCGTGGCGGGCCTTGCCGCCATCGGCCTCTTCGGCGCGATCGTGGGGGGCTGGGCGTTTGCCCGCTGGCGGGCGGATGGCTCGCCGGATTTTCTCCTCCGCATGCTCAGGGAGGACGTCCTCGAGCGCTCGACCTCGATCGTTGACAAGAGCACCTCGTCACCCTTCGGCTACGTGACGGCGCTGTTCGACCGCTTCGCTCCCTGGCCACTTCTGATGGCCGTCGCCGCCGGCGTGGCGATACGGGCTGGTCTCCTGCGCCAGCACCGCCGCAGCGGCATCCTGGCGCTGCTGGCCATCTGGGTGGTCGTCCCGCTGACCGTGGTCTCACTGGTTCGCACGCAGCACCACTGGTACCTCGACCCCATCTATCCGGCGCTCGCGATGCTGGCCGCCGGCGGAGCTCTCCTTCTGGTCGAGCGCTCGCCCGGCCGTCTTCGCAAGCTGGCGCTGATCGGCTTCGTGGCGCTTCCCCTGGCGCTTTGCGAGGCGCGGGTTCTCGCGCGGGTGCTGATCAAGGAGCGGATGCCCGACGATCAGCGCTTCCTCTGCGCGCTCAAGCCGAGCTCCACAAGCGGCTGCCGCGAGGTCTGGAGCTCCTTCAAGCTCGCCAACTCGGAGCGCTTCATTCTCGAAGTGGTCGACGGCTTCGAGGTGATCGAGCCAAGCGCGGGTAAGCCGGCAGCTCAAGCGCAACAGCCTGCCGAGCGATTCCCGGTCGCGGCCTGCCTGCTGGTGGGAAAGAGTGCTTGGCGCCGCCCCCTCGCGCCGACTGCTGGCCGACTCCCGGCGCGAGGGCTCTTGCTGGCGGAGAACGAAAGCTACGCGCTCTACGGGAGGGCAAACGTCCGCGGCAGCGCTCCGTGAGCGGCCCTCGAAGCCAAAGGTATTCGGCATCGGGCGGCCGCCACCGGCAAGCATGCGGGGAGCGCAGGAGCGCAAGTCGGTCGGTCGCCTTCAGAGCGTGCTTCGAGTAAGATAGCCGCTCTTCCGCGGTTGGCGCGGGGTTGTTGGCGCGGCGGCGGGGGGGCGGCTGCAGCGGGGCGGCGGGGGGGTGGCTGCAGGAGGGCGAGGACCGGGCTTGGACGATCGGGTCTGGATGGAAGAAGCCCTCGCTGCGGCCCGGCAGGCTGCCGCCCTGGGCGAGATCCCGATCGGGGCGGTGGTGGTGCGGGGAGAGGAGCTGATCGGGCGAGGCCATAACCGGCGCGAGGTCGACGGCGACCCGCTGGCCCACGCCGAGTTGCTGGCGATCCGGGCGGCGGCGGCGCGAGTGGGCGGCTGGCGGCTCACCGGCTGCACGTTGTTCGCGACCCTCGAGCCGTGTGCCATGTGCGCGGGGGCCCTGGTGGCCAGCCGCATCGACCGGCTGGTGTTCGGCGCCCCCGATCCCAAGGCCGGGTTCTGCGGCTCGCTCGGCATCCTGGTGCAGGACCCCCGGCTCAACCACCGCTTGGAGGTCAGCTCCGGAGTCATGTCGGAGGAGAGCGCCGCGCTGCTGCGCGGCTTCTTTGCGTCGCTGCGGCGGCTCTAGCGGGCTCGTCCGGAGCCGCTGGTTCTTTGAGCAGGCTGATTGGAGAGGTGTCCGAGTGGCTTAAGGAGCACGCTTGGAAAGCGTGTGTAGGGGAAACTCTACCGTGGGTTCGAATCCCACCCTCTCCGCCACCGAGGAGAGGTGCCAGAGCGGTCGAATGGGGCGGTCTCGAAAACCGTTGACCGGGCAACCGGTCCGTGGGTTCGAATCCCACCCTCTCCGCCATCCTCCGCCTTCGGAATCAACGACATAGAACATAGCCGGGCCTTCGCGAAGGGGCGTCCTTGCAGGCTAGAACGCTCGCTCGGTGCAAAGCCAGTGCACTTGAGGAGGTGGCTATGCCGACCATCATTGCCGTCAGCGGTGAAACCGGAACCCGTTACCGCGTCCAGGTCCGCCTGAAGGGAGCGGCGCCCCAGAGCGCCACCTCCGAGCGCAAGACCGACGATGCGCTTCCTCGATCGGGCAGAGAGAGACGCCCTGCTGTCGGAGTGTCGGGCTAGCACCCATCCGCACCTGTATCCGCTTGTCGTGCTGGCCGTCTCGACCGGCGCGAGGCGCGGTGAGCTCCTCGGGCTTCGTTGGCCCGGCGTCGACCTCGCCCGGAGGGGGGCAGGGGAGTAGAATGGTGGCGGAGACGGACCACCGCCTCCCTCCTCGAAAGGAGGTCGCATGCTGACCAAGCTTTTGAGGGATCGGGAAACACCCCAACTGCGGGGATAACCACGGCCAGCCCCGAGCAGCAGTGCAGGTGCTGGAAGCTGGCGCAGGTAACCGGCCTTATCCAGTGACGTGGTATCGCGGCTACGCATGGGCTAAACGTCGGAAGCGCTACCCTCGGAGATTTCAGCCAACATCGGAGGTCCGAATGCGAAGGGTCACAGGTATTGGCGGCATCTTCATGAGCGCCAAGGATCCGAAGGCGCTATGCGATTGGTACAAGAAGCACCTCGGGATCGACGTTCAGGACTGGGGTGGAGCAGCCTTCACCTGGACTGACTCCGAAGGAAACCCGACCAAGGGAACTACGGCCTGGTCAGTCGGTCCAGTGGACGGCAACCACTTCGCTCCGAGCAAGTCGACCTTCATGGTCAACTATCGAGTCGAAGATCTGGCAGCACTTCTTAAAGCACTTCGCGAGGAAGGTTGCGACGTGCTCGAGAAGACCGACGACTCGGAGTACGGGAAATTCGGATGGGTCATGGATCCAGAGGGCAACAAAGTTGAACTCTGGCAACCGCTACAAGGGCAATGAAGTTCGGTTACTTCGCGAGGAGGACCGACGTCTAACCCCTCGCTCAACCGGACGCCCAACAGCCGGCTTCGCCGTCTGTCGGTCGCCGGCGTCGACCGTCCTGATCCAGGGCCTGAAGATCAGGGTCCTGGGTCCCGCGGGGACCTTCTTCACCTTTGCCACGGCTTTCCCCTTTCTGCGCGAAATGCCTGCTACGGCGCCCCGCAAGGGGGGACCAGGCAGGCCCGGCGCCTTACTTGGAGAAAGCCTCCGATGACTAGCCTACTAGCCCTCTCGGGCTGCCAGCTATTCTCCCCGATCGGTCATCGCGCTCCTCGACGGCGGCAGGGCGCGGAGATGGGCAAAGGCCTCTTTATCCCAAAGACCCGCGAGGTGCGAATGAGGCGGTCCTTGACGGTGCCGTCCTGGATGGTCTAGGTTACCATGTTCCGTTCGACGTTCCGGGACCAGGCGGCGAGGCCCCCTGCTCCTTTACTCGATTGATAAAGAAGGCGGTCACTCAGTGAAACGCACCTTTCAACCCAACAACCGTCGCCGTAAGCGGACTCATGGCTTCCTGGTCAGGATGCGCACCCGCAATGGACGCGCCGTCTTGTCGCGGCGGCGCAGGAAGGGACGCAAGCGCCTGAGCGTCTGATGGCGAGCCTTCCTGGCGCGCCGGGCGGGCCGGCGGCGCCACGATTGCCGCCGGAGGTGCAGGCCGGGGAGGGCGAGCGGCTGCCGGCGCGCGAGCGCTTGCGGCTGCGGGCTGACTTCCTCAGGTGCTATCGCACTGGCCGCCGGCGCCAGGGGGCGCTGTCGCTGGTCTATTTCGCGCCGAACCCTCACGGCCACCCCCGGATCGGCATCACCGCGAGCCGGAAGGTGGGAAACGCGGTGGTGCGCCACAAGCTGAAGCGCAGGATCAAAGAGATCTACCGGCGATGGCAAGATCGGGGCAGACTGGCGGGCGTCGATCTGGTCATTCATCTCAAGCCGGAGGCCGGAGCAGCAGAGTTCGGCTGCTTGCGCGACGAGCTCCAGGGGTTGTGGAACGGCCTCATCGGCCGGCGGGGAGAGGGTAGATGATTCGCTTGCTGGTCACGCTTCTCGACTCCTACAAGCGGTGGCTCGCGCCCCACCTTCCACGCTCCTGCCGCTTTGCACCTACCTGCTCCGAGTTTGCCCGGCTCGCCCTGCTCAAGGATGGCTTCTGGCTCGGCAGCACCCGGGCGGCTTGGCGCATCCTCCGCTGTCAGCCCTTTCATCCCGGCGGGATCGATCTTCCCTAGCGGCATGTTCTGTTCGAGCGTTCGAGCCGAAAGCGCGGCGTGGCCGGAAGCGGGAAGGACCGGCGAGCCGCGTGCAGTCCGCAGCAAACCGGCCGGGATACGCAGAGCAGCACCCGCGGACGCGGGTGCGCTTCGATGCCGGCGAATACCTGCCGGTCTCGCCGCGGCGGGCGCCGCTGGGCTGGGCGCCAACGACCAACCGATAGAGGATTCCTGAGCCGTGGATAATCGCCGGTTGCCCTACGCCGTCCTGCTCTGCGCGCTGGTGTTCGTGCTGTGGCAGGTCTGGCTCCACTACTTCCCCCTCCCCCCGCCGTTGCCGCCGGAAAACCGGCCGGAAGTTCGGGAGATTGCGGCCACCGGCGAGGGCAAGGCCGCCGCGCCGGCGGCGGCGCCCGGGGTGGCGGCGAATCAGGCCGCCCCCAGCGCCGGAGCCATCGCCGTGGAACCTGCCGTGAAGTCGTCGCCGCCTGCGGTGGCAGCGGAAGCGGCAGGCGAGCCGGCGGCGCCAGCCGGCAAGCCGATCGCGGCGGCGGCCGAGGAACGGGTGGTGCTGCAGGGCCGGCAGGCGCGGGCGGTCTTCACCAACCGCGGCGCGCAGCTGCTCTCGCTGATGGTGCCGGAGCCGGGCAAGGGCAAGGAGCTCGATCTGGTTCGCGCCCGCGCCGGGGGACCGTATCCCTATGCCTTGAGCGACCTCAAGCTGCGTCCGCTGCCGCTCAACGACGTGCTCTTCGCCGTCGAAAAGGCCGCCGACGGCCGCACGGCGACCTTCCGCTACAACGGCCCGGCAGGCAGCGCGGAAAAGCGGTTCGGCTTCGACGAGCGCGGACTGCTGGCAGTCGAGGTCAAGGCGGGCGTTGGCGCCGGATGGGGAATCGTACTCGGCCCGGGGATCGGCAACCCGACCGCCGCCGAGCTCGGCAGCCGTTATGCGCAGCGCGGTGCGGTTTGGAAGAGCGGGGAAGACGTCAAGGTCCAGGACCCGAAGTCGGAGACCGAGCTCAGGGATCTGCCGGGCAGGGACCTGCGCTGGGCTGGTGTCGAAGATACCTACTTCCTGGCCGCAGCGGTGCCGGAAAGCGGACTGGCACGCGTCCTCCTGCAGCCGGTTCTGGTGCGGTCCGGCGCGGACGGCGCACGCTTCATCCCCGTGCCGCCGAAGGACCAGCTCACCTCCGAGCAGAAGGACCTAAACCGCGAGTTCGAGCTCGTCATCGAGCCGGCCGGCGACAGCCTGTCGCTGCTCTGCTTCTGGGGACCCAAGAACTACGAGCAGCTCAAGAGCCTGCGCCTCGGGCTCGAGGAGACCGTGCCGCTCGGGAGCCTGAGCTGGGTCGCGCGGCCGCTGCTCGCCGGCCTGCACTGGATCCACGACCATGTGGTAGCCAACTACGGCTGGGCCATCATTCTGATGACGGTGCTGATCAAGGTCCTGATGCTGCCCTTGACCCACCACAGCACCCTGTCGATGCGCAAGATGCAGACCCTGAATCCGAAGATGCAGTCGATCCGCGAAAAGTACCGGCCCAAGCTCAAGGACAAGCAGGGACGCCCCAACGTCGAGATGCAGCGCAAGATGAACGAGGAGATCATGGCGCTGTACAAGGCCGAGGGGGTGAACCCGGCGGGAGGCTGTCTGCCGCTGCTGCTGCAGATGCCGATCCTGTTCGCGTTCTATCGCCTGCTCAGCACCTCGGTCGAGCTTCGCCACGCGCCCTGGATCTGGTGGGTCCAGGATCTCTCGGCGGCGGACCCCTACATCGTGCTGCCGCTGGTGATGGGGGTCACCCAGTTCCTCCAGGTTTACTTCGCGCCCCAGTCCGGCGACCCGATGCAGCGCCGGCTCTTCCTTTTCATGCCGGTCGTGATGCTGGCGTTCTTCCTTCCCGCCCCCAGCGGCCTGGTCCTTTACTGGCTGACCAACAACGTCCTGACCATCTTCCAGCAGTCGTTCTACAACCGCTTCTACAAGATCGAGCCCGCCAAACCATGACCGGAGAACCATCAGGGGAGGCCAACCGCGAGCCGACATGAGCGATCCGAAGAGACGGTTCTTCTCTGGCGACAGCCTGCAGCAGGCGCTGGTGCAGGCGGCCAACCACTACAACTTGCAACCCGAGGAGATCGCGTATCGCAGCCTCGAGAAGCGGCACGGGTTCATCAAGGTTCGCCGCAAGGTGGTGATCGAGGTCGATCCCTCGGCGCCGCGCCGCGAAGAGCCGGCCAAGGCCGGCGCGCCCAGCGGACCGCCCGCGACCGCCGGCGCGCCGGACAAAGCACCCGCGAAAGCGGGTGCGCCGGATAGACCACCCGCGAAAGCGGGTGCGCCGGATAGACCACCCGCGCAGGCGGCTGCGCCAGACGGAGCTCCCGCGCAGGCGGGCTCGCCAGACAGAGCACCCGCGCAAACGGGTGCGCGAGATAGAACGGCCGCGCAGGCGGGCGCGTCAGACACCGGCACGCCGGCAGCGGTTGCCTCCCGCCCTTCGCCGCTGCCTCGCGAGGCGTCGAGGAGCCACCCGGCGCGTTCCACTGCCGGGCCGCCGTCGCAGGGACGGCGCGGCTCGCCTGGCTCGAGTGGCCCACGCGGCGCTCTCGATGAGCAGAGAGGGCAGATGGGACGCGTGGGCCAGGCGGGCCAGCTCGGGCAGAACGGGCAGCTCGGAGGCGGCTCGCATGACCGGCGCGACCGGGGCGGGCGGCAGCCGCGGCGCCCTTCCGGCGCCTATCCGCCGGCGCGCGGCGGCCACCCCGGCGACGTTGGCCTCGGGGCCGGCGAGAGCCTGGTGGCGCTTCCGGAGCGGCCGAGAAGCACCGCCGAGCGCTATTCCGAGGCGGCGGGTCCACAGGCCGACGCAGCGGCCAAGGGGATCGAGCTGCTGCTGCGCATTGCGGGCCTCAATCTCAAGGCGCGGATCTATCAGGGCGAAGAGCGTCTGGAGATCGACCTGGTTGGTGGCGACACCGACTGGTGCTTCGCCGACGATGGCGAGCTGCTGATGTCGATCGAGCACCTGTTGCCGCGGATCATCCGCAGCCTGTCCGGCGAGGCGGTGCTCTGCCGTGTCGACTGCGACAACTTCCACGAGATCCGCGAGGAGCGGCTGCGCAGCCTCGCCCAGCGGGTTGCCGACGAGGTGCGCCAGAAGGGCCGCGCGCGGACCCTGGTACCGATGAATCCGGCCGACCGGCGCATCGTCCACGTCACCCTGGCGGATGACCCCGCGGTGGTCACCGAGAGCGAGGGGGACGGCTACTTCAAGCGCATCACGGTCCGCCCGGCCTGAGCGGCGCGGCACGGCGCCGGGCAGACGTTTCACGGGAAACGTTCCCGAACCAGCGTGGTGCGGAGGACTTCTGATCCCTGAAGGTTTCTTGTGAAACGTCAGGGATGGTCGGGCCCGCGGGACCCGGAGAGCGTCATCTCTCCGGGATCGGTGATCCGCAAGCGTGTCCGAATTACAGAGAAAGCAGCCTGCGATGAGGTATGGCTTCCGAGCTGCCTGAGCTGAAGCGGGCCGAGTTTGCGGAGGCGCTGGCCGCGGTGGCGCCCGAGCAGCTGCCGGAAAGGGCGGTCTCGGCACTGTACGTCCACTATATCGAGCTGCGGCGCTGGAATCGCCGGCTCGGGTTGATCGGCCCCGGCACCGTCGGGGAGGTCATGGAGAGACACTACGGCGAGGCGCTCGCCGCCCTGCCACTCCTCCCGGCCAGCGCTCGCCACGGCGTCGATCTCGGCTCGGGCGCGGGCTTTCCAGGGCTGGTCCTGGCTGCTGCCCGGCCGACTCTCGAGATGACGCTGGTCGAGGCGCGGGAGAGGAAGTGGTCGTTTCTGGTCTCGGCGGCGCGCAAGGCCGCATTGCCCTGCCGGTGCCTGAATGCTAGAGTCGCAAATCCGCTCCCTGACGGATTACCGGCAGAGATCGATCTGGTCACCGTCCGGGCGCTCCGATTGGAGCCTGACGTTCTCGGAGCCCTGGCGAGGCGACTCGCCCCTGCGGGCTTCATTCTGCTCTGGGCAGGCGAGAGAGATCCGGAGTTGCCGCCGGAGCTGTCTCCGGCTGGGAGCGTGCCGCTTGCCGGGACCAGAGGGCGCCGTCTGCTCGAGTTGCGGCGCGCTCGCCTCATCGATCGGGAGCCTGAGCAAGCATGATCCTCGCGATCGCCAACCAGAAGGGCGGTGTGGGCAAGACGACGACCGCGATCAACCTGGGCGCCGGACTGGGCGCCCTCGAGCGGCGCATCCTTCTGGTCGACTGCGACCCGCAGGGCAATGCAACGCGCGGTCTCGGAGTCCGCGCCGCCACTCCTCACCTCTACCATGCGCTGAGCGGCGAGGTGACGCTCGCCGCCACCGTCCGCCCGTCGGGATTCCCCAACCTCGACCTCGTCCCCGCGCATCGCGACCTGGTTGGAGTCGAGGTGGAGTTCGTCGGCGAGAGCGGATGGGAGGAGCGGCTCAAGGTCGCGCTCGCCGAGATCGATCAGCGCTACGACATCATCCTGCTCGACTGCCCGCCATCGCTCGGCCACCTCACCGTCTGTGCCCTCGCCGCCGCCGACGGGGTGCTCGTGCCGCTGCAGTGCGAGTACTTTGCCCTTGAAGGGATCAGCGAGCTGCTGGCCACCGTCGAGCGCATCCAGGACAGGATCAACACCAGGCTGGTCATCGCCGGCATCCTGCTCACCATGTATGACGATCGGACGAACCTTTCGCGCGATGTCGCCGAAGAGGTGCGCCGGCACTTCGCCGACAAGGTCTACGAGACGATCGTGCCGCGCAACATCCGGCTTGCCGAGGCCCCGAGTCACGGCCTGCCGATCTTTCAGTACGACATCAAGTCGCGCGGCGCCGAGGCCTACCTGGCCCTGGCGCGGGAGCTCTTGCGGAGGGCGGCTTGAGCACCGCCCGCAAGCGCGGCCTTGGTCGCGGGCTCGACGCGCTGCTCGAGCCGCGCGCCGATAGAGAGGGGCGAGAGGGGCGAGAGGGGCGGGAGGGGCGGGAGGGGCGCGGGGAGCAGGTGGGGCCGGGCGCGCTCCGCATGCTGCCGATCTCGCGGCTGCGGCCGAACCGCCTGCAGCCGCGCAGCCGCTTCGACGAGACCGAGCTCGAGGGGCTGGCGGCGTCAATCCGGGAGCAGGGGCTGGTGCAGCCGCTGGTGGTGACCCCGGAGCCCGACGGCTCTTACAGCATCGTCGCGGGCGAGCGCCGCTGGCGGGCGGCGCGCCGCGCCGGCCTTGACGAAGTGCCGGTCGTGATCCGCGCCAACCTGGACGAGCGCGAGCGGCTCGAGCTCGCGCTGGTCGAGAACCTGCAGCGCAGCGATCTCAACGCCATCGAGGAAGCCGAGGCGTACCTCGTGCTGCTGGATAAGTTCGGGCTTTCTCACGACGCGGTCGCGACCCGGGTCGGCAAGGCCCGCACCACGGTCACCAACGCCCTGCGCTTGCTCAAGCTGCCGGCCGAGGTGCAGGAGCTGCTGCGCACCGGCCAGCTGACCGCCGGTCAGGCGCGTCCCCTGCTGGCGATGCCGCAAGAGGAGGCGCAGATCCGCCTGGCCGAGCGCGCGGTGCGCGACGGCCTCTCGGCGCGGGAGCTCGAGCGGATCACCGCGCCCACCGCCGCGACCCCGGGGCGGTCGCGCAAGCCGCCGCGCCAGGCCGAGGTCCATGCCGCCGCGGCGGAGGAGAAGCTGACTCGCCGGCTGCAGACCCGCATCGAGATCCGCCGCCGGGGCAAGGGCGGCGAGCTGCGCATCCATTTCCACTCCGAGGAGGAGCTCATGCGTCTGTACGAGCTCCTGATGGGGAGGGAGGATAGGGAGCCATGAAAGCGAGCGCCAAGCCTAGTGATCTCAATGGTTTCCTCGACCGCGGCAGCGAGGTCAGCGGAGAGCTTCGCTTCGAAACCCATTTTCGCATCCATGGCAAGTTCACCGGCACCGTCTCCTCCGACGGCGAGCTGATCGTCGGCGAAGGCGGCGAGATGGAGGGCGATCTCCGGGTCGGCCAGGTTATCGTCTCCGGCACCGTTCGCGGCACGATCGAAGCGCGGCGCATCCAGATCACCGCTTCCGGCAAGGTCTTTGCCGACGTCGATACGCCGTCGTTGATCATCGAAGACGGCGCGTTCCTGGAGGGGCGTTGCACGATGACCCGGGATGCGGCGCGAGCCGCGGCTGGCACGGCTGTCCCCAAGCTCGTCGCCGCCAAGGTTCCCGCGGCGCGCGAAGGCTGAGCGGGCGGGCGGGACGCCGCCAGGCCGGAAGTCGAGGGCGGGCCAGGGAGACGCATCGACAGGCTCGTGGCCCAAGTACCCCACACCTCAGGGCGCGGCGGAACCGGCGGAACCGGTGGGCGGAGCGGCGGACGGGCGGTTGAGCGGGCGGGCCAGCGCTTCGTAGGTCGGCAGGAAGGTGAGCGTGTTGTGCTCTAGGAAGCTCTTGTCGAAGGCCGAAGTCAGGACCTGGCCGTCGAGGTCGCGGGCGACCGGGAAGCCGAGCGCGTACATCAGAGTCGGGGCCACGTCGACCAGGCGGGCGCCGGTGATCAAGGCGCCGGGTTGAATTCCGGCGCCGTACAGCATGAGCACGCCGTCGGGGCCATTGGCGACGAAGCCCTCTAGCGAAGCTTCGCGCGACAGATCTCCCCAGAGTCGGCGCCACCCGACGGAGCCCTCGATTCCGTAGGCTGAGACCACCGCCAGGACATCGTTGCCGCGATTGCGCCGCCAGAGCTCCGACAGGAAGGCGTCCAGCCTGGCGTAGTAGTCGGCGATGCGCTCGGCGGCCTGGCGGTAGTCCGGGGCCTGTGCGGCGTGGAACTGGGTCGCGCTGAAGCCGCCAAAGAAGCGCCGCGAGATATGGCGCAATCCCGGCAGAACGAGAAAGAAGCCGCCCACCCTGGGTTGCTGGTCCAGCAGCGCAAGTGAGAGCGACTCGCGCCACAGATCCTCCGACAGGGCCTCGACCAGGGCCGGAGAGGAGCCGGGTCCGAAATGTGACGCCAACAGGTCCTGCACCGCCCTGCTCTCGGGACGAAACAGCCGGGCCCGTTGGCCCAGATCCGGCGGCGCCGAGTTGCCCGCCTCCGGCTCCTCGGTGAAGTAGCGGTCTGAAAGGGCAAACTCGGTCTCTCTCGAGACCGGCGACGAGGCCGGCCAGCTCACCGTCGCTGTCGGGACGCCGAGGCGGGGCAAGACCTCCCACAGAGTCAGCGCCTGGCGCGCGAAGGCGCGCGGCAGGCGGCTGCCCCCGCCCGGGATCCCCCAGCGCGCAAAGTCGACGCCGAGCGGCAGCAGGCGCAGCTCGGCGCCCGGGGCAATGCGGTCGGCGCTATAGAGCAGGCCGCCGGCGACGCCATGCTGCCAGGGGTATTTCCCAGTCGCGAGAGTGATCCACAGCGACTCGGGGCGCACGGGCAGAAGCGACTCGAGGCGTCCGTGCGCCCCCTGTTGCAGGACCCTGGCGAGAAACGGCAGCCGTCCCTCGCCGGCCAGAGGCAGGACGGCGTCGAGCGTCGCGGTGTCGAGCCCGACGACCCAGAGCCGCGGCGGCTTGAGGACTTCGACGGCGGCGGGGCGCGGCGGCGGCGCCGGACGCGGGTGGAAGGCCTCCCGCCGCTCGAGCATCGCCAGGATCGACAGCGCGCTCACCAGCCCGAGACCGATGCGGCTGCGCCGGCCATAGCGCCGCCGGTGCAGCGTGTGGAGCAGGGCCGTGTAGAAGGTGATGAGCGCGGCCAGCGACAGCCAGGCCGCGGTCTTGAGCAGCCGCTCGTTGATCCCGGTCGGCAGGTAGTAGGCGAAGTGGGAGGCGTTGATCCAGTCGAGGAGCGCGGCCGCCGACAGCGCCAGGGTCAGCGTCCAGGGCAGGACGCGCCGCGGGCGCGCGAGCCAGAGCAAGGGCAGATGGAGCGCCAGGCTGAGCGCCCCCAGCATCCCCGCATACACGGCCGCGGCCCGCAGCACGGAGCCGGCGTTGAAAGGGAGGGCAGGATTGAGAAAGAAGATCAGCCCGGCCAGGTGAACGCCAGCCAGCGCCCCGGGAGCTAGACCACAGGCCACGAGCTCGGCAGCGCGGCGGGCGCGAGCGCCCCTCCTCGCCAAGGATCTCATTCAGGGCTCGCGGCGAGGCGGCCGGCGGAATCGCGGGTCAGAAGATGAAGATCGGCTTGTCGAACTGATGCTCGAAATGCCACATGTAAGTGTAGCCCGGAAACTCGACGGGGACGGTGAAGGACGCCTCCTCCCGGATGTTGTCGCCGTGCCGTGTGACTTTCAGGTGATCCTTGTCGAGCGGCAGCTTGAGCTCGGCGGCCTTCGCGAGAATCCCTTTGGCGATTTCCTCCGGATTGCCGCCGTGGCCGGCGTATTTCGCCGACTCTTCCATGTAGTCGAAGAGCTGGGAGCTGGCTAATTTCACCGGGATCAGCTTCCAGGCGATCAGGATCGCGAGACCCAGCAAGAGGGCCCAAACGATGCAGCCGAGGTTCCCTTCCCCGCGGTCGGCGGCCCTCCCTGACATAACCTTCCTCCTCGAGTCAATGCGGGGAGTCTAGCGCACCGCGGCAGCGCCAGAAAGACCGCGGCCGGTCCACCGGTCCGCCGGGCTCGCTGCGCCGGGCGAGCTGCGGGTCGAGTGGGCGGCGGCTTCAGCTAGCGGACGAGGCGAAAGGTACGATCCCAGCGGGTTCTGCCGAGGAAGTTGAAGGCGACCTGGCCGAGCTGCCGGAGCTTGGCCCCCAGCCCGGTCCCTTCAATCACCTCCGGGGAGTCGCTCTGAAACGACCAGTAGACGAGCAGTGCGCGTCCCTTGAGATATTTCCGCGGGACCATGCCCCAGAACCGCGAGTCTTGCGAATTGTCGCGGTTATCGCCCAGGCAGAAATAGCTTGCAGGCGGCACAGTGACGGGGCCGAAGTTGTCGCGCGACGGGTTGCCGCCGATGACCGAGCTGCGCGGGTAGATCACCGAATCGATGTGGGAGACGTAGGCGCCGTCTTCCACTCGCTTGTCGTTGACGTAGAGCTGTTTGTCGATCAGCCGGACGGTGTCGCCCGGCAGGCCGACGGCCCGCTTGATGAAATCGCGCGAGGGGTCCCGCGGCCAGCGGAAGACGACCACGTCGCCGCGGCGCACCTCGCGCTCCGGCAGGAGCCATCTCTCCGGCGCGCAGGCCTGCGGACCGTAGACGAATTTGTTCACCAGGATGTGGTCGCCGACGAGCAGGTTGCGCTCCATCGAGCCCGAGGGGATCTTGAAGGCCTGGAAGACGTAGGTGCGGGCGAAGGTCGCGAAGATGATCGCGATGAGCAGCGCCTCGAAGTACTCGCGTGCCGCCGGCCGCTCCAGCCGGTCGTCGGGCAGCGCCGCAGTGCCCGCCGGAAGAGGCAGGTCCGGCCGGGCTTCCGCCGCCAGGGGCGGCGTCGGCGCGGCGTCGCCGCCGACCTGTTCGGTGCCCACCACTAGCGAACGAGGCGGAACGTGCGGCTCCAGCGAGTCTTGGTGGGGATGCCGATCGCGGTCTTGGCGAGGTCGCGCAGCTTGCCTCCCCATCCCGGCCAGGACCCGTCGGACGTCTCGCCGCCGTACGACCAGTAGATGACGAACGCCCTGCCCATGAGGTAATCGGCCGGCAGCTCTCCCCAGAACCGGGAGTCCCAGGAGTTGTCGCGGTTGTCGCCCATGCAGAAGTAGCTGTTGGCGGGCACCTTGAAGGGTCCGAAGTTGTCCCGCACCGCGAGCGCTGGATTCAGCGGCGGGAAGGGTTCGGTGTGGATGGCATAGGACGAGTCGTCGACCGCCTTGTCGTTGATGTAGAGCTTCTTGTCGGCCACCCGGATGCGGTCGCCCGGCACGCCGATGCAGCGCTTGACCACGTTGATGCTCGGGTTCTCCTTGGAGCGGAAGACGACGATGTCCCCGCGCGCAACCTGCCGCAACGGCAGCAACTTCCTTTCGAGGCTGGTCGGCGCCGGCCCATAGATGAAGCGATTCACGAAGAGATGGTCGCCGATCAGCAAGGTGTTGAGCATCGAACCGCTCGGAATGTAGAAGGTCTGGACCACGAAGGTGTTGGCGAAGGAGAGGAAGATCGCCGCGATGATCAGCGCCTCGCAATACTCGCGGCCGACGGACCTCGGCATGGACTTGTCGGGCGGCGGCTCGGGACGCCCCCGCTGGGCCGGGCTCGGCATGGACCTCTCGTCAGACATGGCGGGTAATCTACCCGAAAGCGCCCCAGTAGGCCATGCCGCCGAAGGTCGGCCCGGAGCCATGTCAAAGGATCTGGCGCCCGTCCAGATCCCTTGACATGGGCCGCTGGGGAGGTGGGAAGGGCGGTGCTGTAGCGGGTCGACTCTGCGGTTGCCGGGTTGCCGCCGAGGCGCCGAGCGGCCAGTTCGTTTGACCCAGGCGGGTGGCGCGGGGCGCGGCGGTTTGCTCAAACCTCTGATTCCAGGAGCCTGGAGGCGCTGGCCGACGGTGGCAGCGGATTTGATCCTGCGGTGAGGCCATCTATCAACTGGAGAGGAGGTGACGACCGAGAGAGGTGGCCAGGCCAGGAGCGCGACAGGGAACGAGCACCAAGGCCTGAAGCGCCAGCCCGCACCTCCGCCTGCCCTCTCGCCATGGAGGGGGCAGAGGTGCGGGCTGCCGCGACGCCAGAAACGGTAGACTGGCCGTGGCCGCGCGCTGCGGGATTCGCGGTCCGGCTCGAACGCATCGGGCGGGCGGGCTCGTTCGGGGCAAACCGAAGGATCTTTCACAACGGCTACGGGAGGGGACGGGCATGGGCACCCACGCGGCGGCAACGTTCGAGGTGAAGAGCTGGGACGAGAAACCCTACGAGGAGATCGAGGACGGAAAGAAGCTGACCCGCGCCAGCGTGGTCCAGTCATGCCATGGCGACATCGAGGGCGAGGCAAAGGTGGAGTACCTGATGGCCTACCGCAGCGACGGCACCGCCAGCTTCGTCGGGCTGCAGCGCGTAATCGGCAGCGTCGGCGGCCGCGCGGGAAGCTTCGTGCTTCAAATCGCCGGCTCTTTCGACGGCACCACGGCGAAAGGCACCTGGTTCGCGGTGGCGGGCTCGGGGACCGGGGAGCTGCAGGGCTTGCGGGGCGAGGGCGGCTTTGCCGCGACGCATGGACCGCGCGGATCCATGACCCTCGACTACGACATCGAGTGATGACCGCGGAACCGTGGGCCCGACCCACGGCCGCCGGCTCTTCGAGGCAGGCGCAGCGAGCGGGACCCGGGCACCGGCTCACCCGGCTCACCCGGCGATTCGCATTGACTCGCTCCGTAACGCTGCAGTAACGTGGCCGCCATGCGTGCGATCGTCATGGTCACCACAGTCGGGACCGAAGAGCAGGCGAACCTCATTGCGCGCGAGATCATCGCCCGGAGGCAGGCAGCCTGCGTCAACATCCTCCCCTCGATCCGCTCGCTCTACCGATGGAAAGGGAAGATCTGCAAGGACGGAGAGCTGATGCTGCTGGTCAAGACGCTGCAGAGCGAGTTCGAGGGAGTGGCCGCCACCATCCGCGAGCTCCATAGCTACGAGCTTCCGGAGATCCTCTCCTTCGGCGTCAGCCAGGGCGAAGAGAAGTTCCTCGAATGGATCGCGAGCAGCGTCGACAAGCGGGCCGGCTTCGAGGACGATGAGGAAGACGAAGACGAGGAGGAGGAGTTCTCCTACGCCTCCGACCCCGACGACACCGACTTCTGACCCTTTTCCTCCTCAGACCTTGCCGAGCGCCTGGTCGAGGTCCGCCAGCAGGTCCTCCACGTCTTCGATGCCGATCGAGAGCCTGACCATGCCCTCGGAGATGCCGAGCTCGCTGCGCCGCTCGGGCGGCACCGAAGCGTGCGTCATCGTGGCAGGGTGCGAGATCAGGCTCTCCACCCCTCCCAGGCTCTCGGCGAGACTCAACACCTGCACCCCGTCCAGCAGCGCCTTGGCTGCGCCGTAGCTGCCCATCTCGATCGTCAGCATCGAGCCGAAGCCCGAGGCCTGCCGGCGCTGGATCTCGTGGCCGGGGTGATCGGGCAGCCCCGGATAGAGGACGCGCTGGACTCGAGGATGGGAGGCGAGGAAGTCGACGAGCTGGCGCGCGTTGCGCTCATGGCGGTCCATCCGCACCGCCAGCGTCTTGATGCCGCGCATGACGAGGAAGGAGTCGAACGGCGACAGGATCGCGCCGACCGACTTCTGAATGAAGGCAAACCAGTCGGCTTGCTCGCGCCGGGCGGCCACCAGGGCACCGCCGACCGAGTCGCTGTGGCCGTTGAGGAACTTGGTCGTCGAGTGGACCACGACGTCGGCGCCGAGCTCGAGCGGCCGTTGCAGGTAGGGAGAGAGGAACGTGTTGTCAACCGCGAGCAGCGCGCCGCGGGCGTGGGCGATCTCTGCCGCGCCGGCAAGGTCGGTGATGCCCATGACCGGGTTGGTCGGGGTCTCGACGAACACCATCCTGGTGGCGGGGGTCATCGCCGCCGCGACCGCGGCCAGGTCGGCGGTATCCACCCACGAGAACGAGACCCGGTAGCGCTCCAGGACCTGGGTGAAGAAGCGGTACGTGCCGCCGTAGACATGGCGCGACACCACCACGTGGTCTCCTGCCTGCACCAGGGTCATCAGGCCCGAGATCGCGGCCATTCCCGACGCGAAGGCGTGGCCGGCGATCCCCCGTTCGAGCTGCGCCAGATTTGCCTCGAGCGCTTCCCGGGTCGGGTTCTGCACCCGCGCGTACTCGTAGCCCTGGTGCTCGCCGAGGCTCTTGTGGACGTAGGTCGAGGTCTGGTAGATGGGCACCGCCACGGCGCCGGTGCGCGGATCGGGCGGCTGCCCGGCGTGGATAGCGCGCGTCGAAAAGCCAAGCTTGCTCGGATCACCTTTCACGGGAACCTCGTTTGCAGTTTGCGGCAGTTTGCAGAATCGTCAGGTGGGAATCGCGGATCTACTGGGCGATGATGACACAACTCGCGGTGCCCCGGGTCGGACACCCAGGCCGGCCGGTCAGGGCCCCCTGCCGGCCTACCTCGCGTAAGCGCGTAAGATAGCGCTCGATGAGCGCTTCCCCTCCAGGCGGCCCCTCCGGCCCGGCCGGCCCCGGCGGCGCCACCGGCCCCGCGGCCGAGCTCTCGCCGCTGCGCTGGCGGGGCGATTCCCTCCAGCTCCTCGACCAGACGCGGCTGCCGGTCGACGAGGTCTGGCTCGACTGCCGCTCCCCCGAGCAGGTTGCCGACGCGATCCGCCGCCTGGCGGTCCGCGGCGCGCCAGCCATCGGCGTGGCGGCGGCGTATGGCCTGGCGCTCGGGATGGCCGCGGAGCGCGACCCTCGGCGTCTGCGCGAGCGCTTCGAGGAGGTGGCGGGGCTGCTCGCCGCCACCCGCCCGACCGCGGTCAACTTGCGCTGGGCCCTGGCGCTGGGGCGGAAGGTCTTCGAGTCGGCTGCCGCGGAGGGAGCGGAGGCGGTTGCCGGCGCGCTCGCCAGATGGGCACAGGCGCTGCAGGACGAAGACGTGCGCATCAACCGGCGGATCGGCGAACATGGAGCGCGGCTGTTCGCCGAAGGCGCCCGCGTCTTGACCCACTGCAATGCCGGCGCGCTGGCGACCGCCGGCTACGGCACCGCGCTCGGCGTCATCCAGTCCGCGTGGCGGCAGCGCAGGCTGGCGCTGGTCTGGGTCGACGAGACCCGGCCGCTGCTCCAGGGGGCGCGGCTCACCGCCTGGGAGCTGCAGCGTCTGGGCATTCCCTTCCGCCTGGTGACCGACTCGAGCGCGGGATCGCTGATGGCGCAGGGGCTGGTCGACCGCATCGTGGTGGGCGCTGACCGGATCGCCGCCAATGGCGACACCGCCAACAAGATCGGAACCTACATGGTGGCGGTGCTGGCGCGGCGCCACGGCGTCCCCTTCTACGTCGCCGCTCCCCTCTCGACCATCGACCGCGAGACGCCGGACGGCGCCGCGATCCCGATCGAGCAGCGTCAGCCGGGCGAGGTCACGGAGGTCTTCGGCACCACCATCGCCCCGCCGGCCACCGAGGCAGTCAACTTCGCCTTCGACGTCACTCCGCACGACCTGATCACCGCCATCATCACCGAGGCCGGCGTCCTCGCTGACCCCTTTTCCGAGAGCATCGCGGCCGCCTTCGCGAGCAGCGGGCAGCCGTAGCAGATGCCAGCGACCCCAGCGAGGTGGAATTCAATCAAGGCTTCGAGGGACCGCCGTTCGCTGAGAGCCGGCCGGCGTGGCTGGCTCCCCTGCCCGCTCCTCCGCGTGCCGCATCACCAGATGTAGTGGCGCTGCATCTCTGGCAGGTGGAGCTCGCCGCGCTCGATCATCGGCCGCCGAGAGCGCGAGCCTCGCCAGCCGGCTCTCGTAGCAGATCGGCACTGTCGCCCCGTCGGCCGCGGCGCGCTGGATGTCGTAGACGCTGATGTAGTCACCGAACACCGCGCGCGAGTTGGCATCGGTCTTCTCGATCGGCGTCCCGGTGAAGCCGATGCACGTGCCGTGAAGGAGAAGCGACTTGCCGGTCTCTCTCTTCGTCCAGGAGGAAGCTCCGCGGCTCTCAAACGGTGCGCTGAGTGGGCGGCTCGGGCCGTTTCCCGATCTTGCCGCCGGCGAACCGCGTGCGAATGTACTCCCGCGCGCTGTCGGGAGAGAGCTTCACCGTGCCAGGGCCGCTCCGAACGAAGAAGTCGCCCTCCGGCACGGCCTCCATCCCCTTCCACTTCAGGAAGACCGGCTCGGGACTCCGCTGGCAGCTCACCACGCAGACCGTCTTCTCCTGCACGATCTGGATCTTCGGATCGATGCAGGTCCCGGCCCGGTCACCCAGCCCGTTGCGCACTACCTGTGCCAGGTGCCGCATGAACTTGTCGTCGCTCTCGAGCTGGTCCTTCTCCACGCCGATGATGGCTCCGTCATCCGCGACGCCGATCAACAGGTCGCCCCCCTCGGTGTTCAAGAACGCGGCGATGGTCTTCAGGACGGCGTGCGTCACGCCCTTGTCGTCCTGCCGATCCTCCTTGAGACTCCAGCGCAGGGTCGACTTGAACTCCAGTGTCCTCGACTCGCCGGCCTTGATCAGCTCCTCGGCGTTGCGGTGCGCGCGCAGGTACTGATCGAAAAGGAAGTTTTTGATCGCCTCTCCGAACGCGCGGTCGTCGGTGATGCGCTTGTAGAGATCGAAGTTGGAATCGACGATCTCCTGGATCACGTGCTCGACCTTCTGGTCGAAGGTGAGCCGCACGTTCTCCCGCGTGTTGACCCGGGCCGCCGCATCGAGCGCGGCGTCGTCGTCCAGCTTCTCCATCATCTGGCCGAGCGTGACGCGGTGCTCTGGGCCAAGGTTGAGCCCGAAGCGCTCGTTCAGCTCGGCGATGATGCGCGAGAGCGTCTCCAGCTCCTCCGGCGTGACGCCGTGTCCCTGCTTGGTGCTAATGGGTCCGAGCACGCCGGGCCTGCGTTCAAGGGCGATCTTGCCGCTGCCGGTCTGCTGGATCCGGTACGACTCCATGTCGATGTTCTGCTGCACCTCGCGGGGCAGTTCGGCCGGGTCGGCAGGGAGCAGCCGGCGCAAATGCCGCGCGAAGACGTAGAGCTTCTCGAGGTCGGCGTCCGCGAAAGTCAGCACCTGGGCGAGGAACGCGTAGAGCCGCACGTAGTCGGTGAGCTGCCCGCGAAAGTCGTGCTGCTCCTCGGGCGGGAGCGGCTGGAAGCGCTCGACGACCGGCGCGAGCAGGGAATAGAGCCGGTCCTGGGTCGCCTTGGGGTCGAAGTACACCCTGGCGAAGGCCTCCACGTCCGTCTCGGTGTAGACCGGAAAGGCGGCGAGGCGCGTCTGGGTCTCGTAGAGGAGGTTCGGATCGGTCGCCTCGGAGAGGAGCGTCGTCTCGTAGTAGGGCTCGAAGGCAGCCTTGATCTCGTCCGACTCGTTGGCGAAGTCGAGCACCATCGTGCCCTTCTTCTCCGGAGGCAGCGTGCGGTTGAGGCGCGACAGCGTCTGCACCGCGTTCACGCCACCGAGCTTCTTGTCCACGTACATCGTGTGCAAGAGCGGCTGGTCGAAGCCGGTCTGGAACTTGTTGGCGACGATCAGGAACCGATACTCGGGACGCTCGAAGGTCTTCGCGGTCTGCGACTCGCCAATCGTCCGAGTCTCTCTCTCGGAGTTCATCTTCGATTCCGTGTAGTCCTTCCCGCCGTCCTTGACCGTGCCGGAGAAGGCCACCAGCGCCTTGAACGGATAGCCTCGTCCGGTCAGGTACTTGTCGACCGCCAGCCTGTAGCGCACCGCGTGCAGGCGCGAGCGCGTGACGATCATCGCCTTGGCCTTGCCGCCGATCTCGCCCTGCACGCTGGCCGCGAAGTGCTCGACGCAGATCCTCACCTTCTCGCCGATCGCGTGCGGGTGCAGCTCGACGAACGACTTGAGCAGGTACTCGGCCTTCTTCTTGTCGTAGCGCGGGTCGTCCTCGACCTTCTTGAGCAACCGCCAGTACGCCTTGTACGTGGAGTAGTTCGCCAGCACGTCGAGGATGAACCCCTCCTCGATCGCCTGGCGCATGCTGTAGAGGTGGAAGGGCTCGAACTTCCCGTCGGGACGCTTCGTGCCGAACAGCTCGAGCGTCTTGGGCTTCGGCGTGGCCGTGAAGGCGAACAGCGACAGGTTCTTGACGTGCCCGCGCTTGATGGCCTCGGCGAGCGCCAGCTTGTCGACCTCGCTGCGGTCCTCTTCCGTCTCGTCGTCGGCCTCGGCGTCCTCGAGCGACCCGGCGGAGAGCACCTCCTTCAACGGCTTCGTGCCTTCCCCCGACTGCGAGGAGTGGGCCTCGTCCACGATCAGCGCGAAGCGCTTGCCGGGCAACTCGCCGATCTCCTTGGCGATCACCGGGAACTTCTGGAGCGTGGTGACGATGATCGTCTTCCCCGCTTCGAGCGCCTCCTTGAGCTGGCGCGAGGTGGTGTCGATGTTCTCCACCACGCCGAGCGTTTGCTCGAACTGGCGCATCGTGGTCTGGAGCTGGCGGTCGAGCACGCGCCGGTCGGTGATGACCACGATCGAGTCGAAGACGCGCCGGTCTGCGTAATCGTGGAGCGTCGAGAGCTGGTGCGCGAGCCAGGCGATGGTGAAGCTCTTGCCGCTGCCAGCTGAGTGCTGAATCAGGTAGCGCTGCCCCGCGCCCAACGCGCGCGCGTCGGTCACGAGCTTCCGCACGCAGTCGAGCTGCTGGTAGCGCGGGAAGATCAGGGAGCGCTTGCCGGTCTTGCGCCCCTTCTCGTCCTCTTCCTCGACCTCGTGGATGAACTGGCGCACGAGGTCGAGCACGCTGTCGCGCGCCCAGGTCTCCTCCCAGAGATAGCCGGTCGCGTAGCCGCTCCGGCTGGGCGGCACGGGCGGGTTGCCGGCGCCGCCGAACTTGCCCTGGTTGAACGGCAGGAAGCGCGTCCTCGGCCCGGCGAGCTGCGTGGTGACGTAGACCAGGTCCGGGTCCACCGCGAAGTGCGCGAGGCAGCGGCCGTAGGCGAAGAGCGGCTCGCGCGGGTCGCGGTCGGTCTTGTACTGGCGGATCGCGTCTTCGACGTCCTGGCCGTTGAGGGGGTTCTTGAGCTCGGCGGTGAAGATCGGGATGCCGTTCAGGAACAGCACCAGGTCGAGGCTCTTCTCGTTCTTCGTGCTGTAGTGGACCTGGCGCACGGCGGCGAAGAGGTTCGCCGCGTGCAGCCGCCGCGTCTCCTCGTTGAGCCCACTCGCGGGGCGGAAGTAAGCGAGCCGGAACTTGCAGCCCGAGTCCTTGATGCCGTTGCGCAGGACGTCGAGCGCGCCGCGCCGCTCGATCTCGGCGGCGAGGCGCTTCAGGAACTGCTCCCTGACCCCAGCGCCGTGGTGTTGCTCGAGCTTCTTCCACTCCTTGGGCTGCGTGGCAAGCACGAAGTCCACCACGTCGCGCGGCAGCAGGCAGAGCGTGCGGTCGTAGTCCTCCGGCTGGCGCTTGCGGTAGCCGCCCGGCGGCGTGTCACCGTACGGCGGCGGCGTCTCGCGGACAGCCGTCGAGTCGCCCGGGCAGGCGTCGGGGCCGTGCTGGAGCAGCGCGCACTCGATCGCCGCCTCGAAGGACCGCTCGAAGACTTCGACGCTCACGCCACCTCCCCCCGCACGTCGATCTTGCCCGTCACCGCGGCGGAGATGAGGGTAGTGCGGAGCTCCTTGAGGCGGTCGATGGCGGAGCGGACCTTAGCAACGAGAGCGTCGATCCGTGCCGTCTCGCAGTCGAGAAAGTCGGCGATAGACCGTTGCTCGATCATAGACGGAACAGACACCAACAGATTCGAGATCGTCTCCTGCGAGATGTTCTGCATTGATCCGCTCGCACCCGTCGCCTCGCGCTCCAGCTGAAAGCGAGCGACTCGCGATCCAACAGCACGAACGACGAACTCCGGCAACACTCGCCCTTGCATTACACGAATGCGATACAACTTGTCGCACAGGAGAAGTCGGGTGCGCACAGCGCGAACAAGCACTGCGCTCCCCAACAGCTCACGGGTGTTCGCTCGTGACATGAGGATGTCGCCTGAGCGCACCTCGTAATCCGCGACTGGCTCGAGTTCTGCAGGGAGGGCCTTGTGTTCGGCTTCGTCAAACTCCTCGCCATTCACGCAACCAGCCTTCAGGACAGCCCACTCTCCCTCGTCTGCCTGTCGGTTCTCGCAGAGAGGACTCCAACCTTGCTCGATGCCTTTCATCATCTCTTTGAGCCTCGAAAGGTCCCAATGCGCCGGAATCTCTCCCAGGCACTCGACGCCCGAGTCCTTCATGGGGACCTTCGGGTCGAGGCCCTTGGTGACGGCGCGGGTGATGAGGGCGGTGCGCTGCTCCTGGAGCAGCTCGATCAGCCGCTCTTTCTTCGCCACTAGCGCATCGATTCCCGCCGTCTCCCGGTCGAGGAAGGCGGCGATGGCGCGTTGCTCGGCTTCGGATGGAACGGCCACGAAGCTGCTGCTGACCTGCTCCGGGCTCAGGCGAGGCATCTTTGTGCCGAAGGTCAGGGAATCCACCCAGCGGATGTACGGTGCGTTTAGCAGGCAGTACATCACGTAGCGCTGAAAGCCGCCCGAGGTTGGCCTAAGCGCGAGGATCTCGCTCGTAGATACCCCGTCGAAGTCGGGACTAGCCGCCTTAGCCAGGTACGGTCGCAGCTTCCCGAAGAGCACGTCCCCTGCTTTGAACGTCCCGACCACGCTGTCGACCGACTCCGGCTGGGTATCGAGCAGCAGTCTGCCCGTCCATGACTCGACGTTTTCAAGCCCAACGTAGAGAGCGTCATCGGGCTTCACGTTCAGTTTGGACACTCGGATTGGTGCGACAAACCTCAAGCGCTTGCTCTGCCAAGTCGTCGGAATCTCGCCCAGCCACTCCACACCGGAGTCCTTGTACGAGGGATACGGCTTGAACCGCCGCAGCGCTTCCGTGCGGTCGGTGTGCTTCGCCCCGCTCACGAGTCTGCCTCCCGCTCCGACTCGCTGCACGGGTCGCTTCACGCGCTAGCGCTCGCCATCCAGCCACGCTCCTTCAGGACACGCCGCGCGAGCCGGATCTGGTGCTCGGAAAACTGCCGCTTGCGTTCGCCCCACGCGTAGGTGCGCGCGATGAGATCCTCCTCGGTGGCGGGATGCTCGCGTGTAGCGATCCAGTGGACGGTAGCGAGCAACTCCAGGCCGAACGGCGATTCGAAGCCCTCGACGAGATGAGCGACCCGCTCGAAGCGCGCCTGCGAGTCGGGGTGCGCTGCGACCGACGCCCGCGCGTCAGCGACGGCTCCGGGGACGAGTTCCAAGACCTTGTCAGGCGCGTCGCCACCCGCACCAAAGCCCGACACGTAGTAGCTCTCGATCGCATGCAGCACGTGCCGGAGGTTCTCCGCATAGGGACCGTAAGGCCCGGCGACGTAGCGCAGCCGCAGCGGTTCGCCTGCCTCCTGCGCGAAGTACATCAGCTTGTGCACTTCCAGCAGCGTCACGAACGGATCCAGCAGACCGGTGAGGTAACGGTCCATCAGGCCGATGAGCACCGCCCGTCCCGGCGTCATGGCCGGTATCTTCCGCGCCTTCGGGGCCGGCGCCGCCTCGGATGCAGGCGTAGGTTCGAATACGACCACGCGCACGTCGGGAAGCTCGAGGAACGCCCGCTCGATGCGAGATCGCACGTCAGGCCACGACAGGCCGCCCAGCCCGGCCCCGAGCGGCGGGATGGCGATCGAGCGGATCATGCGTCGGCGGACCTCCGCGACCAACGCGTCGAGACCCTTCTCGATGTCCTCCACTCTCGACCTGCCCCGCCAGTGCCGCTTGGTGGGGAAGTTGACGATGTAGCGAGGGTGCGTGAGCTGCCCGGTGTCGAACACGAACATCCGGCCGGGCTCTACCTCTCCCAGGTTGCAGGCGCGCGCGTAGGCCTTGAAGTTCTCCGGGAACACCTGCTTGAACTGGAGCGCAACGCCCCGCCCCATGATGCCCACGCAGTTGACCGTGTTGACGAGGGCTTCGGCATCCTCTGCCAGGATGTCGCCAGTCTTGAACTCAATCATCGCCGCGCCTCCTGTTTCAGAAGTACCATTCCTGACGGACCTCGATCGGGGTGCGGCAGCCTGCACCCGCGAGGGCTGCGGCCGCCCGCGTCTGGATACCGGCCGAGCGTACGCCGACGCGCTCGAACAGGTCGAATGGGAAGCGGCCATGCACCAGGAACTCGGCCTGCTTGCTTTCCTTCACCTCGGCCGGCCGGAAGTCCCTCGCCGCGATCGCTTGCCAGTCGAGCTGGTCCAGCTCATCCACCCGCGAGCGGAACTCGGTGTAGTAGGCCCCCGCATTGGAGAGCGAGAAGGCCCAGCGTGCTCCCGAGCGCTCCGCCCACTGGATCACCGCATGCAGATCCGCTTCGAGGTGCGCGATCGGTTGCTGGCCGCCGAGATAGGTCAGCTCGGGATGGTTCGCGCAGTGGATCACGTAGAGCATGACGGATCGCGGGCAGAAGTAGAACGGGACGTAGTCGCCGACCTTCGTCCCCGGGTGGCGGTCAACCTCCAGCTCCTCGACCCGCCGCCGCTTGATGCCGGACATCCCGACGGCCTGCACCTGTCCGCCCCGCGCGATCATGGCCGCATCGGACAGGAGCTCGCCGTCAGCCGCGATCGCGCGCAGATTGTCTACGTGCGTGATGTGATAGAGCTTCGGGCGGGCCGGAGGCGTCGTCATCGCCTGGGCCTCCGACATCCTCGTTGCTGGTCGGACCGTGTCATGCCGACAGCGCCTCCAGGTATGGTGCGATGACCGTGCGGATGCGGCACACCTCGGCCGCCCGGTCGATTTCGCTGACCATCGCCTTGCGCGAGCGCACCGCGTCGCGGAGCGCCTCCATCGCGACGTCGAGGCCGATCTTGTTCCGGTAGCGGAAACAGTCGACCACGGTGCGGGCCGGAGTCGTGATCTGGACACGCACCCCTTGCATCGATTGCGTGACCACGCCGTAAGTCAGCATCTGCCCCGAGAACCGGACGATGCTGACTGCAGCCGGCAGTCGCCCCGGCTTGCGCGCCTTGCGGTCGATCGCCAGCCACACCTGGTGCGGCGACTGAGTGCCGATCTCGTGAACATGCAGCGCGGAGAGCAGACAGACAATCGCGCGGGGCACGGCCGAGGCGACCATCGCGATAGTCTCCGTCTCCGTCGCCTCCACGTCCGAGAGACGGTACAGCCCGGGAGCGGCCTTCTCCGCATGGCCGTCCGCCACCAGGCGTTGGATCTGGTGATAGGTGACTCCGAGCGGCAGGACATCCCGGGGACGGAAGAACGCCCCGATGCCGGCTCGCCGGAGGTCGGAAGAGGTGAAGTTCTCTGGCACAGGGGAGCAGGTTATCAGATGTCGGCAGTTGCGCGCAAGTGCCGACACTTGCTGCTAACTAGGCGCCGGCTGATGGATGTAAGTGCCGACACCTACTTAGCCGGAGGCCCCCCCGTCACCTCGGCCAGCATCCGCAGGATGTCCTGCTCGATCCCCCGGATCTCGCCCTCGATCTCCTCCAGCGGGCGGGGCGGGGTGTAGCGGTAGAAGTAGCGGTTGAAGTTGATTTCGTAGCCGACGAGGCCGACCTGGCCGTCTTTGGGGTCGCACTTGGATGTGTCGATCCAGGCGTCGGGGACGTGGGGCCGGACCTCGCGCTCGAAGAAGGCTTCGACGCGCTCGGCGAGCGGCACGCTCTCCGTATCGCGCAGCTCCGGGTCGGATTCAGGGTTGCCGTCCTTGTCGCGGCAGATGGCGGCCGTCTCGTCGCTTTCGGAGAGGGCGGAGAGGATGGCCTTCCTAGCGGGGGCCGGAAGCTGGACGCCGGCCTTCTTCGCGGCGGCGTCGAGCAGGCGCTCGAACTCGTCTCGGTCCTTGACGAGCGAACCGGGGAGCCCTCGCACGAGTTTTCGGAGCGCCTCCTGCAGCGCGCGCCCTTCGGCTTGCTCCTTCGTGCCCGCGGCGCCCTTCTTCTTCGACTGCGCCAGCGCCTGGAAGCCCTTCTTGTCCTCGAGGCGGGCGATGCGCTCCGCGCTGGCCTGAAAGTTGAGCCGGAGTGGTCGCTCGACGGTGATCTTGCGGAAGCCGAAGTGCGCGGTCGGAAAGACGCGGCTGACAACGACGTCTTCCTGCTTTGAGTCCTTCGTCACCGTCCGCGTCTCGCCATCCTTGAAGTTGGACAGTATCCGCAGAATATCTTGCGAGCGCTCGAGCGGGATCTCGCGCCGCTTGTCACCGAGGCTCTTGCGCATCAGGACCCAGAATGACGTGGCGTCGATGAGCTGCACCTTGCCTTTGCGCGCGGGAGCCTTGCGGTTCGTCACAACCCACACGTAGGTCGCGATCCCGGTGTTGTAGAAGAGCTGTTCGGGGAGCGCGATTAGCGCTTCCAGCAGGTCGCTCTCCAGGATGAAGCGGCGGATCTCGCTCTCGCCGCTGGCGGCATCGCCGGTGAAGAGCGGCGAGCCATTCATGATGATGGCGATGCGCGAGCCCCCCTCCTTCGGCTCCTTGGCGTGCGCGAGCATGTGCAGCAGGAAGAGCAGCTGGCCGTCGCTGATGCGCGGAAGCCCCGGCGAGAACCGGCCCGCGGCGCCGCGCTCGTGCTCCGCACGCACCGCGTCCTCGTCGCGCTTCCAGTCCTTCCCGTAGGGCGGATTCGCGATGAGATAGTCGAACATCTGGCCGGCGTGTCGGTCGCTCGAAAGCACGCTGCCGTACGCGATGTTGTCGGCGTCGCGGCCGGTAGGGTCCTTCATGAACAGGTCCGACTTGGAGACCGCCCAGGTCTCGGGGTTCACCTCCTGGCCGAAGAGATGGATCCCGGCCTCCTCGTTGATCGCGGGCCGGAGGAGATCGCCGTTCTTCCGCAGGCCGACGGTGATGTGCTCCTTGGTGATCATCAGCATGCCGCCCGAGCCGCAGCACGGGTCGTAGACGGTGCGGATCGCCTTCTTGGCGCGGATCTCCTTTTCGTCACCCGCGAGCATGAGATCCACCATCAGATGCACGACGTCCCGCGGCGTGAAGTGCTCGCCCGGATTCTCGTTCAGCGCCTCGTTGAACTTCCGGATCAGCTCCTCGAAGATCGTGCCCATCGTGGCGTTGTCGATCTTGTCCGGGTGCAGCTCCACGTTCTTGAAACGCTCCAGCACCTGGAAGAGCAGACCCGCCTCGTCGAGCTTGCTGATCGTGTTGTCGAAGTCGAACTTCTCGAGCACTTCGCGCATGTTCGGGCTGAAGCCGGCAATGTAGTTGCGCAGGTTCGCCGCCAGGTGTGGCGCGTCCGCGAAAAGCTTCTCGAAGTCGTATCGAGACGTGTTGTAGAACGCGAAGCCTGACGCCGCGCGCAGCTGCGGCTCGAGGTTCTCGAGCTTGCCCTTGAACCTGGCCTGAGTCTCAAGCACCTTGACTTTCTTCTCTACAAGAACGCAGTCAAGCCGCCGCAGTACGGTGAGTGGAAGAATTATGTCCTGGTACTTGCCGCGCTTGAAGGTGTCGCGGATGAGGTCCGCGACGCCCCAGAGGAAGCTGACGATTTCGCTGTGATTCATCACCGGTTCATCTCGGTTGGAGCTTCAAGGTTGGCCAGCACGTAGTCGGCCTTGAGGTCGGGTATGGCGGTCGTTGTGGAAGGTGTCGCCGTGGCCGCTGGGATGCGGGAGCTGCTAGAGCGGCAAACCGATCGCTCGGCGCCTCTGCCGCGGTCCTTGCTCGGACAGATCCGCTGGAGCCGACCGGCGGCCAGATCGGTCGGCCGTACTACGTGGCGCGGACCTCGCTCGACGCCCTGGCACTGTTCGCACCGCCTCCGGGCCAGGACGGCCCGGAAACCGGTTCGAGTTCTTTGCGATGGTGGAGGCGGTGGGAGTCGAACCCACGTCCGGAAAACGCGTCCCAGAGGCTTCTACGTGCGTAGCCTTCTATTTGAATTCTCGCCGCGTGCGCTTCGGAAGAAGGCACCTGGCGCAGCGGCCAGCCTTGCTGCATCTCGAGGTACGGCGCAAGGCATCCGGACCCCTTGACCCGCTTCAGTGTCGCTCCGGCGAGCGCCGCGGGTCACGCTCTCGCCGGAACGTCACGGCTGATTAGGCCGCGAGTGCGAAGTTGTCGTTCGCAGTTAGTTGTTCCACTTTACGGGTGGACTTCGGACACGCAACCTCCGCTCCGCTCTTGTTCCCCGTCGAAACCGGTACGCCCCCAGTTGGCAAAGAACCACCGCCAGTATAACCCGCCGCGCGCGGCCGGGCATTCCACTACCGGTCCCGCCGGCCGCGATGACCCCGAGGGATGAGACTGTGCTGCGATGTGGCGGTGGAGGCCTGCTCGAAGCGTCGATCGGATCGCCCCCCGCAACCCCCGCGAGTCCCCTTCCCGGTTGTCGGAAGCCGCCGAGTCCCTGCCCGGCGGCGCCGGGGGGGAAGGGGACGCCCCCACCCCTGGCGCACGGACCAATTTCGCTTTAGCCCCACCCTCTCCTTCAGGGCGCGCCGCCCTCGTCCGGCGCCGCCACGCTGCGCAGGAACTCCAGGGGACCGCTGCTGCGCAGGCGGGAAGCGACCAGGAGCCATCCCGACAGGGCGAGAACCACGCCAAATGGTGCCAAGGGCAGCAGGCGGGGGAAGAGCGGCCAGAGCACCGCCAGCAGGCAACCGCCGCAGGCCAGCAGCAGGACGGCGATGGCAGAGGTGTGCAGGTAGTAGATCGACTGGTCGGGCCGGAAGACGATCCGCGACCCCGCCGCGAGCGGCTCGACGATGAGCGGCCCGCTCAGCAAGCCGCGCCGCAGCCCGGCCACGACGGGCAGCGCCAGGTGGCCGCCGTGCCCTTCCACCCGGAACTCGGCTCCCCACTCGCCCGCCGCCCGATCCACCGCCCGCAGGGCCTCTTCGGGTCCTTCCGGCAGCTCGATCGCGTGCTCCAAGGATGGGCCCTCCTGGGCACCGCCGACCAGCAGGCGAAACCAGCTCCTAGGCCGCCTTCTCCTCGAGCACCAGGTCGTCGAGGAACGACTCGACGGCGGCGACGAAGCCGGGCACGTCGGGCAGCTGGTTGATCTGCTGGCGCAGGCGGCGGCCGTTCGGCAGGCCATGGGTGTACCAGCCGGTAAACTTGCGCAGCTTGTGCAGGGCGAAAGCCGAGCTCTCGCGCTCGGCCACCATGCGGAAGTGCCCGAGGATCAGGCTGCGCCGCTCGGCCAGCGTCGGCTCGGTCCATCCGCTGCCGGCGAGATGGGCGGCGATCTGGCGGAAGAGCCAGGGGTTCCTGGTGGCGCCGCGGCCCACCATGACGCCGTCGCAGCCGGTCGCGGCCAGCATGCGCGTCGCATCCTCCGGCTCGCGCACGTCGCCGTTGCCGATGACCGGGATGGCGAGCGTCTCCTTGAGGCGCGCGAGGTGAGACCAGTCGGCCTCGCCGGTGTACATCTGGCGCGCCGTGCGGGCGTGCATCGCGACCGCCGCGACGCCGCTGCCTTCGCAGATCCGGCCCAGCTCGAGGTAGTTCCTGCGGCAGTCGTCCAGCCCCAGGCGGAACTTGACGGTGAGCGGCATCGAGATCGACTGCCGCACCGCGAGGATGATCCGTTCGGCCAGCTCGAGGTCGCCCATCAGGGCCGCTCCCGCGCACCCCTTGAGCACCTTGTTGGCAGGGCAGCCCATGTTGATGTCGCAGATGTCCGGCCCGAGCTCCTCGACCACCAGCGCGGCCTCGCGCATGGTGGCGACGTCCGAGCCGTAGATCTGGATGGCAATCGGCCGCTCCGCCTCGTCGAAGACCATCAGGTCGCGGGTCTTCTGATTGCCCGAGACGATGGCGCGCGAGGAGATGAACTCCATCGACACGACCCCGACGCCGCCCATCCGCCGCACGATCAGGCGGAAGTCGCGGTCGGTCACCCCGGCCATCGGAGCGAGCCAGAGCGGTGGATCGACGCGGACGGACCCTACCTCGACCATGGCGCAATTCTACCCCGTATCGCTCCGGCGCCCGCCGCCGGCGCCCGCTGCCTCGCCGCCGCCGCTGCCCCCGCGGGGGCGCGCCGAGCGGCCGAGCGCCAGGCTGAGCGCGGCGCCGATCGCCGCCCACTGCAAGCCGCCGGCGGCCAGACTCCAGGCGAGCAGCCGCCCGCCCTGGAAGTGCAGGTAGAGCAGCGACGAAGGGAAGTCGATCCAGGCGAGGACGCCGCCGCGCCCGAAGGTCCCCCAGGAGCGCCAGGCCCAGAGCACGGCCAGAGTGTGCAGCAGGAAGCTCCCCACCAGCGCGATGGTGGCGGCGCGGCGCGAGGGTTTCGCCGAGAGCACAGTCAAGCGGCAGCTCCAGAGGCCGGCGCTCCAGGCAGGTCGCCGCGGCGGGGCTCGCCTGCCGAGCTCGTCGAGCACGCGGCGCATGCCGCCGCGGCAAGCCGGAAGCCGTAGTCGTTGTAGTGCATGGCCGGAGGGATCGCCGAGCGCGCCGCACAGCGGCTCACCTTGATCTGATGGCGCCAGGCGCCGCCCCGCGAGGCGCGGCGGGTGCCGCTCGCCGGGCCGCGCGGGTCGGAGGGCGGCGAAACGCGGTAGTAAGCGGGGTCGAACCAGTCGACGCACCACTCGTGCACGTTCTCGCCCAGGCCCAGGAAGCCCCAAGGATGGAGGGAGGGGTAGGCGTCGACCGGCTCCGGTCCGCTCAGCCAGCGCCGACCGGCGTCGGGCAGCGACTCCGGCGGCTCGTCACCCCACGGATAGAGCACCTCGCGGCCGCCCTTCGCTGCCCGCTCCCACTCGGCCTCGGTCGGCAGGCGCACCGCCTCGCCGAGGCGCCGCCCGGCCCAGGCGCAGAACGCCTGCGCGTCCTCCCAGGAAGGCCCCACGGCGGGCATGCGCGGGTCGGAAAAAGCCGCCTCGCCCCAGAACGGCGGCGCCGGCTGGCCGGTCGAGTCGAGGAACGCCTGGTAGTCGCGGCGCGTCACCGGCGTGCGCGCCAGCCGAAAGCTCGCCACCCAGACCTCGTGACGCGGGTTCTCGTTGTCGCGCGGCCCGCCGCCCATCCAGAAGCGGCCCCCCGGCACCGTGATCCAGTCTGGGCCCATGGCCCTTTAGCATACCGCCGACTTCGCCGGCCAGCGACCCGGCCAGCCAGGAGGGGTAGCAAGGGATTGCTCGAGCGCTGCCCCCGATCTATACTGATCGCTGATGCAGCGCCGGCCCACGCTCAAACCCGACCGCCGCAAGGTCACCCTGGTCGTCCTCTACATCCCAAGCGTCGAGCGCGACGGGCACACGCTACTTCGCCTTTACCAAATTCTGAGAGAGGAGTTCTAGTGGCCAAGCCAAAGCTGGACCTCGACAAGCTTGCCCGCGGCCTCGGCGCCGAACGACGAGGCCAGGTCAAGACCAGCCCCGGATACTTCGGAGCCGCGCAGCTCGCGACGGAGCTTGCACACCGTCTCCGCGTCCCAGCAAACGGCGGGCGTCCGACGGATCCGACGTGGACCGAGCGGCGCATCGTGCCGCTCCGCCGTGGCACTCTGGAGCGCCTCAATGCCGACGCGGACCGTCTCGGCATTGAGCCCATGCAGCTGGCTGCCCTGCTCATCGAGAAGGGTCTCGACAGCGTTGATCAGAACCTCTCACGACGCACTCCGGTTCCTCGGGCGCAGCGGCGATAACTCGGACACCAGCGGACCACCACCCCGGCACCCAGGACGCCCCTTTCCACCTTCCCCGGGACGCGCCAGGACGGAGGCTACCCACCGCCCGCAGTATCATCCGGCCATGGCGTGGTACAAGGAGTGGTTCGGAGAGGAGTACCTGGGGCTCTACTCCCACCATGACGGGCAGGAGGCAGAGGAGCACGTCGATTTCGTCGAGCGTCATCTGCGCGGTCCGGGCGCCAATCCGCCGCGGGCGGTGCTCGATCTGGCCTGCGGCGCCGGCCGGCATACGGCGGCGCTGCGGCGGCGCGGCTTCCGCACCCTGGGGGTCGATCTGTCGGTGACCCTGCTGGCGCACGGCCGCGACCTGCCGCGGGTGGCCGGCGACATGCGCTGCCTGCCGTTCACCGACGCGAGCTTCGACTGGGCGCTCAACTTTTTTACCTCATTCGGTTACTTCGAGACCGAGCGCGAGAACTTCCTGGTGCTCGAAGAGATCGTCCGCGTCCTGGCGCCCGGCGGCCGCTTCCTGATCGACATCCTCAACGCCAGCTACACTCTGCGCCACCTGCAGCCGCGCGAGACCCAGATGCTCGACGGGCGGCGGGTCGAGATCGAGCGCTGGTACGATGCCGCCAGCCAGCGCATCAACAAGCGCATCCGCGTCCACGGCGACTCCGGCGCGCCGCGCTCCTTCCTGGAGAGCGTGCGCGCCTACCAGCCGGACGAGGTGACCATCGGCCTGCGCTGGGCGGGGCTCGAAGTCAGCGGCCTGTTCGGCAACTTCCAGGGAGATCCCTACACGAGTGACAGCGAACGCCTCATCCTTGTCGGTTGGAAGCCCGCCTGAGTCGCTGCGCCTGGACCTGGCGGCCGCCGGCCTCCTGCCCCCCTTCGTCCGGGCGCTGCTCGCCGGCGCCGGTGCCGCCGCTGCCGGCGCGGGCGCCGCCGGCATTGGCGCTGACCACGAGGGCGGCGGCAGCGGCGATCTGCTCGCGCCGCTGCGCTTCCTCCCTCCGGGCGAGCTGCCCGCCGCCCCCCCTGGCGCGGCGCCGCTGGCGGCCGCGCGGCTCCGTGCCCGCAGCGAGCTGGCACAGGCTCTCGTGGCCGCCAACCGCGCCTACGGCCATCCCGATGCCGACCGCCTCGCCCAGCGGCTCGCCGACCCCGCGGCCCGCGTGGTGGTGGCCGGCCAGCAGCCGGGCCTGCTCGGCGGCCCGCTCTACACCTTTACCAAGATGGTGGCCGCGGCGCGCTGGGCGGCCGAGCTCGAGGCGCGCGGCGAGCTGGCGGTGGCGGTCTTCTGGGTGGCGACCGAAGACCACGACTACGCGGAGGTGGCGACCGCCTCGGTGCTCGCCGCGGACGGCCCGCGGGCCTTCGACCTCGGGTCCGATCCGCAGCCGCTCATGCCGGTCGGCATGCGCACCCTCTCGCCGGCGGTCGACGCCGTGCTGCACGGCCTCGCGCAGGCGGTCCCCGGCGAGCGCTATGCGGAGTGGCTGCGCACCGTGGCGCTCTGGTACCGCCCCGACGCCCGCTTCGGCGAGGCCTTCTGCCGGCTGATGGTCCATCTCCTGGGCGCCCGCTGCCCGCTGCTGCTCGACGCCATGAACCCCACCCTCAAGGCGGCCGAGCGCCCCTGGCTGGCGCGGCTGGTCGAGCGCCGCGGCGAGGTCGAGGAGGCGCTCGGGCGGCGCGACGCCGCGCTCAGCCGCCGCGGCCATGAGCTGCGAGTCAGCCCGCAGCCGGGCGCGAGCCCCCTCTTCCTCCTGCGCGGCGGGGAGCGGCGGCGCATCGAATGGCGGGACGGCGGCGGCAGCTACGCGCTGCGCGGCAGCGCGGCGGGCGGCGGCAGCGCGCAGGAGCTGCTGCGCATCGTGGCGGAAAACCCCGGCGTGGTGAGCCCCGGCGTGCTCGCCCGGCCGGCCGTCGCCGACGCCGTCCTGGGCAGCAGCCTGCAGCTGCTGGGACCGGGCGAGCTGTCGTACATGCCGCAGGCGGCGGCGCTCTACCCGGTGCTCGAGATCGAGGCGCCGTGGGCGGCGCTGCGGCCGCAGAGCGTCGTGCTCGAGGAGCACCAGATCGGTAAGCTCGAAGAGCTCGGGATCGGGCTCGCCGACCTGCTGGCCGACCGGGCGCGGCTCGACCGCATCGTCGCCGAGCGCCTGGGCGGCGACTTCGTGGCGCCGGCACGCGGCCGCATCGAGGAGGAGCTGGCGCGGCTGCGCGCCGCCGCCTTGGCGGCCGATCCCAACCTGGAGCGGCCGTTCGAGAAGACCCGCGAGCAGATCCTGCGCGCTCTCGACCTGTTCGCCGAGAAAGCGCTGCCGGCGGCGGCGCGCCGCGACGAGGTGCGCAGCCGCCGCCTCGAGCAGCTGCGCGACGCCTGCCTGCCGGGCGGCAAGCTGCAGGAGCGGGTCATCTGCTCGGCCCATTTCCCGGGCAAGTACGGCGACCGCTTCGCCGCCAGCTTCTGGGAGCAGCTGGATCTCGATCCGACCCGGCTGGCGGTCATCACCCCCTAGACCGGTCAGGAGCGGGCGCCGGCGTTGCACGGCAGCCGAAGGGGGAAGCCAGGGCCGGGAGACGGCGCCGGAGGCCGCGTGAACGAAGAGGGAGAGACGGCATGAAGCTCGACGTGCTGGCGATCGGCGCCCATCCCGACGACGTCGAGCTGGGCTGCGGCGGCACCCTGGCGCTGCTCGCCCGGCAGGGCCGCCGCGTCGGCATCCTGCACCTGACCCGCGGCGAGCGGGGGACGCGCGGCACCGCGGAGCAGCGCCTGGCCGAGGCGGAGAACGCGGCGCTGGCGCTCGGCGCGGCCGAGCTCGCCTTCCTCGACTGCGGCGACGGCGGGCTGCGGACCGGCGAGGCCGAGGAGGATGCGCTGATCGAGGTCCTCCGCACCTGGCGTCCGGAGCTGATCCTGGCGCCGCCGCCCGACGACCGCCATCCGGACCATGGACGGGCCTACCAGCTGGTGGCCGCCGCCGCCTTCTACTCCGGCCTGGCGGCGCGCGGCGCGCTCGGCAAGGGTCAGACGCCGCATCGCCCGGCCGCCGTCTTCTCCTACATGCAGCACGACCCCTTCGTGCCGAGCTTCGTGGTCGACGTCACCACCGCCTGGCAGGCCAAGCTCGACGCGCTCGCGGCCTACAGCACGCAGCTCTATCAGCCGCCGCCGGATCGGCAAGCGCCCGCCCGCAAAGACACGGCGCCGCACCCGCCGCCGCGCCGCGCAGCGGCGGCCGAGGAGGAGGAGGAGGAAGCGCCTCCGCTGACCAAGGTATCGAGCCGCGAGTTCCGGCTGGCGGTCGAAGGGCGCGGCCGCCACTTCGGGGTGCTGGTCGGTGCCGAGCTGGGCGAGCCGTTCTGGAGCCGGCTGCCGCTCGCAGTCGCCGACCCGCTCGCCCTGCTGCCCGGGGGCGTGCGATGAGGGTCGGGATCAGCTGCTACCCCACCTACGGCGGCTCGGGGATCGTCGCCACCGAGCTCGCCATGGCGCTGGCCGAGGGCGGCGACGAGGTGCACGTCATCAGCTACGCGCTCCCTTCGCGCCTGTCGCTGCTCAACTCGCGGCTCTATTTCCACGAGGTGATCACGCCGCGCTACCCGCTGTTCGACGACTACCCTCCCTACTCGCTGGCGCTGTCGACCAAGATGGTCGAGGTGGCCCGGCACCGCATGCTCGACGTGATGCACGTCCATTACGCGATCCCCAACGCGGCCTCGGCGGTGGTGGCGCGCCAGATCGTCGCGCCGCAGCCGTTGCCGGTGGTGACGACGCTGCACGGCACCGACGTGACCCTGGTCGGCAACGACCCCAACTACCTGGAGACCACGCGCTGGGGCATCCTGCAGAGCGACGCGGTCACCGCGGTCTCGGAATCGCTGCGCCGCACCACCATCGAGCAGCTCGGCATCCGCAACCAGATCGACGTGGTCCCCAACTTCATCGACCCGGCGCGCTACGAACGGATGCGCGGCCTTCCCGGGGCGCGGCGCTGGGCGCGGCCGGACGAGCGGGTCCTCATACACATCTCGAATTTCCGGCCGGTCAAGCGGGTCGTCGACGTGGTCGCCATCTTCGAGCGGGTGCTGCGGGAAGTTCCCAGCCGGCTGCTCATGGTGGGTGACGGACCCGACCGCGGCAAGGTCGAGCAGCATTGCCGCGAGCGCGGCATCTGCGACGCCATCACCTTCATCGGCAGCCTGCCGCTGATCGAAGAGGTCCTGGTCGGCGCCGATCTCTTCCTGCTGCCTTCGGAGACCGAATCGTTCGGGCTGTCGGCGCTCGAGGCGATGGCCTGTGAGGTGCCGGTCGTGGCCACCGCGGCGGGCGGTCTGCCCGAAGTGGTGGTCGACGGCGAGACCGGCTATCTGCTGCCGGTGGGCGATGTCGAGGCAATGGCCGCCGCCGCCAACTCGCTGCTGCGCGATCCGGCGCGACGGCGAGCGATGGGTGCCGCCGGCCGCGCCCGCGCTGTCGCGCACTTCAACCAGGGCGACATCGTGAGCCGCTATCGCGGAATCTACGAGCGCGTGGCCGGCCGCGCCGGAGCTCCTCCCGGATAGGGCCGTGCGCCCCTTGCCCGCGCCCGGTCCAAGAACCGCGCCGGCCGGCAAGGCGGCGCCGGCAGCCGTGGCGGACGGCGAGCACGCCGGCGCCAGGGCGCCGGTCCGCGCTCCTGCCGCGGAAGCGGTGGCGGAGCTGCGCGAGAAGGGCTCTCGCTTCCTGGCCGTGGTCCGTCCGGCGGGCGGTGAGAAGGAGGTAGCGGAGGCGCTCGCGGCGCTGGCGCGGCGCTTTCCGGACGCCACGCATCTGTGCTGGGCGGCGCGGCTCGGATCGCCGGCGCGCGAGCGCAGCAGCGACGCGGGCGAGCCCGCCGGGACCGCCGGCGTCCCCATCCTGCAGGCGCTGCGCGGCGCCGGGCTCTCCGACGCGCTGGCGGTCGTGGTGCGCTGGTTCGGCGGCGTCAAGCTCGGCAGAGGCGGGCTGGCGCGGGCCTACTCGGCGGCCACCCGGGAGGCGCTGCGGGCGGTGCAAGTCGTCGAGCGGCTGCCGCGCCTGCGGATCGTGCTGTCGGTACCGCACCGGCGGGTGGGGGCGGTCAAGCGCCTGCTGCGGCCGCCCGGGATCGAGCTCGAGGCCGAGGAGTATGGCGGCGCGAGCGCCGAGCTGACGCTGGCGGTCGCCGAGCCGCGCTGGCGCGCGCTGGCAAGAGCGCTCGCCGATCTGAAGATCGATCTCGAGCACGCCCGGGTGACCGTGGTTTGACCGCGCGCGATCCTTGTCCCTGGCGCGTGCCTTTGTATAGACTCCCGCCATCGCCGTGCTTGCGTCGCGACAAGACAGGCAGTCCCCTGAGCAAGTTCTGAAAGGAGAGGTTTGCGATGAGTGAACCCAGCGTCCCGCCGCCTCCGCCCTACCAACCTCCACCGTCGCCTCCGCCGGCGGGAGGATCGGTGAGCCAGAACCGCAGCATCATGATCGTCCTGTCGTACCTCTGGATACTGGCTGTCGTCCCCCTGGTCGTGGAGAAGGACGACCGGGAGGTGCAGTGGCATGCCAAGCACGGTCTGGTCCTGGTGGTGGCCGAGCTGCTGCTCGGGATCGTGGTCGGGATCCTTCTGCACATCCCCTTCCTCGGCTGCCTGGTCGGCGTCCTCTGGCTGGTCGTGTGGCTCGGCATTGTGATCGTCCACATCCTGTGCATCGTCAAGGGCGTGAACGGCCAGCGCTTCATCATTCCGGGCATCAGCCAGTACGCCGATCGGTTCTGATCGGCCGGCGGCGCTCGCCTCACCTCACCCGGAGAGGAGCCGACCCGGCGCCTCCCTGGGCTCGCGAGCAGCCGCCCGTCCCGCGATGGACGGGCGGCTTTCCCCGGAGGTCAGAGCCGCGGAAGGAGCACTGATGAGCGAACCGGTTGCGGCGGCGTCGCCGCCAGCCAGCAGCCAGGCCGTCACCGCCCTGGTGCTGGGAATTCTCGGAACCATCTGCTGCCCTTTCCTGGGGCCGGTCGCCTGGTTCCTGTCCAACTCTGAGCTCCGGGCAATCCAGGAGGCGCGCTCGCCCAAGGCAGGGGAAGGGCTGGCGACGGCGGGCAAGGTCCTCGGTATCATCGGCACGCTGTGGATCCTGCTCTTTCTGCTCTGGATCTTCTTCATGGGCGGCATGGTGGTCCTGAGCCACATCTTCTCGCGGTGACGGGCCCGCCCCGCGGTTCATTCTGGCCGCCCGCGGCGTCGGGCGGGTGGGCCGCCTTTGCTCTGGCGGGCGCCTCAGGCCTCGCCGGGGTCGTCGTCCTTCACTTCTGGGTGCCTGCCGAGGGCGCCGGCAGCTCGTGGTGCCTGCTCAACCGCGTCTTCGGTCAGCCCTGCCCGGGCTGCGGGATGACGCGCGCTTTCGCGCACCTCGCCAAGTGGGAGTGGCACGCGGCGTTGCGCTCCCACCCGCTGGCGCCGGTGCTGGCGGCCGAGGTGGGGCTGCTGTGGATGGCGTGGGGCGCGACCCTCGCCGGCCTGCTTCGGCTGCGCCGCCCCGCCCGGCTGGAGCTCGCTCTGCTCGGACATCTGGCCGTGCTGGTCGCCCTCTGGCTGGGACGTCTGGCAACCGGAACGCTGCCCCCGTGAAAGCGGAGGTAGGCCGGCACATCTACCATTGCCGGCAGCCGCCGGCCCAGGGTGGACCGGCGGCATCCCCCGGAGGGGTCTCCCGGCAGGTCGGGGTGAGCGCGCCCGAGAAGAGCCCGCGCCGCCGCCGCCTTTCCCTTCTATTTCGACTCGCTCTCCTTGCTCTCCTCGCGCTGCTGGCGTGCGATCTCCTTCGCGCTCCCGCCGATCAGCTGAGCGCGCGGGCGCTGATCGTGGCGATCCACCTCTATCAAGCCAACGTCTCGGAGCATCTGGCAGCGCTGGGCGTGCGCTGCCGCTTCCGGCCCACCTGCAGCCACTACGCCGAAGGCGCCATTGCCAAGTACGGCGCCCTCGCCGGCTCGGCGAGAGCGGTCTGGCGCGTTGCCCGCTGCGGGCCCTGGACGCCAGCCGGGACTTTCGATCCTCCCTGATCTCTCGGGTGGGCGGAGCCAGTCGCAAGGTTGACAAACCGCGGCGGCCGGCCCAAGCTCCAGGCGTACCTGGCGGAGTGGACATGGAGCGGCGAGGGGCGGAGAGCGGGGTGAAGGGTGCTCGAAAGGGGGGTAGGGGGCGGGTGGCGGCGGGGAGGGGCACGATCGTTGACGGACGAAGATCGGATTGACTACCAGAAGGTCGTGGAGGACGCGCTGCGCGGCGCGGTGCGACGCGTCCTGGCCGTGGCCGCGGCGCGCGGCCTGCCCGGCAAGCATCACTTCTATCTCGCCTTTCGCACCTCTCACCCCGGCGTTCAGATCCCTTCCGCGCTGCGCGATCTCCACCCCGAGGAGATGACGATCGTCCTCGAGAACCAGTACTGGAACCTCGAGGTCGAGGACGACCGCTTCTCGGTCGAGCTGAGCTTTGGCGGCACTCGGCGGACGCTCACCGTTCCGTTCGCGGCCCTGACCGCGTTTGCCGACCCGAGCGCCGAATTCGGGCTGCGCTTTCAGGGGGCCGCGGCCGCCGCTGAGCGGCCGGCCGGCCTCCCGCGCCCAGCTCGCGGGGGGCAGCCGAAAGCGGCGGCGGGGGGGTCGCCGGGAGCGCCGCGGGTGTCGCGAGCCTTGCGCGGGGATGGCCCGTCTGCGGCCTCTCTCGGTGCGGAATCGGCGGCCGCGAACGAGGAGCGGCCGGAGCCGGCAGCCGGACCACGCCGCACCCGGCGGCGGCTGGAGCCTGGGCGGCGCGAAGGGGCGCAGCCGCCGGGGGACGCCGAGCGATCGGGTAGTAGCGGCGCCGAGCGGCCGGTCGGGCCGGCGCGGCTGCGGCCGCCAGCGGCCGAGCTGCCGGGCGCGCCTGCGGCTGCCGGGGCGCCAGCGCCCGCGGACCGGATTGCCAGACCGAAGCGGCTTGGCGTGCCGCAGCCGCGCCCGCGGCGGCCGCCGACCCTGGCGCGCGATCTGCCCCCCTCCGGATCGGCGCCGCCCAAGCCGCCTGCCGATCGTCAGCGAGCGCCGGACGGCCCGCGCTCCCAGCCGGGTGAGGTCATCCCCTTCGATCCGACCCGGCGCAAGTGAGGCGGCGGGCAGCAACGGGCTGCCGCTTGCCAGTATTGATCTCCGGCCGGGCCTGCCGCCGGCACCGTCCTACCGCGGCGGCGGAGATGGTGCCGGCAGAGGACGCCTTGACGCTGCCGCGCCTCTGGCGATGGGCCGCGCCGGTTGCCGCGAGGGCCGCTTCCGGGCCTCAACGGCAGTCGGCGGCGGGGGCCGGCCTGCTCGCATAAACCGCGACAGCGAAACAACTTATTGGTAGAGCGGCGATGGTAGAGCGGCGATTCCTGAAGGGCCGCCTGGCAGCGGGCCGCGCCCAGCCGCCGCAGCCGTGGCAGTCGACCGCCGCATGGCGGCAGACTGGCGCCGGCAGTGGCATCTCCCTTGCTGAAAAATAGCTCCCGGGGATTCAATCGTCCACGAGCAGATCACCCCTTAGGGAGCCATCCGAGCGAGGAGCTACGATGCGAATTTGGTCGAAACGCACTTTCCTGGCCGTCGCGCTGAGCGCCGGCGTCCTGGCGGCGGCCTGCAATCGCGACGGCACGCCGCCCCAATCCCAGTCGGGGCAGTCATCCGCCGAGCGCCAGGCCGCGGTCCAGCCGGCGCCGCAGCCAAACCTCGCCGCGCAGCCGTCCAGCCCACCGCAGACCAACGAGCTGCGCCCTGAGCCGCAGAGTGTCGTGGTCGAAAAGACGCCGCCGTCCGCTGCCGCCGAACGAGCCCGGCAAGAGGAAGACCTGGCGGCCCGCGAGCGCCGGCTGGCCGAACGGCAGGCCGCGCTTGATGCCCGCGAGCGCCGCTTGCAGGGCAAACGCCCGCAGCGGCCACGGCAGAATGCGCAGAACACCGCGCCGCAGGAGCCCTTGACGCCGTCCGGGCAGGACAACGCTCCCCTGGCTCCAGTGCCAGCGGCCGCGCCTGGCGCGGGCGAGCCGGCCAACGCCGCCTCCGCCGCCCCGCTCGATGAGCCGCGGGAAGAGCGTCCCCCCGCCGCGCCCATGACGGTGCCGTCCGGGACCTCGTTCGACGTCGAGTTCACCCGCGGCCTGGCCAGCAACACCAGCTCGGTCGGCGACACCTTCCGGGCGCGCGTCGTCGCCGACATCGCCGGGCCCGACGGGCTCGTCGCCATTCCCGCCGGCTCGGAGATCCTGGGCGTGGTCACCGATGCGGTGGCGCTGGGCCGAGTGGGCGGCCGTGCCAAGCTGGGCCTCAAGTTCACCGACCTCGTCCTGCCCTCGGGCTCGACCGCGCCGCTCCACGTCTCGTTCGTGCAAGAGGGCAAGAGCAAGACCGGCCGCGACGCGGCCACCATCGGCGGCTCGACCGCCGGCGGCGCGATCCTCGGTCACATCCTGAGCAACGGCGGCCGGGGGTCGGTGATCGGCGCCCTGATCGGCGCCGCGGTCGGGACCGCGATCGCCGCCAAGACCCCCGGCGAAGAGGTCGTCATCCCGGAGGGCTCAGTCCTCAAGCTCAAGCTCGACGACGCAGTCCTCGTGAGCCCCCTCCGTCCCTAGACCCATTTCTCAGTGCGCCGACCGAGGCGTACTGAAAGTAGTCGCGGCAGCTCGACTGATCTGCAGCCAGGTGCCCGCCGGGAGCGCTCGGCGGGAAGGCCGCACGCCGCGCTTGCCTGCGGCTTGCGGCGAGCCGACGGCGGCGTCGCCTTTGGCGGCCGAAGCGCCCGAGTTGGCGGCGCGCAGCTCGCCCCGGGCCGGGCTGACCCGCCGGCCTCAGAAAGGAGGCTCCGCCATGCTTGCAGCCATCTTCGTGAGCCGCACGGCTCTTGCCAGCGCTTTCGACCTCTCTTAGACTCCACCGTACCGATCCTTGATCGACCGAGCCGGGTCGTATTCCCTTGCCTGAGATCCTCTTCGGCAGCGAAAGGGGGAGAGGTCGAGCCCGGTTTCGTTCGCGACCCGCCTGACGAGAGTCGTAGTGACCGATAGCCCCGACCTCTTCAACCCCTTTCCCGGGCTGCGGCCGTTCGAGCCGAACGAAGACTTCCTGTTCTTCGGCCGGGAGGAGCAGGTCGACGAGTTGCTGAGGCGGCTCCGCGAGCGGCGTTTCCTGTCCGTGGTGGGGACCTCGGGCAGCGGCAAATCGTCGCTGGTGCGCGCCGGCCTGCTCCCCGCGCTCTTCGGCGGTTTCATGGTCCAGGCGGGCTCACGCTGGCGGGTGGCGGTCATCCGGCCCGGGCACGACCCCATCGCCAGCCTCGCGGATGCCCTGAGCGCGCCTGAGGTGCTCGGCTCCCAGACCGGGCAGAGCGACATGCTGCGCGCGCTCCTCGAGACGACGCTGCGGCGCAGCACGCTGGGGCTCGTCGAGGCGGTGCGCCAGGGCCGGCTGCCGCAGGGGGAGAACCTGCTCATCGTGGTGGATCAGTTCGAGGAACTCTTCCGCTATCGCGCGTCGCTCGGCAAGTCGAGCTCCGACGAGGCAGCGGCCTTCATCTGGCTGCTCCTCGAGGCCGTGCATCAAGCGGACGTCCCGATCTTCGTCACTCTCACCATGCGCTCCGACTTCCTGGGCGACTGCTCCCAGTTCGCGGGCCTGCCGCAGGCCATCAACGCCGGTCAGTACTTGATTCCGCGCCTCAGCCGCGACGAGATCCAGCGGGCGATCACGGGTCCCATCGCGGTCGGAGGGGGCGAGATCGCTCCCCAGCTCGTCCAACGCCTGCTCGGCGACGTCGGGGACAACCCCGATCACCTCCCCATCCTGCAGCACGCGCTGATGCGGACCTGGGACGACTGGACGAGCCGCCGCCAGGAAGGCGAGCCCATCCAGATCCGCCATTACGAGGCGGTGGGCGGTATGAACGAGGCCCTCTCCCGGCACGCGGACGAAGCCTATCTGGCCCTTTCCACGGAGCGGCGGGAGCTTGTCGAGAGGGTGTTCAGATGCCTGACCGAAAAAGGGAGCGACAACCGGGAGATCCGCCGGCCGATCCGCCTGCGCAACCTGTGCGCCGCGGTCGACTCGGGCGCCGGCGAGGTTGCCGCCGTCCTCGAGCCGTTCCGCCGGCGCGGCCGTTCCTTTCTCATGCCGCCGGCGGGAGCCGATCTCGAAGACGAGACCGTCATCGACGTCTCCCACGAGAGCCTGATGCGGGTCTGGGGGCGCCTCAGGGCGTGGGTGGAAGAGGAGGCGCAGTCGGCGGCGACCTATCGCCGGCTCGCCGAGACGGCCTTGCTCTACGAGGCAGGGCAGGCCGGACTCTGGCGCGACCCGGACCTGGCGATCGCCCTCACCTGGCGCGCCGAGGACCGTCCCAACGCGGCCTGGGCAGAGCGCTACGGCTCGGGTTTCGAGCGGGCGATGCGCTTCCTCGACGCCAGCCAGAAGGCGAACCTGGAGAAGATCCAGGCGCGCGAGCTGAAACGCCGGCAAGAGCTCGTGCGCTCGCGCCGGTTCGCGCTCGTCCTGGGGGTCGCCTTCCTCCTGGCCCTCGGCTCCTTCGTCGTGGCGTTGCACCGGGAGCGGCAGGCCCAGGAACAGGCCGACCTGGCCCGCTCGCGCCAGCTCGCCCTCGAATCGGCGCGCCTCTTCGGCGTCGACAACGATGCCGCGCTCCTGCTGGCAATCGAGTCGGCGCGGGCGGCGCCGTCGCGCGCCGCCGAAACCGCCCTGCGTGCCGCGCTGCTCAATCCGGGCAGGACGGAGCTGCTCCTCGAGGGCCACCGCAAGCAGGTCTGGGATGCGGTCTGGAGCCCGGGCGGCGACCGCGTGGTGACGGTGAGCCGGGACGGGACGGCGCGGATCTGGAGCGGGCGTGCTGCGCCGCTGATCCTCGCCGGCCACCAGGCCGGGGTGCAGTCCGCCGATTGGGACCGTGAGGGCCGGCGGATCGTCACCGCGAGCTACGACGGCACGGCGCGGGTCTGGGACGCCCGCACCGGCGCCCAGCTCCGGCTCCTGGCGGGCCACGCCGCGGCGCTGAACCAGGCGGTCTGGGATCCCGCCGGCGAGCGGATCGCCACGGCGAGCTTCGACGGCACCGTGCGGATCTGGAACGCGACCCAGGGCAGCCTCGTCGCGGTCCTCGAGGAGCCGGCGGGAACGGCGGACGAGCATCGCAGCCGGCCGCCTGTCGTGGCGGTGGCCTGGAGCCCCGACGGGCAACGCCTCGCGACCGGGAGCCGGGACGGAACGGCGCGGATCTGGAGCGGACCCGCCTTCGCCCGCTCGGTGAAGCTCGAAGGGCATGGCGATGGAGTGCAGCAGGTGGCCTGGGACGCCGCGGGCGGGTGCGTGGCAACGGCCAGCTTCGATCGCACGATCCGTGTCTGGCAGGCGGACGGGGCGCCGGTGGCGGTCCTCGAGGGGCACACCGATGCGGTGAACATGGCGGTCTGGAGCCCGCGCGGCGACCGCATCGTCTCCGCCAGCCGTGACGGCACGGCGCGGGTCTGGGACGCCCGCAGCTTCGGCCTGATCGCGACGCTCGCCGGCCACGCCGGCGAGGTCCGCTCCGCGGCGTGGAACGGCAAGGGTCAAGTCGTCACCGCCGGCGCCGATGGCACTGCGCGGGTATGGGACGCTGCGGGCGGCGGCGTGCTGGCCGTCCTGGCCCGCCATCGCGAAGGCCTGGAGAACGCCGCCTGGTCGCCGCGCGGGGATCGCGTGGTCACCGCCAGCCTGGACGCGACGGCGCGGATCTGGGACGTCGAGGCGGGGAACGAGGCCGACGTCCTCCGCGGCTTCGGCAGCGGCGTGTCGCGCATCGCTTGGAGCCCGGACGGCACCCGCCTCGCCGCCGCCAGCTTCGACGGGACGGCGCGGATCTGGAGTCCCGGGTCGCGGGTGCCGCCGCTGGTCTTGCCGGGGGACCGAGCCGGGCTGGTCGACGTCGCCTGGGAACCCACGGGCCGGCGCCTCCTGTGCGCCGGCCGGGGCGGGATCGTCCGGCTCTTCAGGGCCGACGGTTCGCCGCTCGCGACCCTCGCAGGCGGCGCGGGCCTGCGGCACGCCGCGTGGTCTCCGGACGGACGGCGGATCGCCGCCGCGGGGTTGGACGGTATCGTCCGGGTCTGGGAGGCGGCGGCCGGCCGGCTGGCGTTCGCCCTGCCCGACCACCGGGACTGGATCTCGTCGGTGGCCTGGAGCCCAGGCGGCACCCGTCTCGTCTCCGCCGGCTTCGATGGCACGGCGCGCCTGTGGAGCGCCGAGGACCGCGGCTCTCCGCTCGCCGTTCTCGGCGCCGCGCCGGCGCACGGCTCGGCCGCTCCGGCCGGGCACGAGTCCGCCGTGCTGTTCGCCGCCTGGAGCCCCGACGGCACCCGGGTCGCCACCACCGGCGCCGATTCGACCGCGCGGGTCTGGGATGCCGCGAGCGGCGAGCAGCTCGCCCTGATGAGCGGCGAGGGAGACTGGGTACGGTCTGCGGCCTGGAGCCCCGACGGGTCGCGGATCGCCACCGCCGGCGCGAACCGGCGGCCGGTCGGTCTCGCGGCGGCGCCGGGGACGGCGCGGGTCTGGGACGCCCGGACCGGGCAGCTCCTGCTGGCCTTGAAGGGGCATCAGGATCGCCTCACCGCGGTGGAATGGGGGCCGGGCGGAGCGCAGATCGTCACCGCCTCCGAAGACGGCGAGGCGCGGGTCTGGAACAGCGCCGACGGCGAGCTTCACACGGTGCTCCACGGGCACACGGGCCGGCTCAATCAGGCTGCCTGGAGCCCCGACGGGTCGCGGATCGCCACCGCCGGCGCGGACGGCTCGGTCCGCGTCTATTTCACCAGCATCGGCGAGCTCGCGGCGGCCGCCTGCCGGCGCGCCGTGCGCGAGCTCACCGCGGAGGAATGGACGCGTTACCTTGCGGCGGTGCCGCGCCGGCCGACCTGTCCGCCGGGGCGGCCCGGGGGCAGGCCGTGAGGGGGGTGCGGCCGGCGGCCGCGCTGGCGGCGCTGTCGATGCTTGCCTGCTCCGGCCCGGCCAAGGTGGGTGCGGCGCCCGCACCCGGCAGACAGGCCGCTCCCCGCCGTCCTCTGGTGCTCGGCGCGGTGATCTTCGGGCACGATTCCTGGTCGGGAAGCGTGCTCGCGGGGATGCGCAAGGCCGCGCTGGAAAAGGGGGTCCGGCTGCACTGGCGCGCTCACGATCACGACATCGTGGCCGAGGGTCGGGAGATCGGCGAGCTCGTGGCGCAGAAGGTCGACGTCTTGCTGGTCACGGCCGAGGATCCGGACGCCTCGGTGGCGGCGCTGCGCGGCGCCGCGGCTCGCGGCATCAAGGTGATCTGCGTCGGCACCTGCCTCAACGAGGAGGACGAAGCGGGCGCGGTGGCTGCTTTCTACGAGAGCGACCCGCAGATGATGGGCTACCGCACCGGAGCATTCCTCGCGCAGTGGGCGTCCGAGGAGGTCCCGGGCCGGCTCAAGGTCGGCATCCTCAACATCGACCGCTTCCCGGTCGGGCTGCTGCGCAGCCGGGGCTTCCGGAACGCGCTCGACGACGCCGGCGCCGCCTGGACCGAGGTGGCCAACCGGGAGGCTCTCGAGCCGGACACGGCGATCGCAGCGGCCAGGCAGATCCTCGAGCGCCATCCCGACCTCGACGTGCTGTGGGCGGCGAACGAGGGAGGGACCGAAGGGGCCGTCGATGCCGTCCGCGCAGCCCGCACGGAGCATCGGGCGGGGCGCGTCCGCGTCTTCGGGACCGACATGAGCGCCCGGCTGGGGGAGATGCTGAGGGATCGGGACGACATCCTGCAGGCGACGACGGCCCAGGTCCCGAACGAGCTCGGCTACCAGGCGGTGCTCGGCGCGGTCGATCTGGCGCAGGGCCGCAAGCTCGAGGTCCGCCACCGGCTGGTGGACACCCCTTTCTATTCCCGGAGCCGGCACGCGGCGCCCGGCGGAGCGGCCACGAAACGATGAGCTTCGACAGCGACGTCTTCATCAGCTACGCCCATATCGACAATCAGCCGCTCACGCCGGGCGAGGAGGGCTGGATCACCCATCTCCACCGGGCTCTGGGAGTCCGGCTGGCGCAGCTCCTGGGCGAGGAGCCGAGGATCTGGCGCGACCCCAAGATCCAGGGCAACGATTACTTCGATACCGCCATCCTCGACAAGCTGCCGAAGACGGCGCTGCTGATCTCGGTGATCTCGCCGCGCTACTTGAAGTCGGACTGGTGCCGGAAAGAGCTCGAAGAGTTCAGCCAGCTGGCCGAGCGCTACGACCTCGTCGAGGTGGGCAACAAGGCCCGGCTCTTCAAGGTGGTCAAGACGCCGGTGCCACTGGATCGCTACCCCGAGCGCCTCCAGAGGCTGCTCGGCTACGATTTTTTCCGGGTGGACCCGGACAGCGGGCGGCCGATCGAGTTCGGGCCCGCGGCCGGCACCGACGAGACGCGCAAGTACTGGGCCCGGCTGGATGATCTCGCCTATGACATCTGCCAGCTCCTCGAGCAGATCAAGAGCCCGGCGGCGGGTACGGCAACCGGTCCCGCACCGTCCGGGCCGACGGTCTACCTGGCCGAGACCTCGGTCGACCTGACCGGCGAACGCGACGCGATCCGGCGCGAGCTCCTGGAGCGCAACTATCGCCTGGTGCCGGAGGAGCGGCTGCCGCTCACGGTCGAGGAGCTGCGGAGCGCGATCGGCGCGGACCTCGCGCGCTCCGTTCTCTCGGTCCATCTGATCGGCAGCCGGTACGGGGTCGTTCCGGAGGGTGCGGAGACGTCGATCATCGACCTGCAGAACTCCATGGCCGCGCAGCGGAGCCGCGCGGCGGGCCTCCGCCGGTTGATCTGGATCCGTCCGGACAGCGTCTCCGAGGAGCTCCGGCAGAAGACGTTCCTCGACCACCTGCGCACCGACCCCGAGGCCCAGCTCGGAGCGGAGCTCTACCAGACGAGCATCGAGGACTTCAGCGCCGCCTTGCGCCAGCGGCTGGAGTCGTTGGCGAAAAAAGAGCTGGCGGTGGCGCAAGAGCCTGCGCAGGTCGCCGACGGCGTGGTGCGCATCTACCTGATCTGCGACCGCGAGGACTACGAGGCGGCGAAAGTCCTCGACGATTACCTCTACGGCCAGGGCTTCGAGGTGATCCTGCCCCTTTTCGAAGGCGACGAGGTCGCGGTGCGCGAGGACCATCAGGAGAGTCTCTGTCTCTGCGACGCGGCGATCATCTATTGCGGCACGGCGAGCGAGGTCTGGCTGCGCGGCAAGCTGCGCGATTTCCTGAAAGCTCCGGGCTTCGGCCGCCAGCGGCCGATGCTCGCCCGCGCCGTCTACCTGGGGGAGCCGGCGCGGCCGGACAAGGAGCGCTTCCGCAGCCGCGAGGCCATGGTCTGCCAAGCCATGGGCGGCTTTTCCGAGGAGGCCCTCCAGCCGTTCATCGACGAGCTGAAGCGAAAGCCGGGAGGAGGATAGGAGGCGCGGCGCGTCAGGCGCTGCGTCAGAACGACGTGTCCGCCTGGCTGACCAGGGCGCCCGGCGGTTTCGCGTACTGCTTGCGGGCACCGGTTGCGGTGTCGGTCACGGTGACGGTGTAACCGATGTCGGAGAGACCCGCCAGGAAGACCCAGAAATGGCCGTTGAGCGGGCGGCCGTCGACTACCTTGGCCACCAGCTCCTCGCTCTCCGGGCTGAAGAACCAGAACGCGCCGCTGTCCGGGGAGAGCGGCACCGCCGCCGCCGGCGTGCTCGCGGTGCCGGGCAGCAGCCAGGTCACTTCGACCTGGAAGCGCGCGCCGGCGAGGCAGAGCCTGTTCTTAGCCGGCACGCAACCGGCGGCGGTGGCCTCGACGAGCGCGACGACTTCGGGGCGGCTCGCGCTCGGCGGCAGCGGAGTCGACCCGGCCGCCGGGCCGCCGAACCCGCCGGCGGTGGCGGGCGAGGCGGCGCTGAAGGCGCGAGTGTCGGCGAAGCTCGTGAGCTTGCCGGCGGGGTTGGTGTAGGTGCGCTGCTCGCCGGTCGCGGTGTCGGTGAGGGTCAAGGTGTACGCGACGTCGGAGAGGGCGGCGTAGAAGACCCAGAAGTGGCCGTTCACTGCCGCGCCATCGACGATCTTGAGCAGCAGCTCGTCATTGTCGGGCGAGAAGAACCAGAAAGCGCCGGTGCCGGCAGCCAGGGGCCGGGCGTGGCCGGCGCCGCTCGCGACGCTAGCGCCATGGCGCAGCGTCCAGGCCAGGCGCGCGGCGAAGCGGCCACGCGACAGGCAAAGCACGGTGTCGCCGGGAATGCAGGTGCCGCTCGGCGCCGGCGAGACGAAGAGCCCGCCAGGGGTGCCGGCATAGAGGACTCCGGGCCGGGTTGGATCGGCGACCAGGCGGGTGACGCGCGGATCGCTCAGCCCCTCGTTGTGGGCCACCCAGTGCCTGCCGCCGTCTTGCGACCCATAGACCCCGGTGTCAGTTCCGGCATAGAGCGCCGCGCCGCGCGGGTCGAGCAGCAGGTCGCGCACCGGCGAGCCGGCCGGGAGGTCGCCGTCGATGGCGGTCCAGCTGAAGCCGGCGTCGGCGCTCCGGTAGAGCGTATGGGCGCCGGGCGCCAGCACCGCGTAGAGGACGTGATCGGCGTCCATCCGCAGTCGGGTGATCGCTTGACCAGAGGGCAGGGCCAGCCCGCTGCGTGCCCAGCTAGCGCCGCCATCGAAGCTCATGATCAGGCCGTCGCGGCCGCCGACGAAGAGCTGGGTGGGCGATGAAGGATCGAATACCACGGCGCCGAGCTTCGCCGGCTCGTAGGGGTCCCGGCCCAGCATGTCGGGGATCTGCGCCCAGCTCGCGCCGCCGTCGTGGCTGATCGCCGCGACAGCGCCGGTCCCGCCGCTGATGCTCGTCCCGGCGACGACCAGCGTGCGGGAGTCGTGCGGGTGGATCGCCAGGTCGACCACATCGTTCATCAGCCAGGTGGGGCCCGGGGTGCCGAGCCCGCCCGCGTCGAGCCAGCTTCGACCGCCATCGGTGCTCTTGAAGACGCCGGCGCTCAACGCGGCATACAGGACGCCCGGGCTCTGGGGGTCGGCGACCAGCCGATTGACGAGCTGGGGGAAGCCATGGAAGTCGAGCAACCCCTGGTTGATTGGCGCCCAGGTGACGCCGCCATCGGTGGATTTCGCCGCTCCCCGGGGGCGCGCCCCCGCAGATAGCCCTCCGAGGGGAAGACTGGCCTTGGAGAACGCGGCGTAGAGCGTCCCTGCTGCCTGCGGATCGGGTGTGATGTCGACAATCGGCACCGCTGCAATGCCCGGATTGGCGGCCGCCCAGTGCCCGCCGGCGTCGCCGCTCACCAGCAGGCCCACGTCGTCGGCCGCGGCGTAGACACGCCCGGCGAGCACCGCCAGGGCGACGATCGCGCTGGCGCGCTGGTGAGCCAGGCTCCAGGTCAGGCCGCCGTCGCGGCTCTTCCAGATCTGCCCCTGGCGGGGGGTGGGGAGGAGCTCCCCGCCGGCGTAGAGCGCGCCGCTGGCCGGATCGAGAGCCAGGCTAAGGGCGAAGAAACCCGTGTCGTGCGGCGGGCCGGCGGGACTCCAGCTCGCACCGCCGTCGTCGCTGCGATAGACCGTGCCATCGCTGACCGCAAAGAGGGTCGAGGGGCGGCGCGGATCGACCAGCAGAGGGCTCCAGGGACCGTCAATGTACTGCCAGGTCGCGCCGCCGTCCCGGCTGGACAGGGAGAAAAAAACGGGGTCGCTGTAGAACGCCGTGCCGGAGACATAGAGCACGTTGGGGTCTATGGGATCGACGACGACGGTGTCGATGACGAAGGCCTGGTAGGGCAGGTTGAGCTCCCTCCAGGTCGTCCCGCTATCGGCGCTCCGCCACATCGACGTGACGAATCCCGCAACTCCTTGAAGATCTGTTCGAGCGCTGGTCTCCGCCTCGTAGAGAACCTGCGGCGACGACGGCGCGGCGGCGAGGGCGTTGATCTGCCCGGCGGGGCGGAGCAGGGTCCAGGTCGCCCCGCCATTGGAGCTCTTGAACAGGCCTCCGCCGGCGCCGACATACACGGTCAGTGGATCGACCGGATCGGCGACCACGATCGTCTGGTCCCCCGCGGTGAGCAATTTGGGCACCCAGGAGGCGCCGGCGTCGATCGATTTCCACACCCCTACACCGGGCGCCCCTGCCCAGACGGTCCCGGCGCTGGCGGGAACCGGCGCCAGGCTGAGGACGCTTCCACCCAGGGGGCCGAGCGGCCACCACGGTCCCGCCTGGATCGGCTGGGCGGCCGCCGGCAGGCCTCCGGCGCCGGCGACGACGGCAACGAGGGAGAGTGCGACGGACAAGGCGCGCGGCACCGCTGACACGCGGCGACACGAGCCGGCTCCCTGCGGAACCCTTCTCATGCTCCCCCTCCGTTCACATGTGCCGCGCCACCAGCGCGCCGTTCACTAGAAATGCCGAATCGCCATATGAATGCTATAAAAGCATGGCTGGAGAGCGGTGTCAAGTGGCGGAGCCGCGCGCCCAATCAACCCTCGAGCGATCGAATAATCCGGCCTCTTGGCCTGTTCTGTAGGTCCATGGCCGAGATCCAGCAGGCGGCGAGCGCGGCCCCGTTGACGGCGCCGCGGGCGCGGGCGGGGCTGTTTGGCGGGATGGTCTCGTCGAAGCAGCGGACGGTCCCGCCGGAGAGCGACCCGGCGAAGGCGAAGAAGGCGATCACCGGCAAGGTCGTGCTGAACGATGCCCTGGAGCTGATCAAGGCGCGCCGGGGCCGGCTGATGGTGGGTCTGGCGCTGATGGCCGTCAACCGCGTCTCGGGCCTGGTGCTCCCTGGCACCACCAAGTACCTGCTCGACAACGTGATCCGCAACCATCAGACGGCGATGCTCGGACCGCTGGTGCTCGCCGCCGGAGCGGCGACGACCATCCAGGCGGTGACCTCTTTTTCGCTGTCGCAGCTGCTCGGCAAGGCCGCCCAGCGCTCGATCACCGAGATGCGCCGCCGGGTGCAGCGCCACGTCGGCCGCCTGCCGGTCGGCTACTACGATCAGACCAAGTCGGGCGCGCTCCTGTCGCGCGTCATCAACGACGCGGAGGGTTTGCGCAACCTGGTCGGCACCGGCCTGGTCGAGGTGGTGGGCGGGCTGATCACCGCCGTGCTGGTGTTCGCGATCCTGGTCACCATCAACCTCAAGCTGACCCTGATCGCGCTCGGCGTGCTGTCGCTGTTTGGGTTCGTGATGCAGTACGCCTTCAAGACCCTGCGGCCGCTGTTCCGGGAGCGCTCGAAGATCAATGCCGAGCTTTCCGGGCGGCTGACCGAGTCATTCTCGGGTGTGCGGGTGGTCAAGGCCTACAGCGCCGAACGCCGCGAATCGCTGGTCTTCTCCAAGACCGCGCACCGGTTGTTCCGCAACGTCGCCAGCACGATGACCGGCCTGTCGGCGATCGGCGGCGCCTCGACCCTGCTGCTCGGCGGCCTCTCGGTCGTCATGATGTTCGTCGGCACGCGCGAGATCTTGGAGGGGAGGATGACGATCGGCTCGTTCTTCGCCTTCACGCTCTACATGGGCCTGATGGTGGCGCCGGTCGTCCAGGTGGTCAACATCGGCAGCCAGCTCACCGAGGCCTTCGCCGGCCTCGAACGCATCCGTGAGATCCGCAACGAGCAGCCGGAGGACGAGGGCGACGCGGCGCGGCGGCCGATCGGGGAGATCCGCGGCGAGGTCGAGCTGCGCGACGTCCACTTCGAATACCAGACCGGGGTGCCGGTGCTGCGCGGCATCTCGTTGCGGGCGGAGCCCGGCACCACGACGGCGCTGGTGGGACCGTCGGGCGCCGGCAAGAGCACTCTGATCGGCCTGGTCGCCGCCTTCTACCGCCCGGCCTCGGGGCAGGTGGTGGTCGACGGCCAGGACCTCGCCGAGCTGCGGCTGCACGACTACCGCTCGCAGCTCGGGGTCGTGTTCCAGGACAACTTCCTGTTCGACGGCACGGTGCTCGAGAACATCGCCTACGGCCGGCCCGAGTCGACCCAAGCGGAGATCGTGCGCGCCGCCGAAATCGCCAACTGCGACGACTTCGTGCGCCGGCTGCCGCAGGGCTACGGCACGGTGGTGGGAGAGCGCGGCGTGAAGCTATCGGGCGGCGAGCGGCAGCGGGTGGCGATCGCCCGCGCCATCCTCGCCGACCCGCGCATCCTGATCCTCGACGAAGCGACCTCCTCGCTCGACAGCGAGAGCGAGGCGCTGATCCAGGAAGGGCTGGTCGAGCTGATGCGCGGACGGACCTCGTTCGTGATCGCCCACCGGCTGTCGACCATCCGCCGCGCCGACGCCATCCTGGTGCTCGAAGGCGGGAAGATCGTCGAGCGCGGCCGGCACCAGGAGCTGCTCGCCCTGGGCGGCCTCTACCACAACCTCTATACCCGGCAGTACAACTTGGAATCCAATCTCTTCCGTAACCCCGGCGAGACGGAGGCCGAGCCGGCGGGCGACAAGCCCCAGGTCAAAGGCGATGCCCAGGTCGGCCGCCTGCCGCTCGGCATCGGCATGGCCTAGTAGCCCATTTCTCACCCGCCAAATAAGCCAGTGCCTCGCCCGCCTGGCGAGCGCTGCAGCCAAGTGCTAGGCTGAACGAGACGACCATGAGCATCCCGCAACGCACTCTCTTACTCGGCATGCCGCGTCCCTGGGCGGCGATTCGGGTCTGTCCACCCCGTCGCCATCGCCTGACCCGACCGAGGTCCCGCTTCTAACTTGCAAGCGCCTGGAGAGCGGAGCCGGCGCTACCGCAGCAGGCGCTCGAAGCCCTGCTTGCGGCGCAGGAGAAGGGGCTTTTCCTTGCTGCCGAGCATCCCTTCGTGGCCGGAGAGATCGCTGGCGACGACATAGAGCTCGACGGTGCCGTTCTGGTGAAAGCCGGGCGGCAGGTCGACGGCGTAGCCCAGACCCGATCGGCGCAGCTCGATCTCGCGCCACCTGCCTCCCGCGGGCTTGGCGAAGAGCTTCACGGTCTTGACCTGGTAGTCGTCGGTGACGCGGAAGCTCAGGGTCACCACCGAGCCGCGGGAGTACTCGAGCAGGAAGCCGTCGCGCAGGGTGACGATCGGCGGCAGTGCGTCGAGCCGGGCGAGCTGCTCTTCGAGCCGTTGCCGGGCGTCGTTCCAGCGCTGCTCCAGGTGAGGCGTCGGAGTGACGCCCCGCATCTGGTCGAGCGGTTCGCTCGGCTTGCGCCGGCGCTCGTAGGCAGGTACGGAGGCGAGCACCAGCAGCTGGTCGTTTTCCTGCGTGGCATACGTGGCGAACGTCTGGAGCAGATCCTTGATGCCGGTCCGCTCGGGCCAGGCGCGCTGCACCACGGCGAGGCGGATGACGCCCTGGTCATAATTGCCCTCCCGCGCCAGCTTGGCGGCCTCCGTCTCGAGCTCCGCCGCCGCCCGCTCCCGCAGTCCCTGGGGATCGCGCAGGAACTTCGATAACCCCTCCATGGCGTGGAACTGCTCGAGCACGGCCTCGTGGTCGCCGCGGCCGGCCGCGGCTTCGGCCTTCTCGTAGAGCGCCACCAGACTCCTGGCGCGCTCGAAATCGGCTCTCATGGCGGGCGGCACGTCGCTGGCCCTGCCGGCGGCCACCACACCCTGGAGGAGCGCCAGATCGCCGCTCTTGATTCCGGCCGCGAGGTCCTGAGGCAGGGTCTCGAGGGCGGCGAAGGCGAGCGTGGCCTCGAGCGCCGCGAGCCGCCTGCACCCCTCGGCGGAGAGCTCTCCCTGGTCGGCGAAAGACAGGGTCCGCAGCTCGCGCCGGACCTGGTGGTCGGCCTCCCTGCCCAGCGCCAGATAGCTCGCGGCCTCGGCCAGCTTGGAAGCCGGCGAGCGCCCCGGCTTCTCGGGCGGCCCGGCCGGCGCCGCCGCCACCGCGGGCGCCGCGGCCGGCGCGCCGTGCCGGCTCAGCCAGAAGGCGGCCAGCACCAGGAGCAGCAGAAGGGCCGCCCCCGCGGCCAGGCTGCCCAGCCGGACCGGCCGCGGCAGCGCGGCGAGCCGCGTCCCCAGGCGCGTCACGATGCCGGTCTCCTCCGCTGCCGCGCCCGCGCCCGCCGGCTGCGCCTCGGCTTGCGGCCGGGGCTTGCCGGAGCTGGGCGCCGGCGCCGCCGAGGGTGCTGCGCGTCCGCCGCGCCGCCGCGCGGGGGGTGCGGGCGGCGGCGTGGCGGGCGCCGGCGGCAGCGCGCTCAGCAGATCGTCGACCGCCGACAGCATCTCAGCAGGTGTCACCCCCGCGGACATGCCGCCGCGGTCCGCCGTGCTTGGTATAGGCGGACTCGGTGAAGTCGGTGGACCCGGCGGAGTCGCGGCAGCCCTGGGAGCCGCGAAAGCGAAGGAAGCCGGGGGAGGGAGGGACGCCGCGGGCGATGGATAGGCCTGGCTGCCGGCGGCGCCTGATCCGCCGGGCGGGCCGGCATTGGCGGGAGCGCCGGCCGCCGGCGAGTCGGATGGCGGCGCGGGCCTCACCGGCACCTGTTGCGCCGCGCGCGGGTCATGATGCCCGCGCTCCTGGGCCGGAAGCCGTGGCGAGGGCCGCTTGCCCGCCGCCAGAAGGTCGAGCAGCTCCTCGATCGCGGGGAGGCTTGGCGGCTTGTGGTGGTGCGGGTGAGCCGGCTGAGCCGGCGCCGCGGCCGGCGCGCCGCCGATCGAGCCCTGGACCGCTGGCGCGGTGGCTGCTCTGGCGGGCGCGCTCGCCGCGGGTGGGCCGGCGGGCGGCGGCGCCGGGTCCGTGAAAGCCGCCGCGAGACCGTCTTCGAATACGCTTCCGAGCCCGACTTCGAACTCGCGTTCGTCCCCGCCGCTGCCGGCGGGCACGATGACCGCGCCCGGCTCGCCGCGCTCTCCCCGGTCGGCTGGCTCGCCGAGGTAGAGGATGTCTCCCAGCGGGCCCACCCCGAGAGCCAGGCCGAAGGCGGTGCGGATTTCGGGAAGGGACGGCCGCTGCGCCGGCAGCTGCCGCAAGCTGCGTTCGAGGATCTGGCGCAACGCTTCGTCGTTGGCGAGCTCGAAGCTCAAGGACAGGGGCATCTGGACGAAAGGACCGGAGGCCTCACCGAGGACCACTGTCGCGCCGAGCGCCTGGCAGGTCGTCATGGCCAGGGAGTAGCCGTCGGCGCGCCAATCGGCGGTCAGCGCGAGGGCCGCGGGGCCGGCGAGCTCGGGAGCGCGAAAGCGCGCCGAGGCGGCGTCGCCGGCGGGCCGGAAGCAGCCCGTGCCGAGGCCGAGCAGCTTGGCCCTCCCGCCGGCGACCAGCACGTTCTCGGGCGAGAGATTGTGGTGGGCGAGCTCCTGCCCGGCCAGCGCCTCGAGCCCGGAGATGGCCTGCGCCAGCAGCGGCAGGATGTGCTCCGGCGGCCCGCCGGTTAGGGTCTCGAAGCCGACCCCGTCGAGCAGCTCGAGAACCAGAAAGGCGCTGCCGTCGGGGATGAAGCCGTAGTCGAGCGCGGCCGGAAGGCTCGCGGGGCGGGCTGCCGGGGGTCCGCTCAGGAAGGCGCCCAGGCGTTCGAAGCGCTCCCGGGCGGAGGTCGAGCTCCTGGCCGACGCCAGGGCGATCAGCTTGATCGCCACCGGCTGGCCGGAGCACAGATCGGTAGCCTGCAATACGCTCCCGGAGCGGCTCGACCCGAGGATCTTGTCGAGTCGATAGCGGTCGGTGAGCTCACGGGACTGCTGCATCGCTCCTCCGCCGGGATCTTCAGGATACAGGCAGGACACGGGCGCACCCGCAAGCGCTGCGGCCCGGAAGGCCGGCGCCCGCAAGCGCTCTGGCCGCCAGCTGCGTGGGAGCCTTTTCGACCGGGGCTATTATAGGAGAAGCGAGCACGGTGGGGGGCCGGCGCTGCCCGGTCTTCCGGCGCCACGCGCGCCACGCTGACCCGCTGCCCGCGGGTCATTCGCTTGTGATAGCCTCTGTCGTTCCGTTGTTGCGCCCGCTATCCTCGAGGGCTGCGGTCGCCAGGCGAGAGTGGGCGAATAGCAGCAGCAGATTCTGGTCAGAGGCGGGCAAAGCGCCGGTTTCCGGTTCACGGCTGACTCAACTCAAGAGCAACGCACCGCGCGGCGGCATGGCCGCCCGGCCCTGGGGTAGGGGCCAGGCGAGGGAGCCGGCCGCGCGGCGGGCTCTGGTGGTCTCGATTCTGGAGGAAGACATGCGTAGAGTTTTTCGATCCTCGCGAAGCGAATCCGCTGCCGGGGCGTGCCCGGCCAGCAGCCGGCGCTGGCGGCGCCTTGGCGTCGCGGTGACCGCCGCCATGGCCGCCGCCCTGACCGCCTCCCCCGCCATGGCGAGCGAGGCGGAGCTCAAGCTCCCTGACCTGGCGAGCGTTTCGTTCTTCGGCATCGACGGCCACAATCTGCTGCTCGGCGGCCTGCTGGTCTGCTTCGCCGGCATGCTGTTCGGACTGGTCAACTACCTGCAGCTCAAGAACCTGCCCGTCCACCGCTCGATGCGCGACATCTCGGAGCTGATCTTCGAGACCTGCAAGACCTACCTGATCGGGCAGGGCAAATTCATCTTGCTGCTCGAGCTCTTCATCGGCGCCGTGATGGTCTTCTATTTCGGCGGGCTGCTGCACTTCCCGGCCGCCAAGGTCATCACCATCCTGATCTTCAGCCTGATCGGCATTGGCGGCAGCTATGGCGTGGCCTGGTTCGGCATCCGGGTCAACACCTTCGCCAACTCGCGCTCGGCCTTCGCCAGCCTCCGCGGCAAGCCGTTCCCGACCTATGAAATCCCGCTCAAGGCCGGGATCTCGATCGGCATGCTGCTGATCTCGATCGAGCTGGTGATGATGCTCGCCATCCTGCTCTTCGTGCCGCGCGACTACGCCGGCCCCTGTTTCATCGGCTTCGCAATCGGCGAGTCGCTCGGCGCCGCCGCGCTGCGTATCGCCGGCGGCATCTTCACCAAGATCGCCGACATCGGCTCCGACCTGATGAAGATCGTCTTCAACATCAAGGAGGACGACGTCCGCAACCCCGGGGTCATCGCCGACTGCACCGGCGACAACGCCGGCGACTCGGTCGGCCCCACCGCCGACGGCTTCGAGACCTACGGCGTCACCGGCGTCGCCCTGATCACTTTCATCCTGCTCGCGGTCACCGACCCGGCCGTCCAGGCCCAGCTGCTGGTCTGGATCTTCGTCATGCGAATCTTGATGATCGTCACCAGCGGCGCCTCCTACCTGCTCAACGCGGCGATCGCCCGCGCCCGCTACGCCGCCGCCGACCAGATGAACTTCGAGGCGCCCTTGACCTCGCTGGTGTGGCTGACGTCGATCCTGTCGATGGCGGTGACCTTCGCCATCTCCTATCTCCTCATCCCCAGTCTCGGCGGCGACACCACGCAGTGGTGGAAGCTGTCGATCATCATCAGCTGCGGCACCCTGGCCGGCGCCCTGATCCCCGAGCTGGTCAAGGTCTTTACCTCGACCGAGTCGGCCCACGTCCGCGAGGTGGTGACCTCGTCGCGCGAAGGCGGCGCTTCGCTCAACATCCTGTCGGGTTTCATCGCCGGCAACTTCAGCGCTTACTGGATGGGCCTGACCATCGTCGCCCTGATGGCCGCGGCCTACGGCGTCAGCGTGGCCGGCCTCGGCCACCTGATGATCGCGCCGGCGGTCTTCTCCTTCGGCCTGGTCGCCTTCGGCTTCCTCGGCATGGGGCCGGTGACGATCGCCGTCGACTCCTACGGACCGGTGACCGACAACGCGCAGTCGATCTACGAGCTGTCGACCATCGAGACCCTTCCCGGCATCCGGCAGGAGCTGCAGAAAGACTATGGCTTCGCCGTCGACTTCGAGCGCGCCAAGCATCACCTGGAGGCCAACGACGGCGCCGGCAACACCTTCAAGGCGACCGCCAAGCCGGTGCTGATCGGCACCGCGGTGGTCGGCGCGACGACCTTGATCTTCTCGATCATCGTGCTGCTCACCAAGGGTCTCAAGCCGGCGCTGGTCGAAAACCTGTCGCTGCTCCATCCCCCATTCCTGCTCGGGCTGATCACCGGCGGCGCGATCATCTACTGGTTCACCGGCGCCTCCACCCAGGCGGTGTCGACCGGCGCCTACCGCGCCGTCGAGTTCATCAAGCGCAACATCCGGCTCGACGAGGGGGCCGAGAAAGCCTCGATGGCCGACAGCAAGAAGGTGGTCGCGATCTGCACCACCTACGCGCAGAGGGGGATGTTCAACATCTTCCTGGTCATCTTTTTCAGCACTCTCGCCTTCGCCTGCCTGGAGCCCTACTTCTTCATCGGCTACCTGGTCTCGATCGCCATCTTCGGCCTCTACCAGGCGATCTTCATGGCCAACGCCGGCGGCGCCTGGGACAACGCCAAGAAGATCGTCGAGGTGGAGCTCAAGGAGAAGGGAACGCCGCTGCACGCCGCGACCGTGGTCGGCGACACCGTGGGCGACCCCTTCAAGGACACCTCGTCGGTGGCGATGAACCCGATCATCAAGTTCACCACCCTCTTCGGCCTGCTGGCCGTCGAGCTCGCGATCACCCTGCCGCGCGCGCAGAGCGCCGTCCTGGCGGTCATCTTCTTCCTCATCTCGACCGTCTTCGTCTGGCGCTCCTTCTACGGCATGCGCATCACCGAGGCCGCCAAGACCGCACCCACCGCCATCGACTGATCAATTCCCGCCGCTGGCGCACCTGGGCGCAGCCGCGCGCTTTCTGAGCCGCGTGGCGCCGCTACTCGACGGTGACGCTCTTGGCGAGGTTGCGCGGCTGGTCGACGTCGGCGCCGCGGCGGACGCCGATGAAGTAGGCCAGCAGCTGCAGCGGCACGACGTTGACGATCGGCTGCAGGAGCGGCGAGACCGAGGGCACGACGATCAGCTCGTCCACCACCGCGCCGAGCTGCTCGCGATCGCGGTCGGAGACCGCGATCACCAGGCCGTCACGCGCCTTGACCTCCTGCAGGTTGCTCTTCATCTTCTCGAACACCGAGTCGCCGGTGGCCAGGGCGACCACCGGCATCGACTCGTCGATCAGCGCGATCGGTCCGTGCTTCATCTCGCCCGCCGGATAGCCCTCGGCGTGGATGTAGGAGATCTCCTTGAGCTTGAGGGCGCCCTCGAGCGCGATCGGGTAGTTGATGCCGCGACCCAGGTAGAGAAAGTTCTCGGCCCGGAAGTGGCGGCGGGCGAGCTCTTCGAGGTACCCCTCCTGGCCGTGCAGGACCGCGTCCAGGGCCTGCGGCAGGTGCGACAGCTCGTCGAGGAAATGGCGCTCGACCGCGCCCTGGCGGATCTGCCTCAGGTAGAGCGCCAGGAGGTAGAGCGCCACCAGCTGGGTGGTGAAGGCCTTGGTCGAAGCGACGCCGATCTCGGGCCCGGCATGGGTGTAGATGACCCCGTCGCTGATCCGGGTCGCCTGGCTGCCCTGGACGTTGCAGATCGCGAGCAGCGGGGCGCCGCGCTCGCGGGCGGCTTCCATCGCCGACAGGGTGTCGGCGGTTTCGCCCGACTGGGAGATGCCAACCGCCAGCACCCGGTCATCGACCAGCGGGTCGCGGTAACGGTACTCCGAGCCGTAGTCCACCTCGACCGGCAGGCGGGCGAGCTCTTCGATCAGGAACTTTCCCACCAGCGCGGCGTGCCAGGAGGTGCCGCAGGCGAGCAGGTGCAGGCGCTCGATCCGCTCCAGCTCGCGCTCGCCGAGCCGCAGGCCTTCGAGGCGGATGCGCCCTTCCGCAAAGTCGACGCGCCCGGCGAGAGTGTCCTGGACGGCCTGGGGCTGCTCATGGATCTCCTTGAGCATGAAGTGCTTGTAGCCGCCCTTTTCGGCCTGCACCGGGTCCCAGTTGAGGTGCTGCACCGGCCGCGAAACGGGCTGCCCCTGGCGGTCCCAGATCTCGACCCCGGCCGGCGTCAAGCGGGCGAGGTCGCCGTTTTCCAGGAAGATGACGTCGCGCGTGTGGGAGAGCAGCGCCGTGGGATCGGAGGCCAGGAACTGCTCGCCGCGTGCGAGGCCGATGACCAGCGGCGGGCCGTTGCGGGCGGCGACGATCTCCTGGCCCGATTCGGCCGCCGCGCCGCCGGCTCTCGCACCCGCACTTGCGCCCGCGCCATTGGCGCCGGCGGCCTCGAGGCGATCCGCGCGGTGTGGGCCGTGAGGGGTCGCCACCACGGCGAAGGCATACATCCCCTGCAGCTCGCGGCAGGCCCTGGCGACCGCGGCCCGCAGATCGCCGTCGAGGTAGGAGGAGATCAGGTTCGCCACCACCTCGGTGTCGGTATCCGAGGAGAAGGTCCAGCCCTCGCTCTCCAGACGCTTCTTGAGCGGCAGAAAGTTCTCGATGATGCCGTTGTGGATCAAGGCAAGACGGCCGCGCGAATCGACCATCGGGTGGGCGTTGCGCTCGCTCGGCGCGCCGTGGGTGGCCCAGCGGGTGTGGCCGAGGCCGTAGTGGCCGGCGAGCGGCTCGCGCTCCAGCCGTTCGCGCAGGCGGTCGAGCTTGCCCTCGCTCTTGAGCGTCTTGAGAGCGCCGTCCTGGACGGCCACCAGGCCGGCCGAGTCATAGCCCCGGTACTCGAGCCGGCGCAACCCTTCCATCAGCAGCGGCACCACCTCGCGGCTGCCGACGTAACCCACGATCCCACACATATACCCTAGCTCTCCTCTTCGGTGTCGCAGCCCTGGCCGCCCTGGCCGCCGCGCCGCCGCTTGCCGCCGAGGCCGGCGGCCCGCCCGGCCAGGTTCTTCTGCCGTGCCCGCCCCACGGCCAGCGCGGCGGCCGGCACGTCCCTGGTGATCACCGATCCCGCCGCCGTGGCGGCGCCGTCGCCGACCTTGACCGGCGCGACCAGCAGCGTGTTGCTGCCGATGAAGGCGCCGCGGCCGATCGCGGACGGGTGCTTGCTGGCGCCGTCGAAATTGCAGGTCACGGTGCCGGCGCCGATGTTGGCGCCTTCGCCCACGGTGACGTCGCCCAGGTACGAGAGATGGCCGGCCCTGCTCCCCTCGCCCAGCTCGGCGTTCTTGAGCTCGACGAAGTTGCCCACGCGGGCTCCCTTCAGCAAGCGGGATGCCGGGCGCAGGCGGGCAAAGGGTCCGACCCGGCAGAAGTCGCCCACCTCGGCGCCGTCGAGCACGCTGTACGGCTCGACCGTGACGCCTTCTCCCAGGCCGGTGTCGCGCAGCCAGGCGCCCTGGTGCAGCGTGCACCCCGCACCGACGCGGGTGCGGCCCAGGAGGGACACCCCGGGGTGGAGGACTGTGTCGGCGCCGACACAGACGGTGGCCTCGACCACCGTCCGGGCGGGATCGAGCATGGTCACCCCGGCGCCCATCAGCGTCTCCATATGACGGTCGAGAAGCAGGCGATGCGCCTGCGCCAGCTCGCGGCGGTCGTTCACTCCCAGCGCCTCCCAGCGGTCGGCGAGCGCCACCAGCTCGATCCGCCGCCCGGCGGCGGCGGCGGCGCTCACGGCGTCGGTCAGGTAGAGCTCGCCCTTGGCGTTGGCGGTGCCGAGGCGGCCGAGATAGGTGAAGATCTCGGGCGCCGGCAGGGCATAGAAACCGGCATTGACGGTGGTCAGCGCCAGCTCGGCCGGCGAGGCGTCGGCCGCCTCGACGACCCGCACCAGCCGCTGCCGCTGCCGCCGGTCGCGGTGATTTCCGTCGGCTCCGTCGGCTCCGTCGGTCCCGTCGGCCCCGTCGGGCGCCCCGACCACCCGCCCCAGCGAGCCCGGCTCGGGCAGCTCGGCCACGGCCATCGCCCCCCAGCCTGCCGCCCCGTCGCCGGCCGCCCCGGCCGCCGCCGCCAGCCGCTCCAGCGTCGCCGGGGTGACCAGCGGCGCGTCGCCCGACAGCACCAGCAGCAGCGCCTCGCCCGCAACCAGCTCGCCGGCCTGCGCGAGCGCATGGCCGGTTCCCAGCTGCTCGGCCTGGGTCACCCAGCTCACGTCGCTTGCCCCGAGTTCCTCGCGCACCTGCTCGGCGCCATGGCCGACCACCACCAGGATACGCGCGCAGCGGGCGGCGCGGGCGGCGTCGAGCACCCAGGCAAGCAGCGGCCGCCCGGCGGCCCGGTGGAGCACTTTGGGCACCGCCGAGCGCATGCGCGTCCCCTTGCCGGCGGCGAGCACCACCGCCATCCGCGGCCGTTCAGGCACCGCGCGGGGGGGCGAGCGATGGGGGCCGGCGGAGCGGGCGCTCATCGTGCGCCTCGTTCGCCGCAGGGCCCGCCGCCCGGGCGCCCGAGCAGGGCGAGGACGGCGGCACAGAGCTTCTCCGGGTCGTGGCGGATCAGCTCGCCGTCGGCCAGCAGGTTGGCCTCGACGACCTCTACTCCCGAACGCGCCATCGCCACGGGCTCGACCGCGACCGGCTCGGAGCGGGTCTCGGCATAGTGGGTCAGCAGCGTCCTGGGGATCGGGGCCGAGTTGACGAGCACGGTATGGATCAGACCGCTGCCGATGTGTCGCTCGATGGCCCGCAGATGCGCGCCGCCCATCATGCCTTCGGTCTCCCCGGGCTGGGTCATCAGGTTGAGCAGCAGGACGACCCTGGCGCGGCTCTTCCCGATCGCCTGGCGGATCCCCGGAATGAGCAAGTTGGGCAGGATCGAGGTGTAGAGCGAGCCGGGTCCGAGCAGGATGGCGTCGGCGCTCTCCAGGGCCGCCGCCGCCGGGGGAAAGGCCGGCGGCGTCGGGGGATCGAGCTCGATGTCGGCGATCTCCTCGCCTGAGCCCCCCACCGCCGACTCGCCCTCGTAGACCGCCCCCGAGATGCCGCGGGCGCGCAGGCGGACGTCCAGCGCGGTGGCGGGAAAGACCTGCCCGCGCACCCGCAGGATCGACTCGGCCATCAGGATGGCCTGGTGGAAGTCGCCGGTGATGCCGGTCAGGGCGGTCAGGAACAGGTTGCCGAAGGAGTGGCCGACCAGGCCGCCGCCGTTGGGAAAGCGGTACTGGAAAAGCCGGGCGAGGAGATCCTCGTCGTCGGCCAGCGCGACGATGCAGTTGCGAATGTCGCCCGGCGGCAAGACGCCGAACTCGCGGCGCAGCCGGCCCGAGGAGCCGCCGTCGTCGGTGACCGTGACCACGCCGGTCAGCTGGCGCAGGCGCGCCGACCCCACCTCGTGCTTGAGGCCGCGCAGCAGCGCCGAGAGGCCGGTCCCACCGCCCACCGCCACCAGGGAGGGCGCGGAAGAAGCCGAAGGTTCGGGCACGGCGGCCACTACCGCTTCTTGAGCTCGATCAGGATCTGCTTGGCAACCGACTTGAGGGTGTCGAAGACCCCCAGGCCGGTGGTCGCCACCGCTTCGAAGGTCGGTTCCCGCTTGTAGTTGAGGGTCCGATACATGTCTTCGGCGGGCGCCACGTTGAGCAGATCCCGTTTGTTGAACTGCAGGGCGTAGGGAATCGACGCGAGCTCGAAGCCGTGCTCTTTCAGATTCTGTTCCAGGTTGCGGATCGACTCGATGTTGGCCTCCATCCGCTCGTCCTGGCTGTCGGCGACGAAGACCACGCCGTCGACGCCTTTCAGGATCAGCTTGCGGCTGGCGTCGTAGAACACCTGGCCAGGGACGGTATAGAGGTGAAAACGGGTGGTGAAGCCGCGGATGCTGCCGAGGTCCAGGGGCAGGAAGTCGAAGAACAGCGTGCGGTCGGCCTCGGTGGCGAGCGAGATCATCTTACCTTTCGAGTCGGGCGAGGTCTTGTTGTAGATGTACTGGAGGTTGGTCGTCTTGCCACACAGGCCGGGGCCGTAGTAGACGATCTTGCAGTTGATCTCCTTGCTCGCGTAGTTGATGAAGGTCATCCGCTTGCCTCACTCCGTGGGACCGCGGGCGGCGAGCGCCAAGAGCCGGCGGCGCTGCGCTACTCCCCGAACAGGGCGTCGATGTCGTCGTCGGTGATCTCGGCGAAAGGGCTGGCGTGCGCGGGCAACCTGGCCTGCCGGTCACCCTTCTGCAGCATCACGTCGAAGACCCGCTCGAGATCGCCGCTGGCGCGCTTGACCCGCAGGCGGACCAGGCCGAGCGAGGAACGGTCGTCGAAGATGACCACCAGGATGGCGCGCTTGGCCACGATCGAGATGTGGATGTGATCCTGCTGCCCCTCATGGAACAACACCGAGAACTCGCGCTCGCCGATCAGCTTGGCGAGGCCGTCGGTGGCCGCCACGTTGCCGGCCGTGAGCGAGGCGAGAGAGGTGGTGTCGAACTGATCGATCTCGCCCGCTGCCGCGATCTGCTGGCCGTTCTTGTCGATCAGGAAAACCGCCTTGCCGTTGGCCTCCTGACGCAGGCGGCGCAGCGCCTCCTCGAGCTGCTGGTACTCTTCTTCGTAGAGCACGAAGTCGGCTGCGGACATTTCGATCCTTTCCGGACCGCGCGACGATACACCATCGCGGGCGGCTCCGTCAAAGCCTTGATTTCACGGCATTTGTCCCAATCCGAAGCGCCGGCAGCGCGATCGGCAGCCGCTATCGGAAGAGGCGCCACCCCTGCAGGATGTCGGCCTCGGCGACCACCAGCTCCTCGCCCGCGACGCGGAACGGCAGCGGGATCGGCCGGCAGCCGCCGCCGCCCGCGTTGACCTCCGAGAGCCGGAAGGACTTGTCGCATTTGTTGCAGACCACCCACTCTCCTTCGTGGCGGAAGCCGCGCTTGCTCCTGGCGCAGACTTCGTCGGCGTCGAAGGCGGCCTGCACCTGGCCGCTGCCGTCCCGGCCGACGAAGAAACGGACCTCCTGATTGGCGGGGTTGAGGAAGCGGTAGAAATGCACCTGCGTGGGCGCGATCCCGGCCAGGCCGATCCTCACCACTCCGTCGCGTCCCGGCCGCACGAGCTCGTAGCCGCCGCGGCCCAGGCGTCCTTCCAGGGCGAGATCGGCGACCACGACGGCGCCGACGAAGAGCAGGACCACGAAGACGCCGTGGCTGGGTCTGAAGCGTCGCATCGATGCAGCTATTTTGAACCAACAGGAGAACGGTGGGCAAGCTCGGCGCCCAGCCACGCGGCAACCAGCGGCGCGGCTGCCGCGTGGCCGCGGGCGTTCCAGTGCCCTTCGCCGGGGCGCGTATTGGCGAAGCCATGCAGGAAGAGGTGCTGGCGGCTGGCCAGCTCCTGGAGCGGCGGCGCGAGGTTGAGCACCGGGATGCCGGAGGCGCGGCCGAGGGCGGCGATCCGCTGGTCGGGGAAAAAGAGAGTCGCGAGGCCGAGCCGCCGCATGAAGGCCCGGCGCACCTCGGGGTCGGGATGCACCTGGATGCCGTTGCTCAGCGTCACCACCCCGAAGCCGGCGCGGTGGGCGGCGGCGTCGTCGCGCATCGCCAGGATCATCGCCTCGGTCACCCGCCAGGCGCGGTCCCAATCGCCGCCGCGCGGCGGCACGTAGACCGCGTTGTCGAGGCCGAGCTCCTGCAACGCCTCGCCGTTCTCCTTGCTGCGCGCCTTGGCGGCCCCGACCCAGCCGTCGAGCGTGCTTTTCCCCTGCTTGGCCAGCTGCAGCAGCCGCACGCGGTTGAAAACGGCGTAGAGCAGGCGGACGGGCGCGGTCAACCGCAGCCGGTAGCCGAGCGTCCGGCGGAACGAGTCGTCGAGCTCCAGCCCGCCTCCCCGGCCCTGGACGAAGTAGGGGCGCGACGGGTCCTGCTCGAGCTGGCGGTCGTTGTTGCGCACGTCGTTGCCGGTGTAGAAGGCCAGGAGCACGAAATCCGGCTGGTATTTCCACACCTCGTAGCGCTGGGTCTGAAGCTCCTGGGCGGTGCCGTAGCCGGCGACGCCGAAGTTGAGCGTCTCGACGGCGGGCGCGCCGAGCGCCGCCAGCGCCGGACCGTGGCCGAGCTCCCGTTCGAGCAGCTTCCAGAAGGTCTGCTCGACCGGCACTTGCAGGGCTTCGGTGCAGGAATCGCCCAGCACCGCGATCCGTAGCGTGCGTGGCGCTTTGCGGAGCGGGTGCTCGTCGTCGCGCAGGCCGCCGCTGTTGATGCGGACGTAGGCCTCCCCCTCCTTGCGCCACCACCCCTCCGCCCCCGGTTCGAGGGCCCAGCCGCGGCGCACGTCCGGGCGATAGAAGTTGGGGTAGGAGACCCCGGCGATGCGCAGCGCCGCCTCGCCCACCAGGAGCGCGGCGGCGGTAGCGGCGAGGGCCAGGCCCAGCTTCGCCAGGCGGGCCCTGGGCCGGGGCGGCGCGTTGGGCACTAAGACGAAACTCCCCGCTGTGAGGGGGAGGGGGCGTCCCCTTCCCCCCCGGAGGGGTGGGAAGGGGATCGAGGGGTTGCGGGGGGCGATCCGATAGATGCTTTTGAGCGGGCCGGACTCGCCCCAACCTCCCACTCCTGAGGGGGGTAGGGCAGTTCAAGCAGCA
>DASZZP010000082.1:0-9485 GCA_035544875.1 Thermoanaerobaculia bacterium | reverse complement strand
CGGTTGGCGCGCGCGTTGAGCTCGCCATAGCTCCAGCTCAGGGCGCCCCAGACCAGGGCCGGCGCCGCCGGCCGCTCGGCAGCCCGCGCCTCGAACAGCTCGTGGGCGCGCCGCCGCGCCGGCCCCGCGCCGGCCGGCTCGGCCCACTCGGCGAGCAGCTGCTGGCGCTCGGCGGCGCTGAGCAGCGGCAGCTCGGAGAGCCGGCGCTCCGGCGCCGCGGCCATGGCCGCCAGCAGGTTCAGATAGTGCCCGGCCAGGCGCCGCAGGCGCGCGGCGTCGAAGAGGTCGCGGTTGTACTCGAACCAGCCGGCGAGCACGCCCGGCTCCTCTTCCAGGCTCAGGGTGAGGTCGAACAGCGAGCGGCCGATCTCGACCGGCAGAGGGCGCGCCGCCAGCGACTCGGCAACCGGCGCGGCGGCCGGAATGCTCTGGAAGGCGAAGAGCACCTGGAAGAGCGGCGAGTGGGCCAGGTCGCGCTCCGGCCGCAGCTCCTCGACCAGCCGCTCGAACGGGAGGTCGCGGTGGGCGAAGGCCTCGAGCACCGCGGCCCGCACACGGGCGAGCAGCGTGCGCACCGGCGGGTCGCCGGAGAGATCGCCGCGCAGCACCAGGGTGTTGACGAAGAAGCCGATCAGCCCTTCGGTCTCGGCCCGGTCGCGGTTGGCGATCGGCATCCCCACCGCCAGGTCGCGGCACTGGGTGTAGCGGTGAAGCAGGGTCATGAAGGCGGCCAGCAGGCCCATGAAGAGCGTCGTCCCGGCGCCCTGGCCCAAGGCGCGCAGCCGATCGAGCACCGCCGGCGGCACCGCCAGCGGCTGCTGCCCGCCGCGGAAGGTCTGCATCTCGGGCCGCGGCCGGTCGGCGGGCAGCTCGAGAGCCGCGGGGAGGCCCGCGAGCCGGCGCTTCCAGTGGTCGAGCTGCGGCGCGAGAATGCCCTCGGCGAGCCACTGCCGCTCCGCCGCCGCGTAGTCGGCGTACTGAACGGGCAGCTCGGGCAGCGGCGAGGCGGCGCCGGCCGCGCAGGCGGCGTAGAGCGCCGATACCTCGCGCACCAGGATGCGCAGCGACCAGCCGTCGGCGACGATGTGGTGCACGACGAACGCCAGGACGCGCTCCTCCGGGCCGAGGCGCAGCAGCAGCGCCCGCAGGAGCGGTCCGCGGGCCAGGTCGAACGGGCGGCGCACCAGCGCCGCGGCGAGCGCCATCGCCACCTTCTCGCGCCGGGGGCCGAGGGTGCCGAGATCGACGACCGGCATGATCAGCGCCGGCGGCTCGCCGATGCGCTGCGCCGGCCGCCCCTGGTCGCTGACGAAGACGGTGCGCAGCGCCTCATGGCGCCGCACCACTTCGGCCAGCGCCCGCCGCAGCGCGCGCTCGTCGAGCGGTCCTGCAAGGCGCACCGCTCCGGGAAGGTTGTAGAACGGGTTGCCGGGCTCGAGCTGGTCGAGGAACCAGAGACGCTGCTGGGCGTAGGAGAGCGGAAAGAGCCGCCCGTCCCGCGGCTGCTTCGGGATCGCCGAGAGCCCGGGCTGCTCGCCGCCGCGCTGGCTGCGCAGCTGGCGCAGCAGCAGCTCGCGCTTCCTCGGCGACAGCTCCTGCAGCCGTTCGGCGAGGCCGCTCATTCGCCCTCGCTCGAGCCTGGCTTCCAGGCGGCCAGCGGCACGCCGCCGCGGAGCAAGGCCTCGGCCTGCTCGTCGGAGAGGCCGTCGAGCTGGTCGAGCATCTGCTCGAGGCTCTCGGAGCCGGCGGAGCGGGCCTCCCCTTCCAGGATGTGGACTGCCAGCGCCGCCACCGTCGGCGCGTCGAAGATCGCCCGCAGCGGCAGCTCGACGGCGAAGGCCGAGCGCAGCCGCGCCACGACCTGCAGGGCGAGCAGCGAGTGTCCGCCCAGCTCGCCGAAGCCGTCGTGGACACCGACCCGGTCGATGCCGAGCACGCTCTCCAGGATGGCGGCCAGCCGGCGCTCGGTATCGGTGCGCGGCGCCACGTACGGGGTGGCAAGCTCTGGCCGGGCATGGCCGCCGCGCCGCTGCCCGGCGCCAGGCCCGTCGGTCCGCTCGGCGCTTGGCTCGCCTGCCGCCGGCGCCATCTGGACGTCGGCGGCGGCGGACGCCGGGCCTGTTTGGACGTGAGCGCCGGCAGACGCCGGCGGCATGTGGACGTGAGCGCCGGCGGCGGAGCGGGGCGCCGGCGCCCCTTTCCGCGGCTCGCCATCGGCCTTCTCGAGCCAGTACCGCTGGCGCTCGAAGGGATAGGTCGGCAGCGGCAGGCGGCGGCGGGTCTCGTGGGCCGAGAAGCGCGGCCAGTCAATCGTCACTCCGGCCAGCCAGAGGCGGCCGAGGGCTGCGAGGAGCGCCGGCTGCTCGGCCCCCTCCTCGCCCGGCCGCGGCAGCGACTCGACGGCCACCACGGCCCCTGCGGCCGCCTGGCGGCGCGCCAGGGTCGAGAGCGTGCTCCCCGGCCCCACTTCGAGCAGCAGCCGCTCAGGATCGCGGAGCAGCTCGCCCAGCCCGTCGGCGAAGCGCACCGGCTGGCGCAGATGGCGGGCCCAGTAGCCGGGATCGGTGGCCTGGGCGTCCTCGATCCAGCTGCCGGTCAGGTTGGAGAGGTAGGGCAGCGCCGGCGGCCGCAGCGCCACCCGCCGCACCGCCGCGGTGAAAGGACCCATCACCGCATCCATCGCCGCCGAATGGAAGGCGTGCGAAGTGCGCAGGCAGCGCCCCGCGACCCCCCGCTCGGCGAGCTGGCGTAGGAACTCGTCGATTGCCTCCACCGGCCCCGAGACGACGCACAGCTCCGGTCCGTTGACGGCCGCCAGGGCCAGCTCGGGCGCGGTCTCGGCCAGCAGCTCCGCGATCCTCGCCTCGGCGAGCGGCACTCCCAGCATGGCACCAGGCGGCAGCTTCTGCATCAGGAGGGCGCGCCGTGCCACCAGGGTCAGGGCGTCCTCGAGCGTGAAGACGCCGGCCAGGCAGGCGGCGACGTACTCGCCCAGGCTGTGGCCGAGCATGGCCGCCGGGATCACCCCCCACTCCATCCAGAGACGGGCCAGCGCATATTCGACCGCGAACAGGAGCGGCTGGGCGAGGATCGTCTGCTCCAGCCCGAGGCGCAACGCCCCGCCAGCTCCCCTGGCTTCCCTCCTCGCTGCCCCGTCTGGCCCCTCTGGCCCCTCTAAAATACCGAGGGCGTCCCGCAGGTCGATCCCAGGCAGAAGCGGCGCCAGCACCTCGAGCTGGAGGTCGAGCGCGGCGCGGAAGGCCGGCTCGGCGGCGTAGAGCTCGCCGGCCATGCCGGGGCGCTGCGCGCCCTGGCCGGGAAAGAGGAAAGCAACCTGCGGCCGGCCGCCCTGGCGCCCGCTCCTCGCGGAGCTGAGCAGCCGCGGCGCCTGGCGACTGGCGAGCGCCGCCGCCGCGTCGGCGGCATCGCTCGCCACCAGGACCCGGCGGTGGCTCATCGCCTGGCGTCCGACCTGACAGGTGTAGGCCACGTCGGGGAGCGCGCAGTCCGGGTTCTGCACCAGGTAGCCGGCCAGGCGGTCGGTGGCCGCTTCCAGGGCGCTCGCGCTGCGCGCCGAAAGCAGCAGGAGCTGGTGCCGCCGCGAGGGGCTGGTCGGCACTGCCGGCGGAGCCTCCTCGAGCACCGCGTGGGCGTTGGTGCCGCCGATCCCGAACGAGCTCACGCCCGCCCGCCGCGGCGAGTCGCCCGGCGGCCAGGCGGCGAGCTCCGCGTTGACGTAGAAGGGCGTCGCCGCGAAATCGATCTGCGGATTCGGGCGCTCGTAGTGGAGGCTGGGCGGCAGCTCGCGGTGCTCGAGCGCCAGCACGGCCTTGATCAGGCCGGCGACGCCGGAGGCCGCGTCGAGGTGGCCGATGTTGGTCTTGATCGAGCCGATCGCACAGCGCCGCGGGCGATCGACGCCGAAGACTCTGGCCAGGGCGGCGATCTCGATCGGATCGCCGAGCGGGGTACCGGTGCCGTGGGCCTCGACGTAGCTGATGTCGCCGGGCGAGACGCCCGCCAGGCGCTGGGCGGCGGCGATCACCGCCGCCTGCCCGGCGACGCTCGGCGCGGTATAGCCCACCTTGACCGCGCCGTCGTTGTTGATCGCCGAGCCCAGGATGACGGCGTGGATGGTGTCGCCGCCGGCCAGCGCGTCTCCCAGCCGCTTCAGCACCACCACCCCGGCCCCGCTGCCGCCCACCGTGCCGCGCGCGCGGGCGTCGAAGGCCCGGCAGTGGCCGTCGGGCGAGTTGATCCCACCTTCCTCGTAGAAATACCCGGCCACCTGCGGCACCGCCACCGAGACGCCGCCGGCGAGCGCCATCCCGCATTCGCCGCCGAGCAGCGCCCGGCACGCCATGTGGACCGCCACCAGCGAGGTCGAGCAGGCGGTCTGTACCGTGCAGCTGGGACCGCGCAGGTCGAGCTTGTAGGACACCCGGGTGGCGAGGAAGTCCTTGTCGCTGCCGAGCATGGTCTGGTTGCGGCCGGCCTCGCGCAGCGCCTCGAGATTGTCGAGCAGCTGACTCAGAAGGTAGGTATTGGCGCTCACCCCCGCGTAGACGCCGACCGGCTCGGCGCAGCGCGACGGGTCGTAGCCGGCATCTTCCAGCGCTTCCCAGCAGAGCTCGAGGAAGAGCCGGTGCTGCGGGTCCATGACCTCTGCTTCGCGGGGGCTCAAGTCGAAGAACCCGGCGTCGAAGCGGTCGAACTCGTCGAGGGCGCCGCGCGCCGGCACGTAGCCGGGAAGGGCGAGCACGGCCGGATCGACGCCTGCCGCCCGCAGCTCCTCAGCCGTGAAGAAGCGGATCGCTTCCTTGCCCTCGCGCAGGTTGCGCCACAGCTCGGCGACATCGCGCGCCCCCGGAAAACGTCCAGCCATGCCAACCACCGCGACCACGGCTTCCGCGGCCGGCTGCGCTGGCTGCGCTGGCTGCAATGAGCGCGCGAGGGGCGGCGGCGGCGGGGGCGCGGCGGTGGCAAGGTGAGCGGCGAGCGCGCCGATGGTCGGATGGGTGAACAGGTCGACCATCGGGAGGTCGCGGCCGAGCAGCTTCTGCACCCGCCCGTGGACCCGCACCAGCAGCAGCGAGTGCCCGCCGAGGTCGAAGAAGTTGTCATCCAGGCCGACCTCGCTGGCGCCCAGAAGCTCGCGCCAGATGCCGGCCAGTGCGCGCTCGAGCTCGGTCGCGGGCGGCACGTAGGGTGCCCGCTCGACCACCGGCCCCAGCTCGGCGATCGGCGGCAGAGCCTGGGCGTCCACCTTGCCGCCCGCGGTGCGCGGCAGGGCCGTCAGCGCCACCAGCGCGGCAGGGACCATGTAGGAGGGGACACGGGCGCGCAGCAGCGCACGCAGCTCGGCCGCCGCCTGCGGCCACGGCGGAGCGAAGTAGGCGGCGAGGGTCATCTCCCCGGAGTCGCCGGCGTGCGCCACCACTGCCGACTCGCGTACCCGCGGGTGCCCGCCGAGCACCGCCTCGATCTCGCCGAGCTCGACCCGGAAGCCGCGCACCTTGATCTGGCGGTCGAGACGGCCGAGAAACTCGATCAAGCCGTCGGGCCACTGCCGGACCAGGTCGCCGGTGCGGTAGAGGCGCGAGCCGGGTCCGGCGCTCGCCCACGGATCGGGGAGGAAGCGCTCGGCGGTGAGCGCCGGCTGGGCCAGATAGCCGCGGGCAAGGGAGGAGCCGCCGATGAACAGCTCGCCCGGCACCCCGATCGGCGCCGGCTCGAGCCCATGCGCCAGCACCAGCAGCCGCTTGCCGTCGATCGGCCGGCCGATGGGCAGCGAGCGCGCGCCGCGACGGCCGGCCGGCAGAGGCGCGCAGGTCCACGTGCTGGCGTCGATGGCCGCTTCAGTCGGACCGTAGATGTTCTGCAGGGCGGCGGCCGGGAAGCGCGCGGCGAAACGCTCGGCCAGCTCGGGCGGCAGCGCTTCGCCGCCGGCGAACAGCAGGCGCAAGCCGCGGCACTCCTCCAGCCCTTCCTGTTCCAGGAAGGCTTGCAGCATCGACGGCGCCAGGTCGGTGATGGTGATCGCCTCGCGCGCCACCGTCCTGACCAGGCCGGCGAAATCGTGCTGCGCGCCCGGCGCGACCAGCGCCAGGCGGGCGCCGGACAGGAGCGCCCCGAAGAGCTGCCAGATCGAGGGGTCGAAGTTGAAGGCGATGTTCTGCAGGATGCGGTCGTGCTCGCCGAGCGCGAAACGTGAGAGCCGCCAGCGCAGGGTCTGGCAGACCGCATGGTGCGGGATCATCACTCCTTTCGGTTTGCCGCTCGAGCCCGAGGTGTAGATCACGTAACAGAGATTGGCCGGACCGGCGCCTTCCACGAGGTCGTCGCCGAGCGCGATATCGGAGCCGGGGTCGCCGGGGTCGGCGGGGTCGCCGGGGCCGCCGGCGCCCCGGGGTGGAGCCGGCGCGTCCAGAGTGGGTGGGGCGGCTTCGCCGGCGACCTCCGCCAAGGAACAGAGCACCTGGATGCCAGCCAGCCCAGTCGCCGCAGCCGCGGCCGTGGCGGCCGGCACCAGCGCCGGATCGGCGAGCACCGCGGCCGGCTGCGCGTCGGCCAGCAGGAAGGCGAGCCGGTCGGCAGGCGTGTCGGGAGGCAGCGGGAGGTAGGCGCCGCCCGCCTTGAGCACCGCCAGGATCGACCCGATCTGCGCCGGGGAGCGCTCCATGCAGATCCCGACGATGCGCTCGGGTCCGACGCCCCGGGCGCGCAGCCGGCGGGCGAGCCGGTTGGCCCACCGATTGAGCTCGCCATAGCTCCAGCGCTCGCCGCCGGCTACCAGCGCAGTCCGCGCCGGGCCGCGCTTCACCTGCCACTCGAAGGCGCGGTGCAGGAGAGGCGCACCCCCGGAGTCGACTTGGCGGCGTGGCTCGCGCGGCGTTTCGATTGGGCGGCGTGGCTCGCGCGGCGTTTCGATTGGGCGGCGCCGCTGGCGCGGCGCCTTTGGGTCGGTCTGCTCGGCGCCAAGCCCGCGACCCGGAGCGCCAAAGGCCCATTCCACGGTCACCTGATGCAGCTCGGCCGGCGCCAGCAGCGGCAGCTGAGAGAGGCGCCGCTCCGGCTCCGCCACCACCGCGGCGGCCAGCCGCTCGCAGCGCAGCAGCAGCCTGCGTACCGTCGTGCGGTCGAACAGCTCGGCGCTGTACACCGCCTCCAGGACCAGGGCGTGGGTACGGCGCACGGCGGAGATGCCGAGGTCGAGGCGCGCCAGACCGGTCGCCGGGTGCTCTGGCCGCAAAGACAGCTCCGGCAGCTCCACCCGGGCCGACGCCTGGCTCTGCAGCACCAGCAGCACCTGGAACAGCGGCATTTCCCCGAGGGCGCGCTCGGGCGACAGCTCTTCGACCAGGCGCTCGAAGGGCAGCTCCTGATGGGCCAAGGCGCCGAGCGTCGTCTCGCGCAGCCGCGCCAGGAGCTCGGTGAACGGCGGATCGCCGCCGAGCTCGGCGCGCAGCACCAGGGTGTTGGCGAAGAAGCCGATCAACCCCTCGAGCTCGGAGCGACCGCGGTTGGCGACCAGCGTCCCGATCAACAGGTCGCGCTGGCCGGTGTGGGCCGCGAGGAGCGCGGCGAGCACCGCGGTGAGGGTCATGAACAGGGTGGCGCCGCAGCGCGCCGAGAGCTCCTCGAGCCGCGCCGCCAGCTCGCCGCCGAACCGCGCCAGCTCGGACCCGCCGCGCAAGCTCGGGATCGCCGGCCGCGGGCGGTCGGCGGGCAGGTCGAGCACAGTGGGAGCGCCGGCCAGCTGCTGCCGCCAGTAGGCGAGGTGGGCGTCGAGGCCGCCGGCCTGCGCCCAGCCGCGCTGCCAGGCCGCGAAATCGGCGTACTGAATGGGCAGCTCGGGAAGGGCCGCGGGCCGGCCGGCCTGGGCCGCCCGATAGCAGGCGGCCAGCTCGCCGATCAGGATCTCGAGCGACCAGCCGTCGGCAACGATGTGGTGCAGGGTGACCAGCACCAAGTGGTCGGCCTCGTCCAGGCGCAGCACGGCGGCCCTGAGCAGCGGTCCGCGGGCGAGATCGAAGGGGCGCCGCGCCAGGGCGGCGGCGAGCCGCTCCGCCCACGATTCGCGGCGCTCGGCGGGCAGAGCGCTGCCGTCGGCGACCGGCAGCGGGAGCCGCACCGCCTCGCCAATCCGCTGCGCCGGCTCGCCGTCGACCGCCGGGAAGGTGGTGCGCAGCAGCGCGTGGCGCCGGACCACCGCGCGGAAGCCGGCGGCCAGCGCGGGCAGCTCGAGCCGGCCGCGCAGCCGGATGCCGACCGGCAGGTTGTAGGCCGCGTTGCCGGGATGCAAGCGGTCGAGAAACCAGAGCCGCTGCTGGCTGAACGACAACGGGCAGGAGGTGCCCGGCGGCTGGCGCGGGATGCGGGCGCTGCGCAAGTCGCCCAGCCCTTGGTCGCGGCGCATCGCCTGCAAGAGCTCGCGCCGCTTGTCGCTCAGCTTGAAGCCGTGGCTGCGGTCACCGCGGTCGCCGCTCAAGGGGCCTCTCCCTCTGGCGGCGTCCCGGCCAGTGGCGCGAGCGAGAGCGCCGAACCGTCCTCCTGGGCGAGCAGGCTCTCGACCTGGTCGTCGGTGAGGTGGAGCAGCTCGAGGACCAGGCGAGCCGCGGTCTCGAGGTCGTTTTCGGGCCCCGCCTCGCGCACCATCTTGCCAGCCAGACCGGCCACGGTGGGCGCTTCGAACAGGCCGCGCAGCGGCACCTCGGTCTCCAGCAGCTCGCCGAGCCGTGACACCGCTTGCATACCGAGCAGCGAGTGGCCGCCCATCTCGAAGAAGCTGTCGTGGACGCTCACTCGCGCGACGCCGAGGACCTCCGACCAGATCCCGGCGATCATCTCCTCGAGCGCTCCGCGCGGCGCCACGTAGGAGGCGGCGCGGGCGGCCGGCGCTGAGTCGGGCGGCGGCAGCGCCCGCCGGTCCACCTTGCCGTTGGGAGTGAGGGGCAGGGTGTCGAGGATCACCCAGGCCGAAGGGATCATGTGCTCGGGCAGCGACTGGGCGAGCCTGGCGCGCAGCTCGGCCACCGCGAGCGCTGGGCCGGCGGCCGGCGCTACCAGGTAGGCGACCAGCCGGCCGCCGCCCGCCTCCGGCGTAGCCTGGGCCACCACCACCGCCTGCGCCACTGCCGGATTGGCCTCGAGCGCCGCCTCCACCTCCCCCAGCTCGATGCGGAAGCCGCGAACCTTCACCTGATGGTCGATCCGCCCCAAGAACTCGAGCTCGCCGCGCGGCCGCCAGCGCACCAGGTCGCCGGTGCGGTAAAAACGCGCCCCCGGCCGGCCGCGCCGGCCGCACCGATCGCCGAAGGGGTCGGGCAGGAAGCGCTCCGCCGTCAGCTCCGCCCGCCCACGGTAGCCGAGCGCCACGCCGTCGCCGCCGATGAACAGCTCCCCCGGCACTCCCACCGGCGCCGGCTCCAGGCGCCGGCCCAGCACGTACAGCGTGGTGTTGGCGATCGGCGGCCCGATCGCCA
>DASZZP010000081.1:0-161038 GCA_035544875.1 Thermoanaerobaculia bacterium | reverse complement strand
GCGCCATCTGTGCACGATCTTCGGCGCCGTCGGCACCGGCAAGACCCACCTCGCGACCGCGATCCTCGGCGAGTGGCTCGCCGCCGGCGGCCGCGGCCTCTGGCGGGAGACCAGCAGCACGCTCGAGGAGATCAAGTGGGCCATGGCTGGCGGCAGCGCCGAGAGGCTGATCCAACAGCTGAAGTCGGAGCGGCACCTGCTGGTGCTGGACGACCTGCTGAGCCAGCAGGGAACGGACTGGACGGAATTCCTGCTCTCCCACGTGCTGCGCTACCGGCAAGGCAGGCACCTGCCGACTGTGATCACCGCCAACGTCACCGACCTGGTCGACCTGGACAAGCTCGAGCCGCGGTTGAGCTCGCGGTGCGGCGCGGGAATCGTGATCGGTCTGGCGGGGGAAGACCGGCGGACGGCGAGGGGGGCAGGGTGAAGCCGCTCTGTCAGGCAGGGGAGATGGCCGTACCATGCCGCGGGCGAGCCTTGCCAACGGAGGGGTCGTGTTCTCGCCGAGACGCCGTCCGCTCCCGCTGCCGTCTTTTCCTGCTCGAACTGGTCAGGGAGATTGCCCGGATCACCCCCCTTCTTGAAGCCGGTGGGCACTTCCGTGCTCACGCCTGCTGCCTGCCGAACGATTCGCCGGGCCTGCGCGGTCGGCGCCAACTGCTTCGCCTTCCTGGCCTACAGGATCTCCGACGGGGCTCACGAGGAGTCCAGGGCCCCAAGGACGAGGGAAGAGTGGCTAAATGACCGAGCTCTCTGACGCTCTCGGGGCTCTCGGCCGCGTTCCAGACCTCGTCAGGCAGCTCGAACGCGTTGTCGAGCTCCAGACCATCCTCGGCGCACCCGTCGAGCCCCAACCCCTCCCGCCGAGCGTCCGCCCGAACCTCCGCGAGCTGACGGGACTCTTGGCTCTCTCACCCTCCGCAGAAGAGATGCTCCGCCTAGCCCGCGGACTCGATCTTCGCGATCTGAGCGAAGCCGAAGTGGCCTACCTCGAGCGCATCACTGTCAAGACCGTCCAGAAGTGGCGCACCGACGGCACCGGTCCCGCTTACCGCAACGAGGCCGGTATCCGCTATCCGCTCAGGTGGTACTGGGAGTGGCGCGAGAAGGGCCGTCAGCGGCTTACCGCGCAAAGGGTGCGCCGCGGCAATAAGAGAGGGTGAGGTAGTCGGGTCCGCCTTTAAGCAGCCAAACCCCGCGGTTGAGTGGTTGGGTCGAGGTTGTTCATGCTTGAGCGCGAGCGTTCTTATGATTCGCTTGCGTGGAAGGTGGCTAGAGCAAGCAGGCTTCCAGGAAGGCAAGCGCGTTCAGGTTAGCGTAGCTGATGGCAGGTTGATCCTTACACTTCTTCATTGGCCAAGCCATGATCCCACGAATTCGAACGGATGGGAGGGAGCGACCGTCGGCTCCCTCCTCTGTCCTTCCCCCTACGGCTTCTTCCTGCGAATCAGGAACCACACCACGAAGATGATCGCCAGCAGCAGCAACCACCACCACCAGCTCACCCGCTGGCCGCCACCACCACCGGCGCCGCCACCGCCGCCGGCGCCGCCGCCGGCAACGTTCCCCACGGCCTGCGGTGGGTTCATGCCAACAAAGACCTTGGCCGCCGCGTCCTGGCCAATCACGGCGACGTCGAGCGTGCAGGCCTCGAGCAGCGGTCCCGCCTTCACGCCCGCGGCGGTGCAGACTCCGCGCGTCCTCTCCCGGACGTTCGGCTCGAGATCCTTGGCAAAGAACGGCTGCCCGGGAATGCCGCGTTCGACCTCCCTCCCGCAGACCGACAACATCGATGCCTCACCGGAGACCCGCCAGCTGTCGGCAAATCGGTGATAGAGGTCATCGAAGCTGAACGGGTTCGTCAGCACGACGCCATCGCGCGTCTCGATCTGGTTGACGTTTCCGTTGGGGTTGGCGATGAGGCCATGCACCGAGGAAGGCCAGCGGCCCAAGCCGACGGCCACATCGATCCAGGTGGAGTTGACCGTGGCGCGCACCGAATCACCACTCTCGCTCGTGATCTGGTAGACGTTGCCCTGCCGTGCGATGCCGACGCCGCCCGGCAGCTCAAGCGTCTCGCCGTCCTCCACCGGCGTGAGCTTGCCGTCGACGTGGATCCCCGGCGCCTCGTTGCTTCCCGGCGGTGCCAGACAGACCGCGACCTTGGTCGTGCCGAAGCGGGCGGCGACGGCCTTGTTCACCGTCGCGTCCGGCCAGGTCGGCGCCCCCGACACCTGCCGAGTCTGAACCGAGAAGCCTCGATCGACCTCCGCCAGGGTGAAATCGCCCGCCGCCTGAAAGTCGTAGAACAGGCCATTGAAGGTGCGCAGATGGGTGTCGCCAATGGTGGAGGCGGCGGCGCAGTTCGAGGTTGCGCCGCCGGCGATGCTCTCCTCGAAGATGACCGCCGGTCCGGGCGCCGTCGCCGCCGGAGCGGTCGGCCCGAAGCTGAGGTTGTTCATCTCGGCGGTGAAACCTTTCGCCACGCAGTTGGGCGCGGTGTTGCCGCCATAGATGATCTCGGTGCGCGTGTCGGCCGAGGCTCCAGCGTTGAAGCTGGCGGTGCCGCCTTTCCCCGAGCTGTCGCCGCCGGCGCCGAAGATGTTGAACTCGGCGATCGTCCAGGCGGTCGAGGCGGCGACGACGTTGTCACCGCTGGCCGTGTAGGCTGTGGTCCCCGGCGCCGTCGACATGGCGACGCTGTCGCCGGTCGAAGTGGCGGTGCCGGTGAAGGTCCAGTTGGCCATGTTGGTGATCGGCTGGCTGGGCACCGACACGGCGTTGGTGCTGTTCTTAAAGCAGGAAGTTCCAAGGGTGGGGACCTGGATCCAGCCCTGGCCCGTGGGGCAGTTCGCGTTGTAACTGACGAGCCAGTACTGCATGGACGCGGAGCCGGCGCCGCTGCCGGTGTTCCAATAAACCCACTGCTCCCAGCCCTTGCAGTCCGGGTTCGGGGACCCGGCGCAGGCGGTGCTGCCGCTGAAGAAGTCGGTGTTGATCTGGAGCGTGTACGCGTTGGCGATCGACGGTCCCGTGTTTGCGATGGGGCCGCTCTCGCTGGTCACGTTGGTGACGTTCTCGAAGTGTCCGATCGCCTGGGTGATGTGTCCCGAAGGTGCTCCCGCCGAGATGTCGTTGTTGTTCCCGACCACGGCGGGGCGGGGGCCGTGCCGCGGAGTCGCCGGGATGTTCGGCGCCTTCACGCACGGAACTTCCTTCCACTCGGTGCTGGGATAGGCGGCGTTGAAGCACCCTTTCTTGGGCGCCGGCTTTCGGATCATGGACTTGTTCCAGTCCCTCCGGCGCTGCATTTCCTCGGGCGACACCTTCTCGGCCGCCGCTGCCGCAGCGGCGGGTACCGCGGGCTGCGCAGGCATGGGCAGCGCGGCAGAGGATGCGTGGGAATACAAGAGCCCGATCAGGACGATCACCATAGCTCTGAAACGAGGCATCTTCATGAGACCTCCTTGCAAGGAGAATGAGACGTTAGTGTCGAAGGAGCGGCCGGCCGCCGATTTCATCCGCGACGATTCGCGGTGGAACCTTGTCGCAGGCGGCACCCCTAGCCCATCACCTGAGTAGGCGCCTGAAGGTCGGAATTGTTACCAATTTCGCATGCACGGAACTTTTGCTGATGCCATCATGCGGCGTAGTCGCCAGCTGCCAGCTGCCAGCGCCGGCCTGCGTCCAGGGGTGCTTCGGTCAAGAGCGGTGCCAAGGCTCCCAGGTCTGCCGATCGCATCACTGGTCCGAAGTAGCGGCTGTCAAACGAACGGGGATGGGGCGAGAAGAGCCAGATCTGACCTGGGGCAAGGTCGAAATGGCCAAAGGGATGGTGCGGGAGCGGTCGAGCCAGGGAAGATGCCTTCAAACATCAGCCCCATCGACGGTGACTCCCCGTCCTCTTCCGAGCACGCGATGAGGTTCGGCTCGGGCAGGTGGGGAGGGGGTGGCGAGAGAGTTGGCGACGGCGACGGCGGTTGTCGGTCCCCCACGATCGGCACGGCGAGCTCAGTGGTGTCCTAGCGCCACCCCTTAACGGCCCTGTTTGAGGCGGACGCCCTGTGCTTGGGCACGACCTCCCGCAAGACCTGCCACCTACTCCCCGCTTGAAGGTCGATCTCCGCGGATGCCGTCACGACTGTGTCGACCGGCGCTCCCTGCGCCGATCCCGTGGCCAAGACCGTCGAAGACGGCGGGAACACGCTTCACTCGCGCTTTCTCGGCCATGGCGGCGATGCGCCGCGGGACGGCGGTGCTGGACCCCTCGCTGGCCGGCGCTGTAGCGCTGGTCCTCGGGGCGCCTTCCGGCCGGCCCGGCGCTGCGAAGTCGCCCGTCAGCACTCCGTCAGGCCTTTCAGCAGAGAGTGACACCCGACTTGACGAGTGCGCACTATGTATGTACACTCCAATTACATGACGGAGGGGCGCTTTGGCATTCGACTCGACCCAGACCGGCGCCTCCGTTGGGAGGAAGCGGCAAGGCTTGCCGGCCTCCCTCTGGGAACCTGGATCAAGCTCGCGTGTGACGAGGCGGCGAGGGGACGAGTCGCGATTCTTCGGAAGAAGGACCGATCGGCGCCAAGTACAAGTTAAGTACAACCCCCCACTTGGGCCGCTCCAGCTGGTAGAGCTAACTCTTTGAAAATTCGAGGGTTATTTGGTCGGGACGCCGGGATTTGAACCCGGGACCCCCTGAACCCCATTCAGGTACGCTACCAGACTGCGCCACGTCCCGACCGGACCTGCGGAACTGCTGGGGATCGCGCTCCCTAGGGGGATCGCGAATCGAGCAAGGCGAGAATCTCGCGGGCTTCCTGGAGAGCCTTCTGAATCCCCAAGCGCAGCCTTTCTACCTGCTGCGCCGCTGCCGTGTCAAGCGCGCCGGCGGGGGGGTTCGCGGGGGAGACAGATTCACGGTCAGCGCTGCTGGCGGCGGCTCGCGGACCACCGGCGATGGCCGGGCGCGGCCCGGGGCCGGCCTCGGCTGAAGCTGACTGCGAGTCGGCGGCTGGCGCCGGTCCGGCCGCCGTGTCCAGCGAGCGCTGGCGCTGGGCCGGCGCCGGGCGGCGGCCGCTCGCTGCAGGGATGGAGGCGGCAGGTGGCCTTTCCACGCTCTGCGTAGCAGGAGGCCGGGCCTCGTCCTCTTGCTCGGTTTGATCGCTCTGGTCGCTCGCGGCGCCGAGGTCGGCCCTGCTGCCCGGCGCGGTGGCGAAGAGCGAGGATGGCGGCGCGCCCGGGGATGGGAAGGTAGCCTTGCCCTCGGCAAGGCCTGGCAGGGTCTCGTAGTCCGCGACGGGAGCTCGAGACGGCGCGCCGGCGCCCATCCTGTCTTCCCGGCCGGCATCTTCCGGACCAGCCGGACCGTCCGCACCGGCCGCGCCGTCCGCGCGATCTCGCGGTTGGGCCTCCTCCCGCGCCGACAAACGGTGGAGCGCCGCCGACGGAGGCGGGGTGGTTGCGGCCCGCGCCGCGGCTGCCGGCGACGCTTCGGCCGGCCCGGGCGGCCGCCCGGCGGCTGGCGATTCGGCGCTGGATCTGGAAGGGGCCGCAGCCGCGACGGGGACGAGAGGCGCAAGGGGCAGGGGGGCGGTGAGCGGCAGCGACGGCGGCGGCAGAATGGGCTCGCCGAGGCCGCCGCTCGCCAGCTCCGCCTCGAGCTTCTTCTTGGCGCCGGCGATCGTATAGCCCTCGTCGTAGAGGAGCTGCTTGATGCGGCGGATGACCTCGAGCTCTTTCTCGCTGTAGACGCGCTGGCCGGAGCGGCTCTTGCTGGGGTTGAGCGCCGAGAACTCGGTCTCCCAGTAGCGCAGGACATAGGGCTGGATGCCCAGCGCCTTGCAGGCCTCGCCGATCTTGTAGTAGAGGCGCTTCTGCACCCGCGCCTTGGGCGGCATCGCGGACTACTCCCGCTCCAGCCGGCCGGGGAAGGAGACGTCCTTGAGGCGCCGGGCGGGCCGGAAGCTGAGGCCCTTGTGAGGCGGGATGAAGATCCGCTCGCCGCTGACCGGGTTGACCCCGGTGCGCCCAGGGCGGTTGGTGATCTCGAAGGTGCCGAAGTTCTTGATGCGGACGGTCCGCCCCTCGCGCAATGAGGTCTTGACGGTCTTGAAGATCGCCTCGACGATCTCCGCCGCCTCGTTCTTGGTGAGCCCGCCGTGCCGGTCGTAGACCACGTCGACCAGGTCGGCCTTGGTCATGCCGGAGCGTTCGAGCGAAGTCTTTTTCACAACCATGGTCCGCAAGGAAGAAGGCGCCCTCGAGCCGGTCGTACTCGCCAAGAACAGTGAGCGGCAGTATATAGGAGTTCGGGGAGGCTGCGACAGGGGCTCGACACCCCCGCAACACCGCTGCCGCGAGCCGCGAGCCTTCTAGGGCGCGCCGGCGGCGAGGGCTCCTTCGTAGGCCTGGCGGTGGCGCGCCGCCACGGCGTCCCAGGTCAGCTCGGCCCGGGCTTTGCGCCGACCCCGCTCCCCCATCCGCCGCGCCTCCGCCGGCTGCGAGAGCAGACGCAGCAGAGCCGCGGCGAGCGCTGCGGTGTCGCGCTCCGGCACCAGCAGGCCGGTTTCGCCGTCGTCCACCGCCAGCGGGATGCCGGAGATGCCGGAGGCCACGACCGGCAGCCCGCTCGCCATCGCCTCGAGGATCACGTTCGGCAAGCCGTCGACGTTGCCGCGCCGGTCATGGAGCGCCGGCAGCACGAACAGGTCGGCGGCCCGGTAGAGGTCAGGCAGGGTGCCGCGCTCGACGGGCCCCGGCAGATGGACCCGCTCCCGCCAGGGCTCGGCCGCGGCACGCAGCGCGGGGAGTAGATCGCCGCCGCCGGCCAGCGCGAGGTGGAGCGCCGGCACCGCCGCGAAGAGAGCAGGCAGGGCCTCGAGCAGGACCCTGAAGCCCTTCTTGGCCGCCATCCGGCCCACGCCGAGCAGCAACGGCGCCCCTTCCGGCACTCCCAGGCGGGCGCGCCAGAGCTGCCGCCGCGCGGGGTCGGGGGAGAAGGTCTCGACGTCGACGCCATAGGGGATGACGCGCGAGCGCTCGGGCGCGAATCCGAGGTCGCAGACGCGCCGTACGAGCTCCGGCGAGCAGCCGGTCAGCAACCGGGTGCGGCGCAGCGCCCAGTGCACTGCTGGGCGCAAGCCGCGCTTCTCGGCAAGGAAGACGTCGCTGCCGTGCAGCGCGATGGCGAGCGGCGCCAGCCCGGCCGCCGCGGCGACGATGCCGTTGGGGACGATCCAGTGAGCATGCACGAGGTCATAACGGCGCCGCCGCAGCCGCCGCACGAGCGCCCGCCGCGCCGCCCAGGCGTAGAGCGGCGCCACCAGCGCCGCCCCACCCTTAACCCTCTCGTCGGCCTCGAGGCTGCGGCCGTAACCGAGGAGCTCGCGCGCTTCCGGGGCGTAGCGAAAGGTCTCGACCAGGACGCCCTCGTCCTGCCAGCCCGCCGCCAGCCCGGAGCTGTGCGGCGCCAGCACGGTGACCCGGTCGCCGCCGCGCACCAGCGCCCGCGCGAGCTCCTGGATGAAAGGACCGGCGATGTCGCCGGGATAGCGCGGGTAGGTCTGAGTCAGGAACAGCAGCTCGAGCGGCAGGGGCAGGGGGCGTCTACTCCAGGCGCTCCTTGACCGAGTAGCTGTCCGGGCGGCGGAAGTTCTTGAAGGTGATCATCTCTCCCAGCAGGCCGGTGGTGAGCACCTGGATGCCGAGCAGCATGAGCAGCACGCCGAGCAGCAGGAGAGGCCGGTTCGAGAGGTACGAGCCGCGCAGCCAGAGGATGGCCAGATAGAGGTTGATGCCGAAGCCGGCGGCCAGGAAGAGCAGTCCGAAGGCGCCGAACAGGTGCAACGGCCGGCGCGTGTACCTGGTGATGAACAGCACGGTGATGAGGTCGAGCAGCCCCTTGTAGAAGCGGTCCCAACCGTACTTGCTGACGCCGTGGCGGCGCGGGTGATGGGTCACCGCGACCTCGCCGACCGCGAAGCCGCGCCGGCTCGCCAGCACCGGGATGTAGCGGTGCAGCTCGCCGTAGACGGCGATCTGCTCGAGGACCTCGCGCCGGTAGACCTTGAAGCCGCAGTTGAAGTCGTGCAGGTCGACACCGGCCAGGCGCCGGGTCACCCAGTTGAACAGGCGCGAGGAGAGGCGCTTGGCGGCGGGATCCTGGCGCTCCTTTTTCCACCCCGAGACCAGGTCGAGCTCGAGCGTCTCGAGGGCGCTCAGCAGCCGCGGGATCTCCGCCGGATCGTCCTGCAGGTCGCCGTCCATGGTGATGACGAGGCGGCCATGGCAGTGCTCGAAGCCGGCGGTGATCGCCGCCGCCTTGCCGAAGTTGCGGCGCAAGCGCACCAGCTTGATCCGCGCATCGAGCTCGTGGGCGGCACGCACCCGCCGTGCCGTGCCGTCGGTCGAGCCGTCGTCGATGAAGATGATCTCGAAGGGCACGCCGAGGCCGGAAAGGCTCGCCACGACCCGGTCCGCCAGCTCCTCGACCGTTGCCGCCTCGTTGAGCACAGGGACCAGGACGCTGACCTCGAGCCCGGTAATCTCTGGGGTCTCCGCGGTCGGCGGCGCCTCGCGCGCCGGCGCGGCCTCGCCTCGGACCACCGTCTGGGGACTCATATGTAACTGATTCTAGCGCGCTTTGTCACTGGCGACCGGCCGCGTCGCCAGGATCTCTTCGGCTGCGGTCTTGCCGCTGCGCATCGAATGGTCCATGTTGAAGTACTGCCACTCGCCGAAGCGGCCGACGTTCCAGATCCCATGCTCGCGCAGCCAGGCGCGGATGAGGCCGACGTTGCGCTGGTGGTCGAGATCGTAGATCACGTAAGCCGGCAGGATCTGCTCGGTGTGAACGAGCTCGATGCGGTCTTCGGGAAGCAGGATCCCGGCCGCGACCAGGGCGGCGATGGTGCGCTCGACCGCGAGGTCGCGCTCGAGCGGGCGCGCCGGAGAGAATGCGACCTCGGTGGCGATCGAGCTCTTGCCGGGCGGCACCGTGTCAGGGCTGAAGGTCGCCGGGAACGACAGGCGGTGGAACGGGAAGAGGTCCTCGTAGAAGTAGACCCAGTGCTTGTCCGAGATGTCCGGGCGATCGACGCCCAGGTTGACGCAGTAGATCCCCTGATAGCGCAGCCCCCGGCAGGCGCGCTCGATCTCCGGCGGCACGCCGCTGCACAGGCGCGGGAGGTCGGGCAGCGGCAGCGAGAAGATCAGCCGCTCGAAGGGGACCACCTCGCCGTCGGCGAAGACGATCCGCTTGCCCGGCAGCTCGATGCGCACCGCGGGGCGCTCGAGATGGACGTTGCGGAGACGCGCCCCCAGCGCCTGGGGCAGCGGCTCGATGCCGCCTCGCTTCGGATACCAGAAGCTGGCGGTCGCCCCAACCTGCGGGACTTCCGGCGACAGAGCGCCGGCAATGATGCGCTCGAAATCGGGGGTCGGCACGCGCCGGCCGATCCAGCTGAAGTCCATCTCCGCGGGCTCGACCGTCCAGATCTTCCTGGCATAGGGGATCATCAGGTGCTCGGCGATCCCGTCGCCGAAGAAGCCGCGCATCCAGTCCTCGTAGTTGGCGGGATGGAACTCGCCGCGGGCCTGGCGCGCGACGGCGCGCACCAGCCCGACCAGGCAGTCCTGGACCATCGGCACCGGCAACCCGTGGAGGTGGGCCTGGAAGGGGAATCGGGTGTAGATGCCGCATCGATGGTGGTAGATGAAGGCCTGCCTCTCCTGGGCATGGAAGTTCTCGCCCAGGAGCTCGCGAATCAGCGCCTCCATCTCGGGGTCGATGGTGAACAGGATGTGCGGGCCGTAGTCGAAGAGGTAGCCGCCAACCGCGGTCGAGCGCGCCAGCCCGCCCAAGCGCGACTCCTTCTCGTAGAGCTGCCACCAGCTCTCCCCGGCCTGCTGCAGCGTATAGGCCGCCGTCATGCCGGAGAGGCCGCCTCCCAGAATCACGTCCTGTCGTTCGCGCATCGTGCTCGTCTGCTGTCGCAGCGGATTCTCTCCCGAGGAGCACACCAGCTCCAAGCCCGGGTGGCTCCCCGCGCTCCGGCAATCGGGCCACGCGTCCTAGCTGCCACCGCCTGCGGCGACCCCGAGGGATGAAACGGCGCTGCGCTGTGGCGGAGGAGGCCTACTCGAAGCATCGATCGGATCGCCCCCCGCAACCCCTCGATCCCCTTCCCACCCCTCCGGGGGGGGAAGGGGACGCCCCCTCCCCTGACGCACGGGGGAATTTCGTCTTGGGTCCCACCGGCGATGCCGATCCCGAGGGATGAAACGGCGCTCCGATGTGGCGGCCTGCCCGGCGGCGCCGGGGGGGAAGGGGACGCCCCAGGGACGCCCCCTCCCCTGGCGCACGGGGCAATTTCGTTCTTAGAGAGAAGCCGGGTAGTACTCGGCGGTCCGCACCCCGTTCTGCAGGCAGGCGCCGGAAGCCCTCGGGCAACTGCTCACCAGACGAGCTTGCCTCAGGCCATCAGGCGGAGGTACTCCTGGGCGGTCCGGGGCAGGGGCTCGACATCGAGCTCGTCGCGGAGCAGCGTACAGAGGCGGTCGTACTGGCGGCGCACCAGATCGCGCCTGCCCTGGGCGGAATAGATCCGCATGACGGCAAGGTGGACGCGCTCCTGGAGCGGATCTTCGAGCAGCACGGAGCGGTAAGCGTCGAGCGCCTCCTCGGGCCGCTCGAGGGTGAGGTAGAGATCGCCAAGATCGCGCAGCAACTCGACGTAGAGGCGCTGGTATACCTCGCGGCGAGCGCTGACCCAGGCCTCATAGTGCCCCTGCAGGAAAGGACCGCGGTAGAGACGCCAGGCCTGCCGCCAGGTCTCGGCTGCCGGCGCCAGCTCGCCACGGGAGGCAAGCGCGCGCCCTTCGTCGATCCGCCGCGAGAGCTCATGCACGTCGACCTGCCACTGCAGCTCGGGGTTCAGACGGTAAACGCCGTTTTCGAAGCGCAGCGGCGCCGGTCCGGCGCCCCGCTGCTCTCCTTCCAGGGCCCGCCGCAGGTGGCTCAGTGTAGGGTGGAAATTCCGGCCGATGGTGCGCTCGCCCTCGGTCGGCCAGACCGCCTCCTCCAGCTCCTCGCGCCCGGCCTCGAGCTCCGGCGACGAGGCGAGGTAAGCCAGCACCTGGAAAGAGCGCCGCAGCTTCCAGCCGAGGTCGCGCTCGACCTCGCCCAGCGCCAGCTGCACCTGCGGCGGGCCCAGCAGCCGCAGCCGGTAGACCGGCAGCGGCGCCGCCGGGGCGCGCCTCGCCGGCCCGGCGCCGCGCGGAGGACGGGCTAGGCGGCCGGCCGCGCGCCGGTCACCTGCGGCGGCGGCGACCACCTCCGGCGCTGCTTCCGCCGCGCGCCCGGCTCCATCGCCAGCAACGGCTGCCGGGCGCGTGGATCGGCTGGCGGCAGCGGAGGCCGCCGCAGCACGAGCCGCTTGGCCTGAGGCTGGCGCCGGCCACAGCGGGCGATCGAATCGACCTGCAGGGCCGGAGGCGGGCGCCGCGCCCGCGGCATGATTGCGGCCCGCGGCTTCGCGCGGCAGGCCCAATTCGCGCGCTAGCCCGGCAGGCGTCTGCTCCCGCCCGTCGCGCTGGTTCGGCCCGTCGCGCTGGTCTCGCCCTTCGCGCCACTTGCTCCTCTCGAGCCCTCGGCGCTTTTGGCCCTCGTTGCACCTCTCTCGCCCCTCAGGCGCCTCAAGCTCCTCAGGCCCCTCCAGCCCCTCAAAGTCTTTGCGATCGATCGCCGCGCCCGGCCTTACAACCTTGGCAACCGGCGTACCGACCGGAGCGTCCGCTTCGCTCGCGGTGTCCGCCGCAGCCGCGGCAGGGGCGCGCTGCCGGCGGCCCCTTTCGCGCTCGAGAAAAGCAGCCAGCAGCCGGGGCAGCCGGTCTCGTTCCCCGCCTTCGACCCAGAAACCGCGCTCCTCGGCCAGGCGCCAGCCCTCCCATTGCGGACTCGCCGCCTCCCCATCTTCGCAAGACGGCCGCTCCGCGGGGGCGGCGAGCAGCAGCTCGCGCTCCGCTCCGTCGTAGGTGTCCAGCACTTCGTGGCGCAAGAAGAAGCGGACCGGTGGAATCGCGAGCAGCTGCTCCGCGCCCAGCGCGCCGAGTCCCTCGCCGGCCGTCGCTTCGAGCGCCAGCCTCAGTGGCCTGTACCAGCCGTCGCTGGCCTCCCAGAGGGCGCGGGCCGCGGCGGGAGACGGTTCGCGGCCGCAGAGCAAGACCCAGAGCGCAACGGTCTCGCGCAGAGTCAGCAGCATCTCCTGCGGCGATACCAGCGAGTCGGAGAATGGGGGCGTGAGCGGCCGGCGGGTGCTGGCGAAGACCAGGTGCTGCGCCGGCTTGAGCCAGTGCGCCGCCGCATGCACCGCATGGCAAGGCTCGCCGCTCGCCACCAGCCAGCGCGCTTCACCAGCGTCGCCCGCCGCCGGCAGCGCGGCCCGCAGCGCGTCCTCGCTGGCCAGATCGCAGAGCGCCAGGCCCACGCCATTCTTGCCGCAGCGCGCCAGCAGCGCCTGCAGCACCGCCGACTTGCCGCTGCCCGGCCAGCCCCAGAGCTCGATCAGCGGCGTCTCGAGGGTGAGGATGCGGCGAAGCAGCCGTTCAAGCTGCGGCAACAGGTGGTCCCCCTCGCCCCGCTCGCTCATGGCTATAACTCTAACTCTATTGCTTGCAGCAAGGGGCGCGGCGGCGCAATGCCGCGGCTGGCAGCGGCCGTGTGCTACAAAGAAACTGGTCTGAGAGCGCCAGGGGAGGGGGCGTCTCCTTCCCCCCCGGAGGGGTGGGAAGGGGAACGAGGGGTTGCGGGGGGCGATCCGATCGATGCTTCGAGTAGGCCTCCAGCGCCACAGCGCAGCGCCGTTTCCGACCTGCCGGAAGTGCCGCAACAGGCGAAAGCTGCGGCATGCTTTGAGGATCGCCCACTGGGCGGCGCCAACTTTGACTTAGCTGCGCCGCTGGCCGAGAGGATTTGGGGCTGAGGGGGCCGTGGCGACAGCGGTGTCGAGGGGGGGCTCGACGGCGCTGATTTCGGGGCGCGCCGGGGGAGCTACGGCAGCCGCGGACTCCTCGGGCGCCGCCTGGGCGGCCGCGGCGAGCATCTCGCGTGACAGGGCGGCCAGGCAGCGATTGGTGAGCTTGCCAATGCTCGAGCCGCGATAGCCGAGGCGCTCGGCCACCTCGGCAGGCTCATAGCCCAGCCGGAAGCGCAGCTCGAGAAGCGAGCGGCAGCGGGAGGGGAGGCGCTCGAGCAGATGCCGCAGGTCCCAAATCAAGTCTTGACGTTCCTGGGGAGGATCGATGGGCTCCGACAGCCATTCGAGGATCGTGGCGTCGACCGCCGAATAGAGCCGCCGCCGCTGCTTGCGCCAGTACATCAGGCAATGCCGCTTGAGCGTGCCGAGCAGCCAGCTCTCAGGGTCGCGGACGTGGTCCCACTGGTAGAGCAGCGCCAGGAGCGCCTGCTGCAGCACGTCTTCGGCGTCTTCGGCCGGCACCCGGTAATGGGCCAGCAGCCGCTTGAGCCGCGGACCCATCCGGGTAAGGAACCCCTCGAAGGACAGCGGAGGACCGCTTGGGGGTTCGGAATGAGCGTGGGACATGAAGAAAACTAACCCTTTTTCGACTGCTTGTCAATTGCATTGGAGTCGGGCGCTTTTTCAGGCCTCCTTGAGCCGGTCTCGGACCTGCTGCATGTCCTCCCAGGTCGGGCGCTTGAGCGCCGGATTGCGCAGCAGCGCGGCCGGGTGATAGGTGACCATCGTCGGCACGCCGTGCACCTCGAACCACTGGCCCCGCATGCGGCCGATCGGCGTGTCGTTGCCGAGCAGGGTCTGCGCCGCGATCCTGCCCAGGGCGACCAGGACCCGCGGCCGCACCAGCGCGATCTGCTGCTCCAGGTAGCGCCGGCAGGCCGCGACCTCGTCGGGCTGCGGATCGCGGTTGCCCGGCGGCCGGCACTTCACGATGTTGGCGATGTAGACCTGGTCGCGGCGCAGCGCGATCGCTTCGATGATCCGCGTCAGCAGCTCGCCCGCGCGGCCGACGAAGGGGAGACCCTGGCGGTCTTCCTCCGCACCGGGACCTTCCCCGATGAACATCAGCTCGGCCGCCGGGTCGCCGGCACCGAAGACCGTCTTGTGCCGCCCTTCGCACAGCCGGCAGCGCCGGCAGCCGGCGACGACCTCGGCGAGGCTGGCAAGCTCGGCGGCGCGTGCCGCTACCGCGGCCCCTTCCGCTCCCCCACCTCCCTCGGCTCCCCTGGCTCCCTCAGCTTCCCCTGCTCTCCAGGCGCCAATCACAGCGCCGCCGGCCGGCGCTGCGGTCTCGAGACCCACCGCGCCGCTCCCCGCCGCCGGCGCGCGGAGATAGAGCTCGCCATAGCCCATCTCGCCCAGGTAGGCGAGGATGTCACCCAGGGATGACGGTTGGTCGCTCACGCCGGCTCAGCGCCTCGGTGAAGAGATCCAACAGACCCGCCGCCAGGTCGGTCTTGGCACGGCGGGAGAGGAACAGCGGCTCGCCGCCGCGGCGGAGCACCAGCACCTCGTTGGCGTCGCTGCCGAAGGCAATGTCGCCGCGCGACACGTCGTTGGCGACCAGGAAGTCGAGGTCCTTGGCCGCCAGCTTGGCCTGCGCATGGGCCAGGAGGTCGGCGGTCTCGGCGGCGAACCCGATCAGCAAGGCGCCGGGCGCCAGCTGCCGCACGCCGGCCAGGATGTCGGGGTTCGCGGTCAGCTCGATGGCGCGTGGGATTCCCTGGGCCCGCTTGATCTTCTGCGGCGCCGGGTGGCTGGGGCGGAAATCGGCCACCGCCGCCGCCATCACCACCAGGTCGCTGCCAGGCGCCAGCTCGCGGACCGCGCGCTCCATGTCGAGGGCGGTGGCGACGTCGCGGCGGTCGACGGCCGCCGGCGTCGGGAGGGTCACGGGCCCGGCGACCAGGGCCACCCGGGCGCCGCGCCGCGCGGCCTCGGCGGCCAGCGCGAAGCCCATCTTGCCGCTCGAGCGGTTGGCCAGGAAGCGCACCGGGTCGAGCGGCTCCTGGGTCGGACCGGCGGTCACCAGCACCCGCCGTCCGGCCAGGGTCTCGTGGCCGGAGGCGGCCAGCTCGACCTCGCGCGCGATGAGCTCCGGATCCGCCATCCTGCCGACGCCCACGTCGCCCGAGGCGAGGGGGCCCTCGACCGGGCCCACGACGCGGGCTCCCAGCCGGCGCAGCGACGCCAGGTGCTCTTGCACCGCCGCCTTCCTCCACATCGCGCTGTGCATGGCGGGGGCCACGACGAGCGGCCCTTCGAAGGCGAGAGCGGTGGTGGTGAGGAAGTCGTCGGCGAGGCCGAGGGCGAGCCGGGCGAGCAGATGGGCGGTCGCCGGCGCCACGCACAGCACCGAGGCCCAACGGGCGGCCGCGATGTGCGCCTCGTCGATGCTGTCGTCAAAGCGTGGGTCGGGACCCGCGCGCCCAATCAATCGTGGGTCGGCGCCCGCGCGCGAGCGCGCCGCGCTCGGCTGGAGGTACTCCTCGCCGTAGACCGGGTGCCCCGAGAGCACTTCGAGGGTCAGAGGCGTCACGAAGGCGGCGGCGCTGCGGGTCAAGGCGCAGCGCACTTCGTGGTTGCGCTCCCGCAGGCGGCGCACCAGCTCGGCCGCCTTGTAGGCCGCAATGCCGCCGCTGACCCCGAGAAGCACGCGCATGGCCGCACTCAGAATACGCCGGCAATCTGCCGGCCTGCCCGCGCTCTCGGGTTGGCCACCGAGTCAGGGTTCCTCAGTGCACCTCGCCGACCGGCTGCTCCTCCAGTGCGGGCTCGGGCGCCGCCTCCGGCTGCGGCGGCGGACCGTAACCCCAATCCACCAGGTTCGCGGCAACCTCCTCCATGGCGACGCGCGTCGGCTTCCGCTTCCCGGCCTCGATCTTCGGCCGCGCGCCGCGAATGATCTGCTCGGCGCGATTGGCGGCGACCAGGACGAGACGGAACTTGCTGTCGACCGCGGGGGGGGCGGCGGGAACCTTCTCTTGGGTCTTCTCTTCCATGCCGGATGATCTCCTGTTCGACGGTCCGGAGGCGCGACGGTCGTCGCCGGCCGGCGGGACGGCGCCGCACGTCGGGCTTTCTTAGGTCGGGGGGACGCCCCGGTCCTGAAAATTTCTGAGGATTTCTTGCACCCGGCCTCGCATGTGCTCCTGCCGGTGACGCTTCTCCAGAATGATGGCGGCCAGGACCTCGCTCGCCCGGTTGGCGTCATCGTTGACTATAACATATTGATACCGATCGTAGCGGCGAATCTCCCAGAGCGACACCGCGAGCCGCTGCGCGATCGCCTGCGGATCGTCGAGGGCGCGCCGGGACAGGCGGCTGGCCAGCACGTCGTAGCTGGGCGGCATGATGAAGATGCTGTGCGCCGCCGGATATCTGGCGAGCACCCGCTCGGCTCCCTGCACGTCGATGTCCATCAGCACGTCGATGCCCTGCTCGAGGCGCGGCGTCACCTCGGCCCACGAGGTGCCGTAGTAGTTCGCGTGGACCTCGGCCCACTCCAGGAACAGGTCGGCGGCGATCATCCCCTGAAAGACCTCGGCGGACACGAAGTGGTAGTCCCTGCCGTCGGTCTCGCCGGGTCGCGGCTTGCGGGTGGTGTGGCTGACCGAGAACGCCAGCCCGCCGAAGCCGGCAAGCCCGCCCCTGAGCAGGCTCTGGATGAGCGTCGTCTTCCCCGTGCCGGAGGGCGCGGAGAGGATGAACAGCTCGCCTCGTTGCGTCGCCTGGTTCAAGAGTCACCTCCTACTCCACGTTCTGCACCTGCTCGCGCAGCTGCTCGCAGATCACCTTGGCGTCGAGCACGGCGCGCACCATGTCGGCGTTGCGGCACTTGGCGCCCAGGGTGTTGAGCTCGCGGAAGATCTCCTGGGTGAGGAAATCGAGCCGCTTGCCGGCCGGGCCGGGCTCGGCGGCCACCGCCCGGAAGTGGCCGAGGTGCGAGCGCAGGCGGTCGATCTCCTCGCTGACGTCGCCGCGGTCGGCCAGCAGCGCCACCTCCTGCGCCACCCTCGCCTCGTCGAGCGGCACGCCGGCGAGGAGCTCCCCGACCCGGCGCCGCAGCGCCGCCGCGGTTTCCTCGAGGGCCGGCCCACGCAGGGCGTCGAGCCGAGCGACGGTCTGCTCCAGTCCCCCCAGCCGCTCGAGCAGCGCCGCCGCGAGCCCGGCCCCTTCGCGCTCGCGCCCGGCCGCGAGCTGGGCGAGCGCCTCCTTCCCCACTTCGAGCAGCAGCCGGTGATCCGCCTCGTCCCACGCCTCGGCGCCGGGGTCGATGCGCAGCGCCGCCGGGATGCGCAGCAGGTCGCCAGCCGCGAGCCCGCCGGTCACCACTCCCTCCTCGGCCAGCCGCCGGAGCGCCTCGGCGACCGCCCGTACGACCCCCGAGTCGACCTCGACGCGCGCCGCCCGCTCGGCGAGCGCCCGCGCCTCGATCTTGGCCTCGACCCGCCCGCGGGCGAGCTGGCGCGCGAACATCTCGCGCAGCGCCGCCTCGCTGCCGCGCAGCTCGTCGCCCAGGCGCAGCTGGAGGTCGAGGAAGCGGTGATTGACCGCCTTGAGCGAAACCGTCATCGCATGCCGCGCGTTGCTGCCCGACGCTTCTCCGTATCCGGTCATGCTGCGCATCGCCTCTACTCCTCCGCGGCCATTCTCTCGGCCGCCGCCGCCGCCGCCGCCAATCGCCGTTCGAGCTCCGCCCCGGCCGCCGCCGGATCGTCCCGGCGGCCGACCCGCAGCGCCTCGCCGTAGACGAAGTGGACCGTCCCGAAGGGCAGCGGCACCAGGAAACGATCCCACGACCGCAAGCGGCGGTTGCGGGTAGCGGCAATCGCCACCGGCTGCACCGGCAGGCCGGTCGCCGCCGCCGCCAGCACGACCCCCGGCTGGACCACGCCCGCCGGCCCGCGCGGCCCGTCGGGCGTGAAGGCCAGGTCATAGCCGGCCGCAGCCTTGCGCAGCAGGTCGCGCAGTCCGCCGGCGCCGCCGCGGCTGCTCGAGCCGCGCGAGGCGTCGACGCCGAAGCGCGCCACCGCGCGCGCGATCAGCTCGCCGTCGGCGCTGCGGCTGATCAGCACCGAGATCCGCCGCCCGCGGTAGGCGTAGGGCATGAGCAGCAGATGGCGGTGCCAGAACGCCAGGATGAAGTGCTCGCCGCGCGCTTCCCAGCCGCGCAGCGCCGCGTCGCCGTGATGGCGCAAACGGAGGGTGGCGCGCAGCGCCCGGATCGTCCAGGCGGCGGCCGCCGCCAGCAGCGCGGCCCGCCAGCCGCCGCTGCCCGGCCGGCGGCCCGGCTCAGGCCCGGAACTGCAGGTCATAGAGCCGCTTGTAGGACCCGCCCAGGGCCAGCAGCTGGTGGTGCGATCCCTCCTCGACCAGCCGCCCCCCCTCCATGACCACGATGCGGTCGGCCTTCATCACCGTCGACAGGCGGTGCGCGATGACCAGGGTCGTCCGCCCCTGCATGAGGTTGTAGAGCGCCTTCTGCACCAGCGCCTCCGAGCCGCTGTCGAGCTGCGAGGTCGCCTCGTCGAGGATCAGGATCGGCGCGTTCTTGAGCAGCGCCCGGGCGATCGCCAGCCGCTGCCGCTGACCGCCGGAGAGCCGCAAGCCGGACTCGCCAATCACCGTGTCGTAGCCTTCCTGGAGCTGCATGACGAACTCGTCGGCGTAGGCCGCGGCGGCCGCCTCGCGCACCCGCTCGAGCGGCAGGTCGGAGCGGCCGTAGGCGATGTTGCGGCGCACGCTGTCGTTGAACAGCATCGTCTCCTGGGTCACGATGCCGATCAGCGAGCGCAGGCTGGCCAGCCGCAGGTCGCGAATGTCCTGGTTGTCGATCGCGATCCGTCCACCATCGGGATCGAAGAAGCGCGGCAGCAGGTTGACCAGGGTCGATTTGCCGGCCCCCGATGGCCCCACCAGGGCGACGATCTCGCCGGCGCGGATCGACAGGTTGATGTCGTGCAGCACCGGGCGGTTGTCGTCATAGGCAAACGACACTCGTTCGAAGCCGATCCCCCGCTCGACTTTGTCGACCACCAGCCCTCCGGGCCGCTCGACGATCTCGGTGGGGATGGCGAGCAGGCGCGACACCCGCTGGCCGGCGGCAAGCGCCTCCTGCAGGATGAGGTTGACCTTGTTGAGCCGCCGGATCGGGTCGTACATCATGAGCAGGGTGGTCAGGAACTGCACCAGCTCGGGCGTCGAGAGGCTGCCGGCGCGGATGCTCTTGCCGGCATAGATCAGCAGGATCGCCGAGCCCACCACCGCCACCGACTCGATCACCGGGCTCGACGACTGGGCGAGCATCTGCGCCCGCAGGTTGACCTTGAGATGGCGCCGCGTCGCCTCGCGAAAGCGCTGCTGCTCGAACTCCTCCATGCCGAAAGCCTTGACCACCCGGTGGCCGCGGATCCCCTCGGCCATCAGGCTTGCCAGGTCCGCCATGCGCTCCTGGCTGCGGTGGCTGGTGCGCCGCATCCCCTTGCCGAAACGCACGATGGGATAGATCACGGCGGGGGTCGCGACGAGCGTGATCAGGCCGAGCTGCAAGTGGCTGGAGAGCAGGAGCGCGAGCAGGAAGAGCAGCGAGACCGACTGCTGGAAGAGGTCGAGCAGGCGGTTCGATACCGCGCTCTGCATCATCGCAACGTCGTTGATCACTCGCGCCACCAGCTCTCCCGAGGTGTGGCCGGCATGGAAGCGGCTCGACTGGTTGAGAATGTGGCGGTAGAGGTCGTTGCGGATGTCGGTGGTGATGCCGAAGCCAATCTGCTGGAAGGCGTAGCCGGAGAGGAAGTCGGCGAGCGAGCGCACCAGGAAGACCAGCACGAAGAGCAGCGGCAGGAAGTAGACCACCTCGCGTGGCCCGATGTGCAGCCGCCGTTTGAGCCAGACATAGCCGCGGTCGAGCCTGCCGGCGAGATCGAGCCTTTTCTTCCACGACTCCCAGCCGGACCGCACGGCGGCGCCAGCCGCTTTCGAGCCACCGGCGGGAGCCGCTTTCGAGCCAACGGCGCCAGCCGCTTTCGAGCCGGCGGCGCCGGAGGCAGCGGAGCCAGCCGTGGCGGAGGAAGCGGGGCCCGCTGCAGCGGCGGCACCGGCGCGGGCCGTTCCCGGCACCCCCTGTCCCAGGAACCCACCGCCGAGCGTGGGGGTCTCGGGGCCGGCAAGCAGGACCTCGGCGAAAATCGGCTTGATCAGCAACGCCACGGCCGCGGTGGCCGCACCGAAGGTGAGGATGCCGGCTGCCGCCAGCGCTCCCCAGCCGAGGTAGCGCCGGGCATAGCGCCAGAAGAATGCGCCGACGCTCACGCCGCCTCCCCGTGCGTCCCGCGCCCTCCCGCCCCGCCGGCGACCGCCGCGGCCGCCGCTGCCAGCAGGTCGGCGACCTGCCGCGCCGCCCGGGCGCTCGCCCCGCGCGCCCCCAGCCGCGGCCGCAGCTCGGCGAGCGCGCCCCGCTGCCGCTGCCGGGCGCCGGCGTCGGTCAGCAGCCGCTCGGCCTCGAGCGCCACCCGCTCCGGGGACGCCTCGCGCTGCAGCAGCTCCGGCACCGCGGCGCGGCCCAGCACCAGGTTGACCAGGGCGAAATTGGGCACCCGCACCAGCAGCCGCGCCGCCAGGTAGGTCCAGGAGGCCAGCCGATAGAGCACAACCATCGGCGTGCCCAGCAGCCCGACCTCGAGGGTCGCGGTGCCGGAGGCGCAGAGCGCGAGGTGGGCGTCGGCGATGGCCGCGAAGCGCTCGGCCGTCACCACTTCGACCTCGACGCCGTGGCGCGCCGCCGCCTGCTCGATCGCCGCGCGGGCGATGGCCGGCGCCTTGATCACCGCGGCGCGCAGCGGCAGCCGCGCCGCGAGCAGGGCGACCGCCTCGAGCATGACCGGCAGCAGCGCTTCGACTTCGCCTCTGCGCGAGCCGGGGAGCAGCGCCAGGCGGTAGGGCTCGCCGGCCTGCCGGCCGCGCTCCCAGGCGCCGGGCAGCTCCGGCACCTCGTCGACCAGAGGGTGCCCCACGTGGATCGCCGGCACTCCCGCACGGCGGTAGAAATCCACTTCGAAGGCGAACAGGACCAGCATGCGCTCGACCCGCCGGGCGATCGTTTTGACCCGGCCGCGTCGCCAGGCCCAGACCTGGGGACTGATGTAGTAGATCACCGGCACGCCGCGCCGCTTGAGCTGGCCGGCGAGACGCAGGTTGAAGTCAGGGAAGTCGATGAGCAGCGCCGCGCGCGGCCGGCGGCGATCGACTTCGGCGAGCAGCGCGGCAAAGACCTGGCGGATCCGCGGCAGCAGCTTCCAGACCTCGGTCAAGCCGACGACCGCCACCTCGGAGCTGTCGGCGACCGCGGCCAGACCGGCGGCGCGCAGCTCCTCGCCGCCCAGGCCGAAGGTCTCGAGGTCCGGCACCAGGCGGCGAAGCTCGGCGACCAGGCGGGCGCCGTGCAGATCTCCCGACGCCTCGCCTGCCACCACCAGCAGCTCGCAGCCGGTCATCGGCCAATCAGGGGATCGGCGCTGGCGGCCCCGACGGGAAGGGGTACATCAACCACGCCGCGGCCAGTCCCCCCAGGACCATGCCGAGGAAGAGCTGCAGGAACAGGGTGACCTGGTGCCGGCGGTCGCGCCGCCAGAGGAGGGTAAAGAAGAGGCTCACCAGCAAGGCATAGAGCACCATCAGGAAAAAGTGCGAAAGCACGGTCACTCCTTCTTGCCGCTGCCGATGTCCCAGGTATCCAGGATCAGCAGCAGGTTCATCAACCCGCCGGTGAGCAGGAAGGCGGTCCCGTACTCGAAGCCGGCCGCCTCCAGTCTGCCCTCGTAGTGCAGGCCATAGCGCAGGATGAAGTAGGGAGTCCCCATGCCGAGCGCGCCGGCGGTCGCCAGGTAGGTGAGCGGCGCCTTGCGGTCCGGCCGGTAGAGGTTGCCCTCCAGCCGGCAGCCGACCGCCACCGAGATCAGCACCAGGAGGAAGAAGGCAACCCCCCGGAAGTGCCGCTTGAGATAGATGTGACCGAGCCCCGGCACCAGCCAGGCGAGGGTGCCGGCCAGCAGCAGCTGCGGCGCCGGCAGAGCGACCTGCGTTGCCGGCTGGTGAGCTTCCGTGCTATCGGTTTCCGCCACTCGAATCCTCCTCTTGGGCGAAGAGCGCCCGCAGGCGCTGCCAGGCCTGCCCCAGGTCCTCGGGGATCAGCCGGACCTCGGCCAGTACGGTCATGAAGTTCGTGTCACCGGCCCAGCGCGGGACCAGGTGGAAATGATAGTGCCCCGGCACCCCGGCACCCGCTGCCTGGCCCAGGTTCAGGCCCAGATTGAAGCCGTGCGGGGCATAGGCGGCGGCCAGCACCCGCTGCGCCCTGAGCACCAGCGGCCAGAACTCGGCGCGCGCCGGCGCCGAGCTGTCCTGGGGCGAGGCGAGGTGGTCGAGCGGAGCGACCATCAGGTGACCGCTCGCATAGGGGTGGAGGTTGAGCATCACCAGGTGGTGCCGCGCCGTCGCCACCACCAGCCGCGCGGGGTCGTCGGGCTCTTTGGCGGCGGCGCAGAGGAAGCACTCTTGCTCGGGCTGCCGGGTGAGGTAGGCGCGCCTCCAGGGAGTGAGAAGGTTGTCCATCGTGCCGGTACGGAAGGGGCTGGCGCAAGGGCGGCCGGCTTCTCCGGGCGCTCCGTACGGCGCTGCGCACGGTCCCCGCGGGTCCTCCGCATGCGGCGCGAGCTCAGCACTCGTCGTTGAGCAGCTCCCTCAGCTCCTTGCCGGGTTTGAAGTACGGGATCCGCTTTGGCGGCACTTTCACCTTGTCGCCGGTCTTGGGATTGCGCCCGGTGCGCGCCCCGCGGTGGCGGATGCGGAAGCTGCCAAATCCCCGGAGCTCGATCTTCTCGCCGTCTTTGAGCGAGTGAACGATGCTGTCGAACACCGTGTTGACGATGATCTCGGCGTGCTTCTTCGTCAGCTGCGTCGTGCGGGCGACCTCTTCGACCAGCTCGGCTTTGGTCATCCCGTCCTTCAAGGGCACCGTCATCTCCCTCCCCCTTCCTCAAGTGGCCGCAACGGCCCGATCCGCCCGCCGCCTCGCCTCCCCACCCCCCTCCCCCCTCCAACACCGCCGCTTCCGGTGGCCGCAACGCTACTCAGCTTCACCGCGATCCGGTTGCTCCTCCTGCTTTTTGTCGCTTTTCGCCTGCTTCTCGTGTTTGTCGCGCTTGCCGCGGTCGGCGCGCTCGGCGCGGTCAGTGCGCTCCGGGCGCGGCGCCGCCGCCGTCTCGGCGCGGGCCTCGGGCTGGGCCTCCTCGGCGGCGCCGGCAGTCGCGCCGTCGGAGGCACCGGCCGGGGCCGGGGCAGCGGCCGGGGCCGCCGCCGCGTGGCCCGCGTGACGCTTGGCCGCGGCTTCAGCCTTGAGCTCGGAAACCTCGTTAGGCGTCGGCTGCTGGACGCCGCGCATCGACAGGCCGACTTTCTTGTCGTCCTCCTCGATGCGCAGGATGCGCGTGCGCACATAGTCGCCGACCGTGAAGCGGTCCTCGAGCCGGACCCCGCTCGGCACGTCGATCTCGCTGATGTGCGCCAGCCCTTCCAAGCCGTTGAAGATGTCGATGAAGAGGCCGAAGTCGGTCACGTTGACCACCCGCCCCGGCAGCACGTCGCCGACCTTGTGCTGCTGGGCGAAGTCCTCCCACTCGTTGGGCATGAACTCCTTGATCGACAGCGAGACCCGCTGGTTGTCGACGTCGATGTTGGTGATCCGCGCCTTGACCACGTCGCCCTTCTTCAGGACTTCGCTCGGATGCTTGACGCGCTTGGTCCAGCTCATGTCCGAGACGTGGATCAGCCCGTCGATGCCGTCGGTGATCTCGACGAATGCCCCGAACTCGGTCAGGTTGCGGACCTTGCCCTCGATCACGCTGCCCTCGGGATGGGAGTCGGACAGCTCCTCCCAGGGATTGCGCTCGGTCTGGCGCAGCGACAGGCTGATGCGCCGCTGGTCCATGTCGAGCTCCGAGACGATCGCCTGCACCTCGTCGCCGACCTCGAGGATCTTGGCCGGGTTGACCACCTTCTTGGTCCACGACATCTCGCTGACGTGGATCAGGCCCTCGACACCCTCTTCGATCTCGACGAAGGCGCCGTAGTCCACCAGCGACACCACCCTGCCGCGCACTCGCGAGCCGATCGGGTACTTCTTGTCGACCAGCGTCCACGGATCGTCGCCCTTCTGCTTGTAGCCGAGCGACACGCGCTCGGTCTCGGGATCGAACTTGAGGATCACCACCTCGACCTCGTCGCCCACCGAGAAATGCTCGGAAGGGTGGTTGACCCGGCCCCACGAGATGTCGGTGATGTGCAGCAGGCCGTCGATCCCGCCGAGGTCGATGAACACGCCGTAGTCGGTGATGTTCTTGACCACCCCCTTGAGGCGTGCTCCTTCTTCGAGCCGCTTCAAGGTCTCGGCCTTCTTCTTGACCAGCTCGGTCTCGAGGACGGCCTTGCGCGACAGCACGATGTTGTTGCGCCGGCGGTCGAGGCTTATGACCTTGAACTCCATCTCCTGGCCGCGCAGCGACTCGAGGTTCTTGACCGGCTTGATGTCGACCAGCGAGCCGGGCAGGAAGGCGCGCAGCCCCACGTCGACGGTCAGCCCGCCCTTGATCCGGTCGGTGATCCGCCCCTTGATGACCCGGCTCTCCTTGTAGGCGCGCTCCACTTCGGTCCAGCGGCGCATTCTCTGCGCCTTGATGCGCGACAGCAGGACGTGCCCCTCGAGGTCTTCCGTCTTCTCCAGCAGGACGTCGACCTCCTCGCCGACCGCCACGGTCAGGCGGCCCTCGCGGTCGGTGAACTCCTCGATCGGAATCAGACCTTCGGACTTGTAGCCGACGTCGACGATCACCGCGTTCGAGGTCAGCCCGATGACCCGTCCCGGGACGATCTCCCCCTCGGTGAGGTTGCGCATGCTCTCGTCATAAAGGTCGAGGAGCTTCTGGTAGTCCTGCTGGTTGGCGTTGTCGGACTCGGCCGTCAGAGTCGGCTGGTCCTGGTTATCTTCACTGGCCGGCATAAGAAAGACGTTCCTCCTTGGGCATGGATTCAGGCGCTAGCCTGGAGGCCCCACGAGCGTGGGGCAGTCGAGTTCCGCTTAACTCGTTGAGAACTCGGGGAGTTTGAGTATAGGGATGCGCTCGGGGAGTGTCAATCCGATCGCGCGTGCCGAATCGCGCGTCGCAGAGCCCGGAGCACCGGAGCGCCGGAGCGCCGGAGAACATCGCGCGGCCGGGTGCCGGCCGGCGGCTCAGCGGACCCCGCCCAGGGCAGCGACGGCGGCAGACGGCTCGGCCGCAGTGTCCGACGGGAGGGACGGGAGGGAGGGGAGGGAGGCGAGGGAGGCGAGCGGGGCGGAGGATTCGAGCGCCGGGGACGCGAGCACACCGCGCGCCTGAGCCCAGGCGAGCCATTCGGCGAGCACGACGAGTGTCCACAGAGCGCGGGCGTGATCGCGCTCGCGGCGCCGGTGCTCCTCGAACAGGGCGAGAGCGGCAGCCTCGTCGACGCCGGCATTGGCGAGCAGACCCGAGGCGAGCCGGTCACGCGCCCAGCCGGCGAGCGGCCCGCGGAGCCATGAGGCGAGCGGCACCGAGAGGCCGCGCTTGCGGCGATGGACCACCCAGCGGGGCAGGTAGCGCCGGGCATAGCGCTTGAGGAAGACCTTGGTCTCGAAACCGCTGACCCTTTCGCGGGGGGGCAAGGTGGCGGCGAATTCCATCACCTCGCGGTCGAGGAACGGAGCGCGCAGCTCGAGGGCATAGTGCATGCTGGCACGGTCGGCCTTGGTGAGCAGCCCCTCGGCCAGCGAGTTCTCGAGGTCGTGCTGCTGGACGCGATCGAGCAGCTCGCCGGGCGGCGGCACGGCAGGCGCGAGCCGCCCGGGCGTCGAGCCCGGAGGCACGCCGAGGCGGACGAGGATGTCGGGGGCGATGTTGGAGGTCCACAGCAGATGGCGCTGCAGCCCTTCGAGGTCGGCCCCCTCGACGAAGCGCTTGAGCAGAAACGAGAGCGTCACTTTCTTGTCGCTCGGCGGCAGGGCGCGGATGAGGCGCGCCAAGCCGCTCTTGACAGAGCCGGGCAGGCGAGCGTAGCGCTCGGAGAGCCAGACGCCGCTGTAGGTCGGATAGCCTCCGAACAGCTCGTCGCCTCCTTCGCCGACCAGAACCTGCCGCACCTCCTTGGCGGCTCGCCGCGCCAGCAGGGCGGCCGGGACCCAGGCCGGATCGGCGAGCGGCTCGCCGGCCATGCGCACCAGCTCCGGCAGGCAGGCCGCGAAGTCCTCCGGGTGCACCCAGACCGGGGTTGCCGCCAGGCCGAGGCTCGCCGCCACCTGCTCGGCGACCCGCCCTTCGTCGTAGCTCGCCTCCTCGAAGCGCAGCGAGAACGCCCGCAGCGGCAGCTGCGGCCGCACCGCCCGGGCCACCGCGGTCACCAGGGAGGAGTCGAGGCCGCCGGAGAGGAAGACGCCGCACGGAACTTCGACGTCGGTCTGCCGCCAGACGGCCTGGCGAAACAGCTCGTCCATCACGTCGAGCGCGGCGGGCGCGACGGGGCGTGCCGTGCCGGGGCGCCCCGACCGCGGCGCGGGCGCGCCGCCTGGCCCGGCAACGGCCGTCTCGGAGTGGAGAGGCAGACCGCGCCAGCGCCAGTAGCGCTCGCGCCGGACGCCGGAGGCGTCGATCGCCACGCGCTCGCCGGGACCCACCTTCTCCGCCCCGGCAAGGGGGGTGCCGGGGACGGCGAAACAGCCGAAGCGGAGGTAGTGGGCGAGCGCGTCGGCGTCGAGCCCGCCGGGAAGGGCGAAGGCGGTCAGGGCGGCGAGCTCGGTGGCGAAGTGCGCCTCGCCCGCCGTGCAGTGGAAGAAGAGCGGCTTTTCGCCGGCGCGGTCGCGGACCAGCAGCAGGCGCTTGCGGCGGGGGTCCCAGAGGGCGATGGCGAAGGCGCCGACCAGCCGCTCGGCGAAGGCATCTCCCAGCTCGAGGTAGAGGCCGGGGATGATCGCCACGTCGGTGGCCTCGGGCACCGGCCGCCCGCGCTCCGCCAGCCAGCCCTTGATCTCGCGGTGGTTGTCGAGCTCGCCGTTGCAGACCGCGACCACGCCGCTGGCTGGATCGAGCAGCGGCTGGCGCCCGTCGGCGATACCGCGGATGGCGAGCCGGGTCGCCCCCAGCACCGCAGCGGTGGTGGCATGGAGCCCCGCCGAGTCGGGGCCACGGTGCGCGAGCGCGCCGAGCATCGCCTCGACCCGCCGCTCGACGCCCACCGCGAGCGGCGCGGAACGCAGGGCGACGGCGCCGCAGATGCCGCACATGGCTAGCGCGCCTCCGAGCGCCGGCCGGCGAACCTGGTGCAATGAGACTCGGCTGAAATCAGAGCCCTACCCTCCTGCACTGAAAACCCAACCCGACAGGCGCCAAACCCGCGGAACGGCGCCCGATCGCCTTCAGTGTAAGGGAAATGGTGCTGCAAGTGGGGGCCGATCCATCCTCTATCCACCAGCGATCCGCGAGTCCTCTCGTGCGTTCACTGCCAGTCGGCCCCACCGGCCAAGCAGGCGGTCACCGGCGCTCCTGTGGGTGCCTCAGGGGAGCCAAGCCATTGATTCTGCGATAGAATCTCCTCTATGGGACCTTTTCGCGAGCCAGAACCAATCGGTGACCCCGCCGTCATGCTTCGCATGCGCCAGACTCTGGATCTCTATGAGCTTGCCGAGGGCATGATGCGCCAGAATCTGCGCCGCCGGCACCCAGAGGCAGGCGAAGCCGAGATCGAGCGCCGCCTTCTCGCCTGGTTGTGGAGAGAGCCCAGCTCCGACGACTAGGAGTCTCCCTGCCGGACCATCGGATCCATCCTGGATTTCGCCTGAGCCGTCTCGAACAGGTCCTGATTCGCCTCTCGGCCGACTTGCGTGCGCTTGGTGTACGCTGGGCTTTGGTGGGCGGCTTGGCCGTTTCGGCACGGACCGTGCCGCGAACGACCCTGGATATCGACGTGGCTATAGCGGTCTCGGCAGAGCGGGAAGCCGAAGCCGTCGTGCTCAGCCTCAGGAACCGAGGGTACCGGGACAATCCAGCAGGTGCCTGCTGGAACACAGGGACGCGGGCCGGCTAGCCGGAGTCAGACTGATAGGCCCGGGAGCCGGGTCAGAGGACGAGCACGGTTCTGCCGTTGACCTTCTCTTCTCCTCCTCGGGCGTCGAGGACGAGATCGTTGCGGCTGCCGAGCACTTCGTGGTGCTCCCGGGAGTGTCGGTCCCGGTGGCGCGCATCGCCGATCTCTTGGCCCTCAAGGTGCTGGCTGGCAGGCCCCGCGACCTGGAAGACGGCCGAGTCTTGCTGAGGCACTGCGGCTTGGACGACCTGCAACTGGCTCGCCAAAGACTGGAGTTGATCTCGAGACGCGGCTTCGACCGTTCGAGAGATCTGCTGGCAGCGTTCTCGAGACTCCAAGGAAGCATTTGAATGACTGCTGGACGGAAGCGCAAATCGGGAATCTCAAGAGACCCATTCCATGCGCAGATTCTCGCCGGATTGAACAGCGAGCATCTGGACTCTAAATGCTTTGAGCGATGTATGAGCGACATTCTGCGAGACACGTTCCCAGGCCTCGTACCGATCACAGGAAGCAGTGATGGAGGCTGGGACGGAGCGGTCGCGAACGGCAAGGCGGAGACCTTTCCCCTGCTCACTACCATCGGCGACTTGCGAAGCAACCTCTCGAAGAATCTCAATTCGCTAGCGAAGGAGCCCAGAGGACCACGCAAGATCATTCTCGCGACCTCACGAAGGGTTACCCCGCTCAATCGCCAAAAGCTGAAGGACTTCGCAACGGAGAGAGGCTTCTCTCTTGTACAGGTATTTGACCAGGAAGCGGTCGCTGACCGACTCTACTTCGATGCCGGCTGGTGCAAGAGGCTGCTCGGCATCGCCGGTACTCCTTCACCGCTCACGCACGTTCCGGCGAGCCATCGGCCCTCTCTTGAGATCGATCTCCTGGGACGCGAGGCCGATGTCGAATGGCTGACTTCCACCTCGGGAGACCGCGTACTTGCTGGTCAACCAGGCTCCGGCAAGTCTTATTTGCTTCAAACTCTCATCCGGCGGCGTTGGGACGCGCTGTTTCTCGCCCGGGCCGATGAAGCCGCGATTGCCGAGGCGATCAGAAGGCAAAGACCATCTGTGGTCATCGTCGACGACGCGCATGCCGACTCGGAACCAACCCGGATCGCGACACTGGCCCGTCTTCGTGAAATCGCGGACTTTTCAATCGTCGCAACGACCTGGGAAGGTCGTCGGGATCAGGTGGCTAATTCATTGGGCCGCGTGTCGGAAGCCAGAGTCCGAAAACTGGAGCCACTGGCTCGCACCCAGATCCTCGAGATCTTCAAGAGAGTCGGTGTCATGGCGAGCGACGAGTTTCTGCGCGTTATGGTCGATCAGGCGGGAAACCGACCTGGTCTGGCCGTCACGATCGCAACCCTTTGGTTGCAGGGCCTCTGGCGCGATGTGCTGGAAGGCAAGGCACTGAGCCGTGAGCTTCTGATCCGGTTCCGCGAGCTCCTAGGTCGTGATGTCGAGGTCGTGCTGGCAGCCTTCAGTCTCGGTGGCGAGGGTGGCATGCGAATGGAGGATATGGCGGACTGGATGCACATGAGTCTGCCGGATCTCTGGCAAGTGACAACCGAGCTCGCGATGGGAGGCGTCCTATCGGAGCTCGGCGGCAGCGCGCTGGCCGTGCGGCCCCGTCAGCTCCGCTCGGCCCTGATCCAGGCGGTGTTCTTTCCCCAGGCGGCGCCGAAGCTCGACTACCGGCCGTTACTCGAACGCTCCCCGCTACCCGACCGTGCCGTCCTGGCGCTGGTCGACGCCTACGCTCTTGGCGCCGCAGTCCCGGCCGAAGAGCTGCGCTCCCTCATCGTCCGCAGCGGATCGCGCCATGCATGGGAGAGCTTGGCCTGGACGCGAGAAGACGACGCGCTCTGGGTGTTGGAGAACTACGCGGGCGACGTGGTCGACGTGATGCGGGGCGCGCTGGAGCGAGCACCACGAGAAGCCGTGCGGCGGATCTTCGGCCGGGCGGACGAGGCAGTCCGCTCGGGCCAAGGGCAGCCCGACCAGGCGATGAACCTCTTGCGCGAGTGGGTCCAAGACCGGGCCGCGGGAGCGCAGGAGGGGATCCGGCGCCGGCGGCTGGTAGCGCAAGCGTCGAGGGAGTTCCTGCTTGCAGGAGGACACCGGGGCTTGGGAGCGCAAGGCATCGCCATCGCCCTCTCCCCCTCGATGAAGGGCAGCTCGATCGATCCAGCGCTGGGCGACACACTAACGCTCCGATTCAGCCTGCTGCCCCGGGAGAGCCTGCCACAGATACGGGAGATCTGGGACGACGTCTTGCCATCCCTGCTGGAGACCGTCGGGGTCCGCGAGATCGATCGCGCGAGCTTTCAAGACCTGCATTCGACATTGCGGAACTGGATTCAGCCGGAGCATGCAGCCATGGGTGCCGCGATCTCCGAGGACACCAGAGCCGCCATGCGGGATGTCGCTGCGCAGATGCTTCTCGATCTGAGACCGCTCGCGGCAGGAAGGCCCGCAGTGGCCGCGGAGCTGAAGCGACTCGCGGCCAGGATCGGTGTCGAGCTGGAAATGCCGCGGGACCCGGTCTTCGAGCTCCTCTACCCGGAAGCTGACGCGAGTTTTGAGGCGCGACAACTCCGCGAGGACTCCCAGCAGGCGGCGTTCAAGGATCTCGCCGCCGATTGGGCTCGCCGACCTCCGCCGGAAGTCGCCACCCTGGTCTCGTTCTACCAGCGCGAAGCGGAGACGATCGGTCACGGCTGGATCCCGACTCTCCCGGAGCTCTGCCGCGCCCTGGCGGCGGCTGTCGATGAACCTGAGTCATGGCTCGAGGCCTTCCTGGAGCACGACCCTCGCGGCACTCTGGCGGCGCCCTTTCTCGAACGGATCGTCACCAGCGGCCGGACTGGCTGGGAACGGCAGGTCGCGCGATGCCTCGATCTCAGATCCCTTGCATGGACCGCAACGGCGCTGATGTTCCAGCACCCATCTCCACCCCCCGCTCTCCTGGACCGCGCGATCGAGAGAGCCGAGGGTTTCCCTTCACTGGTCGACACGCTCTGCCTGCGTAGAGAAGTTCCCCTACCGACCCTGAGACTCCTTCTGCGTCTACCAAGGTGGGAGACGGCCTTCACAGCCGCTGTGGGCGAGTGGGCCTCAGAGCCCCAAGGAAAGGTCCGCCAGGAAGTTATTGACGACTGGCGAACCGCGGTGCTGAACGCCAAGACCGCTGACTATGAGGATGCACCAGACGCCCGAGAGAACCAGTACTGGCTCGGCGTCATCCTCGCCAAGGACGGTGACCTGGCCCTCGAGTGGCTGCGGGCGCGCCTACTTGACGACGACAAGCCACTGTATTTCATGGATGACAGCCCGTTCGCACGGGCGGTCACGGCACTGGAGCGACCAGGGAAGCTCCGACTCTTGCGGGAGCTTGACCCACATCCGATCGCCCGCTCGCTCGTGCCACGGCTGATCGGTGGAGACCTCGTCCTCTATGAGACGCTGCTTGCAGATGACCGGCTGTCCGACCTTCACCTCGAGCCGCTGCGAGCGAGGCCCGAGGGCGACTGGATAGCGCTCGCCGAGGCTGCCCTCAGCAGAGGCTACGATCCGCGCGCCGTCGCTGGAGCTTCGCTGAGCAGCTCGCACCTTCATAGCGGTTCTGGACTCGAGTACTGGATAGGCTGGGATGAGGCCTTCGCCGCGCTTGAAAAGCATGACAACAGTGGCCTGGGAGAGGTAGGCCAGGCCGGCAGAGAGATGGCGAGCGGTGCGATCGCGCAGGCCAGGCAACGTCAGACTCATTTCGAGCTGCGCGGCTTTCACGGGTAGCTGAACAGGAAACAGGCTGATCCCGAGAGGGGCTTCGCCGACAGATCCAGTCGTGGTAGGTTCCGGGACACTCCTCTGCCAGAGGCCTCGGCCCAGCATGGGGTCTCGCTCTTCTGACCGCGACGGGTTACGAGCCGGCTGCCATGGCAGCGAGGGCGGCGTCGATCTCGGCGGCAACGCGAGGGTCCGTCTCGCTGGGAAGGGCGGAGTCGAGCGCCTCGCGGGCGGCCGCGGTGCCGATGCGGCCGAGGGCCCAGGCGGCGTGGCCGCGCACGGCGGCAGGCGCGGCGGAGCCGAGGGCCTGCGCGAGAGGGGCGACGTAGCGCGGGTCGCGGCGGTTGCCCATGGCGACGGCGGCGTTGCGCTGCAGGCCTTCCTGCTTGGCACGCTTCATCGGGCTGCCGCGGAAGCGGGCAACGTAGTCGTCACGGCCGAGCAGCAAGAGGCCGATGAGATCGAGGTCCGCCCGCTCGGGCGGCAGGCGGAGCTCGGGGTGATCGGCGGCTTCCGGGGAGCGGTTCCAGGGACAGACCTCCTGGCAGACGTCGCAGCCGAAGACCCAATCGCCCACCAGCTCGCGCGCTTCCGGCGGCAGCTCGCCGCGGTGCTCGATCGTCCAGTAGCTGATGCAGCGGCGGGCGTCGAGCCGATAAGGCTCGGGAAGGGCGCCGGTCGGGCAGGCGCGCAGACAGCGGGTACAGCTGCCGCAGAGATCGGCCAGCGGCGCGTCGGGCGCCAGATCGAGGGTCAGGAAGAGCTCTCCGAGCAGGAACCAGGAACCCGCCCGGCGGTCGAGGAGGTTGGTGTTCTTGCCGATCGCGCCGAGGCCGGCCCGCGCCGCCAGCTCGCGCTCGAGCACCGGGCCGGTATCGACGTACGGCCGGCTGGCGGTGCCCGGAAAGGCCGCCTCGATGCGGGCGGCGAGGCGGCGCAGCCGCTGGCCCATCAGGTCATGGTAGTCGCGGCCCCGGGCATAGCGGGCAACGCGCGGCCAGGGGTCGCCCGCCGGGCTGGACGGCTCGGACTCTCCGTCGCCGGCCAGCGGGTAGTACTGCAGCGCCACGCAGAGGGCGCTGCGCGCCTCCGGCAGGACGGTCGCGGGCTCGAGGCGCGCCCCGATGCGCCGCTCGAGGTAGGTCATGCCGGCGAGGTCGCCGCGCGCGAGCCAACGCAAGAAGGTCTCGCCGTGCGCCGCCGGCTCGAGGCTCGCCACGCCGGCGCGGTCGAACCCCTCCTCGAGCGCCCACTGCTTGAGCAGGGCGGCGGCTGAGCGCGCATTCTCCATCTCCCGAATTGTATGCGCCAGGCAGGGGGTGATCGCGAGTCGCCGGAAGCCCGGCGAGGGGCCTCCTTGACTCGAGCGGCCGATCCGGCATCGGCGCGCATGGCGCTGAGGCTGACTGAGATAGACTCGCGGCCGGCCGCCTGGCCGGCCCAACAAGGAGTCGCGATGTCGGAAAAGCCGGAATGGATCGAGGAGGGCGACGCCGCGCCCGACCTCAAGCTGCAGGCTGACGATGGCAAGGAGGTCCGCCTCTCAGCCCTGCGCGGCAAGCCGGTCGTCCTCTACTTCTACCCCAAGGACGATACGCCTGGCTGCACCCGCGAGGCGTGCGCCTTTCGCGACCGCAAGAGCGAGATCGAAGCGCGCGGCGCGGTGGTCCTGGGCGTCTCGCCCGACGACGTGGCGAGCCACGGCAAGTTCCGCGACAAATACCGCCTCAATTTCCCGCTGCTGGCCGATCCCGGACACCGGGTGGCCGAGAGCTACGGCGCCTGGCGCGAGAAGAATCTGTACGGCAAGAAGTCGATGGGAATCCAGCGCTCCACCTTCCTCATCGACCGCTCCGGCAAGGTTGCGAAGGCGTGGCACAAGGTCAACGTCGACGGCCACGACGAGCAGGTTCTCGCCGCCCTCGCGAACCTCTAAAACGAAATTGGTCCGTGCGCCAGGGGAGGGGGCGTCCCCTTCCCCCCCGCGCCGCCGGGCAGGCCGCGCGTCCGGCTATGGCCGGGCGGCACTTCTCGGAAGTCGAGACCCGGCGGCTTCCGACAACCGGGAAGGGGACTCGCGGGGGTTGCGGGGGGCGATCCGATCGATGCTTCGAGTAGGCCACCACCGCCACATCGCAGCGTCGTTTTCATCCCTCGGGATCGGCACCGCCGGTGGGAGCTGGAACTGTCGGGCGCGGCGCGCTCGGCACACGCCTCGGGCGAGACCCCAACGGGCGGCAGCAGCCGCACCGCTGGGCGACTGATGAATCCACTTCCGCAGCAATTGGCTCTTTCGGTGACGGAACCCTTCGGCTAGACTGCGCGGCGCGCAAGGCGGGCGCGTAAGGCGAAGGAGCGGGATGGACCTCTTCGAGCAGATGGCGAGCATGGGCCACGAGCGGGTGCTCTTCTGCTCCAACCCGGACGTCGGGCTCGAAGCCATCATCGCGGTGCACTCGACGGTGCTCGGGCCCGGTCTCGGCGGGGTGCGGATGTGGCCGTACGCGAGCGTGGATGAGGCGCTCACCGATGTCCTGCGCCTTTCCCGCGGCATGACCTACAAGGCCGCCGCCGCGGGGCTCAACCTCGGCGGCGGCAAGGCGGTGATCGTCGGCGACCCGAAAAAGGACAAGAGCGAAGCGCTGCTGCGCTGCTTCGGGCGCTACGTCGACTCGCTGGGCGGCCTCTACATCACCGCCGAGGACGTCGGCACCGACATGGACGACATGGAACAGATCTTGACCGAGACCCGCTGGGTGACCGGGGTCTCCCTCGCCCAGGGCGGCGGCGGCGACCCTTCGCCGGTGACCGCCTTCGGCGTCCTGCAGGGGATCAAGGCGGCGGTCGCCTGGCGGTTCGGCGATCCCGCGCTGGCCGGCCGCACGGTCGCGGTCCAGGGGCTGGGCAGCGTCGGCTACTCGCTGGCGGGTTACCTCGGCAAGGAGCGGGCCCGGGTCATCGGCGCCGACCTCGACGGCGAGATCAGCGAGCGTGCCCGCGCCGAGCTGGGGATTGCCATCGTGTCCCCAGCCGACATCCTCGGCGTCGAGTGCGACGTTCTCGCCCCCTGCGCCCTGGGCGCCGTGATCGACGACCGCACCGTGCCCGAGCTGCGCTGCCAGATCGTTGCCGGCGCCGCCAATAACCAGCTCGCCGACGAGGAGCGCCACGGCCAGGCGCTGCACGACCGCGGCATCCTCTACGCTCCCGATTTCGTGCTCAACGCGGGCGGCCTGATCAACGTCTACACCGAGCTCGCCGGCTACGACCGCGAAACCGCCATGCGGATGGCCCGCGGCCTGTACCAGAACACCACCCGCATCTTCGAGCTGTCGCGTCAGGAGTCGATCCCGACCTCGGCCGCCGCCCACCGGGTGGCCGAAGACCGGATCGCCAGCATCCAGGCCATGCGACCCCGGCACTGGGCCCGCAGGGTGCGGACCGAGGCGCCGGCCCTCTAGGGCAGCCGTCCCGCCGGCGCCGCTCTCTCGCGTCTTGCGCCTTGGACATCGCGACCGCTCCCCCGCGTATCGCAATCAGCGTCGTCGTCCCGGATCTCGACGCGCCGCTCGTCGACCGTACCTTGGCTGCCCTGGCGGCGCAGGGGGCGCCGGGGCCAGGGGTCGAGCTGCTGGTCGTGGGGCGCGACGGCCCGGGACTGGTGCCGCGGGGCGGTCCGATCCGCTACCTCGAGACCGGGGAGCGGCTCAACCCGGCCGCGGCCCGCAACCTGGGCGCCGCCGCGGCACGCGGCGAGCGCCTGCTCTTCGTCGATGCCGACTGCCGCCCGGCCGCCGGCTGGCTCGCCAATCTCGCCGCGGCGCTCGACGCCGCGCCGGTCGCGGGCGGCGCGGTTAGCTTTCCGCGCGCCGCTTCCGCGACCAGCCGCTGGGCGCTCGCCGACAACATCGCCTCCTTCCACGAGCTGCTCCCCGACCGCCCAGCGGAGCGCGCCACCCGCCGGCCGCTCGGCAGCCTCAACCTCGGCGTGCGCCGGGAAGCCTGGCAGCAAGTGGGTCCGTTCGACGAGGCGCTGACGACCAGCGAAGACCACGACTGGGTGCTGCGCGCCCGCGCCGCCGGCCTCGCCACCGCTTTCGTGCCGAGCGCCGTCGTCGAGCACGCCGCGGTGCGCGCCACCCGGCGAGAGCTCGAAGCCCACGCCGCCTGGTACGGCGCCCACTTCCACCTCTTCCGCGCCCGCCATCCCAGCGTCTTTGCCGCCGGTCCGACCTGGGCCAGCCGCCGCCGCCTCCGCCTCGCCGCCCCCCTCAAGTCGCTCACCGGCGCGCTAGCCATCTTCGTCCGCCACCCCGACCTCCTCCCGTGCTGGAGGGCCTTTCCCGGTGTCGTCGCCTTTCGGCGCTCCTGGTATCGCGCCATCCTGGAATCCTGGCCACAAGGCTCGTAATCAGCAGGTCGCCAGTTCTGGTTAATAGCCGGCTCTCGCCGGGCTCGAGAAGAGGTTTCCCCTATCCGGCGATTCTCATGCTGGGTTCAATAGTGAATGACCATCGGGAGAGCGGGCTCGTGGTTTTTGGTGACACCCTGGCTCCCGGAGCTCTCAGAATCACCGATCGCGAGCGCTATCGCTGCGTGGCACGAGCAGGGCTACGGCGGATGGCTCGGCGCGGGCGGCGGGCCGCGTCAGAAGGCCGCGGTGTCGGCGACGCTCGCCAGCTGGCCCTTGGGCTTGATGTAGGTCCTGACCGCGCCGGTCTCGGTGTCGGTGACCGTGAGCGTCGTGCCCACGTCGGAGAGCGCGCCGTAGAAGAACCAGAACTTGCCGTTGAGAGCGCGTCCATCGAGCACCTTGGCGACCAGCTCGGCATCGCCGGGGCCGAAGAACCAGAAGTAGCCGCTGCCGGCGGTCAGCGCCACGGCGTTGCCGGAGCTGGTCCGGCCGCTGACATCGGTCCAGGCGGCCTCGACGGCAAAGCGGCCGCCGGCGAGACACAGGCGGCTGGCGCCGGGTTGGCAACGTCCGCCGGCTGCCGCGGCCGCGGCAGACCGGTCCGCCCATGGCGGTCCGGCGAGCCGCGGGATGGCGGGCGGCACCCGGGGAGGAGCCGGCGTCGATTCGCCATCGAGACGGCCAGCCGCCGCCGGCGTCGCGGCCGCGGCCGCGGCCACGTTCCGCGGCCCGGCGCGGCTCGCGCCGGCGAGCGGGCCGAAGGCGTGGGTGTCGCCGACGCTCGACAACTGATGGGGAGGGTTGTAGTAGCGGCGGGTCAGGCCGGTCTGCGTGTCGGTCAACGTCAACGTCACCTCGACGCTCGACAGGGTGGCGTAGAAGACCCAGAAATGGCCGTTGAGCGGGCGGCCGTCGAGGACCTTCGCCACCAGCTCGACATTGTCGGGGTCGAAGAACCAGAAGTACCCGGTGTCGGCCGTCAGGGGCACCGCCTGGGCGGCACCGCTGGCGTCGCCGAAATCACGCCAGAAGGCCTCGACCTTGAAGCGGCCGCCGCTCAGGCAGAGGGCGGTGGCCGACGGCTGGCATTCGGTACCGCCAGTGAGCGGCAACGCCCACAGCGCCGTGCCGATGAGGCCGTCGTCGGCGGTGAAGAAGAGCCGGTCTCCGACCTCGGTGATGCCAAAGGGATAGGAGGAGAGGGGGCCGGGGGCGAGGTCCTCGACCAACCGCGTACCCTCCTCGGTGCCGTCGCTCTGCCAGAGCTCGCGACCGTGCACGCCGTCGTTGGCAGAAAAGAAGAGGCGTCCCGCGGCCACCGTCAGTCCGCCAGGACGTGAGCCGCCGGTGCCCGGCAAGATGTCGGCGAGCATGCGGGTGCCGGCAGCGGTGCCGTCGGTGATCCACGGCTCGAGGCCGTGCACGCCGTCGTCGGCAACAAAGGCGACGCTGCCGCCGAGCGCCACGAGGGAGCGCGGCGCCGCGTCGCCGCTGCCGCCGCGAAAGGTCGCCAGCACGGTGGTGCCGGCCGGCGTGCCGTCGGTGCGCCACAGGAGGCGGTCGCCCGGCACCGGCGCGTCGGCGAAGAGATAGAGGAAGCCGCCGACCGCGAGCAGGTCCGTCGGATTGATGACCAGCGACCCGGCGAGCTCGGTCCAGGCGGTGCCGGCTGGGGTGCCGTCGGTCTGCCTGAGATAGGACTGGTTGGCCCCGGTGTAGTCGACGTAGGTGTAGTCGATGTAATAGACCGTGTTGCCGATCCTGGTGAAGCCGAAACTGGCGAAGTTCGGAGGACGGCAGCAGGACTGAGAGATCTTCACCGTTCCCGCCGTGGTTCCGTCGCTCTTCCAGGTCTCATGCGGCCCGTGCGTCCCGAGCTCGTTGGTGAAGTAGAAGTCGGCTCCGACCAAGTACATCCCGGGGTCGCCGGCCTGCTCTCCGAGGGCAGGCGGCAGGTCGAAGACCTTGACAGTTCCTTGCGTCGTGCCGTCCGTCCTCCAGACCGCGATCGGGTCTCCTCGCCTTCCCCCGCCGCTGAGAAAGAAGAAGTTCTGCTCCGCGCCCTCGACAGCCCGCGCGGCAGCCGGCTGCGGCACCGGCGAGGGGGGAGTCAGCTGGCGGGCGCCATGGGCGTCGGCAACCCAGAGCTGGAGCCGGTCGCGGCTGTCCGGGGAGACGAAGTAGATGGCGCCGCCGACGGCCGTGAAGCCGCCGGCGCTATAGGGGGCACCGGGGACCGGCAGCGTGCCGGCGGCGCTGCCGTCGCTGCGCCAGATCTGCCGCCCGCCGGCCAGGAAGTAGAAGAGGCCGCCCGCGCTGGCGATATCGGAGGGCAGCCCTTGGAAAAGGGTGGAACTCGGCACGCTCAGATCGGTCAGCTGCCGGGTGCCCGCCGCCGCCTCGTCGCTCGCAAACAGCTCGCCATAGCCCTCGGAGTCGAGGTGGTCGTCGATCGCGGCGAAAAAGATGACACCCGGAATCGCGGCCACCTGGTCATAGAAGATCGGCCGGTCGGTGAAGCGGCGGGTGCCGGCCTGCGTGCCGTCGCTGCGCCACAGCTCGTTCCGCGAACCGTCGGTCGGCGACGACTTCTTGAAGAAGGCCGCGCCGCCGGCGAGGGTCAAGGATCCCGGATCGGCGCACGGGCCGTGCTGGATTCTCGGACCCCCGGTGCAGGTTTCCTTCAGGCGGATCGTGCCGCGCGCCGTGGCATCGCTGCTCCACAGGTCGGTGCCAGCAAACTCATCGCTGGCCAGGAACAGGAGCCGCTCGCCAACGCGAACCCGATCGGTCACGTAGCCCGAGCCGCAGATTCCCGGGCAGAGAGGCTCGAGGGAGCCCGGATCGTCCTCCGGCGTCGCCCAGAGGGTGAAGTTGGTCCAGGACTCTCGGCGGAAGAAGAGCAGCCGTCCGCCGATCTCCTCGGGCCCGTAATAGGAGTCAAAGGAGAAACTCGGGGAAACGACAGCGAACGGGCGGGTGCCGGCCGGCGTGCCGTCGCTCGCCCAGAGCCGGTTGCCGTCCAGCTCGTCCGTGGTTTGAAAGTAGACTCGAAGGCGTCCGGGTTGCAGCGCGAACAGGAAGGTGGAGGTCGAGAAGCGAGTCAAGAGCAGCGTTCCGGCCGCCGAGCCGTCGCTCACCCAGAGCTGGCTGGCGTCGCCGCGATCTGCCGGCGCCAGGAAGAACATCCGTTCTCCAACCGCGGTGAGCTGGCGCGCGTCGAGCGGCGCCGAGGCGCTGACCGGCCGCGTCCCTGCTGTCGTGCCGTCGCTCACCCAGAGTGTCGCGTGGGTGTTGAGCGGCGCCGGCTTGGGCGCCAGAAGGAAAAGCCGGTCTCCCGCCACCGCCAGCTCGGCGGTGGCGCGGGAAAAGGTTCCGCTCCCCAGGTCGGCGACCCGTGCCGTACCGGCGCGCGTGCCGTCGCTGCGCCACAGCTGCTCCGCCGGCTCGCCGCCGCCCACCGGATCGACGTAGGCGATGAAGTACAGTTGCCGCCGCCAGACCTTGAAGTCCTGGAGGAGGCGAAAACCGCCCTGCAGGAGAAAGGTTCCCGCGGGCGTGCCATCGGAGCGCCAGAGCTGCTCGCCACCCTCGGCCGGAAACTCGGCGAAGAAGGCGACCCTGCCCAGCGCCGCGGCCAGAGCGGGCCTGCCGCCGCAGGAGCCGACGCACAGATCCGGCAGCGCCTGGGTGCCGGCCGCGCTGCCGTCGCTCACCCAGAGCTTGGGGATGACCGACTCGAGTCCCGGGGCGGCGGCATCGGTCAGGAAAAACAGCCGGTCGCCGGCGGGGAGAAACGAGATCGGCGAGATCGAGCCGTTGGGCCTGAACTCGCCGTCGGCAAAGCTCTTGACCAGGTAGGGGGTCTGGGAGAAGGCCGGCGTCGCGAGCGCAAGCGCGACGAGGCAAAGCAACACTGCCCACTTCCGGCGCCTGCTCATCTCGAGCTGCCTCCTGCGGCGGCGGAGAGCAGCAGCCCCCGCGCCGGTGTGCCGCGACCGTTCATACGCCTCGACAATCTAAGTATCAGATCGCGTACGCCAGGTCAAGAGGCGCCCGGCGCAGCGGCGTGTAGCGGCGCCTACCAGAGCAATCCGGATCACTCACGGAAGCGTCGTCTTGGGCGGTCGATGGCTACAACGAGGGCGGCGATCGGCCGTGCTACTGTCGTACAAATCCAATGGAGCCAAAGATATGCCCCTGCCGATCGTGAAGCGCATTCTAGCCGCCTCGATACTGGCCGGCTGGACGGTCGTCGTGTTTGGCGCTGGCTACCTGTATCGCTCACACAGCCTGCTTACGTCGAACCATTTCGTCACGACGCAACCGCTCTCGCTCGCGGGCAAATATGGCGCAAGGGATGGTTCCTTGCCCAAGGGGGTCGTGCTTACCGAATACCCTGACCAATCCGACGAGGCCATGTTCGTCGCGTTCATCGCCACCAAGCGTCTCGACGCGTTACAGCCATACACACTCGAGCGGCATGGGTGGTTTGCTGATTGGTTTGGCGGCGTGAATCCCGTGAACGCTTTCTAGTCGTGGGCCAGGGGCCTGTCGCCTTCCCACGCGCTCCGCGGCAAAGCTGACCTTCCTCGTCGACGCGGCGCCCAAGGGCGGCTTCGCTGCCCGCGCTCTGGGGGAGGCGATCTTCACCGAAGCCGACGATCTCGAGGGTCCGCGCGAGAGGATCCGCGCCGCCGTGCGCTGCCACTTCGATGAGGGCAAGGAACCCAGGGTTCTTCGCTCTATAGCGAACCTTCGATAACACGGGCGAACTTGATTTGCATGCCATCACCCCCGCCGAGCAGGATCCCGCTCACCTGCTCGCCGTCAGCCGCGCCTCGGACACCCTCCTCGCCCATCTCAGCCATGCCTCAGGCTCGTGAACGACCGCGCATGCCGGCGAGGTAGACCAGGGCGCCGATCAGGAAGCCGCTGAACCAGGCGTAGACATAGATGGCGTCGAAGAACGCGGGCACGGCCGCGAGGCCGGCGGCGTGCAGGAAGCCGGGGACGTTTGGCGCCACGCCGGCGAGGAGGGCGGTGACCGCGACGGGGTTGGTGCCGGCGTAGCGGCCTTGCGGCCGGTAGAGGTCGGCGACGTCGAGCTGCCGCCGGCGGACGAGCCAGTAGTCGGCGATCATGATGCCGGCGATGGGAGCGAGCAGGGCGGAATAGCCGATCAGCCAGGTGAAGATGTAGGTGCCGGCGCTTGCCAGGAGCTTCCACGGCATCAGGAGGATGCCGATGACGCCGGTGATCAGGCCGCCGGTCTTGAACGAGATCCGCCGCGGGGCGAGATTGGCGAAGTCGTTCGCCGGCGAGACGACATTGGCGGCGATGTTGACCGATACGGTCGCGATGCCGACGCTCAAGAGCGCGATCACCGCGACGGCGATGCGCGCCGTGGCCGAGGCGAGCAGCGGTTGCGCGAGGCCGGGGGGCGGCGACGCCGAAGTGATGAAGGAGAGGGTGTTGACGGGGTCCCACAGCTTGTCGACCGGCACGCCGCGGAGGACGCTCTGCAAGGCGCTGGTGATGACGATGCCCATCGCCGAGAAGGCGATCATGGTCGCCGGCAGGCCGAGCGCCTGGCCGAGCATCTGCTCGCGCTGGCGCTTGCCGAAGCGGGTGAAATCGGGGATGTTGAGCGCCAGCGTCGCCCAGAAGCCGATCATGCCGGTGAGCGACGGAACGAAGACTTGCCAGAACTCGCCGAGGGTTCGAAACTTCGACGGCTCGGAGAGCATCGGCCCCAGCCCGTGCGCGCGCCCCACCGCCCACACCAGCAGCCACGCCGCCATGAGCAGCACGATCGGCGCCGCCCAGTTCTCGAACACCCGGACGGCGTTCATGCCGCGATAGATGATCAGGATGTTGAGCGCCCAGAACAGGAGGAAGGTGAGCGCGCTCGGCACGCCGAGGCCGGCGATCGAGAACCCGCCACCGAAGCGGGCGAAGCCCGGCCAGATCGCCTCGAGCAGGGTGCGCACCGCCTCGCCGCCGATGTAGGTCTGGATGCCGAACCAGCCGCAGGCGACGACGGCGCGCAGCATGGCGGGAAGGTTGGCGCCCGCGGTGCCAAACGAGGAGCGCGCGAGGACCGGGAACGGGATCCCATACTTGGTGCCGGGATGTGAGTTGAGCAGGATGGGCACCAGCACGATCAGGTTGCCGAGCCCGATCGTCAGCAGCGCCTGCCACCAGTTCATGCGCACCGCGATCAGGCTCCCGGCCAGCATGTAGGTCGGGATGCAGTGCGCCATCGAGATCCAGAGCGCCGCGTAGTTGTAGGTGGTCCAGGTGCGCCGAGCTGCCGGGACGGGGGCGAGGTCCGGGTTGAAGAGCGGCGAGTCGGTGACGTCGCGGGGAAGCTCGGCCAGGTCCTCCCCGTCCACGGCGGTGTCATGCATGAGCTGTGTCGCTCAGTTTCTCACATCTCGTCGAGCCCTGTGGACTCGGGGTGATGAGACAATAAGCCGCTCATGCGCTCTACCGAGCGGCGCTTCCTCCACTCCACCCTGGCGGCCTACGGCAGCCAGCTCGGGCGGGTCCTGATCCGCGCCGCCAGCGATCTCGTCCTGGCGCGGATCATCGTACCCGACGCGATCGGCGTCTACGAGCTCGCCCTCGCCCTGGTGGTGATCGCGGCGATCGTCCGCGACCTCGGCCTCCCCTACGAGCTGGTGCGCCACCCGCGGCGCCCCTACAGCGCGGTGCTGGCCTGGGAGGCAGGGGCCGGCCTGGCGCTCGCCGCCGGCCTGGCGCTGGCGGCGCCGGCCGCCGCCGCCCTCAACCCGCAGCTGCCGGCGGTGCTGCCGGTCTACGCCTGGTGGGTGCTGCTCGACGGCCTGGCGGTGGTGCCGCGGGTGTACTTCGAGTGCGAGCTGCAGGTCGGGCGGCTGGTGGCGCCGGAGATCGCGCGCGGCGCCACGGTGGCGGTGGTGTCGATCGCCCTGGCCGCCGCCGGCGCCGGCGTGTGGGCGCTGGTCGCCGGGCAGCTGGCCGGCGCGGCGCTGTTTGCCGTCCTGCTCTGGGGCCGCGCCTGGGGCCGCATCCCGCTCCGCCTGACGCGCGCCGAGGCGCGGGCGCTGCCGGGGATGCTCCGCAGCAGCTGCTTCCTCTTCCTGATCGCGCTCGCCGCGCTGCCGGTGCCGCAGGTCAGCAAGCTGATCGTCGGCTCGGGGCTCGGGCTGGCGGCAGGCGCCTTCTGGACGGCGCAATACCACAAGGCCCGCGAGTGGGGGTTCCGGCTGCAGGAGCTGGTGATGCCGGCGGTGGCGCGGGTGCTCTATCCGGCGCTGATCGACTACCGCAAGCACGGCGACCGAGGACGCTACCTCGGCGCCTACCGCATGGGGACGGTCACGCTGCTCGGGCTGCAGACCCTGGGCGGCTATTTCCTGGCCTTCAACGCCGAGGTGGTGCTGGTGCACATCCTGATCGGGCCGCAATGGGCGCAGGCGGTGCCGCTGGCGCAGGTGCTCTGCTTCGCGCCGCTCGCCGACCCCTTTTCGCCGCTCGGCGGCGAGCTGCTCAAGAGCGAGGGGCAGGACCGCTCCTGGTTCGCGATCGTGGCCCTGAACATCGCCTCGCTGACGCTGTTCGGCATCCTGCTCACCCACCGGCTGGGCGCCATCGGCATGGCCTGGGCCAACTACCTGCTGGCCGGCAGCCTGCTGATGGCCTGGCGGGTCTACCGCATCTGCGGCCGCGCCGAGTTCGGCCGGCTGGCGCGCGATCTCTTGTACCTCTACGCCGTGCCGCTGCCGCTGTTCGCGCTGGTTGCCTGGTGGCTGCCGCCGGCCACCTGGGGGCGGCTGGGCGCCTCGGTCCCTGCCGCCGCCGTAGCGCTTGGGCTCTACCTGGCGCGCTTCGGCCGGCCTTTCCGCGCCTTCTTCGCCGCCGCGCAGGAGCCGTCGCCGGAGGCCCTGCCTGCGAGCGTTGCGAGCCTCGCGAGCCCCCCCGGCGAGGCGGCGCCGCTGCCCGGCGATCCGGCGCCGCTGCCCGGCGATCGCTCGGAGCCGTGATGCGGGTCGCCTTCGTCATGCCGGGAGTGGGGGTGGTCGAGCGCGGCGCCGAGGCGTTCGTGGTCGAGCTCTGCCAGGGGCTGGCGGCGCGGCCCGGCTTCGAGGTGCGGCTCTTCTGCCGCGGCCCGGCGCCGGTGCCGCACACACGCATCCGCGCCTTGCGCCGCGACCAGCCGGCGATCGGCGCGCTCTACCGCGCGACGCGCCTGGGCAGAAAGGCGCTCGACACCCTCTTTCTCGACCCGCTCTCGCTCGAGTGGTCGACCGCCGCCCTCGCGGCGCTGCCGCGGCTGTGGCGAGGCGACTATCAGGCGATCGTCATGGAAGGCGGCCTGGTCGGCGCCTGGGTCTGCCGCCTGCTGCGGCGGCTGCGCGGCACGGCGTTCGTCGACATCGCCCACGGCGTCGACCCGAAATGGGAAGGGGCCTTCGCCCGCCAGAGTCCCGACCGGGTGGTGACCTTCACCGCCGCCGCGGCCGAGATGCTGCGCGGCCAGGCGCCGGGCGCGCGCGTCGAGGTCATCCCGCACGGCATCGACCTCGAGCGTTTCCGGCCCGGCGTCCAGCCCGTCCCCGCCGAGCTCGCCGGCTCCCCCGGGAAGCTGGCGCGCCCGCTGGTGCTCAGCGCCGGCGCCGTCGACGCGCACAAGCGGATGCATCTCGCCGTCGAAGCGGTCTCCCGGCTCCCGGGCGGCGGCAGCCTGGTGCTGCTCGGCGACGGACCGGAAGCGGCGGCGGTCGATCGGCTGGCCGCGGCGCGCCTCGGTCCGGGCCGCTATCTGCGGCGCAAGGTCGGACGCCAGGAGATGCCGGCCTGGTACGGCGCGGTCGATTGCTTTACGCTACCGTCGCGCACCGAGTCGTTCGGCCTGGCCTACCTGGAGGCGCTGGCGTGCGGCGTGCCGGCGGTGGCGCCGGACGACCCGCTGCGGCGCGAGGTGATCGGCGAGGCGGGCCTGTTCTGCGAGGTGGCGGACGCCGGTGAGTATGCGCGGACCCTGGCGGCCGCGCTGTCACGCCGTTGGGGCGAGACGCCGCGGCGGCGCGCCGAGCGGTTTCCGATCGCTGCCACCGTCGGTGCCTACGCGGAGATGCTCGCGGGCTTGCGGCCGGCGCCGGCGGCACCGACCCGGAGATGGCGCATGCGGCGCGAGCGAGAACGATGAGCGGCCTTCGAGTCCCCGTGCTGATGTTCCATCACGTCGAGCCCGAACCGGCGCGGCTCGAGCCGCCGCCGCTCCATCCCGCGAGCTATCTCGCGCGGCGCGAGCTCGCCGCGTTGCTCGACACCCTGGCGGCGCGCGGCTACCGCACCTGGACCCTGGCCGAGGCGGCGGCCCGCCACACCGCCGGCCGGCGCCTGCCCCGGCGCAGTCTGGTCCTGACCTTCGACGACGGCTGCCGCTGTTTCCGCGATCAGGTTTGGCCCGAGCTGGCGGCCCGCCAGATGACCGCCACCCTGTTCGCGGTCAGCGGCGAGCTGGGCGGCAGCAACCGCTGGGACCGGCCGCCGGCGGCGGATCCCGGCAGCGCCGCCGCCGCCATCGAACGCCGCGAAGAGCTGCTCGGCGCCGCGGCGCTGCGCGCGCTGGCGGCGGCGGGCATCGAGATCGGTGCGCACGGCCGCCACCACCGCGACCTCACCCGCTGCGACGACCCGACCCTCGACGACGAGGTCGCCGGCTCGCGCGCCGAGCTCGCCGCCGCGCTTGGCGAGCCGGTCCTCAGCTTCTGCTTTCCCTACGGCCGCTACGATCAGCGGGCGATCGCCGCGGCGCGCGGCGCCGGGTATCGCACCGCGGCCACCATCCATGGTCAGCGGCCGGCGCACGGCAGCGATCTCTACGCCGTGCCGCGTCTGGCGGTCAATCCCGGCGACAGCGCCTTCGAGCTGCGGCTCAAGGTCTCCGGCGCCTACCCGCTATGGAGCCGCCTGCCGCGGCTCGGCCTGCTGCGCGCCCTGCGCCGCTCGCCGCCTCGACCGGCGCCACCAACCGGCCGCAGGCCGGTTTCCGATGAGATCGACCGCAGGCCGGCTTCCGATCAGACCGGCTGCGGGCCGCTCGCCGGCCGGGGAGGCGGCGCATGAGACCGCCCCTGCCACCGCCCGAGCCGAGGTCGCGCCCGCATCCGCTCTGGCCGCTGCTGGCACACGATTTCCGCCGCCTGCGCGCCGTCAAGGGACGCGGTTTCTGGCTGGCGCTGCTCGACGCCGTGCTGCTCGACTCCGGCTTCCAGGCGCTCGCGGCCTACCGCCTCGGCCACTCCCTGCTCGGCTGGCGCGTCCCGGTGCTGCCGGCGGTCTGCCGGCGCTGGGCGATCGGCGCCTGCGGCGTCGACATCCTGCCACGGGCGGAGATCGGCGGCGGTTGCATCATCGCGCATGGCGTCGGCCTGGTGGTGGGCGGCTACACGGTGATCGGCGAAGACTGCACCCTGCTGCACGGCGTCACATTGGGTGAGGCCCGTTTCGACGAGATCGACTACCCGCGGGTCGGCAACCGGGTCACCATCAGCGCCGGCGCCCTGGTGCTCGGCGGCATCGCGATCGGCGACGACGCCACCATCGCCGCCGGCGCCGTGGTCGTCGAGGACGTGGCGCCGGGAACCACCGTCGCCGGCGTCCCGGCGCGAGTCATCCGCGGCGCGGCGGGCGCCGAGAGCGCGGAGGGTCCCCGGAAATGAACGGGCGGAAACCGCTGGCGGTCACCACTTCGCGCTACCCCGCAGCTCGGGAGCTGGCGGCGATGAAACGCACCGCTCTGGTGGCGGCCATGCTGCTCGCCCTGCTCGCTAACGGCGGGACCGCGCAGGCGGCGCCGGCCGCGATCTGCGACTCGAACACCACGGTCACCTTGATCGGTATGGACACCGACTCGGGCCGGATGCTGTTCTCGGTGGCCGCGCCGGCGGCGGCGCAGCAGGGGCAAGGCGCCTGGATCGTGGATCTCGACGGGGCCGGCCGCCAGGCGCGCGGATACCCTGATTCCGCGGCTGGACTCTTTGGCGGCTCGGTCGGCCCCGGACCGGTGCTCGCGGTCGCGCCCTGCGGCGCCGACTGCCTGCAGCCGGTGCGCTGGAGCGAGGGCTCATGGGAGCCGCTGGGCGATACCTTGACGGTGCCGGCCGCCACCCTCGCCGCCACCTACGACAGCACGGGCGCCGCCTGGATCCTGGCGCACGGCAAGGGCGCCGCCGAGGGGCAGGTCCGGGCCTGGGCCTTCCGCTTCGAAAACCGGCAGTGGAAAGCCTATGGCGCGCTCGAGGTCGCCGCAGTCGGCCAGCCGCAGACCTTGCCGGCGCCGCAGCGCCAGGATGGCGTGACCAGCGGCACCGGCCTGTTTTCGGCCTCGGCCGCGCCGCGCACCTGGGTGCAGGGGCTGCCCGGCCTGGCGGCCAACCGGCGCGGCCAGGTCATCGCGCTCGCCGGGACCTCGGCCGCCTACCTCTCGGCCGACGGCGTTGCCTACCTCTCCGCCGATGGCGGCAAGAGCTGGCGGCGGTCGGTCTGGACGCCCTGGAGCACGGGAGGCGCGCCCGATCAGGCGGGCGGCGACGCGACCGTCGGCATGTGGCGGCAAGGGACGGACTACGGCGTCGACCTGCCGTTCGGCGACCATCGCGGCGCGCTGCGCCTGGTCTGGTTCGACCGCCGCAACCCGGCCGAGGAGAAGGTCTTGCTGACGCGGCTCACGGTGGCCGGCGACTGGGTGCTGGTCGGCGAGGCGCCCGCCGAGGTGCGCAGCAAGAGCGGCGAGCGCCTGCCGATCACGCAGGTGCTCGTGCCGCACGGCGACAGCTGGCTGCTGCTATCCGGCTGCGCCGCGACCGCCGAGGGCTCCGGCCTGGTCCTGCGCACTTACGAAGGGGGCCAGATGTCGGCGCCGCGCTTCGTGCCGATCGAGACGCGCGGCCGGCCTGGCGCCGCTCCGCCACCGTCGTGGAAGGCGCCGATGAGAGCGCCGAAGGCCGCTGGCCCGACCGGGTGGTGAAGCGAACCCGGTCGGTCCAGCGGCCTTCGGCGCTCCTCGCGGGCGGGCGGGGTTGGAGGCCAGCCACCACCTGGAGGAGCACGCGCGCGCTGCCTTTGGGCTTGCGCCGACCCTGCTCCCAGTTGCGGAACGTGCCAACGCTGATGCCCATGAGTGCTGCGAACTTGGCCTGGCTCAAGCTATCGCGACGCCGCAGAAGCCGCACGTTCGGCTCCTCCAGGTAAAGTGCCCGCGCCGGCTTGCGGGTGCCGCCCAGAACAGCACCCCCCTCTCGTACGCAACCAGAGTTCTTGAACCCGGCGCGGTGCACTTGACGGCAGGCTATGCTAAAACGTATTCTGCTAAGGGTCTTAGCTTTCTTTCGTTTTCGACTTCGCTCCTGGTGCTGGCCGGGGGGTGGGTTTTGAGGGGCATCCGGGAGGGCGGCCGGTTTCGAGGGGTATTGGCGCTGCCATGACGGACATCCTCCTCGCCCACTCTTTCTTCCTCAAGAACGACCCCAAGCAGGTCGAGAAGATGCGCCCCTATGCGCCTCTCGGCACGCTCTATGCCGCGAGCCTGCTGCGCAGCCGCGGCTACTCGGTGGCGCTGTTCGACGCCATGCTGGCCGAGGGCGAGGAGGAGTTCGCCGCCAGCCTCGAGCGCCACCGCCCCGCCATCGTCGCGCTTTATGAAGACCAGTTCAACTTCCTCAACAAGATGTGCCTCGGCCACAGCCGGCGGGCGGCCTGCCGCATGACCGGCATGGCGCGGGCGCAGGGAGCGGCGGTGATCGCCGCCGGCGCCGACGTCTCCGACCACCCCGAGGTCTACTTCCGCGAAGGGGTGCAGTACGTGCTCACCGGCGAGGCGGATCACAGCCTGGGCGAGCTGGTCGACGTCCTCTCGGGCCGCCACCCGGGCAGGCCGGAGGAGCTGTGCGGCCTGGCGGTGCCCGATCCGGAGCAGCCAGGCGGGGTGCGGCGCAATGCGGCGCGCCCGGCCGAGCGTCATCCCGACCTCTTCCCCTTCCCGGCCTGGGACCTGCTCGACGTGGAGCGCTACCGCGCTGCCTGGCGCGGCGCGCACGGCTACTACAGCCTCAACCTGGCGACGACGCGGGGATGCCCGTTCCACTGTAACTGGTGCGCCAAGCCGATCTGGGGACAGCGCTACGCCATGCGCTCGCCGGCCAGCGTGGCCGAGGAGATGGCGCTGGTCAAGCGCCAGCTCAAGCCTGACCACGTCTGGTTCGCCGACGACATCTTCGGGCTGCAGCCGCGGTGGGTGGCCGAGCTGGCCGAGGAGATCCGGGCCCGCGATGCCGCGATCCCGTTCATGATCCAGTCGCGCGTCGACCTGATGACCGAGAAGGCGGTGGCGGCGCTGGCGCGCGCCGGCTGCGTCGAGGTCTGGCTGGGGGTCGAGAGCGGCAGCCAGAAGATCCTCGACGCGATGGACAAGGGCACCGAGGCGAGGCTGGTGCCAGTGGCGCGGGAGCGGCTGCGGCAGGCCCGGGTCAAGGCGTGCTTCTTTCTCCAGTTCGGCTATGCCGGCGAGACGCTCGACGACATCATGGCCACCGTGCAGCTGGTGCGGGAGACGCTGCCCGACGACATCGGGATCAGCGTCAGCTACCCGCTGCCCGGCACCAAGTTCCACGCCATGGTCAAGGCGCAGCTCGGCGCCAAGGACCACTGGCAGGACAGCAACGACCTGGCGATGATGTTCCAGGGGACCTATCAGACGCCCTTCTACCGCCACCTCCACCGCCTGCTGCACCGCGACCTGCGGCTGCACCAACGGCTGCGCGCGGCGCGCGAGAATGGGGGAAGCGGGGCCGGCGGGGACAGTGGCGGCGGGGGCGGCGGCAGCGACTCCGGTGCGCACGAGCCGGGGCTGGCCGAGGAGTTGGCGGCGCTCAGCCGCGACTGGTTCGAGCTCGGCCGCCTGGAGGGCAGTTGCCGCAGCGAGCGCCCGACCGCGATCCAGAAGGACTATGCTGCCCCGGCGGCACCCGACCTGAGCAAGAGCTGGAACTGACCATGGCCGACGTCCTGCTAACCCACGGCTACTTTCTCTACGAGGACGAGAAAGAGCTGCAGATCATGAAGCCCTACCCCACCCTGGGGCTGCTCTATATCTCGGCCTACTTGCGGCGCGCCGGCTTCGGCGTCGACTTCTTCGACACCACCTTCGCCAAGCGCGAGGAGCTGTTCGCCCGCCTGCAGGCCACTCCCGGCGGGGTGGTCGGGATCTACACCAACCTGATGACCCGCCAGCCGGTGCTCGACGTGATCGCCGCCGCCAAGCGCCACGGCTGGACGGTGGTGCTCGGCGGCCCGGAGTCGGCCAACTACCCGGAGGAGTACCTGCGGCGCGGCGCCGACGTGGTGGTGAACGGCGAAGGCGAGCAGACCATGGCCGAGCTGCTGCCGGCGCTGGCGGCGCGCGGACCGCACCGGCTGCACGGCGTGCTGGGCACGGTCTTCCGCGACGAGGAGGGGGCGCTGGTCACCAATCCCGACCGGCCGCAGATCGCCGAGCTCGACCGGCTGCCCTGGCCGGACCGCGAGCAGATCGACATCGCGCGCTACGTCGAGGTCTGGCGCCGCCACCATGGGATGGGCAGCGTCAACCTGATCACCGCCCGCGGCTGTCCCTACCGCTGCCGCTGGTGCTCGCATGCGGTCTTCGGCTTCACCCACCGCCGGCGCAGCCCGCTCGACTGTGCCGACGAGGTCGCCCACATCCTGGAGACCTACGGGCCCGAGCAGCTGTGGTATGCCGACGACGTCTTCACCATCCACCACCGCTGGCTGTTCGAGTTCGCCGGCGAGCTCAAGCGGCGCCGCCTGCAGCGGCCATTCGAGACCATTTCGCGCGCCGACCGCCTGCTCAAGGACGAGGTGCTGGCGACGCTGGCCGAGATGGGCTGCTACCGGGTCTGGATCGGCTCGGAGAGCGGCAGCCAGCGCATCCTCGACGCCATGGAGCGCGGGGTCACGGTCGAGCAGGTGCAGTGGGCCACGCACGCCGCGCAGCGCCACGGCATCCAGGTCGGGATGTTCCTCATGTGGGGCTACTCGGGCGAAGAGCCGGCGGACATCGAGGCGACGGTCGACCACGTGCGCAAGTCCAACCCGGACATCTTCTTCACTACCGTCGCCTACCCGATCAAGAACACCACCTTCTACCACGAGGTGAGCGGCCGTCTGGCGCTGCCCAGGGACTGGGCCGAAGCCACCGACCGCGACTACCGGATCGAGGGGCAGGGCTCGCGCGTCTATTACGGCCACGCCGACCAGTGGCTGCGCAACGAGGTCGCCGCCTCGCGGCTCGATGCCAGCGACCCCGCGGCAGCGGCCGAGAAGCGCGCGCTGGCCGCCGAAGCCAAGAGCGCCCTGCTGGCGCTGGCCGCGCAGCCGGGGGGGCCGGGGGTCGCCGCGGGTGCGGGGCCGGTCGCGGCAGCGGCGGGGGCTAGTGCGGCGCGGGCGGCGGGATCGGCGGGGGCCTGAGCGGGGCGGCGGCGACGACGGCGGCGGACAGCGGCGAGTGAGGACGAGCCAGGCGATGTCGACGATGGACGCCACCAGCGACCTGCCGGAAGATCCCTCCGGGGAATGCCGCCCGTCCATCACCGGACGGCGGCTGCCGAGACAGGCAAAAGCCGCGGCCGACCTGCCGGAAGATCCCTCCGGGGAATGCCGCCCGTCCATCACCGGACGGCGGCTGCCGCGACAGGCGAAAGCCGCGGCCCTCTCGGCGTTCGACGCGCTGGCCGAGGATTACGACGCGGGCTTCACTCACAGCGCGCTCGGGACGCTGCTGCGGCAGGCGGTGTGGCGGCGGCTCGACGCCTGCTTCGCTCCCGGCGCGACGGTGCTCGAGCTCAACTGCGGCACCGGCGAGGACGCCGTCCACCTGGCGCGGCGCGGGGTGCGCGTGCTGGCGACCGATCTCTCCGGCGCCATGGTCGAGCGGGCGCAGGCCAAGGTCGCGGCGGCGGGCCTGGCGCCGCTGGTCGAGACGCGGCGGCTGGCGATCGAGGAGCTGGCGGCGGCCTTTGGCGAGGCGGCCGAGGAGGGGCAGCCCCGCCCGCAATTGAGCCGGCGCGCGGGTCCCGACCCGCAATTGATCCGGCGCGCGGGTCCTGGCCCGCGCTTGGGGCCGCCGTTCGACGGCGCGCTGTCCAACTTCGGTGGCCTCAACTGTGTCGGCGACCTCCGAGAAACCGGCCGCGCGCTGGCCGGCTGCCTGCGGCGCGGGGCGACGGCGGTGCTCTGCGTGATGGGGCCGGCGGTGCCCTGGGAGTGGGCCTGGTTCCTGCTCCGCGGCGAGCCGCGCAAGGCCTTCCGCCGCCTGCGGCGCGGCGGCGCAACGTGGCGCGGCATGACCATCCGCTATCCGACGATCGGCGCCGTGCGGCGCGCTCTGGCGCCGGCCTTCGAGCTGCGGCGGGCCGGCGCCCTCGGGGCGCTGCTGCCGCCGACCTATGTCGAGCCGTGGGCGGCGCGGCATGGCGGACTGGTGCGGCGGCTCGATCGCTGGGAGCGCCGGCTGGAGCGCTGGCCGCCGCTGCCCTGGCTCGCCGACCACTACCTGCTGGAGCTGACCCGGCGGTGATCGGCACGGCGCCACTGCGCACGCGCGCCGGCTCGCCTGGCGCGCCCGAGGCCCTGGCGCCGGCCGGGTCGCCGGAGGCCCTGGCGCTGGTTGAAACGCCGCCGGCCGGGGTGGCGACGGCGGCCGGCGAGGCGCCGCTGCTGCCGCAGACCGACCCGATCACCCAGATGCCGATCGTCATCCTCTTTCCGCACAGCCGCTGCAACTGCCGCTGCGTCATGTGCGACATCTGGCGCGACAAGCGCAAGCAGGAGATCGCGGTCGACGACGTGGCGCGCTGGCTCGCCGAGTGGCGCGGGCTGGGCGTGCGCAAGGTGCTGCTGTCGGGCGGCGAGGCGCTTCTCCACTCCCGGCTGTGGGAAATGTGCGCGCAGCTGCGCGCGGCCGGCATCGGCATCACGGTGCTCTCGACCGGCCTGCTGCTCAAGCGCGATGCCCTGGAGCTCGCGCGCTACTGCGAGGAGGTCATCGTCAGCCTCGACGGACCAGAAGCGGTCCATGACCGGATCCGCGACATCCCGCGCGCCTACGCCAAGCTCGCCGAAGGGGTCGCGGCGCTGCGCTGCGCTGCGCCGGCGCTGCCGGTCGCCGGGCGCTGCACCGTGCAGCGGCTCAACTTCCGTCACCTGCGCGCCACCGTCGCGGCGGCCCGCGAGCTGGGCCTCGAGCGCATCAGCTTCCTCGCCGCCGACGTCTCGACCGACGCCTTCAATCGGCCCGGCAGCTGGGGCCCCGAGCGCGTCGAGCAGGTGGCGCTCGCCGAGGAGGAGCTGCCGCTGCTCGCCGCCGAGCTCGCGGCGCTGGCGCGCGAGCACGCCCGGGACTTTGCGGACGGCTTCATTCTCGAGAGCCCCGAGAAGCTGCGGCGGCGCCTGCTGCAGTACTACGCGGCGCTGCACGGGCAGGGCGATTTTCACCCCAACGTCTGCAACGCCCCCTGGGTCTCGACCGTGATCGAGGCCGATGGCACGGTGCGTCCCTGCTTCTTCCAGCCGGCGCTCGGCAATCTCCACCGCGAGGGCAGCCTGGGCGCGATCCTCAATTCTCCGGCGGCCCTCGCCTGGCGCCGCGGCCTCGACGTGCAGCGCGACGCGATCTGCCGCAAGTGCGTCTGCACCCTGGCGCAGCGCGGCGCGGCGGCCTCTTCGGTCAAGGAGCTAGTGTGAGCGAGACAGCGCGGCGCCCAGCGCGTCAAAAAATCGTCCTCTACAACCCGGAGGCCGTTTTCTTCACCATGCCGCTGGCCCTGGTGACCATCGCCTCGCACCTCGACCCGGAACGCTACGATGTGGCGATCGTCGACGCGCGGCTGGAGGCCGACCCGGTCGCGGCGGTCGTGGCGCAGCTGGACGGCGCTCTCTGCCTGGGTGTAACCGTGCTGACCGGCGCCCCAATCGCCGATGCAGTGCGCATCTCGCGCGCCGCCAAGGCGCACCGCCCCGACATACCCGTGGTCTGGGGAGGCTGGCATCCGTCGATGTTCGGCCGCGAGTGCCTGGACGAGCCGAGCGTCGACATCACCGTGCAAGCGCAGGGCGAGATCACCTTCACCGAGATCCTGGAGCGCCTGGCGAGCGGCCAATCGCTCGCCGGCTGCCAGGGCTGCACCTACCGCGAGGCCGACGGGTCGGCGCGGCTCAACCCGCCGCGGCCGCTGCGCGACGTCAACGAGCTGCGCCCGCACGACTACAGCCTGATCGAGGTGGAGCGCTACTTCCCGCTCAAGGGCAAGCGCCAGCTGGACTACATCTCCTCGCAGGGCTGCGCTTTTCGCTGCGCCTTCTGCGCCGACCCCTTCGTCTACAACCGCAAGTGGACGGGGCTCGCGCCGCAGCGCATCGGCGAGGAGATCGAGGCCCTCTGGCACCGCTACCGCTTCGACGACGTCAATTTCCAGGACGAGACCTACTTCACCTACCCCGACCGCGTTGCGGCGGTCGCGGACGAGTTCATCGGCCGGAAGCTGCCCATCACCTGGGCGGCCACCATGCGCGCCGACCAGGGCCACCGCCTCTCCGAGGAAATCTTCGCCAAATGCAAGCAGTCCGGCCTGCGCCGGCTGCTGATCGGCGTCGAGTCCGGCTCGCAGGAGATGATGGATCGGATCAAGAAAGACATCAAGCTCGAACAGGTCTTCTTCTGCGCCGAGCGCTGCCGGCGCTACGGCGTCGCCGTCAACTTCCCGTTCATCGTCGGCTTCCCCGAGGAGAGCGACGACAGCATCCGCGCCACCCTCAAGGTGGTCAAGCGCCTGCGCGCCATGAGCCCCGACTTCCAGACCCCGATCTTCTATTTCAAGCCCTACCCCGGCTCCTCGATCACCCATGAGGCGGTGGCCAACGGCTTCGCCCTGCCCTGCAGCCTCGACGAGTGGAGCGACTTCGACTTCGTCGGCTCGATCGGCCCCTGGGTCTCGCCCGAGAAGTACCGTCTCATCGAGCGCTTCAAGTTCTTCCAGCAGGTCGCCTGGGACCGCGTCCGCCCCTGGCGCCGCCCCCTCCAGCGCCTGGCCCGCTGGCGCTGCACCCGCGATTTCTACTCGGCCCCGGTCGAGAAGGTGCTCAGCAACCTCCTCCACCCACCGCCGCAGCTGTCGTAGCCGCACGTCCGGTGATGGACGTGCGGCATTCCCCGGAGGGTAGCCCCGCGGCGCAGGTATCGCTCGTCGCCTGAGGTGCCCGTGCCGGGCGTCCAGGGGGTGCTCCGTCCAGCCTAGCCATCAACCGGTGCGGACGCGGTTGCGGCCGGCGGTCTTGGCTTCGTAGAGGGCGCGGTCGGCGGCGGCGAAGAGGCGCTGAGGGGAGGACTGGCGGTCCGGGATAGCGCTGGCGACGCCGGCGCTGATGGTCAGATGGCGGGCGATGCGCGAGGCGCGGTGGCGGATGCGCAGCGCCTCGATGCGGCTGCGCAGGCGCTCCGCCACGGCGGTGGCGGCGTCCAGGGCGAGACCAGCCAGGATGACCGCGAACTCTTCGCCGCCGTAGCGCGCCACGAGGTCGCCGGCGCGTTGGAGACTGCCGTGCAAGTTCTGCGCGACGCGCCGCAGGCAGGCATCGCCACGCGGATGGCCGTAGGCGTCGTTGTACTCCTTGAAGCAGTCGACGTCGATCAGCGCCACCGAGATCGGGGTGCGCGAGCGCGCGGCGCGCCGCCATTCGCGGTCGAGGGTGTCGTCGAACTGGCGGCGGTTGGCGATGCCGGTCAGCTCGTCACTGAGCGACAGCCGGCGCAGCGCCTCGTTGGCGTCCTGTAGGCGCCGGTTGGCGTCGGCCAGATCCTCGGCCGACGCGGCCAGCCTGCGGTTGGCGAGGGCGAGCTGGAGGGCGCCCGCCACCTGGCTCGCCAGCATGCGGAAGAGAGCCAGGTCTTCGGGGGCAAGGACTCCGGGGCGGTCGCTCTCCAGGTTGAGGGCGCCGAGGACGCGGCCTTCGAGCTGGATCGGCACCGCGAGCTCGGCGACCACCTCCTCGGCGACCGCAAAGTAATCGGGGTCGCTGCGCACGTCCGGCACGAATTGCGTCTCGCCGGAAGTGATCGCCCTGCCGACCACGCCAGCCGATACGGGCCAGCTGCGCCGGCTTGCCAGCTGCAGCGGCCGGCGGCTGGCAAAGGCCCGGTGCTCCCAGTGGGTCATGGTCTCGTCGGCGATGAGCGCCGACACCATGAAGAAGTCGAAGCGGTTCTGGATGTAATGGACGAGACGGTGGAGCTGGGCGTCGAGATCGCCGGCCTCGACGGTCAGGCGGGAGACCTCGCTCAGAGTATCGAGGTCGGCCGCGCGCTGCTTGATCTCCTCGTAGAGGCGCGCCCCGGCGATCGCGCCGGCGACCTGCTCGGCCACCGTCTCGAGCACCGGCTGGAGGCCGCGGAAGTGGGCAGGCCGCCGGCTCTCGAGGTTGAGAACGCCGACCAGCTCGGTGCGGCGCAGGATCGGGACGCAAAGCTCGGAAGCCACACCGGCCAGGGTCTCGACGTAGTTTTCGTGGGCGCGAACGTCGTCGAGGACGATCGGGCGCCTGGTCGCCGCCACCTCGCCGACCACGCCGCTGCCCAGCTCGCGGCCGTATCCGATGTGCACTTCGGTCGGCACCGAGGCGCTCACCGCCTCGCAGACGAAGCGCTGCCGCTCGGCGTCGACCCGCACGATCGCCACGAGCTCGCAGGCGAAGGCGTGCGCCAGCGCTTCGCTGATGCGCTGCAGCATCGGCTGCAGCTCGAGGTCCTCGGTCGCGAGACGCGCGATCTCGTTGAGCAGCGCGACCTGGTCGGCAGGCCGCAGCGCCCGAGGCCGCCGCGCCGAGCCCCCGTCCGCCGCGCCGCCCGCGCGGCGCCTGGTGGCAGGCATGATGAATCGACTATAGCGTAGCCGTCCGCCGCCGAAGGGGCGCTCGCGGCCACCTGGTCTCCCCGGCCGATCGCTGACGCCGGCTCAGTGCCGGCGGCCGGGGACGATGCGAAGGGACGCCGCCGATCGGGAGCCGTCAGCTCCCCGCGGGCGCGCTGGCCGCGGCTCCGCCCCGACCAGGTCGTGGGCGATCGCGTGCAGGCGTTGGTAGAGCTCGGTTTGCCGGCGATCGAGGACCTCCTGGCGAAGGCTGGTGAAGTCGGGGTCGATGTAGGAGGGGCGCGTCGCGGCCGCGGGGCCATAGAGGCGCCGGAGGGCCGCCCAGAGCGGCTGCTCGTCGCCAATGAGGTCGTCGTAGCGGACGGTCGCGACGGCGGGTCCGTTGAGCCGGGAAAGGGCCTGCTGCGCGCGGGCAAGACCACAGAGCAGCGAGCGTTCGGTGTCGCCGCCGGCCGGGGAGGGACCGTCGAAACCGTCGGCACTGGCGGGGTAGAGCCAGCCGCGGGCGAGCATGGCGTAGGCGACGTCGGGCAGGGGGCGCTCGATCTTGAGCACGTTGAGCCCGCTCGCCGGCAGCCACTCGGCAACCACGAACGGCTGAATGACGTCCTTGTAGGCAAATCCTTGGGTGGTGGTGACCTGATCGAGGAAGCCGAGCAGGCGGCCGAAGCGGTCGCCGTCCCGGCAGCGCTCGGTGTACTTCACCCCCTCGACCGTGCCCTCCTCCGCGAGGTGGGCGAAGCGCCGCACGTTGAGGATCTCGCCGTCGGTCGACCAGGCCGGCTCGCGTAAGCCGAGCGCCTGGCGCGCGGCGCCGTAGGTCAGCGTCGAAAGCGAGCGCGGGAGCGAGACGACGAAGAGCGAGGTGAGCATGGCGCTCGATTCTGGACGCCCGCAGCGGGCATGTCGAGGCAGTTGCCGACATCGCCCTCATCGAAGACATCTCAGACACGGCGCCCGGGGTCGGCGTGCGTTCGTCCGGCGCCGGCCGACTGCCGCGCGCCCGCCCTGGCCGCCACCTGGACGGCGCGCGGCAAGTCAACGAGCCTCGAAAAGCGGAACGGCGGCGACCTCACCGGCCGAGCGCGACGGCGCGCCGCTAGTAGCCGGAGGGCGCCTTGACGTGCACGACCCCCGAGGCCGAGACGGTGTAGCTGGCGGCCGTCCCCGATCCCACCACCACGGTGTAGGCCGGGTGACCGCTGACATGGATGCCCGACGTCGTGCCGCCCGAAATCACCCCGGAGTGGATCACGCCGGACCCGCCGGAGTAGGTCCCGGAGCCGCCGGAGGGATGGATGCCGCTGCCGTTGCCGCTGCCAGTCCCGGAACCACCGCCGTAGACCGTGTAAGGGACCGCGCCCGCCGTCTTGTTGACAATCGTGATCGCCACTGCCACCACCTCCTGTCTGAAGATCGCCGCCCTGGCTCAGCGAAGACGGCTCCGGTTCAACAATAGAGCAGTAAAGACTTTAAAGATAGCAGAGAGTCAAGCTGGGGTAAAGACCCTTTCCGCCATGACCTGCTGGAACAGCTGGTGCCACTGACCGGCGACCTGCGACCAGCTGTAGGCGGGCCGGGTGGCGACCGCGTAGGCGGCCGCCGACAGCTGGCGCAGCAGGGCAGGGCTCTGGTAGAGCTCCTCCAGACGGCGCGCCACCTCCTCGGGGGCGACGATCTGGCCCTCGGTCAGGATGCGCTCGACGGTGAGGCTCATCGCCGGCTCGAGCAGGGCCGCCGCGCCGGTCCAGAGCTCTTCGCAGGCGCTGTGGCGCGGCACCACCTGGGCGGCGCCGGTCGCGGCGTGCTCGAGGCTCACGAGGCCCCATCCTTCCCCCAGGGAAGTGTTGATCCCGACGTCACAGGCGTTGTAGATGCAGTTGAGCATCTCGTCTGAAACCGCCGGCAGGAACCTCTCCTCGGCGGTGATGATCAGCCGGTCCTCGATGCCATAGCGGCGTGCCAGCGCCACCACGTTCCAGCCGCAGTCCTCGATCCCCATGTGGAGATAGAGACGCACCCGCTTGGGCTTGTCGCGGGCGAAGAGAGTGAATCCCTTCATGGTGATGTCGATCCGCTTGCGCGGCTGGTTGCGGTTGGCGTTGAGCACAATCCAGGCATCGAACAGCTCTGGGTCGGTGAACAGCGTCTTCCTGGCGCGCGCCCGGCTGGTGGCGGCGCGCTCGCCGTCGCCGAGCTCGCGCGCCAGGGGAAAAAAGAGATTGGTGTCGACGCCATGCGGGATGACGGCGATCTCGGCACCGCATCTGCCGACCCGCGGCTCTGGTGACCGCAGCGCCTTCTCCATCTCCCGCTTGCCGAAATGGGTGTAGGCGACCAGGCGGTCGACGCCGCGCAGCCGCTCGAGCAGCTCGGGCTCGAGCGGTCCGGCATCGACCGGCGAGTAGGCGACGATCTTGAACGGCTCGAGCCGGCCCGCCGCCTCGGTCAGGGGAGCCATGTAGTTGGAAAGGACCCAGAGGTCGTTGAGCATGAAGACCAGCCGCGGCCGCACCTTCTCGAGCAGCTCTTTGATGCGCGGGGCGCCGAACGGATCTCCCGGCGTGCCGGCCGGATAGACCTCCCAGCCGAGCTGGTGCGGCTCGCCGTTGTAGTTGACTCCCAGGTGGTGGAACTCGTAGCGGTCGCGGAGCTGTCCGAGGATGCTGTGCAGCACCCGCGCAAAGCCGCTCGGCACCACGGCGTCGCCCACCACCAGCACCGGCACCCGGCCGCCGTTGCGGCTCGCGGCCTGCCCGCGGAGCTTGCCCTTCCTTCCCCCCCGTGTCCCACCATCGCGCCTCCGCTGCGAGGGAACCGAGCGCGGGGAACGCTTCGAAGCGCTGGCGCCGCGACTCACGGGTCTCTCCATGGGGCGGGGTCGAGATAGGAGGCGTGATAGAGGTCGAGCGCCTCGGCCCACGCTGCAAACGACGGCGCGACACGGACACGCGCGGCGGCGGCCAGCGCGGCCGTCGCCCCACCGGGGCAGTAGCGCTCGAGCAGGGCGAGAGGGGCGTAGATGGCGCGGGGATCGACGCCGGAGAGAAGGTCAGGGAGGCGCTCGACGCAGCGGCCGCCCCGATAGTCGCCGGCGGCGCCGGCGGCACCGGCAGCACCGGCAGGGCTGTCAGTGCCGACGCTGGCGGCCGCGCCGACGCCGACGGACGCACCGGCCCAGCCGGCCCAGCCGCCGGCAAGCAACGCGAGATCGAGCAGCTGGATGAGACGGAAGCGGTTCATCATGATGTGGTGGGTGGCATGCACTGCCAGCTGGAGCCAGCAGGCTGCCGGCTCGAGCAGCCAGCTCCGCTGGCCCAGCAGCTCGCCTGGCCGGACCGCCTCCCAGATCGAGTCGGTCAGATCGATCATCTGGTCGCGGAGCCTCTCCCGGCACCGGGGGTGGAGCTCGAGCACCCGCGGGTTGTCCGGGTGCTCGCACGACGGATCGACCACTTGCCGGTTCTCGGGGCGGGCGAAGCGAAGGTGTTTCCAGCCGGTCCAGATCTTCTCGTAGCCGAGGCCGGCGAGCAGCGGCGCGGCGCGCTCGAGGTCGTCGGGCCGCAGCAGGAAATCGAGGTCGGCCATGGGCCGCTCGGCGGGGTCGTCGTAGAGGAGGATTCCGAGCGGCGCACCTTTGAGCGGCACCAGCGGGACGCCGGCCGCTGCGAAGGCGGCGAGGATCTGGCGCAGCTCGTCATGGATCTTCGCCACCCGCTGCCGGTTGGCGGCGTACTGGGCGGCGAGCCAGCTCCCGGCGGCCGTGCTGGCTGGCCAGCCGAGCCGCCGCGCGAGCAGCGGCGCGACGCCGTGCGCCTGGCAGACCTGGCGAAAGAGCCACCAGCGTTCCGGCGGCCAGGCGGGCGGGCCGGCCGGCGGCTCGCGGACCCATCCGGCCACCGTGTCGCAGAGCGCCATGGTTTCCACCACCGCCGGTGCCGCCCGCACGTCGCTCGCGACCGGCGCCGCCATCTCCGTCATCTCTTCCATCTCGATCCCTGGGCCGACGGTCGCGGCAACTCTCTCCTCAACATGCCGCGCCCGACGGCCGGGGCTCGTCGGGCTCCGCGAACAGCGGCTCCAGCAGGTCGAGGGCCCGGTCGAGGTCGTCGCCGAGGGTGAGACGGTAGCAGCCGCCGCGCAGCACCTCCGCGATGCGCCGCTCGTAACCTGACGCCTCCCGCTCGCGGCTGGCGCCGCCGGCCAGCCACTCCCGGCGCGCATCTGCCGGGTCGAGCCGCTCGAGCCGGCTGGCGCCGCCCGGCCGCCGGCGCAGCACGACCACCGCGCCGGCCCGCGCCACCGGGGTGGTGCTTCCCGGGCGGAGCGCTTCGAGGTCGATCGCCAGCTTGGTGGAGCCGTTGAGCTGGACGGACGGCGCGACGCCGGCGAGCTCCGGGAAGAGGCGCGACGCGTCAGGCAGCAGGTGGAAGCTCCAGGGCGCGCCCCACCATCTGCCGCCTGCGACGTCGAGCCACACCACGTCCTCGGCCAGCGCCTGGAAACGGCGCCGCGCGGCGCCGTAGGCCAGGGTCGACTTGCCGGCGCCGCTCGGCGCCCGCAGGAGAAGGGCGCGCCCGCGGTGCGCCAGGGCCGCGCCGTGGACCCCGACGAAGCCTCGCCACTCCAGCATGAAGAAGAGGGCGAGGTCGAGGAAGTGCCAGCGGAAGTAGGCGGGATCGGCGAGGGTGGACGCCGAGAAGAAGCCATAGGCGAATCCCGCCGCGCAGTCGGCCACCAGGACCGAGTCGCGGCCGGTCGTCTGATAGATCAGCGGTCCGGCGGTGCGCAGGACCGGCGCGCCGGGCGCCCGGTCGTCGAGCTCATGCTCGAGCAGGCGGAAGGTGAGCTGCGCCGGGCGCACGGGCGGCGGCGGCGGCAGGCCGAAGCCGCGCAGCGCCAGCTCCGCCGCGGCGCGGACGGGGGCGCTGTTGGTGATCAGCTCGAGCGTCAGACCCATCGGCCGGTACCAGGTCGAGCCGAGGTCGGCGGCGGTGCCGGGCGGTGCCTCGTCGCGCAGCGCCGGCGGCAGCGCGGGCGATCCGGCTGCGCCCGGCCTCCCGGCGGTCTCGGTGACCTCGGTGGCCTCGGCGGGGACGAAGGCGGCGGCGAGTGCCGCCGGCGGCAGCGAGGCGGAGCGCAGCCGGCTCAAAGGCTTTCGCGCTGCGGCTCGCGCAGCGGCAGGAAGCGCCGGGCGAGCTCGAGCTCCCACGGATTGCCATAGCGGCCGCGCTCGTAGCGCCAGCGCGCCAGGTTGCGCAGCAGCGCCTTGCCCCAGGCTGGAGTGCCGGTGTCCTGCACGGTCGGGAAGCGGCAGCCGAGGACGGTGGCGAAGTCGCGCACCCGCCGGCGCAGCCGCGGCGACAGCCAGGGGGCGTCCTGGTGGCAGACGAAGTCGATCCATTGTGGCTCGGTCCATTCGAGCGGCGTGGCCGGCAGCTCGGGGCCCTGCGGACCGTATCTCTCCTGGACCGGCAGGCGCAGGCCGCTCGCCCGGGTCTCGGCGCTGGCCGCCTGCCGCCGCGGCGTCGGGGTGTAGAAGTAGAGCACCACCTCGCATTCGGGATGGATGGCCTTGAGGCGCTTAATGAATGAGAGGTTCTTCTCCACCTCGCCTTCCGGGTCGTCGGGTCCGCCGAGCACGAACGAGAACTCGGGGACCACCCCGTGCTCGCGGCACAGGCGCGCCACCGCCAGGGTGTGCTCGACCCGCGACCCCTTCTTCATCCGCCGCAGCGCCTCGTCGCTGGCGCCCTCGGCGCCGATGTAGGCCATGGTCAGCCGGCTGCGCCGGATGAGCTCCCAGGTGCGGGGCGAAAACTCGGCCAGGGTGTCGGCGCGCGCGTAGCACCACCAGGGCAGGGCGTAGCGGGCCAGCTCTTCGAGCAGCGGCAGGCTGGTCTCCTCGCGGTCGAAGAAGTTGTTGTCGTAAAACTGCATGGCGGTGGCGCCGTAGCGGTCGCGCAGCGTGGTCACCGCCTCGGCGAGGCGGGAGGCGCCTTGCAGCCTGGTGACGCCGTTGAACATCGTCACCACGCCGCAGAACTCGCAGCGGTAGCGGCAGCCGATCGCCGCTTGATGCACGCCGGTGCGGCGTCCCATGAAGCTGGGGCGCAGGTACTGCACCACGTCGCCCACTCGCTCGTAAGGGAGCGCCGGCAGATCGTCGGGCGGATGGAAGTGGCGGTCGGCGGTGTGCTCGATGCGGCCGCCGCTCTTGTAAGTCAGACCGCTCAGCCCGGCGAGCGCGCCGGAGTCGGCAGCGGAATCCTGCGGCGGCGCCGGGCAGCCGGCGTCCGGCAGCCGCTCGAGCAGCTCGAGCAGTGTCTGTTCGCCCTGGCCGCGGACCACGTAGTCGACGTAGGGTGCGTTGACCGCCGACTCCGGGTACATGGTCGGGAAGTAGCCGCCCCAGGCGATCGGCACCGCGGGATGGCGGTCGCGCACCGCCGCGGAGATGGCGATCGCCGGCGCCACCTGCGGACCCGGCATGACGCTCACCCCAACCAGGGCGCAGGGGCCGGAGGAGAGCGCCGCGAGGACCGTCCCCACCGGGTCGGGATCGACGTTGCCGTCGATCAACTGGTAGTCGTAGCGCTCCTCGAGCACGGCGCCCAGCGCCAGCAGCGACAGCGGCAGCCGCATCGAGCGCCGCGAGCACATGCGGGGATTGATCAGGAGGACGCGGGGTCGGGTCGTCGGGGGCGCCATGGTCGGTCTTCTCGGTCTTTTCGTTCTTCTCGGTCTTTTCAGCCGGGCCGCGGCGCCGCCTGCGGCAGGGCGGCGACGCTCGCAGGGCGTGGAGGGCGCTCGGCGGCGGCCGGCGGCGCGTCCGGCTCCAACCGTGCCGCAAAGACGGTGAGCACCTCGTTGCCGAGGTCGCGGGAGAGAAGCGGCTCGACGAGCAGCCCGGCGCCCGAGCCCGTTCGTGCCAGCAAGCGGCGGTCTGCGCCGCCGTCGGTCGACAGCAGCACCAGACCCCGGCCGCCCGGCGCCAGCACGGCCGGCAGGCCGGCGACGAAGCGCTCGATGGCGTCGGGGCTGCGCCAGGCGGCATCGAGGTCGTCGCCCGGAGCGCCGCGGAAAAACGGCGGATTGAACAGCACGAGGTCGAAGCGCTCGCCGGCCACCGGCGCAAACAGATCGCCCTGGCGGACTTCGATGCGCTCCTCCAGGCCCTGCAGCAGGGCATTGGCGCGGGCGCAGCGCACGGCGTGTGGATTGACGTCCACCGCCACCACGCGATAGCCGCGCCGCGCCGCGAAGATCGCGCCGACTCCCGACCCGGTCCCCAGGTCGAGCGCCCGCGCGGCGCTCGCGGGCGGCCGCTCCAGCGCGGCCACGGTGCGCGCCAGCAGGGTGCCGCTGCGGAAGACGCGCGGATTGAACACCTGCGGCAGGACCACCAGCGACACCCCCTCGATCTCTTCGACCACCATCCGGCCGAGGCGACGGCGCAGCGCCGGGCGCCGGCTGGCGTTGGCGACCGCGGTCAGCAGCCTGGTCAATGCGTTCATCGGCTCGCGCGCTCTCGATCTTCGATGCTTCGATGTTGCGCTAACGTACTACACCACGTATCCCCGAGCAACTGCGCCGACTCCGAGGCGCCGTGGGCGCGCGGCTCTGGCGGCCGCGGCGACCCGCCGCCGCGGCCAGCCGGCGGTCAGTCGGAAGGGCGGCGCTCGAGGTCGAGCACGAAGAAGCGCCCCCAGTCGAGGAACGGGCGGTGGCGGCCGAGCCGTGCCTCCAGGCGGCCCAGGGCCCGCCGCAGGCGGAGCGGCAGACGGCGGCCGGAGCGGCGGGGCCAGAGGAAGCCTTGGCCGTAGGCGTCGAGCAGGGAGAAGTGAGCGGCGAAGCAGCGGCGGTAGGTCTCTGCGGCGGGCAGGAGCGCGTGACGGATCGGGCGGCCGCCGATCGTCACCGTCCGCTCGCGGGACCGCGGCTCGTGCGCCGTGGCACCGCCCCGCCAGTCGCCGCGCACGAGCCGCCGCAGGCGCGCCCACACACCTTCCGGGGCCAGCAGGTGCAGGACCAGCCGGCCGCCCGGCCGCACCAGACGGCTGGCGTCGGCGGCGAAGCGCCCGAGGTCGACGGTGTTGAGGCCGGCGAACCCCGAGACGATGCCGTCGAAGCCGCCGGCCGGCCAGGCGGAGAGGCGCGCCGCGTCCTCGACCAGCGCCTCGACCCGCGCCTCGAGGCCGCTCCGCCGCGCCTTCTCGCGCAGCCTCTCGATCATCGCCGCGGAGGCGTCGATGCCGGTCACCTGAATGCCGCGGGCCGCGAGGAAGAGGGTGTCGAGGCCGGTGCCGCAGCCGACGTCGAGGACGCGGTGAGCGGCGGCGAAAGCGCGCGCGTAGTGCGCCCAGAGCACCTCGCGCATCCAGGCGTCCTCGACCACGAGGCTGTCGTAGCCGGCGGCGACGCCGTCATAGGCCGCGCCGACCTCCAGCCCGTCGGCTGGCAACTGCGGGGCGCGCGGCTCGGCGGGCATCGGCCGCTTGCTCAGCGCACCGCGACCCAGACCGCGTCCGGAGCCAAAGCGCCGTGTTGGAGATCGATCGGCACGACGTAGGCCCCCGGCGCGCCGATCCGCCGGCCGGGCGCAAATGTGAGCGGCGGCAGCAGGCCGGTCTCGTAGCCGGAGAGGCTCTCGAGGGCCGCCACCAGGCGCTCGCGGCTCAGCTCGCGGCCGCAGCGGGTGAGCGCTTCGGCGAGCGTCGCCGCCGCGGCGAGCGCGGTGACCGCGGTGGGGCCCGGACCGGCGGCTACGTCCGCGCCGTCCGCTGCCGCGAGAGGGGCGAAGCCGGGAGCCAGGCGGCGGACCGCGGCTTGCCCGGCGGCGCTGAAGTTGGCAGGGAGGGCCGGGGCGGCCACGTAGAGCCGGCCCGAGAAGCCGGCCGGAGCATCGAGCGCCGCCCCACCCGCCAGAGCGCCCAGCACGAACGCCCGTGGAAACCAGCCGGCCGCACCCGCCCTGCGCAGCAGCGCCCGGACTTCGGGCTCGGTCCCGAGCAGCACGATCGCCTCCACACCGCCGCGGCGCGCCGCCTCGAGCGCCTCGGCCTGGCTCCCGCCGGCGCCGCCGGCGCCTGCGGCGGCTGCGGCGGGCGTCAGAGCAGCAGCGCTAGCAGGTCCCGGGGCGGCGGGTGCGCCCGCAGGACCCGGGGCGGCTGGGGCACCCGCAGAGCCCGGTTCAGCCCAGCCGCCGCTCTGCGGCAACTCGTTGCCGCAGCTGCGGCGACTGGTGCCGCCGCCGGCCGGCCACCAGCAGGCGGCGGCGCCCTCGCTCCCCTCGGCGCGGCCTTCCTCGTCCAGGCGCCTGCAGCGGTCGCGCGCTGCCCGGACCACTGCCTCGAGCTCGGGCCCACCGTTATCGGGAGCGATGATCGCTAGCCGCGCTAGCCGCGCTAGCCGCGCTGGCCGCGCCAGGGGCGCTGCCCGCGCCGGCTCGATTGGCCGCGCCGGCTGCGGCCGTTCAGCCGCGAGACCCGGAGGCGCGTGCGGCGGGGACGACTCGTTGCGGGCGCCGGCGGCGGCGGCCTCGACCAGAGCCTGCGCCTGTTCGGCGAGGCCCGGCTGGAGGTAGAAGAGGTAGCGGTTGAGCGGCCAGCTCGCCGGCGGGCGCGCGCTGAGCGGGCCAATCACCGGCAGCTCCCTCTGTCGCGCCAGCTCTGCGATCTCCTCTTCGGCTCCGGTGAGATCGGAAGCGACCAGGGCGAAGAGATCCTGGTCGTCGAGAAAACCCGCCACTGCCGCGCGCCTCTCCGCGGGCGCCGCAGGCAGCTGGCGGTAGAGCAGCTCCAGGCGGCGCCCGTAAACGCCGCCGCGCCCATCGACCTGGCGCACGAAAGCGTCGAGGATGCGGCGGATCTCCTCGCCCTGGGGGCTGCCCGCCGGCGGCAGGACCACGCCCAGGCGCAGCGCGGAGAGACCGACTCCGGGATCCGGCTCGTGTCCGAGCCGCTTGAGGTAGCCGACGAGCGCGCCGGCTTCGGTCTGGCTCAGGCGGTAGCGCGGCATGGCCGGCGCGAGCGGATTGCCGGCCGCGTCCAGTCCCAGGGTGACGGCACGCTTGAGCAGCCGCTCGGTGTACGGAGGGTGGCGGCGGCCGCCGGAATGCTGGACGCCGTAGGGCTTGGTGAGCGCCTCCCAGACGATGTCCGAGGGCACGACTCCTCCCTCCGGCCTGCCGCGTCCGTCGTGACCATGACAGTTGACGCACGGCAGCGTGGCCGCGCCGAGCTCGCCGGCATCCGGACCTTCCGCCCCCAGCACGACGCCGATCTCCCGTCCCCCATCGCCGCGGCCGGTGCGGTAGATCCGCCTTCCCAGCTCCTCGTCGGCGGTCGCCGGCAGTGCCGGGGCCGCCGATGAGCCCACCAGGGCCGCCGGGCGCAGCGTCGGCGCCTGCCCTGTGCCGCTCGCCTCCGCGCTCGCCGTGGCGCCGGCCGCGCCTAGCGCAGTCCTTGGCAACAGAGCGGCTGACGCGGCCAGCACGAGCAGGGCGCCGGCCACCGCAAGAGCGGTGCCGGCGGCGGTATCCGAGACGGCCGGCGATCGAGGGGACCTAGCCGCGGTCGTGGAGCACCCCGTCGAGAGAACGGATCAGCTCCTCGGTCGGGGCCAGGCCGAAGAGCTTCTTCCACAGCCCCGTCGCCTCGTTGCCGAGGATCAGCAGGTTGGAGTGGTCCTGCTTCGCCGCGGCGGCCAGCCCGAGCTTCGCGAGCGCCACGTTGACGTTGTCTTTCTTCCCGGTCAGGAAGTACCAGCCCGCCTTCGCCTTCAGCCGTTCGGCATACTGCTTGAGCCGGACCGGCGTGTCAGTCTCGGGATCGACCGACAGCGAGAGCAGATGGACCTCGCGGCCCAGGCGCTCGCCCAGCCAGTCCTGCATCGCCGCGAGCTTGCCGGTCAGCACCGGGCAGGCGCCGGTGCAGGTGGTGAAGAACGATTCGACGACCACCGTCTTGCCGCGCAGCAGGTCGCTGTAGAGCCGCCGCTCGACGCCGTCCTGGTCGACCAGCACCACGTCGGTGAAGTAGTGGTGGGCAGGGGAAGGCTCGGCGCCGGTGCCGTGCTCCGGAGGCGATGCCAGCCGCCCCGGCCCGGACCCGGAAGGCGGCGGCGCGGGAGCCGCCCGCACTGCGAGCATTGCGCGCAGAGCCGGCATCACCGGCGCCCAAGAATCTGGCGGCCCGGCGGCCAGGGCGACCCTGACGGAGGCGCTGGGGGAGGTCGGCGCCACGCCGGCACCGGACGTGGGGGGCGCGGGCCGGGGCCTCGGTGCCGCCACGGGCCCCGACCTGGATGAAGGGGCGGAGGGGGCGGAGATGAGCTGATCGATCAGCTTCGCGATCTCGGCCGGCGCCGCCAATCCCGAGGTGCGCTGCCAGACTCCGTTCGCGGCGTTGCCGACCAGAATGAGGGGAGAGTGGTCGGCGTAGTTGGGCGTGTAGGCCTGCAGCGCCTTGAGCAACCGATCTATCTCGCTCTTGTTCCCGGTGACCAGCGTCCACCCCGGCCCGCCTCCGAACTGGCGCGCCCAGGCCTTGAGCCTCTGCGGCGTGTCGGTCAAGGGGTCGACGCTGACCGAGATCAGGCTCACCCCACGCCCGAGCCGCCCGTCGAGCAGCTTCGCGAGCCGGCCGAAGTTGGCGCCGATCGGCGGGCAGATCGTGGTGCAGGTGGTAAAGATGAAGCTCACCGCCACCACCTTGCCTGCCATCAGGTCGCTCCAGAAGCGCACCTGCCGGCCGTCCTGATCGACCACAGTGACGTCCGGCACGCGCAGCGACCCGGAGACCACCACCGCACTCTCCCCGGAGGCGGCGCGCGCGCCGCCTCCGCCTGGCGCCGCAAGCGGAGAGGCAAGCGATTGGTCGAAGATGCCGCCAACGGCCAGGCCCAACAGGGCGGCCGCGCCCAGCCGGCCAAACAACCGGCTGCGGCCCAGCCACTCCGGCCGAAGACCCCTTTGCATCACGTGACGGCGACCTCCGGCAATCGGCCCCGCGCTGCGGCACGATCGCGAAGCGAGGTGTTTTTGCAAGCTCTCTACTTTTACCATAACGGGTGCCGGGCGGCACCAGGCTGCACCCGGTCCGCGAGCGCCAAAGTGATCGACAGCCGGCCGAGATCCGAGGGGCCTTCCAGCCAGCGAGTGCTGCTCAGCACCTCGCTGCGCAGCGGCCGCCGCGCGGGCGCCCAGGGCGAAGAGGTGAGCGGCTCGCTGCTGGTCGGCGAGCTCGACACCGGCGCACAGAGCTTCGCCCTCCTTGGCGAGGTCGACGTGCCGCCCTCCCCCCACCGGCCGGGGCGGCGGTCGGTGCGCGGCATCGCCCCGTTCGCCGGCGGCGTGGCAGTCTGCAACTCGACCCAGCTCTTCCTATTCGACCGCGACCTCGCCCGCATCCAGACGGTCTACTCGGCGCCGCTCTTCGGCGACATCCACACCCTGACCGAGCACGCGGGCGTGCTCTACGTCACCGCCACAGCCTCCGACAGCGTGGTCGGCCTCGACCGCAATCTCGAGCAGGTCTTCGAGTGGTGGGCGGGGGCGGAGCCTGAGCTCGATCCCTTTCTCGCCGACCACCACCGCCAGCGACGGCGGCAGGGCGACGATTTCCGGCTGCCGAGCCGCTACCGCGACCGCTTCCATGTCAACCAGGTCGCCTTCACGGCCGGCGGCGACATGATCGTCAGCCTGCCCGACCTGGAGTTCGGCGACGGCGTGTCGAAGTTCTGGAACGTGACGCGGCGCGAGTTCCATCTCGCCGGCCGGCCGGAGCTGCGCCCGATCGTCGGCCGCATCCATGACGGCCTTTTCCTCGGCGACTGTCACTATCTCGGCTGGACCGAGCGCGGGCGTTTCCTCAAGCTCTGCGCGCGCAGCGGCCGCACGCTCTGCTCGGTCGACTGCAGCGTGCCGCTCGGCACCACGACCGGCAACCCGGTCGCCTCCCGGCACGGCTGGCTGCGCGGCGCCGCCCACCTGGGCGGGGAGCTGTTCCTGGTCGGGCAGTCGATGCTGACCCTTTTCCTGGTCGACATGCGCCAGGGAGTGCGGACGCCGCCGCTGCGCTGGGAGAGCGCCGCCGCACCGCCCGACGATCCGGGCCTGGCCATCTACTGCATCGCCCGCGCGCCGGAGCAGGTCGCGCCGACAGGCTCCTCACAGGTCTAGGCCTGTACGGCCGTATACCTTGCTAGTGTATGAACGATGGGAGGAAGGTCTATGCGGACCAGTATCGTACTGGATGACGGGCTGGTGGCGGAGGCGGCTCGGCTGAGTGGCATCAAGACCAAGAAGGATCTGGTTCACGAAGCCCTACGGGTCTACATCGCGGTCAAGAAGCGGAGGAGCCTCCTCAACCTGGTCGGCAAGATCGAGCTCGCGCCGGGCTATGACTACAAGGCCGGGCGGAGAGTCGAGTGATCGTAGCTCCTCTACCCTCGCGATTCTTTACTTCGACCCCTCGAGCCGACTTGCGGCCGAGCCTCAGTCCCCATGCCGCCATGCAGCGGGGCGTCGGTCGCGGTCCCAATCACGCTCCGCAATCGAGGGTCCGGGGTCCGGCCACCAGCGCCAATCGCGGTCGGGATACCCGAAGGGAGTGGCGTAGCATTCCTGGCCGCTGTCGCCACCCCACTTCGCGCAGTAGTAGGCGGTGTTCAGGCGCAGATGGGTGTCCCGGTTGCAGGCAGAGTAGCCGGCGTCGCTGCGGATGGTCTGCGAACCAAGGTGATCGGCTCCCGTGCCGCGCACCCCGATCCGCTTGACCCCGGCCAGCAAGCAGCGGTACGAGTAGTCCTGGTCCTCCTTGTAGGCGGGGTAGAAGTTCTCGTCGAACCAGCCGACGAGGTCGACGGCGCGGCGGTGGACGGCGAAGAAATTCCAGCCCTGGATGTGCCAGACGACCTCGTCCTGCTGCTTGTCGAGCGCCAGCACCGCGGCCAGCGAACCCGGGTAGAGCAGGGTGTCGTTCGACCCGATGAAGACGAGGTCGAAGCCGCGCTCCAGGGCGGTCCTCACGATCAGGTTCCACGATGCCGCGACCCCCAGGTTGCGCGGCTGGTCGCTGAGCTCGAAGCCGCGCTGCCGGGCAAGCCGGTGCAGGCGGCCGTTGAACCCCGGATGCACCGAGTTGTTGTTGACCACCAGCACGTGCGCCGGATGATCGATCTGGTCGAGGCAGCGCTCGAGCAGGTCGGCGCGATTGAGGATCGGGATGCCGATGAAAACCTGCTCCGAGGTCACCGCTTCCTCTCTGTTAAGCTGCAAAGCGCCCTGTTCCGAAAGCGATCATGCACCTCCCTGATTCTACTCCCGGCGCTCCTCCTTGCGCGCTGCTTCGCCGGGCCCGGCGCGCCTGCGCCGTCATTCCGCACGTGATCTGAAGCCGGCCGAGCCAGCGCGCCGCAGAGACGAACCGACGTGCCATCCTCAGGCCGCGACTACCTCGGCACGCTCGCGCTCACCCACTCGAGCCGCGGCACCAACCTCGCGCGCTGCTCGCCGCACTTCCTGGCCAGCCGCTTCGGCGACTCCGGGCGGCTGCGCAAGCTCCCCCCGTTCGATCGCTTGCGCCCGCCACAGCAGCTCTACAGCGGCGCGGTCAGCTTCTACCGCCTCACGGGCTCCTTCTCCGGCAAGGCCGGCGGGCGCTCCGGCAGCGCCGGCTTCGCGGTCGAGCCGCTCGGCGCCATCCGCTGCCGCGACAAGCTCCAGCACGTGGCGCTGCTCGGCGGGCGCGATCTGCTCGCCGGCTTCGAGCACCGGGTGGAGCGCTGGCGGCTGCCGGCGCCGCTCGAGGAGCTCGACCAGATCGGCGGCGTCGAGGTCGCGTGGCGCTGCGAGCATCCCCATCTCGGCGGGCTGCACACCGTCGACGCGGTCTCTCCGCGCCGCGCCGTGCTGTCGTGCGCCGCCGCCGATGCCATCCTCCTCCTCGACTGCGAAACCGGCGCCATCGAGCGCGCCCTGCGCCTGCCCGAATCGCTCTACGGTGCAGGTTATCCGCTAACTGCCGAGCGCGACCTCCGCCGTCACTACATCCACGACGACCTCCAGGCAGCCCACCCGAACGCTGCCTTCGCCGACCGCGCCGGGCGCTGGGTGGCGGTGTCGACGCTGATCCAGGGCGCCATCGGCATCTTCGACCTGCAGCGCGGCGGCTACCAGGAGGTGACCCGGGGGTTCATCGGCTGCCACGGCGCCCGCTTCAGCCGGCAAGAGGAGATCTACTTCGCCGACAGCGCCACCGGCACTCTGGTGGTGCTCGACGACCAGGGCAGGATCGCCCGCCGCTTCGCCGCCGGCAGCCGCTGGCTGCACGACGTGCAGCAGATCCGGGGCAGCCTTTTCGCCTTCGCGCTGGCCGACCGCAACGAGCTGCGCCTCTACGACACCGCGCGCGGCGAGCTGCTCTACCGCCGCCGCTTCCTGCGCCTCCCCGCAACCCCGCCGCCCGCCCTCGCCCACCGCCTGCCCGGCTGGCTGGGCAACAGCACCCAATCGCTCTCCTACATGCCGCCCTGAGAAAGAAGCTGGTCTGTGCGCCAGGGGAGGGGGCGTCCCCTTCCCCCCCGGCGCCGCCGGGCAGGGACCCGGCGGCTTCCGACAACCGGGAAGGGGACTCGCGGGGGATGCGGGGGGCGATCCGATGGATGCTTCGAGTAGGTCTCCACCGCCACATCGCAGCGCCGTTTCATGCCTTGAGGACCGCCCAGTGGGCGCGCGCCAACTGAGACGATGCTCCTGGCGCCCAGAATGCCATCAGGAAGCCGCTGCCGACTCCAGCGGAGCGTCGGCACCGTAGTAGGCGCGGCAGAGGCCGAGCAGCTGGCGGCGCATCGGCGTCGTCGCCCGGCCGGCCAGCCAGGCCGACGGCTCATGCCCTTTCCACATCCGCATCCAGCGGTGGCCGTAGTTGAACAGCACGACGCGGCGGGTGACGCCGCGCGGCGAGCAGTTGTTGCCCGGGCAGTGGAGGAGATAGCCGTTGTAGAAGTAGGCCGATCCGGCGCGGCAGCTCAGGCGGACGGCGCAGGGCATCTGCTCAGGCCACTCGACCCTGGGGATTGCCACCTCCTCCGAGTAGCGGTGGGAGCCGGGCAGCACCAGCGTGGCGCCACCGTCATCTTCGATGTCGGTCAAGGCGAAGATCGCCCGCATCATGAGGACCGAGCGCGGCAGGTCGACGCCGTGGATGCGGTGTCCGGTGTCGGTGTGCCAGGCAATCCCCTTGACCACACCGCCCGGCGGGGTGACGTAGTAGGCATGGTCGACGAGCGCGATGTCGGGTCCCACCAGCTCGCGCACCAGCGGGAAGACTCGCGGGTGCAGGGCGAGGTCGAAGAACAGCGGGTGATGCTCCAGGATCCCTTCGATCTCCAGGAACTCGGGAATGCGGCTGCCGGGCAGGTCGGGGAGCCGGCGAAAGCGCTCTTCGGCTTCGTCGGCCGCCTGCCGCACCGCCGCGAGCTCGGCCGGGCCGAGCGCATCCGGCACCATCAGGTAGCCGTTGGTCTCATAGAAGAGCCGCTGCGCGTCGCTGAGATAGCCCATCTCGGCCTCCCTCCCTTCAGGCCGCGGCGGGGGCAGGCGCCAGCGGCGCGTTGGGGCCGTACGGATCGGTCAGCCCGAGGAGCTGCGCGAGCATAGGCGTGGTGGCCTGGGCGGCAAGCCGCGGCGAGGGATCGTAGCCGTCCCAGATGCGCATCCACTTGTGACCGTAGGTGTAGATGAGAAGCCGCCGGATGCGGTTCGAGAGGTTGTTGCCCACGCAGTGGTAGGTGCGCCCGGCCATCAGGTAGGCGGCGCCTGCCGGCAGCGCCATGCGCACGCCGTTAGGCATGTCCTCGGGCACCTCGGTGTTGACCGGCCGTCCGGAGGGGAAGCGGTGCGAGCCGGGCAGCATCACCGTCCCGCCGCCGTCGTGCGGGACGTCTTGCAGCACGTAGAAGACCTTGATCATCAGGCGCGAGCGCGGATGGTAGATGCCGGGAAAGCCCTCGTCGTAATGCCAGCCGCGGTGGATCAGGGCGCCGGCAGGAGTGATGAAATAGTCGTTGTCGAGCATCATGACGTCGGGGCCGAGCAGCTCCCGCACCAGCGGGAAGACCGTTCGGTGCACGAGCGCCTCGACGAAGACCGGGTCGTACTCCATGATGCCGATGATCTGGTCGAGGTCGTGGCGGCGCACCCCGGCCAGGTCCGGGTCGGCGCGCCAGAGCGCCTCCGTGGCGTCGGCCGCGGCTCTGATGCGGGCGAGCTCCTCGACGCTCAGGGCGTCGTGGACCACCAGGTAGCCGTTGGCCTCGAAGAAGTACTTCTGCTCGAGGGTGATCGCCGGGCTCGCGGGCGCCGGCGGGGCCGCGGTCTCCGTCAGGGCTTCGGTCATCGCTCTAGCCTCGACTGTGAGCTTGTCAGTTCTGAGTGTCCCGCTCGGGCCACTGGCGGCATTATAATCAACTGCTCGATCACTGCTCGAGACGGTGAACTGAAGGGTCAAGGAGACGGCGATCGCGGCCCGAGCGCGCGAGGTCAGGTGGGAGCGGATGTTCCCCGACGAGCTGGAGGCCGCGTTCGCCGCCTGCCCGGCCGTCTACTTCGCCTATGGCCTGTGCGAGCCGCACGGCCCGCAGAACGCACTCGGGCTCGACGCCCTGAAGGCGCACGGCCTGCTGGTCCGCACTGCCCGCGAGCACGGCGGCATCGTGGCGCCGCCCGACTACTGGCACGTCCACGAGGTCGGCCGCTTCGCGATCTGGGGTGCCCGGGAGGTCGGCGAGGAGCGTCCCTGGCTCACCGCCGTGCCGCCCTGGGTCCACTTCAAGAACGTCTGCTACCACCTGCGCGCCGCCGAGGTGCTCGGCTTTCATGCCGCGATCCTGGTGACCGGCCATTACGGCCCCAACTGGCGCGACTTGAAGACGCTGGTCGAGCGCATCCAGCCCTATCTGCGGATGCGCATCCACGGCCTGCCCGACTTCGAAGCCAACCGCGAAGGCTTCCCGGGAGACGGCGCCGACGGCGACCACGCCGGCAAGGTCGAGACCTCCCAGCTGTGGGCGCTGGAGCCCGACTGCGTGGACCTCTCGCGCATCCCGGCCCAGCCCGCTTTCCCGCTGTTCGCGATGGGCAAGGACGCCGCCCTCGCCAGCCGCCGCGCCGGCGAGCAGATGGTGGCTGGCATTGTCGCCTGCCTGGGCGCCAAGCAGCGCGAGCTCCTCTCCGCCTTCGATCCGGCCGTCCCCTCCCGCCTGCGCACTTTCGACGACGTCGAAGAGTTCTGGGAGACCGCCATGCGGCCGCAGCTGGCCGAGCTCAACAGCCTGCGCGGCTCCTGGACGGAGGCCGACGGCCCTCCCGCCGGCTCACGCTGGCGCACCGGCTGGCTGCCCCGGCGCTACTAGTGGCCTGAATCGGATGAATGGGTAGCGGATGGCGCTGGGACGCCGCCGGGCGCGGCGAGCCGGAAGTGGGCCGCCACCGCCACGGCGGTCTCGGCGACGCTGCGGCTGCCGTCGGTCGCGAGGCAGCGCAGTCCGAGGGCCGCGACTTCGGCGGCGCGCCGCCGGGCCAGCTCGTCGTCGCGCTCCATCCAGGTCGCGAAAACCTGCCGCGGCCGCTCGCAGCCGGCGAGGAGCTGCTTGACCCAGGGGCCGCGCCGCGGGTAGTGGCGGCGGCGGAAGGTCGGGGTGGCGATCAGCCAGAGCGCCTGGTGCGGCGCCAGGATGAGCTGGGCGATCTGCGCCGGCAGCAGGCCCGACCCTTCGGCCAGCAGCGGCGCGCCGGCGGGCAGCGCCAGCAGGTCTTCGATCAGCAGCTCGAGCTGCTCGCGATAGAACGCCAGCAGATCCACGACCTGGTCCGCGAGCGGCACCCGCCACATCTCTTCGAACGACAGGTCGCCGACGCGGCAGAAGTCGGGATGCCGCGCCGGCGTGGTGCGGGCACGGTGGCGGGTGAAGGCGTCGTCGCAGTGATAGGCCGCGAGCCCATAGCGGGCGGCGAGGAGGCGGGCGACGGTGGTTTTGCCGGCGCATGCCGAGCCGCCGAGCCAGAGCACGTGAGCGAGACGCTGCCGCAGCTCGCCCGGGTCGCCTGGCTTAGGCGGGCCGTTCGCACGGTTCGCGTTCTCCGCGCTGTTCGCGTTGTTCGCAGCAGGGGCCGCGGCCAGCCTCTCCTTCTTGGGACCGCTGTCCGGCCCTCGCCTTCGGGATAGATCCAAAGTAGCCCTCCGTCCCGCAGCGGAGCACAGCGCCTGCCGGCGTCGAGGTGCTAAAGTTTACCAAATCCTGTAGCAGCAGGGGCGACCGAGCTGCGCGCATCACACTCCGGCTGGATCGAGGGTGGAAGGGGCGCGGCCGGACGCCAAGCCCGGATCAAGACCGATCGATTCGATAAGGAGACCGCCATGATGTCCCCCAGGCAAAGGCAAGGTTGGTGGATGGCTTTCGTCGCGACGGCCCTGCTGGTGCCCGCGGCGGTTCTCTGCGGCGGTGCCGCGGGCGCCGCCGCCGGCACCTCCGGCGCCGATCTTCCGGCTCCGAACGCCAACGCGCTCTGGACCTACATCAGCCAGCAAAACCCGTACACCTCCTGGCAGTACTTTCCGGGAAACGACAAGATGCCGATCCATCTCATCGAGGAGCCGCACGGCGAATGGGTATCGGTCTACGCCAACGAGATCGCGGTGCGCTCGATGACCAACCCGCTCAACCCGTTCACCATGCAGTACGGCTCGATCCTGGTGAAAGAGAACTACCCGGCTTCGGCGGCCCCCCCTCCCGACCGCAAGACGATGATGAGCCTGACCGTGATGTACAAGGTCAACGGCTATCACACCCTGCCCGGCGAGGAAGAGTGGTTCTGGACGATGCTCACGCCTGGGGGAGCGGTGGCGGTGGTCTCCACCCAGCCCTGGGCGAGCCAGCCGGCTTTCAAGATCTACAAGGGCGAGGTGCAGGCCGGCAAGCCCTGGTTCTGCGTCGGCTGCCACCAGGCGGCGGCGCAGTCGAGCAAGGAAGCGGTCGGCGACTACGTCTGGAAGCTCAAGCCGTTCGGGGCGAATAGCAAATAAGCACCGGCGGTCGCGGCTTCGACTTCTCGCCTATGATCAGGATCAGCGGTGAGAGAGACGAAGCTGGTCCTGCTGTCGGTTCACTACAGGTACTCCGAGCTGCTCGCCGATCAGGCGCGCCGGATCGAGCGCTGCATCGGGCCGACCCGGCGGGCGATGGGACTGCGGCTCGAGTACTTCCCCGTCGTGCACCGCGACTCGGCGCCGGAGGTGATCGCGGCCGCCCGGGCGGCCTGTCGAGGCGCCGAGGGCGCCGCCTGCATCGACGTGCGCGAGCGCCTCGGAGGGCTGCGGTGCAGGCCGTCGCTGCTCCATGGCGAAAGCCTGGCCGCCGCCTTTGCCGAGCTCCGCGAGCGCGGCGAGCTCGAGCCTGGCGACCTGCTGGCGCTGCTCGACCACGACGCCCATCCGCTCGACGTGCGCGCCTTCGCGGCCCTGGCGCGGCGCCTCTTCGAAGGCGGCCTGGCCGGGATCGGCATCCCGCAGTGGCAACGCGGCCACTGCTACTTGCACCCTTCTCTGCTGATGACGCGGGCCGCCACGGTGGCGGAGATCGGCCCCGAGATGGCGTTCAAGGTGACACCGGCCGCGATCGCCGGCAGCGTCGAGGAGCTCGACACCGCCGAGGGCTTCACCTTCTGGTGCGAGCGCCACCGCCGCCCGCGCCTGGCATTGCGCGTCATCGCCTCGCGCTTCCCCTGGGCGCGCTGGGACAGCGACATGGTGCCGGGCGAGGGCGCCGAACTCACCGGCGAGCACCGCGAGCAGGTCCACGTCGGCAACCTGATGCTCTACGGGCTGCAGGCCGGCCAGCCGCTGGTCTCCCACATCTGGAGCGCCGCCGAGTCCGCTCCCTGGTTCGGCCTCGGCGACGACGCCCCGCAGAGGATCTTCTCCGCCTACCTCGCCGAGCCGCTGGCCGAGTAACCGGCCGGCCAGACCCTGGCCAGGCGCGGTAGACATTGCGAGTAGGATCGCGGGCGACGGTATGTCGATCACCAGCGACCTTCGGTATCCGCCCGTCTCGCGGCCGGCCTCGGACTTCGGCCCTGCGGCGCTGGAAGCCGCGGCGGCCGCGCGCCGTGCGGCCCGCGCATCACGCCTGCCGCGCCTCCCGCCAGACCTGCCGGATGGGCCCGTGGACCTGCTCTGTCCGCGGCCGCTGCACCACGTCCTGGAATATGCGGCGCTGTACGGCATCGCCGCCAAGCTGCGCGAGGAGCCCGTCGGCGGGAACGGCCTGACCGCCGGAGGCGCCGGCGAAAGAGGCGCGAGCGGCGGCCGCCGTAGAGTCCGCCTCTTCGTGCGCTCGGCCCTCTTTGACTGGTCGCCGTTCGGCCGGCTGCCCGCCGACGAAGTCGTTCGCCTGCCCGAGGCGGCGGAGGCGAGCGCCTGCCGGGAGCTGCTGGCGCGCCTGCGCGAGGACGGCGCCACCTGCCTGCTGCTGGGCGGCGATCCGGCCTGGGAAGAGCTGGCCGCCGGCCTTCCCCGCCTGCGGCGGTTGGCACTCGGACCCGACTTCCAGTGGCGCCTGCCGGCGGGCCGTGACTGCGCGGCGGCGAGCGACGGCTTTTTCGCGGCCCTGGCGCGCCAGTCGCCGCTCTGGCTAAGCGCGCCGGACGCGCCGCCGCCGCTGCTTGCCCCGGGCGGCCGGGGTAGGGGCAGGACTCCAGCAAGCCTGCTCGTCTACCAGGGGCGCTCGCATCTCGGCGACGCGCTCTGGCTGACGCCGCTGTTGCGTGCCGCCTGCCGCCTGCTGCCCGGCGCTCGGTTGACGGTGGTCTGCAGTCCCGAAGCGGCGCGCATCCTCGCCGCCAATCGCCACTGTGCCGAGCTGCTCGTCGACCGCCCGGACGGCGGAGCGGTGGAGGGGCGCGAGGAGCGCCGCGGGCGCGGCGCTCTGCTCGACGGTCTGCGGCAGCGCCGCTTCGACGCCGCGCTCTTCGCCTTCGCGCGCCGGCCGCAGAGCCGCTGGCTGGCCGTGGCGGCGGCCGAGCTCGGCATTCCCCGGCGGGTCGATCTCGAGTACTTCGAGTCGGCCGGCGACGGCCGGGAGATCGATCCGCTGTTCACCCATCAAGGGTGGTTCTTCTGGGGGACGATGGCCAGCCCGCGGCTGCTGCTGCACGCGCTCGATCCGCTGGCGGAGGGAGGGCTCGGGGAGCCGGTGGCGGGCGCGCCCGGGCCGGATCGCGCACGCCGACCGCGGTCCTGGCTGGCGGATCGCCGCCTGGAGCTCCGGATCACCGCCGACGGCCGGCGCGAGGCGGGGGTCCGGCTGGCAGCGCACGGCTGTGCCGGCGAGCCGTTCGCGGTGCTCGCGCCGGCGGGGCGCTCGTCGGCGCGCTGGCCGCCGCGCAAATTCGCGGCGCTCGCCCGCTGGATCGCCAGCGAGCTCGGCCTGCACGTCCTGATTGAGGGCGGGGCGGCCGACCGAGCGTTGCTGGACGAGCTGCAAGCCGAGCTGGCGCGGCCAGGCTGCCCGGCGGAGATTGCGGCCAGCCTCGCGACCATCGCGGAGCCGCCAGGGCCGGAATGCGGGAACCGCAGGGGACGAATCGGCGTCTACCACGATCCGCTGGGGGTGCTCGTCGCGCTGCTCGAGCGGGCCAGCCTGCTGGTCGCCAACGACAGCGCCCCGATCCACCTCGCCGAGACGACCGGCACGCCGACTCTCTACTTCGCCCACCACGAGAAACTTACGCACTCTCACCCTCTCGGCGCCGCCTGCTGGGCGCTCTTCGACGGCGGCAGGAACCGCCCGGCCAGGATCTCGGTCGACCGGGTGATGACGGCGCTCAGGGAAATGATGCAGCGAGGTCTCCTGCGGGCCCCTGTTCAGGGCTGATAGGCCTTGCGCAAGCACCACTCCCATGCTAGATTTGGATTTAAAGAAGAGCAGCTCGAAGGATAACTCTCCAGGGACTCCCCGAGAGGGGCGGAACTCTCTCGGCGACACCCAGAGGAGGTCTGAGATGACGAGAGGGTTGGTTGTGCGCCGACTGTGGTCGGCCCTGACCGCGGCGCCCGTGCGCACGCTGGCGCTGGCGGTTCTGGTTGCGCTCGTCGCGTCGATCGCGATCCCCGTGCCCATGCACGCTGCCTCCTCCGCAGGGGACCCGATGAAGTGTGAGGGGACCGTCATTGCCGAGATCGTGGCTCTCAACGCCGTGATCTCCAGCAATCGAATGGGGGCCAACCTGCCGCAGGCGATGATCTTCGCCTTGCGCAACGACGTCGAGGACACCTCAGACCCGAACGAGACCGACTGGACGAAGTGGCAGCCGGGCGCGGTAGGCCTCAAGGACTACAAGCGGCCGCGCCCGATCGTGCTGCGGGTCAACCAGGGCGAATGCCTGGAGATCCACTTCCGCAATCTGCTCTGCGACACCACGGCCTGGATCGTATCGACGACCCCCACCGCATCGCTGCACGTCCAGGGGCTCAACTGGAGCAGCGCGAAGAGCGACGACGGCTCCTGGGTGGGCACCAACCCGAGCAGCCTGGTGGCTCCCGTGGGTACCACTGCGAGCAGCCTGGTGGAGACGGTCGGTACCACGAGCGTCCAGGTGGCGCAAGGCGGGAGTGCGACCTACAAGCTCTACGCCCCCCAGGAGGGGCCGTTCCTGCTCTACAGCACCGCCGACGTTTTCACTACCGGGAACTCCACGGGCAAGAAGACGCCGCAAGGCAAGTCGGGGAGCCAAGGCGGCGACGGCGGCCAGCTGCAGCAGGGGCTGTTCGGCGCCGTGCTGGTGCAGCCGCGCGGGGCCGAGTACTACCGCAGCCAGGTCAATTTTGAGGACCTCTGCCTTGCCACCAAGAACGCCACCTGGAACAACGCGACGCTCAAATGCCAGCAGCAAGACCCTTTGGAGCCGCCCCAGATCGACTACCAGGCGACCTACCCCGACTGGCACGACCGGAAATTCCTTCCCGTCCTCAACATGATGTGCAGCAAGAAGAAGACGCCGCAAGCGATCGCGAAGGGTCTCTGCGCGGACGGCGAGCTGGTGCACAGCGACCTGACCGCCATCATCACCGGCCCCGACGCCGGACGCTTCCCGGCGGACGACGCCAAGCTGCCCACTTTCCACGACATGCCGGTCTCGCCCGACCGCTTGCAGCCCTACCGCGAGTTCGCCCTGATCTATCACGAGATGATGCGCGCGGTGCAGGCCTTCGAGCCGCTGTACGACGACAATCAGCTGACGAACATGCTGCTCGCGGCCAACGACAACTTCGCCATCAACTACGGCATGGGCGGGATCGGCTCCGAGGTGCTGGCCAACCGCTTCGCGGTAGGGCCGATGGGCAAGTGCACCGACTGCAAATACGAGGAGTTCTTCTTGAGCTCGTGGTCGAACGGCGATCCGGCGATGATCGTCGATCAGCCCGCCTCGTGGGGCTGCGGCGAGTCCGGCACCGGCTTCACCACCTTCAACTGCCTGAGCCACAAACCGGCCACCCAGGCCTACTATCCGGATGACCCTTCCAACGTCTACCACAGCTATCTCTGGGACCACACCAAGTTCCGCATCCTGCACGGCGGCTCGGACTTGCATCACATCCATCACCTCCATGCCCACCAGTGGCTGCACTCGCCCAACAGCTCGAGCGGCCACTACCTCGACAGCCAGGCGATCGGGCCCGGCTCCGCCTTCACGCTCGAGACGGTTTACAACGGCGGCGGCAACAAGAACTTGACGGTGGGCGACGCGATCTTTCACTGCCACTTCTACCCGCACTTCGCTTCCGGCATGTGGTCGCTCTGGCGGGTCCACGACACCTTCGAGGAGGGCACCGAGCTGGACGCCTACCCCGCCGGCCGGCCGCGCAAGAACTCGCGCGCCCTGCCGGACGGCGAGATCAAGACCGGCACCCCGACCGTGGCCCTGGTGCCGCTGCCGACCAAGGCGATGGCGCCGCTGCCGGCCCCCGTCCGGCTGACCGCCAGCGGCACCCACGTGGAAGTGTGCAGCGACAGCACCTTCACCAAGTGCGTCTCCACGCTCGACGCTGCCGGCGACGTCAAGGCCTGGAAGAACCCCGGCTATCCGTTCTTCATCGCCGGCATTGGCGGCTCGCGCGCCTCGCATCCGCCGCTCGACTTCGCCCGCGCCTGCTCGGTGAGCGGCGACTCGTGCAGCAACCTCGACATCGGGGCGAACTGCCCGGGGAGCGGCGGCGTCTGCCAGGCGCTCGACGGCGGCCTGCCGCGGCACGTGGTGGAGAGGACCAATGCACCCGGCACCCACACCGAGGCCGCCAAGGTCAACCCGCTCGATTTCAGCAAGGAGGTGGTCAAGGCGACCGGCCTCGGGTTGCCCGAGGACGGCACGCTGATCGAGAAGGTGGCGATGAAGTATCACCAGGAGAAGCTCCACGCCTCCCACACTCCGGAGGGCGCCTCGGCGCTGTTCAGGACCAACGGCAGCAAGCCGGTTTCCGGGGCTCCCTATGCCGATCCATGCGTGGACATCGAAGGCAACGTGCCCAAGGGTCTCGGGCAGCGCGAGTACTGGGCGGCCGACTTCCAGACCGACGCCGTCTACAACAAGGAGGGATGGCACTTCCCGCAGCAGCGGATGCTCGCCCTGTGGGGCGACGTTTTTCCCTACATGGGGATCGACCAGGCAAAGCGGCCGCCGCAGCCGTTCTTCTTCCGCGCCAGCTCCAACGACTGCGTGCACTACGTGCTCGCCAACCTGGTGCCGAAGAGCTACGAGCTGGACGACTTCCAGGTGCGCACGCCGACCGACATCCTGGGCGAGCACATCCACCTGGTGAAGTTCGACGTCACCTCCTCGGACGGCGCCGCCAACGGCTGGAACTACGAGGACGGCACGCTGGGACCCGAGGAGGTCACCGAGCGGATCGGCGCCTTCAACAACGGCGACTGGAAACCGGCGCCCGGCGGCCCCGCCAAGCCGCTCAAGCCCAGTTTCATCAAGTTCTTCGGCGCCGACCCCTCCTGCCCGCCCGGCCAGTCGGGCAAACCAGGGGCGCCGGACCGGTGCCAGTGCGAGCTGATCAGCAGCCCACCCGAGGTCGCCAACTACGTCAAGGGCGGACGCTGGTGCGGCTCGCAGGCGACCGTGCAGCGCTGGTACGTCGATCCGACGCTCAACAACGACGGTCAGGACCTCACCCTGCGCACCGTTTTCACCCACGACCACTTCGGCCCCTCGACCCACCAGCAGACCGGCCTCTACGCCGCGCTGGTCGCCGAGCCCGAAGGGTCGACCTGGCTCGACAACGCCGAGGGCACGCCGCTCGGCGGCCGCACCGCGACCCAGAACGGAGTCAGCATCCACGACGGCGGACCGACCAGCTGGGATGCCGTGATCCAGACCGCGGCGATCAAGGACAGCTTCCGCGAGTTCCTCTTCGCCTTCCAGGATTCGACGCTCATGTACCTGCCGTTCAACCATGTGAAGACGAAGCCCCCAGTCTGCCCGGGCGGTGCCGCCTGTGGCTTCTGCTCGAACGATCGGATCACGCCCTGCGACGACGACCGCTCTTCGACCGCTTACTATGGCAAGGTCTGCAAGGACGTGTCGCTGCCCAACCCGGGCGGCTCGGCGTCCACCCTCAAGAAGAGCTGCAACTTCGTGGTCGGCATCCCGTCGCGGAACAGCCTGTTCTTCTCCACCAACAACATCTTCAACTCGACAACGCTGCAGGCGCTCGGCTGGGACACGCTGCCGATCGACCCGCCGCCGAGCGGCATGGTGGTGGGCAACCAAAAGACCGCCACCCAACCCGAGACGATCACCTTGGACGGCGGGACCTATAACTTCTCGGTCAACTACCGCAGCGAGCCGGTCTACCCGCGGATCAGCGGCGCGACGGGCGGCAAGCAGACCCACGACCTCTCCCATGTCTACCGGTCGATCCCGCGTAATCTGCCGGGCGAGGTGCCTACCTACAGCAAGGATCTGACGCCGGGGGTCTTGCCCGAGGACCCGTTCACGCCGCTGCTGCGCGCCTACGCAGGCGACGACATCCAGCTCCGCATCGTGGTCGGCGCGCACCAGAACCCGCACGAGTTCACGCTCAACGGCGGCAAGTGGCTGTTCGAGCCGAGCAACGTCAACTCCGGCTGGCGCAACACCGAGGCGATGGGCATCTCCGAGCACTTCGAGTTCCTGATGAGGCTGCCGGTCGGCATCGTGCAGCCCGACCCGCAGACGAAGCCGCAGCCGTGGACCGACTATCTCTACCGGCCGAGCGCGACCAAGAAAGCCCAGCAGTCGGGGAGCTGGGGGCTGCTGCGAGCGTACGACAGCAAGCAGCCCCACCTTTTCGCCCTGCCCGGCGCGGCGCCGCCGCCGGCCGCTCCGGTGCCGGTCTGCCCGGCCGCGCTGATGAAGGATTGCCCAGCCGCAGGAGCTCCTGCGGTGACCGACGGGCAAGGCCACCAGCTGCGGTGCTTCTACGTCGAGGCGACCAGCATCGCCGACCTCAAGGGGAAGCCAGTGCTCAACTACAACACAGCGCTCAGCTTCACCTCACCCAACGCCCTGCTCTACCTGCAGCGGGATGACTACAACCTGGCGATCAACGGCAAGGAGTCGCCCGGCTTCAATCCGACGACGGCGCAGGGCGAACCGCTGGTGCTGCGCGCCGCGGCCGGCGACTGCATCAAGGTCCAGCTCACCAACCATCTCAAGACGGTCGGCAGTGGCGCCTCCTCGGTGCAGCTGCCGGTCTTTCCGCTACCCCCTGTCACCAACAGCGAGCGCAACAATATCAACGTCAGCTCCAACACCTCGCGCGACGTGGGCCTGCGCCCGCAGCTGGTGAGCTACGACGTGGCGCAGAGCGACGGCTTCAACGCCGGCTGGAACCCGGTGCAGACGGTGCCGCCGCCGAAAACGGTGGGAGGCAAGACGACCACGTCCTCCAAGACCTACACCTGGTACGCCGGCAACATCGACACCGCAGCGGCGGAGCCGCACATCCCGATCGAGTTCGGCGCCACCAGCCTGCTGCCAACCGATACGCTCAACCATCCCGGCTACGGCCTGTTCGGGGCGCTGATCATCGAGCCGGAGCGCGCAACCTGGGACGAGGACAGCAAGTCCCGCCTGCAGGCGTTGGTCGACTCCGGCGGCCATAGCTTCCGCGAGTTCGTGCTGCTGCTGCAAGACGACATCAACACCGGCGGCACGGTGAAAGGCGGCCTCAACGGCTTCGACCTGCGGAGCGAGCGGCTGAGCGGCAAGACCGCCCGCTCCTGTGCGGCGGGCAGCGACCCCGGCGTCGTTGCGGGCTCCGACCCTCTGGCAACGGGCTGCCCTGTGCTACCTGCCAACGTCACAGCGCCGTCGCCGGTCACTTGTGAGCTGTCGGACACCGCGATCTGCAACGGGAAGCCGTGCGGCTACAGCTCTACCAGCCCCAGCCAGATCCCGATCCAGACGCCGCTGCTCTGCGCCAAGAAGGGGGCGGAGGCACGGTTCCGGCTGCTGCATCCGGGGGGCGCGGTCACCAACAACGTCTTCGAGCTCTTCGGCCACACCTTCAGCGAGGAGCCCTACCTGACCCGCTCCGCTCACTGCCAGGCGCCGGTGACGCACGCCAACCCCTATGCCTCGCAGGTGATCGCCGCCGATCCCCTCCACTCCAACGAGTGCCCGGATGGCACGCTGGCGGCCGGTCCCTCGGTGGCGGAATGGAAGGGATCGCGCATGGGCGTCGGGTCGGACAACCACTTCGACATCGTGGTGGAGATGGCCGGCGGCACCCACCAGGTGGCGGGCGACTATCTCTACCGCACGTTCAGCGCCGACCATTTCGCGGCCGGCGCCTGGGGTATCTTCCGGGTGACCGACGGCCCGCCGACCAGCGAGCAGTGCCCCTCGGGCCCGAAGCCGCCGAAGTGACGGGAGGCCAGATCTCGAGACGACCCGCGGCAAGGACGGAGAGAAGCACGCGGACGGCACGGGCGGTGCGGGCCAGCCGGCCGCGTGCCTGGGCGCGGGCGGCGACATTCTGCTGGCTGGCCGGCGCGGTCGTGCAGGCGAGCGGCGGCGGGCTCGGCGCCCCGGCCGCGACCGCGGAGCCGGTGAGGACGGCTGCGCGGGCCGAGGACGCCGGCGAAGCGCAGCGCGTCGTCGAGCAAGGAATCGCGCTCGACTTCGCGTTGCTGCCGCTCGGTCCCGCTGCGGCCACGGCGGCGGCTCCCGCTTCCCTGCCCACGGCGGTAGCGCCGGGCGCCGTGGCGGCGGCGGCGCCGACGCTGCAGCCATCGCATGGCGGCGCGCCGCCGCTGCGCGAGGGGACGACAGCCCTCTTCCGCTTCAGAGTTGCGGATACTGCGACCGCGACGCCGCTCACCGCCCTCTACCCGGCGGCGTGGATGGACATGGTCGTCGCGGCCCCCTGGGTCGAGAGCGAGCCGCAGGAGTGCCGGCAGAAGATCCAGCGTTTCCTGGGCGGCGGCCTGTTCTCCCGGCCGGAGCTCGACCTCAACAGCTACTACGTGCTGGCCTTGAACGACGACGCCACGATCACCGTGGTCGATCCGCTCTTCGGGCTCGGCGACTCGAAGCTGCTCGCCCTGATCCCGCTCGCCAGCCCCGGCGAGGACTGGACGATCGCCGCCGACGTCGGCAGGCTCTTCGTCGCGCTGCCCGACTCGCGCCGCGTGGCGGTGGCCGACCTCGCTACTTTCAAACCGATCGCCGACCTCGAGGTGCCTTTCCGTCCGCAGCGCCTCGCGCTGCAGCCCGACGGCGGCTATCTCTGGGCGCTTGGAACGGAGAAAGGCAAGCGCCGCGGCTCCGGCGGCCCCGGCGGATCGGCCGCAGAAGTCTTCGACCCGCGCACTCTCGCCCGCGTAGGGGGCATCGCGCTTGGCCGCGGCGCTCACGACATCGCCTTCAGCGACGACAGCCGCTTTGCCTTCGTCACCAACAAAGAGAGCGGCACGGTTTCGGTGCTCGACGTGCGGCGTTTGGCCGTGACCGGAGAGGTCGCGACCGGCCGCGAGCCGGTCTCGGTCGCCTACTCGAGCCAGGCGAAGCTGGCCTACGTGAGCCACGCGGCCGGCGGCACGATCGTCGCCCTCGACGGCGAGCAGCGCCGGGTCGCGGCGCGCCTGCCGGCCGAGGCCGGGCTGGGGAAGATCGCGTTCGCGCCGGGCGGGCGCTACGCCTTCGCGCTCAACCCGCGGGCCGACCTGGTCCACATAGTGGACGCGGCGAGCATGCGCATCGTGCAGACCGCGCACCTCGAGCGCGAACCGGACCAGGTGGCCTTCTCGGCCGAGCTCGCCTACATTCGGCATCGCGGCAGCGAGACCGTGCTGACCATCCCGCTCAAGGCGATTGGGACCCCCGGCGGCAAGGTGTCGGTGATGGACTTCCCCGGCGGCCAGAAGCCGTTCGGCCAGGGCGCCCGGCCGAGTCCCGCGGCGGCGATCGTCAAAGCGCCAGGGGCCAGCGCGGTCCTGGTCGCCAATCCCGCCGACCGCATGATCTACTTCTACCAGGAAGGAATGGCCGCTCCGATGGGCGGCTTCGCCAACTACGACCGCCAGCCGCGCGCCGTCCTGGTGGTCGACCGCAGCCTGCGCGAGACGGCGCCCGGCACCTACGACGCCGTCGCCCGGCTGCCCCGTCCCGGGCGCTACGACGTGGCCTTCTACCTCGACGCGCCGCGCCTCTTCCACTGCTTCGAGGTGACCGTCGCCGCCGACCCGGCGCAGCAGCGGCAACGCATCGCCGCCCTGCCGCCGCGAGTCGAGTATCTCAGCCCGGCCGCGGCCGGCGCCGTGCAGGTCGGCAGGACCTTCGCGGTGCGTTTCAAGCTGAGCGACCCGGCCACCGGCGCCCCCCTGCGCGACCTCGACGATGTCACCATCCTCTGTTTCCGGCCACCCGGCAACCGCCAGATCCGGGGCCACGCCACACAGGTCTCCTCCGGCACTTACGAAGCCCAGCTCAAGATCGATACGCCGGGCGCCTACAAGCTCTACGTCTCCACCGCCTCTCGCGAGCTGCCCTTCCACAAGTCCCCGCCGCTGGATTTCGAAGCCGCCGCGCCCTGATCTTCCTGCAGGCAGAAGGCGAAGACGACGAGCCGGGCACGTGAAGAAGGGGGAAGCGTGCGCCTGTCAGGTAACGGCTGCTGGCGCAGACCTGGAGGAAGTCGGCTAACGGCGAAGGGCGCGCAGGGCGGCGGCGGCGGCGCCCACAGCGGCGACGCTGCCGGTGGTGAGCGCGACCGCCACTTCGCTCCAGCCCGCGGCGGAGGCCGCGGCGGCGGCGACGGCGGTCGGCGCGATGGCGCCGAGCAGGACGGGGGCGAGGTCGCGGCCCCAGGGGGAGATGCGGTTCTCCTGCCACAGGCGGCGCGCCCACAGCAGGTTTTGCGAGACCGTCATCGCTGCCCAGCCGGCGGCGGTGCCGAGCCCGGCCAATGAGGGCGTGAGCAGGGCCGCCACCGCGATGCCGAGCAGCAGGCCGAGGGCGCTCCTGCGGCTCACCGCCGCGGCGCATCCGCAGGCGATCAGGACGCGGTCGTTGTAGCCCAGCGCCACCGAGACCAGCAGGGCGCCGCAGAGCAGGCTGAGCACCGGCGCGGCCGCGGTGTAGCGGCTGCCGAACAGCGCTTGCAGCACCGCGCGCGGCGCCAGCAGGCAGATCGCCGCCGGCGGCCAGAGGAGCGCCAGCACCAGCGAGCGGGTCTGCCGGTAGGCCGCGGCCAGCGCTGCCGGCTCCGCAAGGGCGTGCAACGAGGTGGCGGTCGGCAAGAAGCGGTGGCTGGCCACCTCCGAGACGAGCTCGAGCACGCGCTCGACGCCCCGCGCCAGGCCGTAGGCGCCGACCGCGGCGGCGGGAGCGAGAGCGCCGAGGAGCAGGACGTCGAACCACTGGCCGGCCTGGCCTAGGAGCGTGCCGGCCGCGAACGGCGGCAGAGCGCGCAGCAGTCCGCCGTCCCGGGCCGTCCCCTCGCCGCCGCGCAGCCAGCCGCGCGCTGCGGCATAGGCGGCAAGCGCTGCCTCGGCAAGGACCGCGCCGGCGGCGAAACCCAGCCCCACCAGCGGCTGCTGCCGCAGGCGGCGCGGGCCGCGGGCGTGGCGGTGGCCCCACCGCCGGGCTGCTCTGTCCGCGCGATCAGTTCGAGCGCGCCGGCGGCTTTGATGCCGACCGCCTGCTGGGCGACACGACGCTGTCGTGGAGCCTGCGCCGCAACGGCGAGACGCTCTGGTTCGAGCCCGGCGCGGTGGCCGAGCACCACCACCTGCACGGCTGGCGCTCGTTTCTCTCCGAGCGGTACTGGCGGGGGAAGGTCTTCGCCCGGGTGAGGCTCGACTGGCTCGACCGCGGCAGGACGACCGCTCTCGGCTACCTGCTGGCGAGCGCCTTGCCGCTGCGCCTCGCCACCAATCTTGCGCACACCGCCCGCCATGCCGCCAGGGCGGGCATGCTCGGGAGCCTGGCGCTGCGGCTGCAGGCCAGCAGACCTTCGATGTCGCTGCTACCCACGCCGGGGTTGCCGTTCACCACTGCCGGACCCACTCCGGCGTAGGGTCCGCGGTGGGCGGCGAGCAGCGCCTCTGCCCATCCGGGAAACGCCACAGCGTGCTCTTCGACGAACGCGACGACGGCGCCGCGCGCCGCCCGCAGGCCGCGCGCCCGGGCTTGCGGGAAGGTGGTGGAAGGGGGGCTCTCGAGAACCCGCACCGCCGGGTCCTCGCCGCCCGGCACCGGCAGCGCGCCGCCGCCGGCCAAGTCCACGACCACCACCTCCAGCCGCTCGCCGAGCCCTTGGTCGAGCAGCGAGCGCAGGCACTCGCCGGCCCGCTCGCGCAGCGGGCCGACCACGACGACCGCGGACAGCTCGGGTGACATACACCGCGATCCTGCGATTCCGCGCTGCGCTCAGCCGGCGGGGGTGCGGGCGATTGCGGCGGCCATGGCGTCGACGACTTCGTCGATCCCCAGGTCGGAGGCATCGATGAAGGTGTAGGAGGGATCGCGGGTGAGCGGCGAGTCGGAGCGGGTGCTGTCGCGGTGGTCGCGGCAGGCGAGGTCGTCGACGACCTGCGCGAAGGAGACCGTGGAGCCGGCCGCCGCAAGCTCGTCATAGCGGCGGCGATGGCGGACCTCGGAGCGGGCGTCGAGGAAGAACTTGTACGGCGTCTCGGGAAAGACGCGGGTGCCGATGTCGCGCCCTTCGAGGACGCCGCCTTGGCGCGCCGCGGCGGCGCGCTGCAGCGCCACCAGGCGGCGGCGGACCCCGGGGTAGGCGGCGATGGTCGAGGTCGCCGCGCCGACCTCCGGTGCGCGGATCGCGGGCTCGACGGGCCGCCCGGCGAGCAACACCGCGAAGCTGCCGTCCGGCCCCGCTTCGAGGCTGACGTCGGCGCCGGCGGCCAGACGCTCGACCGCCGCCTGGTCGGCAGGGTCGATACCGCTCTCCAGAACCCGCAGCGCGATCGCCCGATACATCGCGCCGGTATCGAGAAACGGGATGCCGAGCCGGCGTGCCAGGCGCCGCGCGGCGGTGCTCTTGCCAACCCCGGAGGGGCCGTCGATCGCCACCACCACCGGCCGCGAGGAGGCCACCAGCCGCTACCCGCGCCGGCGGCCCGCACTGCTGCGGTCGCCGCGGTCACCGCGGCCGCCCCCGCCACCGCGCCCGCCGGTGCGCGCGCCGCCCTTGCCCCGACCGGCAGTGCTGCCGGGGCCGCGGCCGGGCTCACGCGCGCCACGTTTGGCTCGGCCGCCGGCGCCGCCGGCGCGGGGACCGAGGCGAGCGCCGGCGCCAGCCTTGCGGGGGCGCGAGCCTGGTGGTGCCGGGCCGCGGCCCGCCGCGCCGCCTGCGCCGCGCCCAGCGCTCCCAAGGGCGTGCGCGGCGCCCTTTCCTGCACCGGCGGTGCCGCCGGCGCGCGGACCGGGGCGAGCGCCGGCGCCAGTCTGGCGGGGCCGGGAACCCGGCTTCGGACCGCGGCCTTCCGGGCTCCTTCCTGCGCTGCGCGGGCCACCGGAGGTGCCGCGGGTGCGTCCAGGCGCGCGGCCGGCACCCGTCTCGCCCTTCGCGCCTGCGCTCCTGCCGGCACGCTGCCCGCCCTTGCCCGGCTCGTGCGGGAGGCCTGCCGCGCGGCCGGCGGCGCCGCCGACCGCGCGGTTGAGATCAGCCGCCCCCGGCCTGGCCTTGCGCAGCGCTTCAACCTCGCGGCCGGTCAGCTCGCGCACGGTGCCGAGCGGCAGGCCGGGGTCGGAGACCGGGCCGATGGCGACCCGGCGCAGTTTCTGCACCGGATGGCCGACGCGCTGGAACATCTCGCGGATCTGGCGTGTCCGCCCCTCCCCCAGCTCGACCACCCACCAGGAGCTGTCGCCCACGGCGCGGGCTCCGGCTCTTCCACCTGCCGTTCCTGGAGCCGAGCGCCGGCCGCGGCTCGGCGCGGGGCGCTGGTCGCCGCGCTCGCCCAGGCGGTGCCTGCCCAGCCGCCGCGGCGTGATGCGGCACGGCGCGGTGCGGCGCCCTTCGAGCACGATGCCCGCTCGCAGCCGGTCGAGCTGCTGCTCGTCCGGACGCCCGCGGACCTTGACCTCATAGGTCTTGGTGCAGCCGTGGCTGGGGTGGGCGATGCGCTGCGCGAGCTCGCCGTCGTCGGTCAGGAGAAGCAGGCCTTCGGTCAGGAAATCGAGGCGCCCCACCGGCACCAGAGCTTTGCGCAGCGGCGGCGGCACCAGGTCGATGACGGTCGGACGCCCTCCGGGGTCGGAGACCGTCGACATCACACCGCGCGGCTTGTTGAGCAGGAGATAGCGGTGGCTGGAGAGGGCGTGGATCCGCCGCTCGTCGAGCTTGACCGAGTCGCGCTCGAGGTCGGCCTTGTCGCCGATCGCGGCGACCTGCCCGTTGACGGTCACCCGTCCCTCGCGGATCAGCTCCTCGGCCTTGCGGCGCGAGGCGATCCCTGCCCGGGCCAGCAGCTTCTGCAGCCGCTCTTCGCTCAAGCCTCTTGCTCCTCGAGCTCCTGCTCTTCGAGCTCCGCGGCCTCGCGCAGGATCCGCTCCTCCCGATCGTCTACCTGCTCGCCCGCGCGCTCCGACCCGTCGCGCGCCAGGTGGCCGGGCGCCGCCTCCTCCGCGGCGTCGGGAAGCCCCGATTCTTCGCCACTGCCCGCGGCGGGGGTGGCTGCGTCGTCCCACGCGCCCCCCGCGGCGGAAGTGGCGGCGTCCCCGCCCGCGGAACCGGGGGCGGGTTCCGCGGCCGCCAGGCCGCCCGCTCCGGCCTCGCCTCCCTCGGGGGCGCCGAGGCCGAAGGTCTCCTCGAACTCCTCGAGCGGCGGCAGGTCGCGCAGGTTGTTGAGGCCGAAGTGAACCAGGAACTCGCGCGTGGTGGCGTAGAGGAACGGCTTGCCCACCACCTCCTTGCGTCCGGCGATGCGCACCAGCCGCTTCTCGAGCAGCGTCTTGAGCACCCCGACCGGGTTGACGCTGCGCAGCTCCTGGATCTCGGGACCGGTGATCGGCTGGCGGTAGGCGATGATCGCCAGCGTCTCGAGCGCCGCCATCGACAGCTTGCTGCCGGCCCCGGCCTCGAAGAAGCGGCGCAGCCAGCCGCCCATCTCGGGCCTGGTGACCAGCCGCACCCCCCCCGCCACGTCCTCGACCATCACCCCCCGCGCCTCGCCGGCGGCATAGCGGGCCAGCACCGCGGCCAGCGCCAGGGCGGCTTCCTCGCGCTCCTCCTCGTCGAACAGCTCGACCAGGCGCGACCGCGGCACCGGCTCGGAGGAGACGAAGAGGATCGACTCCAGGGCCGCCTCCATCTCGCTGCGCTCGGTCATGCTCCGATCGCCTCCCGGTCGGCGGACGCCAGCTCGCGGGTGGTGCGGTAGACCAGGATCTCGCCGCCCTTGGTCTGGTGCAGCCGGATCAGGTTGAGCCGCGCCAGCTCGAGCACCGCCAGGAAGGCCGCGATCGCCTCGGCCCGGCAGGAGAGCCGGCGCAGGTCGTCGAGCAGGTCGAACGGGCGCCCCGCCCCGCGGTCGAGCGCCGCGAGCAGGCGGTCGAACTGGCCGCGCACCGAGAACACCTCGCCCGCCAGGGTCAGCGCCGGCGGGTGCTCGCGGTCGTAGCGCTGCAGCGCCTGCTTGAGCGCCGCCAGCAGATCGAAGAGCGAGACCTCGCCCAGCTCCACCGCGGCCTCCTCCTCGCCGGCCGCGGCCGGCGGCAGCGGTTGCGGCCGCCGCGTCCAGATGCCGACCCGCATGCGGTGGACCTCGGCCAGCGATTGCGCCGCCTCCTTCAGGCGCCGGTACTCGAGCAGACGCTCGACCAGCTCCTGGCGCGGGTCTTCCTCCGGCTCCCCGGCGCGCGCCGCAGGACGCGGCAGCAGCAGCTTGGACTTGAGGTGGATGAGCAGCGCCGCCTCGTAGATGTACTCGCCGGCGATGTCGAGGTTGAGCTCCTCCATCAACGCCAGGTAGGCGTGGAACTGGTCGCAGATCGCCGCCACCGGGATATCGGTAATCTCGACCCGGTTGAGCTTGACCAGGTGCAGCAGCAGGTCGAGCGGCCCTTCGAAGACCGGCAGCTGGACGCGCCACGCGGCGGGCAGCAGAGATTCCGGCTCGCTCACCGCACCGCCTTGGCGTCAGCGGCCAAGCCGCCCTGGTTGCCCGGGCTGCCCGGGCTGCGCTGGCTCCGCTCGCTCCGCTCGCTCCGATAATCGAGCTTGATCGCGGCCCGCACCCTCTCCATGGTCTCGCCGGCTCGCTCGCGCGCCCGGCGCGCGCCGGTGCGCAGGATGTCGTAGATAGTGTCGCGGTCGCGTTCGAGCTCGGCGCGCCGCCGGCGCATCGGCTCCAAAAAATCGACGATCGTCTGCGCGATGAGCTTCTTGTCGTCGACGCAGCCGATGGCCGCCGCCCGGCACTCCCGCGCCACCCTCTCCTGCTGCGCTCCGGGCGAGACCAGGCGATGGAACTCGTAGAGGTTGCAGACCTCGGGGCGCCCCGGGTCGCTGCGCCGCACGCGCTGGGGGTCGGTGAACATCTGCATGCACTTCTGGCGGATCGCCTCGGGCGGATCGGTCAGGTTGATCGCGTTGCCGTAAGACTTCGACATCTTGCGGCCGTCGATGCCGGGCACGTTCGGGGTCGGCGTGAACAGCGCCCGCGGCTCCGGAAAGACCTCGCCGTAGAAGTGGTGGAAGCGCCGCACCACCTCGCGGCACATCTCGACGTGGCTCGCCTGGTCCTCGCCGACCGGCACGAAGTCGGCGCGGTAAATCATGATGTCGACCGCCTGCAGCACCGGGTAGCCGAGAAAGCCGTAGGTGGCGAGGTCGCGGTTCTCGACCTGCCGCAACTGCTCCTTGTAGGTGGGCACCCGCTCCAGCCAGCCGAGCGGTGTGATCATCGACAGCAGCAGGTGGAGCTCGGCGTGCTCCGGCACCATCGACTGGACGAAGATGACCGAGCGCTCGGGGTCGAGCCCGGCGGCGATCCAGTCGAGCACCATCTCGACCGTGTTCGCGGCGATCTCGCTCGGATCGGCGTAGTCGCTGGTCATGGCGTGCCAGTCGGCCGCCATGTAGTGGCAGCGGTAGCGGTCCTGCAGCTCCACCCAGTTCTTGAGGGCGCCGAAGTAGTTGCCGAGGTGGATCTTGCCGGTCGAGCGCATGCCCGACAGGACGACTTCCGCTTCGCTCACGATCTGATCTTCCTTGGCACCGGCCGATCCCGTCCCTTCTGTCAGAGGAGATTGATCACCACGCTCAAGACGCCGTAGAAAGGCAAGAGCACCACCGTCACGACCCCGACCATGGCGAGGACGATGCCGATCATAAAGCCGTAGGGGCGCAAGGCGGCAAGCTTCGCCGCCCAGTCCGCGGGCAGCAGCAGCAGGGCGATCTGCCCGCCGTCCAACGGCGGCAGCGGCAGCAGGTTGAAAACCGCCAGGAAGGCGTTGAGGGTCGCCATGCGCACCAGCGTGAACATCAACGGGAACCCGCCCAGCCTGCCGGTCGCGGCGTCGGTCTGCTCGAACAAAGCCTTGGTGGCCGCCTCGCGCCCGTCCGGCCCGAGCTTGGTGGCGGCCACCCCGATCGCGACCGTCGCCAGCAGGGCAAGCAGCAGGTTGGCCGCCGGCCCGGCGCCGGCGATCAGCAGGCTGTCCCAGTAGGGGCGGCGCAGATTCTTGCCGAGCACCAGCGGCGGCCGTCCCCAGCCGAAGACCGGCAGGCCGAAGGCGACCAGGGCCAGCGGCAGGATCAACGTGCCGAAGGGGTCGAGATGGCGCAGAGGGTTGAGCGAGATCCGCCCCAGCAGGCGCGAGGTCGAATCGCCGCGGCGGTCGGCCACCCAGGCGTGCGCCGACTCGTGGGCGGAGATCGAGAGCAGCAAGAGCAGCATCTGCACCGCACCGGTGAACAGGATGGTCGTGGTCACGAGCGGCTCAAGGCTCCGGCGGGCGGGCGCCGCGCGGCGGCTCGGGCAGCGGCTCGAGCAGCCCGCGCAGCAGGCCGCGCGCCTTGGAGCGCACGGCGCTCGTGTTACGGCGCGGCAGCTCGCGCAGCCAGGCGGCGGGCAGCGCGAGGAGGTTGGCGGCCAGAAACCCCGCCATCGCCGCGGCGCCGCCGTGGCGGCGCACGTAGAGCGCGCTGCTGCGGCCGGTGTGGAAGGTCTTGGCCGGCGTGTAGCCGCCCCCCGTCGCGGCCGCCACCTTGTGCCAGATCCTGCTCTGCGGCACGTAGCGCAGCCGGAAGCCGGCGTCGAGCGCCCGCCGGCACCAGTCGGCGTCGTCGACGTTGATGAAGTAGGCGGGGTCGAGCGGGCCGACCCGCTCCAGCGCGTCGCGCGGGATCAGTAGGCAGCAGGTCGTCAGGTAGGTCACGTCGGCCGCGCGGTCGAAGCGCGGACCATCCGGCTGGCCGCGCCCAAACTCCTGGGCCACCGTCTCGCGGATGCGCAGCCGCCCGCCCGCCGCCCACAGCCGGTCCGGCGGGTCGTGGAAGAAGATCTTGGGGCCGGCGGCGCCCACCCGCGGGTCGGCACAGGCGGCGAGCAGAGGCGGCAGGAAGCCGCGATCGACGACGACGTCGGTATTGAGCAGCAGCACCCAGGCCACCTCGCGATCGGCCAGGGCGCGGCGGATGCCGACCGCGTTGCCGCCGGCGAATCCGAGGTTGGCGCCGGTCTCGATCACCTCCAGCCCCGGCCGCTCGGCGCGCAGCCGCGGCACCGAGTCGTCGGAGGAGCCGTTGTCGACCACCAGCCGGCACAGCGCCTCGCCGCCGGCCGTCCGGTCGAGCGAGCCAAGCGTGGCCAGGGTGTCGGCGGCGCCGTTCCAGTTGACCAGCACCACGGCGACGCGGCCGCCTAAATCGCGCCCGCGGCGGCCCTCGGCGCAGCCCTCGGGGACGCTCCCGAGCTCGTGCGGCGCGCCCGCGGGCGGGCCTTCAGGCAGCATGACCCTGCAGCCGCTGGCCGAGATCCGCCAGCAGACGGTGGTTGTCGCGCAGCACCCGGCTCTCGATCCACAGGGCCCGCCCCTGCGCCGCCAGGGTGGCGTAGAACAGGGCGTGGTGCACTCCGACCGGGGCCGAGCCGGCGAAGGCGATGCTGCCTAGCAGGAAGGTGGCGAGGGCGGCCATCAGGGCCAGAGCCAGCCAGGGCAGGGCGCGGAGCCGCAGCCGCCCGCTGCGCGCGGCAATCTCCGCCTCGAGGCCGTTCTCCCGCACCAGCCCGGCGACCACCCGCCCGGTCGCCAGCAGGTAGAGCAGGATCCAGCAATGCGAGAATAGCAGCACCAGGCAGGCGCCCAGGCCGACCAGGACGTGGCCGCGCAGCAGATCGGCGCCCGACCCAAGCTGGCGTCCGAAGCTGCCGCTCACCCCATACCCCATCGCGGCGGCGGCGATCAGCCCGAGGGTCGCCAGCAGGCCGAGCAGCAACAAGGCGCGTCCCATCATCTCAGGGTCCTCTCCGAAGCCGCCATGGTCTGCGCCGCGCTCGCCGGCCGCCCGCCGCCCGGGCCGAGCACCGCGGCGCGCCACTGCGCCGCGGCGTGCGCCGGCCGGAAGCGCTCGTCCAGCCGGCGGCGCCCGGCCGCACCGCGCCGCCGCGCCTCCTCGGGCTCGGCCAGCAGCTCGGCCAGCGCCGCGGCCAGGCGGCGCGGATCCTCGGGCGGCACCAGCCAGCCGGTCGTCCCGTCCTCCACCACCTCCGGGATGCCCGCCACCCGGCTGGCGACGACCGGCAGCGCCGCCTCCATCGCTTCGAGCACCACCAGCGGCATCCCCTCGTAAATGGAGGGTACCACCAGCGCCGCCGCGCCCTGCAGCAGGCCGCGCACTGCCGGCGCCGCCTGCCGGCCGAGAAACGCGACCGTGCCGCCGAGCCCCAGCTCCGCCGTGGTGCGCTCGAGCGCCGCCCGGTGCTCGCCGTCGCCGGCGATCTGCAGGCGCACTGCCGCCCACGCCCGCGGCCGCTCGGCGAGGAGGCGCTGCCGAAGCTCGGCCAGCGCCGCGAGCAGCACCTCGACGCCCTTGCGGATGCGCAGCCGCCCGACCAGCAGCAGATAGCCCTCGCCGCGCCCGCCACCGTCCCCGCCCGCCCTCGTCCCGGACGGCGCCGCCATTCCGGAATGCGCACCCGGCGCGGACGGGACCACCGGCTCTGGCGGCACCGGCAGACCGCCAGTCACGTTGGGGACCACGGCGATCCGCTCGACGCCGTAGTCGCGGCGGAGCTCGGCCGCGGTCGCGGCGCTCGGCGCCAGTACCCGGTCGGCGCCGCGGACAGTCGCCCGGCCGAGCCAGATCTGCAGCGGCGCCTTGAATCGGCGGAACCGCAGCTCGACCCGCGACGGCCGGCCGAGCACGCGGCCCTCGAAGACCAGCGGCCGCACGGCGCGCCGCTCCTCGCGATAGCTGACCTGGAGCAGTGCCACGAGCAGCGGGCGCGGCGCGCGGCGCGGCGTGAGCCAGGCGAAGAGCAGCGCCGCCAGGCCGCCGTCCGACTCGTGCAGCTGCACCACCTCGGGATGGAACCGGCGCAGCGCCCGCCACACCGCCGGCACCGCCAGGAGCGGGAACAGGACCTTGGGGCCCGCGACGCCGCCCGGCCCCCGCCCCAGGACCTCTACCTCATCGCCACCCTGCCGCAGGCCGGCCGCCAACTGTAGCACCTGTTCTCCGACGCCGGAAACGTCGCGCGGCGGCAGGGTGTTGGCGACCAGCAGCACGCGCATCGCTAGAGCGCCTCCTTACTCTTAGCCCCCACCGCCTACGGACACCCCGAGAGATGAAACGGCGCTGCGATGTGGCGGTGGACTATGGGACCTCGAGGCGAAGGACGACCACGCCGAAGCGCAGCTCGGACCCGGGCTGGATCTCGCCGGGGACGCCGGTCTCGAGCCGGCCGCCATTGAGGAAGGTGCTGTTCATGGTGCCGATCTCTTCGGCCAGGAAGAACTTGGCGCCGCGGCGGTAGATCTTGGCGTGGCGCCGCGAGACCGAGCGCTGGCTGTCGACCGGCGTCAGATCGACGTCGGGGAAGATGCCGGTCACCGGGTCGCGGCGCCCGACGGTGGTCTCCGGGCCGACCGCCAGGGGAAACTCCATGCCGGAGGGGAGGTGGACCAGCTTCTCGGGTCCCTCGGCTTGCGGCTGGGCGGCCTGCGACGGGATCTCGCTGGACACCGGCGAGACCCGGTTGCCGAAGGAGGTCTTGAGCAGCTCGTCGGTCTCGCGCAAGCGGCGCGACAGCTTGCGCATCATCCGCACCGCGATCTCCGGGTTGCTCTGCAGCATCTGATCGAACGTCGAGCCATTGATCTGCAGCAGGCGGGCATAGGTCAAGGCGCGCGCCGTGGCGGCGCGCGGCAGGTCCTCGAGCACCGACATCTCGCCGAAGAAGTCGCCCTTTTCGAGCACCGCCAGAACCTTGTCCTCGTCGCCCAGCCGGTTGAGGATCTCGACCTTGCCCTCGTGGATGATGTACATCTCCGTACCCAGATCGCCCTCGCGGAAGATGTACTCGCCGGCTGAGAACTCGGAGGTCACCGCGCCGCCGCTCTTCTTGCCGCCGCTGTTGCTGCTCGTGGTCTTGAAAACGGGGTTATTCATCGTGGGTCCTCAACCGAGCACGAGCCGCTCACTCCTCTCGCTCCCCGCGTCGAGCCGGGCCCGCAAACCGAGCGGCAGCGTCAGGTTGGGGACTCCGTGTCCACTGTCGAGCCCCCAGGCGAGCGGCCAAGAGAAACGCGCCAGGCTCTCTTCGACCAGGGCCGGCCACCGGGGCTGCTCCAACACAGGGCCGGGGGGCGGGGGAGGGGCCGGCACCGCGCCGTCGCCCGCTCGCAGATGGCCGACGATCATGCCCCCGATGCGATCCAGATTACCTGACAGCCCCAGGTGGGTCAACATTCGATCCACCCGGTAGGGAGGCTCGCCGACCTCCTCCCAGAACAGCACCGCACCGTCGAGAGCGGGGAAGAAAGGAGTGCCCAGGGTGGCCGCCAGCAGGCTGAGACAGCCGCCCAGCAGCGGGCCGTCGGCCGCCCCCGGGCGCCGCCACGAAGCGAAGGGGAGCTCGGCCGGGTAGCGGCCGGCGAGCGCTCCGAGCAGCGACTCCTCCTCGGCCGCCAGCAGGCCGCGCGCCCCCTCGGCTGCAACCAGCGGACCGTGGAAGGCGACCAGGCGCAGCCGCTCGACCACTCCGAGCAGGAAGGGCGTCAGGTCGGAGTAGCCGACATAGGCCCGCGGGTGCCGCGCCAGGAGCTGCCAGTCGATCGCCGGCAGCAGCCGCAGCAGGCCGTGACCGCCGCGCGCGAACAGGATGACGGGAAGATCGGGATCGGCCGCCAGCCGGTGGAAAGCCGCCAGGCGCTCGGCGTCGCCGCCGGCGAACAGCCCGCTGGCGGTGCGCGAGCCGAGGTTGTCGGCCAGCACCGGCTCGAAGCCCAGCCGGCGCAGCTCGCCCACCCCGCGCTCGAGGCGCTCGGGGTCGACCGGACCCGAGAGGGCGGCCACCCCCACCCGGTCGCCCGGACCGGCGGCGGGTGGGAGGCGGGCCAGAGTCATGTGGAAGAGAACAGCGCCGGAGAGCCCCGTAAGCCGAGTTCTGTGTGGCCGGCGCCGAAACGCCGGTTGGCGGTCATTCCTCTGGGGCCGGCGTTGCCGCCGGCCTCGAGCAACCTACCCGGAAGCGGCCCCGGACCCGCCGAGCGGGCCTGGGGGCGGGACGGGCGGCCCGCGTTCCGCTCCCCTATTTGGTCTTGCTCCGCATGGGGTTTACCGAGCCCCCGCCGTCGCCGGCGGAGCGGTGCGCTCTTACCGCACCGTTTCACCCTTACCCGCCGGCCGGCCGCCAGTGGCGACCGGCAGCGGGCGGTCTGCTCTCTGTTGCACTTTCCGTCGCGTCGCCGCGCCTCGCCGTTAGCGAGCATGCTGCCCGTGGGAGCTCGGACTTTCCTCCCCGCCGCGGCACGCAGGCCGGACGGGGCGACCGCTTGGAGCTCTCCAGCCTTTCCATTCTAGCCGAAGCGGCTTGCTCATGCCTCCTTGGAGGGGCTGCCTGCAGCGCCTTCGGCGGCGAGCTTCTCGCGCACCCGCAGCAGGGCGGCTTCGACCTTGGGGTCGGGGCCGCCCAGCTGGAGCGCTCTGGCGTAGCTCTCGGCTGCATGGCGCAGCCAATGGACGTTCTTGGCCTGCAGCTCGCCGAGCAGGGCAAAGTACCTGGCCTGCGGATCGATGCGCGAGGCGTCGCGCAGCAGCTCGATGGCGAAGTGATACTCCTCGCTGGCGGCATAGACCACGGCGCGCTTGAAGTAGTAGAGGGCCCGTTCCCGGTTCTCGTCGTCACGAGGCTTGGCGGCAGGGGTCGCGGACCAGTCGGCGGGCGAGAGGCCGCGGTCGTAGTCGCGCCGCCGCCCGGGGTGGCTGAGGGTGAGATAGGCCAGGGTCGCCTGCTCGAACAGCACCTCGAGCACCGCTTCGCGCCCCTCGAGGCCGAGGCGAAAGGCGTGCTGCGGGTGGACAAGACGGGCCACCCGCTCGTACCCTTCATGGACTTTGTCGGGGGTAGCAACGGGCTCGAGCGCCAGGAGCTGGTAAAAGCTTGCGTCGCCGAACTCCGAGAGCAGCGCTGCGACCTGCTCGCGATGCTCCTTGACGTCGAGCTCGAGCGGGCGCTCGTGCAGGCCGCTGCCGACTCGCTCGGTGAACAGTGTCAGCTCGTGTGCCGAGAGCGGTTGGTGATCGGTAGTCATATGTGTGCGAATGCGGCAAGTATATCGCGCGACCCGCGACAGGACCGGCAGGACCGGCGCTGGCGGCTGCTCTACGTGCCGATCCTGCTGGTCGCGGCCGCGCTGCGCCTGCCGGCGGTGACCGCCGGCTTCCCCTACCTCAACTACGTCGACGAGGGACACGTCCTGCACCGGACGATCCACCTGCTCGCATCGGGCGACTGGGACCCTGGCTGGTACATCTACGGCGCCCTGCCCAACTACGCGCTCGCTGGCGCCGCCGCGCTCTACGCGCCGGTCTACCGCGCGGTCCACGGCCATCCGCTGCGCCAGGGGCTATCGCACGACCCGCCCTTCCACTACAACCAGGTCGAGCCGCCCGAGCTGCTGCTGCTGGCGCGCCTGCTCGCCCTGGGCCTGGCGCTCGGCAGCGTGCTGCTCGTCGGCATGCTCGCCGCGCGGCTGGCGGGGCAGGCGGCAGGTCTATTTGCGGCCTGGCTGGCGGCGCTGCTGCCAGCCCTGGTGATCCGCGGCGGCAGCGTCAACGTCGACGTCTACGCCCTGTTCTTCGTCCTCGCGGCGCTGTGCTTCGTCGAACGGTTTCGCGCCGCCGGCGAGGGCAAGGCCGAGGGGAGCGACCACGGCGATCTCGGTGATCTCCGCCAGCTCGGCAATCCCGGTGATCTCGGCAATCTCGGCAATCTCATCGGGGCCGGCGCGATGTGCGGCCTGGCGCTGGTTTCCAAGTATCCCGCCGTGCTGGTCTGCCTGGCGGTGGCGCTCGCCGCCGTGCTCGCCCCCGGCCGGCGCTGGAGGCAGCGGCTCGCTCTGCTCGCCGCGGCCGGCGGGGCGGCGGTGGCGGCGGCCCTCCTCGGCATGCCGGCGCTGCTGCTCAAGACCGGGAAGGTGGTCCACGCCCTGGCCTACGAGGCTTCGCTCTATGGCGGCACGGTCGCCGGCTCCTACTGGGATCAGGCGGTGCGCAAGGGCGAATGGGATCAGCCCTTCTACCACCCGGAGCTGGGCTACGTCTTTCTCGGCTGTGCGGCGGCCGGTCTTGCCGTCGGCCTGCTCGATCCGCGCCTGCGCCGGCCGGTCGCCGGCTGGTTGCTATTCGGCGCCGCCCTCGGCGGCGTGCTCGCCGGCTACACTTTTCACCCGCTGCGCAACCTGCTGCCGCTCATCGCCCTGGCCTGCGTCCTCGCGGCTTTCCTGTATGCCCGGCTGCGCCGCGCGGCGGCGGCGGGGGCGGCGGGCAAGCTCCCGCGCGGTGGTCTCCGGGGTCTCCGGGGTCGTTGGGGCCGCTGGGGGCCGCGGGCGGTCGATCTCGCGGCCGTGCTGCTGCCGGTCGTGCTCTTCGCCCCCGACCTCGCGGACTACGTCCGTCACCAAGCGACGCTCGTCGACTCCCGCCGGCAGGCCGTCGACTGGCTTGCCGGGCACGCCGGGCCCGGCGACAACGTGCTGGTCTCGGCCGAGCTGCTCGTCCTGCGAAGCGAGCTCCAGCGCCTGCGCGCCGACATCGCGGTCTTCCCCTGGCGCGAGGCCCGCGCCCGGCTGCGCAAGGCACGGTTCCGCTTTGCCGCCATCGGCCAGCTGGTCCTCCCAGGCGGGCGCCCCATCCCGCAGCTCGCCTGGCAGGAGATCCTCGGCCGCTACGACATCAGGGCGAATTTCGGCGAGCAGACGGTCGCCTGGTCGCCCGACGACATGTTCCACGGCAACCGCGAGACCGTCTACCTGCTCGAGCGCAAGCCCGGGCTCCCCGAGGACTGAGGACAGGTACTGCCGCGGCAACGGAAGGCATGGGGGGAGATAGGGGGACGACATGAAGACCTCGACCTTGGCTTCGCTCATTTTCATATGGGGTCTGTTCTGGGTCACCTCTGTCGCGCCAGAGGAGGCCCAGCCGTCGCCCGGGCTGCAAGCGTCCGGCCGTCGCTCTCCAACCTGCGTCTTCGACGGTCCACGAGTTGCGGTCTTCAATACAGCGAAAGATTCCTGCGAGCTGATCGACATCCCGGACGCGCCGGCCCGCGCGTTCCGCGATTACAAGAGTACAGTCCACCTGATTGCCTCGCACTACGTCACGCGCGCGAGCGTAGGTCCCACGCTCGAGAGCGTCAAACATGACTGTCGGGTGGTCTTCAGCTCGGCTCATGCACCGAATCCGGCGGATTTCAACGACTATTCATGGCTGACTTCGTTCTACAGCGTCGACGGCAGGCGGGTCGTCGCGCTGGCGCATATGGAATATCACGGGTGGGAGCATCGCGGCATGTGCGCCTCGAAGAGCGACACGAACACCTGCTGGTACAACGCCGATACGCTCCATGCCTCTCAGGATGGCGGCTACCATTTCGGATCGTTCGCGGCGCCCGCGAGCTTCAGCGTTGGCCTCCCCTACGAATATGAGGTGAACAAGGGACCCGAGGGCTACAGCGTCGATACGAACATCGTCCAGATGGGCACCTGGTACTACGCCATGGTCACCGGCTGGCCATGGCCGCCGAATTGTGGCTACGGCAAGGGGGCGCGGCCTTGCCTGGTTCCCGGGGGCGGATTTCCGATTCGCACGGCAGACGTTCTGGAGCCTTCGTCCTGGCATGCCTGGAATGGCACCGACTTCGGTGTCACGTTCGCCGATCCGTACCGGGGTCCAGTGCCTCGTCCGCGGGATCACGTCGGCACGCCCGTTCCATACATGGACTATGTGAACGGAATCAATTACCATCAGGCGTCCAATCTGTTCATCGCGACCCTCTGGGATCCCTGGAACACGGCCTATGGCCCGCCCGGCCTTTACCTCTCGACCTCGGCGGACCTGATTCACTGGAGCAAGCCTGCGCTGGTCATGACCCTGAGCCAACTCCGGGCCAAGGAGCCGCATGGGAAGTGGTCTTATATGTATTTTTCCTTGATCGATCCGAAGTCAACGGATTCCAACTATGCGATGATCACGGACAACCCCTACTTGTATTACGTGCGAATGGATGACAACCATGGCCCGTACACGCGGGTCCTGTTTCGGCAGCGGATCAGGCTGAGCTAGAGATGAGTCGCTGCCCGTCCATCTCCGCAAGAGACCCGGTGGCAACTGCGGCTCCGCTCTGATGAGGCTCCGATCCTTCCCGCGAGCGGACGTCTCCGTCCCACAAGCGAACATCCTGCACGGAAACCTTGGGTCTGTCCTGGCCCTGCGCGGCCGCCGGGCCGGCCTGCACGCGGTCCCGAGGAGCCACGGTGCTTTGGGCGCATCGTGCGGTGTCCTTTCCCGCGACTGAGACGTTTGGACCTGCCAAGGGGAGGGCACGGTGCTTGCACTGCCGAAGCGACGCAAGCCACTCCGGCAGTGAACGCTCGAGACCCTCGGCCCGGGGAGGATCCGACATGTCTCTATCGAATCTCCGACTCGCCATCCGCCGACTTGCCAAGGCTCCTGGCTTCACGCTGTTGACGGTCCTCATATTGGCGCTCGGTATAGGGGCCAACAGTGCCATCTTCAGCCTCGTAGACGCTCTCCTGTTTCGCGATCTGCCGGTACCCCAACCGGAGAGGCTGGTTCGAGTCGGCGTGGGGGAGAAAAGAGGGAGTGGATCTGGCGGCAGCGCGTCGTATCCGCAGTACCTCGACTACCGGAACCGCGCCCATGTCTTCGTTGGTCTGGCTGCGTTCTCCGATGGCGCCGAGATCGATGTGTCGGTGAACGGACAGCTACCGGCCCGGGCCTTGGGCTCGCTCGTCAGCGGGAACTACTTCCAGGCCCTCGGCGTGCATGCTGCGCGTGGGCGACTCCTCGTGCCCGATGATGATGGCGCGCCGGGCGCGCACGCCGTGATGGTACTGAGCGACCGCATGTGGCAGCGCCAGTTCGGCGCGGACCCTGGCGTGGTGGGTGCACGTGTCCGGCTCAACCGTGAGCCGTTCACCGTCGTCGGTGTGGCGCCCGCGGGCTTCATCGGTGTGACGCTGGAACAGATTCCTGATTTCTGGATCCCCGTCGCGATGTTCGACGCTGCGCTTCCGGCCGACGCGCAGATGAAGCCGTTGGAAAGACGCGGTTTCGGTTGGCTGGACATGATCGCCCGCCTCAGACCAGGAGCAACCGTCGCGCAAGCGCAGGCCCAGCTCGACGTGCTGTCCTCCTCGCGTCTCGCCTCGAACCCGTCGCAGAAGGATCGCGATCCGCGGCCGTGGACGCTGGTGGTGCCAGCGGCCGGGGCGACCGTCGATCCCGACCATCGAACCGAAGCGATCCGCTTGGCCTGGGTTCTCGTCGGCGTGGCCGTACTGGTCCTCCTCATCGCGTGCGCAGTCGCCGCAGGGCTGATCTTGATGCGCGGCGAGCGCCGCCAGATCGATCTCGCCATTCGGATGGCAATTGGCGCGTCGCGCGCCCAGGTCGTTCGCGAGCTGCTAGCTGAGGGAGTCTTGCTTGGAGCGGCGAGTGCCTTCACCGGAATAGTATTCGCGGCGTGGGCGACGAAGGTCTTTACGGCCATCGCTCCGGCGGGCTTCTCGATCCCGGTGGGCGCGACGTCACCGATCATCGCCTGGCGGATGATAACGTTCACCGCCCTCTCTGCGCTCTGCTCCACGCTACTCTGCGCGTTTGTACCCGCACGCCGGCTCACCAGGAACGATCTTTCGGTCACACTCCAGAAACGAGACTGCGCTCCGGGCGATCGGTTGCGTCACCTCACGCTGCAGAACGCTTTCGTCGTCGCCGAAGTCGCGCTCTGCACCTTGCTTCTCGTGGGCGCGGGGCTGCTCCTGCGTACGCTTCAAAAGGCGAGCGCCATCGATCTCGGATTCCGCGCCCGAGACGTCATGCTCCTCCGAGTGGATGTGTCGCGTCAGGGCTACACCCGCCAAGAGGGCCTCGATTTCTATCGGCGCCTGGTGGAGCTTGTGCGGCAGATCCCAGGGGTCAAAGTCGCCGCAATATCCTACCATGTACCCGTGCAGCGGCAGAGGGCAGAGACTTCCGTTGAGCTGAGCCACTTCACGCCCCGGAGCGGTGAAGAACCGATGGCCGCATTTGCGCCGGTCTCGCCGGGGTTCTTCGATGCCCTTGGCATCCGCCTTCTCCGCGGCCGGGACTTCATTGACTCCGATAGCGATGCGGAACCGGCTGTGATCGTGAACCAGGCCTTCGCCCGGCAGTTCTGGCCGCGACTCGATCCCCTCCAACAGCGGGTTCTCAATATCGGAAGGCAAGGAGCCCCGGTCGTGGGCGTGGTCGCGACCGTGAGGAGCATCGGCGTGCGCGACGCCGATCGGCCGTTCATGTATGTGCCACATCGTCTCCTCTACATGCCCGCGATGACGCTCGTGGTGCGCACGCTCGCCGATCCGCGCCCGCTGGCCGCGCCCATGCGGCAAGCCCTGGCCGAGCTCGACCCCAATCTTCCCCCTCTTGAGCTCCGCCCACTCACCGAACACATCGGGGCGGCGCTTGGCCAGGAGCGCATGCTCGCCGGCTGCCTGTCCGCTTTCGGACTGCTCGCCCTGGCACTTGCCACTGCCGGGCTCTACGCCGTCGTGAGCTACACGACACAGCAGCGCCGCCGGGAGTTCGGGATCCGCATCGCGCTCGGCGCTCGGCCAAATGGCGTTCTCTTCTCCATCGTGCGACGTGCTCTAGGGCTGGCCGCACTGGGCATTGCCCTTGGGTTTGCGAGCGCACTGAGTGCGACCCGTGTCATCTCCCATCTGCTCTTTGGCGTGCAGGCGACGGATGGCGTCACCTTCTTGGGGATCGCCGTCCTGCTGGCCGTCGTGGCCGCCAGCGCGAGTACCGTGCCGGCCGCTCGAGTTGCTCGGCTTGATCCCGTTGCGGTACTGCGGGAGGGGTAACGGCATTAATCCGTTTCCTGGACATCGCCCTCGACCTGGCTCGCGCCAAAGAAGACCACCGAAACGGTGTATAGGGTAGGTGTAAGAGCGGGACAAGGCCTCGAGTTCTTCGCAAGAGGCAACGACTGGTCGGAACCTCCAAAAGTACTTTGCCAAAAGGCGCGAAGTGAGACGAAGAGCTTCTTGCATCCAGCTCGTCGTAGGGCGCCGCAGGCGCCGACCGCCGGTACGTGCCTGGCTGCATTCCGTGGTCGCGGCGGCGCTGGTGCGACCGACGGTGAATGGCTGCCTTACCTTCTCCGACCTCGTTCGACGCGGGCTTCCCTGTCACGGCGCTGGCACAGGAAGAATGGCTGCTGTCGCTGGCCGTGCGCTACTCCGAGACACGCGAGGGCTGGAAAAACTACGCCGAGGCGCGAGCGCGCGCCAAGGCCGCGAAGTTCCCCGATGACGTGCTCGATTCGGACGATTCCAACGACCCCGATTGGGAATGGGGCCGGCTGAACTGGCGCTACGATCCCATCCCGACTCTCGAGGCCGTACACCAACCACTCCTGGCGCTGTTCGGTGGCTCTGATCGCAACGTTGTTGCGACCGAGAACCTACCGCTCATGCGCGCGGCACTCGAGCGCGCCGGCAATCACGACGTGACACTCATCGTCGTCCCGCGTTCACCGGGACGATGCGGGCATCGCGGAGCGACGCGACAGCGGGCTCCCGCCCGCCGAGGGAGCCCGCCGAGGGCCGCTTGACCACCGAAGGCGGATCAAGCACCGGAGCCGAACGGCACTCCCGAGCGAAGACTGTATAGTGCATCACGATACCATTCTTGTACTACGTGCGAATGGATGACAACCATGGCCCGTACACGCGGGTCCTGTTCTGGCAGAAGATCAAGCTGATCTGGAGATGAATCCTCAGCCCGCATTTCCCAGATGCACTGGACAAGTCCGCAGAGAGGACATAGACTATAGCCATTTGGATCCCTTTGCAAATCGCGGACATGGAAAACCGGAGAATCCGATGGTGAAGGCAGAGAGCGGGCTCTGAGGGTGGACTTTGAAAGCAGTTTGAAGTTGGAGACTCTAGAGTGAGCCGGGGAAGGCCCGAAGGTGAGTTCGTTGGCTTCCTACGCGGAGCGGCCCTGATCGCGGTGCTGGTTGGGGCCGCAGGCTCGGTCGGTCTGATGCTCCGTGTCGGTCATCGTAACCCTTCCCGTCTGCTGCTAGTTCTTTTCGCGATCTGGGTGCTCTCCCCGTTCATGGCCCTCGTATGGGCCAACGTGGTCTCGAGGCGTTGGTCGGTTCTTACCCGAGCGACGCTCTATGTCGTGATGTTGGTCATCACCCTTGGCTCTTTGGCTATTTACGGCGCTCTTGCCTTCGGGCACCTCAGGGCGAAAACCGGGTTCGTATTCCTTGTTGTTCCCGCGGCGTCATGGCTACTGATTGCGGTAATCATCCCGATGGCCGCGATGATATCTGGCAGGGTATCACGTCGGAGGGTTTGACGGGAGTTGCGACTTCCCCTACACTACTGGCAGTTCGCTCCGGACGCGGCCGCCGGCGTGAAGGAGGCGTTGCTGCGGGAAGCCGCGGCGAACGCGAGAATAAACCTGGAAGGAGAATCGGGTACTTATGAGCAGAATTAGGACTAACGCGACGATCGCGTGGGTCGCTGTCACTGGCAGTTTAATGACATTGATGGCTGGTGCACAGACGGCTCCGAAAGCGACCAGCACCATCATCGAGCAAACCGAGTATTTCGCGTTGCCAGGCAAGGCGGAAGAAGTGTACCAATGGAGAATTCAGGCCTGCGATGTTCTCGAAAAAATCGGCCTCCCGCGAGGCCATGTTCTTCGCCGCCAGGGAAACTCGGACACACTTGCCGACGTAATGTGGCAGATCGAATATCCGGACGAAACTGCGCGGCAGCGGAATCTGAAGATCAGACTCGAGTCAGCCGAATTCGCAGCGGTTCGGGATCACATGAAGACTTTGATTAGTCACTCTGAGCAGGGCATTTGGCAGCAGAACTGACCGGCCATGTCCTCAGGGCGCATACCGTCCTTCTAGGGGTAGGCCTTCTATTAGGGTGGCGGGGCGAAGGTCATATGGTGCGTGCTGCGGCAAGGCCTTCAGCAGAGAGCCGGTGGTGGCGCTGCCAGCCGATGAGGTCATCTACGACGCCGTGGAGTATGCTGTGCGGGAAGGGCGCTTCCGCGGCCGCGGAGGCGATCCACTGATTCGAGGAAAAGGGGGTTCATTCATGTCGAGCCGTACCGTTTTCATGCTTGCCGTCGCGCTGCTTCTTGTTGTACCCGGTTTTGCGCTGGCGGCGACCGCCGCCTGCCCGGCCGCGGTGAAGGACGCAGCGCTGAAGGCCTATCCATCCGCCAAGGTGACCGCCTGCAAGGAGGAGAAGGAGAAAGGGAAGGTCCAGTACGAGGTCAAGCTCGAAACCAAAGAGGCGAAGAAGCTCGAGCTCGACATCAGCCCGGAAGGGACGTTGCTGCTGACCGAGGAGCCGGCGGCGCTGGCCTCGCTCCCCACGGCCGTGACCGCGGCCTTCGCCGCCAAGTATCCCAAGATGAAGGCGGCGAGCGCTGACAAGCAGACCAAGCCCGACGGCACCGTCACCTACGAGATGGCCTGGAAGGATGCCAAGGGCAAGCGCCACGAAGCGACCTTCAAAGACGACGGGACGTTCGTCGAAGAGGAGTAGGGTCGTTTTCGAGACATAAGGCCCTAGCCTAAACACGCGACATGAAGTCCGGTACTACTTCAAAGTCCTTTCCCGTCAGCCCTGAAGAGGTCGAGGCGGTGATCGCGGAAGCGCCGGAGCGAGTCCGGGATCCGGAATGCCCTTATGACCCCAACGATCCCGCGGCAGTGGAGGGATTCTGGAAGAACGCAACGTTGCGTCGGCCGGGCAACGAGGGCCGGGGAGAAAAGCCAAAAAAGTTCTGCTCTCCATGCGGTACAGCCCAGAGGTCGTGGAGTACTTCAAGTCCACTGGGGAAGGCTGGCAGGCACGCATCGATGAAGCGCTGAGGGAGTGGGTGGCATCGCATCGGTCGCGCTCTTGAGCCCGCGCCGCCCAGGTCTCGCCGATCGGCGAGGGGCCAAATTCACCGTCAAGGACGACGAGACGTTCGGCGAAGAGATATAGGGGGCTCGCCGTCGGCAGAGTAGGCGCAAGCCAAGCCTGGCCACCAGCAAGAACCCTCGATTTGCCTGGGCCGATCGAGCCACGGACCGTGCCGCGGCCCTCGGCGGGTCTCTCGCCGGGCGGTGTCGCGCGGCCGATCGCTCGCCAGACCGGAGCCCGCGCACCGGCAACGCCGGTCGGAATCGCGTTCACCGGAACGATGCGGACATCGCGCAGCGACGCGACAGCGGGCTCCCGCCCGCCGAGAGAGCCCGCCGAGGGCCGCGTGACTACCGAAGGCGGATCAAGCGCCTGTGCCAGAACCCGGCGTGCCGTCGCGCCGCCGCGCAGCCCCGCAGGTCGACCGCAGTCCACGGACCGCTCCGGGGAAAAGAAGCCTTCAAGGCACCCGCTCCCGGTCGCTCTCTGCGAGGGGCTCGATCGGCTCGGCCTCGGTGGCGGCGCTGAGCTGCTCGTGGACCCGCCGGCCGAGGGTGGGACCGAGCGCTGCCGCGAGGTCGGCGAGCGGCGCCTGCCGCACCTTGGCGAGGCTGCCGAAGCGCGCGAGCAGGAGCTTGCGGCGGCGCGGGCCGATGCCGGCGAGGTCGTCGAGCCGGCTGTGCAGGGTGCGGGCCGAGCGGCGGCGCCGGTGGCGGGAGACGGCGAAGCGGTGGGCCTCGTCGCGGATCTGCTGCAGGAGGCGCAGGCCGTGGTCGTCGCGGGCCAGGCGCAGCGGCTCGGGCAGGGCCGGCAGGTAGATCTCTTCTTCGCGCTTGGCGAGGGCGGCGAGCGGCGTCTCCTCGACCCCGAGCTCGGCCAGCGCCGCGAGGGCGGCGTTGAGCTGGCCGCGCCCGCCGTCGATCAACACCAGGTCGGGCATCGCCCCGAGCTCCTCGAGCCGGCGGCGGTAACGCCGCTCGACCGCCTGGCGCATGGCGGCCAAGTCGTCGGGCTGGTCGAGGCCTCGGATGTTGAAGCTGCGGTAGTCGCTCTTGCGCATCTTGCCCTCTTCCCAGACCACCAGCGAGGCCACCGTCTCGCCGCCCTGGAAGTGGGAAATGTCGAAGCCCTCGATGCGCCGCGGCGGCTCGGCCAGGCAGAGATGGCGCTCGAGGGCGGCGGCGCCGGGCGGCGCGGCAGCGCCGCGGAACCGGCGCCGGTGGGCCAGCTCGGCGTTGTGCATGGCGAGCGCCACCCGCTCCGCCTTGGGGCCGCGCGCCGGCAGGCGGAGGTAGACCCGCTCTCCCTTGCGCTCCGACAGCCAGGCGAGCAGCGGCTCCTCGCCGTCGATCGGCGCCGGCAGATGGATCTCCTTGGGGATGAAGCTGGTGCGGTCGTAGAGCTGCGGCAGCAGCTCCGAGAGCAGGCGCTCGGGGCGGATCGCGCCCACCCCCTCCCAGAACAGCTCGCGCCGGTCGAGCACCTGGCCGCCGCGCATCACCAGCACCACCACGGCGGCGTTGCCGGCCGCCGTGTGGACGCCAAAGACGTCCACGTCCTCGCCGGCCACCGAAGAGAGCTTGCGCCGGGCGCCGATCGCCTCGACCTCCCCCAGAGTGTCGCGCAGCAGCGCCGCGCGTTCGTAGTCGGTCGCCTCGGCGGCCTCCCACATCTCGGTTTTCAGGCGGCGCACCAGCGCCTCGTTCTTGCCCGCCAGGAAGAGGCGCGCCTGCTCGACCGCCGCGTCGTAGTGGGCCTTGGTGGTGAGCGCGGCGACGCAGGGGCCGAGACAACGGTGCATGTCGTGATAGAGACAGGGGCGGGGCAGGCTGCCGTCGACCTCGATCGTGCAGACCCGCACCTTGAACAGCTTCTGCACCAGCTTGATCGCCTTGCGCGCCAGGCCGCCGGGCAGGAAGGGGCCGAAGTATTCGGCGCCGTCGTCGCGGATGCGGCGGGTGAAGGCGATGCGCGGGAAGCGCTCGGAGAGGGTCAGCTTGAGATAGGGATAGGTCTTGTCGTCGCGCAGCAGGATGTTGTAGCGCGGCCGCCGCTTCTTGATCCAGTTGTTCTCGAGCAGCAGCGCCTCGGCTTCCGAGTCGGTCGCCACGAACTCCAGATCGGCCGCCTCGGCGACCATTGCCGCCAGGCGCGGCTCGTGCTCGCGCGCCAGGTAGGAGGCCGCGCGCTTGCGCAGCGACTTGGCCTTGCCGACGTAGAGGACCTTACCGGCCGCGTCCTTGAAGACGTAGATCCCCGGCCGGTCGGGCAGCTCGCGGATGCGTTCGGCGAGGGAGGGGGGAGAGTCGGGCGGCGGCGCGGGCGGCTCCATGAGCGACCTGTGGCCGTCAGCCGGCGTAGATCTGGATCTCGCGCAGCTCCCGCAGCTGGTCGCGCAGCGCCGCGGCCTCCTCAAACTCGAGGCGCTTGGCGGCGGCGCGCATCTCCTTCTCGAGGCGGGAGATGCGCTCGGCCAGGGGCAGCTCCAGGGACTCGGCGACGTCGGACAGACGCGTCGGGCCGACGCCGTAGTAGTCGAGGTTGCTCATCTGCACCAGCGGGCTGTGGATGTCCTTGAGGATGGTGCGCGGCTCGATCCCGGCGGCGCGGTTGTAGTCGTCCTGCTTGCGCCGCCGGCGCTCGGTCTCGTCGATGGCACGGCGCATCGAGTTTGTCATCCGGTCGGCATAGAAGACGACCCGGCCGTTGACGTTGCGGGCGGCGCGGCCCGAGGTCTGGATGAGCGAGGTCTCGCTGCGCAGGAAACCCTCCTTGTCGGCGTCGAGGATCGCCACCAGCGACACCTCCGGCAGGTCGAGCCCCTCGCGCAGCAGGTTGATGCCGACCAGCACGTCGAAGGCGCCGCGCCGCAGCTGGGTGACGATCTCGACCCGCTCCATGGTCTCGATGTCGCTGTGCATGTAGCGCACCCGGATGCCCAGCTCGCCAAGGTACTGGGTCAGCTCTTCGGCCATGCGCTTGGTGAGGGTCGTCACCAGCACCCGCTCGCCGCGCTCGACCACCGCCCGCACCTCCCCCACCAGGTCGTCCACCTGGCCGCGGGCGGGCCGCACCTCGACCACCGGATCGAGCAGGCCGGTCGGCCGGATGAGCTGCTCGACGACCACGCCGCCGGTGCGCTGGAGCTCCCAGGGCGCCGGCGTCGCCGAGACGTAGATGCGCTGGCCGACGCGGGCGTCGAACTCCTCGAAGTTGAGCGGCCGGTTGTCGAGCGCCGAGGGGAGGCGGAAGCCAAAGTCGACCAGGGTCTGCTTGCGCGAGCGGTCGCCGTGGTACATGCCGCGCACCTGCGGGATGGTCTGGTGGCTCTCATCGACCACCAGCAGGAAGTCGTTGGGGAAGTAGTCGAAGAGGGTCGGCGGCGGCTCGCCGGGCTGGCGCCCCGAGAGATGGCGCGAGTAGTTCTCGATGCCGTGGCAGTAGCCGATCTCCTTGAGCATCTCGAGGTCGAAGCGGGTGCGCTGCTCGAGCCGCTGGCGCTCCAGCAGCTTGCCCTCGGCCTCGAGCAGAGCCAGCCGCTCGCCGAGCTCGGCCGCGACGGTGACGATCGCCCGCTCGAGGCGCTCGCGCGGGGTCACGTAGTGGGTCTTGGGATAGAGCGCCAGCCGCTCGATCTCGCCCAGCGAGTCGCCGCGCAGCGGGTCGAAGCGGGTGATGCGCTCGATCTCGTCGCCGAAGTACTCGACCCGGATCCCCTGCTCCTCATAGGCGGGGAGGATTTCGAGCACGTCGCCGCGCACCCGGAAGCTGCCATGGTCGAGGTCGAGCTGGGTGCGCCGGTACTGCATGTCGACCAGCCGCTTGAGCACCACCTCCATGCCCTCGGTCGCGCCGCGCTCGAAGAACTGCAGCATGCCGAAGAAGGCCTCGGGCGAGCCCAGGCCATAGATGCAGGAGACAGAGGCCACGATCAGCACGTCGCGGCGCTCGAACAGCGCCTTGGTGGCGCGCAGCCGCAGGCGCTCGATCTCCTCGTTGATGGTGGTCTCCTTCTCGATGTAGGTGTCGGTCTGCGGAACGTAGGCCTCCGGCTGGTAGTAGTCGTAGTAGGAGACGAAGTACTCGACCGCGTTGTCGGGGAAGAAGCTGCGGAACTCCTGGAAGAGCTGGGCGGCCAGGATCTTGTTGTGCGACAGCACCAGGGTCGGGCGGTTGAGCGCCTCGATCGCCTTGGCGATGGTGAAGGTCTTACCCGAGCCGGTGATGCCGAGCAGCACCTGCTCGCGGTCGCCGCGCTCGATCCCCGCCACCAGCTCGCGGATCGCCTCCGGCTGGTCGCCCTGGGGAGTGAAAGGCGAAACGATCTTGAACTGTCCCATGCCGGGATTCTAAACGCGGCCGGGGGGCGGGCCATTTCCGCCCCGCCGGAGCTGGCGGGAGCGACCTGCCGAAAGCGACCTGCCGGAAGTGCCGGCGATGGTAGATGTGCCGGCCCGTGCGGCCGGCCCGCGCTTATTGCTTACAGCTCCAGGCCGCCCAGGACCCCGCGGGTCAGGTGGAGGAAGGAGGGGCCCCGGCCGCGCCGGGCGTGTGACCGGGAGGCGGAGCGGGAGCGCGGGAGGGACCGGGGCGATGGTCGCCCGGAGGCATGGTGGGCGGCGGCGCGGGCTTGCCGGTCAGCTCATCGAGGGTCCGAGTCAGCTCCTGCACGTCCTTGCGGCTGAGCCGCCTCTTGGGGTCGCTGAGGGCGAGGAGCTGGCGCTGGAAGGCGGGCAGCTTGTTCATGTCCACCTTGCCGGCTTCGGCGAGGCGGCCGGCGGACGAGAAGGCCGACTTCAAGCGCTGGCGCTCGGCGGGCGTCACGTCGGGGGCGAGGCGGGGCTCGAGGCTGGCCTCGATCGTGTTGAACCACCAGCGGGTGATGGCCGGCAGATTGGCGATGACGACCACTGCGAACACCGCCACCAGCAGCAGCACCATGCCGCAGCCGATCAGCAGCGGCTTGCTGCAGCCCGGGCCGCCGCGCGGGGCGGTGGGATCGAAAGGCGCCTGGGGTGTCGAGGGTTCTGCCACGTGCGGTCTCTTGCCGGGATCGGACGGCCCCTGTTCTATCACCGCGGCCGGGGGCCGACAAGCGGCGGCGACAGCCGCCGCGCCCAAATTGAGCCGGCGGCGACAGCCGCCGCGCCTAATTGAGCCGGCGGCGAAGCCGCCGCGCCCGATCGGTGGGACCTATAATGAAGAGGATGAAGAACCGGTCATTCAAGGCGCCACCCATGGGTGGCGGAGAGCGCGGCCCGGCCGCGGCGGCCGCGCGCCCGGCGCCGGGCCTGCGGCGCGGCCCCCACCCGCGGCGCCTCCTGCGCTGGGTCTGGCCGCTGATCGGCGCCCTGCTCGCCGGAGCGGTGGCCGGTGTCGCGGTAGCCGCCGCCATTCACATGCCGCGCGTCGACGCCCTCGCCACCTTCACGCCCAGCCTGGTCACCCAGCTCTTCAGCCGCGACGGCCACGTCATCGCCTCCTTTGCCCGCGAGCGGCGGATGATGCTCAAGGAGGGGGAGATCCCGCCCCTGGCGGTGCAGGCGCTGCTCGCCTCCGAGGACAGCAACTTCTTCCAGCACGGCGGCATCGATGCCCTGGGCATCGCCCGCGCCGCGCTCACCGACCTGCGGGCCGGCCGGGTGATCGAAGGCGCCTCGACCATCTCCATGCAGCTCGCCCGCAGCCTCTTCCTGACGCGCGAGAAGAAATGGCGGCGCAAGGTGGAAGAGGCGATGCTGGCCGTGGAGCTGGAAAAGAATTTCAGCAAGCAGCAGATCATCACTCTCTATCTCAACCTGGTCAACCTCGGGCACGGCAACTACGGCATCGAGGCGGCCTCGCGCTACTACTTCGGAAAACCGGCCAAGGCGCTCGCCCTACCCGAGGCGGCGACGCTCATCGGCATCATCCCGGCTCCCAGCCGCTACAGCCCCTACCGCGAGCCCGACCTGGTGCTGCGCCAGCGCAACCGGGTGCTGCGGCGCATGCTCGAGGTCCGCTACATCACCAACGACGCTTATCAAAAAGCCGTCGCGCTGCCCCTGCTGGTCAATTCTCAGCAGCCGGAGGAGAGCTTCGCCCCCTACTTCGGCGAGGAGGTCCGCAAGTACCTCGAGACGACCTACGGCGCCACCATGCTCTACGAGGGCGGTCTGCAGGTGCAGACGACCCTTGACCCGGCCATGCAGCAGGCAGCCGAGCGGGCGGTCCGCGCCGGCCTGCTGCGCGTCGATCACCGCCGCGGCTGGGGCGGACCGATCGCCACCCTGCAGGATCAGGGGCTGGAGCAGCAGACCCTGCCCGCCCTGGTCGCCGGCACCCCGGTTCCCGGCCGCTGGTACCAGGGCATCGTGCTGCACGCCGACCGGGCTGGCGGTCGGGTCAAGATCGGCAAGGAGGTCTACCCGCTCGAAGGCCGCGGCACCGCCTGGACCGGGCACTCCCATCCCGGCGACTTCTTGCGGCGCGGCATGGTGGCCTGGTTTCGCTTCGAGGTGCCGGAAGCCAAGGAGAAGAAAGACAAGAAGGGCGCCGCCGCGCGGCCGCCGGGCGCGCCCTACCTGGTGCTCGAGCAGGAGCCGCGGATGGAGGCTGCCGGGCTGGTGCTCGAGTCGCGGAGCGGCGCCATCCGCGCTATGGTGGGCGGCTGGGATTTCGCCCGCACCCGCTTCAACCGCATCACCCAGGCCCGCCGCCAGGTCGGCTCCGCCTTCAAGCCGTTCGTCTACGGCGCCGCCCTCGAGCAGGGCTGGACTCCCGCCGACACGTTGCTCGACGCCCCGACGGCCTTCATCGGCGCCGACGGCAAGCTGAGCTACCGCCCCGAGAACTACTACCACAAGCACTACGGCATCGTCACCCTGCGGCGGGCGCTCGAGCAGTCGATCAACGTGCCGACGGTCAAGCTGCTCGACCTGATCAGCGGCGGCAAGGTGGTCTCCTTCGCCCACCGCCTCGGCATCCGCACGCCGATGCCCACCTGGCCGAGCATCGCGCTCGGTTCGGCCGACCTGGTGCCGCTCGAGATGGCCGCCTCCTATGCCGCGATCGCCAATCAGGGCACCCACATCGAGCCCTACATGATCGAGCGCGTCGGCAGCCCCGACGGGCAGGTGCTGGAGCAGCACTTTGCCGCCGCCTACACCTCGACCGATCCCGCGGTCGCCTACGTGCTGACCCACATGATGCAGGGGGTCATCGAGCGCGGCACCGCCTATGCCGCCCATGACCTGCCGCTCGAGGTGGCGGGCAAGACCGGCACCACCGACGATTTCTCCGATGCCTGGTTCATCGGCTTCACGCCGCGTTACACCATCCTGACCTGGATCGGCTACGACGTAAAACGCTCGCTCGGCGCCGGCATGAGCGGGGCGGTCGCGGCTCTGCCGATGTGGCACGCGATCGTCGAAGACGGGCTGAAGGACGGCTGGCTGCAGAAGGGAGAGACCTTCAAGGTGCCGCCGGGCGTGGTGTTCCGCGACGTCGAGTACTTCACCGGCCTGCTGCCCGGGCCGGGCAGCTACCGCACGGTCAAGGAAGCCTTCGTCGCCGGCACCGAGCCGGCACGCGAGTACAGCGCGCGCTGGTCGACGATCACCACCCTGCCCTGGTATCAGCAGCGGCCTTTCTACATCCCCAAGGAAGGCGAGAAGATGCCGCTGCGCGGCGGTCCCGGCCAGCCACCCTCGCAACAGCCGCCGCCGCAGCCGACCACCCCCGGCGGCGAAGGGAACTGAGGGCGACCCCGGGCCGAGCATCCAGCACGCCGGCGGATGCCGGACCGCGGCGCTGCAATTTGCAATGGCTGGGTCACGATCGATAGAACCTCAGACGGGATCGGCGGTACTCACCAGCATTCGCACAGCTCTGATTTCTGTGATTCGCTGCTCATGGCGAGCGGATACGGGAGAAGAGGACACGGAGGACTCCGCGCCACCGCGCGAGACCAAGAGCCCGCGACTGCGGGCTCGGACCGAGCAAGAGCCCGCGAACGCGGGCTCGATCCGAGGAGACTTGCATGCGAAGCTTGATCGTCGTCATTCTGCTGCCGGCAGTGATGGCCCAGGGCTGCGCCAGCGCAGCCACCCCCTATCCCTATACGCCGCCGGCGAAGGCGGCGCGCGAACCGGCAGCGCTGACGCCAGCCAAGCTCGAGGAGATCAACGAAGACCTCGCCGGCCAGCCAGCGACGATCGAGTTGATCAGCGGCGAAATCGTGCAGAAAGCCCAAGCGGTGAGGCTCGGCACGGAGGTCACTTCGTGGCACGACTCCACCGGCCGCGAGCGGACCGTCCCCACCGCCGAGGTCCGGCGCGTGCTGCGCGAGCAGAGACTCCTCATCGGCAGAGGGCTCGGGTACGGCGCCGCCGCGGCCGTCCTGCCGGGCTACCTCGTCTTCAAGAATTCTTCCGACTGCAACCACCCCTGCGGTGACAACGCCTTTGGAAATGGCTATGGCGCCTTCGGGGCCTGGATGCTGGTCGTGGTCGCCGGCGGGCTGATCGGCATGCTCGTCGCCGCCGGCAACCGGCACCAGGTCGTCGCCTATGCCGCCCCGCTGGCGCCGCGCTCCGCCGGCGCCGGCGCCCCGGGCGAGCTGCACTGCCATCTGGTGCCCCCCGCGGCCGGCGACCGTCTCGCCTGCATACCCGCCGCGCGGTAGCCGGCCCGATCCGGGCAAAGGCGGCGGGCCGCGCGAGTCAGTCGACGATCCAGCCGTCTAGCAGGCGGATGATGCGGTTGCCGTAGGCGGCGTTCCTCTCGGAGTGGGTGACCTGGATGATGGTCGTGCCTTCGTCGTTGAGCTTCTTGAACAGCTGCATGATCTCGTCGGCCTGGCTGGAGTGCAGGTTGCCGGTCGGCTCGTCGGCCAGCAGCAGCTTGGGATTGGCGATCACCGCCCGCGCCACCCCGACGAGCTGCTGCTGACCGCCCGAGAGCTGCGACGGGAAGAGGTCCTTCTTGCCGACAATGTGGAAGCGGTCGAGAGCGTCGGCGACCATCGCCTGGCGGTCCGCCCGCTTGACGTCCTTGTAGGAGAGTGGCAGGTCGAGGTTCTCGGACACGGTGAGGCTGTCGAGCAGGTGATAGGCCTGAAAGACGAAGCCGATGTTGAGCTTGGCGAGCTGCGCCCGCTGTTTCTGCTTCATGGCGTGAACGGGATGGCCGAGAAGCTCGTATTCGCCGGTCCAGGCGGCGTCGAGCATGCCGAGGATCGAGAGCAGCGTCGTCTTGCCCGAGCCCGAGGGGCCCATGACGGTGACGAACTCCCCTTCTTCGACCTCGATGCTGATGCGGCGCAGGACATAGGTGGCGCCCCCCGAGATGGGGTAGGCCTTTTCGACGTTGCGCAGGCGGATCATGGGGGATCGTCAACTCCTTGCTCGGCGCCTCGTCAGCCCGGGGGAATAGCGGGCCTGGCCAGCGTCGCGGGTTATCGGCGGTGGCCGGGGTCTCCCGGCCGGGCTCCTGGAAGGATGCCGGATCGGGCCATTATTCTATACGGGGCGGGCCTATAGAAGTTGGTCATGCCGAGGCTCAGTGCCCGGGTGGCTCCGGCGCCGGCTTGGTGCCGATCATGCCGAAGTCCTGACTGCCGAAGAGCAGCTCGTCGAGCCGGTCGCGCAGGCGGTTGACCTGATCGGCCAGCTGGCGCTGCTCGGGAGGGAGCCGCGCCAGGTCGATCTCCGGCAGCCGCTCCGCGGCCGGGAACGGCCGCAGATCGAGGCGCTCGACGGGGTCGAAGCCGGCCAGCTCGAAGAGCAGGTGCAGGCTCTCGGGATGGACCGGACGCAGGTGGGTGGGATCGAGCCAGAAGTTGCTGGCCGCGACCAGCAGCGACAGCGGGCTCGGGGTCTCGAGGATCAGCACGCCGCCGGGGCGCAGCGCCCGCCAGGCCAGCCGCACCAGCCGATCGAGCGCCGCCGCCGGCAGATGCTCGATGACGTGGAACGAGACCACCGCGCCCAGGCTCTCTGGCGCCGCCGCGGCGAGCGCCGCGAAGAGATCCCCTTCCTCGGCTTCCAGACCGCGCTCGCGGCAGAGCGCAACCATGCGGGCGCTGCCGTCGACGCCGCGGCCGGCGATGCCCTGGTCGCGGAGCAGCGCCAAGGCCTCGCCGCGCCCGCAGCCGAGGTCGAGAACCGGACCGCCGCCGTGCAAGAAGGGCAGGTAGCGGGCGATGCGCTCGCGGATCTCCGCCTCGGTGCCGCGATGGCGGCGCTCGAGCTCGAAGTAGGCGTGCTCCTCGCGCGCCCGTTGCAGCCCCTCGCGCGCCGCCTCCGGAGTGAGAGGGGCGCCCGCGACGTCAGGAGCGGGAGTGGCAGGCGCCGCCGCGAGCCGGCCGCCACCCGGGAGAACGGGGGCAGCCGATGCGGGGCGGGCGGGAGCGGGGCCCGAGGCGGGCCGCCCGTCCGGCGATGGACGGGCGGCATTCCCCTGAGGGCTTTCCAGCTGGGCCAGCGCGGCGCCCAGGCTCGCGAGCAGCTCGCGCGTCTCGCGCCGATAGCGGTCGAGCTTCTGGTCGGCGCGCGCGAACAGGGCGTCGTTGTGCCGCATCAGCTCCTGAATGCCCTCGGCGCCCAGGGCCTCGAGATAGCCGATGCGCTCGTCGTCGCGGTGGCGCAGCTCCTCGGCGCGGCGCAGGTGCTCGAGGAGGATCAGATTGAAGGTGCGCTGCCGGTCCCAGAGGTCGTTCTGGGGGACCTTGACCAGCGGCCGCAGCAGGCGTTTCCAGGCCACCAGGAGGTGGCCCCAGAAGCCGCGATGGCTGCGGATGGGAAACTCGTGATTTCCCTTCCACAGCCACTGCCAGTCTTCGAGAGCGCGCGGCGGCTCGACCAGGAAGTCGTCGATCGCCGGCGGCGCCGGCGGCGCCGGAGGACATTGGCGAAGCTCGTCAGCGCCAGGTTCGCTCGCCATGGGTAAGGGGGGGCAGGATGGCCGGGGCGGCGGGTGTCCGGCGAGCGGCGCCAGGGCGGCGCCTACTCTGCCTTGACTACCGTGACGACCAGCTCGGCGATAACCTCGGGGTGCAGCTCGACGCGCACCTTGTGCTCGCCCAGGGTCTTGATTCCCCCTGCGAGATCGATGCGCCGGCGGTCGACCGTGAACCCCTTGGCCTCGAGCAGCTCGGCGACGTCACCCGCGGTCACCGAGCCGTAGAGAGTGTCGGTCTCCCCCACCCGCTTGGACACCGACAGCTCGACTGCCGTCAGGCGTGCGGCGATCTCCGCCGCCGCCTCGCGCTCCTGGGCGTGGCGGGCGTCGATCTTGGCGCGCTGCTGCTCGAAGTACTTGACGTTGGCGTGCGTGGCCTCGAGCGCGAGCCCCTGCGGCAGCAGGAAGTTGCGGCCGTAGCCGGGCTTGACCTCGACCACCTGGCCGCGCTTGCCGAGGTGCCGCTGGTCGTTGAGCAGGATCACTTTCACGTCGGCGGTCTCCTGGTCGCTGCTAGCCTGGACGCAGCTAGTCGGTGGTGAACGGGATCATCGCCAGGTGGCGGGCCCGCTTGATCGCCTGCTGCAAGAGGCGCTGATGCCGGGCGCAGGTGCCGGAGATACGGCGCGGCAGGATCTTGGAGCGCTCGGGGATGAACTGCTGCAGCAGCTTGGTGTCCTTGTAGTCGATGTAGTCGATCTTGTCGGCGCAGAATTTACAGACCTTGCGGCGGCGATAGAAGACCTTTCTCGGGCGTGCCATCGCTAGACCTCCCCGCCCGGCGCAGCGGCCGCGGCCGAGCCTTCATCGGCGTGCGGTGCGGCCGCGTGCGAGACCACGTGCGGGACGCGCCCCGGATGGCGGGAGGCGGCCCGCTTGAGGTCCTCGTCGGTCCGCACCGTGAGGTAGCGCAGGATCTTGTCGTTTTGCCGCATGCGGTGCTCGACCTCGGGCAGCGCGCTCTTGCCGCCGTCGCTCTCGACGCCGAGCAGCACGTACTTGCCCTCGTTCAGCTTGGCGATCGGGTAGGCGAGCTTGCGCCTGCCCCAGCTCTCCTCCTTGACCACCCGCGAGCCGCCGGCGGAGATCATCTGCTTGTATTCCTGGGTCATCGCGACCACGTCCTCGTCGGAGACCCGCGGGTCGACGAGGAAGACCAACTCGTACGTGCGCATGGGTGCGGAAGCCCTCCCTATGGCCTTGTTCAGTCCCGCTTCTCGCGGAACAGAGAGGAACGGAAGGCGGACGCCCGACGCCGGACCCCCGGGGCGAGATCCCCCGTGGGGTGCGGCCGGCCCGCCGCTGCGAAGGTGACGGATTCTACACGAACGGACCGGCGCCAACAACTCTCCGGTCAACCGGGTCAGCCGGGTCAGCCGGTGCGGGCGCCGAGAAGGCGCTCGCTTCCCGGCCAGCCCGCCATCGGTTGTCGGGAATCGACGACGTGCATGCCGGCGGCGGCGAAGCGGCGCAGCGCATCGCTGCTTTGGGGGGTGAAGTCGAAGAGGAACGCACCGGGATGTGCGGGGTCCGGGACCGCGACCGCGGACATGCAGTCGGCGAGCAGGTAGACCTTGCCGGCGAGCGCCGGGTCGCGGACTTGGATCTCGCCCAGCAGGTCGTCGACGGTCGACTTGACGCAATGGCTCGCGGCCTCGCCGGCGATCAGCAGCGCGTCGGCGGCGAGCAGGCTCTCGATCAGGCGGGTGTTGCGCTCGGCGAGGGGGCGGCCGTCGTGCAAGCGCAGCACCTCCGGCGCGAGGACCGAGTAGTTCTCACTCAGCGGATGACCGCCCTTGATCTCGATGGAGTCCCTGGCGCCGCGGACGTAGGCATGGAAGAGGCGCACCTCCTCCACCACTCCGACCAGCGAATGCCCTTCGCTGCCCAGCAGGCAGTGGGGCGGCCAGAGATAGAGCCGGTACTTGCCCGCCGCCTCCAACTCGCGGCAGTAGAACTCGGCCTGCCGCACCAGCCAGTCGTAGTCGCCGCCCGCCAGCCAGCCGGCAAGCGCCGGGCTGGGGCGCAGAGCGCCGCTGGCGATCTCGGCGGCGGTGACCTCGCGGTGCGCAGTCGGGTTCCGCCCGTCCTGGTCGACCCAGAAGGAAGCGAAGAAGATCTGGTGCGGGAAGTGGGTGTCGAGAGTGCAGACGATCTCGGTGAGATGTCCGAGGTTGCGGTAGATGAAGCGGGTGACGCGCTTGCTGTCCGCGACTGCCCCCCGGCCGCTCCGCCCGCCCACGAACAGCGCCCCCTCCGGCAAGCAGAAGTCGCGCTGCATGTCGACCAGCAGCAGCACCACCCGCCGGCGGTCGTCGCCGGCGGGCGCCAGCCGGTGCTCCCGGCGCCACGACTCCGCCGCCGCCACCAGCCGCTGCGCATCCGGCCGGTAGCTCCACTCCCCCGCCCGCCGCCCCTCGAAGAACCCCGGCAGCGGCAGCTCGCCCCTCATTTCCGCCCCGGCCCGCGGCTCTCGCTTCCCCACGAACGGAGCCTAGCAAAGAGCCAGCCGCCTCTCTGATCCGGTGAGCAGCCCGCTGGCGTGTGAGGGTCCGCGGCAAGTTTCCTGAACTTGCCATCAAGGTTTATCTGTAAGACAGGATCCCGCTTCCTGTAGGACAGAGATTTATTCGAGATCTATCCCGCTCTGCTGGTCAGCGCTGCACGGCGTAGTTCGTGCGAGTTTGGGTCGCCCCCGAGCGCTCGCGGCGGAGGAAGGCGGCGAGGTGGCGGGCGAGCTGGGCGGTGAGCCGCTCCTCTTCGCAGGCGTGCTGGAACATCAGCAGGGCGACCAGCGCCTCACGGTGGACTTCGCGCGACTCGAAGATCGGCATCAGGCCGCCGGCGAGCCGCTTGAGGTCCTCGGTGCGCCCGGCCTGCGCATAGAGCGCCGCCAGGTCTAGCGACACCAGGGCCGCGTCATAGCCCATCCGGCGCTCCACGAACTCCCCTTGCACCTCGTGGAACGCCGCCTCGGCGAGCTCCGCGCGGCCGAGGCCGGCGTCGAGGTTGCCCTCCACCCAGCGCAGCCGCACCTGATCCAGGGGACGCGCCAGCTCGGCAAACCGCGCGCGCACTTCCGGCAACAGCTGCTCGGCTTCTGCATAGCGCTCGGCTCGGATCAGGCAGTGCAACAGGTTGCAGCGGGCATAGGCGGGGAGCCGCGGATCGCCGGCATCGTCGATCTCGGGCAGACCCTCCCGCAGCACTTCGATCGCCCGCTCCTGCTCGCCGCTCTCTTCGAGGATCTTGCCCTTGGTGAGCGAAGCCGCGCCCACTCCGCGGCGACAGCGGTTCTCGCGGTACAGAGTCAGGGCGCGATCGATCAGGTCGAGCGCCTCGGGCAGCCGCCGCTGCCCACGCCGCAGTGAGCTCTTGAGGTCCAGGAGCTCGGCCTCGACGAGGGTGTTCCCAGTCAGACTCTGGCGCTGCAGCCGCGCCGCCTTGAAGAAGGCATCCTCGGCGCTGCGCAGCTCGCCCAGCACCCGCCGCGCGTTGCCGAGATAGGCGAAAGCTCGGGCGCGCAGATCGAGGACCCAGTGATGATCGTAGACCGCGCCGAGATGGCCCGAGATCTGGACCGCCAGCGTGGCGTAGTCGACGCCCAGCGAGGGGTCGTCGAAGATCGTGGCGCGACTCTTCCTGAGCAGGAGCTGGCAGAGCCCCCAGGCGTGGAGGTCCTCGTCCTCTTCAGCCAGGCGCAGCTGTTCCTCGTAGGGATGGCCGCCGAGCAGCTCGAGCAGCTGCGGCGCCTCGCGCCCCTCGTGGAGCGCGACTTCCTCGTCCCAGTGGCCGACCTCGTCCTTCATCTGCATCAGCTGCCGGTGATTCTCCCGGCAGCCGGGGCAGCGAGCCAGCAGGTGGGGCACGACCTTGTCGAGCAGCTCCTCGTGCTCGAGACGCCCCGAAAGGAGCTTGGCCAGGATCTCCAGCGACAGATGATTCTCCTCCACGCCGTCCCTCCTGTCGTCGTTACCTATATCGACAATATTTCACCAAGAAGTACCTTGCTCAAGAACATAGTTCCCGCAATCGCCATTTCCGTGACAATCGGGAAGAAGAAAAATGGAGCCGGCCGTCTGGCTGCGACCGTGGCGGCCGGCTCCGTGCCCAGGGGAGAATGACCTAGCCGTGCGGATCGATGGAGGCCCCGGAATCGTCGGAGGTCGCACAGCGGCTGCCGGCGCCGTTGGCGTGGGGTAGGCCCCGCTGGACGCCGCTGCCCTTCACGGTCCCGCCCGAGGTGGCTCGGGGTGCCGGCGAGCCATTGGGATCGATCGAGGCCCCTTCCTTCTCCCAGAGGCCCCAGAGCGCGCTCCAGATCCGGGCTAGCGGTCCGGGGCGATCGGCAGGCGCCGCCATGAAGTCGGATGTAGCGATGCTCCAGGGAGCCGCGTGGGCGGAGGCTGGCAGAGCGGCGAGGAGGGCCGCCAGGACGAGGGTGCGGGAAACGAGCAGAGTCCGTCGTGACATGGTTCCAAACTCCTGAGAGGAGGTCTCGGGAGCGGCGGGGATCGCCGACCGAGCCTCCCTTCTACTAGGAGAAGTTACCTATAACGGAAAAAAAGGGGCGAATTATAGACTTTCCTTACGCCGGCCCCCCGCCGGCGCCGGCCTGGCGCGCGGCTCGCGCCAGGGACGCGAACAGCTCTGGCAGCTGGAGGCCGCCTCGCTCGACGAGGCACGGCGCTCGCTAGAGTGGATCTCGCAACGCTGGGACGAGGCGCTGGGACGGCTGAAGACGGCGGTGGAAGGTGACTGAGCCGGTCGGCCGGGCTCGTGGCCGATGAGAGCCCAGGGCATGCGTTACAATCGCCTGTCAATTTGATCGGGCGCGCGGGTCCTGCCCTCCGGGGCATGCCGCACGTCCATTACCGGACGTGCGGCCGACTTCCGAGGAGATCCCTCAGGGGAATGCCGCCCGGACGGGCGGCCTGCCCGCGACTTGATTGGGCGCGCGGGTCCCGGCCCGCGATTAGATTGGACGCGCGGGTCCCTGCCCGCGATTCAATTGGGCGCGCGGGTCCCTGCCCGCGCTTCAGGTGGGAGGAGAAACGCCATGCCGGTCACGACGCTCACCGAGCTGTTCTTTGCGGCCGCCGCGCACGCCAAGCCCGACTGCCTGCTGGCCCGGGTCGGAGGCAGCTATCAGCCGATCGCGACCGTCGAGCTGATCGACCGGGTGCGGCGGCTGGAAAAGGCGCTCGGCGAGCTCGGCGTCGAGCGCGGCGACCGGGTGGCGTTGATGTCCGAGAACGGCCCGCACTGGCCGACCGTCGACTTCGCGACCCTGGCCCACGGCGCCGTCCTGGTGCCGATCTACCCCACTCTGCTCGCCGACCAGGCGGCTTACATCGCGCACGATTGCGGCGCCAAGGTGGTGTTCGCCCAGACCACCGCCCACCTCGAAGGGCTGCTCGCCCACGCGGCGGAGCTGCCGAACGTCCGCCAGTTCGTGCTCATCGAAGGCGACAGCGACGACGCGCGCGTCACCACTCTGGCGGCCCTCCTCGAGCGCGGGGCCGGGGCCGACGTGGCCGCCTTCGAAGCGGCCGCTCGAGCCGCCCGGCCCGAAGACCTGGCGACCTTCATCTACACCAGCGGCACCACCGGCCAGCCCAAGGGCGTCATGCTCACCCACGGCAACATCGCCTCGAACGTCGAGGCCGGCCTCGAGGTCTTCCCCCTCGAAGGCCACTACACCGCCCTCACTTTCCTGCCGCTCTCCCACTCCTTCCAGCGAACCGTCGACTACTGCTACTTCTACAAGGGCTGCACGATCGCCTACGGCGAGTCGATCCAGACCGTGCCCAGAGACCTGCAGGAGGTCCGCCCGCACGCCTTCGTGTCGGTGCCGCGGCTGTACGAGAAGGTCCTGGCCCGCTTCCAGGAGAACGTCGCCGCCAGCTCGCCGATCCGCCAGAAGATCGCCGCCTGGGCCTTGCGTTGCGGCCACGAGGCGCTCCCCTACCGGCTGAAGCAGCAAAGCCCGCCGGGGTGGCTGGGGGTGCAGCTGGGGCTGGCCGATCGCCTGGTCTTTGCCAAGCTCCGGGAGCGCCTCGGCGGACGCTTCGTCTTCGCGCTCTCGGGCGGCGCGCCGCTGGCGCGCGACGTCGCCGAGTTCTTCTGGGCGGCCGGCCTGCCGGTCTACGAGGGCTACGGCCTGACCGAGACCTCGCCGGTGATCGCGGTCAACGGCCCGGGGAGGGTCAAGCCGGGGACGGTGGGACGTCCTGTGCCGGGCGTCGAGGTCAAGATCGCCGCCGACGGCGAGATCCTGGCGCGCGGCGCCAACATCATGAAGGGCTACTGGAACCTGCCCGAGGCTACGGCCGAGGTCATCGACCGCGACGGCTGGTTCCATACCGGCGACATCGGCGAGCTCGACGAGGAGGGGTTCCTGCGCATCACCGATCGCAAGAAGGAGCTGATCGTCAACGCCTACGGCAAGAACGTCGCGCCGGCGCCGATCGAGAATTCCCTCAAGAGCAGCCCCTTCATCAGCCAGGCGGTGGTGATCGGCGACCGACGCAAGTTCCTCTCCGCCCTGCTGGTGCCGGAGTTCGATCACCTCAAGGGGTGGGCCGCCAAGCAGGGCATCGGCGCCGCGGACAGTGCGGCGCTGCTGCGTGAGTCGCGGGTGCGCGAGCTGTTCGCCCGCGAGGTGGCGGGCGTCAACGCCCACCTCGCCAGCTTCGAGAAGATCGTGGCCTGGGAATTGCTCCCCAACGAGTTCACCCTGGAGACCGGCGAGCTGACGCCGACCCAGAAGGTCAAGCGCCGGGTCATCAACCAGAAGTACGGCCCGATCATCGACCGCCTCTACACCGCGGCCGATGCCCATCAGGGCGGCTGAGAGAGCTCCCAGGGAAAGGAGGCCTGCCGGTGTCATCGATCTTCCACCTCGAGGTCGGCGCCGACCGTCTGGCGACGCTGGTCTTCGACCTGCCCGGCAAGAAGCTCAACGTCCTCGGCCGGGCCGCCATGACCGACTTCGAGCGGCTGCTCGGCGAGCTCGCGGCGCGCCGCGACATCGGCTGTCTCATCCTGCTCTCGGGCAAGCCGAGCGGGTTCATCGCCGGCGCCGACATCGACGAGATCGAGCACCTCGCCGATCCGGTCGAAGCCGAGGCGGGGTCGCGCGCCGGGCAGCGGCTGTTCGCGGCCTGGGAGGCGCTCGCCTTCCCCACCGTGGCGGCGATCCGCGGCGTCGCGGTCGGCGGCGGCACCGAGCTGGCGCTCGCTTCCACCTACCGGGTGGCGAGCGACCGCGCCGATACCCGGATCGGCCTGCCCGAAGTGCGTCTCGGCATCGTCCCCGGCTGGGGCGGCTCGACGCGGCTGCCGCGCCTGATCGGCATCGCCGCCGCGCTCGACCTGATCTTGACCGGCAAGACCGTCTCCGGCCGGCAGGCGCTCAGGCTCGGCCTGGTCGACGCGCTGCTGCCCGACGCCCGCTTCCTCGACCTGGTGCGCGACTTCGCGCGCGAGCGCATCGACCGGCCGCGCATTGCGGGCCACGGCGGCGGCGGCCTCAAGGAGGCGCTGCTCGAGAAGAACCCGCTCGGCCGGCGCATCGTCTTCGACCAGGCGCGCAAGAAGACCCTGGAGCAGACCCGGGGCCAGTACCCGGCCGCCCTGCGCGCCATCGAGGTGGTGCGCGCCGGCTTCGAGAACGGCAGGCCGGCCGGCTTCGACGCCGAAGCGCGGGCGCTGGGCGACCTCGCCCCCTCGGCGACCGCCAAGAACCTGCTGCACGTCTTTCGCCTGACCGAGGGCGCCAAACGCGACGGCGGCGTGCCGGGGGGCGAGCCGCGCCCGATCCGCGAAGCCGCGGTGCTCGGCGCCGGCACGATGGGCGGCGGCATCGCCCAGCTGATCGCTCAGGAGGCCGACCTCCGGGTGCGGATCAAGGACGTCCGCTACGAGGCGCTGGCGGTCGGGATGGAGCACGCCGCGGCGCTCTACGAGCGGATGCTCAAGCGGCGCCGCATCGACGCGCCGACAGCCCGGCGCAAGATGGCTCTCCTGCTCCCCAGCCTCGACTATTCGGGTTTTGCCCGCGCCGACCTGGTCATCGAGGCGATCGTCGAGAAGCTCGAGGTCAAGCAGGCGGTGTTCGCCGAGCTCGCCGGCCACGTCGCCGACTCCGCGGTGCTCGCCTCCAACACCTCGTCGCTGCCGATCAGCCGCATCCGCCAGCTGACGCCGCACCCCGAGCGCGTCATCGGCATGCACTTCTTCAACCCGGTTCACCGCATGCCGCTGGTCGAGGTCATCGCGCCCGAGGGCGCCGATGCGGCCGCGGTCAACACGGTCTACACCTTCACCCGCCGCCTCGGCAAGACGCCGGTGCTGGTCAAGGACACGCCGGGCTTTCTGGTCAACCGCTTGTTGATGTTCTACTCGATCGAGGCGCTCTGGCTGCTCGACGAGGGACATCACATCGAGGACATCGACCGCGCGATGACGGACTGGGGGATGCCGGTCGGACCGATGGCGCTGACCGACGAGGTGGGGATCGACGTGGCGGCCCACGTCGCGCACTTCATGGCCGCTTCGTTCTCCGATCGGCTGACCATGCCCGGCTGGCTCGACCGCCTGCCCGAGAACAACCGGCGCGGGGTCAAGAACGGCCGCGGCCTCTACCGCTATGAAGGCCGCGCCCGCAAGGAGCCCGACCCACAGGTCTACCCGCTGCTCGGGCTCGAGCCCCGGATCGCCAACCCGGATACCGCCTCGCTTGCCGACCGCATGGTCTTGCCGATGGTCAACGAGGCGGCACGCTGCCTGGAAGAGGGGGTAGTGCGCAGCGCCGCCGACGTCGACCTCGCCCTCATCTACGGCACTGGCTTCCCCCCCTTCCGCGGCGGCCTCTGCCGCTGGGCCGATCAGCAGGGGCTGACCCACCTGGTCGCCGCCCTCGAGCGCCTCGCAGGCTCGCTCGGCCCCCGCTTTCACCCCGCCGACGCCCTGCGCGCCAGTGCCGAGGCCGGCGGCTTCTACCGCCGCTTCCCGCACCCCCGATCTGATCAGTGATCGGCCGGCTGGGTGGCGAGCCAGGAGGGACTTTTATGACTCAGACGACCCTGACGCTTTCGCGGCGGAGCTTTGCCCAGCTGCTCGGCGGAGGAATCGCGGGGGGTGCCGCGACAGCGGCGCTGCGGTCACTCGCGGCGCTGCCGGCGGCCGCCGAAGGGGGCGCGGCGGCTCCGGCGCTGCGCCCACTGAGGTCACTCAAGCCACTCAGATTATTGGCCGGCGAGAAGGTGGCCGTGGGCGAGGTCGTCCGCTTGAACGCGAACGAGAACCCGCTCGGCCCGTCGCCGGCGGCGATCGAGGCGATGCGCGGGGCTTTCGGGCTGGCCTGGCGCTATCCGGACGAGCATGCGGCGCCGCTCGAGGAGGAGCTGGCAAAGCTCCACGGCGTCGTACGGCGGCAAGTGCTGCTCGGCAACGGCTCGAGCCAGATCCTGCAGCTCTGCGCGGCGGCCTGCTGCGGGCCGGGCAGGGCCGCGGTCGCCGCCGAGCCCACCTTCGAGGCGATCCTGCACCACGCGAGCACGGCCGGCGCCCCGGTGCTCAAGGTGCCGCTGACCGCCGACTACCGCCACGACTTGCCGCGCATGCTGGCAGCCGCGCAAGGGGCCGGCTTGATCTATCTCTGCAACCCGAACAACCCGACCGGAACGCTGACCCCGCGCGACGAGGTCCGCGCCTTCCTGGCGCAGGCGCCCAGCCAGACGGCGGTGGTGGTCGACGAGGCCTATTTCCATTTCGTCGACAGCGCCGACTACGAGAGCGTCATACCGCTGGTGCGCGAGCACGCCAACCTGGTGGTGGCGCGCACTTTCTCGAAGATCTACGGCATGGCAGGGCTGCGTTGCGGCTACGCCGTGGCCGCGCCGGCGATGATCGAGCGGCTGCGCGCTCACCAGCCCTTCGACAGCGTCAACATCATGGCGCTGGTGGCGGCGCGCGCCAGCCTCGCCGACGCCGACCACGTGGCGCACGGCCGCCAGGTCAACGCCGAGATCAGGAAGACGACGGTCTCCGAGCTCGCGGCGATGGGCTACCGCTCAATTCCCTCAGCGACCAACTTCTTCATGACCGATCTGCGCCGCGAGGTCACGCCGGTCATCCAAGCGCTGCGCGAGCGGCGGGTCGAAGTGGGCCGGCTCTTCCCGGCGCTGCCCCATTTCCTGCGCGTCACCGTCGGCACCGCCGAGCAGATGCGCGCCTTCCTCGCCGCCTTTCGCCAGGTCGTGGCCTGACACCGCCTTTGCCGGGGACAGCAAGCGCGCTTTGATAGATTCTTGGCAGCGTTGGGAGGATGCGACATGGCAGGTCAAGGTTCAACGGGGAACGTCATCGCCGCTCTCTGCAGCTTCTTCATCCCGGGGCTCGGCCAGCTCCTGCAGGGACGGCTGCTGATGGCCATCGTCCAGTTCGTGCTCGCCGCCGCCCTCTGGTTCGTCTGGCTGGGCTGGGTGGTGCACCTCTGGTCGGTGCTCGACGCGGCGCTCTGGCGGGGCCGCCGCTAGCCGTTTTGGAATCCATGTTTGCTTGATCTGGAATCCATGACCGGCTAGAGTCTACGGCATGAAGACGACCGTTGATATTCCTGAGAGAGAGCTGAAGGAAGCTATGCGGCACACCGGCGCCAGGACCAAGCGCGAGGCGGTGTTGATCGCTCTTTCAGAGCTCAACCGCCGGCGGCGGCTGCGCAAGCTGGCCGAGACTTTTGGCACTCTCGACGAGTTCATGACTCAGGATGATCTGCGCCGGATGCGGGAGGAGCCTTGAGCGAGAGCCGGCGTTTTCTCGTCGACACCTCCGCCTGGATCGAGACGCTGCGAGCCAGCGGCCAGCCGGCAATTCGGGCCAAGGTGAGCGGCCTTACGGCCGACGATCGGGTCGTCCTTTGCGACGCGGTGCGAGTCGAGCTCTGGAACGGTGCTGGCGGCGCCAGCGAGCACCGCCTGCTCCGCGCGATGGAAGAACAGCTGGAGACCGTTCCCACAACCGCCGAGGTCTGGGCGCTGGCGCGGGATCTTGCCCGGTCGGCGCGCGCCGGCGGTCTCACCGTGCCGGCCATCGACCTCCTGATCGCCGCCTGCGCCGAGCACCATGGGCTTGGACTCATTCATCAAGACATCCACTTCGAGCAGCTCGACAAGCTCAGAAGCGAAACAGCCTGAACCGCAGAGCCGCGTCGCGACCCGAACTCAAGGGTTCTGAGCACCCAATGAGCCTGGAGTGTCCCCAAGAGAGGACGCCGGCTTCGATTGCTCGCGGTCTCTCCCGGGGCGGCGATCGCTGGACCGCTGGCCCGCCCTTTGCTCTACTTGTCGATCGGGGGCGCTCGCGTCGCGGGGCAGGTATGCGCGTTGGGTTCGCGGCTGCCCTAGAAAAAGGAGAGATCTCAATGCGTACGATGCGCAAGGTGCAGGCCGCTCGTGCGGCGGTCGCGGCGCTGGTCGTTTTCAGCGTGGCCGGCCTGGCGCCCGCTGTCTCCGCGGCCCAGCCAGCCGCGGCCCCGCCGGCGCCCGAGCCGCAGACCCGGTTCGGCGAGAAGATCGAGGTCCGCGAGGTGTTGATCGACGCCCTGGTGACCGACCGCAAGGGAAACGTGATCATCGGGCTGGGCAAGAACGATTTTGTGGTGCGCGAGAACGGCAAGCCGGTGGAGCTCACCGGGGTGACCTTCTACAGCAACCGCCGCCTGCTCGAGTCTTCCGACGCGGTGGCCAAGAAGCGGATCAACGTCGATCAGGTGCCGGAGGACCGCTACTTCATCCTCCTGTTCGACGATCAGAAGGGCAATGCCGCCGATGCGCCGGTGCTGCTCGCCCAGCAGCTCGAGGCCGGCCGCCGCGCCCGCGAGTGGGTGAGCCGCGATCTGCTGCCGAACGACTGGGTGGCGGTCGCGAGCTACGACTACAAGCTGAAGATCCACCAGGACTTCACCCACGACCGCAAGCTGCTCCAGCAGGCGGTCGACGAGGCGGTCAAGGGCAAGGAGACCGAGGACAACTGGCCTTCCCGCCAGGCGGCGCACAGCGGCCCCACGCTGCTCGTCGGCCTGCCGACCGGCCGGGAGCTGCGCGACCGCACCGCGACCATCTACCAGGCCCTGCAGACGCTGGCCGGGGCGGCGGGCAAGATCGTCGGGCGCAAGAACCTGCTGCTGTTCACGATTGGCTTCGGGCAGATCAACCCGCTGCGCCAGTACCAGCCCGACCTGCGCTACTACCCGCCCATGATGGAAGCCCTCAATACCGCGAATACGGCGGTCTACACCATCGATCTGTGGCCGGCCGGCAGCAACCACACGCTGAGCGACGCCATGAATCAGCTCGCCAACGAAACTGGCGGCAAGTATTTCTTCAACTTCGTCAACTTCCTCACGCCGCTCGAGCAGACCTCCAAGGAGAACAGCGGCTACTACCTGCTGAGCTACAAGAGCGAGCATCCGGCCGGAGCCTCGGGGTTCCAGGAGGTCGAGGTGCGCACCACGAACCCCGAGCTCCAGGTGCGGACGCGCAAGGGCTACAGCTATGGCGCCGGGGCGGCGACGACGGCGGCGGTGGGAGGCGGAGCGGGGTCCTGGGCCGCCATTCCGAGCCGGTCGCCACAATCTTCCTGGGTCCCCACCTCGAACTCCCCAGCGCACACGATGTCGCTGGCAAGCTGACGTGCCGCAGAACGACCCCACAAGAACCGATCCCTGTCGCGAAGCGGGAGCGAGCCCGTGACAGCGTGATCCACTGCCTCGCGGTAGCGACACTAAACCGGCCACGCATGCCCTTGCCTTGGCCTGTGCGAGGGAGTGAAACTCGCCCAGTTCGTCACAAATGCCCAGGCTGGCAGTAGAATCGAGGCATGCGGGCGGCTGTCGCTTGCTGGCTGCTGGCACTGCTGGGCCTGCTCGGCCTGGCCCCCGGCGCCGCCCCTGCGCATTTCTCCAGCATCACCCTGCTGCCGAGCACCCAGATCTCGACCGATGAGCCGGCAGCACGCCACGTCGAATCCTGGCTAGCAGTCAATCCCCGCGATCCACGCAATCTCATCGCCGCCGCAATCGTCTACAGCCGATACGGCGGCGTCGCCGCGTACGCCTCGCAAGACGGGGGAAAGAGCTGGCTGCGGGCGACACACGGAGCTCGCACAGAAAAATATTTCGACGGCGGTGACCCATCGGTGGCGTTCGACGCCGAGGGCAACGCCTACCTGGCGACGCTGTGGTCGGGTGTCACGGTGTGGAAGTCAAGCGATGGGGGCCGCACCTGGGGCGTGCCGGCCATCGTACCGGGACCGATCAACGACCGCCCCTTCATCGCCTGCGAACGATCGGCGAAGCCGCTTCGCGGGCGCGTGTACACTTCGGCAAGACTGTCCATCAACATCCTCGGCAGTCCGCTGAGCGATGCCATCGGGGTCGCCATCTCGCGCGACGGCGGCGCGACCTTTGGCTTCCCCAACCTTCTGCTTCCCTCCCCGGAGATAGAGGGTGTCGAGTCGGCCAGCGACCTCCTGGTCGCACCCGACGGCAGGCTGATCCTTCCGCTGCAGACCTTTGCCGTCCAGGACCGCGGCGCCACCGCTTCGATGCTGCAGGGCCGCTATTCGATCGTCGTTTCCCGCGATCGCGGGCGGAGCTTCTCAGAACCGCGGCCCGTGGCCGCTTTTCGCGTTCATGGGCACGGTCAGGAATGGCTCTCCACGAAGGGCATAGGCGGCGGGCGTCTCGCCATGGACACCTCGGGCGGACCAAGGCGCGGCACTCTCTACCTGGCCTGGCTGGACGCGGGCGATGGCGGGAGATATCAAGTCATGGTCGCGGCATCGGCGAATGGTGGCGAGACCTGGTCGAGGCCGGTGCGGGTCAACGACAACGAGAGCGCGTCGAATCAGAGCAACCCGGCCATCGCGGTCAACGACGAAGGAGTCGTCGGAGTGTCGTGGAACGATCGCCGAAACGATCCCAGCGAGAGCTGTTACCAGCCATTTTTCGCCGCCTCGCTGGACGGCGGCGCCACCTTTCTCCCCAACGTGGAGGTGGCAAAGGAGCCCGCCTGCCCCAACGGGCCGAACTATCGAGAAGGAACTTTCGATCCTGACAACCCAGGGCATCGCTTCCTCAACGGCGGCGACACGCAGGGTCTCGTCGGCCTGCCGGGCAACGCGTTTCACTTCGCCTGGATCGGCGGGCCGGGAGTCTTGCAGCTCTGGTCCACCGTCGTCCAACTCTCGCCACCATCTTCGCGCGGGGCCGCTCGCGAACCAGGCCGTCTCCGGCCGCAACCGGTGACGGTCCCCAGACGAACGAAAGGAGTACCATGAGTAGAAATCGTGCGCTGTTGACCGCGCTGGTTGCCGGCGCGGTGATGGCAATGTGCTCCACCCCACTCTGGTCCGCGGGTTGAGGGTCGGCACTGGCCTCCGGTCTGGAGGCCGATACGGTCAATCAATACAAGTCAACAGCGGACGCCGCGGCGCTGCTCGCGGTATCCGAGCTCTTTCGCGGCGTGGCGACTCTCGAGATCATCGATATGACCAAGGTCGCCACGTCGAGCGCTGGATTCACCTTCGCAGCCGAGGACCACGCGAAGGTTGCGGAAGCCACCCAGCACTTCAGGGCGGCGGAGGAGGCCCTGGCGCGCGCCACCGAAGTGTGCGCGAAGTTCCGGGCCAGGGTCGGCAAGCCGGATCCATCGGGGTTCCTGGACTGCGACCTGGCAGGCTTCAAGCACCTGAGCGAGATCCTCGCCCGCATCGCCGTCCCCAAAGGCGGACTGCCCGCGCTGGAGGACGTGCAGGCAGCGGTGACCGCGGTCCATGAGAATGTGGAATTCTGGCAAAAGAGCGTTCAGGCGCTGCGCGGCCTGCCCGGTCACTACCCCGTGAATCCAACGCCCAAGCCATAGCGCCGGCGGTCGAATGCAGGAGCGCGAGCGGCCCTCGCCAGCTCCTGAGAAGCCGCCGCGCGGTGCCGAAGGAGCTCGAGAACCGATGAACCAACGCCTTGCGCTCTGCTCGCTTGCGCTGACCTTGCTGGCGCCATCTACGGATTCAGCGCTCGCCGGCGACGCCACCGTTCTTCCGCCGGTCTTGATCTCCGCCGACGAGCCGGGCGCACGTCATGTCGAATCGTGGCTGGCGGTGAATCCCCGCGATGCACAAAACCTGATCGCCGCTTCGCTCGTGTTCGGCGAGCGCGGCGGCGTGGCCGTTTACGCTTCCCTCGACGGCGGCCAGAGCTGGCAGAGGGCCGTTCACGGACCGCGCGGCGAGAAGGCTTTTCCCGGTTTGGATCCAGCAATCTCGTTCGCAAGGGATGGCGATGCCTTCCTTTGCACATCCGGCGGCGACCTCGCGGTGTGGAGATCGACTGACGGGGGTAGAACGTGGGGCGAACCCGCCGCGGTGCCGGGATCCGCCTACGACCGCCCGTCCATCGCCAGTGACTGGTCGGCAGGGCCCTATCATGACCGCGTGTATGTCGCCGGGAAGTTCCCGATCACGGTTTTCGGCCACCCGGGAGCGGACGTCATGGCGATTTCCGCCTCGGACGACCGCGGCCGCAGCTTCGGCTCTTCCCGGCTGATCCTGCCTTCTCCTGAGCGCGGAGCTCTCCACCTCGTCGGCAACGTGATCACGACGCCGGACGGCAGGCTGATCGTGCCTTACCAGACGTTCGACTGGCCGCAGCCGGGCCAGACGCTGTTGCGAGGAGACCATTGGCTGATCACCTCGGAAAACGGCGGCAGGAGCTACTCCGAGCCCCGCCTCGTGGCGAGCGTCCAGAGTTACGGCCATGCCGACGAATGGCGTTCCATGAAGGGCGCCAGCATGGCGCAGATCGCCCTCGACAGCTCGGCCGGGCCGCGCCGCGGGCGGCTCTATCTGGTGTGGCTCGACGTCGTCGAGGCGCACTACCAGGTCTTCGTGGCCGCTTCCGCCGACGCCGGCAAGAGCTGGTCGACCCCGGTCCGGGTGAACGATAACCATTCCACCTCGAACCAGAGCAATCCGGCAATCGCCGTCAATGAGGACGGCACCGTCGGCGTCGTCTGGAACGACCGCCGGAACGATGCGAGGGATCGTTGCTATCAGCCTTTCTTCGCGGCGTCGCTTGACGGCGGGGCGAGCTTCCAGCCCAACGTCGAGGTGGTAAAGGAGCTCACCTGTCCCAACGGGCCGCAAACCCAAGATGGTCGATTCGACCCGGTGAACCCAGCGCACCGTTTTCTCAACGGCGGCGACACGCAGGGGATCGTCGGGCGGCCGAACAGCTCGTTTCAGCTCGCCTGGTTGGGAGGCTCTGGCGTGATGCAACTCTGGTCAACGACGATCACGGTCAAAGACGACCGGCCGCTCATGCTATCTTCTGTGTTCTTTACAAAGTGGTCCGCAGAAGAAATGAGGGCAGGTGGCGCAATAGAATTCCGCGGATGGCCGAGAGTGCGCTCTTCGACCTTGCTTGCGCCGGCTGCGGCGCGCCGTATCCGGCGCGGGGCTGGCCGGAGCGGTGCCCGCATTGCGGCGGTTGCTGGCGGCAGGGAGAGTCGCTGGCCTGGCGCGCTCCACTCACGGGGGAGACCCCTGCCGCCGCTGGCGCCATGGGACTGCGCCGCTGGGCGGCGGCGCTGGGCCTCGACCCGGTGGAGCTGCCGGAGCGGCCGTTGGCGCGCCCGCCCGGCCGCTGGCGGGGGGCCTGGATCTGCCAGCAGGGCTCGGCCCCGGCCGGCTCCTACAAGGAGCGCGGCGCCGAGGTAATGGTGGCCGCCGCGGCGCGGCGCGGCATCGCCGAGCTCTTCCTCGACTCCTCCGGCAACGCCGGCTTTGCGGTGGCGCGCGCCGCCGCGGCGCGCGGACTCCGCTGCACCGTGCTGGTGCCGGCCTCGACGCCGGCGGTCAAGGTCGAGCGCATCCGCGCCGCCGGCGGCCGCGCCGAGCTCATCTCCGGCGACCGCGACGCCACACATCTCGCAGCCCTGGAGTGGCGGCGGCTGCTGCCGTATGCGGCGCCTTTCTTCCAGCCGGCCTTCCAGGCCGGCGTCGCGACCCTGGCCTGGGAGCTCTGGGAGGAGCTCGGCGGACGCCTGCCGGAACACTGGCTGCTGCCGGTGGGCAACGGCCAGCTCCTGATGGGGCTGGGCATGGGGCTCGAGCTGCTGCGGCGCGCCGGCGCCATCGCGCGCCTGCCGGCGCTGCACGCCGTGCAGCTCGCGGGCTACGCTTCGCTCCATCCAGCCGGCTTGGGGACGCCGCAGCCCGGGCCGCCCACCGCCGCCGGGGTCGCCATCGCGCAGCCGCCGCGGCGCGCCGACATGCTGGCCTGGCTCGACAGGACCGGGGGCGACGTGACCGTGGTGAGCGAGGAGCAGATCGCGGCAGCCCGCGCCGAGCTGGCGAACGCCGGCTGGCGCGCCGACCCGACCGGCGCCGCCGCCTTTGCCGGCTATTGCGCCCGGCCCGACCTCCGCGCGGCCGGCCGGCCGGCCGGGCTGCCGGCCGACCCCGGCTGCCTGGTCGTCATCTCGTCGCTGGAAGGCGAATAGATGAGTCCTACTCCGCCGCCGCCTCCTCGCCCTCGTCGTTTTCCTCGATCGACAGCAGGACCACGGTGACGTTGTCGAGGCCGCCGCGCGCATTGGCGTCGTTGACCAGGGCGCGGCAGATCTCCTGCAGGCTGCGCCCGGACTCCAGACGCTCGCGGATGTCGACGTCGGAGAGCATGCCGGTCAACCCGTCGGAGCACAGCAGGTAGAGGTCGCCGGCCTGGATCTGCACCTCGCGCACGTCGACCATGACCTCGCTCTCGCCGCCCAAGGCGCGGGTGACCACGTTCTTCAGCGGATGGGAGCGCGCCTGCTCCTGCGACAGCAGGCCGGCGATCACCTGCTCATGGACCCAGGTGTGATCCTGGGTCAGCTGGTCGAGCCGCCCGTTGCGCAGCCGGTAGGCCCGGCTGTCGCCGACGTGCGCCACCGCCGCCGTGGCGCCGAAGACCAGGACGCCAACCACGGTCGAGCCCATGCCGTTCAGGTTGCCGTCCTTGCTGATCGCGGTGAGCACGTTGTCGTGCGCCTTGCGCACGGCCATCTTGAGCAGGTTGGAATGGCGGGCCAGCCGCTCGTCCATCCTGGTCGGCCAGGTGGTGTCACGATCGACGCTCTTCTCGACGAAGTCGTGGATGGCGCGGACGGTGATCTGTGCCGCCACCTCGCCGTAGCTGTGGCCGCCCATGCCGTCGGCGACCACGTAGAGCCTGTGGCGGGGGTCGATCTCGAAGTAGTCCTCGTTGTGAACGCGGGTCAGTCCGACGTCGGAGAGCCCGCAGGCCTTGATCCGCAGCATCAGCCCGATTTCCCGAAACGGCTGCGCCTGGAGGGCTTGGCCAGCTCTTCCAGGGTCTGCTGGGTCGCGGGGTCGTCGTCGCCCCATTCGATCGCCTTGCGATAGCAGGCGGCCGCGCGCTCGCCCTGTCCGGCCAGGCCGCAGATCTTCCCGGCCTGCTTCCAGTAGCCGGCGTTCATCGGCTCGAGCTCGCAGGCGCGCTCGACGGCGGTCATCGCGCGCCCCAGCCAGGCCGGGTTCTGGACGCAGGTCAAGGCGAGGTTGAACCAGCCCTGGGCGTTGCCCGGGTCGGCGCGCGTGGCACGGTCGAAGTTGTCGGCGGCGTCGAGCAGGTTCTTCTCCTTGTAGGCCTTGACGCCGCGCTGCAGGTAGACCCGGGCGAGCTGCTTGGGATCGTCTTTCTCTCTGGGGCGGACCAACTCGAGATCGTGCTGGCGGCGCCGCTCCGGGTCGGAGAGGACGTTGAAGGCCTGCGTGATCTCCTGAAAAGCGCCCTCGGCTGTTGTCTTCTGGTCGCCGAGGAAGCGGTCGGGGTGGCGCTCGCGGGTCAGCTGCCGGAAACGCTCGCGGATCTGATCTGCCGTGGCGTTCTTCGACACGGAGAGAATGGCATAGAAGTCCCTGGCCATGGCCGGCATCCTATCGAGGTTCCTCGCTCCCGACCCTGACTACTTTTGTTTGATTGTATACAACCGCAGGGCGTTTGAGCGCACCGCGTCGGGCACGTTGCGGTCGCGCCCGGTCGCCCGCAGGTCGCGGGGGCTGAGCCGGGGGAGAAGGCGGACGGAGACCGAGATCGGCGTCTTGGGGTTCTGGACCAGCGCCTTGCAGACGCTGTAACGTCCCACCCACTCGCGCTTCTTGGCGATCTCTTCGAGCACGGCTTCGAGCACCAGGCGGCTGCGTGCCACCTGCTCCATCTCCTGTTCCGCAAAGTTGTTGTGGTTGATCACCGCGATCGCCACCTGGGCGTTGGTGTCGCGCAGCAGGACGTTCTTCATGAAGCGCGATGCCCCGCGGCTCAGGCGGATACGCGAGGGGACGGGCAGCATACGGATCTGCCCCTCGGTCAGGCCGGTCTTCTCCTCGACCTCGCTGCTCTCGGACTCCGCGGCAGCTCCGGAGGTGGAAGAGTCGGGAACGAGAGAGAGCTTCCGCACCGCCTCGATCTGGGACGCCAGCTCCTCCTCGCTCAGCGTCTCCTCGGCCACCGCGTGGCCGGCTGCGGCCGCCTGGGCGGCGAGACCGCGCCGCTCCCCGGCAGCCTGCGCACGCGGCAGCAGATGCTCGCGGTACTCGGCGATGCGGCGCAGCGAGTAGGGCGTCACCTGGCGGTTGCCGGCGAGCGCGGAGAGGATCTCCGGCTTTTCGAGGATCGCGTCCTGGCGCAGCAGCAGGACCTCCTGCAGGTCGCCAGGCAGCCGTCGCGCCAGGTCGACCAGCAGCGGGCGGGGCACGTCGCGGCGCTGCAGGATGGTCTCGACGATCAGCGGGTGGCTGACCTCGGCGGCGAAGAAGGAGAGCTCCTGCGGGGTAGCCTGGCGGGCCAAGAACGGCGCCGCGACCCGCGGGTCCATGCTCTTCAGGCTTTCGCTGGCCCGGCGGGCCAGGTCGCGGTCGGGGCCGCGCGCGAACCTCACCTGGAGCGGAATCAGCTGCTCGGGAGGCAGCGGCAGCAGGCCGCGCGCGGCGAGCTCGAGCAACTCGCGGTTGGTGCCGGAGAGGACCTCCGCGACCAGCGGATGCACGCCGGCCGCCACCTCAGCGCCTCTCTTTTTTCGCCTTGAGAGCGCGGACCGTGTCGAGGTCGATCCGCAGATCCTTGACCACTCCGCCAGGCGTCTTGTCGAGGTCCAGCGGGTAGCCGTTGACCTGGATCTCCACGCCGGGGGCGTTGCCGAGCTTGGCGAAGACCACGCTCTCCTTGGCCTCGAGCTGCATCGACTCGCCCTGCACCTTGAGCTCGGCCAGGTGGCTGCCGCCGTCGACGACCACGTCGACCCAGCAGTTCTGGTTGAAGTCGACGGTGACCTCGAGCGGGGCGCTCGGCTGCGGCCCCGCCGCGGCGGCGCCCGTAGAAGCCGGCGCCGGGAGCGCTCCAGAGAGCTGGCCGGCCGCCGGCGGCGGCGGCACGATCGACGGCCGGCGCTCGGAGTTGAGGGAGCCGCCGGGGGTGGCGCCAGCGATGTCCGAACCAGAGGAGCCAGGGGAGCCGGCGCGGCGAGCGTGCCAGCGCTCGTTCAGGAAAGCGATCAGCGCCAGCAGGCCGAGCAGCAACAGCCCGGCCAGGCCGAGCGCCGCGGCACTGGTCCAGCGGCGCCGGGCGCGCCGCTCGGGGCGCACCTCGAACAGCCCCTCGTCGCCCGCCTGCGGCTGCTGGACGGAGAGGTAGTGGTTGACAACTTCGTCCGGCGACAGGCCCACGTAGCGGGCGTACTCGCGCAGGAAGCCCTTGGCGAAGACCGGCGCCGGCAGGATCTCGAAGCGGTCTTCCTCCATCGCTTCGAGGTAGCGCAGGCTGATCTTGGTGCGCTCGGCGATGTCACGCAGGCTCACCTCGCGGGCTTCGCGCTGGCGGCGCAGCCAGGCGCCGAAACTGGCCGCCGTTCCAGGCTCGCCGCCCTTTTCCCAGGGCGGGGGACGCAGCAGGGTGTGTTTGGCAGGGCCGGTACCCCCCATCGGCGGGCGCCCTTCGGTTGCGGGCGGTCCATCGGGGTGGGTCTGGCGGGGTGTGAATCGATATCGTCTTGGCACGGCGTTCGGCACGGGCGGTCTAACTCTACGCGCACCTCCGGACGCGGTCAAATGTCCCGTTCGAGCAACTCACGCCTGGCCCATGGGTTGCGCCTTGGGGGCGCGGGCGCCTCATCGCGCTCGGCGGCCATGGCGGCCTAGCTTACAGAATCTGCTATCTTCGGATTCCGCATGGCGATCTCCCGCACGACGCAGAACCATCTGGCCAAGGGTGAGCTCGACGAGGTCGAGAACGAGTGGTTGGAGCGCCTTGCCGGCGACCCTACCGATCTCGACTACTTCGTCGGCGTCGCCCGCGCCCTGGCCGGCAACGGCGAGGAGAAGCGGGCGCGCGTGCTCTGCGAGATGCTCGACGAGCAGCTGCGCGAAGGGCACTGGGCGGCGCGCCTCGAGCTGCTGCGGCGCGCCGGCAACCTGCTGCTGCCGGTCGAGAAGCTCCATCCCGCGATCGTCTCCACCCTGGGCAAGCTCTACGGCGATCGCTCGACCTTCAAGGGACTCGTCGAGGCGGTCGGGCTGCACCGCGGCACCCACGACCTGGCCAAGACCTGGGAAAAGGTGGAGCGGCTCGCGAGCCTGCTCGCCTTCGATCTGGGCACGGTCGTGGCCATGGACGGCAAAGGGGTCGGACGGGTCGTCGAGGCCAACCTCGGGCTGGAGAGCTTCAAGGTCGACTTCGAGCGCCATCGCGGCTTGATGGTCGGCTTCAAGGCCGCCGCCAAGCTGCTGCGCCCGCTGCCGCCCGAGCACGTGCTTCGGCGCAAGCTCGAGGCGCCCGCGGCGCTGGTGGCCGCAACCCCGCCGGAGCTGCTGCAGATCACCCTCGAGAGCTACGATCGGTTGCTGACCGCGGGCGAGATCCGTGAGATCCTCGCCGGGATCGTCTCCGAAGCGCAGTGGTCGTCGTGGTGGACGGCGGCGCGCAAGCACCCCCAGGTGGTGGCGAGCGGCGGCGGAGCGCGCCAGTCCTACGGCTGGGCGGCCAGCCGCGGCGACGCCCAGGAGACGGTGTGGAAGGCATTCGAGAAGGCGGCGCCGCGCCAGCAGATCGAGCTGCTGCGGCGCGAGGGGGCGCGCGACCGGCAGCTGCGCGAGAGGATGAGCGCCCTGCTCGCCCAGGAGGGCGAACGGGTGGCGGCGCGCGACCCCGGCCTCGCCTTCGAGATCTGGTTCGCCCTCGAGCGCAGCGGCGGGGTGCCCGAGGACCTGATGCGCTTCCCCTGGGCACCCGAGTCGATGCTCGCCGCCCGCGACCTGGGGCGGCTCTTCTCGGGCATCGAGGACCGTCTGCTGCGCGAGCGGGCCTATCTGATGGCGCGCGAGCGGCGCGCCGACTGGACGAACCTCTTCCGCGAGGCCCTGGCGCGGGAGAGCGACCCGCGCGCCCTCGATACGCTGGCCGGCGGCCTCGCCGAGGGGGCGCCGCGCGAGCTCGACCGCTTCCTCGACTTCCTGCTCGCTCAGCCCCATCGCCATCCGCCGGCCTTTGTCTGGCTCGCCGAGCGGGCTGCGGTCGACGAACCGCTGCGCGCGCGGAATCCGCTGCGCATGCTGCAGCAGATCCTCGGCAGCCTCAATCGCGACGAGTTCGCGACCATGAGGATGCGGCTGCTGGCGCTTGCCGAGTCGGGGGGCACCGTGCCGCGCCTGCTCGCCCACCTCTCCGACGAGCAGGCGGCGCAGGCTGCCGAGGCGGTCGAGCGGGCCGCCGGCCTGGAGCCCTTCCAGCGCGAGCAGCTCGCCAACGCGCTGCAGCTGCGCTTCCATTCGCTGCGCCGCGAGGCGGCCATCCCGCTCTATGCGACCACCGCCGCCATCGAAGCCAAGCGTGCGGACCTGCACCAGATCATGACCGTCGACATCCCGGCCAACCGCAAGGCAATCGCCGAAGCCCGCGCGATGGGCGACCTGCGCGAGAACTTCGAGTACAAGGCGGCCCGCCAGCGCCACGAGTACCTGAACGCGCGCGCCGCCGCACTCAACGCCGACCTCGGCCGGGTGCGCCCGATCGCCACCGAGGGCATGGACGTCTCGCGGGTGCGCATCGGGACGCGGGTCCGGCTCCTGGCAACGGCTGCCGCGGGCCGCCGCGGCCGCGGCGCCGCCTCTCCCCGCAGCCGCACCATCACCCTGCTCGGTCCCTGGGAGAGCCGCCCCGAGGACGACGTTCTCTCCTACGAGTCGGACCTGGGCAAAGAGCTGCTGGACAAGCCGCTCGGCGCCGAGATCACGCTCGGCGGCGAGCCCTGGACCGTCGCCGCCATCGAGCCCTTCGTTTAGTACTAGTCATCACTGCCTTCGGCGGCGCTACGATGTGGCGGTGGAGGCCTACTCGAAGCGTCGATCGGATCGCCCCCCGCTACCCCTCGATCCCCTTCCCACCCCTCCGGGGGGGAAGGGGACGCCCCCTCCCCTGGCGCACGGACCAATTTCGTCTAGCTGCCTCCGACACCGAGCCGGCCCGCCGGACGGGAACTTTTTATGGCCCGCTTTCCTCTAATATGGTCGAGCGGGGAGGAACCCGATCACGGGGTGCGGGAGGAACCGTGAAGGCAGCTTTGGTGGCCGGCGCCGCTGTCCACGATCACGACCTCGATCTCGAGCTGGCGAGCCGCCATCTGCGCGGCGACGCCCAGGCTTTCGACGAGGTCTACTACAGGTTCGAGGAGATGGTCTATAACCTTGCCCTGCGACTGTCCGGCAGCGCCGACGAGGCGGCCGATCTGACGCAAGAGATCTTCCTGCGCATCTACCGCCACCTGGGGAGCTTCAGCGGCCGCTCGGCGCTCAAGACCTGGGTCTTCCGGGTCGCCGTCAATCACTGCCGCGAGCGTCTGGCACGCTGGCGTCCGCAGCTCCAGCCGCTCAGCCCGACCGGGGAGCTCGGGGACGAGAGCGGCGAGCTGCGGCTGGCCGACCCGGGTCGTGGACCGGAGGAGTTGGCGGTCGCGGCCGACGAGGGGCGCCGTGTCGCCCGCAGCCTGGCGCTGCTGCCCGCGGTCTTCCGGGAAGCCGTGGTGCTGCGCGACCTCGAGGGGTTGGCCTACCAGGAGATCGCCGCGGTCCTGGGGGTCCGGGTCGGCACCGTGCGCTCGCGGATCGCGCGCGGCCGCGAGCAGCTGCGGACCCTCCTGGGGAGCTGAGCATGAGCCATCACATCTCATCCAAGACGCTGTCGGTCTATGTCGATGGTGAGCTGGCGGACGGAGCGGCGCGAGCGGTGGCGGCCCACGTCGAGCAGTGCGGCGACTGCCGCTCGCGCCTCGAGTCCACCCGCCGGCTGGTCGCTGGTTTGCGTCGCCTGGAGCGTGCGGCGCCGCCGCCGCTGCTGGCAGAGACGGTGCGTCGCCGGGCGGCCCAGACTCCCCTGGGCGGGTGGCCGAGCCGTTTGCTGCGGCGGCTCTCTGGGGCCGAGCTGCCCCTGCGCCCGAGCTTCGGCACCGCGATGGCGATGGGCCTCGCACTGCTGCTCAGCGTGCTGCTGGTCGAGCACAGCCCGGCGCTGCGGTCTGGATCGCGCCCGGGCCCCTTCCATGCCGGCCTGCGGCCAGAGCTCGGGCCCGAGTTCCGGGTGATCGAGGGGTTCGGCGCGCCCGCCGTCCTGCCCGAGACCACCAGCCAGGTGGCGGGGCGGGAGTTCGTGCTGAGCAACGACGTCTGGGTGCAGCGGGGCGTCGACGGCAGCGAGCTCCAGGCCCGCGTCCACGTGGGCAGCCCCGAGGGGAGGGAGCTGCTCGCCAAGTTCTCCGACCTGGGGGTCTTGCTGGCCGACGGCTCACGCGTCGTGCTGCGCTACAACCTCGAAACTCTCGAGCTGTGGAGCGGTTTCGCCGAGCGCGGCTCCGGGACCGCGGTCGGCCCCTAAGACGAAACTCCCCCGTGCGTCAGGGGAGGGGGCGTCCCCTTCCCCCCCGGCGCCGCCGGGCAGGGACCCGGCGGCTTCCGACAACAGGGAAGGGGATTCGCGGGGGTTGCGGGGGGCGATCCGATCGATGCTTCGAGTAGGCCTCCTCCGCCACATCGCAGCGCCGTCTCATCCCTCGGGATCGGCACCGCCGGTGGGGGCTAAAACCAAACACGGGTCAGTCCCCAGCAGGCGCTCTCCGGTTCCATCGCCGTCCGCGACCTATCGGGCGGCTTTGGCTACTTTCACTGCCGTGGCCGGAGCGGCTTCGCCGTAGTAGGCAAGCAGACCGGCGACGATGGCTTCGGCGACCTTCTGGCGGTAGGCGCGGGTCTGCAGGAGCTGGCGGTCCTGGTCGTTGTTGAGGTTGCAGACCTCGAGCAGCATCTTGGCGGGCACCGAGTTGTAGCGCAGCACGGCCGGCACCCACTCGCTGCGATTGCGGATGATGCGGTCGCGCACCGGATTGAACGGGTGGACCGGGAGCCCCTGCTCCGAGAAGGCGGCCACCACCTGCTTGGCCAGCTCGCGCGAGAGCCCCTCGCTTTCCAGCCGCTGGTCGAGAGGGAAGTGGACGCGCGGGCTTTCCTTGAACTCCTGGCGCAGCTCGTAGACCGGTCCGCGTTTGCCGAAACTGGCGTCGCCCATGCGCGCCGCCGGGATATAGGCCATCGCGCCGCGCAGCGAGGGGTGGAGCGAGTCGGCGTGGATCGACAGGAAGACCACCTTCTGCGGGTTGTCGTCCGACTCGACGGCGCGGCGGTAGACGCTGTTGGCGAGATACCAGCGCAGGTTGACGCCGATCGCCGGGTCCTCGATCGGGTACGGTGGGTTGGTCAGGACGGCGTGGCGCCGCGACTGCGGCAAGACGTCGGCGTCGACGATCCGGAAGTCGTCGCCGTCGCGCGTCGTCAGGTGGACCGCGGCGGCGGTGTGGGCCGCGAGCAGCTTGCGCACCCGCAGCACGATGTCGTAGACGTAGAGGCTCTCCCACACTCCGGCCATGGTGGCGCCCGAGTCGTGGCCGCCATGGCCGGCGTCGAGAATGATGTTGATGCCCTCGAGACCGTGCGCCCGGACCTGGTTGCTGAACTGCGAGCTGGCGCGCAGGCCGGCCTCGTACTCCTTGCGCCGCGGGTCGCCCTCGGGCAGGAACTCGGGCTGCACCAGCTCGAGCGGGATCTTCACCTCGAAGCCGACCGGGATGCTGGTGACGTCTTCGATCCCGCTGCGCTTGGCGATCTCGGCGGCCAGCGCGTTCACGTCGGCGGCATAGATGCGGCCGGTGAAACGCACCACGACACCCGAATAGAGAGCCTCGCCGGGGCGCAGCCGGTAGATGGCGTACTCGCCGTCGGGGTCCTTGCCGAAGTCGAGCTGGAACGGCTTCTGCGGCACCGGCAGGGCGGGCCCGAAGGCCGGACGCAGGAGCTCGGAGGGGATGGTCAGCACGGCTCCCTGCGCCACCTCCTCGTCGCGCAGGTGGTTGTATTCGCGGATGGCGCGGAAATTCTCGCCCTTGCCGGTGAACCATTCGGAGAGCTGCCACAGGCTCTCGCGGCGCAGCGGCCCCAGTCCCCGCACTCGGTGGCGCCAGCCGGTCGCCTCGCCGCGGTCGTCGGGAAAGAGCTTGCGCGCGACCTTGAGCTGCCAGTCGGTCGACAGGATCTCGTAAGGAACCTGGTAGCGCATCCCGACCTCGAGCCCCCTTCCGTGGTTGGATTCGAGCAGCTGCGGCACCAGGCGCGAGTCGCCGCAGAAGCGATGGGCGAAGACGGCGAGCGCCTCGCCGCGCCGCGGCTTGACCTCGACGGCGATCCGCCCGTCGGCGTAGAGAGCGGCCTCGGCGCCTTCTTCCAGCGGCAGGCGCAGAGGCCTCGCGGCGGGCGCGGCGGCGCCGGCGACCTCGGTCGATCGCTTCTTTGCCTTGTGGTGGGAGCGGTGCGAGCCGCTGCCGCTGGCCGCGGCGCCGGCGGGCACCGGCGAGGACAGGGCGAGCGCCATGAGCGCGGCTAGTACTACAGCAAGGGTTCCGCCGCGCCAGTCGATCCGGCGCGCGGCCCAGCCCAGCCGCCCAGCCGCCGCTGTGCGGCAACTTGTTGCCGCAGCTGCGGCGACTGGTGCGGCAACTTGTTGCCGCAGCTGCGGCGACTGGCTGTGCGGCAGCAAGCTGCCGCAGCTGCGGCGACTGGCCGGGACCGCGGACATCAGCCGCGCTCCGCGCCGCGGAACGAGGGCGCCACGGCCCAGGCCACCCGGCGCTCGAACGCCCGGGCGGCGCGGAAGACCGTCGCATCGTCGAACGGCCGGCCCATGATCTGCAGCGACAGCGGCAGGCCGCGCGCATCGGCCCCCGACGGCACCGCCACCGCCGGCAGACCGGTCAGGCTCGCCGGCGTCGTGAAAATATCGGTGAGGTACATCGCGAGCGGGTCCTCGGCCTTCTCGCCGATACGGAACGCTCCTCCCGGCAGGGTGGGGGTCACCAGCACATCGGCCTGGGCGAAGGCAGCGTCGAGCTCGCGCCGCAGGCGCGCCAGCACCGAGCGCGCCCGCCCGTAGTAGGCCTCGTGGTAGCCAGAGGAGAGCGCGAAGGTGCCGAGCATGATGCGCCGCTTGACCTCGGGGCCGAAGCCTTCGCTGCGGCTGTCGAGATAGAGCTCCGCGAGGCTGCGCGGGTCGGGCGCCCGCCGCCCGTAGCGCACGCCGTCGAAGCGCGCCAGGTTGGCGCTCGCCTCCGAGGTGGCGAGGACGTAGTAGATGGCGATCGCCGCCGTGATGGTCGGGATCGAGACCGTGACCAACCGTGCCCCCTCGGCTTCGAGGACGGCGAGCGCGGCGCTGAAGTCCTTGCCGCTTTCCTCGGGTAGCGGCGTCGCCGCGATCTCCGCGATCACCCCGACTCGGAGCCCGGCGATCCCGTTCTCGATTCCCGACAGCAGGTCGGGGGCCGGCCGGTCGGCGGTGGTCGAGTCGTTGCCGTCGGCGCCGGCGATGATCTCGAGCCCGAGCGCCGTATCGCGCACCGAGCGGGCGATCGGCCCGATCTGGTCGGTCGAAGAAGCAAAGGCAACCAAACCGTAGCGCGACACCAGGCCGTAGGTCGGTTTGACGCCCACCACGCCGCACATGGCGGCGGGGGCGCGGGTCGAGCCGCCGGTGTCGGAGCCAAGGCTCAGGGCGACGCTCCCCGCCGCGACGGCGGCCGCCGGCCCGCCGCTCGAGCCGCCGGGCACGGTCGCCAGGTCCCACGGGTTGCGGGTCAGCTGATAGGCCGAGTTCTCGCACGACGAGCCCATCGCGAATTCGTCCATGTTGGCCCGCCCGATCACCACGGCGCCGGCGGCGAGCAGACGCTCGACAGCGGTCGCGGTGTAAGGCGCCACGTAGCCCGAGAGGATGCGCGAGGCGCAGGTCAGGGTATGGCCGGCCAGGTTGAGGTTGTCTTTGAGGGCCACCGGCACGCCGGCCAGGGCGCCGACCTCCTCGCCGGCCGCGATCCGCCGGTCGATTTCCGCCGCGCGCGAGCGCGCCTCTGCCTCGAACAGCTCGAGATAAGCGCGGATCAGCGGCTCGACGCGCGCCGTCCGAGCCAGCGCCGACTCGAGCACCTCGGCGGCGCTGAGCTCGCGCGAGCGGACGCGGCGCGCGATCTCCTCGACCGAGAGCTCCCAGGCAGCGGGCTGGCCGGCGGCCGGCGGCGGAGGCGCGGCGGCCGGTCCGGCGCGGTAATCGGAGTCGGCGGAGTCGGCAGAATCGGCGGAGTCAGGGGCCATGAACGGCCTCAGAGCTCCGGTCCCTTGACTTCTGGCACCAGCAGGAAACCGTCGAGAGTCGCCGGGGCATTGGCGAGGAAACGGTCGCGTGGCAGGCAGTCGCGCGGCCGATCGGCGCCCTCCTTACCTGGGCTGCCGGCCGCGGCGTCGCCGCCGGCCCTATCGATCCGCTGCAGCTGGTCGATGTAGCCGACGATCGCAGCCAGCTGGGCTGTGAGCCTCAGCTCCTCATCCGGCGCGAACCGGAGCCGGGCGAGAGCAGCGATTTTCTTTACCTCGTCGAGGGTTAGAGCCATGATCTTGAAGTGAAAGTTTAGCATAGGGCGCCAAAGGCCGCCCCAATCGACGCCAGGCCAGCGGCACCGCGACTCAGGCGTCGCCTGGGCTCAGTGCCCGCCCATCGCCTGCCAGCGGCGGATCTCGCGCAGTGCGTCCTCGCGGGTGTGCACCCGGCCGTCGACCTGGGCGGCGGTCAGGGCGGCGAGCGCGCGGCCGATTGGCGGACCGGGAGGGAGGCCGAGGAGCTCCTGCAGCTCGGTGCCGGTGAGCAGGCGAGGGGGCGCAAAGAGGGCGGCACCCTCGCGGCGCAGCAGCGCGCCGAGGGCGGCCACGGCCGGGCGCCAGCGCGCCAGGGCGACGCCGCCGCCGGCCGCGGCGGGGTCGGCGTCGAGAGTTGCCGCGCGGGCGCCAAGCAGGCAGGCCACGGTCGTCCAGCGGCGGCCCAGCCGGAAGAGGAATCGGCGCTGCTGGAGCTCGGTCTCTGGATAGGGCGGGAGGGCGGGCGGTAGCGCCGGCTCGTCGAGCTTGGTGTCCGGACGAGCCGGCGGGAGAGCCAGCTCGCCGAGCAGCGCCACGACTTCCACCACGGCCCTTTCTGTCACGTATCCGGCCTCGAGCAGGCGCGTCGCAGCCGCAACCGGGCTGCCGCAGCCAGGCGGCAGGTTCGCGGTGGCCAAGGCGAGGCGGGCGGCGGGGAGATCCAGGGTCGCATCCGCGGCCGCGCACGCCGCTCCCCCGATCAGCCGGCGTAGATCTGCCGCCCGTTCGTCGAGGGCGGCCAACTCGGCGGCGGCTGCGGCCGCCGCAGCCGCGGGACCTGCCGCATCCTCCGCGCCGCAGGGCTCGCCGGGACGGCCGGTCCACAGGCCGGGATAGAGGCCTACGGCAGCCAGTGCCAGGAGGCCCTGGTCGGCCCACGCCGCACTCAGCAGCTGCCAGAGCTCGTCCCGCACCCGTTCGGCCGCCACCTCGGGCAGCCGCGGGGCCGCCTGCCGCGCCAGCTCGACGGTCTCCGGATCAGCCGTGAAGCCAGGCAGCTTGGCGAGCAGCCGGGCAAGCCGCAGGACGCGCAGCGGATCGCCGGAGAAGCTGTGCGCAGTGGTCGCGCGCAGGCGCCGGCGGGCCAGGTCGGCGAGCCCGCCGAAGGGGTCGCTGACCACCCCGCCGCGCGGCTCGAGGGCGAAGGAGTTGACCGTGAAGTCCCGGCGCGCCAGGTCGGCGTGGAGCGCCATCCCGGCGCGGTCCCAGAGATCGACCACCAGACCCTCGCTCACCAGCCGGTAGGCGGCGAAGTCCTTGCCGCCGAGCGCCACCAGCCGCGCCGGCAGGCGGGCCGCCAGCAGCTCGGCGATCTCCCTCCCCCGCCCCGCCACCACCGCATCGAGGTCGCGCGTGGGAAGCCCGAGCGCCCGATCGCGCAGCACCCCGCCCACCAGGTGGCACTCGGTCGCCCCGCAAGCCTCGAGCAACACCCCCACCTCCCGCTCCGCGAGCAAAGCCGCAAATGCCGCCTCGATCTCGCCCCGCTCCATATCCTCGGATTCTAGGGTTTTCCACACCTGCACGCCGCCACCGCCGGAGCAGCGCACCGCCCGCGACGGGTCGAGGTCTCCTCCGGGCAAGAAAAGAGCAGCTGCCCAGGCCCGCATCCGCGGCTGCTACAACGGGAGCAACCCCGAGCTCAACCAGCACCACGCACGCAGGTCTCTGCCCGGCCGCGCTCGCGCAGCCGCCACCTCAATGAAACACCAGAAAGCGATCAAGGGAGGCGCGATTCAGGCCGGCTCGACGCCGTCACTGCCGCCACATCAATGAAACATCAGAAAGTGATCAAGGGAGCCGCTGATTTCAGGCGGGCTCGACGCTGGCACCAGGGGCACGGAGGCCGCTGCCCCCTACTGTGTTCGCTTCACCACACAGCAGGGGGCAGCGGCCTCCGTGCCCCCCTCGCCAACCACAGCCGCCCCCACCGCGGCGGAGAGGCGTGGAGCTACCGCGTTGGCGTCCCGATCAGCCGCTGATTGAGCTCCTTGATGCGCTCCATCAGCTTGTCGATCTTCTCCTGCGCCTCCTGGCGCAGCCGGTTGTAGTCGCCGCGCAGCCGCTCCCGGTCCTGCGCCATCTCCTGCAGCTTGGCCTGGCCCTCCTCGATCTGCTCGTCGCGCGACCCGATGACGCCTTGCAAGTGGACAATCTGGTCGTCCTTCTCGGCCAGGCGCAGCTTGGTCTTCTCCTCCTGCTCCTCGTACAGCCGCTTGAACTGCTGCAGCTCGACGATCTCCGAGAAGTCAGACGTGACGGGGCTCATGACGCCTCCTCGTTCCTCGATGTTGGGGAACATCTTGCGCAGCTTGAGCGACAGGTCCTCGGGGTCAGACGACTGGCGCATCGCTTCGGCGTAGGAGATGGTCCCATGGACCAGCAGCGCCAGCAGGCACTGGTTGATCGACTGCATCCGATAATAGGTGACCGAGGACTCCATCTCCTCGTGCAGCTGAGTGGTCTCGCCCTGCTCGATGAACTTGGCGATCTTGGGCGAGACGCGCATGATCTCGAGCACCGCGACCAGGCCCGAGCCGTCCTGGCGCGCCACCAGCTTCATCGACACCACCGCCTTGAGCACCTGGGCGAGCTGGGTCTTGATCTGTCCCTGCTGGTCGGCAGGGAAAGTATCGAGGATGCGGTCGACGGTCTGCGGCGCGCTGTTGGTGTGGAGGGTCGAGAACACCAGGTGCCCGGTCTCGGCCGCGGTCATCACGGTCGACACCGTCTCGCGGTCGCGCATCTCGCCCACCATGATGACGTCCGGGTCCTGGCGCATGGCGTTGCGCAGCGCTTCGGAAAAGGTCATCGTGTCGGTGCCGACCTCGCGCTGCGATACCGAGGCCACGTCGTCGGTGAACAGGAACTCCATCGGGTCCTCGATAGTGATGATGTGCACGGGGCGGCTGATCGAGATCCGCCGCACCATCGCCGCCAGCGTGGTCGACTTGCCGCTGCCGGTCGGCCCGGTGATCAGCACCAGCCCCATCGGCAGATCGCAGAACTCGTCGATCACCGACGGCAGCTCGAGCTCTTCGAGGCTCTTGATCTGGTACGGGATGCGCCGGAAGCAGGCAGCCAGGCTGCCGCGCTGCACGTAGATGTTGCCGCGGAAGCGGGCGAGACCCTTGACGCCGTAGCCGATGTCGACCGACAGCCGGTCCTCGAGCTTGGCCTTCTGCGGCGTGCTCAGGATGCCGGTCAGCATCACGGTCAGCTCCTCCGGGTCGACCGGCTGCAGGTCGATCGGGATCAGCTTGCCGTTGATGCGCAGCAACGGCGGCCGGGTCGGCTTCAGATGCAGGTCCGAAGCCCCCTTGTCCGTCATCAGCTTGAGGAGGCGGTCGAGTTCCATGGCGCCGAGAGCAGCGGTTTATTCTACACGCAAGCGGGCCCGCGATCTCGGCGGCGCCCGGCTGGGCTCGGGCGAGCGGATTGTGGCATAGTTCGCACATGTCCGACGCCGTGCGCAGCAGTGTCGAGCTCGCCGACCTGGCCCGCGATCCAGGTCCCTGTCCCCAGGCCCGCGTCTCGGCGAGCGCCGCCGCGCTGGTCGGCTCGGAGATTCTCAAGATCGCCTCCGAGATCCGCGCCCTGGGAGCCGCGGGCAAGCAGATCTGCGATCTGACCGTCGGCGACTTCAGCCCGCGCCATTTCCCCATTCCCGACCGGCTGCGCGACGGTGTTTCGGCGGCGCTCGAGAGGCGCGAGACCAACTATCCTCCGGCCACCGGAATGCTGGCGCTGCGCCAGGCGGTGCGCCGCCTCTACGCCCGCGAGCTGGGCCTCGACTACCCGCTCGAATCGGTGCTGGTGGCGGGCGGCGCCCGCCCCGCCATCTACTGCACCTACCGCACGGTCTGCGACCCCGGCGACCGCGTGGTCTTCCCGGTCCCGAGCTGGAACAACAACCACTACAGCCACCTCGTCGGCGCGATTTCGGTGCCGGTGGTGTGCCGTCCGGAGCAGCGCTTCATGCCCACCTGGGCGGCGCTGCGCGAGGCGCTGCCGGGAGCGCGCCTGCTGTGCCTCAACTCGCCGCTCAACCCCGCCGGCACCGCCATCGAAGCCGAAGCGCTGGCCTCGATCTGCGCCGCGATTCTCGAAGAGAACGAGTCGCGCGCCCGCAGCGGCGCCCGCCCCCTCTACCTGATGTACGACCAGATCTACTGGATGCTCTGCTTCGGCGGCACCGTCCACGTGACCCCGCCGGGACTGCTGCCGGAGATGGCCCGCTATACGATCCTGGTCGACGGCATCAGCAAGTCATTTGCCGCGACCGGGCTGCGCGTCGGCTGGGCGGTCGGGCCGACCGACATCATGGCACGCATGTCAGCCGTGCTCGGACACGTCGGCGCCTGGGCGCCGCGCGCCGAGCAGGTGGCGACCGTCGAGCTGCTCGACGATGCCCCCGCGACGCGCGAGTTCCTGGCCACCTTCACCCGCCGCATCGAGCGCCGGCTGGATCTGCTGCACGCCGGATTCCAGGAGCTGAAAGGGCGTGGCCTGCCGGTCGACAGCATTGCGCCGATGGGCGCGATCTATCTCACCGCCCGCATCCATCCCTTCGGCCGGCGGACCCCGCAGGGCATCGTGCTCGCCACCAACGAGGAGGTGCGCCGCTTCGTCCTCGCGGCGGCAGGCATCGGCATCATCCCCTTCCAGGCCTTCGGTTCGATGGACGAGGACGGATGGTTCCGGCTGAGCGTCGGCGCGGTCGGCGAGGCCGACATCGAGGCCGCCCTGCCGCGCCTGGCCGAGGCCTTGCGCCTCCTCACCTGATCCACCCGCCCAGGAGCGAACCAGTCGCTTGCCGCCCACCGGCCGATTCCTTGACCGGCCGGGTGCGGCGCCTTAAACTGGCCGCAGGGTCAATCAGCCGGGGAGTTGAAGAGAATGGGCCCGTTGAGACAGCTTCACTGCAACGGATTCGTCTGCCCCTGGTTGGCCGCCACGCTCGCCCTCGGCCTGACCCTGGCGCCGCTGGCGACGGGCAGCTCCCCTGCTGCAATCGCCGCAATCACCGCAATCACCGCAAGCGGCGCAACCGGCGCGCCGACCGCGACCGTGCGCGGGGCCGATCCGACCTATGCCGCCCTTCGCGCCGCGCGCCCGGACGGCCGCGTGATCGCGGTCCAGGGGCTGGTGCTCGAGCGCGACGCCTTCCGTTTCCAGTTCGATTCCGGCGCCTTCCATTTCCTGGCCCCGGTGGGCGGGCGGACGGTGGGAGCGGTATTCGTCGGTCAGGGCAGCTATCGGCTGAGCCCGGCGACGCCGGCCGAGCGGCGCCATCTCGCCCTCGCGTCGGGCAGCGGCCGCGGCTTCGAGGCGCTGGCGGACAGCTTCGACGAGCTGGTGCTGCTGTTCGCCGACGACAGCGCGGCCGAGATCGCGCTCGCCGCGGCGCCGGCACCGGCCGACAAGCGCTCGCCCAACCCCAAGGCGCTCGAAGTCTACGAGCGCTGGATGAAGCGGCAGCGCACCGATTTCAAGCTCAACCTCCAGCTGCGCCTGGTCGAGGACCTGCTCAACGCTCCGGGCCTCACCAGCGGCGTGTTCATGGCCCTGGTCGAGGGCAAGAAGGTACCGCCGGCGCTCGCCGCGGTCGACCCCAACGGCGCCGAGGCGCTAGGCATCTCGCCGCGCCTCGGCGGCGAAAACACCCTGCTCTGCGTCGCCGAGGCGAACCGTTGCGGAATCTGGTATCTGGCCGACCGCAAGGCGGAGGTCGAGCGGCACTACGTCAGCCCTGTCAAACGGCTGGCACATGCTCTCGACTACAAGGTCGAGACCACGGTCAAGCGCGACGCCGACCTGGCGGGCACCACCACCATCCGGTTCCAGGTGCTCTCCCCGGGCCTGCGGGTCCTCCCGATCTACCTGCTGCCCAAGCTGCGCATCCAGGAGACCGCCTTTGCATTGGTGGAAGGGGCCGGCGCATCTGCCTGGCAGGCCGCCGGCTTCGTCCAGGAAGATCCCAAGGAGGATGCCGCCGCGGCCGTCGTCTTCCCCGAGCCGCTCGCCGCCAAGGCCACCGTGCTGGTGCGGATCTCCTACCGCGGCGACTCTGTGCTCGCCGATGCCGGCGACAAGAACTACGTCGTCGGCGCTCGCGAGAGCTGGTATGCCAACCTGAGCGTGTTCTCCGATCCGGCTATCTTCGAGCTGATCTACCGCGTCCCGGCAGGCAACGACATCGTCTCGGTCGGGCGCCTCGTCGATGCGCGCACCGAGGGCAAGGAGAGCGTCTCGGTGTGGAAGACCGACACCGCGGTGCAGGTCGCGGGCTTCAACTACGGCCGGTTCAGGAAACTCGAAAAACGCGACGAGGTGAGCGGCATCGACGTCGCGGTCTACACCAACCCGGGCACCCCTGACATCGTCCGCACCATCAACGAGATCCTGAGCAGCGACTCGCGCCGCGAGCTGCGCGAGGTCGACCTCGATGGGATGGTGGCCAACGGCGCGCCGGGTCCCTCGCTCGGCACCGTCAACACCGCCCGCCTGGCCGATTCCGCGCTGGCCGACGGCCTCAACGCTGCCCGCATCTTCGCCACCTACTTCGGCCCGCTGCCGGAAAAACACGTGGCGATCACCCAGCAGTCGCAATGGTCGTTCGGGCAATCGTGGCCGTCGCTCATCTTTCTGCCTTATCTCTCCTTTCTCGACGGCACCCAGCGCCAGCGCCTCAACCTGACCGGCGCCGCCGACTTCATCGACCGGGTGGGCTTCCACGAGTTTGCCCACCAGTGGTGGGGCGACCTGGTCGGCGCCGAGTCCTACCGCGACCAGTGGCTGGAGGAAGGGTTCGCCGAGTTCTCGGCGGCCCTCGCGGTGCAGCACACGCTCGGCTGGGGCGCCTACGAGAAGGCCTGGCGCGACGCGCGCCGGCTGCTGTTCACCAAGCTGCCGGGCAACGCCATGGCCGCCGTGGACGTGGGGCCGATCACCCAGGGCTGGCGGCTCTCGACCCCGCGCGCTCCCGCCGCTTATCAGGTCCTGGTCTATTCCAAGGGCGCCTACGTGCTGCACATGTTGCGCATGTTGATGTGGGAAGGCGGCACACAGAATCCCGATCGCCGGTTCATCGCGATGATGAAGGACTACGCCGCGACCTACGGCGGCAAGCAGGCTTCGACGGCTGATTTCCAGAGCGTCGTCGAACGCCACATGGTGCCGGCGATGAATGCCACCGGCAACAGCAAGATGGACTGGTTCTTCAACCAGTGGGTCTACGGCACGGAGGTGCCGCGTTACGAAGCCGACCTTTCCTTGGAGCCGCAAGGCGGCGACCAGGTCCGCATCAAGGGCAAGATCACCCAGGAGGGAGTCTCCTCCGAGTTCCGCGCCTTGCTGCCCATCTATCTCGAGTTCAGCCAGGGCGAGAGAGCGCGCGTCGCGCTGCTTCCCTTGGTCGGCACCACCACCGTCCCCATCGATGCCGTCGTCAAGCCCCCCAAGAAGCCCCGCCGCGCGCTGATCAATGCCCGCAGCGAAGTCCTCGCTCGCGACTGACGCGCCTCCCGGCACCGGCGACCGGCGGGGCAGAGATCACGCTCCGGCCAGGGCGCGGGCGCGCCTCGCGGGCGCTCTCTGCGCTCTGGCGACAGCGCTCGCCGCGCTGCCCGGCCTCGCCCAGGAATATCAGCTGGCGGGGCCGCTGCCGGCGCGCGACCTGACGGCCTACCATCTCACGCGCCTGGAGATGGTGCCGGCGCAGAGCTCCTCGGCGCTGGGCAACGGCTGGAATCTCGAGGTCGACCTCACCCACGCCAACACCTTCGTCAAGAGCCCCGGCGTTCTCGATCAGCTGAAACGCCGCGGTGGCCGGAAACCCTTCTCCGCGCAAGACGCGCAGGCCGTGCTCGCGATCCGCGGCGACGTCTCCTATCTCGACGGCGAGCTCGGCCTGCTGGCGCCGACCCTGCGCTACAAGCTCGACGAGCGGCGGAGCCTCTTCCTCGTCTGGCCGCTCTACTACTTCACCGGCGGCATCTTCGATTCGACCATCGAGGGTTTCCACCACGCCTTCGGACTCGGCAATGGCGATCGCCAATTCGTGGCGCGCAACGAGTTCCGGGTGGTGTACAGGGTCGGCCGGGAGCAGGTGGTGCAGCTCGGAGCGCCGCCGAGCGGCCTGAGCGACCCGATCCTCGGCATTCGGTGCCGCCTGCTGCCGCCCGGCAGCCGCTGGGACCTGATCGTCGAGCTGGCAGCGAGAGTCGCGCTGCGCCGGCGGGGAGGGCTCTCCACCGGCGGCAGCGACCTCGGCTTGCAGCTCGCGTTGCATCGCACTTTTGGGCGCCAGGGGCGCCAGGCCCTCTACCTCGACTGGAGCGAGGTCCATCTGGGCGGCCCGCTGCCCGACCGGCGGCTCGACCGCAACAGCATGCCGGCCTATGTGGCGGGCTACGAGATCGGCCTCACCCACCAGACCTCGGTGGTCGTGCAGGCCTACATGAGCCCCAGCGTCTTCCGCCACTCCGCCGTCGCCACGCTGGCCCAGAACCGCTACGAGCTGCTCGCCGGCGTGCGCAGCCGGCGCGGCCCGCTGACCTGGCACCTCGTCCTCGTCGAGAACATCATCCACCTCGAGAACACCCCCGATGTCGGCGCCCAGATCGGCCTCGGCTGGCGGTTCGGCAACCGCTAGCTCTGATGGCGCCGGCGCGGCGGGCCGCCCGATCACGAAGTCGCGCGGCCTCCGGCGCTATATGCTCCACCCCATGAACCCGCTGCCCGACGCCGTCTGGAGCCGCCGCCTCTCCTATCCTGCCTATCTCGAGTCGATCCAGCGCCACCGCGAAGTCTTCGACGAGGTCTTCCGCAACCCCAGCTACGGCCCCGACGACCTGGCCTGGCTCCGCACCCTGCCGCCGCTGCGCCTCCTGGTGGTGGCCGAGGATTGGTGCCCTGACGTCTTTCACACCCTGCCCACCTGGGCGCGGCTGGTGGAGGAGCTCGGCGGCTGGGAGCTCGGCATCTTCGCCCGCGACGCCAACCCGGATGTGATGGCGGCGTTTGTCTGGCTCGAGGGCAAGCGGCGCATTCCGGTCTATGCCTTCTACCACCACGACCGCCTCCAGCTCTGGTGGTCGGGGCGCGGCGCAGCCGCCGAGCGGGCCCTCTCCGATCTGCTCGCCGGACGTTCCTTCGCTTCCCTCTCGCCCGAAGAGCAGCGCCAGGCCGCCACCGTTTTCGAGGAGGGCTACCGGCGCGACTTCCGCCGCCAGAACCTGGACGAGATGCTCACCCTCCTCCGCGCCTTCTTCCACCAGCCGCGCTGACGGCGCCGCGGCGGCGCGGCTAACCCATTTGTCGCCTTGCGTAGGCCTCTTGCATTACGCTGGGTTACCGCCTATCCTAGTGTCATGGCCTACCTGACCGAGCGGCAGAAGGAGATCCTCGAGTTCGTGCACGAGTACCGCCGCGAGCGCGGCATCGCGCCCACCCATCGCGAGATCTGCGACCGCTTCGGGTACTCGTCCTACGGCACCGTCTACAAGCACCTCAAGCTCCTCCAGGACAAGGGCTTCCTGCGGCGTGACTGGAATCAGAAGCGGGGCATCGAGCTGATTCGCGCCATCCCGGGCGGCCCCGCCGAGGGTCCATGGACGGAGGGCCCGCACCCGGCGAGCCACTCGGGCGGCACGGCCGGCGACCCCTATGAGCTGCCCTTCTTCGGCCGCATCGCCGCCGGCAAGCCGATCGAGGCGGTGAGCGGCAACGAGCGGGTCGCCGTGCCCGGACATTTGCTGTCGTCGCGCGGCGGCGACCACTATGTCCTGCGGGTGGTCGGCGACTCGATGATCGAGGAGGGTATTCACGACGGCGACTACGTCGTGGTGCTGCGGCGCGACGTCGCGGAACCGGGCGAAATGGTGGTGGCGCTGGTGGGCGACGAGGCGACTCTCAAGCGTTTCTATCCCGAGCCGGCCGCCACACCCGCCGCCGCGGATGGGTCCCGCCTCTCCCCGGGAGCTCAGCCGGTGCAGACGTCGGGGATGATTCGCCTGCAGCCCGCCAATCCCAACATGAAGCCGATCGTGGTCCCCGCTCGCGACGTGCGCGTCCAGGGAGTGGTCGTCGGCCTGATGCGGAAATTCTGAAATTCTCATCGGAGAACACGGAGCATCGGAGAACACCGCGGGCGTACGCCTGCTCCGCCTGCTCCGATTGCTAAGACGAAACTCTCCGGAGCAAGAGGGAGGGGGCGTCCCCTTCCCCCCCGGAGGGGTGGGAAGGGGATCGAGGGGTTGCGGGGGGCGATCCGATAGATGCTTTTGAGCGGGCCGGACTCGCCCCAACCTCCCACTCCTGAGGGGGGTAGGGCAGTTCAAGCAGCA